>NZ_JBHJXQ010000001.1:686034-2036794 GCF_042274785.1 Microbacterium sp. NPDC056003 | reverse complement strand
CGCAACACGATGAAAGCCCCCGGCCGCTGGCCAGGGGCTTCCAAAACGTGACCTATGACGCGACTCAGGTGAGACCTATGTCGCGACTCATCACAATGGTGGCGAGTGAGGGATTCGAACCCCCGAATGCTGAGCAGTCTGATTTACAGTCAGATCCCTTTGGCCGCTTGGGTAACTCGCCAGACGCACCCGTCCGACTTTTACAGCCGACCGGAGGCGCGATTACACATCTTACGCTGTCTCGCGCGCTTGCTCGAAATCGAAGTGGCGCGAGCGGCGATCAGGTGCCGATCCGGTCCAGATCGAGCGCCTCGAGAGCCGCCGGCGTGCGCAGCAGCGCGCCTTCGAAACGGCAGGTCGCGGCCGCGGCATCCATCGCGCTCTTCAGTGTCTCAGCCCACTCGTCCTCGCCCTCGGGGTCGCGGTCGAGCACCGACTCGATCGCCGCGGCGAAGGCGGCGTCGCCCGCGCCCATCGTGTCGATGATCTTTCCCGGCAGCGCCGTCACCGGCGCGGTGACGACGACGTCGCCCGCCTCGAGCGTCCCGCCCGCCGCCCCCTCGGTCGCGAGAACCGCGCCCACACCGAGGTCGACGAGCCGCTCGCGCAGCCAGTCGAGCGGACGGTCATAGAGCAGAGTCGCGTCGTCCTCGCCGACCTTGACCAGCGTCGCACCGGCTGCAAGCGCCTCGAAGCCCCGGACGAACTCCTCCGTGTCGCGCATCATGCCGCTGCGCGGGTTCGGGTCGATCGCGACGGGCACGCCCGCGCTCTTCACCGCGTCGATGAGTTCCGCCGCCTGTTCGGCGTCGTCGAACGCGAAACAGCTGACGACCACGATGGGGGCGTCCGCGATCGCGCGCTGCGCATCATCACCGAATCGGATGCGGCGCCGCCGGGACGCCTCGTTGAAGTCGTACTCCGGCTCACCGCCGCCCGTGCGCACGCTCGCTGCGCGGGCGGTGCCGAGCGGCGACTCCGTGGCGACGAGCTCGACACCGTAGTCCGCCAGATACGAGCGGATGTGCGCTCCGGGCTCGTCGTCGCCCACCATCGCGATCAACGTGGCCGGCACACCCAGCCGGGAGAGGCCGACCGCGACGTTCAGGGCAGCACCTCCGACGAACTCGCGCACGCCGTTGTCGTCGCGCAGCTCATCGATGAGCGCATCGCCCACCACGACCACACGCCCGGCGGTCATCGGCGGCTTCCGGCGGTCTCGAGCACGCGCTCGACGAACGCCTCCGCGCGACGGCGGGTGCCGTCGATCTTCAGGTCGACGCTGGCCCGCACCTCGTTGGGGGCGAGCGGCAGGGCGAGCCGCACGTTCTCATGGCACGACAGATCGGTGCAGATGTAGGTGCCGACGCTGTCACCGGCGTGACCGGCCTCCCCCGCCTTCCGTGCTGTGAAGAGCGCGACCTGGTCGGCGGGCTGCATCGTGTGGCACAGGTTGCACATCGCCGAGCGGGCGCTCGAGGTGCCGTCGGCGGCGCGCAGCACGATGCCGCGGGGTTCGCCCTCGACCTCGGCGATCACGTAGCCACGACCACGCGTGCGCGGATCGCGCCACGCGAAGAAGTCGAGGTGATCCCAGTCGGTGAGCAGGAAGTCGGTCGGCAGGGCGACCAGGCGGAGCTCTTCGGGTGAGGCGTTCGCGAACGCGGAACGCACGTCGTCTTCGGTCAGTGGGCGCATGGCACCTCCTCGCGCCCCCAGTCTACGAAGGACGGATGCCGCCGCCACCCCGGGTCAGGGGCGCGCGGCGGCCTCGGCGTCGCCGGCGGCGACGGCGATCTCGTCGTCGGACGCACCGCGGCGCTCCCGGATCAGGAAGCCGAACCCGAAGGCGATGAAGAACATCAGCACACCGTAGACGGCGGCGGGAAGGCTGAGCTCGACCGACCCGAGCACCGTCTGCGCGATGACGATCGCGAGAGTGGCGTTGTGGATGCCGATCTCGAACGACGCTGCGATCGCCTGACGCTTGCCCACCTTGAGCAGACGCGGAACGAGGTAGCCCACCGAAAGGCTGATCAGGCAGAAGACGATCGTGATGACCGACAGGCGCGCGAAGTTCTCGACCAGGAGGGTCCAGTTCGAGGCGACCGCACCGGCGATGACGACCACCAGGATGATGATCGACGCGATGCGCACCGGCTTGTCCATCGCCTTCGCGAACGCCGGCCACAGGCGCCGCACGACCATGCCGATCGCGACCGGCACGAGCACGATCGCGAACACCTCGAGCACCTTCGACCACTGCATGCCGAGCTGGCTGTCGAACGGGTCGAAGTAGATGATCGCGAAGTTCGTGATGAGAGGCAGGGTCACGACCGAGATCACCGAGTTGACCGCCGTCAGCGAGATGTTCAGGGCCACATCGCCCCGGAACAGGTGACTGTAGAGGTTCGCGGTCGTGCCGCCGGGCGATGCCGCCAGCATCATCATGCCGACGGCGAGCACCGGAGGCAGCTGGAACGCGAGCACGAGACCGAAGCAGATCGCCGGCAGGAGCACCAGCTGACAGAGCAGGGCGACGATCACCGCCTTCGGCTGCTTCAGGACGCGGGCGAAGTCGCCGAGGGTGAGGCTCAGGCCGAGCCCGAACATGATGATTCCGAGGGCCACGGGCAGGCCGATGGTGGTCAACGCTGACATGGCACTCAGTGTGCCCGATGCCGCGACGGCGTGTCACGCCCCTGTGGAAACCGCTGTCACCAGCCGAGGCGCGCGGCCACCGCGTCCGCAGCCGCCGTCGGGAAGTCGGCCCACCCCGGCTCGAGGATCTCGCGCGTCAGCGCGAACAGGTCGCGCGCAGCGTCTTCGGCGGGCTGGGCCACCACCTCCGCGATGCGACGCCCACACTCGGGGTGGTCCAGCTCGAAACGACGCACTGGATCGATCGTGTCCCTCCGGGTCATCGAGGCATCGTCGAATCGGCCGCGGATCGCCCGCACGAGCAGCTGCGGCGCCCACTGGCGGATGAACTGGCCGCCGTTCAGCACCTCGCCGCGGCGCACCCGGCCGGTGCCGATCAGCAGCTTCACGAGCACGAGGCGCACATCGTTCGCCGGATCGAACCGGTCCGCGGCTGCGGCCCGCGCGCGCGACTCCGCGATGAGCGTCGCGGTGGTTCCGGCGTCGTCGTCGACGACCACCGTCGCGTCGCCGGCCAGTGCGCCCGAGAGCTCGGCCGCGTCGGAGAACGCGAACTCGAAGACATGCCCGTCGTCGTACAGCGCGGCGAAGCCGATGTCGCCCTCTCGCGCGATCAGCACGACGCGCTCCTGATCGGGCAGCCATGACAGATCCGGCCGGATCTCCCGCCCGCGCCCTTCCGAGGTGATCGCGAAGAAGTCGTGATCCGACCATTCGTCGCGACGATCGGATGCCTCGTCCGACGCCGACCCGAGCAGCACGAGCCCGATCAGCCCGTCGCGGGCGCGCACACCTGCGGCGAGCCCCTCACTCAGCGCGGCGAACCGCTCCGGCGAGGTCACTCCCCTCTCACCTGCTGCGCGGGGGTCTCGTCGTCGGCGTCGACGACGCCTCGCGAGACCTCGTCGGTCGCGTCGGCGGGGAACGCCTCCGGCGCCGCGACGCCCGGCAGAAGCCACACGGCGAACGCCGGGCCCTCCGCCGTCAGCAGCACCGCGCCGTCGTCCGCCACCGCGAGCGTGGCGTCGCCGTACAGGACCTCGGCCGCCGCGGCACCGGGCAGCGCACCGGCGTCGATCGAGGCATCCGCCCCTTCTCTCGTCGCCAGCACGAGCAGCGTCTCATCGACGGACTCGCGCACGAACACGACCGTCTCGTCGTCGGTGTGCACCCAGCGCATCCCGCCCGTCTGCAGCGCGGGGTGGGCACTGCGCAGGCCGATGAGGTCGCGGTACAGCGCGATGCGCTCCGCCACGTCGGGCTCACCCTCGGTGCCCCACGGGATGGGGGTGCGGCTCGCCTCGCCGTCGGCACCCACGAGCCCGAACTCGTCGCCCGCGAACACGACCGGCAGTCCCGGCATGGTCATCGAGAGCCCGACCGCGACCGGGATCGCGCCGGGCGCCGCGTTCGTCGCGAAGCGCGCGGTGTCATGGGTGTCGAGCGGCTGCATGTTGCCGAGGCGCACCCGCCACGGGATGCCGGCGGTGAACCGCGTCACGGCCTCGGCGAACTGGCGCGCCGAGTAGCGCGGGATGCCGCCGATCGGCTGGCCGAAGAACCAGGACTCGGTCAGCTCGCCGCCGTCCGCGTCGAGGTAGGGCACCCCGGTCGGCTCGCTGAGCCACCCCCACAGCGGCCGCGTGAACGACGGGTACGTCATCGCGCCGTGCCAGCCGTCGCCCTGCAGGTCGCTGACGGCGTCGTTGGTGGACTCGCCGAGCAGGATCGTGTCGGGGTTGATCTCGAGCATCGTCTCGCGCAGCAGCTGCCGCACTTCGGCGTTCAGGTCGACGGCGCCGAGGCGGCCGGTCATGTTCGCCACATCGATGCGCCACCCATCGGCGTTGTAGGGCGGCTTCAGCCACTTCGCGACGACCGAGTCCTCGCCCGAGATGAACCGGCGTCGCAGCTCCTCCGACGACCAGTCGAACTTCGGCAGACTCGCGTAGCCGAGCCACGAGACGTATGCGGTGTTGGCCTCGTCGGTGAAGTAGTAGAAGTCCTCCTCGGGGGCTCCCGGGTTGCCGAGCGCGGCCCGGAACCACTCGTGGCTGTCGCCGGAATGGTTGCTCGTGAGGTCGCCGATGACCCGGATGCCGCGGGCATGCGCCTCCTCGACGAGCCGGATGTACGCCTCCTCCCCGCCGAGCAGCGGGTCGATGCGATCGAAGCTGGCGGCGTCGTAGCGGTGGTTCGACTCCGCCGGGAACACCGGGGTGAGGTAGAGCAGGTTCACGCCCAGCGAGACCAGGTGATCGAGCTTCTCGATGATCCCGGGCAGGTCACCGCCGTAGAACTGCTGCGAGCGTGCCGGCATCACGGGGTCCACCGGGTCACTCCACGTGGCAGGGATCGCCCATTCGGGGGTGGGGTGCTCGTCGGCCGCCGCGGAGCGCGCGAACCGGTCGGGGAAGACCTGGTACATCACCGACTCGTTCAGCCAGGCGGGCGGTGCCGGGTGGGCCACGAGCGCGAAGTCCTCGGAGTCGAGGGTCTCGATGCAATACAGGCCGGTCTGGTTGAGCCATTCGACGCGGCCGTCGGCGTGCTGCAGCATCCATCGATATCCGTGTCGCGGGTTGCGGACTGTCACCGGCGCATCCCACCACTCCCACGCGTCGGCGGCACCGACGCGCACGGCTTCGGTCCACTCGGGCTCGTGGTCGGGGTTGGAGCGCGTGCGCACGGCCGCGAGCGGTCCGTACCCGGCGGGCACGCGCAAGCGAACCGTGACGACCTCGCCGAGCGCCGGCGCGAGGTTCGACACGTGCAGCGATGAGCCGTCGTGGTGGGGAGCAGGAGTCATGGCATGCCTTTCGATCGGTCGGCAGCGCGCGCCGCCGGGTGCGACGTGGTTGCACGGCCGGAAGCCATGACAGAGCCCTTGAGTTGTGTGATCCAGGATGCCGCGCCCCGCGGCATCCGTCTACTTGACGCTGCCGGCCGTGAGGCCGCCCGCGATGTATTTCTGCGAGACCAGGAAGAAGACCATCACCGGGAGCGCGGCGAGCACGGCGCCGGCCGCGAAGATGCCCCAGTTCTGCGACATGAAGCCCGACACGAGCTGGAAGAGGCCGATCGCAACGGTCTGCTGGTTCGGGTCGGTGAGGATGACGCTCGCGATCGCGAACTCGCCGATGATGCCGATGAAGGTCAGCAGCCCGATCACGATGAGGATCGGCGTCACGAGGGGGAGCATGATCGTGAAGAAGACGCGGGCGTGCCCGGCGCCGTCGATCTTCGCGGCCTCGTCGATCGCCGTCGGCACGGTGTTGAAGAACCCATACATGAGGAACGTGTTCACCCCGAGCGCGCCGCCGAGGTAGATCATGATGAGGCCTGCATGCGTGCCGAGGCCGATCGCAGGGAACACATCGCCGATCTGGATCATCAGCAGGAAGATCGCCGTGATCGCGAGCAGCTGCGGGAACATCTGCAGCACGAGCAGAGTCGCGAGCCCGAACCTGCGTCCCTTGAAGCGCATGCGCGAGAACGCGTACGCGCCGAGCGCGCACAGAAGCACCGTGAACACGCTCGTGATGACCGCGATGATCAGCGAGTTCACGTACCAGCGGCCGTACGGGATGTCGGGGCTGTTGAACAGCCGCACATAGTTGGAGATGTCGATCGTGCGGAACAGCTGGTTGGATCCCGTCAGCGTGCCGATCGGGTTGAGTGACACAGACAGGATGTACAGCAGCGGGAAGAGCGCGAACACGATCGCGATCCACGCGATCACGTGCCGCCATCCGGTGTCGGTGAACCATGCGCCGAACGAACGGCGCCGGTCGGTCTTGGTGCGACGCAGGGTCTTCTCGCCGAAGGCGGTGACGCCGCCGGCGCCCATCGTCTCGATGCGCTCGAATTCGCGCACGTTCTGGCCGAGATCGGACATCAGTTCAGGTCCTCCAGTGCCTTGGTCTGCCGGAAGCTGATCACGGCGACGATCGTGACGATGATGAAGATCAGGATCGACAGCGCCGACGCGAGGCCGAGATCGCGGCCGCCGCCACCGCCGAACGCCACCTTGTAGACCATCGTGATCATGATGTCCGTCGCGCCGATGTCGAGCGTCGTGTCGGTGAACCGCGGATTGCCTCGGGTGAGCATGTAGATCACGCCGAAGTTGTTGAAGTTGTACGCGAAGGTCGCGATGAGCAACGGGGCGACGGCCACGAAGAGGAGCGGCATCTTCACTGAGCGGAAGATCCGCCAGGCGCCGGCACCGTCCATCTTGGCCGCCTCGACGATGTCGTCGGGCAGCGACTGCAGCGCGCCCGTGCACACCAGGAACATGTACGCGTAGCCGAGCCACATGTTCACGAAGATGACGCTGAATCTCGCGAGCCACGGATCACCGAGCCACGGGATCTGCGCTCCGCCGAGCAGCACTTCGTTGATGAAGCCGAACTCCGTGTTCAGCATGCCCGCCCAGACGAGACCTGTTAGGTACGCGGGGAACGCGTACGGCAGGATCACCAGTACGCGGTAGGCCTTCTTGCCGCGCAGCGTCGGGTGGTTGAGCACGATCGCGAGGAACAGGCCCAGGGCGAAGCAGACCAGGGTCGACAGCGCGGCGAACGCGAACGTCCAGATCGTCACACGCAGCAGCGGATCGCGGATCTGCTCGTTGGTGAAGGCGAACGCGAAGTTGTCCCAGCCGATCACCACGCGCCAACCTGGCGTCAGCGTCTCGCCGCTCTCGGCGCGGAAGTTGCCCTCGCCGTCGTCGGAGTAGACCTGTCCGCTCTCGGTGTCGGTGAAGGTGTCGGCAGCCTCGTCGTACTCGAGGCTCGAGGTGAAGACGAACGCCTTGCGCCCGTCGGACGTGCGGAGGGTGCCGTCGTTGAGGTCGTCGCTCACCGGCACGTTGAGCGCGAGCACCTCGTCCTGGAAGCGGATGATCTGGTTGAGGTTGAGCTGCTCCCAGCCATCGGGTGCGCTCGATGCGTCCTGAAGGGGCTGCTCGTTCGTGCCGAACGAGGTGCCGCCGCCCGGCTCGGCCACGAGGAGCCCGAACTGGTCGGCCTGCTTGTAGACCTCGACGGTGTACTCGGGCGAGTCGGGCACGCGCTCCTGCGAGGTGCGGATGATCTGCTCGATCGCATCCTGCTTGGTGCTGTTGTGCTGATCGCCGGCGTTGGTGAACGCGATGTAGCCGGTGTAGATGATCACGAAGATCTGGAAGACGGCGAGGAACGCGAGGCCGGGAGTGAGGTACTTGCCCGGCAGCAAGCCGGGACGCAGATAGAGGTAGTTCACGCCTGCCACGACGAGGAGGAGCACGCCGGCGGCGATCCAGTCGCCCTTCGCGACCAGCACCCACGCCCCGAAGACGGTGAGGGCATCGATGATCGCGAGCAGCACGACCTTGACGATGAGGGCGACCAGACCCCCGGTCGTGAGCCGCCGAGCAGGCTTGTGGAACGGGTCGTCGCCCCAGGCGCTGGGTGCCGTGGGTCTCGTCGCGGCGGTCTTGACGTCGGCCATGGAGGGACGCTCCTTCATCGCAGGTCGTGGAGGTTCAGAGAGAGTAGAAGAGAAGGCGGGTGGAGCCGCGGAAGGCCCCACCCGCCTGTCACTGCGGCTGTCAGCCGATCTTGGACTGGATGTTCGTCGCAGCGGTCTCCCAGACCTGCGCGGGCTCACCCTCGCCCTTGATGAGCTGGAGCTCGGCGTTGCCCCAGTCCGACCACACGGCACCCATCTCGGGGATCGCGGGCATCGGAGCACCTGTCTGGCCGATCGCCCCGAACGCCTCGACATCGGGGTCCGACGCAGCGGCGGTCTCGTAGGCCGAGACAAGTGCCGGCGGGCGACCGCCGACCTCGAACAGGCTCAGCTGAGCGTCCTCGGTGCTGAGGTAGTTGACGATGAAGTCGGTCGCGGCGAGCGCGTTCTCCGACTTGCTCGACAGGAAGAAGCCGTTGACGCCGACGAACGGGCGGGCCTCCTGGCCACCGGCGCTCGGAAGCGGGTCGATGACGTAGTTGATGCCGGCCTCGGCGATCGCGGGGATGTTCCACGGACCCGTGAGGTAGTACGGCGACTGGCCGGCGACGAAGAACTCACGCGCCTTGTCACCGTCGATGTTGGCGTTGAGGATGCCCTCGGCGCCCCACTGCTTCAGAGCGGTCGCGAACTCGACACCCGCGGCGTCGCCGAGCACCAGCTGGGACGGGTCGTACGAGCCGTCGGCGTTCTGCGCGAACACCTGCGAGCCGAACGAGGTCTGTAGCGGGTACAGGTGGTAGGGGTCACCCTGCTCGGGCGAGAGACCCACGAGGAAGGGGTACTCCGTGCCGGCGGCCTTGCCGTTGGCGATGACCTCGTCGAACGTCTCGACGGGCTCCGACACGAGGTCGGCGTTGCGGACGAGCGCGACGTTCTCGATCGAGTACGGGACGCCGTAGACCTTGCCGTCGTACGTCATGGCCTGGACGGCCGCCTCGGCGAAGCCGTCGGCGACGTCGCCGAGCTCGAGCGGCGCCACGACGCCGGCCGACACGTAGGCGCCGAGCTTGTCGTGGGGGCTGACGATGACGTCGGGGCCCTTGCCGGTGGGAACCTGGCTGATGAAGTCCTGGTCGACCGTGGCGAAGTCCTTGGTGACGAGCTTGACCTCGACGCCGGTCTCTTCGGTGAAGGATGCCGCGACGTCCTCGAGCGCGGGCTTGCGCTCGATGTCGACCCAGACGGTGATGGGGGTCGTGTCCGCGTTCTCGTTGTTGTCGCCGCCGTTGTCTCCGCCGCCGCTTGCGCAGCCGGAGAGCACGAGCGCGCCGCCCGCGATGAACGCACTGATCGCGAGCGCGCTCTTCTTGTTCACCTTCATCGGTGTGTGCCTCTCTTAAGTGCTGTTGGGGTTAGACCGGCCCGGGCCGGCGCCAAGCACCGTCGAAGGCCGTTCTTCTGCTCGCAGAAGATGCAAGCGCTTACATTGTTATCATCTTCGGCCAGAAACGCAACCCACGATTGGGATGATCGATACGCGTTCGTGACTTGCGGCATAACGCGGATCATCCGCGAAACCCCGTCGTTTGCAAGCGCTTCCAAGACCTGCTCGGTCTTCGCGGCGTCACGCGAGCGCGGATAGACTGCCCGTCATGGCCGATTCTTCGTTCGACATCGTCAGCAAGGTGGACCACCAGGAGGCCGAGAACGCCCTCAACCAGGCGCGCAAGGAGATCGAGCAGCGCTACGACTTCAAGGGCACCGGCGCCTCGGTCGAGTGGAGCGGCGAGTCCATCCTGATCAAAGCGAGCACCGAGGAGCGCGCGAAGGCGGTGCTCGACGTCTTCCAGTCGAAGCTGATCAAGCGGGGGATCTCGCTGAAGAGCCTCGACTCGGGCGAGCCGTTCGCCAGCGGCAAGGAGTTCCGCATCGTCTCGACGCTTAAGGACGGCATCTCCTCCGAGAACGCCAAGAAGATCTCGAAGCTCATCCGCGACGAGGGCCCCAAGTCGGTCAAGTCGCAGATCCAGGGCGACGAGCTGCGCGTGCAGTCGAAGAGCCGCGACGACCTCCAGGAGGTCCAGCGCATGCTCAAGGCCGCCGACCTCGACGTCGACCTGCAGTTCGTCAACTACCGCTGACGCCGACCAGTACGCCGGGCGCCGGCCGTCGGGTCAGCCCGAACGCTCCGAATCCTTAGCCGCGCCCTTGCCCTTGCCTCGCTGAACCTTCTCGGCGTCCTTCGCCGCCTTCTCGGCGTCCTTGGCGGCCTTCTCGGCGTCCTTCTCCCCGGCCTTCGCCGCCTTGCGCTCCTCCTTGGCGAGGTCGCGTGCCGCCTTGTCGGCGGCTTTCTCGGCCTTCTTGGCTGCCTTGCGCTCCTCCTTGGCGAGGTCTTTCGCAGCTTTGTCGGCCGGCCTATCGGGCCCGCCCTTCGACAGCTCGACGACATTGGATGCCGGCTCGATCGACAGCTCGTCGTCCGCGACAGGGCTCACATCGGCGATCGATGACGCCGCCTCCTTCGCACCGCCGTCGATCAGAGGCGCCGGCACGGTCGAGGACGTGGCGTCGCGCAGTTCGCCGTACGAGGTGGCAGGGGTGGCACCGGGCACGCCTGCGCCAAGGACGAGGCCGAGTGCGACAGTTGCTGCGGCCACCGCCCCGCCTCCGGCTGCCAGCATGCGGCGTCGGCGAGCGGCGAGCGCCCGCGCACGCCTGCGCCGGGCGGGCCGGGCACGCAGATTCGGGGCCGCGAGCGTGAACCCGCCCACGGCGACCGCGGTCGCGGCCGGTGCGACGGGGACCGCAGCCAGGGGTGCCACCGGAACCGACGGAAGGGTCGGCGCGGGGGGAATCGACGGGAGATCGCCGACCACCGGCATCGCCGGCTGCGTCACCTCGGGGTCGCCGATCACTTCTGGGGCGATGTCGATCGGCAGAGCGGCGGCGCGCAGAGCGATGTCCAGCGCAGCGGGCCGGTGCGCAGCATCCGTCGCCGTCATCTCGGTCAGGAGGCGAGCCCACTCGGGTCCCACCCACCCCGGGACCGGCGGCGGATCGATGAGCCGTGCCATCACCGCGGCGATCCCCGACGACTGCCCGTAGGCGCGCACTCCGGTCAGCGCCTCGAGGAGCACGAGTCCGAGCGCGTAGACATCGGACGCCGGTCCGGCCGCTTCGCCCCGCACCTGCTCGGGGGCGAGGTAGGCGGCGGTGCCGACGATGGTGCCGGCGGCGGTGATCCGCGTGCCGTCGACGAGTTGGGCGACGCCGAAGTCGCCGAGCTTCACCTGCTCGCCGAGACCGGGCACCGGGTTCTCGGCGAGCAGGATGTTCGAAGGCTTGAGGTCGCGATGCACCACTCCCGCCCTGTGGACGACGTGCAGTGCCGAGGCGAGCTCGGTGGCGAGATGACGCACCCGCGCGGCGGGCAGCGGACCACGACCGAGAGTGGCCGCAAGGGTCTCGCCGTCGACGTATTCCATGACGAGGTAGCTCGGCCCGTCCGACCGCACCCGGCCGTCGTAGAGCTTGACCAGCGCCGGGTGGCTCAACGAGGCGAGCACGGTCATCTCGTTCTGCGCGCGCTCCGGGGTGCAGAGATCGTCGGAGCCGTCCCGCATGAGCTTGACGGCGACGGTGCGACCGAGCTGCTCGTCGACGGCGCGATGCACCCGCGCCACACTCCCCGAGCCCACGCACTCTTCGAGCCGATACCGGCCATCCAGACGCCCGGTCACCGCGGCGCCCTGCTGCACGACTGCCACCGTTGCCTCCCCCGCGCCACTCATCCGGGTGACGACCGTTCACACGCTATTCGGAGCAGGGTCCAGGCCGTCCCCTCTTGACAAATCGTCAGAAGTCCGCATGACCCGAAGGCCCGGCGTGCGTGGACTGTCGACTGCGCCTCGGAGGGATGGACACGCCGGGTGTCAATACCGCGCGGGACCCCGGCAGAGGGCGTAGTCTCAGCCGCGCCCCGAGCGAAGTGGGGCGATGGTGAGCCGGGAAGCCTGGTCGGCACAGTGTGAACCGACGATTGCGAGGCCGATCCATGACCGAGACCGCCGACTACATCGTGCGGGGCGACCACCTTGCGGTCCTGAGCGCGCTCGCCGTGAGCCAGGCCAGTGGTCTGGAGTCGCCGAAGACCCTGGTGTGGGGACTGGACCTCGCGTCGGCTCCGACCCGGCGAGCAGCGCACAAACAGCTGCGGCTCGAATCGCGCGGCATCGCGCGGGCGTGCCAGGCTCAGTCGAGCCTCACCCACCTCTTCGTCGTGTACACCCACGGAGCCTCGCTCCCGGAAGGCAGCTGCCTGTCCGCTGCCGCTCAGACCGCGACCAGGCTCCACGCCGAACTCGAGCGCTCGCGCGGCCGCTTCATCGAAGTGATCCTCATCGACGCGACCGGGTGGGAGAACGGCGACGATCTGCGCGACCGGGTCGTGCAGTCTGCGTCCACCCCGGCAGGCGTCGCGGGCGACCTCGCCCTCGGGTGGCACGACATCACCGACATGTCCATCCACCAAGCCGCCACCGCGAAGATCTGCTGACGGCGACGGGCGCCGTCGGCGGAGCGCGCCCTCCTGGCGCGAATATCATGTGGCGATGGCGCGAAAGCCGTCCGTGAGACTTCTCCCGCGCAAGGGCGCACTGCCCATCCTTCTCGACCGCGCGCCCGTCCCGGTCGCGATCATCGTCGGGTTCGGCCTGATCCTGCTCGGCGCTCTGATCGTCACACGACCGCTCACCTCGATCGTCCTCCTCGGGATCTACGTGGGGTGCAGCGCGGTCGTCTCCGGGCTGGCCGAGCTGCTGGGCCGACGCGGCGAGCGCGCGTGGTGGCCGCGACTGGTGGCGAGCGCATGGCTCCTCGCGGGCGCGATCATCCTGCTGTTCCTCGAGCGAAGCCTGCAGCTCCTGCCTCCTGCGATGGCGCTGCTCCTGGTGCTGGGCGGGCTCGCCTCGCTCGGCGACGCACTGTCCCCGGCGTCGGTCAGCCAGCGCGTCCTCACCCTCGCGTGGGGTGTGAGTCAGATCGTCTTCGGGATCCTCGCGCTCGCGTGGCCGGACGTCACGGTCCTCGTGGTGGCGGTCGTGTTCGGTATCCGAACCGTGCTGTACGGGGGCTCCCTCGCCGCCCGCGCGATTCGAGCGGAGGGCGCCCAGGGCACCGCGTCGCCGGAAGCGAACGCACCGCTGGCGGCGAGCACCGACCGTCTGCATCAGTCGAGCTTCTGGATGGCTGCGGGCCGCTATGCGCTCACCGCTGTCCTGCTCGCCGTCTGCGCAGCGGGTTGGGCGCTCAACAGCTGGCTCGCCGAGGGAGCGCCCGTCGCCGACGCGTTCTACGATCCGCCCGCCACCGTTCCCGCGGAGCACGGTCGCCTCATCCGCGCGGACGAGTTCGCCGGCCAGAGCCCGCCTGATGCCGACGTGATGCGGATCCTCTACACGACCCGCGACGCGTTCGGCGCGCCGGCCGTCGCCAGCGCGTTGGTCATCGCTCCCCGTGAAGACCAGGCCGGCGCTCGGCCCGTGGTCGCGTGGAACCACGGTACGACCGGCGTCGCCCGTGGCTGCGCACCGAGTCTGCGCGACGCTTCCGCGACCCACTGGGCGATTCCGGCGCTCAACGACGCAGTGGCCCGGGGATGGGTGGTCGTCGCCACGGACTACTCCGGCCAGGGGGCCCCGGGGGTCTTTCCCTATCTGATCGGCGCCGGCGAGGCGCGCTCGTCACTCGACGCCGTCCTGGCCAGCCGCGAGCTCGAGGGTCTCGCCCTCCGTCCGGAGACCGTCGCGTGGGGACACTCGCAAGGCGGTCACGCGGCGCTGTGGATGGCGCAGCTGGCCGAGCGCTACGCGCCCGAGATCGACTTCCGCGGCACGGCGGCGCTCGCGCCCGTCACGGCGCCGCTGGAGCTCGCCCAGGAGCTGTCGGTTCGCGATGCCGACCCGCTCCTGTCCGTCTTGGTGTCGTGGGTGCTCGTGCCGTACGCCGACACGTACCCCGAGATCGACCTGAGGAACTATGTCGCCCCGGGATCGCGGACGATCGTCCGCGAGATGACACAGCGATGCCCCAGCGAGCCCGGCGTCATGGTGTCGGTCCTGACGTCGCTCGGGGTCTCGGAGGACCGACCGCTCTACGTGGGCGATCTCACTGCCGGTCCACTCGGCGAGCGGCTCGCACAGAACGCGGTCACCGGTCCGTTCACGACGCCCGTGCTCGTCGCCTGGGGCGATGCCGATGAGGTCATACCCCCGCGCCTCCAGCAGCGGTTCGTCGACCGTCTCTGCGAGCAGGGCGACCGTGTTCGGTGGGCCGTCTACGGCGGCTATGACCACCTGCGACCGCTGCTGCCCGGATCGCGCTTCCTGCCCCTGCTCGTGAACTGGACCGAGTCTCAGCTTCTCGGTCGCGACGCGCCGACGGACGACTGCGCGCGCTACGGTGCCGGATCGCCCTGACCGGCGGCCAGGCCTGGTACGCCGACGACGCCGGGTGGACAATGAGCCATGGCCGTCGACCCTGCCGCCGACGACGCCTCGCCGGCGCCGGACACCGCGGAGTCCGACGCCGCCCTGGGTCGGCGCGCGCAGATCCTCGCGACCGAGCACTGGGGACTGCTCGCCGCCCGCGGCACCGCGCAGAGCGAGGTGCTCACCCGCATCACCATCTGGGATGGGCGATCGCCACCGGCATCCTCGTTGCCCTGGTGCTCGTCGCGTGCTTCATGGCCTACGGCTTCTGGACCTATCGCACAGCGTGGTCGAACCACCGGCCGCTGCGGACGACCCCGCTCTCGCAGTCAGACAAGAGGACGGATGCCGCGTCCGACGGCGTCGACGACCCACCGCCGCAGGACCCGGTACGCCTCCGCACGCGCCGCCGGTCCTGAGAGGAACACGTCGTGGACGGCATCCGGGATCCGCGCGATCGTGACGAGCCGCCCGATCCGCGTCGCGCTCTTGGCGATGTCGTCCACCACGAGCACCGAGTCCGACGTCGTCATCGCCTCGTTCCACGCAAGCGGCGGCGTCGACCGGGATGAGAGGAGGACGAGCGCCGGGCACCCGACGTCGACGCCTGCCGCGATCCGCCGGTGCCCGTCCAGGATCGCCGCCAGCCACGCCGGCCGTGTGGGGAAGCCTCGTTCGGGCCGCCAGTCGGGATGGTCGACGGCGAGCGGCAGGACGCCGAGCTCTGTCAGCGCTCGCGTGTAGAAGCCGAGGTCGACCGCGGGCTGGTTGCCCCGCGGATCGAACCGCGCCCGCGCGTTCACGAGCGGCGCGATCGCCTGCCGACCCACCGCCCCGAACTGGAACTCGAGCCACGGGCTGTTCAGAACCACCGCACTCGCCCGGCCCGGATGCCGGGCCGCCCAGAGCGTGAGCGTGAGGCCGCCCGTCGAGTGGCCGACGAGTACGAGCCGGCGGCGGGGCGCGGCATCCGTCCCCTGTCCCATCACCGTGAGCGCCGCCTCGATGTCGACGTCGTAGTCGTCGAGCGCATCGATGTAGCCGGGCGAGTTCCCGGCACGGAGGCTGCGGCCGTAGCGACGAAGGTCGAGGGCGTGGAAGCGCGCGCCGAGCCCGGTCCAGAAGCGCGCGAGCTCGGCCTGGAAGAAGAAGTCCGACCAGCCGTGCACGTACAGCACGTCGACGTCGCGGAGCGGCTGCAGCACGGCCACGACGGGATTGGGCAGGAGGCGCACGAGGCTCGCCGCGAGCGGTCCGTCTTCCTCGTCGAGGCCGAGATCGAGCGTGAACTGCTCGAACGGCTCCCCGAGCACGTCGGTCTGCCACTGGCCCGCCATGACGCGAGCCTATCCAGCCGCGCGCCGGCTGGAGGAACCCGCGACCCGGGCGGCCGTCAGTCGCGCGAGATCGTGACCATCTCGTCGCGGGGGACGACCTTGATGCGGGCACGACCGTGCGGGGCACCGAGCGCGACCTCGTGGGAGTCGAGGCGATGCCAGCCGTCGAGGTCGGTCCAGATCACGCCACGCGACGCGAGCAGCGCAGGGATCGCGTCTTCCGACGGATCGGCCGGCTGCCACCACGACCCCTGGTCGTTGATGAGGTGGCGGATCGTCTCCATCGCATCGGACTTCGTGTGACCGATGAGGCCGACCGGGCCGCGCTTGATCCAACCGGTCGCGTAGACGCCGGGCACGCGCTCGTTCGATTCGCGTCGCAGCACCTGGCCCTCGTGGTTCGGGATCACGCCGTGGCGCTTGTCGAACGGCACGCCGGGCAGCGGCGAGCCGAAGTAGCCGACGGCGCGATAGATCGCCTGGATCCCCACCTCGCGGATCTCGCCGGTACCGACCACGCCGCCCTCGCCGTCGGGCCGCGTGCGCTCGTACCGGAACGCGCTGACGCGGCCGTCGGCATCCTTCACGACCTCCAGGGGCTTCGCGTAGAAGTGCAGATGCAGGCGGCGGGATGCCTCTCCCCCGGCGTTGTTCACCGAAGGGCGCTGGCGCCACGACTGCAGCACGCGATCGATGACCATGACCTGCTTGTTGCTGGCGATCGCCGTCCTCGACGCCTCGTCGTAGTCGAAGTCCTCGTCGTAGACGACCATGTCGACGTCGCGCAGCTCGCCGAGCTCGCGCAGCTCGAGCGGCGTGAACTTCACCTGCGCGGGACCGCGGCGACCGAAGATGTGCACGTCGGTGACGGGGCTCGCCGCGAGGCCGGCGTGGACGTTGTCGGGGATCTCGGTCGGCAGCAGGTCTTCGGCGTGCTTGGCCAGCATGCGCGCGATGTCGAGTGCCACGTTGCCGTTGCCGATCACGGCGACCGATTCGGCGTCGAGCGGCCACTCGCGCGGCACGTCGGGGTGGCCGTCGAACCAGCTCACGAAGTCAGCGGCGCCGTACGACCCCACGGCGTCGATTCCGGGGATGTCGAGATCGGTGTCGCGCACGGCGCCCGTGGCGAAGATCACGGCGTTGTAGTGGTGCTTGAGGTCTTCGAGGGTGATGTCCTCGCCGAAGCGCACGTTGCCGAAGAGACGGATGTCACCGCGGTCGAGCACCTCGCGGAGGGCCGTGATGATGCCCTTGATGCGCGGGTGGTCGGGGGCCACGCCGTAGCGGACCAGGCCGTACGGGGCGGGGAGCTGCTCGAAGAGGTCGATCGAGACATCGAACTTGCGCTCGGCCTTCAGCAGGATGTCGGCCGCGTAGATGCCGGCCGGGCCCGCGCCGACGATCGCCAGTCGGAGCTTCGTCATGGTGGTCCTTTCGTGTCTCGAGTCGCGGCGCCGCCGCTGCTCGACAAACCAGGTGAGGTGGACTGCCGGGTCGGCGCCTCAGCTCGAGCGGTCGGCCACAGCCTGCGCGAAGCGCGTCAGCGCCTCGCGCACCGGGCCGTCGGGGAGGGGGGTGAGCGCGTCGACGGCCTCGCGCGACCACGCGTTCGCGAGATCGAGCGTGGCCTGCGTGGCCTCGTGGTCGCGGAGCTCCGCGAGCGCATCGTCGAGGATCGCCGGGTCGGCGCCGTCGGAGATGCGCGCGACGCCGTCGTCGATCTGCGCGCGCAGGGCGACGGAGCCGGCGTCGGTGCGCTGCCCGAGCACGAGGTACGGCATCGTCGGCACACCGGCGCGCAGGTCGGTGCCGGGCACCTTGCCGGTCTCGTCGGGGTCGGCCGAGAGGTCGATGACGTCGTCGAGCAGCTGGAAGGCGACACCGGCCTTCTCGCCGAAGGTCACCATCGGCGCCTCGAACTCGGTGGGGCCGTTCGAGAAGATCACGCCCGCCTGCGCGGCCGCGGCGATGAGTGAGCCCGTCTTGTCGGACAGCACCTGCAGGTAGAAGTCGACCGGGTCGTCGCCCTCCTGCGGACCGACCGTCTCGTGCATCTGGCCGAGCACCAGACGTTCGAACGTGTCGGCCTGGAGCTTGATGGCATCGTCGCCGTACCGGGCCATGATCTGGCTCGCACGCGAGAACAGGATGTCGCCGGTGAGGATGGCGATGCTGTTGCCCCAGATCGCGTGCGCGCTGGGGACTCCGCGGCGCTTGTCCGCGGCATCCATCACGTCGTCGTGATACAGCGAGCCGAGGTGCGTCATCTCGAGCGCGGTCGCACCGTCGATGACGCGCTCGGTCGCGCCGTCGCCGAGCTGAGCGGTGAGGAGGGCGAGCATCGGGCGCACGCGCTTCCCACCGGCCTCGTAGAGGTAGCGGCTGGTGGCGTCGGCGAGCGAGTCCGCTACGCGCAGTTCGCGCTCGAGCGCGTGGTCCACACGCTTCAGGCCCGCCTCGACCGCGGAGAGGAGCTTGCGGGACCTCGGCCCCGCGAAGACACGGTCGGTGAGGCCCAGCTTGCCCGCGATGCGCGAGCCCGGCGCTGAGGGAGTCACACGCCCAGCCTACCGGGGCTGCGATTCGCCTCGGTCCGCGCGGTCCCCCACGGCGGCCGGGGATGCTTGTCTCGCGTCCCCCGCTCACCGACCGGGGGCGACGAGCGGCTTGGTGGCGCGGTGCAGGGCGACGATGCCCATCGAGAGGTTGCGGTGCGCGACATCCGTCCACCCCGCCTTGCGGATCCACGCCGACAGCGTGCGCTGATCCGGCCAGTCGCGGATCGACTCGTTGAGGTAGTCGTACGCGTCGGCGTTCGAGCTCACGGTCTTGGCGACCACCGGCAGCACGCGGTCGTTGTAGAAGCGGTAGAGACCGTTGAAGACCGGCGACGGCGGGTGCGAGAACTCGCAGATCACGAGGCGGCCGCCGGGTCGGGTCACGCGCAGCAGCTCGGCGAGCGCCTTCTTCGGCTCGTTCACGTTGCGCAGCCCGAACGACATCGTGACCGCGTCGAACCCGTCGTCGTCGAACGGCAGGTCGGTCGCGTCCGCCTCGACGAAGGTCAGATTCGGGATGCCGCCGTGCCGCCGGCGTCCTTCCGCGATCATCCCCGGCGAGAAGTCGGCGGCGACGACGCTCGCGCCGCTGCGAGCGAGCGCGACACTCGAGGCACCGGTGCCGGCCGCGAGGTCGAGGATGCGCTGACCCCGCCGCGGCGCGACGGCCCGCGTGGTCGCCGCCCGCCAGAAGCGGTCGTTGCCCATGCTCAGCACGGTGTTGGTGCGGTCGTACGCCGGCGCCACCTGGTCGAACATGCCGCTCACGCGCGACGGGTCCTTATGCAGGTCGGCGCGATTCGGCTCGTGCTCGGAGGGGTGCGATGCCACCCGTCGAGTCTAGGCGGCGAGCCGGGCACGGCGCCCGGGGTCACCGGAGGCCGAGCTCCGCCAGTCGGGTCAGGTCACTGGAGGCCGAGCTCCGCCAGTCGGGTCAGCCACACCTCGGCCGTGGCGTCGTCGAAGGGCGGGATGCGTCCGAGGACGCGCGTCTCGAGGTCGGCGGCGAGCGCTTCGAGGCGCACGACGACGTCGAGCGGGTAGCCGTACGCGACGCGGTGCTCGTCCCATTCGTCCTGATCGTCGATGTAGACGCCGCGGTCGACGTGGTCGACGACGTCGAGGTCCATGTCGATGCCGGTGGGCTCGCCGTGCTGCCAGCGGAGGTCCCAGGCGATGTCGATGTAGATGCGGGTGCGGTGGGGAGCGGCATTGTGCGTATAGGCGAAGTCGCCGCTGGGCGGGAGGAGGGTGACATTCGGATGCTGCGGCTCGAACACCCTGCCGGGCCGCGAGCTGTCCCACCCGGGCAGCTGGCCGAACCAGTCGCCCCAGCGGTCGCGGCCGAGGTAGACGCACTCGTGCACCCAGTGCGGCCCGCCGTCCCATTTGCGCCAGCGGAACAGCAGCCGGGTGCCCGGGGCGGGACGTGCGGAGACGGCGTCGTCGGTCACGGGGCGAGTCTAGGCTTGACGTGTGACCTCTTCGCTCCGCCCGCCGAAGCTGGTGGTCGAGACCCGTGAGATCGCGACCGTCGACGATCTGCTGTCGTACACCGATCCGGGGTCCCCGCTCGCCTGGCTGCGGCGCGGCGAGGGCATCGTCGGCATCGGCACGGTCGGCGGCTACGAGACCGGCCTGCCGGGGGCGCTTCCCGGGGCCGGGCAGCCGAGCCCGGCCGACTGGTGGCGCGGACTCTGCGCCCATGCCGAGATCGATGACCCGATCGGACTGCATGGAACCGGCCTCGTCGCCTTCGGCACCCTCGTGTTCGACGCCCGCTCGCAGGCGTCCAGCCGCCTGATCATCCCCCAGCTCGTCGTCGGACGGCGCGACGGACGCTCGTGGATGACCCGCATCCGCTGGTCGGACACCGAGCTGCCCGAGCCGCCGGCCGAGCCCGTGCCCTACGGTCCGTACTGGTCGGCCACCCTCGGGCCGGGCGCGCTCGACCCCGAGGGCTACCAGGCCGCCGTGCGCGCCGGGCTCGACGCCATCGCCGCCGGCGAGGTCGACAAGGTCGTGCTCGCCCGCGACCTGGTGGGAACCGTTCCCGCCGGCTCCGACCTTCGCCGGCTCGTGCGCGCGCTGTCGACCGGCTATCTCGACACCTGGACCTTCGCGGTCGACGGCCTCATCGGCGCGAGCCCCGAGACGCTCGTGACCGTGTCGGGCGGCGAGGTCACGGCCCGCGTGCTGGCGGGGACGTTCCCGCGCGGCGCCGACGCAGACGACGACGCCGCGGCATCCTTCCGCCTCTCGCACAGCGGCAAGGACCTCGACGAGCACCAGTTCGCCGTGCAGAGCGTGCTCGATGCGCTGGCGCCGCACGTCAGCTCCGTCCGCGCCGACGATGAGCCGTTCGCGCTCGAGCTGCCCAACCTCTGGCACCTCGCGACCGACGTGGCCGGCGAGATCGCCGACCACGCCTCCGCGCTCGACCTCGTCGCGGCGCTTCACCCGACCGCGGCGGTGGCGGGGACGCCGACGGATGCCGCACTCGAGCTCATCCGCCGGCTCGAGCCGTTCGACCGCCGCCGCTACGCCGGCCCGGTCGGCTGGGTCGACGCCCACGGCGACGGCGAGTGGGCGATCGCGCTGCGGTGCGCGCAGATCGGCGCGGAGCCGGCGCGGCGCTTCGCCGAGTACAGCGACACCATCCCCGTCGTCGCGCACGCCGGCGCCGGGATCGTGGCGGGCAGCGACCCCGAGACCGAGCTGCTCGAGACCCGGGTGAAGTTCCGCCCGATCGTCGACGCCCTCGCCTGAGGCCGGGGCCGGGCGGGGCCCGGCGTGACGCCCGACCGTCCGTCCGTCCGTCCGTCGCAACATCGGAGATCGTGACGACACGCCGGGGCGCGTGCTCACCGGCCCGGCGTGGCGGCCGCGGCATCCGATTCTGCGCACACGCCCGCCGCGCCACCCCGCACCCGCGCCCGCCGCACCCCCGGCGCCCGGGGTCAGGACATCCGGTCGGAGGCGAAGAGCATGCGTGCGAGGACGAGCATCATGACCGCGAAGCCGCCGGCGAACGCCAGGGGCGCCCACCACCAGCCCACGGTGAAGACGAGCACTGCGATGACGGCGAAGGTGACGATCCAGATCGCGACGGTGTAGAGGCCGAAGCGCGCCGCGGTCTCGGGCTCGCGCTCGAATCGGTTCGCGGGCTCGCGGGCGAGCGCCTGGCGCGTCCACGCCTTGTGCCGGTTGGTCTGGCTCGCCCCCAGGAAGGCGAACAGGATGATCGACGCGATCACGCCGAGCGCGGCGAAGACGACGCACCAGACCGGCAGCGCGCCGACGGCGACCAGGAATCCGAACGCCACGCCGTAGGCGGCGAGGAACGTCGCGCCGGCGAAGCCGCCGGCCCGGTTCTCGGGCATCGGGTGGTTCGTCGTGGTCTCCTGCGCGAGGGTATCGCCGACGAGGAGTCCGAGTCCGGTCGACGCCATGCCGAAGAGTCCGATGAGGGGCCCGGCGACGAGCGGGAGGACCCCGGTCGCTCCGAGCACGCCGAGCACGACGCCGACGATCGCGGCGAGCGACCAGACCACGGCGCGCACGACATAGCCGACCTTGGGCTTCACCCGGTGGCGCTGCTGCAGGGCCGCGTAGTCCTCGCGCGGCGTCGTGGCTGCGGCATCCGTCGACTCGGCGACCAGATCACGCACGTCACCCAACTCCGCGACCGCCCGTCGAGCGGCATCGGCGGGCGTGCTGCCCGCCTCCTCCAGTTCGGCGGCGCGTGCGAGAAGGTTGGCACGCATCTCCTCCTTGAGATCCTGCGCGTCGGCGGTCATGTCGATGCTCCGGAACGCTTCGTCGAGAAGGCGGTGGATGTCTGTGTTCTCTGTCATTTCTCCGTGCCCTTCACGTCGAGGAGCGAGTCGATGATGCGGCGGGTGGCGTTCCACGCCGTGACGTTGTTGCTGAAGACCGCGCGGCCGGCGTCGGTGATGCGGTAGTACTTCCGGCGGCCGCCCTGCGTCTCGTCGCCCCAGTACGACTCCACGAGTCCGTCCTTCTCGAGGCGGCGATACGTGGCGTAGAGGGTGGCTTCCTTGATCTCGTGGTCGCCACCGGTCGCGTCGCGGATCGTCTTGTAGATCTCGAACCCGTACCGGTCGCCCCGCCGGAGCACGCCGAGCACGATCGTGTCGGTGTGGCCGCGCAGCAGGTCTGCTGCGAACGCATCGTCCTTTGCCATGTCGGGTACTATATCAGATCAAGTACTCGATGCAACACGCTTCTATGTCCGATCCACCACCCTCGTCCTAGACTGCGGGCATGTCGTTCGATGTGGCGGCGGATGCCTACGACCGGTTCATGGGGCGCTACTCCGCGCCGCTGGCCGAGAGCTTCGCCGAATGGGCGCGACTGCCCGAGCACGGCCGCGCGCTCGACGTCGGTTGCGGTCCGGGCGCGCTGCTCGCGGTGCTGTCGCGACGGTTCGGCCCCGACGAGGTCGCGGGTGTGGATCCGTCCGAGAGCTTCGTCGCGGCGGCGCACGACCGGCACCCGTGGGCGGACGTACGGCACGGCACGGCCGAGGCGCTGCCGTTCGAGGACGACACGTTCGACGCCGCGGTCGCGTCACTGGTGGTGCATTTCATGACGGATGCCGCGGCCGGCGCCCGCGAGATGGTGCGCGTCACCCGCCCCGGCGGTGTCGTGGCGGCCTGCGTGTGGGACTTCCCGGGGCGGCGCGCACCGCAGTCGGCGTTCTTCTCGGCGCTGTCGGCGGTGGTCGACGGCATCGACGACGAGACCGACCGCATGGGCGCCGCGTCCGGCGACCTGGTCGCGCTCCTGCGGGGCGCCGGCTGCACCGAGGTCGAGGAATCCGAGCTGTCCGTCGCCGTCGACTTCACCGGGTTCGACGAGTGGTGGGAGCCGTACACGCTCGGGGTCTCCCCCGCCGGCAGGCAGCTGCAGGCGCTGTCAGCGGAACAGCGCTCGCTCGTGCGCGAGCGGTGCGTCGAGTCGATGCCCGCCGGGCCGTTCACCGTGACGGCCACCGCCTGGGCGGCGCGGGGCGTGGCGCCGCGTTGAGCGCGCGTCGCTCAGTCAGGTCAGCGCAAGCCGCTTCTTCTCGGCCTCAACGTCGAAGTCCGCCTTCGGCCACTGCGGGTCGATCGCCTCGAGTGCTTCGAGCAGCAGGTGCTGCACCGCGAGGCGCGCGTACCACTTGCGGTTCGCGGGCACAACGAACCAAGGCGCGTGATCGGTCGACGTACGCTCGAACACCTGCTGGTAGGCGTCCATGTACTGCGGCCACAGCTGGCGCTCGTCGACGTCGCCGGGGTTGTACTTCCAGTGCTTGTCGGGGCGGTCGAGCCGCTCGGTCAGCCTCGCCTTCTGCTCGTCCGACGAGATGTGCAGCATCACCTTGACCACGCGGGTCCCGCTGCCGGCGAGCTGTTCCTCGAACGTGTTGATCGCGCCGTAGCGCCGCTCGATCTCCTCGTGCGGGGCGAGTTCGCGCACTCTGCCGATCAGAACGTCCTCGTAGTGCGACCGGTCGAAGACGCCGATGATGCCCGGCTCGGGCACCCGCTTCGCGACGCGCCAGAGGAAGTCGTGCTCGAGTTCCTCGGGCGTCGGCTTCTTGAACGCGGTGATCGATACGCCCTGCGGGTCGACCGAGCCCACGACGTGACGCACGATCCCGCCCTTGCCGGCGGAGTCCATCGCCTGCAGCACGAGCAGCACGGCGGCGTTCGTCGCATCGACGCGGCTGCGGGCGTAGAGGCGCTCCTGGTACTCGTCGAGCTGCATCGAGCCCGCCGCCAGGTCCTCGGCCGCCTGCACCTTGCCCTCCTCGTATCCCGGCGTGGCCTGCGCGTCCACGTCGGCGAGCACGAAGCCCTCTCGTACGCGGAGCATGTCTGCGACATCGCCCGACCAGTGCTTCTGACTCTTCGCGATCATGTGCCCATCATGCCGACCCCGGCCGGGTGCGCGCGTGCCCGATTCAGGAGACACGCCGCGCGGGGCGCGAGCGGCGACCGCCGGCCGCGGCGCGTCTCCTGCCGGTGTCACGCGAACCGTCGCCGGCGCGGCGCGTCTCCTGCCGGAGTCACGCGAACCGGGGGTGCGGAAGAGCGGCGAGCGGATGCCGCGCTACCGCGCGAGCGGGACTTCGATGAGCTGCCGCCCGCCGGCGGGTGCGGTGAGCGCCTGGTCGAGCGCAGTGCGGGTCGTCACGCGCTGGTACTCCCAGCCGTACGCGAGCGCGAGGTGCTCGAGTCGCACCGAGTGCGGCGTGTACAGCACGCGGTCCATCGCGTCCGCACCGGCGACTCCGGCGACCTCGAGACCGTCGAAGATCGTGCCGCCGCCGTCGTTGCCGACGATGACCTGGATGCGCGGCTCGGTCTCGCCGGGTGGGAGGAGCAGCGCACCGACGTCGTGCAGCAGCGCGAGGTCGCCGAGCAGCACGCGCGTGACGCCGGGACGCCCGGCGGTCTGACTCGCGATCGCGATGCCCGTCGCCGTCGCGACCGTGCCGTCGATGCCGGCGAGACCCCGGTTGGCATGCACCGGCACCTTCTTGCCACCGAGGAGGTCGTCGGCGACGCGCACCAGGCGGGATGAGCCGAACATCAGCCGGTCGTGCGGCCAGGTCGCGCGCCATACCGCGTCGGCGAGCACGGCCCGGTCGATCGGTGCGCGCGCCGCCGCCAGCTCGGCGGCGATCGCGCCGAGGCGTTCCTGCGGCACCGCGGACGTGAGCCCCTCGGCGTCGGGAGGCGGCGGAGCGAGATCGACGGATGCCTCGCGCGACGCGTGCAGCCAGGCGCCGAGCCATTCCCGGTCGGCGTCGCCGGTCGCGACGGCGACGGTGTCGACCGCGGTCGTGGCACCGTTGAGGTTGAGCGGCTCGCCCGGGCCGCGCAGCGCGATGACCTCGACCGCGGGGTCGGAGAGGAGCGCTGCCACCTCGCGGCTGAGGGTCGGATGGCCGAGCACGATCGCGCGCTCCACGCGGCCGCCGAGCTCGGGATCCCGCAGCAGCGCGCGGTAGCCGTGGACGAGGTACCGGCCGAAGCGAGCCCCGCTGACGATCTCGGCGATGAGCGGCCACCCGCCCGCATGCGCGAGCACCTCGGCGTCGGGGCCGGCGTCCGATCCGGCGACGACGACCGTGCGCGGTCCGCGCACGACGACGAACGGCTGCTCCTCGGGATCATCGGGCACGTCCGAGACGCCGATCCCGCCACCGCCCTGATAGAGCGCACCGGATGCCTCGTCCTCTGCCGCCTGGTCGGGAGCAGGTGGACCGTCGGGGTCGTCGCCGGCGGTCGACGCGAGTTCCGCGGTCGGCACGCCGAACCACGCGGGCAGGTCACCGGCGAGCGGCTCACGGTAGGGGAGGTTGAGGTGCACGGGCCCGGCCGAGCGCAGGCCCGCCCCCAGCGCTGCGGCGACGGCCTCTTCGGCGACCCGCCGCAGCATGACGCTCTGCTCCTCGTCGCCCTCGGTGTCGCAGCCCTCGGGCACCGGGAGGTCGGCCTCGTAGCGCACGCTCGGCGAGAACATGCCCGGCTGCCGTGTCGTCTGGTTCGCGCCGACACCGCGCAGCTCGGGAGGCCGGTCAGCCGTCAGCAGCAGCAGCGGCACACCGGCGTGGTGCGCCTCGAGCGCAGCGGGCATGAGGTTCGCGACGGCGGTGCCGGACGTGCAGACCACGGCCGCCGGCATGCGTGATTCTCGTCCGATGCCGAGCGCCGTGAAGCCGGCCACGCGCTCGTCCACGCGCACATGCAGGCGAGCTGCTCCACGCCGCTCGAGCTCGGCGGCGACGAGGGCGAGCGCCTGCGAGCGTGATCCCGGGCTGAGCACGATGTGCTCGACGCCGAGTTCGACCAGTCGGCACAGCAGCGCCGCGGCGGCATCGGTGGCGGCGGAGGCGAGTCCGCTCCCGCCGCTGATCTCGGTCAGTTGACGGCTCCGCGCTGGCCGCGCTCGTCACCTTCGTCCGACGGGCGGACGGGCGGATCGGCGGGGGCGTCGGCCGGCGGTGCCGAAGCGGTCGGCGACGTGTCGGCCGTGGCGGGTCCGGCTGCGGCGTCGGGTCCGTCGATGCTCCACCGCGGGTCATCGGCCTCGGCGTCGAGCTGTGCGAGCTCTTCCTCGAGGCGGCGGATGCGCTCGTCCTGGTCGCTCACCACGCCGATGCGTCCGAGGAACTCGGGATCGTCGTCGGGTGCCCGCCGTGCGGCGAGCGTGGCGCGGCGCGTGCGGCCGACGAGCAGCCAGAGCACACCGCCGAGCACGGGGATGAACACGACGATGAGGATCCAGATCGGCTTGCTCACACCGCGGTGCCTCGTGGGAGGCTGCACCGCGCAGTCCACGATCGTATAGACCCAGAAAGCCGTCGCCACCAGGGCCAGGATGAGCAGGGCCCGTGTCATGCTCCCCATCCTAGGCGAGCATCGTGGAACGCGGCCCTGTCGTGACCGAACCGTCGTCTGGCAGGACCGCCCCGCCGGAGCGCACCGCCGGCTCGATTACGATGGACCCGTGAAAGCCCGCTCCGCCCTCGTGTACACGGTGCTGCGGCTCCTCGCGTTCCTGGTGCCGTTCGGCCTGCTGATGCTGCTGCCGATCATGCGCGAGTACTACTGGCTCGCCGCGATCTTCGCTGCGCTCATCGGCTTGAGCCTGTCGATGCTGTTCCTGCGTCGTCCGCTCGACGAGATGAGCGCAGGCATCGCCGAGCGCCGTGACCGTTCGCGCGCGGAGCGAGCGGTGAGCGACGAAGATGCGGAGGATGCCGCGGCCGGCTCGACCGAGTCCCGCTCCGGCGACTGATCCCGGGCTGCGCCGGCACTCAACGGGCGCTCAGCCGATGAGGGCCCAGGCGAGAAACGCCGCGTAAGCGAGCGAGGTCAGCGACGTGAGCCCGAGCGCGACCACGAGTTCACGCGGGTCGCGGTAGGTCCAGACGATCAGGATGGCCGGCAGCGCCGCCAGCAGCACGAGCAGCGACAGCCACGCGATCGGATAGAAGAGCGCGAGATAGGCGGCGATCACGAACGGCGCGAGCACGAAGATCGTGAACAGCCAGCGCGTGGCCGTGCGTCCGATGAGGGTCGTGAGGGTGCGCTTGCCCGAGGCGCGGTCCTGGTCGATGTCGCGCAGGTTGTTCGCGAGGAGCACGGCACACGCCAGCAGCCCGATGGCTACTGCGCCGCACCACGCCTCCTGCGGCAGGGCGAACGCCTGCACCCACGTCGTGCCGAGCGTGGCGACCAGGCCGAAGAACACGAAGACGAAGAGCTCGCCCAGGCCGTAGTAGCCGTACGGCCGCTTGCCGCCGGTGTAGAACCACGCGGCGTGGATGCACGCGGCGCCGACGGCGAGGAACCACCACTGCTGGGTGCGGATCGTGATCGCCAGCCCGGCGATCGCGGCGATTGCGAAGAAGACCAGCGCGACCGTCAGCACCGCGCGGGGCTTCGCCTTTCGCGACGCCGTAAGCCTGGCCGGACCGACCCTGTGGTCGTCGGTTCCCCGGATGCCGTCGCTGTAGTCGTTGGCGTAGTTGACGCCGATCTGCAGCGACACCGACACGATGAGGCAGAACAGCGCGATCACCCAGTGGAAGACGTCGACGACGAGGATCGCCGCCGCGGTGCCGACGATGACGGGGCTGACCGCGAGGGGCAGCGTGCGCAGGCGGGCCGCGCCGATCCAGTCCCGCGCGGTGGCCGGCTCGACGGCGCGGGGATCACCGGACTGACGCGCCTTCTGCGGGTTGCCGCGGGAGGGCTGCTTCTTCGGACCCGGATGCTTGCGCTTCTTGCTGGAGGTGCCTGCCACGAATCGCCATCCTAGAGGGCGCCGCCATGAGCCGCCCCGAGGCGACGCCGGGTTGCGGGCACGCGTACGCACAAGCCCCTCGCGGGACGCGTCGTGCGGGCGCACACTGGCTGCCATGCTGAGCATCGGAACGATCGTGCTGACGGTGGAGGACATCACCCGCGCCGGCGACTTCTGGCGGCGCGCCTTGGGCTACGTGAACCGGGGCGAGCCGAGCGACGACTGGCTCATCCTCGACCCGCCGGACAAGGCGGACTGGGCGTCGCCGGGTGCGAGCGTCGCGCTCTCGGTCACGGGGTATCCGCAGCACTATCCACCTCGTATCCACCTCGACCTCTACGCCGAGGACCAGGCGGCGGAGGTGCGCCGGCTGCTGGCGCTCGGCGCGCGCGAGGTCGACTGGCACGACTACCCCGACGACGCCGACTGGATCGTGCTCGAAGACACCGAAGGCAACCGCTTCTGCGTGGTCGACACCGGCCCCTACCCCGGTCACTGAACGAGCACGGCGAGCTCGGCGGGGCCGAGGCACGGGGTCAGTGGAGGGACGCGACGGCGCGTCGGATCGCCTCGCGATCCGGCTTGCCCGACGGCAGGGTCGCCAGCTCGTCGACGAGCACGAGCCTCGCCGGGCGCGCGTGCGGGCCGATCGCGTCCTTGACTGCGGCCCGCGCTTCTTCGAGCTGCACGGACTCGCTGCGGCGCAGCACTTCACCCCGGATGGCGACGACGACGGATGCCTCGCCCCAGCGCTCGTCGGGCACGCCGACGACCACCGCGCCCGACAGTCCGGGCACGGTGCGCACGATGCGCTCGACGCGATCCAGCGAGATGTTCACGCCGCCCGAGACGATCACGTTGTCGATCCGGCCGCGCACGCGCAGGACGCCGTCTTCGAGGATGCCGGCGTCACCGGTGCGGTACCAGCGGGCCCCGTCGGGGGTACGGGGGAACACGGCATCCGTCAGCTCCGGATCACCGAGGTAGCCCTCGGCCAGCACCGGCCCCGAGACCTGGGCCTCGCCGCGCATGATCCGCAGGCTCACGCCGCGGAGCGGCACGCCGTCGTAGACGCAGCCCCCGCAGGTCTCGGTGGCGCCGTAGGTGCGGACGATGCGCGCGCCCGCGGCCTGAGCCCGCTCGAGGGTCACCGGCGGCAGTGCCTGCCCGCCGACGAGGATCGTCTCGAACGATCGGAGGGCGGTCAGCACCGTGCTGTCGTCCTCGGCCGCATCGAGCAGGCGCGACAGCTGCGCCGGCACGAGCGACGTGTAGGTGGGGATGCGCTGGCCTCGGTCGCTCGACGCCATCATCAGCGCGGCGGCCGCGAACCCCTGGGGGGTGAACGATCCGCTGAGGACGGCGGGCTCGCGATCGGCGACGATCGAGCGGACGAGCACCTGCAGACCGGCGACGTAGCTCGCGGGGAGCGCCAGCAGCCAGGCCCCCTCGCCGACGCGGTCCGCCGTCGCCAGCGCGCTGGCGGTGAGGGCGTCGCGGCTGAGCACCACGCTCTTGGGCACGCCGGTGGATCCGGAGGTCGTCACCACGACGGCCGTGCCCGGCCGCACGTCGCCGGGCAGCTCGCTGACCATGCCGAGCCCGAGCGCCGGACCGGCGCCGTGCAGTGCGCTCTTCAATGCCCTCAGGATGTCGCGGGGGTCGTCGCCGATGACGGGCTCGAGCTTCATCGCTTCAGTACTGCCAGGGGTACGGGGCCCAGTCGGGTTCGCGCTTCTCGAGGAACGCATCGCGTCCTTCGATGCCCTCGTCGGTGCCGTAGGCGAGGCGCGTCGCCTCGCCGGCGAAGACCTGCTGGCCGACCAGGCCGTCGTCGACGGCGTTGAACGCGAACTTCAGCATGCGGATCGCGGTCGGCGACTTCGTGAGGATCGTGCGCGCCATCGCGACCGCCTCGCGCTCGAGCTCGGCGTGCGGCACCACCCGGTTCACCGCACCCATCGCGTAGGCACGCTGCGCCGAGTACTCCTCGGCGAGGAAGAACACCTCGCGCGCGAACTTCTGGCCGATCTGCCGGGCGAAGTACGCCGAGCCGTAGCCGGCGTCGAAGGATCCGACATCCGCGTCCGTCTGCTTGAACCGTCCGTGCTCGGCGCTCGCGATCGACATGTCGCACACCACGTGGAGCGAGTGGCCGCCGCCAGCCGCCCAACCCGGGATCACGGCGATGACGACCTTGGGCATGAAGCGGATGAGCCGCTGCACCTCGAGGATGTGGAGCCGGCCGGCGCGCGCCGGGTCGGTGACCGTGTCGGTCTCGGAGTACTTGTAGCCGTCGCGCCCGCGGATGCGTTGGTCGCCGCCCGAGCAGAACGCCCAGCCGCCGTCCTTCGGGCTGGGCCCGTTGCCGGTCAGCAGGATGACGCCGATCCGCGGGTTCTGGCGCGCGGTATCGAGCGCCTGGTACAGCTCGTCCACGGTGTGCGGGCGGAAGGCGTTGCGCACCTCGGGCCGGTCGAATGCGATGCGCGCGATGCGCCCGTCCTTCGACACGTGCGAGGTGATGTCGGTGAAGCCGTCGGCGCCGGGTGCCGGCATCCACTCGGCTTCGTCGAAGAGCTCCGAGACCATGGGCTCCAGCCTAGAGCGCGGGATGCCGCCGCTCACCCGCCGTTCTTGGCATCACGCCACCGCAGCCACGACTTCACGAGGTCGTAGTCCCAGTCCGGACCGCCGAAGCCGAGCGTGAACAGCCGCACCCCGGCGTCATACAGCTCGTCGGCGACGTCCTCGCCGCGTCTCTTGAGCTCGTTCGAGACGACGAGCCCCGAGGTGTCGCGCCCTTCGCGGTCGGCCCAACGCTCGATCACGTCGAGCTTGTGCTCAAGGTCGTCGGGCCGCACGAAGCTGTGCCAGATGTCGGCGTGGCGCGCCACCAGCCGGAGGGTCTTCTGCTCGCCCTTGCCGCCGATCATCACCGGGATCCGCCGGGTCGGCGCCGGGTTCAGCTTCTGCCAGCGCGCCTCGATGCGGGCGAGCCCGTCGGCGAGGTCGTCGAGGCGCGAGCCTACGGTGCCGAACTCGTAGCCGTACTCGTCGTAGTCGCGCTCGAACCAGCCCGAGCCGGTTGCGAAGATGAAGCGGCCGGTGCCGCCCTTGGCCGAGATGTGGTCGATCGTGCGGGCCATGTCCGCCTGCAGGTCGGGGTTGCGGTAGCTGTTGCAGTTGACCAGCGCCCCGAACTCGACCCGCTCGGTCTGCTCGGCCCACGCGGCGAGCATCGTCCACGACTCGAAGTGCATCCCCTCGGGATCGCCCGACAAGGGGAAGAAGTGATCCCAGTTGAAGAGGATGTCGACGCCCATCTCCTCGAGCCGGATGACGGCGTCGCGGAAGGCGGAGTAGGGGGCGTGCTGCGGTTCGAGCTGCACGCCGAGGCGCACGGGGGTGTCCAGAAGGGGCATGGGAAAAGCCTAAGCGGGTGGGATGCCGGGGGCTCCGGCATCCCACCCGCCCTTCTCCTGCGTCAGCGGGCGCGGTACGCCTTCAGGTACGCGTCGACGGAGTCCCACGCGGCGATCGCGATGACGCCGAATCCGAACACGGTGGTGACGACCGCGGTCACGGTGCCGGCGTCTTCGGGCACGAGCGTGGGGAACAGCGCGGGGTTGACCAGCAGCTGCTGCGAGAGCAGCCACAGCGCACCGCCGGCGATCACGAGGTTCAGGAACAGGTTCACGGTCGCGGATCCCATGTTCCAGCCGCCCTTGGCGTAGACCGAGATGGCCAGCAGCGCCTCGAAGACCATGAGCACGAAGAGTGCACCGATCCACCAGGGCCACAGCGCCGGCGAGAGGAAGGGCATCCAGCCCTCCGGCGCGGCGTACACGACGCCGACGAAGTGGTCCCACAGGATCGCGCCGGCCGCGATCGCCAGGAAGACCAGCGACGCGACCAGGTCGCTGAGACTCGCGCCCCGGTCCTTCGGCTCGGGCAGGTCGTCGGGTGTCCAGGGTTCGACGATGCCCGATCCTGATGCGCGCTCGGAGCGTTCGACGATGAAGAACACCAGCGTGACCCAGAACGCGAGGTGCACGATGACAGCCAGCGTGACGCTGACGACGTTGCCGACGATGGTGCCGAACGGCTCGCCCGCCAGCGTCTGGCCGAGTGCGACGCCGAACGCAGCGCACGCCGGCACGATCGCCCACAGCAGCTTGAGCAGGCGCCACCACGTCAGGTAATAGCGCGGGCCGATGAGCCAGAGCGGCCGATCGGTGTAGCCCGCGGCGAGCTTGTCGGGGTCGCCGAGATCGGTCAGGACCGCACGCTCGGCCGCCTCCCGCGGCTCGCCCTGGGCGATGCGGGCCTCGACCTGGTCGTCGATCGAGCCGCGCAGCTCGGCGGACAGGTCGGCGCGCTGCGCCTCGGGAACGGTGCGCATCGCGGCCGCGACGTATCGGTCGGTCAGGGTCGTCTTCATTGCCATGTGTCAGTCCTCCTGCGGAAGGGAGTCGATCGCGGTGGCGATCGCGTGGAACTCGTCGGTGAGGGCGGCCGCGAGGCGCGAGCCTGCGGCGCTGGTGCGGTAGAACTTGCGGGGCCGGGCCTCGTCGGTGTTCCACTCGCTCGTGAGGTGCCCCTGCTTCTCGAGCCGGCGCAGCAGCGGGTACAGGGTGTTCGCGTCCGTCGGGAATCCGCGATCCCCGAGCTGTTCGAGCAGGCCGTACCCGTACCCCGGCTGCTCGAGCAGGCGGAGGCAGGCCAGCACGATCGTGCCGCGCCGCAGCTCCTGCAGGTGCGTGTCGAGGATCTCGGATTCGCTCATGGCTCACACTGTACTGTGTGTCACACACTATCGTCAATGGCACTATGTAAGCGATGACACCTTGTTTGCGGAGACCCACTCCTGTCGCCCGCAAGTGCCTTGAGCAGGGCGGGATCCCCGTCGAGACTCGGACGATGGTCTTCGTCGGATACCACGCCTCGCACGAACAGCTCCCTCCCAGCGCACTGCTGACCTCCGTCGTCGGCGCCGAGCGCGCCGGCTTCGACGGAGCGATGTGCTCCGACCACCTGGCGCCGTGGGGTGTGCGGCAGGGCGAGTCGGGCTTCGCCTGGTCGTGGCTCGGTGCTGCGCTGGCCTCGACCTCGTTCTCCCTCGGCGTCGTCAACGCCCCCGGACAGCGCTACCACCCCGTCGTGATCGCGCAGGCCATCGCGACGCTCGAGGAGATGTTCCCCGGACGGTTCTGGACGGTGCTCGGCAGCGGTGAGGCGATGAACGAGCACGTCACCGGCGACCCGTGGCCCTCGAAGGACGACCGCAATGCGCGGCTCGACGAGTCGATCGACATCATCCGGCGCCTGCTCGCGGGGCACGAGGTCTCGCACGACGGGCACGTCCGCGTGCACCGCGCGCGCATCTGGTCGCTGCCCGATCAGCCTCCCCCGTTGTTCGGCGCCGCTGTCAGCGCCGAGACCGCCGGATGGCTCGCCGGACGAGTGGACGGCCTGGCCACCGTCGCGCAGGAGCCGGCTGCGCTGCGCCGCGTCGTCGACGCATACCGCTCCGCCGGAGGCGCCGGACCGTGCACCCTCCAGGTGCATCTGTCGCTGGCGGAGACGGATGCCGCGGCCCTGGCCCTCGCGAAGGATCAATGGCGCAACGGCCTGATCGGGCCCCCGGAGGCGTGGGACTTCGACCAGCCCGAGGACTTCGACGCCGCGGTCGGCGAGCCGGACGAGGGCGAGCTGCGCAAGGCGGTGCTGGTGGACTCGGATGCCGCCTCCCTCGCCGAGCGCATCACCGAGCTCACCCGCATCGGCTTCGACCGCGTCTACCTGCACCACGTCGGCAAGGACCAGAACGCGTTCCTCGACCGCGCCGCGTCCGAGCTGCTCCCGGCCCTGCGGAGGACCCTGTGAAGATCACCGACACGAGCGACCTGTGGTGGAAGACCAGCGTGGTCTACTGCCTCGACGTCGAGACCTACCTCGATTCGAACGGCGACGGGATCGGTGACTTCACCGGCCTCGGCCGGCGCATCGACTACCTCGCCGACCTCGGCGTGACCTGCCTGTGGCTCATGCCGTTCTACCCGACCGCCGACCGCGACGACGGCTACGACGTGACCGACTTCTACGGCGTGGACCCGCGGCTGGGCACGCACGGCGACCTCGTCGAGGTGGTGCGCACGGCGCGTGACCACGGCATCCGGGTGATCGTCGACCTCGTGGTGAACCACACGAGCGACAAGCACCCCTGGTTCGTCGCCGCGCGTCGATCGAAGACCTCGCCGTTCCGCGACTTCTACGTGTGGCGCGACGAACCGCCGGCGAACAACGTCAACGCGGTGTTCCCGGGCGAGGAGAGCACGCTGTGGGAGCTCGACGAGAAGACCGGCCAGTACTACCTGCACAGCTTCTACAAGCACCAGCCCGACCTCAACATCGCCAACCCCACGGTGCGCGACGAGATCGCGAAGACGATCGGCTTCTGGCTCCAGGTCGGCGTGTCGGGCTTCCGCGTGGACGCCGTGCCCTTCCTCCTCGAGGTGCCCGAAGGTGAGGCCTTCGCCGATCCGCACGAGTACCTCCGGGATCTGCGCCGCTTCCTGCGGCGGCGATCGAAGGAAGCCGTGCTGCTGGGCGAGGTCAATCTCCCCTACAAGGAGCAGCTCGACTACTTCGGAGCCGGGAAGGGCGAAGAGCTCACGCTGCAGTTCGACTTCATCGGCATGCAGGCGCTCTATCTCTCGCTGGCCCGCTCCGATCCCCGGCCGCTCGCCAAGGCGCTGCGCTCGCGTCCGCCGATCGAGCCCGAGGCGCAGTGGGCGAACTTCGTGCGCAACCACGACGAACTGACGCTCGACAAGCTCACCGACAAGGAGCGCGACGAGGTCTTCGAGGCCTTCGCCCCCGACGAACGGCAGCGCGTCTACGGCCGCGGGATCACCCGCAGGCTTCCTCCGATGCTCGGCGGCGACCCGCGCCGCATCCGCATGGTCTACAGTCTCCTGTTCTCCCTCCCCGGCACCCCGGTGCTCTTCTACGGCGAGGAGATCGGCATGGGCGAGAACCCCGAGATCCCGGGCCGCCTGGCCGTGCGCACGCCCATGCAGTGGAACGACACCCGTAACGGAGGCTTCTCGACCGCCCCGCCGTCGCGGCTGACGGCGATGCCGCCCGAAGGCGGCTATGCGCCCGCGCACGTCAACGCATCGGCTCAGCTCAACGACGAGGGCTCGCTGCTGCAGTTCATCCGCCGGCTCGCGGCGCGCTACCGCATCTCGCCCGAGATCGGGTGGGGCGAGGTCGAGATCCTCGAGCACGACGCCCCCGCGGTGCTCGCCCACTCCGTCGCGGCCGACGTCGGACGCATGATCGCACTGCACAACTTCTCCGAGGAGCCGACCCGCGTGCAGCTGACGCTGGACGACGAACCGGAGGGCACACAGCTCAGCGACCGCTTCGGTCCCGACCGTCGCGAGCTCGACGACCGCGGGCGCGTCGACATAGAGCTGCCGGCGTACGGCTGGACGTGGCTGCGCGTCGCGCGCCCCGGAGACGGACGCCTCGGCTGAGCGGAAAGTGATTGCCGTGGCCGCGGCGCCGTGCGACGATGACCCGAAGGAGGCCACCATGACCGCCACGCCCTCGTTCTTCACCCGCATCCGCCACGCCCTCTTCGGCAAGCCGCTGACCCACGAGCAGGCGCAGGCGCAGCGCGCGGCGCAGGCGGGCGCGGCGCGCGGTTCAGCCTCCTTCGAGAACGGCGCGCGCGCACGTTCCGTGCAGAGTCAGACCTATTGGTTCTGACCCGGGCATGATGGGTCGCGTGAGCCACGCCACCCCGCCGCTGTCCGAAATCCTCGCCTCGGCCCGCGTGGTCGCGCTGCCGCTGGCGACGCGCTTCCGTGGCGTCGACGTGCGCGAAGCGCTCCTGTTCGAGGGGCCTGAGGGCTGGACCGAGTTCTCCCCGTTCGCCGAGTACGACGACCGCGAGGCGGCGACGTGGCTGGCCGCCTCCGTCGACTTCGGATGGATGCCGCAACCCGCGCCCGTCCGGAACGAGATCCCCGTCAACGCCACGGTGCCGGCGGTGGCCGCGGCATCCGTCTCCGCCGTCCTCGCCAGGTTCGACGGCTGTCGCACCGCGAAGGTCAAGGTCGCCGAGGCGGGTGAGCGACTGTCGGACGACGTCGAGCGGGTGCGGGCGGTGCGCGAGGCGATGGGCCCGGAGGGGCGCGTGCGGATCGACGCGAACGGGGCCTGGAACGTCGACGAAGCCGAGCGGGCGCTCCATGCCCTCGCCGAGTTCGACCTCGAATACGCCGAGCAGCCGTGCGCCACGGTCGAAGAGCTCGCCGAGCTGCGTCGCCGCGTGAAGTACATGGGCATCCCGATCGCCGCCGACGAGAGCGTGCGCAAGGCGGCGGATCCGCTCGCCGTCGCCCGCGCCGGCGCGGCGGACCTGCTCGTCGTCAAGGCGCAGCCGCTCGGCGGCGTACGGCGAGCGCTCGCGATCGTTGCGGAGGCCGGGCTTCCTGCCGTCGTCTCGAGCGCGCTCGACACGTCGATCGGGCTCTCGATGGGCGTCGCCCTCGCCGCCGCCCTGCCGGGCCTGGAGTACGACTGCGGACTCGGCACGGCGTCGCTGTTCACCGCCGACGTGACCGCGCGCCCGCTCGCTCCGGTGGGCGGCGTGCTGCCGGTCGGCCGCGTGCAGGCCGATCCGGCGCTGCTGGCTCGGCATGAGGCATCCGCCGATCGCCGCGACTGGTGGCTCGACCGGCTCGCGCGTTGTCACGCCCTGCTCATCGAGCGCGCCGGCTGAGACGCGGTTCTGCGATGCTCCCGACTCAGCCTTCGGAGGGGGCGATGAGCAGCTGTGCGACCCGGGCGAGCTCTTCGTTCGTCGCCTGGCGCAGCTCGGCCTGACCGGCTCCCGCCATGACCGACCGCACGGCGGCGCCCTCCCAGACGGTGAGCAGCAGGCGCGCCGCGTCGAGGGGCGGCAGCCGGAAGGTGAAGGACTCGGCCCGCCCGATGTCGTCGATGATCTGCGCGACGCTGCGGAGCATCTCGTCGGTCTGCGCCAGATAGGCGGCGGCGAGCGCGGGCGTGCGGAGCGCGTGGATGCGGATCTCGCTCAGGAGCAGGACCCCCAGGCGATCGTCGGCCGACATGTCCAGCACCTGCTGCACGATCTGCAGCGCGTTGGAGGGCACGTCGGCGAAGGCACCGTCACGCTCGAGTTCGGCGACGCGATCCCGTACGGCGGCGACGCGACCGAGTGACACTCGTCCCGCCAACTCGAGGAAGAGCTCGTCCTTCGTCTCGAAGTTCGAGTAGAAGGCGCCGCGGGTGAAGCCTGCACGCTCGCAGACCGCTTCGACGGATGCCGCGTCGAGCCCCACTTCGGCGAAGACCTGGGCAGCGGCATCCAGCAGCTTCTGGCGCGTCGCCTCGCGGCGGGGCGACGTGACGCTCGTGTCGCTCAAGAGATCCTCCTTCGCCAGTCTCACACGCACTACTCAGTTTCAAGGCGCCGACCCCCTTTACGATACACTCATGTATCCGATACAGCGCTGTATCGACAGATCGTGAAATCGTCCGGAACGCGGAGGCGCTGTGTCCACCCTGCTGTATGCCCTCGGTCGCTGGTCCTACCGTCACCCGTGGCGGGTGCTGGTCGCATGGGTGCTCCTCCTCGGCCTCGCCGGTGGCGGGGCGCTCGCCTTCATGAAGGGCACCGACAACTCGTTCTCGATCCCCGGCACCGAGGCGCAGGAGGGCATCCAGCTGCTCGACCGCAGCTTCCCCCAAGCAAGCGGCACGAGCGCCCAGCTGGTGATCGTCGCCGCCGACGGCGACACGGTCGCCGAGGCGCCCTACGCGGGTGAGATCGACGACACCGTCGCGGCGCTGGAAGACATCGACGGCGTCATCGCGGTCACCGATCCCTTCAATGAGATGGTCACCGGGATGGTCTCCGACGACGAGTCGGCCGCGATCATCCGCCTCCAGTTCGATGGGCAGTCCACCGACGTCTCGGACGAGACGAAGGATGCGCTCACGCTGGTCGCCGACGATCTGCGCGACACATTGCCCGAAGGCTCGCAGGTGGCGATGGGCGGCGACTTGTTCTCGACGTCGGTCCCGGCGCTCTCGCTCATCGAGGCCGTCGGCGTGCTCATCGCGCTGTTCGTGCTCATCGTCACCTTCCGCTCCTTCGCGGTCGCCTGGTTCCCGCTGATCTCCGCGATCATCGGCGTCGGGCTCGCGATCGCGCTCATCTACGTCTCCACGGCGTTCGCCTCGATCTCTTCGACCACCCCCATGCTCGCGATCATGCTGGGGCTCGCCGTCGGCATCGACTACGCGCTGTTCATCGTCGCTCGACATCAGGATCAGGTGCGCACCGGCGTCGAGCCCGAGGAGTCCGCTGCCCGCGCCACCGGCACCGCGGGCTCCGCCGTCGTGTTCGCCGGAGCCACCGTGCTCATCGCCCTCATCGGCCTGGGCTTCGCCGGCATCCCGTTCCTCACCACGATGGGCATCGCCGCGGCCGTGGCGGTCGCCATCGCCGTGGTCGTCGCCCTGACGCTCACGCCCGCGCTCCTCGGCTTCGCAAAGGGTCGCGTCGCAGGCTGGGGCCACGGCAAGGCGCGTTCGGGCGTCGCGCTGCCCGCGCGGCGCCGCTCGTCGAGCGCGGATGACGACCGGGCGTCTGTGGCGGCGGGCGAGGAGCCCGTCGCCGACGAGGCAGTCGCCGAGGAACTCGACGCTGCTGCGCCCGTCGGCACCGCGCCGAAGAAGACCAACCGCTGGGTGATGCTCGTGACGAAGCATCCGGTGATCACCACTGTCGCGGTGATCGTGACGCTGGGTGTGATGGCGATCCCCGCCGCCAGCCTCGCGCTCGCGCTCCCCAACGCGGGCCAGCAGCCCCAGTCGAGCCAGGCGCGTCAGGCCTACGACCTCACCGCCGAGCACTTCGGCGCGGGATCCAACGGACCGCTCATCATGACGGGCACCATCGTCACCTCGACCGATCCGCTCGGGCTGATGGCCGACCTCGCCGAGGAGCTCGAGCAGGTGCCGGGCGTGAAGTCGATCGCGCTCTCGACCCCCAACGAGACGGCCGACACCGGGCTCATCCAGATCGTGCCCGAGACGGCTCCCGACGACCCGGCGACCGCCGAACTCGTGCGCGAACTGCGCGCGCTCGCGCCGGAACTGGAGGAGGAGTACGGCGTCGATCTGAAGGTGACGGGCTTCACCGCCGTCGGCATCGACATCTCCGACCGCCTGGGTGCGGCGCTGCTGCCGTTCGGCATCTTCGTCGTCGGCCTGTCGCTGGTGCTCCTGATGATCGTGTTCCGGTCGATCTGGGTGCCGGTCAAGGCTGCGCTCGGCTATCTGCTCTCGGTGCTCGCCGCCTTCGGCGTCGTCGCGGCCGTGTTCGAGTGGGGCTGGGGCGCCGAACTTCTGCACGTCGATCGGACGGGCCCGGTGATCAGCTTCATGCCGATCATCCTCATGGGAGTGCTCTTCGGTCTCGCGATGGATTACGAGGTGTTCCTCGTCAGCCGCATGCGCGAGGACTACGTGCACGCGCGCCGGGCCGCGTCGGGGCACGCCACGCGCAGCGATCGCGACATCGCCCTCGGGGCCGTGCGCTCGGGCTTCTCGGCCTCGGCGCGGGTGGTGACGGCGGCGGCGGTCATCATGTTCGCCGTGTTCGCGGCCTTCGTACCCGAGGGCGACTCGTCGATCAAGCCGATCGCCCTGGGTCTCGCCGTCGGCATCGCGGTCGACGCGTTCCTCGTGCGGATGACCCTGGTGCCGGCCGTCATGGCCCTGCTCGGCGACAAGGCATGGTGGATGCCGCGCTGGCTCGAGCGCATCCTCCCCCACTTCGACATCGAGGGCGAGGCCGTCGAACGCGAGCTCTCGCTCGCGGAGTGGCCCGAGCCTCACACGACCGCCGCGGTCGTCGCGGAGGACCTCGCCGTGCGCGCCGAAGGGGGTGAGGACTCCGTCGCACTGTTCGACGGCGCGACGTTCCGGGTCGAGCCGGGCGGCACGCTCATCGCGACGGGCGACCCCCGTGCAGCCCGGGCGTTCGGGCTCGCGGTCGCCGGCCGCATCACGCCGAACGACGGGTGCCTGCGCGTCGCCGGCCACCTGCTCCCCGAGCGGGCGGCCTGGGTGCGCGCCCACGTCGGCGTCGCGATCCTCGGCGGCTCCGACGACCCCGTGCGCGAGCTGCGCCGTGCGCTGAGCGGCCGCACCACCCTCGTGGTGATCGACGGCCTCGACGCGCTCGACCCCTCCGACCGCGATCAGGCGGCAGCGCTGCTGCGGGATGCCGAAGCCGCGGTCCGAGCGCGGCCCGGCGCGGCATCCGCTCGCCTCACCGTCATCGCGACCGCGAAGGCCGACGGCCCCGCGCTCGCCCTTCTCGCCGATGCCCGCCGCTCCGACGTGAGCTCGCTCGCGCTGCGCACCGGCACCGCCCCTGCTTCCCCTTCCATCGCCGAGGTGACCGCATGACCCTCCACATCGAACGCGCGCGCTCGCGCCGGCCCGTGACGTGGCTGACGCTGATCGGCGTCCTGCTGCTGCCCGTCGTGATCGGGGGCGTGCTCGTCGCGGCGCTGTACAACCCGGTCGAGCGCCTCGACGGCCTGCAGGCTGCCATCGTGAACGAGGACGAACCCGTCACGATCGACGACCAGATCGTCCCGCTCGGTCGTCAGCTGACCGCCGGGCTCGTCGAAGGCTCCGAAGACCAGCCCAGCAACCTGACGTGGACGATCTCGAACGCGGATGACGCCGCCGAAGGCCTCGCCGACGGCACGTATGCGGCCGTCGTGACCATCCCCGAGAACTTCTCGGCGGCCGCGACATCGACCCAGCCCGGCGAGACGCCGCAGCGCGCGACCATCGAGGTGCAGACGCCGCCCGACAGCCTGATCGTCGACGACGCCATCACGGCGCAGGTGACGACGGCCGCGGCATCCCTCATGGGAGAGCAGCTCTCGCAGGTCTACCTCGAGAACGTCTTCCTCGGCTTCACGACGCTCGGCGACCAGCTCGGCGAGGCCGCCTCGGGGGCGGCTCAGTTGGCCGACGGCGCATCGCAGGCGGCGGACGGCGCGACCCAGCTCGCCGGCGGCATGCCGCAGCTCGCGTCGGGCGCCAGCGGCCTGTCGTCCGGAGCCGGCGACCTGCAGAGCGGGCTCGGGCAGATCGCGGGCGGCATCGGCGGTGCGGCCGGCGGTGCGCGCGACCTGGGGGCGGGACTTGACACAGCCGCGGCGAAGGTCGTCAACCAGCAGCTGCAGGATGCCGCGGACGCCACAGCGAGCTACGCCGGCGCGGCCGCGGACGAGACCCTCGCCCTCGCCCTGCTGCTGGGCAACGACGACCCCGCCCGCGGCCCGCTGGGCCTGGCGCAGACGCTCGGCGGCCTCGCCCAGCAGTGCATCGCGTCGGGCGGCTCGATCGACTTCTGCACGCAGCTCGGCGCCGCCGCGGCGACGGCCGGGACCGCCGCTCAGAACGCCGGAGCGGCGGCGACGAACGCCGGGTATGCCGACGGATACGCCGGCGGGACCGCATCGGGCATCTCGGAGCTCATGTCGCAGACCAGCGCCGGGCTCACCGAAGCCGCGGACGGTGCGCGCGCGCTCGGCTCGGGCCTCGACCAGCTCGCCGCCGCGACCTCGCAGTCGGCCGACGGCGCGGGTCAGCTCTCGTCGGGCGCCGCCCAGCTCGCGGGCGGCATCGGCCAGGCCGGCGAGGGGGCGGACTCGCTCGCCGGGGGCGTGTCACAGCTCGCCGAGGGGACCACGACGCTCGCAGACGGCCTGGAGGAGGCATCCACCGCCCTTCCGTCGTACTCGGATGCGGAGGCCTCGAGCCTCGCGGAGGTCGTCGCGAACCCGGTCGAGGCCGACGGCGTCGGCACGTCTTTGTTCGGCGCGTCGGCGATCCCCCTGCTGGCCACCCTCGCGCTGTGGTTCGGCGGTCTCGCGACGTTCGTCGCGCTCCAGGCCGTGTCGCGGCGAGCGCTCACCGCACGCGAGCCGTCCGTGCTGCTGGCGCTGCGCGGGTTCGCCCCGGCGGCGGCGCTCGGCGCCGCCCAGGGCCTCCTGGTCGCCGGCGTCGTGCAGCTCGCCGCCTCGTATGAGTGGAGCCAGTGGTGGGTGTTCGCCGGCGTGAGCGTCGTCGCGGGCATCGCCTTCGCGGCGGTCAACCAGGCGCTCGTCGCCGTCTTCGGCGGCGCCGGCCGCTGGATCTCGGCGCTCATCGGGGTGCTCGCCGTCGCGACCGGCGTCGTCTCCACCGTGCCGGGCGTGCTGGCGGACCTCGCCGCGCTCATGCCGATCTCCCCCGCGTACCAGGGGATGGTCGCCGCGCTCACCGACGCAGGTGGCATCGGCGCGGCGTTCGCCGGGCTGATCGTCTGGGCGCTGCTCGCGTTCGGAGCGACGATCCTCGCCGTCGCCCGCCGCCGCACGACGTCGGCCCGCGCGATCCTCGACGCCGCCCCGGCCACGGCGTAGCGCGAACGCACTGCGCCCGGCCACGCGCTGTGCAGGCCGGGCCGGGGCGTTGCCTCAGCTCGCCTGTCACAAGATGCCGCCCACACCGACGCTTTGTGACAGGTGAGCCTCCGGCCGCCGCCCGCACCTTTGCTCACCTGTCAAGAAACGCCGCCTGCGCCGACACATCGTGACAGGTGAACCCAGGCGGGGAGACGTCGCACCGCCCGCGGCGCCGGGGCGGAGGCATCCGATCGCCTGTCACGAAACGCGGCCTGCGCCGACACATCGTGACAGGTGAACCCGGGGGGGTGACGTCGCACCGCCCGCAGCGCCGGGGCGGAGGCATCCGATCGCCTGTCACGAAACGCCGCCTGCACCGACGCTTTGTGACAGGTGAACCCAGGCGGGGAGACGTCGCACCGCCCGCAGCGCCGGGGCGGAGGCATCCGGTCGCCTGTCACAAAACGCCGGCTGCGCCGACACATCGTGACAGGTGAGCCTCCGATCGCCGCGCGCACCTTGCTCACCTGTCACGAAACGCCGCCTGTCCCGACACATCGTGACAGGTGAACCCAGGCGGGGGAACGTCGCGTCGCCCCGGCACGACGCGGGCGGTGCCACGAGCGCACCTCGATCGAGGCCGCGCCGCGTCAGCTCAGGCCGGAGTAGGCGTGAAGTCCCTTGAAGAACATGTTCACGATCGTGAAGTTGAAGAGCACCGCGGTGAAGCCGATGATCGACAGCCAGGCCGATCGGGCGCCGCGCCAGCCGCGCGTCGCGCGGGCGTGGATGTAGCCGGCGTACAGCACCCAGATCACGAAGGTCCAGACTTCCTTGGTGTCGAAGCCCCAGTAGCGGCCCCACGCGTCGTTGGCCCAGATCGAGCCGGCGATGAGCGTGAACGTCCAGAAGATGAACCCGAGGATCGCGAAGCGGTACGCGAGCGACTCCAGCGCCTCCGAGCCCGGAAGGGTGGCGAGGAACCGCGGCCCCGTCTTGACGGGCTGAGCGGATGCCTCGGCCGACGCCGCGAGGAGTGCGCGGCGCTCGCGCCGCGCCTGCATGAGCTGCATCACCGACAGGCCGAAGGCGAGGGCGAAGAGCGCGGTCGACAGCGTCGCCACGAACACGTGGATGACGAGCCACACCGACTTGAGCGGGTCGGCGAGCGGCGTGATCTCGACGTAGAAGGCCAGCGTCGAGGCCCCGAGCAGCACGACGGTGAGTCCGGTGATGAATGAGCCGAGGAACCGCAGGTCGTAGCGGATCAGCACCGCGAGATACACCGCGACGATGAGCATGGTGCCGGTGAGGGCGAACTCGTACATGTTCGACCACGGCACGCGTCCGGCCGCGATGCCCCGCGTGACGTCGCCCGCGACGTGGAACAGGAAGCCGAGCACCGTCAGCGACGTGCCGATCCGCGCCCACACGAACCGCTTCCGGCGCCCCAGCGGGGCGTTGAGGTTCTCCTCAGCCGCCTTCTCCTGCGCGCGCAGCTCACCGATCGAGCCGCCGTTGGCGGCGCCGCCTGCCGCGACCAGTTCTCGTTCGCGCACCTGCAGCTGGGCGTCCTTGGCGTCGACCGCGTCCGCGCCGCGGCGCGCGAGGTCGACGGCGTACGCGATGAAGGCGAGCGCGTAGATCGTGATCGCGGTCCACACCAGCAGCACCGACACGGAGTCGAGCGTGAGAGCGGAGGATTCAGGCATTGTCTCAGTCTACTTTCGGGGACGTCGGGGACTGCAGGCCGTCGAAGTGGCGCTGAGCGAACTGCGCCACCGCGGCATCGAGCGTGGGATCCTCGCCACGGGCGAGTCCCGCGTACTCGAGGTGGAGCGACCCGCCTCGCGGCGTCGCCTTCACCCACATGCGGCGGCGCGGCACGAAGAGCGCGGCGAGCAGGCCCGCGGTCGCCAGCACCGCGAACACCAGCACCCACGTGGCCGCGGCATCCCGGTGGATCGACAGCGACACGTACCGCTTCACCGACTCCTCGTAGCCCTGCGCACCCTCGGGCGCCTCGTTCTCGAACGTGATGCTGCCGAGCCCGTCCGGAAGGTCGGCGGTCTCGCCCGGCGCGAGCTCGATCGGCTCGACGTCGGTGCCGCGTCCCGCGAGCTGCGTCATCTCGGACGGATCGAGCGTGTATACGGAGCGGGGGGTGCCATCGTCGATGCCGAGGTCGCCGACCCACACGTTGAGCGACACGACCGGGTTGATCAGTGCGGGGTAGGCCGATGCGAACGCACCCGTGTGCAGGGGCGCCTGGGTCGGGTAGAAGAAGCCCTGCAGCGCCATCTGGTCGGGCAGGCCGTCGGTGATCTTCACGACGCCCAGCGAGGTCATGTTGGTGTCCTGCGGGAGGAACGGCACCGACTCCGAGAAGACGATCTCGCCGTCGGCGTCGCGCACGGTCAGCGTCGGCGCATAGCCGTTGCCCATCAGGTAGATGCGGTCGCCGCCCATGTCGAGCGGGTGGTTGACCCGCACCTCGCCGGCGACCGGCTGCTCCCCCGCGTACTGCGTGGTGAGGTTCGCGACGAAGTCCCCGGCCTGACCCTGACCCTGCGCGCCGAGCGGCTGGTATGTGACGTCGAAGCGGTCGAGCGTCAGCGCGTACGGCTCGAGGGCCTCCTCGTCCACGAACCGGCCCGGGTTGAAGGACGTGTAGTCGAGCATCGTGTTCACGAAGGTGCGTCCCTCGAGGATCACGGTCTGGCCGGTGTAGGTGAAGCCGCCGCCGAACCCGACCGCGAGCAGCACGCCCACCAGCGAGGCGTGGAAGACGAGGTTCCCGGTCTCGCGCAGGTAGCCGCGCTCGGCCGACACCGACAGCGTCGCACCGGAGTCGTAGCGCTCGACGCGGTACCCGGCCTTCTTCAGCTGCTGCTGCGCGGCCTCGATCGCGGAGGTCGCGGCGGCCGCGGCATCCGTTTCGGAATAGAACTCGACGGTCTCGGAGCGATGCGCGTCCAGACGCGCGAGGCGCGCGGGCGTGCGGGGCGGCTTGGCGCGGAGGGCCTTCCAGTGGTGCTTGGTCCGCGGGATGACGCAGCCGATCAGCGAGATGAACAGCAGGATGTAGATCGCGGAGAACCACGGCGACGAGTAGACGTCGAACATGCTGAGGTTGTCGAGCACCGGCGCGAGATCGGGGTTGTCGGCGAAGTACTGGGTGACGCCGTTGGGGTCGGCGCTGCGCTGCGGCACGAGCGAGCCGGGGACCGCGGCGATCGCGAGCAGGAGCAGCAGCACGAGCGCGGTGCGCATCGACGTGAGCTGGCGCCAGCCCCAGCGCAGCCAGCCGACCACGCCGAGTGCGGGCTGGGTGATGTCGGACGCCTCGGCCTCGGCGTGATCCGACGGCCGCAGCGGGTCGGCCGTCGCCGTGGCGGATTCAGAGCGGGAGCGGGACATCGGCGAACACCCCCTGCAGGCTCGCCATGATCTGGGTCCAGACTCCGGTCACCATCAGCAGGCCCAGCACGATCAGCAGGGCTCCTCCGATCAGGTTCACGACGCGGATGTGCCGGCGCACGAAGGTCACCGAGCGTGTCGCCCACCCGAAGCCGAGAGTGAGGAGGATGAACGGGATGCCGAGGCCCAGCGAGTACGCCAGGCCCAGGGTCGCCGCGCGTGCGGCGGAGCCCGAGTCGAACGCCATCGCGAGGATCACGGCGAGGGTGGGCCCTATGCACGGCGCCCACCCGATGCCGAGCGCAATGCCGAGCAGCGGGGCGCCGATGAGGCCGAGGCTGCCGCGCACCTGCGGGCGCGCGATGCGCTGCGCGAGGCCGAAGACGCCGATGAAGACGAGTCCCATCGCGATGACCACGACGCCGAGGATGCGGGTGATGAGGTCGGCGTACTCGATGAAGAACCGGCCCAGCGTGCCGCCGAGCGTCGCGACGCTCACGAACACGAGGGTGAAGCCCGCGATGAACAGCAGCACGCCGAGGAGGAGCTTGCCGCGCGTCGGGGCCTCCGGCTCGACGGCCTCGGCCGTCCCCGTCGAACGCCCGGGAGAAGTCGCCGCATTCGCCGCGGAATCGGCCGTGCCAGCCGGGATCTCCCGGCCGTTCGACACCGCCGCCCCGCGAGCCGTGGCCGGCCGCGCGCTCACCGCGCCGCCGATGAAGCCGAGGTAGCCGGGGACGAGCGGCAGCACGCACGGCGAGAGGAACGAAAGCAGCCCAGCGAGGATCGCGATCGGCACGGCGATGAACAGCGATCCGCCGGCTACCAGGTCGGCCGGGGTCACGACTCCTCCAGCGCGTCGCGCACGAGCGTCTGCAGGATCGAGGCGCTCTCGAGCTGCCCGATGATGCGCGCGGCGACGCGACCCTGCTTGTCGAGCACGAGCGTGGTGGGCGTGGCGTTGATCGGCGTCTTGTCGGCGAAGGCGAGCTTGATCGCGCCGTCCTGCGCGGCCATGAGGCTCGGGTAGGTGACGCCGTACTGCTCGGCGAACGCGGTCGCGGTCTCGGGCGCGTCGCTCGTGTTGATGCCGATGAACGAGACGTCCTCACCCTCGAACGACGCGTTCACCTCCTCGAGCGCCTCCGCCTCGGCCCGGCACGGACCGCACGCGGCGTACCAGAAGTTCACGACCACCACGTCGCCGGCCACGTCATCGCTTCCGAGCTTCTCCCCAGTCTCCGTGGTGCCGTCGAACACGACGGGCTCGGTGCGCTCACCCTCGGGGATCTCGACGATCTGGAACCCGTTGGCCGCGATGAAGCCCTTGTTGTCGCCGGCGCGGTACTGCTCCGCGAGCGGATCGTTCGCGCAGGCGGCGAGACCCCCGATCAGTCCGAAGACGAGCAGAGCGGATGCCGCGCCCCGCGCTCGCCGGATGCCCGAGCGCCCACGCGCCGATGCCTGTGACCCCATCACACCGCTCCCACATCGACCGAGCCCGACAGCGACGCCGGCTCGGCGTACGCGGTCTCGGACCATTTGCCGTCCGTCATCTCGAAGCTCGTCACGCTCGACAGCGCGCAGCGCCGCGCGCGGGGGTCGTGACGCAGCGGCAGCGAGGCCACCGCGAGATGCGTGATCCAGATCGGGAGCTGATGCGACACGATCACGACGTCGCCGGAGTCCGCGGCATCCCACGCCTCCGTCATCGCCTCATTCATGCGGCCCACGACGTCCGCGTACGGCTCGCCCCAGCTGGGGAGGGCCGGCTTGCGCAGGTGACGCCAGTTCCAGGGGTTGAGGAGCGCGCGCGCCATGCGCCGCCCCTCGAAGACGTTGGTGGGCTCGATCACGCGCTCGTCGATGCGCGGCTCGAGGCCGAAGAGCTCGGTGAACGGCTCGGCCGACTCCTGCGTGCGCTGCAGCGGCGAGCACACGAGCGCGGCGACCGGACGATCGAGCGACTGGATGTACTCCGCCGCCTGCCGGGCCATGCCGCGGCCGTCCACGCTGAGGCCGTATCCCGGCAGTCGCCCGTAGAGCACGCGTCGGGGGTTGTGGACCTCCCCATGGCGCACGAGATGAAGGCGATCAGCGGGCACCCGCCCAGTCTACGTGGGCGCGTTCTGTGGGGCGGCTGAGCGTCAGTCCCGACGGGAGGAGGTCGACGAGGCGAGCTCGCGGTCGTCCTCGTGCTGCGCAGCAGACCGCCGGTCGCGGGACGCCTCGACCAGGGCACGGGTGCGCACGAAGACGAACCACGCGCCGGCCACGGCGACCACCGCGATCACGACGTACTGCAGGACGTCGACGTACTGCTCGACCACGTGCCACGACTCGCCGAGCAGGTAGCCGGAGAGCACGAAGATCGTGTTCCAGATGAGGCTTCCGGCCGCGGTGAGCAGGCCGAACCTCCATAGCGGCATGCGGGTCACGCCCGCCGGAATGGAGATGAGACTGCGGAAGATCGGGATCATGCGACCGAAGAACACGGCCTTGCCGCCGTGGCGCTGGAACCATCCGACGGTGCGGTCGATGTCCTCCGGGTGGAGCAGCGGCACGCGACCGGCGATGCGGCGCAGCCGTTCGACGCCGAGCCAGGCGCCCAGGCCGTAGAGCAGGAACGCCCCGACGATCGAGCCGCCGGTGGTCCAGGCGAGGGCCTCGAACAGCGTGAACGAGCCCGTGCTCGCAGCGAGCCCCGCCATGGGCAGCACGACCTCGCTCGGCAGCGGCGGGAACAGGTTCTCGAGCGCGATGGCCACTCCGGCGCCGGCCGGGCCGATCACGTCCATCAGCGAGACGGACCAGTCCAGAAGGGCGGAGAGCCAGGAGGTGTCGGACGAGGTTTCGGTCATCGGGGGCTTCGCTCTCGGTGATCGGATGCCGCGGCGAGGCCGGGCGGGACTCCTCCACGCTAGGCGCCCCACGTGTGCTCTTCCTGGGTGCTGGCCCCCGGATCCCGCTTCCGGTCAGCCCGTCGGCACTCCCGCCGCGGCGATGAACGCGCCCAGGAACCACGACGCGACGACGAGCGGGGCGGCGGCGAGCGGCACCCAGAAGGCGAGCCTGCGGAGCACGAGCAGCAGGATCGTGACGACCGCGGCCGCGAGCAGGAACACCCAGGGCAGGGCGACCGCGGTGATCAGCCCCGCGCCGATCAGCTCCGAGCTGCAGTCGCGCACGCCGCAGGGGTCGGACGCCATCGCGAGGAAGAAGCCGAAGAACGACATCACCGCGGCGAGCAGGGCGAGCAGCACCAGGAGGATCGACGAGACGACGATGTCCCACACGCGCACCGGCCGGCGGGTCCGTGCGGGGCCCGGGGCGGCGTACGTGGTCACGGCGCCATCCTAGGGCCCACGTACACTGGTTCCTCGTGAGTGAACGCGTCCTCGTCAACCAGCTCCTCGGCCTCGCCGACGGCCCCGTCTCCGTCTCCGGATGGGTCGAGACCGTCCGCGATCAGAAGAAGGTGCAGTTCGTCATCCTCCGGGATGAGACCGGCGCGGTTCAGCTGGTGAATCCGGCCACCCGTCCCGCCGAGGACGGGTCGGAGCAGGATGCCGCGGCCCTCGCCCTCACCGACCTCATCTCGAACCTGTCCACGGGCACGTTCCTCACGGTGCACGGCGAGCTCAAGCACGACGAGCGCGTGAAGCTCGGCGGCGTCGAGATCAAGATCGGCGCGCTGGACATCGCGGCCGCAGCGCTGCCCGAGACGCCCATCGCCGCGGACTCGGGTCTGGACAAGCGCATGGACTGGCGGTTCCTCGACCTGCGCCAGCGTCGCAACAACCTCATCTTCCGCGTGCAGACGACGCTCGAGCACGCCATGCGCACCTACTGGATCGAGCGCGACTACATCGAGGTCCACTCCCCCAAGCTGATGGCGTCGGCATCCGAGTCCAATGCCGAGCTGTTCGAGGTGCCGTACTTCGAGGACAAGACCGCGTACCTCGCGCAGTCACCCCAGTTCTTCAAGCAGATGGCTCAGGTCGCCGGCTTCGGGAAGATCTTCGAGATCGCGCCCGCCTTCCGCGCCGACCCCTCCTTCACGAGCCGTCACGCCACCGAGTTCACGTCGATCGACGCCGAGATCAGCTGGATCGACTCGCACGAGGACGTCGCGAAGATGCAGGAGGAGCTCCTGCAGACCGCGTTCCAGGCCGTCAAGGACAAGCACGGCGCCGAGATCGAGGAGCTCTTCGGGCTCGAGGTGCAGGTGCCGGCCATCCCGTTCCCGCGCATCCCGCTCGCCGAGGCGCTCGAGATCGTGAAGAGCCGAGGCTACGAGGTGCCGCGCACGGACGGCGACCTCGACCCCGAAGGCGAGCGCCAGATCTCGGCCTACGTCGAGGAGACCTACGGCCATCAGTTCGTCTTCATCACCGACTACCACCCGGAGATCCGCGCGTTCTACCACATGCGCAACGAGGAGACCGGGCTCACCAAGAGCTACGACCTCCTCTTCAAGGGCGTCGAGATCACGACGGGCGCGCAGCGTGAGCACCGCGTCGACGTGTTGATCGAGCAGGCGAAGGAGAAGGGCCTCGAGCCCGAGCACCTCGAGTTCTACCTCGACTTCTTCCGGTACGGCGCTCCGCCCCACGGCGGCTTCGGCATGGGCCTCGCCCGCGTGATGATGCTGCTGCTCGGTCAGGATTCCATCCGCGAGGTCACGTACCTGTTCAGAGGCCCCACGCGCCTCGCCCCCTGACGGCACTTCCGCGGCCCGACGCGCCCTGCGCTCGCGCCCTGGCGTTCGCGCCCTGGCGTTCGCGCCCCGGCTTTCCGCGCCCGCAGCCGCCGCTTCACTTCGCCAGATCAGGGGATCTTGCCCAGTCAGGACGCTTTTCAACGGATCATCCTGATTGCGCCAGATCCCCTGATTTCGGAGACGGATGCCGCGCCTCGGCCGCGGAGACGGAGGGTGCGGCAGAGCCGGCCGCGGGATGCTGCGGCTCAGGCGCTCAGCGCGGCGCGCAGCCGGTCGGGCGACACACGCCAGTGGCCGTGCAGCTCGCCGTCGATGAGTACGACCGGGATCTTCTCCCACCACTGGGCGTAAAGGGCGGGATCGTCGGCGATCGACAGTTCGTCGACCTCGACGGAGTCCTCGGGCAGGTCGGCGAGGACCGTCTCGACGACCTCCCGCGCGACGTCGCACAGGTGGCAGTCGGGCTTGCTGATCAGGGTGAGTGTGGTCACGGCGCGCTCATGCCTCGACGGGATACCCGGCTGCGATCCACTCGTCGGTGCCGCCGTCGACATTCGTGGCGTCGTAGCCGCGCGCAGCGAGGGCCTCGACAACACGCCCCGAACGGCCGCCGACCTTGCAGATGACCGCGAAGGCACCGTCGGGAAGCTCATCGAGGTGCTCGCCGATCGTCGACATCGGCAGGTTGACCGCGCCGGGCACCCTTCCCCCTTCGAACTCCCACGTCTCGCGCACGTCGATGACGGGCGTGCCGGGGTTCTCGCGCAGCTGGTGGACGGTGATCGACTGCATGGCGGCCTCTCGGGTAGCGGGGTGTCGGGCGCATACACGAAGCGCCCATCCGGAGACAGGCGCTTGGTGTCGATGCCGCTTACTTCTTGTTGCGGCGCTGGTGGCGAGTCTTGCGAAGCAGCTTGCGGTGCTTCTTCTTCGCCATGCGCTTGCGGCGCTTCTTGATGACTGAACCCACGGAAAACCTCACAATGTCGGGGTCTGGGCGCGACGCGTGCGCGCCCGGGAACGGGCAGATGCGGAAAATGCCTCGGGACAGTCTAGCCGACGTCGGCGATGGGCCGTTGCAGAGCCTCGGTGACCGCCGATTCGGGAACCCGGTAGCTGCGACCGAAGCGCACCGCAGGCAGCTCGCCCGAATGGACGAGGCGATAGACCGTCATCTTCGAGACGCGCATGAGCTCGGCGACCTCGGCGACGGTCAGGAAGCGCACGTCGGGCAGTTCCGCCATGTCGACCCTTTCCCCAGAGAGTGATCGGGGTTTTCCCCAGTTCTGAGCACACTCTAGAGCGCCGGAGGGACGCGTGTAAACCTGTGTGACTCGTGGTGATGCTGTGATCCTCGCCGAGTCATTTCTCAGGGCGTTGCCGGGCACGACGCTCTCGGGCCTCCCGCGCGACCTGCCGCTCGATCCGGCGGGCGTCGCGCAGCGCCTTCTCCGCCTGGCGTACGGCTTTGCGCGCCTCACGGAACTTCTTGTCGTCGGCGATGTCGGCGTCGTCCATCCCGGTCCAGGGCGCGCGATCCGCGCGCCGTCCCTTGTCCACTCCGGCGATGTAGGCCGCCACGCCGTCGAGGCTGCGCTCGAGGTTGAACGCGAAGGGGTCGGACTCGTCGAGGAAGACACCGGCATCGATCGCCGCACGCAGGTCGGGGTAGGCGTCAGCCGTGATGAGCTGGCGGTAGAGCGCGTCCTCCGTACGCGTGATGTCGGCGTCGGTCACGCCGCGCTCGCGCTCCACGCGCGCGTAGCCTGCGAGGACCATGCCCGTCCATCGGGCGTGACCGGTGACCAGCAGCATCACCGACAGGCGCTCCTCGTGAGTGAGCGGAGTGTCCGCGAGGGCATGGAGCCCGGCATCCATCCATGCCGCGCTGTTCGGCGTCGTGGGCGATCCGGTGATCGGGACGTCGAGCACCCACGGATGCTCGAGGTATCGCTGGACCTGCTCACGATAGACGGCGTGCAGTCCCTCGCGCCAGGTGCCGGAGGCGCGGATCTCTTCGGAGGGCAGACCCGTCGCCTCCTCCTGCATGAGCAGCAGAAGGTCATCCTTGGCGGTGACGTAGCGGTAGAGCGACATCGGCGTGTAGCCCAGCCGCGCGGCGACCGCTGCCATCGACACGGCGGCGAGCCCGTCGGCATCCGCGATCTCGACGGCGGCCTCGACGATGCGCTCGACGCTCATCTCGCGCTTGGGGCCACGCTGCGGGTTCGCTGCGACGCCCCAGGCGAGGGCGACTCCACGCGGAAGCTCGGTCTCTGAGGCATCCGTCATGCCGTCAGTCTAGGACTGTTTATCTGATAAACAGTGTGTTAGCGTCATAAACAGTTTCGACCATACACAGTGGAGGTATCGCATGACCCCCGAGATCAGCACTCCCGCCATCGACGTCCGCGGCGCACGAAAGGCGTTCGGTGCGCAGGTCGTGCTCGATGACCTCGACCTCGTCGTCCGCCGCGGCGAGGTCTTCGCACTGCTCGGACCCAACGGGGCGGGCAAGACGACGACGATCAACGTCCTCTCCACTCTCACTCGCCCCGACGCGGGCGCTGTGGCGGTCGCCGGCATCGACGTCGTCCGCGATCCCGACGGCGTGAAGCGACGCATCAGCCTGACCGGTCAGGCCACCGCCGTGGACGATGTGCTGACGGGCATCGAGAACCTCACGATGCTGGGCCGGCTGTCGGGGCTCTCTCCCCGGCGCGCACGACGCCGGGCCGCCGAGCTGCTCGAGCGCTTCGACCTCGCCGATGCTGCGACCAAGCGCGTCGGCGCCTACTCCGGTGGTATGCGGCGTCGACTCGACCTGGCGCTGAGCTTCATCGTCACCCCCGAGGTGCTCTTCCTCGACGAGCCGACCACGGGGCTCGACACGCGCAGCCGGCGCGAGCTGTGGGACGTGATCCGCTCGCTCGCCGACGCGGGCACGACGGTGTTCCTCACCACCCAGTACCTCGAGGAGGCCGACCAGCTCGCCGACCGCATCGCCGTGCTGGACGGTGGCCGCATCGTCGCCACCGGCACCGCCGCCCAGTTGAAGGCGCGCGTCGGCGGCGACACCGTCGAACTGCATGACTCCCACGGCGACCTGCTGCGCGAGGTGCCGACCGACGGCACCGTCTCGGGCCTGCGCCGCGCGCTGGACGTGCTCGATGAAGCCGGCGCCGAGGGCGTCGTGACACTGCGGCGCCCGAGCCTCGACGACGTGTTCCTCGCCCTCACCTCACCCGACACCCGCCACACGGCGCCCGCAGCGAAGGAGATCGCATGACCACTCTGACCCTCTCCCCCGACGCGCCCGCGCTGCGGCCGCGCGTCGGCGGGCTCGTCGCCGAGAGCGTGTTCGTCGGCCGCAGTCTGCGTCACTCCCTGCGCGACGGCGAGTCGCTCCTGATGGCGATCATGCTCCCCGTCCTGCTGATGCTGCTGTTCACCTACGTGTTCGGCGGCGCGATCGACCCCACCGGCGGCTACGTCGATTACGTCGTGCCCGGGATCATCCTGCTGTGCGCCGGGTTCGGAGCATCCAGCACCGCGGTCTATGTCGCGAGCGACATGAAAGCGGGCATCATCGACCGGTTCCGCACGATGCCGGTACGGGCGAGCGCCGTGCTGACCGGCCACGTCGTGGCGAGCCTGCTGCGCAACCTCGTCGCGACCGGGCTCGTCGTGTGCGTCGCGCTGCTGGTCGGATTCCGGCCCACCGCCGACGCGTGGGGGTGGGCGGGTGCGCTCGGGATGATCGCGCTGTGGATCCTCGCGATCACCTACCTGTTCGCGGCCCTCGGCCTCGCGTCGAAGAGCCCCGAAGGCGCCAACGCCTACGGGTTCATCATCCTGTTCCTGCCGTACCTGTCGAGCGCGTTCGTGCCGGTGGACTCGATGCCGCAGTGGCTGCAGTGGATCGCCGAGAACCAGCCGGTGACGCCGATCATCGAGACCATCCGGGGGCTGCTCATGGGCACGCCGATGAACGGTCAGGCGTGGTGGGGAGTCGGCTGGTGCGTCGCGATCCTGTTCGCGTCGTTCGCGTGGGGCGCCTGGCTGTTCCGCCGCAAGGCAGGGCGCCGCTGAGGCTGGTAGCCGCTGAGGCTGGGGGCGCTGAGGCTGGATGCGCTTCGGGACGTCGCGTCAGCGAAGCATGCCCCCGGCGGCCTCCTTCGTCGGTCGCCTCCCGCCAGACCCGATGCCAGCTTCGCTGACGCGACATCCCTCCGCTCCGGCGTCGGGCGCGCGTCGCATGCGGCTCGGGTAAGAGAAGAGATCTAGCGGCCGGGGAGCTTCTTGAAGGCGTTCTCGATCGCGTACTTGGCGGATGCCGCAGCCCGTCCCACCACGTCGGCGGCATGCGCCGCCGAGTCGGGCAGCGTCGAACCTGCGTACTGCGGGGCGTCGTCGTCGCCGAGAAAGGGGAGCAGCCAGTCGTCGACCTCGTCGAGAGGCTCGGCCGACAGACTGTAGTACCGGTGCTGTCCTTCCTCTCGCACCGAGACGAGGTGCGCTTCGCGCAGCACCTTGAGATGCTTCGACACGGTGGGCTGGCTCGCCCCGAGCTCATGCACGATGTGCGAGACGCTCGTCCCCCGTTCTCCGGCGGCGGCGCGGTCGAGCAGGAGTCGCAGGATGTCGCGACGTGTGCCGTCCGCGATCACGTCGAAGATATCCGCCATGTGCTCAGATTAGTCAAGAGCCCCGCGGAGTACCATGACGGGAGTCTCGGCGAAGGGGGCGACATGGCGACTGACCCGGCAGGGTCGATCGTGCGCCGCGTGCCATCGGCGCTGAAGGCCGCGTGGGACCGCCTGCGCAATCTCACGACATCGTCGCCCGCGCGTTTCGCCGTCCTCGTCTTCGCGTCGCTCGTGCTGCTGTTCACGGCGCTGCTGTCGCTTCCTGCGGCGAGCGCCGACGGCCGTCGGCTGCCCCTCGCCGACGCCCTGTTCACTGCGGTGTCGACGATCTGCGTGACGGGACTCACGACGGTCGACATCGCCACGACGTTCTCGCTGCTCGGCAAGGTTTTCATCTTCATCGGCGTCAACATCGGCGGGATGGGGGTGCTGACCCTCGCCTCGATCCTCGGTCTGGTGATCTCGAAGCGGCTCGGCCTGCGTGCCAAGCTCATCGCGGCGAGCGACTCGAACCCGCTGCGCTCGCACGGCGGCCCGGTGAACGAGGGCCAGACCGTGAGGCTCGGCGAAGTCGGCACGCTGCTGCGCACGGTCGCACTCTCGACGCTCCTCATCGAGGCGCTCGTCGCGATCGCCCTCTACCCCTCGCTCGTCTTCGCGGGGATCCGCCCCCTCGAAGCCCTGTGGGAGGCGCCGTTCTACGCGGCGATGGCCTTCACGAACACCGGCTTCACCCCGAATCCGGGCGGCCTCGTGCCGTTCGCCGACGACTACTTCCTGCTCACGGTGCTCATGGCCGGTGTGTTCCTCGGCAGCATCGGCTTCCCTGTCATCTACGCACTGTGGAAGCACTACTGGCACGTGCGCCGCTGGCCGCTGCACACGAAGCTCACGATCATCACCACAGTGCTGCTGTTCTTCGCCGGCGCGGCGGCGTTCCTCGCGCTGGAGTACGGCAACCCCAAGACGTTCGGCTCGATGGACGCGTGGGACACGACGTTCCAGGCGTTCTTCCTCTCGGCGATGACCCGCTCGGGCGGGTTCGCCGTGGTCGACATCGGCGACCTGTACGGCTCGTCGCTCATCGTGGGCTGCATGCTGATGTTCGTCGGCGGCGGATCGGCGTCCACCGCCGGCGGCATCAAGGTCACGACGCTCGCCGTCCTCGCGCTGGCCGTGTGGTCCGAGGCCAAGGGCCGCCAGTCCGTCGAGGCGTTCGGGCGCCGCATCCCGAGCGACGTCCAGCGCGTCGCGCTCTCCGTCGTCGCCTGGGGCGCCACGATCGTCGCCCTGTCGACGATCACCATCGCCCAGATCAGCCAGGCTCCGGTCTCCGACGTCCTCTTCGACGTCATCTCCGGGTTCGCGACCGTCGGCCTGTCGACCGGACTCACCTCCGAGCTCACCGACCCCGCGGTGTACGTCATGGCCCTGACGATCTTCATGGGGCGCATTGGTACAGTGACACTCGCCGCGGCGGTGGCCGCGACATCCCGTTCGCAGCTCTACTCGCTGCCGGTGGAAAGGCCGATCGTTGGTTGAGCGCATCAGGAGCGACGCACCGGTTCTGGTGATCGGACTCGGACGATTCGGCGCCGCCTGTGCCGGCGAGCTCGACAGGCTCGACCGCGAGGTGCTCGCGATCGACGAGAACCTCGAGCTGGTGCAGAAGTGGTCCGAGCGCGTCACGCACACCGTGCAGGCCGACGCGCGCAACATCGAAGCGCTCAAGCAGATCGGCGCGCAGGACTTCCAGGTGGCCGTGGTTGCCGTCGGCTCGTCGATCGAGGCATCCGTTCTCATCACCGCCAGCCTCGTCGACTTGAAGGTCCCCCAGATCTGGGCCAAGGCGGTGTCGCAGTCGCACGGCAAGATCCTCGCCCGCGTCGGCGCGAACCACGTCATCTATCCCGAGCGCGAGGCCGGCGAGCGTGTCGCGCACCTCGTGAGCGGACGCATGCTCGACTTCATCCGCTTCGACGACGACTTCGTGCTGGCCAAGATGTACCCGCCGAAGTTCATCCGCGGCGTGGGCCTCAACGAGTCGGGCGTGCGCACCAAGTACAACGTGACGGTCGTGGGCGTGAAGAGTCCCGGCAAGCCGTTCCGCTACGCGGAGGCGAACACCGTGGTGACCAACCACGACCTCATCATCGTGTCGGGCACGAACTCCGACATCGAGCGCTTCGCCGCCCTCGACCGGTAGCCGATGTCGCAGGCCCGGAGAAGACTCGGGTGATGATCGAGAGAGCTGAAGCGGATGCCGCGGCCCGCCGCTGGATCGCGCGGTACGTCACGGCGTGGAACAGCAACGACGAGGCCGATATCCGCGGCCTGTTCACCGACGACGCGCGATACCGGTACGAACCGTGGCGCCCGGCCATCGAGGGGTCCGACGCGATTGTCGCCTCGTGGCTCGAGCGCCGCGACGAGCCCGGCACATTCACGTTCGAAGGCGACGTCGCCGGGATCGACGGACGCACGTTCTTCTACAGCGGCGTGACGCGCTACGACTCCGGCACCGTCTACAGCAACCTCTGGGTCGTCGCGCTCGCCGACGGTCTCGAGCGGGCCGAGTCCTTCACCGAGTGGTGGATGGACCAGGCCGAGAAGAGCGGGGACTGAGCGCCGTCGGCGAGGGTCTCGATACACGGCTGCGCCGCACTCGACCGCCGGGGAACAGCAGCTAGGCGCCCGCCGCCAGCTCCTTGGCCCGGGCCAGGGCGGCGTCGGTCGCCCGGGCGAACACGTCGTCGAGCCGGGCATCGTGCAGCACCGCCACCGCACGCTCGGTCGTGCCCTTCGGGCTCGTCACGCGGCGGCGCAGCTCGGCGGGGTCATCGTCGGAGGCCTCGAGCAGCGCGGCGGCGCCGATGAACGTCTGCTCGGCCATGAGCCGGGCGTCCGCATCGGAGAAGCCCTTGCCGATCGCGGCCTTGGTGAACTCCTCGACCACGAGGAAGAAGTAGGCCGGCCCCGAGCCCGAGATGGTCGAGAGCGCGTCGATCTGCCCCTCCGGAACCTCCACGACCGTGCCGACCGTCTCGAACAGCCGCCGGACGACCGCGACGGCGTCCGCCTCGGCGTGCGTTCCGGCCGCCAGCCCCGTCACGCCCCGCCCGACGAGCGACGGGGTGTTCGGCATCGAGCGCAGCACCGCCACGTCGTCGCCGAGCAGTGACTCGAACGTCGCGATCGTGACGCCCGCGGCGAGGCTCACGACGATCGTGCCCGCGCGCAGGCTCGGGGCGATCTCTCGCAACAGGTCGGGCACCATGGCGGGCTTGACGCCGATGAGCACGATGTCGGCAGCGGACGCGGCATCCGTGTTGCCCGTCGGCTGCGCCTCGAGCGCGATGCTCGTCACACCTGTGAGGCCCTCGAGCTCGGCCGCCTTGGCGGCAGAGCGATTGGTCGCGGTGACGCCGCCCGCCGCGAGTCCCGAGCGCACGAGCCCGTGAAGGATCGCGCCGCCCATCGAGCCGGCGCCGAGGATCGCGATCGGAGGAAGGGCAGGGGTGTCGGTCATTGCGCCATCCTACGAGCGCGGGGCGCGGCATCCACTTGCCTTCAGTCTTGACTTATATAAGTAGCAATGCAAATATTGCCTCATGCACGCACTCGACGTCCTGGGAGACCCGGTGCGCCGCCGCCTGCTCGAGCTGCTGGCGGGCGGCGAGCGCAGCGCGGGCGACCTCGGCGAGGTCGTGCAGCGCGAGTTCGGCATCTCACAGCCGGCCGTCTCGCAGCACCTCCGGGTGCTGCGGGAATCGGGGTTCGCGACCGTGCGGCCGGACGGCACACGTCGCCTGTACGCGATCGACCCTGCCCCGCTGGAAGCAGCGGACGGCTGGTTCGATCCGTTCCGGCGGATGTGGCAGCCGAAGCTCGATGCGCTCGGCACCGAGCTCGCGCGCGGGCGGCGAGCACGGCGCCAGGCGGCGCATCAGCCCGCCGACGACCGCGAGACAGCCGACAACGGAAGCAGCAACAGCAGCAGCACCAACGACGATGATGATGAGGTGAACTGACATGGTGGACGTCAACGCCCAGATCGGTGCGGTCGACCGCACCCTGCGCACGACCGAGCTCGACGGCGAGGAGGCGCGGGTCCAGTCGCTCGCGCAGACGTACCCGTCGACGATCGACGACGTGTGGGACGCCGTCACCACCGGTGAGCGCATCGCGCGCTGGTTCGCGCCCGTTGAGGGCGATCTGCGCCTCGGCGGCCGGTACCAGGTGGTCGGCAACGCCGGCGGCGAGGTGCTCGCCTGCACTCCCCCGCACGACGGCGTCGCGTCGTACCGCGTCACCTGGGAGTACGGCGGCGGCATCTCGTGGCTCGAGATCGGCCTCACGAGCCTCGGCGACGCCCGCACGCAGCTGGTGCTCACCCACACGGCGAAGACCGAGGGACTCCCGCCCGGATTCTGGGAGACGTACGGCCCCGGCGCCACCGGCGTCGGCTGGGACATGGGGCTCCTCGGACTCTCGCTCCACCTCACCGGCGGCGAGCGCATTGCGCCGGAAGAGGCCGAGGCATGGCAGGTGAGCGACGAGGGCAAGCGGTTCTCGCGCGCCGCCGCCGATGGCTGGGCCCAGGCGCACATCGCCGACGGCGGGGATGCGGATGCCGCGGCCACAGCTGCGACGAACACCTACCTGTTCTACACCGGGCAGACCGCCGACGAGACGCCGGAGGCCTGACCCGCGGCAACCGCGGCGCGCTGAACGTGAAAGTCGGTTCACCCATGGGTCGGGCGGGGCTATAGTCGAGTCAGCGGGGGCGGGGCGTCCCCGTGCGACAGCGGAGGACCCGATCATGACCCTCTTCGACGGCATCACGCAGCGCGTCATCGAAACGCCGCGGCTGAACGTCAGCATCCTCGAGCGGGAGGGCGACAGCGATGCCACGCCCGGCGATCGCACGGTCATCCTCGTCCACGGCAACGTCTCGTCGTCGCTGTTCTGGCAGGAGCTGATGCAGGACCTGCCGAGCGATCTGCGGGTGATCGCGATCGACCTCCGCGGCTTCGGCGGCTCCGAGCACGCGCCGATCGACGCCACACGCGGTGTGCGCGACTTCAGCGACGACGTGCACGCCACCCTGGAGGCCCTCGGCATCGGCCGCGCGCACTTCGTCGGCTGGTCCATGGGCGGCGGGGTGATCATGCAGTACGCGCTCGACCACGGCGCACTCAGCCTCACGCTGGAGTCCCCCGTCTCACCGTTCGGCGTCGGGCCCACGCGCCGCGACGGTTCGCGGCTCACCGACGACGACGCGGGCTGCGGCGGGGGCGGGACCAACCCCGACTTCGTGCAGCGCATCATCGACCACGACGAGACGGACGAGGCTGCGACCTCTCCGCGGAGCGTGTTCCGCGCGAGCTATGTGGCGCCCGGGTTCACCTCGGAGCACGAGGACGTGTGGGTGACGTCGATGCTGTCGACCTCGACCGCGACCGGCAACTACCCGGGCGACAGCACAACGAGCGAGAACTGGCCCGGGTTCGCGCCCGGCACCATCGGCGTCCTCAACACGATGGCGCCGAAGTACTTCGACGTGTCGGGCGTCGTCGACCTCGCCGAGAAGCCTCCGATCCTGTGGGTGCACGGCCTCCTCGACGCGATCGTGTCCGACGCCTCGCTGTACGACTTCAACAACCTCGGCAAGCTCGGCATCGTGCCGGGGTGGCCGGGCGACGAGGTCGCGCCCCCGCAGCCGATGGTGTCGCAGATGCGCGACGTGCTGGCTCGCTACTCGGATGCCGGCGGCGACGTGACCGAGCTCGCCCTCGAGAACGTCGGTCACACCGCGCACCTCGAGCGTCCCGCAGAGTTCCGCCACGCGCTGCTGACCGTGATCGGCTATGTCGGACCGTCCGCCCACCCGTCGCCGCCGACCGAGGCGATCATCATCCGCTCCTCCGACTGAGGCCACGTCAACCGGGCGGACGCACCACGGCGGCATCCGTAGACTCGTCGCATGAGTGCTTCCGGCGGCGGCAAGGCGATCATCGCGGCGTTCCTGGCGAACATGGGCATCGCCCTCGCGAAGTTCATCGCATGGTTCATCTCGGGCTCGGCGTCGATGCTCGCCGAGGCGATCCACTCGGTCGCCGACTCGGGCAACCAGCTCCTCCTGCTGCTCGGCGGGCGGCGCGCGAAGCGCGCGGCCGATCGCGAGCACCCTTTCGGCTACGGGCGCGAGCGCTACGTCTACGCCTTCGTCGTGTCGATCATCCTGTTCTCGGTCGGCGGCCTGTTCTCGATCTACGAGGGCATCGAGAAGCTCACCCATCCCCACGAGGTCACCAACTACTGGGTGCCGATCGTGGTGCTCGTGATCGCGATCGTGCTCGAGTCGTTCTCGCTGCGCACGGCGATCAAGGAGAGCAACCTCGTGCGTGGTCCGCGCCAGTCGTGGGTGTCGTTCGTTCGGCACTCGAAGGCTCCCGAGCTGCCCGTCGTGCTGCTCGAGGACGTCGGCGCCCTCACCGGACTGGCGTTCGCCCTGTTCGGCGTCGGCATGACCGCCATCACGCACAACCCGCTCTTCGACGCGCTCGGCACACTGATGATCGGCACGCTGCTGATCATCATCGCCATCGTCCTCGGCATCGAAACCAAGAGCCTCCTCGTGGGCGAGGGCGCGACCACCGCCGACCACGACCGCATCGTCACCGCGATCCTCGAGGGCCACGAGATCGAGAAGCTCATCCACATCAAGACGCTCTACCTCGGGCCCGACGAGCTGCTCGTCGCGGCCAAGCTCGGGTTCGCGTCCGACAAGCCGCTCGCCTCGGTCGCCGCCGACATCGACCGCATCGAGACCCGCGTGCGCGACGCGGTGCCCACGGCCCGCGTTCTCTACTTCGAGCCCGACATCTACCGACCGGGCGACGATCCCACTCCCCCGACGTCGGACTTCGTCATCCGCTCGGCCGACTGAGCGATGGAGTACTGCCTCTTCACCGAGCCGCAGCAGGGCGCGACCTACGACGACCAGCTCGCATTCGCGCAGGCCGGCGAGCGTCTCGGATTCGACGCGTTCTTCCGCTCCGACCACTACCTGCACATGGGCGCCGGCGATCCGCTGCCGGGCCCGACCGACGCATGGACGACCCTCGCGGGGCTCGCGCGGGAGACGTCGCGCATCCGTCTCGGCACGCTGGTGTCGTCGGTCACCTACCGGCAGCCGGGCATCCTGGCGATCCAGGTCGCGCAGGTCGACGCGATGTCGGGCGGACGAGTCGAGCTCGGGCTCGGCACAGGCTGGTTCGAGCGCGAGCACCGGGCGTACGGCATCCCGTTCCCCGCGAAGCGGTTCGACCTGCTCGAGGAGCAGCTCGCGATCGTCGCGGGTCTGTGGCGCACCCCCGTCGAGGAGACATTCTCGTTCTCGGGAAGACACTACGAGCTGACGGATGCTCCGCCCCTGCCCCGCCCGGTGCAGGAGCGGATCCCGCTGATCGTGGGCGGCGCCGGCCCCCGACGCACGCCCGAGCTCGCCGCCCGGTTCGCCACGGAGTTCAACATCGGGTTCCGCCCCGAGCACGAGATCGCCGAGCGCTTCGCCGGGGTGCGCGCCGCGTGCGAGCGCATCGGCCGCGACCCCGGCACGCTGAAGCTCTCGGTTGCGCTGCCGACGCTGGCCGCGGCATCCGCTCCAGAACTCGACCGCAGGGCGGCGAACATCGGTCGCACGGTGGACCAGCTGCGCGGCGACACCGACATCGTCGGCTCGCGGGATGAGATCATCGCCAAGGTCGAGCGGATCGCCGCGCTCGGCGCCGATCGCCTCTACCTGCAGCTGATGGACCTGCAGGACGTCGACCAGGTCGAGTACCTCGGTCAGGACGTGCTGCCGCATCTCCCCCGCTGAGTCAGCCCCGCGTCACCGGCAGACGGTACGACGGGAGACCGCGCCGGCGCACGAGCCATTCCGCGACCACCAGGTTCGGCAGCCAGCAGAGGAAGGGCACCGCCGCGTATGCGTTCGCGAACGCCGTTCCCATGTCGACGGACTGCCCGAGCAGCATCGGCGACATCATGAGCAGCGGCAGCCATAGCCGCAGCGTCACGCCCGCATACGTCAGTGCGTAGTTGCGGATCATCCAGGCCTGATGGCTCGGCACGTCGCCGCGACGGATCGCACGGTAGGCACGCCAGCCGGTGACGAGCCACAGCACCGCCAGCGCGCCGAATCCGAAGAACCCGACGTAGCCGGCAGGGCTGGACGGCGCGATCATGAGCCCCGCCGTCCCGCCCACGGCGACGCCGGCCAGATAGAGGCGGCCGCTCCAGCGATGCACGCGCGGTGCGCGCTCGCGCAGGCCGCGCCAGAACTGCAGTGCGCCGAGGACGAGCGCCGTCGCGCCGCCGACGATGTGCGCGTAGAACGCCGCTTGCACGAAGACCGACGTCTCGGCGTACGTCGGGGCGAGCCCGACGCCGTCACCGGCGAGCTCGCGCAACGACGCGGTGAAGTACGGCATCGCCGAGAACGCCACCACGGCGAGGGCCGAGAGCAGCACGAAGGTCCAGCCCACACGGCCGGCGGCGCGCGACCCCGGGGTGCCGACGGGAGCGGTGCGGACGGGTTCGATGAGGCGAGTCATGGCTGTCACGGTAGGGACGCCGCGGCGTGGCGGGCAGGGTGCAGACCCCCGGATGCGCGGTGCGCGAACCCCCCGATCTCGAGCGCATGAGCGAGCTCTGTCGCTGCGCGCACTGCGGGAGTACTGTTCGCTCATCGATTGCGGGGTGGCACCATGCCCGACGGAATCAACGCGCGGCCACTGGGGGCCGCGATCGCAGCGTTCGTCCTGATCACAGTCTGCGGCTGCACTGCGGCGTCGCCGATGCCGACTCCGGTGGACGTCAGCCTCCCGGGCGACCGAACGCTTCGCTCGATCATCGAGGCCGAGCCGGAGCATCCCGTGTTCGAGGTCGTGCAGGAGACCACCGACTTCGATGGCGATCACGCCGACGTCGTCTCCTACGAGAGCGGCGGCCTGCTCCTGCGTGCGGTGATCCGCCGGCCGCCGAGTGGCGCAGTCGAGAGTCCCGCCATCGTGTTCGTGCACGGGTCGGTGGATCCCGACGAGTACTCGGGCCTCACGGAGTACGACGAGCTCGCGGATGCCCTCGTCGACAGCGGCTACACGGTGGTGGTCCCCGATCTGCGCAACCACGGGGAGTCGGAGGACGACCCCGCGTGGGAGACGGACATGGATGTCGGCGCGACCCTCGACGTCGTCAACGCCGCGCGGGCGACCGCGTCCGATCCGCAGGTGGATCCCGAGCGGGTGGCGATCGTCGGGCACTCCCTGGGCGGGGCGATGGCCGTGAAGGCCGCCGTCGTGGCGCCCGACGTCGCGCGCGCCTTCGTCGCGCTGGCGCCGTCTCATGTCTCGCCCTGGGAGGACGTCAAGCGCTTCGCGTCGGGAACCCCGTTCTACGACACGATCACGGCCGCGCACGGAGACCCCGAGGAGTCACCGGACTACTGGCGTGACGTGTCGGCGCTCACCTTCGTCGATCGAATGGCGTCGCCGCTCCTCGTCGTCCACGGCACCCATGACGACGTCGTTCCCATCGGCTGGTCGAGATTCCTCAACGCGCAGTGGACCGGTGCCGGCAAGGACGTCGAACTCATCGAGGTCGAGGGTGCGGACCACTTCTTGAACGGCACCGCGCCGGTAACCCAGCGGATCACCGAGTTCCTCGCCGAGCGCATGCCCTGATCCAGCGCCGCGCGTCAGCGCCGCGAGTGCCGCGTGTCCGCGCCGCGCCTCAGCGGCGGGCGTCGAAGAAGGCGCGGAGGAGCGCGGACGCCTCGGCCTCGCGCACGCCCGCGATGACCTCCGCGCGATACGGCAGGCGCCGGTCGCGCACGACGTCGTACATCGAGCCGGCCGCGCCCGCCTTCTCGTCCCAGGCGCCGAACACCAGCCGCGAGACGCGCGACTGCAGCACGGCGCCGGCGCACATGACGCACGGCTCAAGGGTCACGACGAGCGTGCACCCCTCGAGGTTCCACGAGCCGGTGGCGGCCGCGGCCGCGCGCAGCGCGACCACCTCCGCGTGCGCCGTCGGATCGTGCTCGACCTCGCGGAGGTTCCGGCCCTCGCCGATCGGCCGGCCCGCGGCATCCGTCACCACCGCCCCGACCGGGACGTCGCCGGCCTCACCCGCAGCCGCGGCCAGCGCGAGGGCGCGGTCCATCGCGGCGAGGTCGGCGGGGTCGAACGTCACAGCACGAGCGTACGGCCGTCAGGCTCGTGCGCGAACCCGCTTCCGGCGCGCGGCCCGCCACGCACTACCCTGGGCGTATGCGCCTGCACGTCGCCGATCACCCCCTCATCACCCACAAGCTCACGGTGCTGCGCGACGAGCGCACGCCGTCGCCGGTGTTCCGCCAGCTCACCGAGGAGCTCGTGACGCTTCTCGCCTACGAAGCGACCCGCAGCGTGCGGGTGTCGCCCCTCGAGATCCAGACGCCCGTCACGACGACCACCGGCGTGAAGATCAGCGAGCCTCGCCCGCTCGTCGTGCCCATCCTGCGCGCCGGCCTCGGCATGCTCGAGGGCATGGTCAAGCTCATCCCCACCGCCGAAGTGGGCTTCCTCGGCATGGTGCGCAACGAAGAGACGCTCGAGCCGTCGACGTACGCCGAGCGCCTGCCCGACGACCTCAGCGATCGGCAGTGCTTCGTGCTCGACCCGATGCTCGCGACGGGCGGCTCGCTGGGCGCGGCGATCGAGTTCCTCTTCGCGCGCGGCGCGCAGGACGTCACGGCGATCTGCCTGCTGGGCGCCCCCGAAGGCGTCCAGGCGATCGAGAAGCAGGTCGAAGGCCGCGACGTGACCCTCGTGCTCGGCGCAATGGACGAGCGCCTCAACGACAAGGGCTACATCGTGCCCGGGCTGGGTGACGCCGGCGACCGCCTGTACGGGACGGTCTGACCGACCCTCGGACGACGGTCTGGCCTATCCTCACACGATGCTGACGGCACGGGGGTCGGATGCTCCGACCGCCGTGACCTCGCCGGTCACGAGTCCACGCCCCATGACCGCGATGGGCGTGAGCGCGCGGCCGTTGAACCGCGTCGCTGTCACCGATGTGTAGGCGCCCATCACCGGGCTCACGAGCAGATCGCCCACGGCGAGTTCGGGCAGCAGGGTCTCGCGCGCGATCACGTCGGTCGAGTCGCACGTCGGCCCGCCCAGCGTCGCCCACCGGTGAGCCTCGGTGCCGGACGCCCCGTCACGCAGCTCCTTCTCGGCGATCACGATCGGATGCACGTCTTCGGCGACGACGTTCGAGTACGAGCCGTACACTCCGTCGTCGAGGTAGTACCAGCGTCCGTCGCCGCGTTCGGCGACGCCGACCACACTCGTCACGAGGGTCATCGCCTCGGCGACCAGCACACGGCCGGGTTCGGCAATGATGTCGAGTCGCCCGACATGCGGCTCGAGGATCGGCCGCAGGCGGGCGGCGACCTCTTCGATCGTCGCGCTGGGCCGGTCGTACGAGACGGGGAACCCGCCCCCGATGTCGAGCGTGTCGAAGCGCACGCACAGCCGGCGCTCGAGGTCGACCATCAGCGCGAGGGTCTCGCTCACCGCGACGGCGAACCGGGCGGGGTCATCGAGCTGGCTGCCGACGTGGAAGCTGAACCCGGCGATGCGGGTGCCCTGCCGCTTCGCCTGCTCGACGAGGCGGGCCGCTTCGAACGGGCCGACGCCGAACTTGCTCGACAGGTCGCTCTTCGCGTGCGGGCTGCGGTAGGCCAGCCGTACGAGGAGGCCGACGTCGGCGGGTGCGCCGGCGAACTTGGCCAGTTCGACCTCGTTGTCGACGACGAACGTGCGCACTCCCGCGGAGAGCGCCGCCGCGATCTCGGACGGCTTCTTGACGGGATGCGTGTGGATGATCCGCGCCACATCGATCCCGCGCCGGGTGAGCAGCTCCAGTTCCTCTCCCGTGGCGATGTCGAAGCCGCTGCCCGCGTCGTCGAGTGCACCGACGACAGCGTCGTGGGAGAGAGCCTTCACCGCGTAGTGGAAGCGCACGAACGGCAGCGCGTCGCGTAGCCGGCGGTACTGCCGCCGCACTCGCTCCGGATCGAGCAGCAGCAGCGGGGTGCCGTGCAGCGCGAGCGCGGCACGGGCGGCGTCGGTGGAGAGGAGAGCGGATGCCTCGGCCCGCCGCCGTTCGACGAGCGTGCGGGTTGCGCGGCGGTCGGCGCGGGTGTCGGTGGGCGCGACGGCACCGGCGTCGGTGCCGGTGTCGGTGTCGGTGCCGGTCACGGTGCCGGTCATGAGACCTGCTCCTCGGTGCGCGATCCGCCGCGGAGACCTATGCGGGCGGTGATCGTGAACGCCCCGGCGGCGATCGCGTAGAAGACGATGTCGGCGACGATCTTGCCGGCGAGCAGGCCCCATAGCGGGTCGGCCAGCAGCCAGACTCCTGCCATCAGCAGAGCGGGCCGGATGAGCAGGGTGTCCAGGAGCTCGGCGACGCCGAACTCGGCGACGAGCAGCAGCATGGTGCGCCCGAGCGCCACACGGCGGTTGCGCGAGACCGGCGCCTGCTCGATGTAGATGGTGATCGCGAGCACGGCGTAGAAGCCGACGGTCTCGCCGAGGAGTCCGGCGAGGGCGATGACGGCCGCGTTGCCTGTCCAGATCGTCACGCCCAGCCCCGCGATGAGCATCGCCGCAGTGCCGACGATCTCTGCCGGGAGGTACCGCGTGATCCAGAAGCCCAGACCGCGGCGCCGCGCGCCGGGCGCAGCGCCTTCGTCGGTCTGCTCCGTTGTGGCGGGGCTGTGGGCGATCGTGGTCATGTCGCACCCCCTCACCCGTGGAAGAGGGCAGGGCGGAGCGCGTGATACCGACGCCGGCGGCCTAGGACACCGGCAAGAAAAGGTGCGGCATCCGCCCCTCGCCGAACGAATGCCGCACCCGCGCCTATGCGACGCTACGTCAGCGTACGCTTGCGAGCGGAACCTCGAGACGGGGTTGACATGCTCGCCGCCGTTGTCTAGAGGATCAGTTGTCGAGAAGGGGTTCCTGCGGGTTGCGTCGACCCGTCTCCTGCTCCCAGAACTCCAACTGCTGGGTCAGTGCCTTGGCGAGTTCGAAGACCTGCTCCGGGGGGATCCGGATGCGGCTCACGACCCGCGCGGGGACGATGGTGTGCCGTTCGCCGGTCTCGGCGTCGACCTGTTCGCGCGGCGGCTGCGCGAGGGTGAGGAAGTCCATCACGAACACGGTGGGCGTGTGCCACACGTTGGCGAAGTCGGCGTATGCGCCGCCGATGTGCTCCGGCGGAAGGTCGATCTCGAACTGGCGCGGCGCTTCGTCGGCCATGCGCACCTCCTGGGTCGCTGTGTGCGCGAGTCTACGCGCGGGTCAGCCCCGCCCGACCAGCCGGGCGAATCCGCTGAGCCGCGCCACGCCCTCGGGCGTGTACGGCAGGTCGTCGAGCAGCGCCGGCGAGTGCACCAGGTAGGCGGTGTGCTTGGCGCGGGAGATCGCGACATTGAGCCGATTGCGCAGCAGCAGGAACTCGAGACCGCGCGGTGCGTCGCGCCCCGCGGACGCCGCGAGCGACACGATCGCGACGGCGGCCTCCTGCCCCTGGAAGCGGTCGACCGTTCCCACCGGGATGTCGGAGAACCCGGCGGCGGCCAGAGCCTCCTCGACCGCGACCTGCTGGGCGTTGTAGGGCGTCACGACGATGATGTCGCCCTGCTGAAGCGCCCGCGGCGCGAGCGGTGTCGTCACGCCGTCGTCGTCGACGCTGATATCGGTCCAGGCACGGCCGACGACGTCTCTCACGATGTCGACGACGGTCGCAGCCTCCTCGACGGACTGTGTGGCGTTCCCGCGGTGGCGGACCGGCACTGGATGCAGTCCGGGCTCGACCCCCTCGAGGGTGCGCAGTGCGGTCGACGGATGGGCGGCGAGCTCACCCCGATACGACAGCCGCGAGACGGGCTCGGCGACGGCGGGATGCATGCGCCACGTGCGCGCGAGGAAGTAGCCGTACTCGGGCGGGACGACGTCGGCGCCGTCCATGACCCAGCCGAGCGCCGACGTGTCGACCGGCTCCGGGTGGGTACCCTGGCTGACCTGCGGAAGCTGCTGCGGGTCGCCGATCAGCAGCAGGCGCGGCGATGCGAGTGACACCGCGATGGTCGACGCGAGCGAGAACTGCCCGGCCTCGTCGATGACGAGGAGGTCGAGACTGCCGCGCGGGATGCGCCCCTCGTGGCTGAAGTCCCAGGCCGTGCCCCCGACGACGAATCCCGAATCGGCCCGCTCGACGGTGAACTCGGCGACGCCGTTCTTGCGCAACGGGGTGAAGCAGTAGTCCTCGCGCTCGGTCTTGGGCGCCTTGCCCACGAGATCCTTCGGGACGCCCGCTGCGACGATGCGCTCGAGCATGTTCTCGACCACCGCGTGCGACTGCGCGACCACGCCGACCTTGAACGCGCGCTCGCGGACGAGCCGGGCGATGACGTGCGAGCCGACGTACGTCTTGCCGGTACCCGGCGGGCCCTGCACCGCGAGGTAGCTGCGGTCGAGGTCGACGACCGCGCGCACGATCGCGTCGACGTCGTCGCCCGTCGACGCGGGCAGTCCGCCGCCGACGGTGCGCGGCGGACGCCGAGCGAGGATGTCGGTCGCCGGATCGGCGGGGAGCGACGGCGCCGCGCCGACCACCGCGTCGGCCCACGCGTCGATCGCCGACTGCTGGTTCCCTGCGGACGGCGGCGCCATCGGCGTGAGCGCGACCGGCAGTCGCGACCAGGTCACGCCGTCGACCGCTGTCTCTTCGACGATCGCCCCGTTGTCGAGCACCTCGAGCACGGTGATCGACCGGTACGAGTGGATCCACCGTGGCGACCCCTCGAACGGGTACGGTGCCGGCAGCTCGTACAGCGCGAAGGGCTGGCCGCCCTCGCTGAGGCGCGTCCCGGGCGCCAGTTCACCGCGCAGCTCGATCGTGCGCCGCTCGCCGCCGCGGCCACTCTCGGCGAAGTGCCAGTCCTCGACCACCCGGGAGCGCGCGGGGTCGATGACCACGACATCGCGCGTCTCCTCCCACAGCGACACCGGTTCGCGCAGCCGGAGGAAGTGCGTCGCCCAGAAGGTCTTCGACTCACGCGGGTAGTAGTCGATGGCAGCGGCACCCAGTCGCAGCGACTGCGCGTCGGCGGAGTCGGCGGGATGCTCGAGGGCGAGCCGCTCCAGGGCGAGTGCGCGGTGCGACGGCTCATACGCGCGGTCGTCGGCCTCGCCGTTGGGCGAAGGGCGCAGACCCGCCTCGCGGGCGCGATCGACCAGCCAGTCGCGCAGGCGCCGCGTGGACACGCAGTCGTAGCGGTTGTAGTCGGCGAGGTCGTCGAGGATCTCCTGCGCGGCCGCCTCGTCGCCGTCGGCGGCGAGCGCGCGGGCCTCGACGTAGCGGACGATCGAGTCGTCACCCTTCTGCACGTCGCTCGTGCGCACCTCGGCGCCCATGTAGAGCGGCTCGAGCTTCTTGATCGAGTAGGAGCGCGAGCCCACGCGCAGCGAGCGCCGCACGATCGGATACAGGTCGACGAAGACCCCGTCGCGCAGGAGTCGGTCGACATCGGCCTCGCGGACTCCGTGCCGAGCGGCCATGGCGAGCAGGTGCGACGGCTCGTAGGGCGCGTAGTGGTAGATGTGCATGCCCGGATGCTGCCTGCGGCGCAGGTCGACGATGTCGAGGAACGTCTCGAGGGCGCGCTTCTCATCGGCGAACGAGTGCGCCCACAGCGCGCTGTACTGCTCGCGGTCGTCGACCCAGCCGAAGAGGTAGTCGATCCCCCATTGCGTCGGCTCGCCCTCGCGGCCCGGCGGCTGCGGCTCACTGTGCAGCGGGTCGCCCTCGAAGTCGAAGAACAGATCGCCATGGTCGGGGCGGGGCAGCGCGCCCAGCGCGGTCGGGGCCACGACCTCGAAGGTCGGCAGCGGCGGGGGGCCGGCGTGACCCGACGGTGGTGACACGAGCGGGGGCGTCCCGGCGGGACTGTCGAGCTGCAGCCTGGCCTGGGTGCGCAGCATCCCGAACGTGTCGGGGTTCATGCCCGCAGGACCCCGCGGCGCGACGGCGAGCTCTTCGATCGTGCGCACCCCGGCCGCGCGCAGCCGCTGTCGCTGAACCGGTCGCATACCGGCGACGAGGAGGAGATCGCGGGATGCCACGACCTCGGCGTCGCAGGTCGCGCAGCGCCCGCACGCGACGACGTCGAGCTCGTCGCGCGGGTCGCCCCAGGCGATCGCCTCGCCGGCGACGCGCAGGTCGAGGCGGCGGTCGGCGATGAGCGCGGCAAGGCGCTCGCGCCGCAGACGGAACACCGGCAGCAGGTCGTCGACCTCGTGCTCGCTGACGCTGCCGTCGCCGAGGAGGAGCTCGACACGATCGGATCGCGGAACGCCGAGACGGTCGAGCTGGTCGACGTACGCCGCGAGCTGCATGAGCGCGGTGACCCGCGCATGCCGGGCGAGCTTGGTGTCTTGCACGACCCACCGGCCGTCAGCGTCGCGGACGAGGAAGTCGGCGAACCCGACGAAGTCGTTCGTGGCGAAGGCGGCCTGGTAGACGACGTCGGCGTCGGAGACCAGGGCGGCGTTCGTGAGGGCGACGGCCTCGGCGAGCGCCGCGGCGTCGGACGACCGCGCCTCGGGAACCTCGACGACCCCGTCGCCGAACCGCTCGACGTACTCGGCGAGCACACGGCGCTCGTGCAGGGTGCCCAGCCGCCCGGCACGGAGCAGCGTGAGGTCTTCGGGCTCTTCGACCGCCGCCACCCGCCCCAGCTTCGCGTCGATCGCTCGCAGCCACGCGAACTCGCACTCCGCCGCCGCCTTGAGGTCGCTCGCGCTCCAGACGATCCGGCCCTCGTCTTCGATGTATCGCATTCCCGCCCTTCTCCTCCACGACCCTAGCCGCGGCCGCCGACACCCCCGTCCACGCAGGCGCGGCACGGAAGCCCCGCGCAGGCCCCCGCGCAAGGTCTCGCCCGCGGCCGAGCGCGCCTGACAGACTGAAGGCATGAGCCTCCCCTTCGAGAGCGCCTACCGGCACGGGTTCGCACGCATCGCGGCCTGCACGATCCCGATCACGATCGCCGATCCCGTCGCGAACGCCGACGCCGTGCTCGCCACGGCGCGCGAGTGCGACGCCGAGGCGGTGGCGGTCGCCGTCTTCCCCGAGCTGTGCCTCACCGGCTACTCCATCGAGGACCTGGTGATGCAGGATGCCGTGCTCGACGCCGTCGAACGCGCGATCGAGCGGCTGGTCGAGGCATCCGCTGATCTCTTCCCGATGCTCGTGGTCGGCGCGCCGCTGCGCCACGGCAACCGGCTCTACAACTGCGCCGTCGTGATCCACCGTGGCGAGCTTCTGGGCGTCGCCCCCAAGTCCTACCTGCCGACCTACCGCGAGTTCTACGAGCGCCGCTGGTATGCGCCGGGCGATGACCAGGTGGGCGAAGACATCCGCGTGGGCGAGCTGGAGGCTCCGTTCGGCCCCGACCTTCTCTTCGAGGCGCTCGACGTGCCCGGGCTCGTCGTGCACGCCGAGGTGTGCGAAGACGTGTGGGTGCCGATCCCGCCGTCCGCCGGCGCAGCCCTCGCCGGCGCCACCGTGCTGCTGAACCTCAGCGGCAGCCCGATCACCATCGCCCGCGCCGAGGACCGCAAGGATCTGTGCCAGTCGCAGTCGCTCCGCTGCCTCGCCGCGTATGCATATGCCGCCGCGGGAATGGGCGAATCCACGAACGACGTGTCGTGGGACGGCCAGACGATGATCTACGAGGGCGGCAGCCTGCTGGCCGAGACGGAGCGGTTCCCCGACGGACCGCGCCGATCGGTAGCCGACGTCGATCTGGACCGTCTGCGACAGGACCGCCTGCGCCAGGGAACGTTCGACGACAACCGCCGCACGTACGACCCGCGGTTCCGCGTCGTGCACTTCGAACTCGACCCGCCCGCCGCCGACATCGGGCTGCGGCGCACGCTCGACCGCTTCCCGTTCGTGCCCGACGACCCCGACCGGCTGGCGCAGGACTGCTACGAGGCGTTCAACATCCAGGTCTCGGGCCTGGTCCAGCGCATGCAGGCGATCGGTGGGCCCAAGCCCGTCATCGGTGTCAGCGGCGGACTCGACTCGACGCACGCGCTGCTCGTCGTCGCGCGCGCTATGGACCGCATGGGCCGCCCGCGCAGCGACATCCTCGCGTACACGATGCCCGGATTCGCGACCAGCGCGCACACCAAGTCGAACGCCATCGCCCTGGCCGAGGCGGTGGGGGCCTCGATCGAGACGATCGACATCCGCCCCCTCGCGACCGAGATGCTCGAGCGCCTGGACCACCCGTTCGCCGACGGCGAGCCGGTGCACGACATCACGTTCGAGAACGTGCAGGCCGGCCTCCGCACCGACTACCTCTTCCGCCTCGCGAATCACCACGGCGGCATGGTGATCGGCACGTCCGATCTCTCGGAGCTCGCGCTCGGCTGGGCGACATACGGCGTCGGCGACCACATGAGCCACTACGCGGTGAACGCGGGCGTGCCGAAGACGCTCATCCAGCACGTGATCCGCTGGGTGATCTCGCACGAAGGCGAGGGCTCGACCGACCTGTCGCCGGATGCCAAGCGCGTGCTGCAGTCGGTGCTCGACACGGAGATCTCGCCCGAGCTCGTGCCGGCGGGGCAGGACGGCAAGCTGCAGTCCACCGAGGACCGCATCGGCCCGTACGCGCTCCACGACTTCGCGCTGCACCACATCCTGCGGTTCGGGTTCCGCCCGTCGAAGATCGCCTACCTCGCCGCGCACGCGTGGGGGGACAAGGATGCGGGCGCCTGGCCGCCCGGGTTCCCCTCCGAGGACCGCTACGCCTACGACCTGCCGACGGTCGCGAAGTGGCTGCAGGTCTTCCTGCGGCGCTACTTCGCGTTCGCGCAGTTCAAGCGCTCGGCGATCCCCAACGGCCCGAAGGTCTCGCCGACCGGCTCGCTGTCGCCGCGCGGCGACTGGCGCGCGCCGTCGGACGGCAACGCGAACGTGTGGATCGCGGAGCTCAAGGCCGCTCTCCCCGAGCTCGTCGAGGAGTGAGCGGAAGGATGCGGTCGCGGCCGCGTCCCGTGCACAGAATCGGAGATCGTCGCCGACACGCCGCCGGCCCGGGCCGGCGCGCGGCGTGTCGCTCAGGATCTCCGATTCTGTGCCGGGCTCAGGTCCCGGCGACGCCGGATCGGGAGGGTCAGACCGGCGCTGCGCCGTAGGCGAGCGTGATGATCCAGCTGTCGCGCGACAGGTCGGCGAGCGTGTAGTAGACGCGGCGATCGGGGATCCAGCCCCGCGTGCGCGGACTGTCGAGGCGCACATGGTCGGCCGCGACCCGCGCACCGCGGCCGTCCGCGTCGCGCACGGCCTGCACGCGCGTCCAGTGCGCGAGCAGCTGGTCGACGTCGCTGTCGTCGTACAAGTGGGAGTGCCGCTTCATCTCGCGCAGCGTCGGCTCGTCCGGGTGGGCGTCGCGCAGGTCGAGGCCGAGCGGGATCGCGGGGTCGGCGACGGCGACCACCGTGGCCGCCCGGTAGTTGGCGTTGCGGATGCGCAGCGGCACCTCCTGGCCATCCACTTCGGCGATGAGCTGGGTGTGGAAGCCGAACGTCCCCGGCGCCTCGCGCTCGACGCGCACGGTCTGGGGATCGACGCCGAGCTGCGCTGCGACGATCTCCTTCGCCAGAGCGCGCTTGCGATCGTGCTCCGGAAGCTTCGGGTCCCAGCCGAGCCGCGCCGTGATCCCCTCCGGAGTGTCCAGCAGCACCGATTCCATGGTCCACCTCTTCCCGCGGCCACCCGCTTCCTTCATCATGTCGCGGGTTCCCGGAACGAGGAAGTGCGCCGCGCGAGGGATGCCGCAGCCCCCGGCATCGCCCGCGTTCCGGGTCCCGCAACCCCCGGGCTTCGCCCACGTTCCGGGCCCCGCAACCCCCGGCTTCGCCCACGTGCCGGGTCCCGGAACCGCCCGCAGCGGCCCCCGTGTGCGGCGCGCCGGGGGCGGTGCCAGGATGGTGCCATGGCCAGACGCGCGACCGTGGTCGGCAGTGGGCCGAACGGGCTCACCGCCGCTGTCGCGCTCGCCCGCGCGGGCTTCGAGGTGCGCGTGCTCGAGGCCGCCCCCGCTGTCGGCGGCGGCGTGCGCAGTGCGGAGCTGACCCTGCCCGGGTTCGTCCACGACGTGTGCTCGGCGGTGCATCCCGCCGCCCTGTCGTCACCGGTCTTCCGCGCCTTCGGGCTCGGCGAGCGCATCGAGTGGGTCCGCCCCGAGGCGTCCTACGCCCAGCCGCTCGACGACGGGCGGGCAGCGATCGCGTGGCGCGACATCGAGCGCACCGCGTCGGGGCTCGGCCGCGACGGCCGGATGTGGCTCGCGGCGCTGCGGCCACTGAGCACGCACCTCGACGCCGTGGTGGACTTCACCGGATCCCAGCTGCTGCGCTGGCCGCGGCATCCGGTCACCACCGTCCGTTACGGGCTGCGCGCCCTTCAGCTGGGCTCGCGCCTCGGCCGCGGCACCTTCGCGACGGAGGAGGCGAACGCCCTGCTCGCGGGTGTGCTGGCGCACTCGAACTCACGGCTGCCGAGCGTGGGCGCGTCGGCGTCCGGACTCTTCCTCGCGGCGCACGCGCACGCGGCGGACGGGTGGGCCTTCCCCCGCGGCGGGGCGCAGCGCATCGCGGATGTGCTCGCCGACGACCTGCGGGCGCACGGCGGCGCGATCGAGACCGGACAGTACGTGACCACGCTCGAGGGTCTCGACTGGGGCGACCCCGCCGCGGGCGATGTGCTGCTGCTCGACACGACGCCGCGGCTCGCGCTCACCCACCCCGATATCCCGGCGCGGTATGCGAAAGCGATCCGCCGCTACCGCTACGGGGCAGCCGCCGCCAAGGTCGACTTCGCGCTCGACGGCCCGGTGCCGTGGGCGCACCCCGCCGTGGCGCACGCGCCGACGGTGCACCTCGGAGGGACCCGCGCCGAGGTCGAGGCGAGCGAGAACGCCGTCGCCCGGGGTAGGGTCACCGACCGTCCGTACGTGCTCGCCGTACAGCCGACGGTGCTCGATCCGAGCCGGGCGCCGGAGGGCAAGCACGTGCTGTGGACCTACATCCACGTGCCGGCGCACTCGACGCTCGACGCCACCGAGCTCGTGACGCGTCAGGTCGAGCGCTTCGCCCCCGGCTTCCGTGACCGGATCCTGGCGTCGAGCTCCATGACCGCGGTGCAGCGCGAGGCCTACAACCCGGCTGACATCGGCGGCGACATCCTGGGCGGGGCGTTCACCTTCGCGCAGGCGATCCGCCGGCCGACGGTCTCGCCGACGCCGTGGCGCACGCCGATGCCCGGCGTGTACCTCGCGTCGGCCGCATCGCCGCCCGGCCCCGGGGTGACGGGCATGCCGGGGTGGTACGCGGCGCGGCGGGCGCTGCGCGACACGCAGGGGCTGCGGCTCGAGCCCGAGGACCTGTTCCGGACGTGACGGCATGGATGGTTTCGCTGCAGTCGACTTCGGGTTCGCGCGGGAGGTGCTCCAGCGGGGCATCGCCGCGATCTACGTCGTCGCCTTCATCTCGACGCTGAACCAGTTCCGGCCACTGCTCGGCGAGCGCGGCCTGCTGCCCGCGCCGGAGCTGCTGGCGTGGGCGAAGGCGTCGGTGCCCGGGCGAGGCCAGGACGCCCAGGGGCCCCGCCGCGCGCGCAGATCGGCCTGGCGGCTGCGCCCGACGCTGTTCCGCTGGGTGACGTACACCGACCGCCGGCTGGTGGCGCTCTGCTGGGCGGGCGTCGTCGTCGCGGCGGCCCTGGTGTGCGGCATCCCGCAGCTGTTCACTCCGTGGGCTCCGATGGCCTGCTTCCTGGCGCTGTGGCTGGGCTACATGTCGATCGTCAGCATCGGGCAGACCTTCTACGGCTTCGGCTGGGAGATGCTGCTGCTCGAGGCCGGCTTCCTCGCCGCGTTCCTGGGATCCGCCGCCGAGCCGCCGCCCACGGTCGTGATCGTGCTGTTCTGGTGGCTCGTGTTCCGGCTGGAGTTCGGCGCGGGCATGATCAAGATCCGCGGCGGACGCGAGTGGCGCGACCTGACGGCGCTCACCTACCACCACGAGACCCAGCCGATGCCCGGTCCGCTCAGCCGGCAGGCGCACCTGCTCCCCCGCTGGTTCCACAAGGGCGAGGTGGTGGGGAACCACGTCGCCCAGCTGATCGTGCCGTGGTTCCTCTTCGCCCCGATCCTCGGGCTATGGGTGCCCGGACCCGTTCCCGCGATCGTCGGTGCGGTGGCCGGCGCGATCATCATCGCGACGCAGCTGTGGCTGGTGATCACCGGCAACTTCGCCTGGCTGAACTGGATCACGATCGTGCTCGCCTTCTCGGCGATCGGGCTGCCCTTCGGGCGTGACGCGACCCTCGCGCACGAACCGCCGTGGATCGTCGACGGGCTGCCGCTCCCCTGGCTCGTCGTCACCTGCGCTGTCGGAGTGGTCTACGCCGTGCTGAGCTGGTGGCCGCTGCGCAACCTCTTCGCGCACCGGCAGCTCATGAACGCGAGCTTCAACCGCTGGCAGCTGGCGAACGCCTACGGTGCGTTCGGCACGGTCACCAAGCAGCGGATCGAGATCGTCGTCGAAGGGACGACAGACGAGGATCCGGATGCCGCGACCTGGCGCGAGTACTCCTTCAAAGGCAAGCCGGGCGATGTGCGGCGCGTGCCCCGGCAGTTCGCTCCGTATCACCTGCGTCTCGACTGGCTGATGTGGTTCCTGCCCCTCGGCCGCTCTCTCGACGACTGGTTCACGGTGCTCCTGATCAGATTGCTCGAAGCGGATGCCGCGACCCTGCGGCTGCTCGCCGACGATCCGTTCCGCGGCGAGCGGCCGATGTGGGTGCGCGCGGTGGCCTATCACTATCGGTTCACCACGCACGCGGAGTTCCGCATCGCCCGGGAGCGGTGGCATCGGCAGCGGCGCGGCGACGTGCTGGGCCCGATGGCCCTGCGCCGCAGCTGACAGCGCATGCCGCAGGGGCCGGGTCGCGGGGTGGCTGAGGCGACCGGCGGACGCATCCGGGCGGGCGCGACCGGCAGACGTTCAGGTAGAGCCGGGGGAGAATAGGGGGGTGAAGCTCCTCGTCGCGGCCCTCGAGGCCGAACTCGTCGCGTTCCCCGCCGACCTCCCCGGCTTCGACCGGCTCGTCACCGGTCCCGGGAAGCTGCAGGCCACGTACGCACTGACGCGCGCGCTCGACGCCCGCGCGTACGACGAGGTCGTCGTCGTCGGCACGGCCGGCGCCATCGACGCGACCCTCGAGGCGGCCGTCTACGACATCGAGGCGGCGATCCAGCACGACGTCACCGACATCGACGGCCAGGTCGGCCAGCACGTGTCGCTTCCCCCGCGCGTGGAGCTCGGTCGCGACGGCGTCATCATCGCCACCGGCGACCACTTCGTCGACGACGCCGAGGCCGTGTCGGTCATCCGCCCGCTCGGAGCGCGCCTCGTCGACATGGAGACCTACGCGTACGGGTGGGTCGCCGAGCAGTTCGGCGTGCCGATCCGCGTGCTCAAGGCCGTGTCGGACCGCGCACAGGACGACGCGATCACGGACTGGCGCGCCACCGTGACGGCCTGCAGCCACCAGCTGCGCGACACGATCCGCGCCGAGTACGGCGTCTGACCGTCAGTCCCTGCGCGAGAACAGTCCGCGCAGGATGAAGAACACGATCGCGGCGACGACGGCGACGATGACGAGTTTGCCGATGAACCACAGCAGCGAGAACAGCACGTCGACGAGCACCCAGGCGATGACGATCGCCGCGATGACTCCCAGAACGGTCCACACAGTGCTCTTGTTCACCCTGACAGCCTAGATAGTCTGAGAGGCCGCGGGGATCGTCCTGGCTTCCGCGCGACCTCTTCTCGGCAGCAAGGAAACCATGAGCGACCCCACCCCTCCCCCCTCCGACGACGCGACCCCGGCCGACGCGCAGCCCACGCCGGCGCCCGACGCGCAGCCCACGCCGGGCGACGCGCAGCCCACCGAGGCCTACGCGGCGCCTGCCGACGCGCAGCCCACGCCGGGCGACGCGCAGCCCACCGAGGCGTACGGGGCGCCCGCCGATGCGCAGCCCACCCAGGCGTACCCGCCTGCCGACGCGCAGCAGACCGAGGTGTACCCGCCCGCGTACGGCCAGCCGACCGCCGGCCAGCCCGCCGCCGGTCAGCCGTACGGACAGGCGTCCGACCCGGCCGCGTACGGCCAGGCGGCCTACGGCCAGCCCGCGTACGGGCAGCCCGCGTACGCCGCCCCGGCGCCCGCGGATCTCGCCACCCGACCGCGCACGCTCGGCTGGGTCTCGCTCGGTCTCGCGATCGGAGGCCTCGTGCTCGTCGGCACGGCCTATCTGCCGCTGGCATGGGTCTCGCTCGTCCTCGCGATGATCGGCGGCCTGCTGCTGCTGGCGGCGCTCGTCTTCGGCATCGTCACCCTCGCGAGCAAGAAGCAGGGCGCCAAGGGCCTCGGCATCGGCGCGATCGCGGTCTCGGTGCTGGGCGGGCTCGCCTGGATCGGCGCCATCACGCTCGCCTTCGTCTGGATCGGACTCGCCGCGGTGGGGTCGGACTCGGCAGGCGGGCTCGATCCCGCGCCGACCGTCTCGGAGTCGGCGCCCGTCGAGGACGGCAGCGACGAGGGGTCGGAGGGCGAGGCGACCGGAACCTACGACGAGGCCGCGTACCTCGCCGCCGTGCGGCCCGAGATCCTCGCGATCATGCAGGAGATCGAGCCGAGCATCACCGAGGAGGTCACGGCGCAGTTCTACACCGACGAGATGCTGATCTCGATCGGTCAGAGCACTCTGGTCATGGGCGACGCCGGCGTCGAGGCAGCGATCGACGGCATCGTGGAGGGCTCCGACGGCATGTTCGGTGAAGAGCAGGCCACCCGGTTCATCACCACGATCTACGACGCAGCGCAGCAGCACCTCGTCGAGTAGTCGACGAACGAGAAGGGCGGGCCGGTCTGCGTACCGGCCCGCCCTTCCGCGTCATCGCCTCACGACGCCCACTGCGTCCTCGGCCAGGTGATGGCGGCCAGATTCGCCTGACCCGACAGCGACGGGTGGAAGTAGTCGCGCGTCGAGATGTCGGCCCGGGTGAACGCGTAGTTCGCTACGGCCCCGCCGTCGTACCGGCACCACGCGTACGCCGCACATGCCTCCGCGAGCGCCTGGTTGTACTCATTGACCCGCTGCTGCACCGCGGCACGACGCTCGACGTCGACTGCCTTCGTGCTCGTCGGATTCGCCAGCATCGACTTGCAGATGCCGAGCAGAGCCCAGGTGAGTCGCGCGCTCGCGCTGGACTTGTTGACCTCGTACATCCGCAGCAGGTTCGGGACGCTCGCGATGAAGACCCGCGGCGCGGCAGTGCTCGTCGACAGCGTGACGAGGGCGTTCTGCACGTTGGTCTTGAACGTGGCGGTCGGCGTCATGGCCCCGACGGTCTTGGTGCACGCGTCGTTCGCCCCGATCTCGATCGTGACGTACTGCGCGCCTTGCGTCACCGCTTTGGCGGCCTGCGCGTTCAGGGCTCCGGAGGCGGCCCCGGCGACGGCGTTGTTGTAGCCGACGGCGTTGTCGGGCGCGGCGGTCGCCCGGAGGCGGAGCAGATGCGAGTTGACCGAGGTCGTCGATCCGGTTGCCCAGCTGTTCGCCGGACAGTTGACCAGACTGCTGCAGGTCATCGACGCCTGGGTGATCGAGTCGCCCAGCGCGGCCATGACGCGCACGTTGTCAGGTGGAAGCGGAGCCGCGTGGGCGGCGGACGCCGTGAACAGGCTGCCGGTGACGATGATCGCCGAGGCGGCGAGGGTGGCGAGGGCGCGGCGCCCCCAGGATGAGGTGCGCATGTGGAGGTACTCCGTACGACGGTGTGGATGGAGCGTGCGCGGCGCGCAGCCGCGGCCGGACGGGGCCGGCGGTTCGGGCGTGATCGGTCCCCCAGGAACGATTCTGCGCGAACGCTACACCCGCGTATCCAGGCGGGGCAATGGGGGTCGCGTCACGCGCGCAGTGCGGCCTCTTGGCGGATGATGCTCGGCCCCTGGGGTGTGGCCTCGACGGCCAGCTGCGCGGGCAGCTGCTCCTTCATCGCTGCGACGTGACTGATGAGGCCGACCGTGCGGCCGCCCTGCCGCAGCTCGTCGAGCGTGCGCATCGCCAACTCGAGCGTGTCGTCGTCGAGCGAGCCGAACCCCTCGTCGATGAACAGCGTGTCCAGTCGCACTCCGCCGGCTCGTGCGGTGACGACCTCGGCGAGGCCGAGCGCCAGCGCAAGCGACGCGAGGAACGTCTCTCCGCCCGAAAGCGACTGCGCCGGACGGGCGAGGCCGGTGTGCGCATCCATGATCGAGAGTCCGAGCCCGGACGACGCGCCGCGCGCCGCGAGGGCGTCGCTGTGCTGCAGGCGATAGCGCCCGGACGACATGTCGTCGAGCCGCAGGTTCGCGGCCTCGACGATCTCCTCCAGCTCAGCGGCGAGGACGAACGACTCAAGGGTCATGCGATGCGTGTTCGGTGCTCGGCCGGCGACGGTGTTCGCAAGCCTGGCGATCACGGCGTGGTCGGCGGCGAGACCGCTGATCGCGTCGTGCGCGGTCGTCGCGCGCCGGACGAGGTCGGCGAGCCGCTCGGCGACCTGTGACGCGTGCGCCGCCCGGTCGACGGCTGCGCTCCACCGGTCGCGGGCCGCCTCGAGCGCGAGCGCGGTCGCGGCGACGTCGATCAGCTCGTCGGGCGCCCCGGCGAGCTCGAGCTCGAGGTCGCGCAGACGATCGCGCTCCGCGCGCAGGGCAGCGTCGTGCTCTCGGATGCGCTCGTCGAGGGAGCTCCTCGCCTCGCTCGCGCGCAGGGCCGCCGCCGCATCCAGGACGTCGGAGAAGGCGGATGCGGCGATCCGGGCGTCGCGGTCGTCGGCGGAGCGCCGGGCGGACGCCTGCGCGGCGTCGGCCTCCGTCAGTGTGTCGTGCAGCGCGGTCGCGAGGGAACGCCCCGCTGTGGCGTCGGCGATGCGGTCGGCGACGCCTGCGAAGTCACCACGTGCGTCGTCGACGGCACGGCGCGCGGAGGCCGCATCGGCCGTGAGCGCGGCCAGGCGCTCCCGCAGCGCACTGAGCTCCGCCGCCAGCGACTCGCGCTCTGCTCGTGCCTCAGCCTCGGCGGCCGCGAGCTGCCCGCGCTCCCTCGTCAGGCGATCGCGACATGCGGCTGCGTCGGACGCCGCGACCACCGATGCCTCGGCCACGGCGAGCTCGGTCGTCAAGGTGTCGGCATCGGCGCCGCCCGCGCGCGCGACGGCGTCCGCGCGGCGCTCGCGTGCATCCTTCGCGCGCGCGGCCACCACCTGCTCCGCCTCGGCGGCGACGTCGCGCGCGTGCTCGGCAGCGGTGATCTCGTCATCGGAGACGGGGTGATCGGAGGCCGGGGCCGGAGCCGGGTGCTCTGTCGCGCCGCAGACGGCGCACGGCTCGCCGTCGACGAGCTCCGCGGCAAGCTCGCCGGCGCGGCCCTCGAGCCGGCGCCGCAGCAGCGCGGTGACGGCCGCACGCGCGGCATCGAGCTCGGCGCTCGCCTGCAGATACGCTGCTTCCGCCGCGCGTGCGGCGGCGTCGAGGCGCGCGGCCTCCTGCGCGGCGGCGAGGCGGGCCGCGAGGGCGTCGCGGTGCGCGATCGCCGCGTCGAGGGCGCCTGCGGCTCCTTGCGCAGCGCTCAGGTCGGCGTCGAGCTCAGCGAGTCGTGCGGGGAAGGCGCCTCGCAGCTCGTCGATCCGGCCGAGGTTCCGGGCGTGCTCCGCCGCGCGCGCCTCGCCCTCGGCGAGCTCGGCGGTCAGCCAGACGAGATCGCGCTCACGGGCCTCGGCGGCTGACCACACGGCGAGGTCACCGGTCTGCTGCTCGATGAAGGCGGCGAGGGCTTCGACCGACAGGTCCGCGTCAGCGGGGCCTGCAGCCTCGGCCCAGGCCGCACGGGCACGCTCCACCTCGGCGACGGCGGCCGCCGCCGCCTCGGCCGCCCCGGCCGCGGCCTCGATCGGCGCCCGGAGCGCTTCGGCCTCGAGCGCGCGCCTCAGCGTCTCGCGGTCAGCAGCGATGGCGGGCTCGGCCGCCTCGAGGTCCGCGAGCGCCGACCGGGATCGCGCGCGCTGCTCCTGCTTGCCGCGCAGCGTCTTCGCCGCGGAGTGGGCGCTCTCGGCTGCACGATGCGCCGCGTCGGCATCGGCGCGCTCGCGCACGAGCGTCTCGCCGCGGTACTCGGCGCGCTGCACCCCCACACCCGCCGCGGCGAGGCGCTCCGCCGGGGCGCCTCGCTCGACGGGCGACCCACCCTCGAGCTCTTCGGCCGCGAGGAGCCGCTCGGCCTCCGCCAGCAGCATCTCGACGCCGTCGCCGGCCGCAGCGAGCGCCCGTTCGGCGTCTTTCCTCCGCTCCTCGAGCGCGAGCTGATACGCCTCATAGGTGCGGGTGCCGAACAGCCGGCGCAGCAGCCGCTGCCTTTCGTCGTTCTTCGCGAGGAGGAACTCGGCGAACCGGTTCTGCGCCAGCAGGATCACCTGGAGGAACTGCTGCTGGCTGAGTCCGAGGATCTCATCGAGCGCATGCGCGACGTCGACGGGGCGCGCGGCACGGCCGACCCATTCCCCCTCGACCTGCTCGTCGAGCTGAGCCCGGTGGGGCTCGGTCGTCATGCCGGTGCCGCGCTGCTTCGGGCGCTCGTACTCCGGCGAGCGCGTCACGCGCCAGCGGCGTCCGGCCGCGCTGAACTCGACGGTCACGCCGGTGGGGTCGTCGGGAGCGCAATGGTCGCTGCGCAGCCGCTTGTCGGCTCCGTCGTAGCGCGGGACCCCGCCGTAGAGCGCGAAGGTCACCGCGTCGAGCACGCTCGACTTGCCCGCGCCCGTGCGGCCCGCGATGAGGAAGATGCCGTCGTCGGCGAACGCGTCGAAGTCGACCTCCTGCCGCTCGCGGAACGGCCCGAACCCGGTGACCTCGAGTCGGTGCAGCCTCACGCTCTCGCCTCCGCGAGCGTGCGCTCGTCGATGACGTCGCGGATGACTTCGGCCTCGCGCTCGGAGGCCCCCTCACCCTCGCGCACGTGAACGAGGAAGGCATCGACGAGCTCGGCGTCGCTGCGGGCCTGGCGCACGCGGCGCGAGTAGGTGAGGCCGTCGTCGCCGCGCAGACCCTCGGGCGTGTGCATGACGGTGGCGCAGTGCGGGAACCGTGCCTGCAGCCGACGCATGGGATCGAGCTGCGGGGTGGCGTCGGTGTACTGCGCGCACACCCAGGCGTCGGTGACATCGGCGAAGCGCTCGTCGCCGAGCAGCTCGTCGAGCGAGCCTCGGATCGTGATGAGCCGGCGCGGCACCGGCAGGTCGAGCCACTCCACCGCGGCGAGACCGTCGGCATCGAGGTCGATCAGCCAGGAGCCGCGGGGCTTGTCCCCCTCGCCGAAGCTGTAGTGCAGCGGGGCGCCGGCATAGCGCACGCGGTCGGACAGACGCTGGCGGCCGTGGATGTGGCCGAGCGCGACGTAGTCGGGCCCGTCGAACGCGGCCAGCGGAACGACGTCGAGGCTTCCCTGCCGGATCTCGCGCTCGACGCCGGGCGTGGCATCGACGCCGGCCGCGAAGCAGTGGGCGATCGCGACGGAGCGTCCGCCGCGACGCACGGCATCGGCGCGGACGAGCCCCATTGCGTGCTCGATGGCGAGACGCTGCGAGCGGATCTCGGCGTCGGGCCACAGGTGGCGCACGAGCGCGGGCTCAAGGAACGGGATACCGTAGAAGTGCACCGGCCCGTGCTCGTCGTCGACGGTGACGGGCGTGCCCGTCGCCATCGGGTCGGTCATGACGTGGATGCCCTGCCGCAGCAGCGAGGACTGGAACCCGAGGCGTGCCGACGAGTCGTGATTTCCGCTCGTCACCACCACGGTCGCACCGGCGTCGGAGAGTGCGGCCAGCGCGTCGGTGAGTACGCCGTAGCAGGCGGCGGCGGGCGCAGCGGAGTCGAACACGTCGCCCGCGACGACCACGACGTCGACCTCGTGCTCGCGCACCTGGGCCACGAGCGCCTCGAGCACACCGCCGAGCGCATCGAGCGTGGCGTGGCCGTGGAACGACCGCCCGATGTGCCAGTCCGACGTGTGCAGGATCCGCATGTTCACACCGTACGTTCGCGCGCCGACATCGCGGTCGAGGCAGGCCGGGCGAGGCCGATGGGAGGGCGCGTCGGCGGGGCGTAGCCTGCTCCCATGCCCTTGCCCGAGGTGTGCGTCGTCTTCATGATGCGCACCGGCGCGGACGGCCTCGAGGTGCTCCTGGGCGATCGGCTGACGGGCACCGCGCGGGGGCGGGTCGTCGGCGTGGGCGGCGCTCTGCAACGGGACGAGACAGCGCGCGGTGCCGCGGTGCGCGGCCTTCTCGAAGAGGTCGGCGTCGGGGTCGCGGCATCCGATCTCCGCGAAGCAGGCGTCGTGGAGCGGCACTTCCCGACGCGGCCGACGCTGTCGGAGCAGGCGACGGTGTTCGTCTGCCGGCGCTTCACCGGCATCCCGGCGGCGAGCGCGACGTTCGCGCCCCGGTGGTTCCCGCTCGCCGAGATCCCCTACGGACGCATGCGCGCCGACACCGTGCGGTGGCTGCCGGGGGTGCTGCGGGGAGGCGGTGTCGACGCGAGGTTCACGTTCGGGGCCGACCTTTCGACGGTCGTGATGGAAGCGAGCTGAGCGGATGCCGCGACCCGGCGGCGCGTGCCGCCCGCCCGCGTGCCCGCAGACGTATCGTGGAATATGGCGCCCTCGACGGAACCCGCTCCGCGATCCACGGTCGTCGCCCTGGTCGGCGGCGACAGCGAGCCGCTGCTGAGCGGACTCGCAGACGTTCCTGCCATCCGCGCGCTGTCGCTGCGCGAGGCCGATCCCGCCTACGCCGCCCGTGCAGTCGTGTCGGCGGCCTCTCCCTATGTCGTGCACGATGCCGACCCCCTCGAGCACGTCGCCGCGGCATGGGTCGAGCTGTACGAGGAGCGCGCCACGCTCGGCACGCTCGAGATCGAAGTGCAGACCCTCCTCGGACTCTTCGCCCACGGCGATGCGGTCATGCCCGACTACTACGTGGTCGTCGAGCCCGAGTCGATCGAGGGCACGTGGCGGCACTGGTGGCTCGGCGCGCTCGCGCATCGCGCGCCCGCGCGCGTGCTGCCGGTCGAGGCCTCGGCGACCGCGCTGCGCGCCCGCCTGCGCGCGCTTCCCACGTCGCGGCCGTGGCCGGATCCGGAGTGGCTGCGGCGGGTGCAGTTCGACATCCCCGACCGGGTGGGGCTGCGCGACGAGTCCGGGGCCGCATGATCCGGTCGAATACGCTTCTGGGGTGAGTCCGGCCCGAGAATTCTCCTTCGCCGGCGCGACCCTCGTGGTGGAGCGCCGCGGCGCCGGCGACCCCGTCTACCTGCTCATCCACGGCATCGGCATGGGCCGCAGCGTCTTCGCCGACCTCATCGCGCACCTCGACGATCGCGCCGAGGTCATCGCGATCGACCTGCCCGGATACGGCGAGGCGCCCGAGCCGCGCCGGGTCCTCACGATGGAGCGCACGTCGGACCTGATCGCCGCCTACCTGCGCTGTCACGCCGATAGGCCCGTGATCGTGATCGGCCACTCGATGGGCGCGCAGATCGCCCTGGAGCTCGGGGCGCGGCATCCGTCCGTCGTCGCCGCCCTCGTGCTCGTGGGGCCGACCGTGGATCCGGACGCGCGGTCGGGGCCCCGGCAGCTGTCGCGGCTGCTGCGCGACATCGCAGGCGAGAGCCCGACGGTGATCGCCCGCGGGGCCCGCGAGTACGTGCGCGCCGGCCCGAAGCTGCTCACGAAGTTCCGCGCGATGCTCGTCCACCGCCCGGAGGACGTGCTGTCCGCCGTCCCGGCTCCGACGCTCGTGCTGCGCGGCGAGAACGACCTGGTCGCGCCCCGCGCGTGGTGCGAGCGCATCGTCGCGTCGATGCCCGACGCGCGTCTCGAAGAGGTGCCCGGCCGTGGTCACGAGACGATGATCCGGGATGCCGCGCCCGCCGCCGCGCTCGTCCGGGCGTTCGCCGGCGACCGCTGACGGACTGCCGCGATCGAGCGGATTCCTGCCACCTCTGCGGGATCGGGCAATGTCGGACCCCCGGCGTACGTTCGACTCATCGGAACCAACGGAGGAAACAATGCTCTCGCTCGTCACCGCCGCCGAACAGCAGTACCGCCACGAGACCGAGTGGCGCGATCGTGAACTCGCCCTGCTGCGCTCCATCCGCGCACGCCGCGAGTCGCAGGCCGCCGCGCTCACCGCATCGGCCGTCGCGCCCGCACCGGCCGCCCCTGCCCGCCCGCGCGGCGTGTGGGCCCGACCGATCGGGGTCCATGCCGCTGCGGCCGACGCCTGCCCGACCGCTTGCGCGATCGCCTGACGTTACTGCGACCACGCCCTCGCCGAGGGCGTGGTCGCCGGGCTGCACGATTCCCGCCCTCGCGTCGAGGGCGGGCATCGCTCGTTCCTACGCCTGCTCGGGCGACGCCGCGTCACCCGTGGCGATCTGGTTCGCCAGTTCGTCCACGTCCGCCGCCGGGAGGTCCACACCGGCCTGATCGAGTCGCTGCTGCAGCACCTCGGCGATGCGTCCCACCGGTTCCGTGCCGACGTCGGCTCGCGTCTGCGCGGCGATGCCCGCCACCTTGTCGATCGCGCTGGCGTCGTTCTGCGACATCGCGGGCAGCCGCTGCTCCTGTTCCGTCCCGAGACCGCCCTCCCGGCGCTGGGCCTCTCCGACGGTGAGCGTGTCGCGCCCTTCGTCCTGACCGTGATGGTCCTGCCCGTCCGCGGATCCCACCACGCCGATGCCGACGGCCTCGTGGCTGGGCTCCGCGGCCGCGGCCGCCGCCGGCTCGGCGTCCTGCGCGGGCCCGTCCGCCGTCGTCGGCGCACCCTCCGCGCCGTCCTCGGCCGCCTCGAGGTGGCCGCCGCTCGTCCGCTCGGGCGTGACGCTGCCGTCTCGCTTCGGCTCCTCCGCATCGGGGGTTCCCGTCGCGCCGGTCGCGTCGCCCCGGTCGGGGTAGTTGACGCCGGGCTGCTCGAACTCGTTGCCTGTCGTGCTCATCACGGCTCCTCCTCGCCTCGTTCTTCGGGCACCCCGAGATCGGGGTCGGCTCCCTGTCGCGCGGCCTCGCCCTCGACGGGGTCGTCGGGCTGCAGCGCGGTGTCGGTCAGCAGCATCTCGGAGTCGGCCTCCTCAGCGCTGCGCTCCTGTGCTTCGGTGTCGCCGACCTCGTCCCACCCGCCGGGCGGATCTGCGTCGATCACTCCATCGGGAAGATCACGGTCCATGAGGCGCTCCTCTCGTCACCCTCCACCCTGCGGGGAGCCCCGTGCGGGCATCAGGGGGTTGACAAGCCGAGTCAGCGACTCTCCGCGGCGCCGACCGCATCCGGGCCCGACGCGGCGCGGCCGGCGGCACGATCGCGGGCGACCGCATCGCCCAGCATCTGACCGCCGGTGCGGGTGAGGGCGCGACGCCACGGCAGCGTGCCCTCGATCTCGATCTGGATCGACATCGACAGCAGTGTGCGGATCAGCACGATCAGCCCGAGGATCGCGGCGTCTTCGAGCGACGGCTTGGATGTGATGGTGCGGATGAGGTCGGCGGCGACCAGCACCTCGAGCCCGAGGAGGATCGCGGCGCCGAGCGTCGTGCGCAGGACGGTGAACGCCGCACCTCCGCCCTCGTGGCGCACCAGCGACCGGGCGCCGAGCACGACGGCGATGACGAAGCCGACGATCATCGCGGCGGCGCCGACGGCCTCGAACCCCACGGCGACGGCGGTGAACACCTCTTCCATGCGCACGCGGCCAGCATAGGGCCGGGCGGCGCAGCGGGTGGCTAGGCGGAGCGGCGTCCGGCGAGGATGCCGCTGCGACCGGGGTGGGCCGCGAACCAGTCGGCCACGTACCAGCACACCGGGATGACGGTCCGCGAGCCCGAGCGCTCGAGCTCGGCGACCGCCCGGTCGACGAGCTCGCCGGCGTAGCCGTGCCCGCGGAACGTGGGCACGGTGTACGCGCGCGTCATGGCGACGGTGCGGCCGTCGTCGCGATAGTCGAGCACGCTCACGAGGTCGTCGCCGCGGTGCAATGTGTAGCGCGAGGCATCCGGTTCGTGGGTGAAGCGAAGCTCAGTCACCCCGTCAGGGTATGCCCGCCCGCCGACGCCGGGACGCGGACGGGCGGGATGTCGCGGCGTTCGCGCGGCGACCTCCCGGGTCGCGTCCAGGTGCCGGTGCACAGAATCGGAGATCGTGCGCGACACGCCGGCTGCAGCATCCGTCACCGGCGTGTCGACGACGATCTCCGATCCTCTGCGACCGGCCTCAGGCGGGGAGCACTCCGGTCTTCGCCAGCTCGGAGTACCAGCGTCCGCTGTCCTTGACCGTGCGCTCGAGCGTGTCGAAGTCGACGCGCACGATCCCGAAGCGCTTGGCGTAGCCGTAGCCCCACTCGAAGTTGTCGAGGAGCGACCACACGAAGTAGCCCCGCAGGTCCACCCCCTGCTCCATCGCGCGGTGAGCCGCTGTGAAGTGGCGACGCAGGTAGTCGAGCCGCTCCGGATCGGGAACCGTTCCGTCGTCGGCGACGACATCGGCGAAGGCCGCGCCGTTCTCGGTCACCATCAGCGGCTGGTCGGGGAACTCCGCCTTCAGCGCCAGCAAGAGCTCCTCGAGTCCCTCGGGGGCGATGTTCCAGCCCATCTCGGTGTACGGGCCGGGCTGCGCCACGAACTCGACGAGCTGATCGCTTCCCGGCCACGCCGTCCCGCCGGCGGCGCCCTTGTGCCCGTCGTTCATCTGCTTCGGCGAGACGCCGTCCCACAGCTGAACGGTGGCCGTCGAGTAGTAGTTGACGCCCAGCACATCGATCGGCTGGTGGATCGCGGCGAGGTCTCCATCGCGCACGAACGACCAGTCGGTGACGGATGCCGTGTCCGCGACCACGTCCGACGGATACTCGCCCGTCAGCAGGGGGTGCGTGAAGACGCGGTTGGCGAGGCCGTCGATGCGGCGCATGGCCTCACCGGCCCCGTCGCCCACGCCGCGGAGCACGTGGAAGTTGAGCGTGATCGAGTAGTCGGGGTCGCCCGTCGACGTCGCACGCAGCGCCTGGACGGCGCGACCGTGGCCGAGGTTGAGGTGGTGCACCGCGGCGAGCGCGGCGGCGGGCTCATGCCGACCGGGCGCATGCCCGCCCTGACCGTAGCCGAGGTAGGCCGAGCACCACGGCTCGTTCAGCGTCGTCCAGGTGTGCACGCGGTCGCCGAGCGCGGCGCCCATGACCTCGGCGTAGCGCTCGAAGGCGTCCGCCGTCGCGCGCACCGGCCAGCCGCCGGCATCCTCCAGCGCCTGCGGCAGGTCCCAGTGGTAGAGCGTCGCCACCGGGCGGATGTCGCGCTCGAGCAGACCGTCGACGAGCCGGGAGTAGAAGTCGATGCCGGCCCGGTTGACCTCGCCGGTGCCCGTCGGCATGATGCGCGGCCACGCGATCGAGAACCGGTAGGCGCCGAGTCCGAGCTCCTTCATCAGGTCGAGGTCGGCCTCGACGCGGTGGTAGTGGTCGCAGGCGACGTCGCCGGTGTCGCCGTTCCAGACCCTTCCGGGCGTCTTGCTGAACGTGTCCCAGATCGAGGGTCCGCGGCCGTCCTCGTCGAACGCGCCCTCGACCTGGTACGACGCCGTCGCCGAGCCGAACGTGAAGCCGGGCGGGAACACGAGGCCCGCGTCGCGGTAGTCGGGGCTGCCCTGGGTGATCGTCGCAGAAGTCACGGGTGTCATCGTGTCACCTCCGACAGGTCGGCCGTGAACGTCTCGCTCCGGCCATCGGGGGTCGTGACCGTCACGTCTCGGGCTCCCGAGCCGCCGGGGAACACGCGCAGCGTGAGCCCGTCGAGGTAGTCGTAGTCGGGTCGGTCGCTCCGCGCGCCCCACGGGATGACCGCTCCGGGCCGCACATACAGCGGCAGACTGTCGAAGCCGTGCGTCTCACGACGCCATCCGCCGCCCGTCACTGTCTCGCCGGTGAGCAGGCTGGTCCACTCGCCGGCGGGGAGGTAGAACTCGACCTCGCCCGCCTCCGAGAAGACAGGAGCCACCAGGATGTCGCCGCCGAGCATGTACTGACGGTCGAGGTGCCGCACGGCCGGGTCGTCGGGGAACTCCAGCAGCATCGGCCGCAGCAGCGGCAGGCCCGTGGCCGCGGCATCCACTCCCGCCTGGAACAGGTACGGCATGAGGTGCATCTTCAGGTGCGTGAAGCGCCGGGTGACCTCGACGGCCTCCTCGTCGAACGCCCACGGCACGCGATACGAGCCCGAGCCGTGGAAGCGGCTGTGACTGCCGAGCAGGCCGAACGCGGTCCAGCGCTTGTAGACCGCGGCATCCGGAGTCCCTTCGAATCCGCCGATGTCGTGACTCCAGTGCGCGAATCCGCTGTATGCGAGCGACAGGCCCCCGCGCAGCGTCTCGGCCATCGACACGAACGTCGATGTCGAGTCGCCGCCCCAGTGCACGGGCATCGTCTGACCGCCCGCGGTCGCCGAGCGGGCGAAGAGCACGGCGTCGCCCTCGCCCCGCTTCTCGACCAGCACCGCGTGGACGGCCTCGTTGTAGATCTGCGTGTACAGGTTGTGCATGCGCTGCGGGTCGGAGCCGTCGGCCCACTCGACATCAACGGGGATCCGTTCGCCGAAGTCGGTCTTGAAGCAGTCCACGCCTTGGTCGACCAGTCGTCGCAGGTGCGACTGGTACCAGGCCGTCGCGTCGGGGTTCGTGAAGTCGACGAGGCCCATGCCGGCCTGCCACAGGTCCCACTGCCAGACCGAGCCGTCCGCGCGCTTCACGAGGAAGCCCCGCTCGGCGGCCTCGGCGAACAGCGGCGAGCGCTGGCCGATGTAGGGATTGAGCCACACGCAGACGCGGAGATCCTTGGCGTGCAGTCGGGCGAGCATGCCGTCGGGGTCGGGGAAGGTGCGCGGATCCCACTCGAAGTCGCACCAGTTGAACTCGCGCATCCAGAAGCAGTCGAAGTGGAACACCGACACCGGCAGCTCGCGTGCCGCCATCTCGTCGATGAACGAGGTCACGGTCGCCTCGTCGTAGTCCGTGGTGAACGATGTCGACAGCCACAGCCCGTACGACCAGGCGGGGACGACCGGCGGACGCCCGGTCAGCGCGGTGTAGCGGGTCAGCACGTCCTTGGGCGTCGGTCCGTCGATCACGAAGTACTCGAGCACCTCGCCGGGCGTCGAGAACTGCACGCGCTCCACGGCCTCCGAGCCGATCTCGAACGAGACGTGGCCCGGGTCGTTGACGAGCACGCCGTAGCCGCGATCCGACAGGTAGAACGGCACGCTCTTGTAGGCCTGCTCGCTCGAGGTGCCGCCGTCGGCGTTCCAGATCTCGACGGTCTGGCCGTTCTTCACGACGGGTCCGAACCGCTCGCCCAGCCCGTAGATGAGCTCGCCCACCCCGAGGTCGAGCTGCTCGTGGACGAACACGCGCTCGATCGGCGCCGGTGCGCCGGTGCGCGCGTTGTCGACGATACCGCGGTCGACCTGGGCGCCGGGCGCCAGCTTCACGTAGCCCTGCGCCTTGTGCCCGCTCGAGGTCAGCACGCGGTCGCCGTGCGCGAACGACAGCGACCAGGGCGCGCCCGCAGCCACGCGCGCGGTGAGGCCTCCGGTGGTCAGGACCCCGCCGTCGTCGGTGGCGACGGCCTCGCCCGCACCTCCTTCGACGGCGCCGGGAAGCACGAATCCGCCGTGCCACCGACCGCCCTCGTGATGGGCGATCCGCACGCGCACCACGCCCTCGAGCGGCGAGGAGAGGGTGACCGTGAGCACCGGGCGATTGAGGGTGTCGCCGCGTTTGCCGATCACGGACGTGGGTGCGGTGACCACGAGACCGGGGCCGTCCGGAGTGCGATCGGTCTGCCAGACGTCGTACGCCTCCTGGGCGTACAGTGCTTCGACCCCGGGCCGGAGCTGCCAGAACCCGTCGGTGAACTTCATTACTTGACTGCTCCTGCCGTGATGCCCCGAGTGAGGGTGCGCTGGAAGATGAGGAAGAAGATGATCGTCGGCACGATGCTGATGAGCGCCGCTCCCGCCGTGGTGGTGACGTCCATGAGCCGGTCACCGGTGAGCACGCTGATCGCCACCGGCACCGTCTGATTGGCGTTGGAGGGCAGGAAGGTCAACGGGATCAGGAACTCGTTCCACGTCCAGATGAAGAAGAAGATGAGCAGCACCGACAGGGTCGGCCGGCTGATCGGGAAGACGACCCGCCACAGGATCTGCCATCGCGTCGCACCGTCGAGCGAGGCGGCCTCGAGGATCTCCTTGGGGAAGGTGCCGTACACCGACGCCAGCAGATACGTGCCGAACGCCGCCTGGACGACGGTGAAGACGATGATGACCGACCACACGCTGTCGTAGAGCCCCACCGACTTGAACATGTAGTAGAGCGGGTAGAGGAGCGCCTCCTGCGGGAGCAGGTTCGCGAGCAGGAAGAGCAGCACGATCCACGTGCGGCCGCGGACGCGCCCGATGCCGATCGCGAAGGCGTTGAGCACCGAGATCAGCACGGCGAGCACGGCCACGACGCCGGAGATGAAGATGGAGTTCCACACCTTCTGCGGGAAGTTCACCCGCTCCCAGAACGCCTGGATGCCCGAGAAGTCGATCGCCTGCGGAAGGGCGAACGGACCCGACGTCGCATAATCGACCGGCGACTTGAAGGCGTTGACGAGGATCAGGTAGAAGGGCACCAGCACGATGAGTGCGCCGACGATCACGGCGGCGAGCAGCAGCCAGTCGAGCGCGCGCTTCTTGGTCATGCCGCCGCGCGGGCGCACGCGGGTCTTGCCCGCGGTGATGATTGCGGTCGTCGCGGCCATCAGAGTCCGGCCCTTTCCTTGCGCTCCAGCGAGTTCTGCACGCGGATGAAGATGATCGAGACGATGACGACGAGGATCGTGAGCACCGTCGCGATGGTCGCGCCGTAGCCGATGTTCCGCTTCGTGAAGAACTCCGTGTAGGCGTAGTAAGCGGGGACGAGCGTCGCTCCGGCGGGCCCGCCCTGCGTGATGACGTACACCGGGCCGAACACCTTCAGTGCGGCGATGGTGCAGGTGAGGGTGACGACGAAGACTTCGGGCCGGATGATGCTGAGCGTGATCGCACCGAAGCGCTGGAACCAGTTCGCACCGTCGAGCTCGGCCGCCTCGTAGAGCTCGGGGTCGACGCGCTGGAGTGCGGCCATGAACACGACGATCGGATAGCCGATCTGAACCCACACCAGCACGAGCATGAGGACGAGCAGGGCCGACGGCATCTGGCCGAGCCAGTCCACGGCGGGGATGCCGACCACGCTCAGGATCTGGTTCATCGCGCCCGTGTCGCCTGGACGGAAGAGCCAGCCGATGACGATGCCGGCGACGGCGATGGGAAGGATCTGCGGGAGGTAGTAGCTCGCGCGCAGGAAGCTGCCGACCTTGCCCCCGAACTTGCGCCCGACGACGTCGAACAGAAGGGCGGCGACGATGAGGCCGACGACCGTCGGGACGACGACCATCGCGATGACCATCCAGATCGAGTTCGCGAACGAGGTCCAGAACTTCTCGTCGGTGAAGATCTTCAGCCAGTTGTCGAGGCCGATGAACTCCGGCTCGCGCACTCCGCGCCACTTCGTGAACGTCAGATAGACGTTGAAGAGGAGCGGGATGACGATGATGACGAGCAGCAGGACGAAGCCGGGCAGGAGATAGATCCAGTACCCCGCGGTCCCCCCTCGGCGCTGCGGGATCGCCGGTTCTTCGGCGGGCGTTCGCGTGCGGGTGCTCCGCTCGGTGCGCGTGATGACGGTCATGATGACTCCTCTGGGGCGGCGGGCGGCGCTGCCGCCGCCCACCGCCGTCGGGTCAGCGGAAGTCCGCTGTCCCTGCGTCGTACTCGGAGCCGAGGTTGGCGTTGGTCGTCTCGGCGTCCTGCGTACCGGTCACGAGGCCCTGGAGCTGCTGGACGATCACGTCGTAGAAGCCGGCCGCGGGCCAGTCCGGGTAGAACGACAGTCCGTCGTCGTCGAGCACGCCGTTGAACGCCGCGATGAGCTCCTGGCTCTTCGGGTCGGTGATGTCGGCCGGGTCGGCGGCGACGGGCACACCGCCGTTGTTGCCGATGATCGCCTGGATCTCGGGACGCATCGTGATGTCGATGAACTCGTAGGCGAGCTCCTTGTTCGCGGCGTTCTCCGGGACGACCCAGAGGTTGCCCGACGAGCCGAGCGACAGCTGCGTGTCGGGGAACGACTGCAGCGTCCAGTCGAAGCCGGCCTCCTCGACGAAGCGGCCGTACCACCACGAGCCCGACACGAAGATGGGCGCGGTGCCGTTGATGAACGAGACACCGGCGTCCTCGGCCTTGACCGACGACACGTCGGAGGCGATGTAGCCCTTGTCGACGTACTCGGCCAGAGTCTCGGTCGCGTAGGTGAGCTCGGGACCCTGCCAGTCGACCGGGTTCTCGTACAGCTGGTAGTCGTTGACGAACTGGCGGTCGCCCTGCGTCAGCGCGAGCTGGTACCAGAGCTGGCCGAGCGGGTACTCGGCACCGGCCTCGGCGAGCGGTGTGACGCCCTGCGCGACGAACGCGTCGAGCACGTCCACGAACTCGTCGTAGGTGGTCGGGATCTCGAGGCCGGCCTCGGCGAAGGCATCCGTGTTGTAGTAGACGCCGACGAACTCGCCGTAGTTGGGGATGCCGTACCAGGTGTCACCGCCCATGACGCCGTCTTCGGAGTACTTCGCGGTCGTCTGCAGCGACGGCGCGAGCTTGTCGGCCCAGACGTACTCGTCGACGGCGTCCGAGATGTCGGCGATGAGCCCCGTCGACGCGAGGAACCCCGCGGTCGCGTTGCCCTTGTTGAACTCCATGAGGTCGGGCGCGGCGTCCGAGTCGAGCACCTGACTCGCCGTCTTCTGGATCTGCTCGAACGACTTCTGCTCGAACTCGACGGTCGCCCCGGTCTCCTCCTCGAAGACCTCGATCGCCTCGTTCCAGGCCTTGGTCATCGCGCTGTCTTCACCCTCGTAGTGCCACAGCTTGAGGGTGTCGCCGTCGCCGGAGTCGGACGAGCCGCCCGCGCAGCCGGCGAGCGCGAGCGCGCCGACGGTGAGGGCGCCGACGGCGGCGAGGCCGCGCCGGGCGTTCTTGCGTGTGAATCGTGCCATCAGTGGCACTCCTTTCATGGTGACCTGCGTCGGTCGAGGTGGAGGATTCAGTTGTGTCGAAGCGCTTCGATGGCGGGCAGCGAAGCGAGGATCGGATGCCGCGGCCTCAGTCCGCCGCGGCTCCCGACGGGCGGGAACCCGGCGGCGCGGCGATCGTGCCCCGGGATTCGTAGGTGGGCGGGATCAACCGCAGCCCGGGCTCCGGGCGGTTCGGCCCGAGCATCTCGAGCGCAAGCTCGACGGCGAGATCGCATGACTCCTCGGGGACGAGTGGGATGGAGTCGAGCGGCACGGCCAGCGTGCTCAGGTCGAAGGACGCGCCGACCGAGATGACCGAGACGTCTTCGGGGACACGCAGCCCGCGGGTGTCGAGCTCGGCGAGCACCGCGGCGTGCGCCTCGTCGGCGCAGTGCAGGATGAGCGCGGTCGCGCCGCCGTCGAGCAGCTGCGCGGCCGTCCGCCGGGCGGCGGCGCGGTCGGCGTGCTTCTTGCCTGTGGTGCCGTACGCGACCTCGAGTCCCTGCTCGCCGGCACGGGCGAGCACGCTCGCCCGCACACGCGGCGGGAAGTTCGACTTCACGTACGCCGTGTCGGTCTGGCCGACGAGCCCGATCGAGCGGTGCCCCGCAGCGGCGAGCAGGTCGACGGCGCGGGCGGCCGCCGCCTCGAAGTCGAGGTCGACGCAGACGAGCCCGTCGTTGTCGTCGGGGATGCCGATGAAGACGGTCGGGGTCGCGATCTGCCGGGCGAGCGCGACCCGGGCGTCGTCGGGGGCCACGTCGAGGACGAGGATCGCGTCGACCAAGCCGTTGGCGGCGACCCGGCTCATGCCGGCCTGGGCCTGCTCGTCGGTGAGGAGCAGGATGTCGTAGTCGTTGCGTCGCGCGGCGACCGCCGTGGCGAGCACGAACGACATGTGCGTGGGCGCGTGCGTGTCTTTGCGCAGCGGCTCGGTGAGGGCGAAGATCTGCGTGCGCGAACCGGCGAGCATCCGGGCGCCGGCGTTCGGGCTGTAGCCGAGCTCGCGCACCGCCTCCTCGATGCGACGACGGGTGTCGGGAGCCACGGGGCGCTTGCCGCTCAGCGCGTACGAGACGGTGCTGATCGACACCCCGGCGGCTTCTGCCACCTCGTTGATGTTCGCCACGTTCGACCTCGTCGTCTGTCGGAAGTTCATGCTCGAAGCGCTTCGCGGAAACGCTTCGACAGGCATGTTACGCACAGGTCGGGCACCCGCGCAACACATTTGTGGAATTTGGCAACATATCCCCGGACGCGCGGCATGCAGAAGTCCGCGGCACAGCGACCACCACCGCTGCCTCGGGCGACTGAGCAATGTGTCACATTTCGTCATGCTCGGGATGCCGCGCCAGGGCGATTTGACGCATTGCGACGCACTCCGTCATAATCGGCCACATGACTGACAACGCACGCTCACTGTCCGCCTGGGAGGCGAACGGAGCTGCCGGCATGATGATGGCCGGTCGCGTTGCCATGTGTTGTCGAATGTGCCACTAGCACGGTGACCCCCGCCGGACCCGCACGCCGCTTCTGAACCACGGCCGAGCGTGTCCCCCGAAGCACCGGGATTCGTGCGTAGACCACGCGCACCCGGATGCCTCGAACATCGCCCGACGACGGGCCGCCCGCACCGGGCACCGCCCTCCCTGGGCACCGCCCTCTCCGGGCATCAGCACATCCGAACCTGTTCGCGCCGCATCGGCCCGGGTTCCCTCCCGCAAGGACCATCATCATGTCGACCACCGCTCTTCTCGACCGCCCCGCCGCCGCCCCGGCCCCCGCCCCCGTCCGCCACCTGCGCGCGGTCACCCGTCCGGTTCCGACCATCGACACCTCGGCGCCCGCCGCCGCTCCGGCCGCTCCCGCCCCGGCTGCCGCGCAGCCGTCACGCCACCTGCCCCCGGGAACTGCACCTCGCGGGTTCGCGCTCTACGTCGGAATCGACGAGGCGAAGGCCGCGGCATCGGGTGTCAGCCTCGGCGTCCTCGTCGAGGCGCTGCGCCGCACGCTGGGCGAGCTCGCGCCCGAGGCCGAGACGTACGCCACCGTCGCCCTCGCCCCGGTCGGCTCCGGCGGCCGCGACGTCGACGTGGTGCGCCTGGCGCTGCACGAGCCGTCGGCCATCGCCCGCACCAAGAGCGAGGAGCCCGAGGACGAGGACCGCGCCGCCGGCGGCGTCGTCGTCGACATCTCGCGCAAGCGCGTGCTCATCGACGGCGAGTCGGCCGCCTTCACGTTCAAGGAGTTCGAGCTGCTGCAGTACCTCGTGCTGCGCGAGGGCCGCACGATCGAGCGCACCGAGCTGGTCGCCTCGCTCTGGCAGGGCGCCACCGAGGATGAGGCTCCCGGTGAGCGCACGATCGATGTGCACGTGCGCCGCCTGCGCGCGAAGCTCGGCCGGTACGAAGACATCGTGCGCACGGTCCGGGGCGTCGGCTACCGCTTCGACCGTCACGCCGACGTCGTCATCCGCTACGGCCACGGCACGCCGTCGCCCGACCGCTTCTGACCCGCGCTCCTCGTCGGCCCCGCCTCCCCACCGCTCCCCTGTCACAACACGCCGTCACACCCGGCACCTCGTGACAGGTGAGCCCCAGAACGCCCGAGTCCCCCTGCGCTGCTCCCCTGTCACAACACGCCGTCACACCCGGCACGTCGTGACAGGTGAGCCCCAGAACGCCCGGGTCCCCTGCGCTGCTCGCCTGTCACAACACGCCGTCGCACCCCGCACTTCGTGACAGGTGAGCCCCAGCACGCCCACTCCCCACCGCTCACCTGTCACAACACACCGCGCCGCGCGGCACCTCGTGACAGGTGAGCAGAACGCGGGAGGGGATGTCGGAACCTGAGGCGTATCGTCGAGGCATGACCTTCGTCGCGCCGACCCGCCGCTCCGGTGCGGTCGTGCGCGACCCGCGGCCCGCCCCGGACCAGCCCCTCCAGACCGAGTACCGGCCGCGGCATCCGCTCGACCTCGCCCGCACCCTGCTGTTCCTGCGGCGCGGCGCGAACGACCCCACCATGACCGTGTCGGGCTCCGTGATCTGGAGAGCGAGCCGCACGCCCGAGGGGATCGCGACCCTCGCGATCCGCGAGACGAGTCCGGGAGTCGTCCGCGGCGCGGCCTGGGGCCCGGGCCGCGACTGGGCGCTCGCCCAGCTGCCCGAGCTCTGCGGCGCCGCGGATGATCCGTCGTCTTTCGACGGGTCGCGGCATCCGCTCATCGCCGAGTCCCACCGCCGCAACCCCGGCCTGCGACTGGCGCGCACCGGGCTCGTCTTCGACGCTCTCGCGTGCGCGATCTTCGAGCAGAAGGTCACCGGCATGCAGGCCTTCGCCGCATGGCGGCGCGTCGTGACCTGGCACGGCGAGCGCGCCCCGGGGCCGACCCCGCGACCGATGTTCGCGCCCCCGTCGATCGACGGCTGGCGCGACGTGCCGTCGTGGGCGTGGCACCGCGCCGGACTCGAGCCGCCGCAGTCGAAGACCGTCGTGCGCGCCGCGCGCCGCGGCGACGCACTGGTGCGCGCCGTGCTCGCGGCCGAAGACGGCGAGGCCATCGACCGGGTACTGGTCAGCCACCCCGGCATCGGACCCTGGACGTCGGCCGAGACCCGCATCCGGGCCCTCGGCGACCCCGACGCCGTGAGCGTCGGCGACTTCCACCTGGCTCACGAGGTCGGCTACGCGCTGACCGGCGAGCGCGTCGACGACGATGGGATGCTGCGACTCCTCGCCCCGTGGGCCGGCCAGCGCCAGCGCGTGGTCCGGCTGCTGTACGCGAGCGGCGTCCGCGAGCCGAGGCGCGCTCCACGCCTGCACCCCGAAGACCACCGCGCCCACTGACCCACCCCGCAGCCCGGCAGGCGCAGCACGCACAGGCTCGCTCGCGAGGCGATGCCGGCGTGACGCAGTCGTGCACCGCCGGCGCGCGCCGTCGACGTCGGGGCACACCTGACCGCCCGGCCCGCCGAGTTCACGAGATCGGGAGGGATGCCGCGACCCGGCCCGGGGCGCGGGCCGCGGCATCCGCTCAGTCGCCTTTCACGTTGACGAGCTGGCGCAGCGTGTGGCGGATCGACACGAGGTCGGCGGCGTCCGCCATGACCCGATCGATCGGCTTGTACGCCTGCGGGATCTCGTCGATGAACGCATCGGTGTCGCGGAACTCGATCCCCGCCATCGCCTCGCGCAGCTGCGCGTGCGTGAAGGTCCGCCGGGCGGCCGACCGCGAGTACTCCCGGCCGGCACCGTGCGGCGACGAGTTCAGCGACAGCGGGTTGCCGAGCCCCTCGACGACGTAGGACGCCGTGCCCATCGAGCCGGGGATGAGCCCGGGCCGGCCCGCGTCCGCCTGGATCGCTCCCTTCCGCGAGACCCACACCTGCTTTCCGAAGTGCTTCTCGGACTCGGTGAAGTTGTGGTGGCAGTTGATCCGCTCGTGCTCGACGACCGTCTCGCCCATCACCTCGGAGAGCTGCCGCGCGACACGGTCCATCATCTCCTCGCGGTTGAGGAGTGCGAAGTGCTGCGCCCACCGGAGCTCCCGGATGTAGCGCGTGAACTCCGGCGTGCCCTCCACCAGGTACGCGAGGTCGGGGTCGGGGAGCTCGATCCACCACTTCTTCGCGAGCCGCTGCGCGACCGCGATGTGATGCGTCGCGATCTTGTTGCCGACGCCTCGCGAACCCGAGTGCAGGAACATCCACACCCGGTCGAGCTCGTCGACCGACACCTCGATGAAGTGATTGCCCGAGCCGAGCGACCCGAGCTGCAGGCGCCAGTGCCCGGCGTACGTCGACGGGTCGAACCCGGCCTTCTCGGCCAGGGCCTCGAGCTCGGCGACCCGGGGCTCGGCGGTCGCGACGACCTTGCGGTTGGCGTGACCCGCCGACAGCGGGACGGCGCGCTCGATCTGCTCGCGCAGCACGCTGAGGTCGCGCGCGACGAGTTGCTCCCGCGTGAACTGCGTGCGGACGGCGATCATGCCGCAGCCGATGTCGACGCCGACGGCGGCCGGCATGATCGCGCCGAGGGTCGGGATCACCGATCCGACGGTCGCGCCCTTGCCGAGGTGCGCATCCGGCATGAGCGCCAGGTGCGGGTGGATGAACGGCATGCTCGACGAGGTGCGGGCCTGCTCGACGGTCTTGTCGTCGAGCATGCTCGCCCACGAGAGCAGCCGGGTGGAGAGCCTCTCCATGGTTCCTTTCCTTCTGGAGGGTCCTGACGGACCTGCGCGGCGGACTCACGGTCCGCTGCGCACCCCTGGAAAAGAGGAACGCCCCGGACCTGTGCGGTGCGGGGCGTGGAGAGCGGATGCTGCTACACGGCCTGCGCCGGAGGGGACGACTCGTGGCGGTCGCCGGGCTGCGTGCCCAGGACCGGCTCGACACGGAGTCCGCGCTGCGCGTTCATCCGTCGTCCTCTCGGCTCGCCTGTGGTTCCGTGCCGGTCGGCACGGACTCGCCAACATAGTGGAGCGGTCGGCGCGAGGTCAAGCGCGGCTCGCGGATGTCGGTGGCCCGGACGACACTGGGTCGTGCCACGCGGCCGGGCGCGGCATCCCACCCCCATCGTCCTTCTGGAGTCGTCATGCCGAGCCTCAACCCGTACCTCTCGTTCAAGAACCAGGCCCGCGAGGCGATGACGTTCTACCAGAGCGTCTTCGGCGGCGAGCTCGACATCTCGACCTTCGGCCAGTACGAGGGCATGGTGCAGGACCCGTCCGAGAACGACCTGGTGATGCACTCGCAGCTGTCGACGCCCGACGGCTTCGTGCTGATGGGGGCCGACACCCCCAGCGGGGTCGAGTACCGCGAACCCGCCGGCATCTCGGTGTCTGTCAGTGGCGACGACGAGGCCGCGCTGCAGGCCTACTGGAACGCGCTGGCTGCGGGCGGAACCGTCGTGATGCCGTTCGAGACCCCGCCGTGGGGCGGTCGCTTCGGCATGCTCACCGACCGGTTCGGCATCGACTGGATGCTCGCGCTCAACGCCCCGCCCCAGTGAGCCGTGGCGCGGTCGCGCTCCTCGCGGCGCACCCTAGGCTGTCGCCATGACCACACCTCGCAAGCGCTGGACCCGCGGTCACTCCGGATGGGCGTTCGGCACCGCGCTGATCTTCACCGTCGGCATCGTCTTCGGGCTGATCTGGGGCCAGCTGCTCGTCGGACTGTTCCTGGCGCTGGCCGTCTCGATCGGCTGGCTGATCGCCTACGAGTCGTGGCGCGGCCGCAACGTCGGTCTCGAGAACCGCGACGACGACGGCGCACAGCTGTAGCAGGTCACGCCTACCGCTCCCGGCGTGCGCGTCGTATCGTGAGCGCCAGGAGGTGATCTGAATGCAAGCCAGCGTGGGCGACCGCGTGATCATCCACGGCCGCATCGTCGGTGCGGCCGAACGTGCAGGCGAGGTCATCGAGGTGCGCGGTGACGGTGACACCCCGCTGCTCGTCGTCCGGTTCGACGACGGGCACGAGGCGATCCTCTCACCGGGCAGCGACTGCGAGATCCGCCACGAGTCCTGAGCGAGCGGCGATGGTCAGCCGAGCAGCTCGGGACGCGTCGGCTCCTTCCCGAGCACGTGCTCCGCGAGGAAAGCGAACACCGTCTCGTACCAGATGACGGCGTGCTGCGGCTTGAGGATCCAGTGGTTCTCGTCGGGGAAGTACAGGAACCGGTGCGGCATGCGACCGTCGTCGTCGGCGTGGTGCTCGGCGAGCTCCGACCACAGCCGCAGGCCCTCGCCGACCGGCACGCGATAGTCCTTGTCGCCGTGCACGACGAGCAGGGGTGTCCGGATGTCGCGCACGAACCGGTGCGGTGAGTTCTCGCCCATGGCCTCGGGCGTGAAGATCTCCTGCCAGTACACCGACATGTCGGTGGTGCCGGCGAACTGATCGAGCGCCCACAGGCTCGCGTGAGTCACGATCGCGCGGAAGCGGTCGGTGTGCCCGGCGACCCAGTTCGCCATGTAGCCGCCGAACGACCCGCCCATCGCGGCCGTGCGCTCGGCGTCGATGTCGTCGCGCGCCTCGACCGCGTCGGTGATGGCGAGCAGGTCGGTGTACGGCGCCACGCCCCACGCGTTCCACCCGCGGGCGATGAAGTCCAGGCCGTACCCGGTCGACAGCGCGGGGTCTGGCAGCAGCACGGCGTAGCCGCGCGCGACCGCGAGCAGCGGCGCCCAGCGCCAGCTCCAGGCGTTCCAGCTGCTGAGCGGGCCGCCGTGGATCCACAGCAGCAGGGGCGCGGGGGCGTCGGCCGAGGCGCCGTCGGGAAGCAGCAGCCAGCCGCGCACGCGGACGCCGTCCTCGGCGGTGGTCTCGACCTCGACGATCGAGCCGGGGCCTTCGGGAGGCGCGGCAGGCGTCGCGAGCGGGGTGACCGCGCCATCGCGCGCGATCCGCACCGGGTGCGGCGGTGTCACCCACGACGATCGCAGGGCGACGAGGTCGCCGGACGCCCGGTCGACCGACACGTGCGAGTAGGTGAAGTCGTCCGCGGTGAGCGCCTCAGGTGCGCCGCCGTCGAGCGGGATGCGGAACACGGGGCCGCGGCCGTCGTCGTCGGCGGTCGCGATGAGCGCCGCGTCGCCGGCGTCCCACGCGAGACTCGTCGCCCAGCGATCCCAGTCCGCGGCGAGGCGGCGCGGATTCGAGCCGTCGATGCCGGCCACCCACACCTCGGCGTCGGTGGGCCCCTCAGGGGTGGACTTGGCCGAGCGCAGGTACGCGACGGCCGATCCGTCGTGGCTGACGACCGGGCTGTCGAAGTCGACTCGCGCTTCGTCGAACAGCACCGTCTGGCCGCCGGTCCCGGTGTCGATCGACACGATGATGTACCGGCCGCCGCGCTGCTCGTGCCGCTGCATCGCTGCGATGAGCGTCGTGCCGTCGGGCGTGAGCGATGCACCGGCGATGTCGGCCGATCGGCCCGGACGCGGGGTGAGATCGCGCGGCCGGGGCAGCGTCGCGGGGTACGGCTTCTCGTCGGAGTCGGCGGCCTTGGGCGCGTGGGCCGCGGCGGCCGCGGCATCGGCCTTCTCCTCCGTCTCGGCGGCGGTGTCGGCCACCGCTGCGGCGATCGTGTCGGCGAGCGTGGCGGTGTCGAGGGAGAGCAGGTGCGGCTCGGCCGGCCCGAGGTCGTGGTCCCAGAACCGCACCGGGTAGGTCTCGTGCAGGATCGCCGAGACCTTCTTCTCCTTGCGGCGCGCCCGCAGGCGGGCCTCGGCCTCGAGAGTCTCGGCGCCGGGGAGCAGGGATGCCGAGACCACGATGCGGTCGGATGCCTCGGCGGTCGCGGCGACGGCGTCGACGCCGCCCGCGAGCCTCGTCACCGGGCGCGCCTCGCCGCCCGCGGCGGGCAGCAGCCATAGCTGGCCCGACTCGTCGTCGGCGTCGCCGTCGGCGTCGGGACGGGCCGATACGAAGAGCAGGTCGCCGCTCGCTGTGAACGCCGCTCCGGTCTCGCCCTTCGCCGAGCGCGTCAGCCGGCGGGGGGTGCCCGAGCCGTCGGCGGGGACGCTCCACAGCGAACGGTCGTAGCCGGTGCCGTCCTTCTTCAACGCCGCCACCGTCAGCACGGCGGCGCGGCCGTCCGGAGAGAGCGCCACCGCCTCGGTCCGGGGAAGCGCGATGAAGTCGTCGAGGGAGTCGAAGGGTGTCGCCATCCGTCCACGCTAACCCGCGGGCGTGCGGGCGTCAGCGCCAGAGGGTCAGCTTGTGGGGATTCCGCACGATGTACACGCCGGTGACGCGGTCGCCCGAGACCTCGAGCGTCATCACCGAGTCGGCCCGCCCATCGACCGTCACGAGGAAGGCGAGCCCGTCGGCCGTCACCGTCGGCTCGACCTGCGCCTCGGGCAGCAGGTGCGGCAGGCCGAGCAGGAAGCGGGCGACACGGTCGGCGCCGAGCACCGGGCGCCGTGCCGCCGAGACGAGGCCGCCGCCGTCGGCGCGCAGCACCACGTCGGGGTCCAGGAGGGCGACGAGGGCGGCGAGGTCTCCGGTCGTGGTGGCGGCGGCGAACGCCCGCGCTACGGCGTCGTGCTCTTCGCGCGTGGCCGCGCCGGCGCGGCGCTCGCGGACGCGGCGGCGCGCCTGCGAGGCGAGCTGGCGCGCGGCATCCGGTGTGCGCCCCACCGCCTCGGCGATCTCGGCGAACGGCACGCCGAAGACGTCGTGCAGCACGAACGCCACGCGCTCGGCCGGCGTGAGCGACTCGAGTACCACGAGCAGCGCCGTGGACACGGAGTCGTCCAGGGTCACGCGGTCGAGCGGGTCGAGCGGAGCGGATGCGGCGATCGCCGACTCCCCCGGCACAGGCTCGGGCAGCCATTCACCGACGTACGACTCGCGGCGCGCCCGCGCAGAGCCCAGCATGTCGAGGCACACCCGGCTCGCGACGCGCGTGAGCCAGGCACCGGGATTGCGGATCGCGGCGCGCTCCTCGCCGGTCATCCGGTACCAGCGCACGTACGTCTCCTGCACGGCGTCCTCGGCGTCGGTGACCGTGCCGAGCAGGCGATACGCGAGGCCGAGCAGGCCCCGCCGCTCGCTCTCGAGCTCATCGACGTCTTCCATGTCGGTCTCCTCCCGCATCATCGACGACGCTGCGACCCCGGATGTGAGCCCGCACCTCACATTCTGGGGCCGTGCATCGTCGGAGTGGCAGGAGCGCACACCAGCGCCGAAGGGAGAAGACCTGATGAGAGTCGCCGTCGCCGGAGGATCCGGCACCGTGGGAGGACCGACCGTCGACGCCGTCCGGGCGGCCGGGCACGAGCCGGTCGTGCTCACGCGCGGCGCCGGGGTCGACCTGATGAGCGGGGACGGAGTGGATGCCGCGCTCGACGGCGTCCACGCCGTGATCGACACCGCGAACGTCACGACGCTCTCGGCCGACGTCGCCACGGAGTTCTTCACGACGGCGACGGGGAACCTGATCGCGGCAGCAGGGCGTGCGGGCGTCGGACACGTGGTGCTGCTCTCGATCGTGGGCATCGACCGGATCCCGTACGACTACTACGCGGGCAAGGTCGCGCAGGAGGGCGTGGTCGAGGCATCCGCGGTTCCGTGGACGATCCTGCGGGCGACGCAGTTCCACGAGTTCGCCGGCCAGCTCTACGACCGGGCGAAGCTCGGCCCGCTCCACATCGCACCGCGCGCACGGGTGCAGCCGGTGGCCGCGGCCGAAGTGGGTGCGCGGCTCGCGGCGCTGGCCGCAGCCGCGCCTCAGGGCCGCGCAGACGACTTCGCCGGTCCGCGCGAGGAGCGGCTCGACGAGATGGTGCGCGCCTACGCGCGCCACCTCGGCAACCGCGGCTGGGTGCCGTCGATCAGCCTCCCCGGACCGCAGATGAAGGGCATGCGCGCCGGCGCGGCGCTGCCCGGGCCCGGCGCCGCGCTCGGCACCGAGACCTTCGCGTCGTGGCTCGCGCGCCAACCGGGGAAGGCGTAAGAGGGTGCGGCGCTCGCCTCCGTCGCAGGGGCGGGGAATGCCGGGCTCGGTCAGCGCGCCGGTGGGGGGCCGCTGCTCTCGCGCACGACGAGTTCGGTGGGGATCAGCGTCGTCTGGGACGGGGCATCCGGATCATCGATCTGCGCCAGCAGACGCTCCATCGCGATCCGGCCCACCTCGCGGAAGTTCTGGCGCACGGTCGTGAGCGGAGGCCAGAAGGCACGCGACTCGTCCATGTCGTCGAACCCGACCACGCTGACCTGATTCGGGATGTCGCGCCCGAGCTCGTGCAGCGCCTTCATGGCTCCGAGGGCCATCTGGTCGTTCGCGGCGAAGATCGCGGTGACGTCGTCGCGGCCGGCCAGCTCGAGGGCGGCGCGGTGGCCCGACTCGGTCGTCCAGTCGCCGTGGACGAGCGGCGGCGGGATGATGCCCGCCTGCTCGAGCGTCGCCCGCCACGACTCGACGCGGTGGCCCGCCGAGAAGGACGAGGTCGGCCCCGCGATGTGCCACACCTGACGGTGGCCGAGACCGAGGAGGTGCTCGGTCGCCTGGCGTGCACCGAGTGCCTGATCGGTGTCGACGACGGCGAAGCCCGAACCCGCGTTGGAATCGATGACCACGACGGGCAGTCCCGGCGGCAGCGTGATCTCGACCCGGTCGAGCAGGCTCGCCTCGAAGATGATGATGATGCCGTCGACGGCCTGTTCGCTGAGCCGGCGGTACGCGCCCGACACAGCACCCATCGTGGGATCCGGCACGGGCATGAGCGTCACGGTGTAGTCCGCGGCGGCGGCCTCGGTGGCGATGGCGTCGAGGGTGCGCACGTTGCCCAGCGTCTCGAGCGTGAACATGATCACGCCGATCGTGTGGAACCGCCCGTACTTGAGGGCGCGGGCCGCGCCGTTCGGACGGTAGCCCACGGCGCGCATGGAGGACAGCACGCGCTCGCGCGTGGCGTCGTCGACGTTGGTGAGCCCGTTGGCCACGCGTGACACCGTCTGCGACGACACTCCCGCGTGGCGTGCGACATCCGCCATCGACGCAGGTCGCCGCCGCGCGGCCTCGATGTACCCGTTCCCCGTCATCTCTCCCCGATCCGTTCCCCGTGTGCACCACAGTCTTGCATGGTTACGCAAACATGCTAGGCTCGCCCGCATCATGTTCGCGTAAACATGCCTGCAAGTCGACGAACGGACTTCGAGATGACGACGGCGTCAGCACCACCCACCGCACGCCCCCTCCCACGGCGGTCGTCGCGTGCGCGCCGCGATTGGCGCGGCTGGGCCTTCGTCGGCCCGTTCATGATCGTGTTCCTCGCGGTGCTCGTCGCACCGGTCGTCTACGCGCTCATCCTCACGCTCTTCCGCCAGCAGCTGGTCGGCGGCACCGCGTTCGTCGGTCTCGCCAACTACGCGCAGCTCTTCCAGGACCCGAAGTTCTGGGAGTCGCTCTTCCGGGTGACGCTCTTCCTGCTCGTCCAGGTGCCGATCATGCTCGCACTGTCGCTCATCGCGGCGCTCGCGCTCGACAGTGCGCGGCTCCACGGCACCGGGTTCTTCCGCATCGCGATCTTCCTCCCCTATGCGGTCCCCGGCGTGGTGGCTGCCCTCATCTGGGGCTTCATCTACGGCAACCAGTTCGGCCTGACGGGCTCGCTCAACGACCTGCTCGGCGCCGAGATCCTCCGCCCGTTCAGCGCCGACTGGGTGCTCGCCTCGATCGGCAACATCGTCACCTGGGAGTTCATGGGCTACAACATGCTCATCTTCTACGCGGCTCTCAAGGTCGTGCCGACCGAGCTGTACGAGGCCGCGGAGATCGACGGCGCCGGGCAGTTCCGCATCATCTCGGGCATCAAGATCCCCGCGCTGCGCGGATCGATCGTGATCGCGACGATCTTCTCGATCATCGGCAGCTTCCAGCTGTTCAACGAGCCCAACCTGCTGAAGAACCTGGCCCCCAACGTGATCTCGAGCTACTTCACGCCCAACATGTACGCCTACAACCTGTCGTTCGCCGGCCAGCAGTTCAACTACTCGGCCACCGTCGCGATCGTCATGGGTGTCATCACGGCGACCATCGCCTACATCGTGCAGTTGCGCGGCTCCCGACAGGAGGTGCGCTGACATGACCACGACCGCCACCCTCACGGCTCCCCCGCAGCGCCGCTCGTCGACCCGACGCCCGAACTACGTACGCCGCACGCCGTCGCGCCAGCGCAGGTCGATCGTCCTCACGATCGTCATGGCCGTGTTCGTCATCTACTCGATCGTGCCGCTCGTCTGGCTGCTCGTGAACGCCACGAAGGACCAGGGCGACCTGTTCTCCACCTTCGGACTCTGGTTCGGCTCCGACTTCAACCTGTGGCAGAACATCGTCGACACGCTCACCTACCGCGACGGCATCTTCGTCCAGTGGTTCGGCAACACGCTCCTCTACGTGATCGTCGGCGCCGGCGGAGCGACGCTGCTCGCCACGGTCGCCGGCTACGGCATGGCGAAGTACAACTTCCCCGGGCGGCGCGCGGTCTTCGCGGTCGTGCTCGGTGCGATCGCCATCCCGGGCACGGCGCTCGCCGTGCCGACGTTCCTGATGTTCAGCCAGCTCGGTCTCACCAACACGCCGTGGGCGGTCATCCTGCCGTCGCTCATCAGCCCGTTCGGCCTGTACCTGATCTGGACGTACGCGGTCGACGCGGTGCCGACCGAGCTGCTCGAGGCGGCGCGCATGGACGGGTCGGGCGAGTTCCGGACGTTCTTCACCATCTCGCTGCGTCTGCTCGCCCCGGGCATCGTGACCGTGCTGCTCTTCGCCGTCGTCGCCACCTGGAACAACTACTTCCTGCCGCTCATCATGCTGAGCGAGCCCACCTGGTACCCCCTCACCGTCGGCCTCAGCCAGTGGAGCGCGCAGGCCAGCGGCGTCGCCGCCCAGCCCATCTACAACCTGGTGATCACCGGCTCGCTTCTCACGATCGTGCCGATCGTCGTCGCCTTCCTCGTCCTCCAGCGCTTCTGGCAGTCCGGCCTGAGCGCGGGAAGCGTCAAGCAGTGACCGGGAGCTCACCGCTCGAACCCGCATCCGCTCCCACGGGCCCACAGCCCACCCGCTCCGCAACGCACTGAACCAATGAAAGGAACACCGATGTCGACAATCACACGGTCTCGTCGCCTCCGCACGGTCGCGGTGGCCACAGCATCCGTCTTCGCCCTCGGCCTCACCCTCGCCGGCTGCGCCGGCGGCGGCGACGGCCCGGCCGCCGGCGGCAGCGCCGACGAGCTCGAGGCGGCGCTCGAAGAGGGCGGCGAGCTCACGTACTGGTCGTGGACGCCCTCGGCCGAAGCGCAGGTAGCGGCGTTCGAAGAGGCCTACCCGAACGTGGACGTGAAGCTCGTCAACGCCGGCACCAACACCGAGGAGTACACGAAGCTCCAGAACGCGATCACGGCCGGCTCGGGTGCGCCCGACGTCGCCCAGGTCGAGTACTACGCCATCCCGCAGTTCGCGCTGTCGGACTCGCTCGTCGACCTCGCGCCGTACGGCTTCGGCGACCTCGAGGACCAGTACACCCCCGGCCCGTGGGGCGCGGTCACGGTGGGCGACGCCGTCTACGGCCTGCCGCAGGACTCGGGCCCGATGGCGATGTTCTACAACGCCGCGGTCTTCGACGAGTTCGGCATCGAGGTGCCGACGACCTACGACGAGTACGTCGCGGCAGCCGAGAAGCTGCATGCGGCCGACCCGACGAAGTTCATCACGTCCGACACCGGCGACGCCGGCTTCACGACGAGCATGATCTGGCAGGCGGGCGGGCGCCCGTTCTCGGCCGACGGCACCGACGTGTCGATCGATCTGCAGGACGAGGGCTCGAAGAAGTGGGCCGACAGCTGGAACCGCCTCGTCGAGGGCGGCCTGCTCTCCGACACGCCCGGCTGGAGCGACGAGTGGTACCGCGCCCTCGGCGACGGCACGATCGCCACCCTGCTCACCGGCGCCTGGATGCCCGGCGTGCTCGAGTCGTCGGTCGCGGACGCCGCAGGCGACTGGCGCGTGGCTCCGATGCCGACCTACGACGGCACCCCGGTGACCGCCGAGAACGGCGGCGGCGGCCAGGTCGTGCTCAAGCAGAGCAAGAACCCGGCCCTCGCGGCGGCGTTCCTCAAGTGGCTCAACTCGGACCCGGCCTCGATCGAGGTGTTCCTCGCGTCGGGCGGCTTCCCCGCGACGACCGCCGAGCTCGAGTCGGACGAGTTCCTCAACGCCGAGTCGGAGTACTTCGGCGGCCAGAAGATCAACGAAGTGCTCGTGGAGGCCGCGAAGAACGTGCCGAGCGGATGGCAGTACCTCCCCTACCAGGTGTACGCGAACAGCATCTTCGGCGACACCGTCGGCCAGTCTTACCTGAACTCCGGCGACCTCAACGAGGGTCTGCAGGCGTGGCAGGACCAGCTGGTCGACTACGGCAACCAGCAGGGCTTCACCGTCGAGTGACGCCTGGCGGAGGCGGCGGCCCTTGGGGACGCCGCCTCCGCTCCCCTGCCCTCCGGCGCACACCGCGCCCGCACGGACGACACGAGAGAACGGTTCGATGAGCGAGTTCCGCATCGGCGACGACGACTTCCTGCTCGACGGGAAGCCGCTGCGCATCCTGGCCGGGGCGCTGCACTACTTCCGGGTGCATCCCGACCAGTGGCGGGATCGCATCCGCAAGGCCCGGCAGATGGGCCTCAACACCATCGAGACGTACGTCGCCTGGAACGCCCACGCACCGCGCCCGGGCGAGTTCGACCTCACGGGGGGCCTCGATCTCGGCCGCTTCCTCGACGAGGTAGCCGCCGAGGGCATGTACGCGATCGTCCGGCCCGGCCCGTACATCTGCGCGGAGTGGACCAACGGCGGCCTCCCCGCCTGGCTCTTCGCCTCGGAGTCGGTGGGCGTGCGCCGCGACGAGCCGCAGTACCTCGCCGCCGTCGAGGACTATCTGCGCCGGCTGGCGCCGGTGCTGGTCCCCCGGCAGATCGACCGGGGCGGGCCGATCATCCTGGTGCAGATCGAGAACGAGTACGGCGCGTACGGCTCCGACCCCGTCTACCTCGAGAAGCTCGTCGACCTGAACCGCGCGATCGGCATCACCGTGCCGCTCACGACCGTCGACCAACCCGAACCCGCGATGCTCGACGGCGGCAGCATCCCCGGCCTGCACAAGACCGCGTCGTTCGGCTCTCGGTCGGTCGAACGACTGGCCACGCTCCGCGAGCACCAGCCGACCGGACCGCTCATGTGCTCGGAGTTCTGGGACGGCTGGTTCGATCACTGGGGGGCGCACCACCACACGACGTCCGTCGCCGACTCGGCGAAGGACCTCGACGATCTCCTCGCCGCGGGCGCCTCGGTGAACATCTACATGTTCCACGGCGGCACGAACTTCGGCTTCACGAACGGCGCCAACGACAAGGGCGTCTACCAGCCGATCGTGACGAGCTACGACTACGACGCCCCGCTCGACGAGGCCGGACACCCGACCGCGAAGTACTGGGCCTTCCGCGAGGTGCTGCGCCGCTACAACCCCGAGGCCGTCGCAGAGGCGCCGGCCGAGGCATCCGCTGCCCCCGCTCTTCGCACCCGGCTCACCCGCACCGTTCCACTCTCTGCCGTGGCCGACGCGCTCGGCGACTGGTCGACGCACGCCGACGTCCCGACGATGGAGGCCCTCGGCCGCTACGAGGGCCTCGCGATGTACCGCACCGAGATCGACGCGACCGGTCCTGCTGTCCTCGAGTTCGGCGAGGTGCGCGACCGCGCGCTCGTGTGGCTCGACGGGCGCCCGATCGGCGTTCTCGCCCGCGACCACCACGACCGCACGCTCGCCCTTCCGGCCGACGCGCGCGGCACGCTCGAGGTGGTGCTCGAAGACCAGGGCCGCGTCAACTACGGCCCGCGCATCGGCGAGCCGAAGGGCCTCATCGCCCCCGCTGCCCTCAACGGCCGCCCGCTCGGGCCATGGCGCGCGGCAGCGCTCGATCTCACCGACCTGACGGCGGTGCGGGATGCCGCGTCCCCGATCGATCCGGCGCTGCCGGCGATCCCGGGGGCGACGTTCGCCGTGGGGGCGTTCGCGCTCGATCAGCCCGCCGATCTGTACCTTGCGACGCGCGCATGGGGCAAGGGCTCCGTCTGGATCAATGGGTTCCACCTCGGCCGCTACTGGTCGCGCGGACCGCAGCACACGCTCTACGTGCCCGCGGGGGCGCTGCGCGCGGGCACCAACGAGATCATCGTGCTCGAGCTGCAGTCCGGCTCCGCGGACGTCGAGTTCGTGCCATGGCCCGACCTGGGGCACACCGACTTCTGAGCGGGTCGCGGGCGCGGCATCCGCTCGGCCGGCGTGCGTGCGCCGGCGCTACATCTCCTCGTGGATCTCGGGATCGCCGTCCCACAGGCGACCGCGCTCGAGCGCCGAGATCGCGGCGACGTGATCGTCGGAGAGCGTGAATCCGAACACGTCGGCGTTCTCGCGCTGACGGTCCGGGTCGCTCGACTTGGGGATCGGGGTGCTGCCGAGCTGCACGTGCCACCGCAGCACGATCTGCGTGGGCGTGACGTCGTGGACGACGGCGAGCTCCTGAAGCAGCTGCTCGGTGAGCAGCTCGCTCCGGCGGGCCAGGGGGCTCCAGCTCTCGGTGCGGATGCCGTGCTCGGCGTGGAACGCGCGCAACGCCGCCTGCGGGAAGTAGGGGTGCAGCTCGACCTGGTTCACGACGGGCGTGACGCCGGTGGCGTCGATGAGCTCGGTCAGCATCGCCTCGGTGAAGTTCGACACCCCGATCGAGCGCACCAGGCCGCGCTCGCGGGCCTCGATCATCCCGCGCCAGGTGTCGACGTACCTGCCGACGCTCGGATTCGGCCAGTGGATGAGCTGCAGGTCGATGCGATCGAGCCCGAGCAGTCCCAGCGAGCCCTGGATGCTGTCGATCGCCTGCTCGAACCCATGATGACGACCGGGGATCTTCGAGGTGACGATGAGCTCGTCGCGGGCAACCGGGCTGCGGCGCACCGCCTCGCCGACCTCGTGCTCGTTCTCGTAGTTGACCGCCGTGTCGAGCAGCCGGTACCCGGCGCCGACGGCCTCGACCATCGCCTCGATCCCCTCCTCACCGCGGAGGTTGTAGGTGCCGAGCCCGAGTTCGGGGAAAGCGGTGCCGTCGTTCAGGGTCACGCTGGGGATGGCGATCATGGATCCATCCTGCCGTGCTCCGGGCGCTGCCGGGCGGAGGTCTCTGCAGCGGCGTGGGGGCGTGATGTCGACGGGCCTGCGGTTGCCGGTGTCGGCGCCCGCGGCTATCGTCTCGGCGGGCGCACGCCGCACACGAGACGGAGGACGACGATGACCGACGCACAGAGCGAGCAACGCGACGAAGCGGATGCCGCGGCCCCGCCGCGGTCGAGAGTCACGGCGAAGGAGTTCCACGACTCCCCCGGCGTCGAGGACTGGCGGGTGCTGTTCTGGGGTGCGCACGTCCACTACTCGACGTCGTCGTTCGCGCAGGCCGCTGCGCTGGTCGCCGCGATCGCCGAGGTGGTGGACGAGGTCGGGCACGAGCCCGACGTCGACGTCCGGCCGCACGGCGTCACCGTCCGCACGTTCTCGCGTATGGACGGCGCGTTGAGCCCGGTCGATGCGGAGCTCGCGGCCGCGATCTCGCGAGCAGCCCGCGGGCTCGGCCTCGAACCCGATCCCTCGCACCTCCAGACGGTCGGCATCGCGGTCGCGGAGGGAGAGGGGGTCGACACGCGTCCCTTCTGGGCGGCTGCGCTCGGCTACGAGAACAACGGCGACGAGGACGCGACCGACCCGCTGCGCCGTGGCCCTCACCTGTGGTTCCACCCGCTCGATCCGGCCAAGCCCGGGCGCGGGCGCACGCACATCGACGTGTCCGTCCCGCGCGACGTCGCCGAGGCCCGGGTGGCAGCGGCCGTCGCCGCGGGTGGACGGATCGCGCGGTCGAACGCACCCCACTGGTGGACGATCGCCTCGCCTGACAACCACGGCATCGACGTCGCCGCGTGGGCCGACTTCGAGGACGGCGAGGAGGGCTGAGCGCCGAGCCGGCTCCGTCCCGGACGGGTCCGTCCGCGACGGGTCCGGCCGCGGACTCCCTGAGGGGGAGGCCGCGGCCGGATCCTCGACGTCAGCGCCGAGCTTCGATGATGAGGTTGAACGGCGTCTCCGCGACGACTCGCACCCGCGAGAAGCCCGCTTCATGGAGCACATCGGCGAGGCGCAGCCGCCCGGCCTGGGCACCGAGGACGAGCTGCCCGCCGTCGTACAGGGAGTGCGCGGTGCAGATCATGCTCGACGCCGCGTAGTACGTCTGCGCGACCACCGAGAGGTTGTCCTCGAGACGGTCAGCCGCGTTCGGTTCGACGAGGAGCAGCGTGCCCTCGGGAGTGAGCGCCTCCGCCGCGTGCCGGAGGACGCCGACGGGGTCGCCCATGTCGTGCAGCGAGTCGAAGAAGCAGATCAGGCCGAATCCCAGCGGCTCGTACTCGTCGGCGCGGACGTGCGAGAACACGGCGCGATCCTGCACACCTGCTTCGCGGGCGTTGCGACGAGCCTCCGACACGGACGGCGCGTGGTTGTCGTACCCGTGGAATCGCGAGTTCGGGAACGCCTCGGCCATGAGCACGGTGGTGTGCCCGTGGCCGGCGCCGACATCGGCGACCGCGATGCCGCTCTCGAGCGCGTCGACCACGCCCTCGAGCGCGGGCAGCCACTGCGACGTCAGGCTCGCACGGTAACCGTTGCGATAGAACGCGGCGGTGCCGTGCGCCAGTCGGGGGTCGTGATCCCCCCACGCCACGCCTTCGCCGGTGCGAAAGGAGTGGAGTGCCTTCGCCTCATCCGACCACATCGCCGCGGGCACGTTCCATGCGGGCGGCAGGTAGACCGCACTCGATTCGTCGGCCAGCACGAGCGCCTGCTCGGGGGTCAGCTCGAACGTCGCGTTCTCGGCGTGGTAGACCACGTACCCGCCGGCGGCCTGCGAGGCGAGCCAGTCGCGCACGTAGCGCTCCGCGCAGTCGGTGCGGGCCGCGAGTTCGGCGGAGGTCAGGGGCCCGCTCTCGGCGAGCGCGCGGTACAGCCCGAGCCGTGATCCGAGGCTCACCATCACGCCCAGGTAGCCTGCGGCGAGGTCGTCGACGGCCTTCAGCACGAACGCCTGCAGGGCGGTCTCATCCACGGTTGTCGTTGTCATAGGTCGGTCCTTCCGGGTCCGTTTCGATCGGTGTCCTTCCATGCTCGGGATGCCGCGTCCCCGCGTTCAGGGGCATCCGCACCCTCGTTCGGTCCATTCGTGCCACCATGTGGAATCGAGGAGGATCCATGGCCGCCGAACGCACGCTGAGTGTGTCGGTCATCGCGTTGCCCGACACCGGGGTGGCCACGATGTTCGGTGTGCTGGACGTGCTGAACTCCTTCGCGCTCATGGGGATCGGCGGCACCGACGCCCCGCCGCCGTTCCACGCGACCATCGTGGGCGCCGACGCCGGGCCGCTCATGGGCGTGAGCGGTGTGCCGGTTCCCGTCGCCGAGAGCGTCGCCGACATCGACGAGACCGACATCGTCATCGTGCCGTCGATCGTCCTCGGCCCTGGCGGCTGGAAGCGGGACAGGTACCCCGAACTCGTCGCCTGGGCCCGGCGCATGCACGCGCAGGGCGCTCTGCTGTGCTCGGCATGCTCGGGCATCTTCCTGCTCGCCGAGACCGGGCTCTTCGACGGCCGCGATGTGACCGTGCACTACGACTACGCCCCGCACCTGCAGACCGCGCACCCCGAGGTGCGCATCCACCCCGAACGTGCACTCATGGTGGCCGGCGATCGAGACGAGCTCATCACTTCGGGCGCCTCGACGACGTGGCACGACCTGGTGCTCTATCTGACCGGGCGGTTCGCCGGGGCATCCGTCGCTCAGGAGGCCGCCCGCGTGTTCGCCCTGCAGTGGCACCAGGACGGCCTCGCCCCGTACATGGTGTTCACCGGCAGATCCGGTCACGGCGACGCCGTCGTCGCCGACGCGCAGGACTGGCTGCGCACCCATTACTCGGTCGCCACCCCCGTCGAGCAGATGGTGGTGCGATCAGGACTGGCCGAGCGCACGTTCAAGCGACGCTTCACCGAGGCGACCGGAGTCAGTCCGCTCGCCTACGTCCAGCGCATCCGCGTCGAGGAGGCCAAGCGTCGCCTCGAACGCACCGAGGAGTCGGTCGAGGCCGTGGGCTGGCACGTCGGCTACGAGGACGCCGCCTTCTTCCGGAGGCTCTTCAAGCGGGTCACCGGGCTCACGCCCGCGGCGTACCGCAAGCGCTACCGGGTGCCGCTCATCACGACCCCGGAGTGATGAGCGAGCGTGAGGCTGCCGGAGCGCCGGTCGTCACCCCGACATCCCCTTCAGGCCCGGCGTCGCCGCGACGTCGACGTCCGCGGCATCCGCTCCCCTCTCGTCGTCGGTGTGCAGAGACGGCGGCGCCGTCGCGTAGGCCTCGGACAGCTGGCGGTAGGGCTTCGACGTGAACGCCAGGAGCACGACGACCAGCAGCACGGCGCTGGCACCGACGAAGGCCAGCGCGATTCCCCTGGCCTCGCCTGGTCCGAGCAGCCAGCCCAGGGAATCCTGGCCGGCGGCCGAGTCCATGTACGGGATGAGCCAGAACTGCGCGAGCGGGCCGACGAGGAAGGCCGAGATCGGCGCAGCTGCCGACTCGACGCTGGCGGCGAACCCGAAGACGCGACCCTGCTTCTCGAACGGCACGACGCGCTGCACGATCGTCTGCTCGGACGCCTCGGCGATCGGCATCAGGCACATGAAGACGAGGATGCCGAGGGCGTACAGCCACCAGACCTCGCGGATCGCGAAGGTCATGCCGAGGACCGCGATCCCGACGTTGACGAGCAGCATCGTGCGCACCGGGTTCTTTCCGAGGCCGAACTTGGCCACCAGCCCGCCTCCGATGACGAAGCCGATGCTGGTGATGCCGAGGATCACGCCCCAGATCTCGACCGAGAAGAGCTCGAGTCCGTACGGGTCCATGAGCGCCATGAAGACGCCGCCGACCAGGTTGTTGAAGGTCGAGAACAGGATCAGTGCAAGAAGGCCGGGAACCACCAGGACGGCGGGGATCACGCCCCTGAAGCCGGCTGATCGGGATGCTGCGCCCTCGACGTGCGCGACACCGCGCTCGGGGATCGGGACGAACAGCAGGTGGGTGAGCGCGATCGCCGTCGCCACGATGGCGATGACGACGGTCGGGCCCATGCCCAGAAGGCCGACCGACAGACCCGAGAACACGCTCGTCACCATGAATGCGATGCCCTGCACCGCGCCGACCAGACCATTCGCCCGATCCCGCCGGTCGGAGGGGACGAGAAGCGTGACCGTGGTCGACAGGGCGATGTTGCGGAGGTTCTCGACCACGCCGCCGATCAGGATGACGCCGGCGAACACCCAGAACCACGGGCCGCCCCAGTCGATGAGCACGCTCTCGGGAAAGGCCAGGTAGAGCGCGCCGGCGATCAGGTAAGTCGAGAGCGTCACAACGCTCGAGAACACCATGACGGCCTTCTTCTTCATGTGATCGACGAGCACGCCGAACACCACGCCGAGCACCGCGACGAGCAGCATGTATGAGCCGCCGATGATCGCGGTGGCCAGCACGGACCGTGTTTCGAGGTAGGCCCAGAATGTCAGCGCCCACCACAGATAGCTCGAGGTGACGTTGGCCACCGCCGTGTTGGCGAGCACCTGGTAGAACGCGCGCATCGTGTGCGGGCCGGGGCGTACCTGCACGGCGTCGTCGCTCTCCTGCGTCGCAGCGGACGGCTGGCTCATGGGTTTCCTTCTCGCGTGTCGTGGGGCGGCGCCGGCGGAGCGGTAGGCTCGATGTGGACACCGTGCACATCGATGTTCACACCGTACACATCACAGGGGGGCGATGCAATGGTCGCGGCGACGCAGCCCTATCATCACGGCGACCTCCGACGTGCACTGGTCGACCAGGGTCTTCAGCTCGCGCGCACAGGCGGCCCGGCGGCGATCTCGCTGCGCGAAGCGACGCGCGGAGTCGGCGTCTCGCCCAACGCCGCGTACCGGCATTTCGTCGATCGCGACGATCTCGTCCGGGCGGTCGCCGCCGAGGCGCAGACCGCCCTCGCCCGCGCGATCCTCGAGCGCGTCGACGCGACCCCCTCCGGACTCTCGGCCGCTGAGGCATCCGTCGAGCGCCTCCGGCGCGTGGGCCTGGCGTACATCGACTTCGCCCGCGCCGAGCGCGGCTGGTTCGAGCTGGCCTTCGCGACGCAGGATCCGCAGCCCGGCGAGGGCATCGTGACCCTCGACCACGAGGTCGTCGCCCCGTTCCAGCTGCTCCTCGACACGCTCGACGCGATGGTCGACACGGGTGCGCTCTCCGCCGAGCGGCGCCCCTACGCCGAGTGGGCGTGCTGGTCGGCCGTGCACGGCTTCGCCGACATCGCCGTCCACGGCCCGGTCCAGTGGCAGCCCGCACCTGTCATCGACGCCCTCGCGGCGGCGGTCGTCGAAGCGGCGATCGTCGGGGTGCGGGGCACGACCGAGCCGGTCGGCGCCGCACCGGCCGCGTCTTGAGCGGCCGCGGCATCCGCTCGCCCTTGCCTCCCGCCCTCCCTGGGGACGACACTCGGAGTGGACGAGGAGAGCGAATGACAGGTGACCGCCCCGGCGCCGTGCGGCGAGCGCTGTGGTGGGCCGCCGACTACCTCTACGCCGCCCGGCGACAGTTGACGGTCGTATCGCTGCCGTGGACCTTCGGCCGGCCACGGCCCGCGCCCGCCGCCTGGGCGCACGGATCGCCGGGCCTGCCCGAGGTCGTGCTGCTGCCCGGGGTGTACGAGCACTGGACGTTCCTGCGGCCGCTCGGCGACGCGCTCTCCGCCGCGGGGCACCGGATCGTCGTCGTGCACGGACTGGGCATGAACCGCCGCAGCATCCCCGACACGTCCGAGCGGCTGGGGCGGCTCCTCTCTGCGCGACCCGCACCGGCGAGCGGACGCGTCTTCGTCGCGCACAGCAAGGGCGGACTGATCGCCAAGCACCTGCTCGTCACGTCCGGCGCCGCCGGAGCCGCCGCCGTCGAGGCGACCACAGGCGGCGATCCCGCGGAAGCCGCGGCGAGCGCGACGCCCGAGACCGGCGGACCGCCGATGGGAGTGCTGGGGCTGGTCGCGGTCGCCACGCCCTTCGGGGGCGCACGCCGCGCCCGCCTGTTCGTCGACCCGAGCATCCGCGCGTTCCTCCCGGGCGACGAGACCATCGTGATGCTGGGGCGCGAGACGTCGATCAACGGGCGCATCGTGTCGGTGTTCGGACCCTACGACGCCCACATCCCCGAGGGGAGCGCGCTCGAGGGCGCCACGAACGTCGCGGTGCCCACGGCCGGCCACTTCCGGGTACTCGGGTCGCCGAAGACGCATGCCGCCGTGCTGGAGGGCATCCGCCTGCTCACCGCCGGGTGAGCACCCGACCGTCGTCGCGGTCGAGGATCAGCCGGGTGCCGGCGGCCGACTGCCGGGCGGGCGCGCGACCGCGAGGCGGTCGAAGGATCAGCCGGATACCGCGGCCGGCCGCCACACGAGCGTGTGGCCCGTCGCCTGGAACGCCTCGTTGCCGGCCAGCTTGCCCGTCGTCGTGGTCTCGATCACGAAGCCCATCGCCTCGTAGAACGCCCGCGCGCTGTTGCCGTCGAGCACCTCGAGCTCGACCGGGCCGGTCGCACGGTCGAGCACGTGCTGCACGAGCGTGCGCCCGATGCCCCGGCGATAGAGCGCCGGGTCGACGTACGCCCAGGTGATCTCGCCCGGCGAGCCCGCGATGAAGCCGGCGACCCGCCCGTCGACCTCGGCGACCCACACATCGTCGTCGAACAGCCCCTCATTCTCATAGGTCGCCTCGAGTCGGAGGTACGCGTCGAGCAGTCCGGCGCCGCCGAGCTCGTCGAGACGGGCCGCATCGTGGATGCGGCAGATGTCGGCCCAGTCGCGTTCCTCGTAGGGACGGATGGTCACGGTCATGCGAAGTCTCCTGTCGATCGGGGGGCGAGCGAGCCGGTCGGGTGCGTCACGACCGCCAGGCGCGCAGGATCTCGACGTGCCGCAGCAGGAACGCCCGCTCGTCGAGGCGCTTGCGGCGCAGCCAGCCGGTGACCTCGTCGTTGCTCTTGCTCGCGTTGCAGGATCGGCACGCGGGCACCACGTTCTCGAATGTGTAGCGCCCGCCCCGCGAGATGGGCAGCACGCAGTCGCGCTGGAAGGGTCCGATGGTCAGCCCGCAATACGCGCAGGCGCCCCACGCCTCGACGATGGCCTCCCATTCGTCGACCGTCAGGTCGTTGTCGGCCGCGGCCACGCGACGTGCGCGACGGCGGGACGCGCGGGCTCTGCGGGACTGACTGACGGCCACGCGACGAGCGTACCGAGGCTGCCGGACAGCGGTGGGGAGGGATGCCGCGGGCCGCGGCATCCCTCCCTCCGATCTCTCTCTTCGACAGCCTCGTGAGCAGCCGCTCGCGGTCGGACGCTCTCATGGTCCGTCCAGGCTCCACTGCGGGTTCGTCCAGACCGGCGAGGCAGACTCGGTGCTTTGCGTCCGACCCGAGGATGCCCAGCGCCGCGTCGCCGGCGCGCAACACCGAAGGATTCAGCGTTTCCCCCATGCCCCAGAAGCACTCCGTCGCGCCCGCGCGCGCACCCCGTTCCCGTCGCCGCACCTCGCTCCTCATCGCGGCAGGACTCGTCGTCGGCGTCGCCGGCGCGAGCGCCCTCGCCGCCACCACCCCCGCCCTCGCCGCCCAGACGGCCGCCGCCGCACTCGCCCCGGTCACCGCCGCCACCCCGGCCGTGCTCGCCGCGACCCCCGGCGCGACGACGCTGCGCGAGGTCGGCGACGACGCCCGCGACGCCGTGGGTGCAGCGCGCGCGGCCTTGGCCGACGCCGGCGCGCTCGGGGCGGACATCGCCGCGGCGAAGCTCGACCTCGGCGTGGTGAACACGTCGGTCGACACCTCTCCCCTGCTCGACGCCATGGACGAGCTCGACGACATCGAGCTCATGCCGGTGCTCCTGCTGCCCGAGGTGACCGAGAAGCTCGTCGATGCCACCGACGACGTCGAGAACCGCGTGCGCGTCCTGCGCGACCGCCTCGACACGGCGCGGGAGAAGAAGGCCGCCGAGGAGGCCGCCGCCGCAGCCGCCGCGGCAGCCGCGGAGGCGAAGCGCAAGGCGGCAGAGGCCGCCGCCGAGGCCGCCCGCATCGCGGCGGCCGCGAACACCCCCGAGGGCGCCAAGGCGACCGCACGCTCCATGGCGTCGTCGCAGTACGGCTGGGGCGCCGACCAGTTCTCGTGCCTCGAGTCGCTGTGGACCAAGGAGTCGGGCTGGAACTACCAGGCCTACAACGCCTCCAGCGGCGCCACCGGGATCCCCCAGTCGCTGCCGGGGAACAAGATGGCGAGCGCGGGCGCCGACTGGCAGACCAACGCCACCACTCAGATCGCGTGGGGCCTGCAGTACATCGCCGCGGCGTATGGCACGCCGTGCAGTGCGTGGGGCCACTCGCAGGCGACCGACTGGTACTGAGCCGGACGCTTCAGGCGTCGCTGTCGCCGGCCGGGTGCGTCTCCTCGGCGACGTCGCGTCCGATGCCACCCGGCTGCTCGCGCCGGGTGCCGCGGGTGAGGGCGGCCTGCGCCCGTCGCCGGTCGCGCACACCCGTGACGATCGTCACGATCCCGTAGACGAACAGTCCCGCGACCACGACGGGCAGCGCCCACGCCCGCGCTTCACCGGTGACGACGCTGTTGATCCAGCCGATGTAGGGCACGGAGTACCAGAGCTTGCCGACGATCTGCACGCCGCGCACGGGGTCGGCGTCATCGGCGTCGTTCGCATCGCCGCGGGTGATGAGCAGGGGTTCGCCGTCGGCCGCCGCGCCGATCCCCACGACGCGGTGCGTGACGACGTCGGGCTTGCCGGACTCGAGCTGGTAGGTGATGACGTCGCCCAGGCCGATCTCGCTGATGTCGGCGGGCTTCACCACGACGAGGGTCCCCGGTGAGTACTGCGGCACCATCGACCCGGTGAGCACGGTGTACGGCTTCGAACCGCTCACGAGCGGCACGATCACGACGACGACAGCGAGCAGCGCGACCAGGGCGAGCACGGCCCAGGACAGGGCGGTCAGCAGCATCCGTGGGACGGACACGCGCTCCTCGGCGGAGCGACGATTGCCCGAGCGGGATGCCGCGGCCGGGGCATCCGTCACCGAATCGGTGCGCTCATCCGAAGGACGGCTGACGGCGTCGAGGGTGGTCATCGAGAGAGTGTTCATGCGCATGCCAAGCTCTTGGTGAAGAAGATCACGAGGAAGTACGACGAACGGAACGAGAGGTTCGCGACGGCGACCACCGTTCCCTGTGCGTTGCGGACGGACACGTAGGTCTCCGCCGTCTCGACGCCGCGGGTCGCGGGGTTCGAGAGTGTGAGGGTCTTGCCGTTCGGCGAGATGCTCGCGGGGAAGGCCGCGCCCGTGTCGTCACGCGTGACGGTGTACGAGCCGGACGGCAGGCCATTCGGAAGCGTCAGGACGACGTTGCCGCCATTCGTGGAGCACGCGGCCCAGCCGGTGCTCGCCATGGTGAGCTCGGCCTGTTCCTGAGCGGTCCAATTGTGCTGCGCGGCGGTCGCCGTCGTGGTGAGGGTGAGGGTCGGTGCGGGCGCGCCCTGACCGGCGGGGGTGTGGGTGTCGGTGTCGGCGACGACGAGCTTGATGCAGGCGTACGTGGTGCCGCCCGCAGCGACGGGCGCGGTCGAGGACCACGAGGAGGACGCGAGCGCGCTGCGCGCGGTGACGCCGGCGTACGTCGCATCGGTGTGGCAGACGCTCGCGGACGCGGTCAGCGCGACCTGTACGGTGGCGGCGGCAGCAGGACCGAAGCCGGATGCCGCGGCCACGGCCACGGAGTGGGATGCCCACGGCGTCGACCCGCTGTTGACGAGCGGGGCGGCGTAGTACTGGGTGGTCTCCCATCCGACGAAGCTCGTCGACGACGCCGCGGACGCCGGGGCGACCGAGAAGGGCGAGACGGCGAAGGTGCTCGCCGTGGCCGTGAGCGCGACGGGCGCGGTCACCGACCAGTACGCGACGGCCGAGAGCGGCGCGATGACGACCAGTCCGATCGCCGCGATCAGCGCGGTGAGGATCTTCGCTCGCTTGGTCATGGGGAGGGCCTTCTGGGTGCGGTGGGCGTGGGGCTGGTCAGGGGGCGATCTGCGTGCCGGTGAGCGTGACGCTCACCGCGGCAGACTGGCCCTGCGTGCCGTTCGGCGCGTTCGGGTCGAGGCTCTGCCAGATGCACAGGGTGCGGGTGGCACCGACCGCCAGCGCAGTCGGGACGGCGATCGTGGTGGCCGCCGTGGTGGCTTGCCAGCGGCCGCTGCCGGCGGGCCACGTCGCGGGCGGAGTGGCCGCGCACGCACCCGTCTGGACGCTGACCGTCAGGACAACGCGGGTGGCGAGGCCGCCGGTGGCGGTGAAGGCGGAAGCCAGGCTGAGCGGCACGTCGCCGGTGTTGGCGATGGAGCGCGACGCGATCAGCTGCGCAGGCCCGCCGGGGTAGACGCCCGAGTTCGAGCCGCCGGTGCCGGTGATCGTCAGCGCCGCCTCGCCCGTCGACACCGAGACGGTGGGCGTCTGGGTGCTCGAGACGAATGCGCTGAGCGTGCCGGGTGCCAGCACGACCGCGACCGCGACGACGCCGGCGAGGAGTCCGGCGACCCCGAGCGGGGCCTTGACCTTGCTGCGCGGCATCCGTCTACCCGATCTGTGCGAGGTGTGAGTGGGGAGCTGGCGGGAGAGGCCGGGCGCGATTCGGGTTCGCACCCGGCCCTTCCCTGTCTGGGCAGCAGGCTCAGGACGCGCCGTTGGCGGTCTGCGTGACCGTCACGGTGGTCGCGCCGAGGTTCCAGGCCTGGTTCATCGTGGCGGCAGCCGTGTCGCTGGAGGCGCTGGTGCCGAAGGGCCAGCTCAGCGTGAAGACGAGCTTGCCGTCGGCCGTGCCGCTCGCGACGGTGAAGGCGCTGCCGGTGATCGCGGTGCTGTTGTAGGTGCCCGCGACGCTCGAGGTGAGGTGTGCGGGGACGGCCGCGTAGCCGCCCCAGTTGATGGCGCCGGCGGCGGTGAGGTTCGTGCCGTTCGCCTTGGTCTGGAAGGGCACCGTGTAGATGACGGTGTCGCCGGGGACCATCTTGAACGAGGCCAGCGTGCTGGTGATGTCGGTCGTCGTGCTGCCGCGCTTGACCTGCCAGGTGGCGCCCGAGGTGAGCGCGACGTTCAGCTCCCCGGTCTGGATCGTGGCCGAGCTGACCTGCGCCGAGCCCTGCCAGTAGGCGAGCGACCCGCCGCCGCCGAGCAGCAGTGCGATTCCGGCGGCGATGGCGATCGTGCCCTTCGTGGACTTCTTCATGATGTTCCCCCCAAGGGATGTGTGCGGGTCTGGGGCCCGTCTGGTCTGGGGCTCTGCGGTGTTGCGCGGCCTGATGGGAACAGTCTGGAAAAGCGACCGCGTCGTTCACGCACGGGATCCGCAATGTTTCCGCAAGAGAACCCCGAGGGTTCGGGCGAAGCGCAAGACGGAGGACGGTGATTGCTCAGGACGGCGATCGCGCGGGGTTTCCGGCGCGTTCTGCGGCGGATTCGCCGACCTCGAGATCAATCACGAAAAGATAACGCCGAACCCTTGTCGCCGTTACCTTCTCGTTATAGAGTGCTCTCAACGGTCAGCTGTTTTGCTGTGGCAGCTGCCGGCATGTGATTGCAGGACACTCTTGGTGCAAGGGACAAGGGCCGGTCGGGAGCCTCTCTGACCGGCCCTTACTCTCGCCCGTTCCGGGCGTTCGTTTCGAGATCGCTCGCGGCTCGGGTCAGACTCCCCCGCCGCCTCCGCCACCGCCTCCGCCGCCGGCCGAGCCGCCTCCGCTCGATCCGCCCGACGTCGACGACGACGAGGCCGTGCTCGACGAGAGGGTCGAGATGCCCGTCGAGAACGCGGCTGCGTTGAAGCCGCTCGAGCCCGAGTACCACCCCGGTGAGTTGCCCTCGCCGTAGAGCACGGCGAGCTGGCGCGCCCACTCCTTCTCCTGCCCGAACACGACGGCGTACGGCAGCAGGGTCTCGTACAGGCGCAGCATCGCCCGAGGATCGGTCGTGTCGACCTGCACCCGCTCCGCACCCTGCGGCGACTGGAGCATGCGGATACGGTCGGCTTCGGCCCATTCGATGAACAGCTTGAGCCCGGCGAGGTGATCGCGCGTCTCCGCGCCGGCGGCCGTCAGCGGCTTGCGCGCGACCATGCCTCCGACGATGACCGTCACGAGCACCGACGCGATGATCAGCACGATGGGCACCCACGGGGTCACCATCGCCTCCAGCGCGGCGAATCCGGTCAGGAAGACGACCACGGTCGCGGCGATCGCGGCGAGAAGGGGCCACACCCGCACCCGGGCCGGCACCGGACGCCGCAAGCCGCGATTCACCAGCTCCTGGTTCGCCGCTTTCAGGATGCCCTGCGCGGCCGACGAGAAGCGCGTGTCGGAGCGGCCGAACTCGAACTGCTCACCGACCATCCCCGACGGGAAGAGGCCGTCGAGCAGCATCCGCCCGTCGCCGTCCGCCCGCGACGGGTCGACCAGTTCGGCGCGCAGCTTCACGCCGCCGAACATCTTGCGCTCGCCTTCGACGATGCGGATGCTGCCCACCACCGCCTGCTCGAGGACTTCGGCGGGAATCGCCTTTGTCATGAGGCCCAGCAGCACCGCGCTCTCGAGTGCGTCGACGGCGCGGGGCGGCGAGTACTCGGCGATGATCACCGGGCGACCGGGCTCGTCGCGCAGGTGGCGCGCCCGCGTCACGCCGGCGAACACCGCCGCGGCACCGACGCCGAGTGCGGCGATCCCCTGTAGCCAACCCCACGGCGACGCAAGCGGGGAGGGGTCGAACGCGGTGAACGTGCCGGCCTCGAACCCTATCGCGACAGTCATCGTCTGGTACGGAGCAACAGGAGAAGCGGATGCCTCGACCGCGCCGTCGACGACCGCGATGCGGCAAGTCAGGGTGGACCCCTCGTAGCCGACGTAACAGGCCTGAGCGCCCGTGAGCCGGTCGGCGAGCTCCGCCGGCATCGTGACCCGCGCGCTCACCCGCCCGAACGGCTGCTGCCACTCGGTGCCGTTGACGTTCCAGTAGAGCTCGTCCACACCGGTGTCATCGAAGAACCGCGTGACGTTCTGCAACGTGTACGTGAAGACGTACGTCTGGCGACCGTGGACGTAGTCGCCGGCGCGCGAGGTCATGACGTAGTAGTCGTCGACGGACTCCACCTCGCTCTCGCGCCGCGCTCCGTCGCCGTCGGTGATCGAGACGAGCTGCGGATGCAGCGGAGCGCCGAGGTACGAATCGGGTATCCGCCGCTGCATCCCGCGGTTCTGGTCGACATCGGGGAACACGGCGACGAACCGCTCGACGACGGTGAGCACGCTCGTGCCGTCGTCAGCCCGGTCGAGTCGATACTCCACGTCGAGACTCTCGAACGAGAAGTCGTTGACGTCGGCATGCGCGGGCGACGCGGCGATGCCGACGATCGCGCCAGCGCCGAGCAGGAGCGCGAGCAGCCAGACCGCGAGCGCGCGTCCGACCGGACGCGCCCTCCGGGACACGGATGAGACAGTCCCCATGCGCCCCAGCCTAGGGGTCGGCTTTGGTCGTACTCTTGTCGTCATGACGGATCGCCGCCTCGCTATCGACGCCTGGGAGAGCCTGTTCCGGGCACAGCACGAGGTGTTCGGCGACATCAATCAGGACTTCCACGACGACACCCTGAGCCAGGCCGAGTACGACGTCCTGCTCACCGTGACGCGCGCCGAGAACATGACCGCACGGCTGCGCGACGTCACCGCGAACATGCTCATCAGCCAGCCGAGCGTGTCGCGGCTGGTCGAGCGCATGGCGACGCGCGGCCTCATCGAGAAGTGCGCCGATCCCGACGACGGCCGCGGCGCGCTGGTGCGCGCAACGGACGCCGGAGCCGCGATCTTCCGCAAGCTCGCGAGCGCGCACGGCAGGGCGATCGCCGAGCGGATGTCGCTGCTCAGCGACGAGGAGCTCGCGCAGCTGCGCGACCTCACCGGCAAGCTCCGCAAGCGCCTCCCCGAGACCTGACCGAGCCTCGCTGACCCCCTACGGGGTGCGCCGGGTCGCTGACCCCCTACGGGGTGCGCCGGCGGAGGGTCGACGACGCGAGGATCAGTGAGCCGACCAGGAATGCCACGACCACCAGCAGCGGGCCGTACACGTCCCACCCCTCGTCGCCTGCGGTCACCGCGTTGATCGCGTCGATCGCGTAGCTCAGCGGCAGCACGTTCGAGATCGCGTACAGCGCCTCAGGCATGTCCTCGCGAGGCATGAACAGCCCGCCTAGCAGGATCTGCGGGAAGACGATGAGCGGCATGAACTGCACCGCCTGGAACTCCGTGCGTGCGAACGCACTCGCCAGCAGCCCGAGGGCCATCCCCAGCACGGCGTCGGTCACGGCGACGAGCCCGAGCTGCCAGACCGGTCCGTCCGTCCCGAGACCGCACACCCACACGGCGAACGACACCGTCACGACGGCCTGCAGCATCGCCATGCACCCGAAGGCGAGCGCATACCCGACGATGAAGTCCGCCTTGCCGAGCGGGGTGGTCATCAGCCGCTCGAGGGTTCCCGACCGGCGCTCCCGCAACGTGGTGATCGACGTGATGAGGAACATGATGATGAAGGGGAAGAGCGCCAGGATCGGCGGCCCATAGATGTCGAAGACGCCCTTCTGGTCGCTGAAGAGCCACGCGAAGAGCCCGACCAGCAGGCTCGGTGCCACGAGCATGAGGGCGATCGAGCGAGGGTCGTGGCTCAGCTGACGAAGGATCCGCGCCGCGGTCGCGAGGGTGCGCGTGCCGTTCATTCGCCCGGCTCGTCTCGCGCCTCGCGCCGGGTCGACGGCCGGTGCTCGGCGGCGCCCGCGGCATCCCGCTCGATGAGCGCGAGGAACGCCGCATCCGGATCCGTCTCTCCCGTGTCGGCGATCAGCCCCTGCGGAGTGGTGTCGGCGATGATGCGGCCCCCGCGCAGGAGGATGAGCCGATCGCAGCGCAGCGCTTCGTCCATCACATGACTACTGACGATGATCGTGGCGCCGGTCTCGGAGATGCCGCGGAACATGTCCCAGAGCTCAGCACGCAGCACGGGGTCCAGGCCGACGGTCGGCTCGTCGAGCACGATCAGTTCGGGCGTCCCGAGCATCGCGACCGCGAGCGACACACGACTCTCCTGCCCGCCGCTGAGCGAGTCGACGGTCTGCTTCGCCTGGCCCTCGAGCCCGACCTTCTCGATCACGCGTCCCACGTCGGACCGCGGGGCGCCGATCACCTGCGCGAAGTAACGGAGGTTCTGCTCGATCGTCAGGTCGCCGTACACGGACGCGGCTTGTGTGTCGTAGGCGACCCGACGCCGCTGCGCCGTCGTTCCCGCGGGCGATCCGAGCACCGTGACGGTGCCGCCCGCCACCTTCTGCACGCCGACGATCGACCGCATGAGCGTGGTCTTGCCGGAGCCCGACGGGCCCATCAGACCGGTGATCTGCCCGCGCGGGATGTCGAAGTCGAGGCCGCGGAACACGTCGGTCGAGCCGCGGCGCACTCGCAGGCCGCGCACCTCGACGGCGTGGCCCGGCGCTTTATTCACCACGCGATGAATTATTCGCCCGGCCTGCCCGCCCGTCAAGGGCTAGGAGCTCGGATTGGTCGCCTTGCCGTCGAGCCAGAGCATGTCGGACGGATCGGAGTGCACGGTGCCGGTGCCCACGTGCTTCGCGCTGATCTGCGGTCCCTTGGTGATCACGTGCACGAGAGCCATCGCGTGACCGCGCCCGAGCCCGTAGTCCTCACCCAGCCACGTCACGATCTCCCCCGCCTTGGTGCCGGGACCGAAGCCCCTCTCGGAGGCGAGTTCGATGAACTGGCGCGGAGTGAGTCCCGTCTTCTCCTCGACGTTGTCGAGATATGCCTGGAACGTCATGTCTTCCTTCCGTGTCGTCGTCAGTCGTACAGGTGGTGCTGGACGGTCGGGCCGACGCGCTCGACGATGTCGTCGAGGGATGCCTCGGCCAGGCCCGGCAGGCGCAGCACGTAGCGCGCAATCAGCATGCCCGCGATCTGCGACCCCGCAAGGGTCGCGCGGAGCTCCGCGTCGGGCACCTCGAGCGTCCGGGCGATGCGCCCGATGAGCTCTCGCGAGAGGAACCCCGCGACGAGGGGTGTCGTCAGCTTGTTGCCGATCGCCGTCCGCAGCAGTGCCACACCGCGTCGCCTCGCCTCGGGCACCTCCCACGTCTCGAGGACGTAGCGCACGATCCGCTCGCCCACCTCATGTCGCGGACCGGCGAGGATCTCGGGCAGCGCGAGGTCGGGCCGCATCGGCGCGTCGATGACGGCGCCGAAGAGGTCGGCCTTGGTGCCGAAGTGGTGGTGGATCAGCGCCGAGTCGACGCCGGCGCGCGCCGCGATCCCGCGGATCGTCGCGCCGTCGTAGCCGGCGCTGCCGAACTCCTCGATCGCGGCCGCGAGGATGCGGTCGCGCGCGTCCGACTCGCCTGCCCGGGGTCGACCGCGGCGCCGCTTCGGCGCGGGAACGACGTACTCCACCACGCGCTCAGCCTACGACCGCCCCTCCGACACGGGCCACCGCGCGGCGGAGGGCACGGAGCAACGGCATCCGCTCACCAGCGGTTGTGCACCTCTTCCGCCCAGCCGGTGATGCCGTCGAACGCGATCTCCTCGCCCTCGGCGGTGCGGAACGTGCCGCTCCACGTTCCGAAGCACTGATCGGTGCTCGATGCGACGACGCCGAGATCGGTGCGAGTGCGCTTGTCGTAGAAGGGCGCGAAGGATGCCTCGAGCCCCCCGCCCGACACCCGCCACGGCTGCCGCCAGCGCCAGAGGTCGTAATCCCAGGCGAGCTCGTCATGGATCTTGTGAAGCCGGCCGTCGATGAGCATCGAGTTCTCGGTCGAGCCGGTTCCCTCGGTCCACCTGCCGCCGACCTGGATGCCGATGACCCGACCATCGGAGACGCCGGAGCCCGCTCCCCAGTTCCAGCGGATGTCATAGGGCCAGCGGCCGCGGCCGTGGTCGAGCACGGCCCAGGACTCCCCGGCCGGCACGTCGAAGACCTCGCCGTCGAACGCGACGCGTCCCGACGCCGGTCGCGCGACATCCTTCACGGTGTACTGGAACCGACGCCTGCTCCACGGCACGACGACGGCGAGGCGCTCGTGGGCCTCCGGCAGCTCGGCGACGACGTCGAAGGACGCACGGTGCGTCGCCGCGCGCAGCCGGGTGCCTCCGTCGACCTCGTCGATGTCGATCGCCAGATCCTTCGCCCGCGCTCGGGACGGACCCTGCTCGAGGCTCGACGGCAGCGTCGCCCGGCCGAGTACGGCCGAGACGTTCGTGCCGATCGCGCGCTGCGTCGCGCGGTCGAACACCCACACCTCGCTGACCGCCGCGTAGTCGATCGACGACACTGTCAGCGCCATGATGTGCGTCGGGGTGATGACGTTCCAGTACTCCCACCGCTTGTTGCGGCCCCACCCGCGCCCGATTCCGCGGGTGTCGACGAGCGGCCGCCTGGCCCATCCGATCGCGTCGGGATTCAGCTCGCCGTTCGGGAGCGTCAACGGCACCGGGGTGGTCAGTTCGCGTTCGGACACGGCTCGATCCTAGGCACGCACGACACCGCCCCGCGGCCGGAGGGCTGCGGGGCGGTGGCCGGCGTCAGAAACCGGGATCACCCGGGTCACGGGTAGCCGGGGATGGCCGGGTCGTCGCTGTGCGCTCACTGCTCGATCGGCTGCGGCTCCTCGCGGCTCTCCTGCGCGGTGATGGTCTGTGCTCCGGCGCCGGCTCCGGCGCTGGAGCGGACCTCGATCTTGCGCGGCTTGGCCTTCTCGCTCACCGGGATCGTGACGCTCAGCACACCGTTGCTGTAGTCGGCGGTGATGCTGTCGGTGTCGATGCCTTGACCGAGGTTGAGCTGCCGCAGGAAGCTCACGGCCTCGCGTTCGCGGGTGATCCACTTCACACCTTCGCCCGTGGTGAGCGACCGCTCGGCGCGGATCGTCAGCAGCTGCCCGTCGACGTCGATGTCGACCGATCCGGGGTCGATTCCCGGCATGTCGGCGGTGAGCACGTAGTGGTCGCCGTCGCGGTAGAGGTCCATCGGCATGCGGCGGGGTCCGCGGCGCCCCTCCATGAGGCTCGACGCGAGGCGGTCGAAGTCGCGGAACGGGTCGTACGTGGCCATTGTCTACTCCTTCTGTTGCGATGTGGGGGTTGATCTGAGAGTTGAGTCGAGTCGACTCAACTAATCACAGATTAGCACTCTCACATCGAGAGTGCCAGCCTCTTCATCGCCCGAAGGATGTCGGTCAGCACTCGATGACGTTCACCGCGAGGCCGCCCTCGCTCGTCTCCTTGTACTTGTGCGACATGTCGATCCCGGTCTGGCGCATCGTCTCGACGACCGCATCGAGAGAGACGTAGTGCGAGCCGTCGCCACGCAGCGCGAGCCGGGCCGCCGTCACCGCCGTGGACGCGGCGATCGCATTGCGCTCGATGCAGGGGATCTGCACGAGGCCCCCGACCGGATCGCACGTAAGGCCGAGGTGGTGCTCCATCGCGATCTCCGCGGCGTTCTCGATCTGCCGGTTGGTGCCACCCATCACGGCGGTCAGCCCGCCCGCCGCCATCGCGCACGCCGATCCCACCTCGGCCTGACAGCCGCCCTCCGCCCCCGAGATCGACGCGTTGGCCTTGAATAGCGAGCCCAGGGCGCTGGCCGTGAGGAGGAATCGGCGGATGCCACGGCGACGGTTCGCTTCGGCGACTGCCGCGTCATCCCACCCGGACGTCTCGTCCGGCGCCGCGGCGTGCCCGTCGTAGCCGAGCAGCGCACTGCCCACGAGCTCGCCGTACGGAGTGACGGCGTTGCCGGCGCCGAGACCGGAGTCGGCGAGGAACCGCCACCAGTACATCGCCACGGCGGGAAGGATGCCGGCCGCCCCGTTCGTCGGAGCGGTGACGACGCGGCCTCCCGCGGCGTTCTCCTCGTTCACGGCGAGCGCGAACGCACCCAGCCACTCGCCCGGAAGCTCACGGCGTCCGTCCGACTCGGCCTCGTCGAGCTGCACGCGGATGGCTCCGGCCCGGCGCTTCACCTGAAGCATGCCGGGAAGCACGCCCTCGGCGTGGAGTCCCGCGTCGACACACCCCGCCATGGCGTCCCAGATGGCATCGAGCCCGCTGGCGATGTGCTCGTCATCGCGCAGCGCCTCCTCGTTGATGCGGGCGAGCTCGGCGATCGTCAGCCCGTGTTCGTCGCACAGTGCGAGCAGCTCCTCGGCCGACCCGTAATCCAATGGGAAGCTCGCCGTCCGTACGCGCGGCGGCTCGCCTTCGCGCCGGATGAATCCGCCGCCGACCGAGTAGTAGGTCTCGCGCAGCACGAGTCCGGGGCCGTCGGCGGCGTGCTCGAGGGCGGTCGCGGCGGCACCTGCACCGAGCGCGTAAGCGGCACCGGTCTCGCGGACGGCGGCGGTCGCGGCATCCGCTCCGATCCGTCTCGGGCGTCCGCCGCGTGTCGTCGACCAGGCTTCGAGGGTCATGGCGTTCGGATGCCCGGGCAGCCGGGTGCGCGGCTCGAAGACGACGTCGTCCTTCGCGAAGGGGATCGGGTGCGTCCCCGCCAGCGGCAGCTCCGCACCCTCGCGCCACGCGGCCCACGCCGAGCGCACGGCGTCGGGATCGACGGTCTCGGGTTCGAGGCCCATGAGTCCGGCGACGACGGCGTCGGGCGTGCCATGGCCGATGCCCGTGGCGCCCAGCGAGCCGTACAGAGTGCACGTCACGCGAGCGACGGAGTCGAGGAGGCCCTCCTCGCGCAGACGGACGACGAAGTCGAGGGCGGCCCGCATGGGACCGACCGTGTGGGAGCTCGAGGGTCCTACACCGATGGAGAACAGCTCGAACGCCGAGACGTAGGCGCTCACTCCTCCAGGCTACGCGGTCGCGCCGACAGAATGCCCCCCGTGATCACATCGAGATGAGCACGATGTCTCAGGCACCACCCTCGACGTGCGCACAGTGGCGCAGCGGCTCAATCGTGTGTGAAGAAGCCCACCGCGGCCCGGCGGAAGTCGCGCGACCCCGGGGCATTGAAGTGGTGACGGTCGGGCAGCTCCACGAAGTCTCCGTGCGGTGTCGCCGCGGCGAGCGCGCGCGACCGCTCGAGGATCGCATCCTCCGAGCCGGTCGCGAACAGGATCGTCTGCTGCGGCGGCCGATCGGGATCGGGATCGGCGTCGCCGAGGCGCATGCCCTCCGCCAGCGCGACGAGGGCGCGCAGATCGTTGCCTGGCACCCGCTCGGCCAGCGTCACGTAGTTGCGCGTGACCTGGTCCTCGACGGGCGTGCCGTGTTCGGCGTAGGCGCGGGCCTGCTCGATCTGCAGGCGCGCGAGCGGGCGTCCGTCGGGGATGCCGCCGAGCACGGCCCGCTCGACGTGCTCGGGCGCGTTCACCGCGAGCTGCCACCCGACGCGCGCGCCGAGCGAGTAGCCCGCATAGAACACCGAGGCGAGGAGGTACGTGTCGAGCACGGCCACCAGGTCGGCCGTGAGTGCATCCATGCCGTACGCCTCGGGCTCGTGCGGCTTGTCGCTGAGACCGTGACCGCGCTGATCCACTCCGAGCACGCGGAAGCCCGCGCGGGTGAGGTCACGGACCCAGCCGGTGTTCACCCAGTTGTCGCGGCAGCTCGACGCGAACCCGTGCACGCACAGCACGGTCGGGCCGCCGTCATCCTCTCCCCACGAGTACGTGGCCAGGCGGTGCCCCTCCGCCGACATGACGAACTGCGGGGCGGGCATCTCGGTGAGGGCGGGGAACGCGGCATCCACTCGCCCATTCTTGCGCGGGATGCATGCCGCGTCGCCACCTCTACGGACGCTGGAACGCGATCAGCCCGACGGTGTTGCCCTCGGGGTCCCGCAGGAACGCCTGCCATTCGTCGTGTCCGGCCGGGCCGAGCGTGTCGTCCTCGTGACGGAAGATGACGTGCGGATGCGAGACCACCTCGGCGAGGCCGCCGAGGCGCTCGATCACCTCGTGGACGTTGGGCACGCGCAGGTAGATCAGGGACGACGGCGCGTTCCGGTCGAGCAGCAGGCGCACCCCGTCCAGGTCGAAGAACAGCAGTCCGGGCGGATCGAACCGCGCTGTCGGCTCGGTCTGGAGCAGCGCGGAGTAGAAGTCCGCTGCGCGGTCGAGATCGTCGGCATGCTGAGCGATCTGCACGAGTTCCATGGCGGACATTCTCACGCGAGCGGATGCCGCGCACCAGCGCCCTCGTGGCCCTCGACCGAGCCGCGCCGGACGTCACGCCTCTTCCGGTCGGCGGTGGCGTGCGCAAGAGTAAGCCTCATCGAGCAAACCGGAGGTCGATCATGCTCTTCGCTCTCTACATCATCCTGCTCCTCGGCGGCATGTATCTGGTGGGCATCTCGTTCGCGTCGCCCATCCTGCCGGGCCTGGTGTTCATCGCCGGGATCCTGTGCATCACCGCCGCGGTGGCTGTGCCGATCACGATCCAGCGCGCCGACAGCGGCGTGCATCGCTCGCGCGACTGAGTCACGAATCACGCCCGCCGAACGCAGCGGACGCGGATAGTACAGCCTCCCGGCCTCGCAGGGTATAGGTCGGTGCGAATGGTCAGCACCTTGTTAGCGTGACGGACGCATGACGAGCACCGCGTACCCCGGCGGCGCTCACAACGGAGGAGGAATCATGCTCTGGACAATTCTCGGACTCATCATCATCGGCCTGATCGCCGGACTGCTCGCCCGCGCGATCATCCCCGGAAAGCAGAGCATGGGCATCCTGATGACCATCGTGCTCGGCATCGTCGGATCGTTCGTCGGAGGGTTCCTCGGGTTCGTGCTGTTCGGCGCCGACCCCAACGGCGGCTTCCTGCAGCCGGCCGGCATCATCGGGTCCATCATCGGCGCGATCATCGTGCTCGGCCTGTACGTCTTCTTCGCGCGTCGCCGCAGCACCAGCACTCGCTGACGCAGGGCACTCACGGGGCCGGCTCCCATCGGGGCCGGCCCCGTCGCCGTGTGCGGGCGGCGGACCGCTCGACGCCGGTGGGTCTGCCGAAAAAAGCCTCCGACTTGCCTTTTTCTGCTTTCGGGCTATGGTGAGGGGCATGTCAGCTCCCATCGTTCCCTCCGCTCCGCAGCGCGGCACCGCCGTCGACGCGGCGCGGACGGCGATGGAACTCGCGGGAGCGCGGCACGAGGTGCTGCCGCCCCGGATGCCCCGCGGAGCTGATGTGCTCTACCGCTCCTTCGCCCGCGCTGCGCCGCCCTGAGTCCCGGTTCGATCCCGGCCATCCGGCTATCCAGCGCGTCGCATCTGCGGCGCGTTTTTTCGTACCCGAAGGAGGCACCCATGCCCATCGCATCGTCGCTCCCCGCACGCCCCGGACACTCGGCTCCCCTGCCCGTGACGTGGTCGCCGGTGGCATTGAACGCCCGGCTCGACGCCGAGCGGGCCCTGCACGCCGCACCCCGGCTCCCCCTCCGCATCGTCGCCGAGGCCCGCCTCACCGTCGGTCGGATCATCTCGCAGGTCGAGAGGCGCGAACTGACGCAGGGAGACGCGACCGAGCTGCTGCGCGACGTGGCGCACCGGCTCGCCGAGGCGCGGCTCGTCGAGGAGGCAGCGCACGCCTCCAGGGCCGACGCGCCGCTCCACCTGGGTTGAACGCGACCCATCCGGCCTCGCAGGGGCCGCCGACCGATACTCCACTGAAGAAAGCAGGACCACCATGCTCGCCGATAACGCAGCCCCCACCCTCGCGGAGCCTCAGCTGGATCTCAACGGGATCCGCCGCGCACTGGACACCGAGCTTCAGCGGCGCGAAGCCATCGTCGAGGAGCTCGCCCCTCGCGCCATCCCCAACGTCGACCCCGTCGCGTACATGACCGCCGCGGCCACGCGTCGTGAGATCGACCAGATCCGCGCGGCGCTGGGCAGGCTGGATGCAGGCACCTTCGGGTCCTGCACCCGCTGCGGCGGAGCGATCGCCGCGGGACGCCTGGAGGTCCTGCCCCACGCCGAGACCTGCATCGATTGCCAGAGCCATGTCGAAAGCTGAACCCGCCTCGTCGCCGCACCCATCGGGCACCGGTGCGCTCCGCGCGCTTCAAGCTCAAGGCGCTGCTCGCGGGACTCCCCGCCGCGGTGGACAGCCTGCGCGGCGGACGCTCCAGGGAGCGCGCCGCGCGGCATCCCTCCTCCCCTTCCGACCGCGTCGCCGCGAAGTGGCACGCGCTCGGGTGAGCCCCGCCCGCGTCCGTGCCGGCGCCCGATGAAGTGCGCCGGCACGGCGATTCCGTGAGGCCCGGGGATCAGCCCTCGGATTCGGCGACGAGGTCGGTGGCCGGCTCGGCCCCGGCCTTCCGTCTTCCGAGCGGGATCGTCGTGAGCAGTCCCACGACGAGCGCCGCGATGCCGACCCATGCGGCCACCGCAACGCCCTGGGTGAGCGCTTCGCGCGCGGCGTCGGCGATCGCGACGGTCGCCGGGTTCTCGGCGAGCTGAGCGATGAGGGCGCCCGCCGAGTCGGCGACGCCGTCGACGAGCCGGCCGATCGCGGGATCGGCGGCGATCTCGTCGCTGAGCCGCGGCTCGGTTCCCGCGCGCAATGTCGTGAAGAGCGCGGTTCCGAGGATGGCGATGCCCAGCGCCGAACCGACCTGACGGGCGGTGGACTGGGTCGACGAGGCCTGACCGGACTTGTCGAGAGGCACGTCGACGAGGATGAGCTGGGTCAGCTGCGCGGTCGCGAAGCCCACGCCCATGCCGTAGAAGAAGAGCGGGACACCGGTGACCCACGTGGACGAGTCGGGGCGGATGAGCAGCGCCATCACCGCCAGCGACACGATCTCGAGCAGGATGCCGAGCCGCACCATCTGCACCGGCGAAAGACGCTTGGACAGCGAGTGGACCGATCCGCTCGCCACGAACGAGCCCACTGCAAGTGGGAGGAGCGCGAGCCCGGCCTGGAGCGCGTCCATGCCCAGCACGTACTGGAACCACAGCGGGAGCGACAGGATCAGCCCGAACTCGCCGAGTGACACGGTGAGCGCGGTGACGTTGCCGTTGCTGAACGTCGGGATGCGGAACAGCGTGACGTCGAGCAGCACCGACCTGCCCGCGGCGACGCGCGATCGCTCGCGCAGGACGAGCGCTCCGAGCACGACGACCGCGAGCGCGAAGAGCACGGGGATGATGCTGAAGCCGCCGAGGCTGACCGGGGCGGTCTCGGACGCCTCCCACCACCCGTAGGACCGGCCCTCGATCAGGGCGAACACGAGCAGGCCGAATCCGACGATCGAAGCCGCCGCACCGATCCAGTCGGTGCGGTGGTGAGCCACCCGCCGAGGACCGGCCCGACCGCTGCCATCGAGCCGATCGTCGAACCCCAGACGGCGAACGCGATGCCGCGCTCGCTGCCGCGGAAGGTCGCGTTCAGCAGCGCGAGCGTGGTGGGCAGGATCATGGATCCGCCGACTCCCTGGAGCGCGCGGGCGGCGATCAGCCATGTGCCGGTCGGTGCGAACGCGCAAAGGATGCTCGCCCCGACGAAGAGGATGAGACCGATGACGAGGAGTCGTCGTCGGCCGATCCGGTCGCTCATCGTGCCCCACACCATCAGGAGTGCGGCGAACACCAGCGTGTAGACCTCCTGAACCCATTGCACCTGTGTGGTGCTGAGGTCGAGCGAGGAGATGATGTTGGGCATCGCCACGGAGACGATGGTCGCGTCCATGATGATGAGGGCGACGCCCAGCGAGATCGCGGCGAGGCCCCACCAGCGCAGGCGATGGAAGCGGTCGGTGTCGTGCGTCACGAACGTAGAGAATACTCCTCGTTTCCGACACCGTGTCGGCACCTCTTCCAGGCGGCGCTGACGAGCCCCGATTTCGCGGATCGCGATGGAGGTGACAGACTGTCGGTATCTTTCCGACACTCTGTCGGTATATCTCCACCACGTTGAAGGGTCCCGTGTTCCTCGCTCTGCGCGAGCTGCGGTTCGCCCGCGGCCGTTTCACCCTGATGGGCATCGTGATCGCGCTGATCTCGCTGCTCGTCGTCATGCTCTCGGGCCTCCTGGTCGACGAGCCCACCGCGGCGCTTGACCGTCGTCGCAGCCACGAGGTCGTCCAGCTCCTGGCCGACCGGGCGCACCAGTCCGGTGTGGCCGTGGTCATGGTCACCCATGACCGTGACGTGCTCGAGCACTGCGACAGCGTTCTCGAGATGGTCGACGGCCGTCTCGGCGCTCCCGCCCTCGTCGCCTGACCCGAGTGTGCGTGCCCGCGGGGGCATCGCGGGCAGAGGGCCGCAGAGGCCGGTGTCTCAGAGGTTGTCGCGCGCGGCCGGGTCGTCGGCGAGTCGGTCCGCCTCGCGCGCCACGGCCTCCTGCTCGGCCTCGCTCAGCGGCGGGAGGCCGACTTCGTCGGCCGGAATGCCCGCATACGGGTCTGCGCCGGGGAACTCGTGATCGAACGAGCCCGCGATGACTCCGCCCGGCGGAACCTCGTCGCCCGCTGCGCCCAGCAGGGTCTCTTCCCCCGGAGCCTGATCCGGCACGTCGTCTCCGAGGTGCTTGCGATGCGACTCTTCAGCCATGTTCACTCCCGCTCGTGCAGACGACACCGCAGACGTTCGGAGACTACACCGGGCGGCTCCGGTTCGCGCTACCGAAACCCGCGATCGCGCCCGTGTGCACGAGCGCGGATGCGGGACACGACAGCGCGAACCCGCGACGGGCAGGCGGACAGACCCGACGGCGACACAAGAAAAGCTCCGGAGGACCGGAGCTTCTCTTGATCACTGTCTCAACACAGTGCGCGCCCGAAGGGACTCGAACCCCTAACCTTCTGATCCGTAGTCAGATGCTCTATCCATTGAGCTACGGGCGCTCGGCCCGCACTCCCGCGCGGGCCAGCGTCCAGAATACCCGACGGCGCGCCAGGGAGCGAATCGAGCATCCCTGGGCGGAGATCCCGGGCGTGTCCAGCCATCCATGGGCGCCCTCGTGCGGCGGAACGCACACGTCGTCCCGTTCGAGGAGCGCCGGCCGCTCCGACGGATGACCCGCCGAGTCGAGCTCCATGGCGCCGAGCGTACGCGGCTCCCCGACGTCAGGCGTCGAGTTCGCTCACGTCGATGCCCGCCACCCGCGGCGACGGCGTCGCCTCGACAGGGTCGCCGTCGGCCGCCTCCCCCGCCTCCGCGGCGCGACGCCGGTGGGCAGCGAGCCGCGGGAGATCCACGAGGCGCAGCGACTGCATTCGGGCAGCCCGCAGCCTCTCGTAGTCGGGGTCGAGGTCGGGGCGCATGCCTTCGACGTTGAGCCGGCGCTCCAGATTCGCCTCGACGTCGCCCCACGCGGCATCCCTCGCCTGCTCGACCAGCGTGCGCACGGCGTGGGGATCCTCGGCGATGCGCCGGAGCTCCTTCGCCACTCCGACGTACTGCTTGTAGCGCTTGCGCAGGTTGCGGGTGTCGCGGTCGCGGTAGTCGTGCGTGCCGTCCGGATCGGTGAACTTCCCCCACGCCTTCTTCCGCTGGCGCTTGGCCAGGTCGGCGGCCTCCTCCTGCTCCACGGCGAGCGCGACGAGGGTGTCGTGCGCGAAAGGCGCGACGCGCGCGAGGTCGAACGCCTCGTCGTGGGCGATCGTCTCGACGAGGATGTGGTTGCGCACCGCCAGCCGCGCCGCGGCGCACGCGATGGACACGCCTTCGGCGATCGCCTCCGCAGTCTTGCCCATCACTCCTCCTCCATCGAGGCTAGCGTTCACCGGCGCTCCGCGAGTCCGCGAGAATCGATGAGCACGGTCGATGGAGACGAGAGGGATGACATGGCGCGGATGCAGCGGCTCGAGGTGCGCGGCAGGACGACGGTGATCACCGGCGCGGCGAGCGGCATGGGTGCCGAAGTCGCCCTCGAACTCGCGCGGCGCGGGGCGAGGCTCGCCCTCATCGATCGCAACGCGGACGGCCTCGAGGCGACGCTCGCGCGACTCACCGGAACGGGCCACACCGTGCACGTGGTCGACCTGACCGACGATGAGGCGGTGTTCTCGCTCGCGACGGCGGTCGAGGCATCCCACCCGCATGTTCAGGCGGTGATCACGTGCGCCGGGTCATCCATGCTCGGCGACATCGATCAGCTCACGATGGACGAGATGCGCTGGCTCATGGACGTGAACCTCTGGGGAACCGTCAACATCACCAAGGCACTCCTGCCGGCGCTGCGCCGCGAGCCCGCCGCGCACATCACGCACCTCGTGAGCATCTACGGGCTCGCCGCCCCTGCAGGCCGCATCCCGTACGCGATGAGCAAGTTCGCCGTGCGGGGGTTCACCGAGGCACTGCGGCACGAGCTCGAGCGCACGAACGTGAGCGTGGGCGCGATCTACCCGGCGGGGGTCAAGACCGGCATCATCGGTCGCGGGCGCTTCGCGGCCGCCATCGACCCGGCTGTCGCCGAGCGCGCCGCCGCCGCGCAGGCCGCGATGTACCATACGGAGCCCGTAGACGCCGCGGCGCGCATCGTGGAGGCCACGGTGCGGCGGCGGGCGCGGGTCATGATCGGGCGCGAGGCCCGCCTCGTCGATGTGCTGACCCGCCTCACACCCACGGGCTATTGGGCGCCGATGCGCCGCCCGCTGCGCGAGGCGATCGACACCACGACGCCGGTGCGCTGATCAGACCGGCTTCGTGTACTGCGCCCGGCCGAAGCCGAGGATGAAGTAGCCCACGAAGGCGAACAGCCACAGCAGGAAGAACGACCAGGCACCGCCCTTGCCGAAGCCCTTGCCCACGCGCACGGCGACGACGATGGACCACACGATGTTCACGATCGGGATCAGGTACAGCAGGCTCAGCCACGCCGAGTAGCCGGCGATCTTCACGAGGATGACGATGTTCACGATCGGGATGATGGCCAGGATGCCGGGGTACCCGGCCTTGCTGAACACCTTCCAGAGCGCGACGGCGACGAGGATGTACCAGATCAGTCCGAAGATGCCCGTGCCGCCCCAGAGGCTGGTGAGGTCGGCGGTGTCGGTCACTGCGTTGGCGAGGGTCATGCGCCTCAGCATAGGGCTGCCGGTACGCGTGGATGCGTATCAATCGCGGGCCCTGCGCGCAACCCCCCCAGGCGCATCCCGACCGTCCGCCTAGCGTTGAGGGAAGCAGGGCGCGGTACTCGTCGGGGGGTCGCGCCGCTTTCGGGAACTGCGACGCGGGGAGGTGCCGACCGGGGGGCCGGCACCTCCCTCATCTCGTCTGAGGCGCGCCGGTTCAGCCGATCGCCGCCATGCGCCAGGATGCCTCGGCGAGGGCCGCGCTGGGTGAGCGCGAGCTGGTGCTCCGCGCCGGCGAATGAGTGCGCGTCCAAACCGATCCGGGGTGTGATCCGAACAATCGGGCATCGCGGCACTCGCCGCCAACGAACAGGAGAACGCCATGCGCTCGTCACCGAACCGCCTCGTCGCCACGATCTTCGGCGCCGTATATCTCGTCGTGGGAGCTCTCGGCTTCGCCGTCACAGGCGGCGTGGGCTTCATCGCGACCGAGGGCAACCTGCTCCTCGGAGTCTTCGAGGTCAACCCGCTCCACAACATCGCTCACCTCCTGATCGGTGCGGCGCTCCTCGTCGCAGGCCTCAGCAACGCCCGCGCTGCGAAGGCCGTGAACATCGCCGTCGGAGCGGTCTACCTGCTGCTGGGCGTCGTCGGGTTCTTCCTGGTCGACACGGCGCTGAACATCCTCGCGCTCAACACGGCCGACCACTTCCTGCATCTGGCGAGTGCGCTGGTGCTCCTCGGAGTGGGTCTCGGCGCGGAGCGTGGCGTGCGCGCCGGCGCCTCGGGCCGGACGGCCTGACGGGGAAGACCATGACCACCGCGATCCCGACTGCCGACGCAGGCCCGGACGCCTCTCCGCGGGCGCGGTCGATCCGCGCGGGGTTCCGCGGCGTCGTGCCTTCCAGTGCTGCTGTCGCGGCGTGGGGCGCGGGCCTCATCGAGCTCGCGCTGGGCGCGGGAGCCTTGACGAACGGAGGTGCCGCCCGGGGGGCCGGCGCCGTCCTCGTCGCTCTCGGCGCCGCCGCGCTCGTATGGGGGGCTGCGACGCTCGTCCGCGGACGAATCATCGTCCCGCGGACGGGCGTCGCGGCAAGCCTGGCCGGTCTCGCCGCAGCCGTCGCGGCGCTCGCGGCCGATCCCGTGCGAACGAGTCTCGCGGCGATCGGTGCGCTCGCCGTCCTCCTTCTCGCCACCGCTCTCGCGTGCGCCTCACGCGTGCGCAGACGTGGAGGGCGAGCGGATGCCGCTCCCCCGCGCGTCTGGGCGATCCTTGCGGCCTCCGTCGTCGTCGCCGCGCTGGTGACACCGGCGCTGGCGGCCACGGACGCGGGACGCAGCGCCGTGCCCCACGGGCGGCACGGGATCACAGACCCCGGGCATCACTGACGGATTCTCGGCCCGCCGCAGCATGGAGGGTGCCACCGACTCCCTGCGCCGCGATGACCTGCGGCGCGCCGGATCAGCCGATCGCCGCGATGCGCCAGGATGCCTCGGCGGAGGCGCCCGGCTCGAGCACGATGAGGCCCGCGTCGTACGCGTAGTTCGGCGCGTTGAAAGCGTCGGGAGCGCAGGTCATCGGCTCGACCGCCAGTCCCAGCCGGCTCAGCGCGGCGTCGGGCTTGTCGGCGGTGTGGATCTGCACCCACGGGCACGCGGCATCCCACGCCATCTCGACACCGGAACCGGAGTCGTCGGTCACCCGGACCGTCGCGACGCCGTGCTCGTCTCGGGCCAGACCCGTGTACGCGTGGTCGATCTCGACCGCGCCGATGCGGCGCGCCGAGCGGAAGTCGAAGCGCTCGGGCTCGTCGGCATCGACCGCGACGAGGTCGGTCGGAATGAGCCGGTCGGGCGTGACCGCCAGCACTTCGGCCGCCGGGAGCTCGAGGGTCCACTCGTCGACGAGCCCTTCCCCCGCGACGAGGTACGGGTGCGGCCCGGTTCCCCAAGGCGCGGGCTCGCTGCTGTCGTTGCGGGCGATCACGGTCTGGGTCAGACCGTCGGGGCCGAGCGAGAAGGTGGTGGTGACGATGATGCGCCAGGGATACGCGGTCTGTGGCTGGACGACGGCGGCGAGGGTGACGTGGTCGGGGCCTTTGTCGATCGCCTCGAAGTCCAGCCACGCGGCGAGGCCGTGCAGCGCGTGCGAGCGCGCGGGCTCGGAGAGGGCGAGCTGGTGCTCGGAGCCGCCGAAGGTGTATCGGCCGTCGACCACGCGGTTCGGCCAGGGGGCGAGGGTCGCCCCGCGGTAGGAGGGGCGCACCTCGTCGGCGTCGAACGGCACGACGAGGTCGCGGCCGTTGTACGTGAGCGAGCGGAGCGTCGCTCCGACGCTGGCGATGACCGCCTCGTAGTCGCCCGCGCGGAGCGCGTGCTGGATGCCGGACGAGGGAGTGCGTGCCATGGGTCGAGATCCTCAGATGATGTGTGGGGAGAGTCCCAGTATCCCGCGACGGAGCGAGGGCCCGCGACCAGCGTCGCGGGCCCTCGCCGTCGGGTCACTGGCAGGTGGCGGCCGCGACCGTCACCGTGGACGAGTAGGTGAGGCCGCCGGAGGCCTCACCCGTGATCGTCACGTCGTGCGCGGCGATCGACGCCGCACGGGTCGTGAACGAGGCCGACGCGGTCTTGCCCGCGGCGACCGTGACGGTCTTGCTGCCGTAGGCACCCGCGATCGCGACCGTGGCCGCGACGTCGTCGGCGTTCTTCACGCTGACGATCTCGGTGATCTTGCCCGCGATGCAGCGCGTCGACGCCGTCGCGGACAGCTGGAGGCCGAGCGACACCGCCGCCGACGTCGACGGGCTCACAAGCCCATCGGAGTAGCCGTCGTAGTGCGCCGTGACCGAGCCGACACCCGCCGGGACCGTCACGGATGCCGAGCCGTCCTCGAGGTCGACCGTCTCGGTCCACGATCCGCCCGAGAAGGTGACCGTGCCGACGACGTCGCCGCCATCCTCCGCGGCCACCTCGGCGGTGACGGTGCGGTCCTCGGCTGTCAGCGTCGTGGTCGAGGACACGGCCTCGACCTCCGTCCAGGCGTGCATGGCCTCGAGCACCGACTGCGTGACGCTCACGAACGCGCCGTGACGCGGGCTCGCCGGGAGGCCGCCGACGGGGCGCACGGCCCAGTCGGCGCGCTGCGACAGACGGTCCGACTGCTGGCTCGAGGCGATGGCCCGCTCGTTCGTCAGGAACGCGCGGTAGCCGCCCGATCCGTAGTTGTCGACGAGGAACACGTAGCCGTCGCCCTGTGCGTTGTTGTTCGGATCTCCGGCGTTGAGCTTGACGATCTCCGGGCCCTCGCCCGCCTGGCCGGTCTCGAGCGTGGTCATGCGCGTGTCGGTCAGCTGCCACGTCGTGTTCGGGTCGGCGGTCCAGCTGGACTGCGTCGTGGGTGCGGTCACCACCTTCGAGCGCTCCATGAAGATGTCCTTGCCCGCCTCGAGGATGCCGGCGGCGCCGCTCTCCTCGTTCTTGGTGAACCGGTAGTAGTAGTCGCCGATCTTCGTGACGGTCGAGTCGATGCGCGCGTACCCGGTGTCCTGCCACGTGGCGGGCGGGTAAGTGAACGTCTGGAAGTCGCGCGTCAGCACGTAGAACATGCGGGCGTAGAGCTTGTCGCTGTTCGTGTGGGAGGCGTCGGAGTACAGGCGCGAGGCGAAGAACACCACGTACGACTGCAGCTCGTCGTCCCAGTACGCCTCGGGCGCCCACGTCATGCCGGCGGCCGGCTGGTTGACGGTGATGCCGGTGTTCTCGCCGTTGGTTCGATCCCAGTGCACGAGGTCGGTCGACTCCCAGACCTCGATCTTCAGGCTTCCGTTCGACTGCGCAGGGCCCCAGCCGGTCCCGCAGCTGATGCAGAGGTCGGTCGCGACCATGTAGTACTTGTCGCCGTCCTTGGAGCGGAGGATGTACGGGTCGCGCAGGCCCTTGGTGTCTGCGGTCGACGTGATGACCGGGTTGCCGCCGTTCACGGGCGAGAAGGTGAAGAAGTCGTTGCCCGACGTCGCCGCCTGGTAGATCTTCTCGTCGCCGTCGGACTTGAAGTACGCCGACGCGTAGCCGGCGTCCGGCGCCCAGCGGCCCTGCTCGGCGATCGTCACATCGAACGAGCGCTCCGCGGTCTGGCCGTTGAGCGTCGCGTGCGCGGTGAGCGTCACCTCGACATCGCCCTCGCCGTAGGCGGGACGTGTCACGAGCCCGCCGCCGCGGAACGGGTCGGCCGCACCGACGGCGGGCGCCTGGTACGCGGCATCCGTCGCCGTCACGACGGCGGGGTTCGACGACGTCCACGTGATGTCGGCGCCGTTCACCGCGCCCTTCGTGGCGAGCGGAAGGTGCTCGGTCGAGCGGTCGGCCAGCGTGATGGCGTCGAGATCGGCCGAGACGCTCGGGGCGAGCACGGTCGCGTCGAACGTGAGGGTGGTGCCGAGCGATGTCGTCGCCGTCAGAGTGACGGGTGTGTCGTCGACGATCGACCGCGAGACGACGCCCGTGGTCGAGATGACGGCAGGGTTCGACGACGACCACGTGAGAGCGACACCGTTGACGGACGCGCCGAGGGTGAGGTTGCTCGACACCTGGTCGAGCGATGGGTTGGCCCCCAACATGTTCGCCAGCACGTCGCCGCGCAGCAGAGCCGCGGTCGCGGCCGTCTTGTCCTCGGCGCTCGGCATGCTGCTCGTGACCTCGTCGGCGGTGAGCGCGACGTCCCAGAACTTCACGTCCGAGACGTCGGCCCGCAGCAGCGAGTCGCCCTGGTAAAGCGGACGGCCGAGGTAGCCGAGCACGTTGCCGCTCGGGATGATGGAGCTCAGGGAGCGGGTGTGGGTGAGCGTCGAGATGACGACGCCGTCCCGGTAGAGGGTGAGGGTGCTGCCCGACCCGACCATGGTGAGGGTCGTGAACCCGGCGTTCAGTCCGCCGCCGGCCGGCATGCGGTTCTCGCCGTTGTTGCCGTCGGTCTTCACCCGGATCGCCGCGAGCACCTGGTTGGTGTATCCGCCCTGCGCCGAGCGCGGGCTCAGGAAGATGTGGTTGCCGAGCTGGGTCGTGTTCCAGGCACCCACGCCGTCGCCGATGACCCAGCCGAAGCTGTTCGCCGCGGTCTGCGTCGACACCGTGTACTCGACCGTGAAGTCGTTGTCGGTCGCCGTCACCAGTCCCTTGGGCAGCGATGCGTATCCGTCGGCGCGGAACCGCAGCACGTCATCGGAGCCCGCCTCCGCGAACGACGCGTCCGTCAGCCCCGACAGCGTCGCGTGACGGCCGTTGCCCGAGACGTCGAGCAACGACGTACCCGCGTGGGACATGTCGTAGTGCGCGCTCGGCGCGGGGACGTCTGCGGCGTTCGCGGCCAGCGGGGCGGTGAGGCCCATGACGGACACCGCGAGGACCGCGGCGACGGATGCCGCGACCCCGCGGCGCACGGAGCGCCGGCGCGATGCGCGAGTGGATGGTGTCGGTTGTGGTCTCATCGGTGAGGCCCCCCTCGGGTCGGGTGGTGGTGGCTGCTCAGAAGCCCTGAGCGAGTCGGTAGTACGCCTGGTTCCACCGCAGCTCGCGCTGGAAGCCGCGTACGGTGGTGTCCTCGTCGATCACGACGAGTTCGGTCTTGGCGATGTCGGCGAAGTCGCGGAACACGTCGATGCCGACCGCGGTCGTCATGACGGTGTGGTGCGCGGCGCCGGCGGCGAGCCAGCAGGCGGCACTGGTCGCGAAGTCGGGAGCGGGCTCCCACACCGCGCGGCCCACAGGGAGCTTGGGCAGGTCGGGCGCATCCACGTTCTGCACGACGTTCGCCACGAGGCGGAAGCGGTCGCGCATGTCGCTCATCGCGACGACGAGGGCGGGTCCGGCGTCGGCCGTGAAGACCAGGCGCACCGGGTCGTCCTTGCCGCCGATGCCGAGCTCGTGCACCTCGAGACGCGGCTTGGTCGTCGTCAGCGTCGGCGACACCTCGAGCATGTGGGCGCCCAGGATGCGCTCGGAACCGGGCACGAGGTCGTACGTGTAGTCCTCCATGAGCGACGCCCCGCCGGGCAGGCCTGCGCCCATGACGTTGGCGACGCGCACCAGGATCGCGGTCTTCCAGTCGCCCTCCGCGCCGAAGCCGTAGCCCTCCGCCATCAGGCGCTGCACCGCGAGACCGGGCAGCTGCTTCAGAGCGCCGAGGTCCTCGAACGACGTGGTGAAGGCGCCGAAGCCGCCCTCCTCGAGGAAGGAGCGCAGACCCAGTTCGATCGCGGCGCCGTCGCGCAGCGACTGGTGACGCTCGGCACCGGGCCGGAGCTCGTCCGCCACGTCGTACGAGTCGAGGTACACCTGCACGAGCGCATCGATGTCGGCGTCGCTCGCCGCCTCGACAGCCTCGACCAGTTCGTTGACGCCCCACGTGTTGACCTGCACGCCGAAGCGGATCTCGGCCTCGGTCTTGTCGCCCTCGGTGACGGCGACGTAGCGCATGTTGTCGCCGAAGCGGGCGAGCTTCAGCGTGCGCACCGCGGCCCAGCCCGCGGCGGCGCGCTGCCAGTCCTCGACCTGCTGCACCACGGCCGGGTTCGACACGTGGCCGACGACGGTCTTGCGGGCCACGCCCAGGCGCGTCTGGATGTACCCGAACTCGCGGTCGCCGTGCGCGGCCTGGTTGAGGTTCATGAAGTCGAAGTCGATGTCGCCCCACGGCAGCTCGACGTTGGCCTGCGTGTGCAGGTGCAGCAGCGGCTTCTGCAGAGCATCGAGGCCCGAGATCCACATCTTCGCCGGGCTGAACGTGTGCATCCAGGCGATCACGCCGATGACGTCGTCGCGGCCGTTGACCTCGAGCGCCAGGCGGCGGATCGAGTCGGAGTCCTTCAGGACCGGCTTCCACACGACCGTGACCGGCAGCCCGCCGAGTCCATCGGCGACGGCCTGCGACTGCTCCGCCACCTGACGCAGCGTCTCCTCGCCGTAGAGGGTCTGGCTGCCTGTGACGAACCACACCTCGTACGAATCGAGGCTGGTGGCGAGAGGCTGACGGGTCATGGGGAGTCCTTCTGGGTCTTTCGAGGTGGGGGGAGGTGTGGTCAGAGGGCCGGAACGGCGGCTCGCTCGACGGCGAGTCCGGCGCGATAGCGCGAGAGGTAGGCGGCGAACCCGGGGACGTCCTCGGGGTCGGGCTCGACGACGTCGAACTCCGCATCGGCGAACACGCGGTCCCGCAGGTAGGCATCGAGGGGGAGATCGGATGCCTCGGCGAGGTAGGCCGCGAGAACCGCGATGCCCCACGCGCCGCCCTCGGACGCCGTCTCGGCCACCGCCACGGGGGCGTCCAGAGCACCCGCGAGGAACCGCTGGGCGACGCCCGCGGTGCGGAACATGCCGCCGTGCGCGAACATGCGGTCGAGGGCGACGCCCTCGCCGTCGAGCACGCGCATGCCGAGCGCGAGCGTGCCGAAGACACCGTAGATCTGGGCGCGCATGAAGTTCGCGAGCGTCAGACGGCTCTCGGGCGTGCGCACGAAGAGCGGGCGGCCCTCCGGAAGGTCCGCGATCGGCTCACCGGCGAGATGGTTGTAGGCGAGCAGGCCGCCCGCGTCCGGCTCGCCGTCGAGCGCCTCGCGGAAGAGCGCCTCGAAGACGTCGTCCGCGTGGAGCTGTCCGCCGCTGACGGTGGCGAACCGGTCGAACAGGCCCACCCACGCCGCGAGTTCGCTCGCCCCGTTGTTGCAGTGGACCATCGCCACCGGATCACCGGCCGGGGTCGTCACGACGTCGAGCTCGTGATGCACCCGCTCGAGCGGCCGCTCGAGGACGACCATCGCGAAGATGCTCGTGCCGGCGCTCACGTTGCCCGTGCGGGGCGCGACGGAGTTCGTGGCGACCATGCCGGTGCCGGCGTCGCCCTCCGGCGGGCACAGCGGGATCCCCGGCTTCAGAGCGCCGCTCGGATCGAGCAGGGCCGCGCCTTCGGCCGTGAGCTCGCCGGCCGACCCTCCGGCGACGACGACCTCGGGAAGGAGGGTGGCGACCTCGAGTCCGTACGCGCGCTCGGAGATGAGACGGTCGAACTTCTCGAGCATGCGGGTGTCGTAGTCACGCGTCTCTGCGTCGATCGGGAACATGCCCGACGCGTCGCCGATGCCGAGCACCTTGCGCCCGGTGAGCTTCCAGTGCACGTAGCCGGCGAGCGTGGTGAAGAAATCGACGTCGGTGACGTGCGGCTCCTCGTCGAGCACGGCCTGGTAGAGGTGCGCGATCGACCACCGGAGGGGGATGTTCACGCCGAAGAGCTCGGAGAGCACCGCCGCCGAGCGATCCGTGTTGGTGTTGCGCCAGGTGCGGAACTCGGTGAGCAGCTCGCCGTCGGCGTCGAACGCGAGGTAGCCGTGCATCATGGCCGAGACGCCGAGTGCGCCCACGGTCTCGAGTGCGACGTCGTGGCGGTCGCGGACGTCCGCGACGAGGTCGGCGTAGGCCGCCTGCAGGCCGGTCCACACGTCGTCGATCGCGTAGGTCCACAGGCGGTCGACGAACCGGTTCTCCCACGCGTGGCTGCCCACGGCGAGCACGTTTGCCGGATCGTCCGCGAGAACGAGGCAGGCCTTGATGCGTGTGGAACCGAGCTCGATGCCGAGCGCCGTGCGGCCGTCGATGATGGCCTGGGCCACGGTCGCCGGGTCGGCCGGCCGCGAAGCGGATGAACCTGGATCGTCCGGAGTCATGCCTGGTCCTCCGCGTCGCGACGCTCGTCGCTCGACTGCCCGTACACGTTCTGGTACCGGTCGTAGAGACGGTCGATGGCCTCCTGCGGGATCGGGATCAACGGTCCGGCCTCGCGTGCGTAGTGCACGGTGCGCGCGACGTCCTCGACCATGACCGCGGCCTTCACCGCGTCCTTCGCCGAGACGCCGATCGTGAAGGGACCGTGGTTCTGCATCAGCACCGCGCGGGATCGGTGGCCCGTCAGGGTCTCGACGATGCCGCGCCCGATCGAGTCGTCGCCGATGATCGCGAACGGTCCGACCGGGATCGGCCCGCCGAACTCATCGGCCATCGCGGTGATCACGCAGGGGATCTCCTCGCCGCGCGCGGCCCACGCCACGGCGAAGGTGGAGTGGGTGTGCACCACTCCCCCGACCTCGGGCATGTGGCGGTACACGTACGCGTGGGCGGCGGTGTCGCTCGACGGACTGCGGTCGCTGCCGGGCGTGCCCGGCACGACGTTGCCGTCGAGATCGCACAGGATCATGTTCTCGGGCGTCAGGTCGTCGTACGACACCCCCGAGGGCTTGATCACGAACAGGTCGGCGCCGGGCACGCGGCCCGAGACGTTCCCGCCCGTCCAGACGATGAGGTCGTACCGCACCAGCTCGGCGTGCAGCCTCGCCACGTCGGCGCGCACCGCGTCGATCGCGGCCTGGAGCCCGGCATCCATCAACTCGCCCTCCGCCTCGTCAGCACGCGCTGCAGGAGGACGAACACCAGCAGGACGCCGCCTGTGATGATCGTCAGATACTCGGGGTTGATGGTGCCGTCCTTCGTGATGATGAGGCGCATGGCCGCGATCACGAACACACCGACGACCGAGCCGAGGATGTAGCCGTATCCGCCGGTGAGCAGCGTGCCACCGATGACGACCGCGGCGATCGCGTCGAGCTCCCAGCCGATGCCGGTGACGTTCTGAGCCTTGCCGCCGACCTCGGCGGTGTAGACGACCGCCGCGAGGCCGGACAGCGCGCCGGAGATGATGTAGATCCCCACGCGGGTCTTCGCCACGGGCAGGCCCATCAGTCCGGCCGAGCCTTCGTTGCCGCCGATCGCGTACACGGTGCGCCCACTGCGGCTGCGGTGGAGGTAGAACATGCCGCCGAGCACGACGAGCACCGCGATGATGAGGCCCGGAGTGACGGTCAGGTCGTTGACCTTGGGCCCGTCGTAGAGCTTCCAGTCGGTCGCGAGCAGGTGGATCGGGGAGTCCTCCGGCGCCTGCACGGGCGTGGTCGAGAGGATCGACGCCAGTCCGCGGGCGAGGAACATCATCGCGAGTGTGGCGATGAACGGCTGCACGTTGAAGTACTGGATCATGACGCCCGCGAGCGCACCGAACAGCGCTCCGAACAGGATCATGAGCACCATCGAGGCCCAGCCGTTGATGCCGATGTTCATCAGCATCACGCCGGCGACCGAACTGAACGCGACGACCGCGCCGACCGAGAGGTCGATGCCGGCCGAGACGATGACGATCGTCATGCCCACGGCGAGGATGATCGTCGGCGCGAAGCTGATCAGCAGGCTCGACATCGTGCCGGCGTGGAACACGCGACCGTACGCGACCTCGGCGTAGATGAGCATGCCGAACAGCAGGACGAGCGCGGCCAGCGTGGGGATCAGCGTCTGATTGCGCTCCCACAGCCGCGCCATGCGACCACGGCGCGCTGCGCGCTTGCCCTCAGGGAGGTCGGGAACCGGGGGGATTGCTTCGACAAGCGTGCCTGAGGCGCTCATGCGACGGCCTCCTTCGAGACGGATGCGGTCTGCTCCACGGTCGGCGCCGGTCCGCTGGGCGGGGTGCCCGGCGACTTCCGACGCACGAGCGCCCACGAGCGCACGCGCTCGGACTGGAGCAGCACGAGGACGATGATGACGATGGCCTTGAACGCCGGCGTCGCCGCAGCGGGGATTCCGAGGAACAGCACGGTCTTGTTCAGGGTCGCGATGAGGAGCGCTCCGACCGTGGAGCCCACGATCGAGAACTTGCCGCCGGCGAGCGACGTGCCGCCGATGACCACCGCGAGGATGGCGTCGAGCTCCATCAGGTTGCCCGTGCCGCCGACGCTCACCGTCATCACTTCCGAGACGCTGAAGAGACCTCCGACCGCGGCGAGCGCGGCGGAGAGGATGTAGACGCCGAACAGGATCGGACGGGGACGGATGCCGGCGAGCCGGCTCGCGTGCGGGTTGATGCCGATCGACTCGATCATGAGGCCGAGCGCCGTGCGCCGCATGGCCAGGGCGATGAGCACGACGATCGCGATCGCGAGCACGAAGCTCGTCGGGATCCCGAAGATCTGCCCGTTTGCGAGGAGGCGGAACGGCTCGTTCGTGGCGTTGGTGTTCTGGCCCCCGGTGATGACGCGTGCGATGCCGCGCGCAGCGAGCATCATGATGAGCGTCGTGATGAAGGGCTGAAGCCCGATGACCGACACCAGGAATCCGTTGATGGCACCGAGCACGATCGCGAGCGCGAGCGCGAGCCCGACCGCGGTCAGCATGGCGCCGATGGGCGACGACCCGTTGAGGCTCGAGAGCGTCTCCATCGCGACCGCGCCGCCGACGGCCATCATCGACCCGACGGAGAGGTCGATGCCTCCCGTGGCGATGACGAACGTCATGCCCAGCGCGATCATGATGATCGGCGCCGAGACGCGCAGGATGTCGAGGACGTTGCCTGTGAGCATCCCCGTCGTCGGGTTGACACTGACGGCGAGGTACGCCGGGTTCTTGAGCGTGTTGATGAGCAGCAGCAGCGCGATGCCGACGATGGCCCAGAACCAGGGCGTGCGCAGTGCGATTCTGACGCGGTTCATGACGCGCTCCCTTCCTGGTCGGCGGATGCTTCTCCGGCGGCGACCTCTTCGGAGAGGGCTTCGGCGGTCCTCTCGGCCTGATCGCCCGTCTCGCTGGCGATGACGGAGACGATGCTCTCGGCGGTGACGTCCGGTCCGTTGACGACCTCGCCCACCTTCTGGTGGTCCTTGAGGATGACGATCCGCTCGGAGAGCCGCACGACCTCCTCGAGCTCGGATGAGACGAAGACGACGCTCATGCCGCCCTCGGCCAGCTCGGCGACGGTCTCCTGGATGTCGGCCTTCGCGCCGACGTCGATGCCACGGGTCGGCTCGTCGAGGAGGAGAAGGTCGGGGTTGGTGGCGAGCCACCGGCCGAGCAGCACCTTCTGCTGGTTGCCGCCGGAGAGGAGACGGATGGGACGGTCCGGGTCGTTCGGCCGCACGCTGAAGCGCTCCATGTAGGTCTTGACCAGCTGGTCGACCTCACGGGCCGGAACGCGACGGAACCACCCGCGTCGCGCCTGGACGGCGAGCATGATGTTCTCGCGGACGCTCAGGTCGCCGACGATGCCGTCGTCACGGCGGCTCTCGGTCGAGTAGGCGATGCCGTGGGCGAGCCCGGCGACGGGCGAGTTCAGCGAGACCTTCTTGCCACGGAGCCGGATCGTGCCCGTGTCGGACTTGTCGGCGCCCGCGATGAGGCGGGCGAGCTCGGTGCGGCCGGCTCCGAGGAGCCCGGCGAAGCCGACGACCTCACCCGCGTGGATGTCGAGGTCGGTGGGTTCGATCGCGCCCTTGCGGCCGAGGTCTTCGGCGGCGAAGAGCGGCGTGACGCTGCGGTCGCGCTGCTGAGTCTGCCGGTTGGAGCCGAGGGCCTTGAGCGACTCGAAGTCCTTGCCGATCATCTTCGAGATGAGCTGCGTGCGGTCGAGGTCGCGCTTGAGGTACTCGCCGACGAAGGCACCGTTGCGCAGCACCGTGATGCGGTCGCTGATCGCGTAGACCTGGTCGAGGAAGTGCGAGACGAAGAGGATCGCGACGCCCTGGTCGCGAAGCCGGCGCATGACGTCGAAGAGCACCTCGACCTCGTTCGCATCCAGGCTCGAGGTGGGCTCATCGAGGATCAGCACCTTCGAGTCGGTGACCATCGCGCGGCTGATGGCGACGAGCTGCTGGAGCGCGATGGAGATCGACGACAGCGGCGCGCGGGGGTCGAGGTCGCCCAGGCCCATGCGGGCGAGCGCCTCGCTGGCCTTGGCGTGGGTCTTGCGCCAGTTGATGCCGGTCCAGTCTCGGACCTCGTGTCCGAGCATCACGTTCTCACCGATGGTGAGGTTCGTGCAGAGGTTGACTTCCTGATAGACGGTGGAGATCCCCGCAGCCTGAGCGGAGGCGGTCCCGTTGAAGTGCCGCACCTGGCCGGCCACGACGATCTCGCCGGAGTCGATCTGGTAGACGCCGGTGAGCGCCTTGATCAGGGTGGACTTCCCGGCACCGTTCTCACCCATCAGGGTGTGCACTTCGCCGGGAAGCAGCCGGAAGCTGACGTCGTCGAGTGCCTTGACTCCCGGGAAGGTGATGGACGCGTTGCGGACCTCGACGATCGCAATCGGTTCAATCATGGCTGCGTGGATCCTTTGCTGCAGGGCGGGGGTTCTGGTGGAAACGAGCACGAGCGGGGGCCGCCGGAACGGCGACCCCCGCTCGCATCACTTCTCGCTTCGTCGACAGAGTCGGATCAGAAGCCCTTGCCCTCGTCGATCGCGGCCTGAGCGGCCTCGGGCGAGTCGAACGTCTCGCCGGGGACGATGATGTTCTTCTCGACGCTGTCGCCCGCCAGTGCGGAGTTGACCGCGTCGACGGCGAGGTCGCCGAAGAACGGGTTGTACTGGGCGACGAAGCTCAGCTCACCAGCGGCGAGTGCTTCGAGGGCCGGGGTGGTGCCGTCGATCGTGGCGATCTTGACGTCCTCACCCGGGACCAGGCCGGCGGCCGTCACGGCAGCGGCCGCGCCGATGCCCATCTCGTCGTTCTGAGCGAACACGAACTGGAGGTCCGGGTTCTCCTTCAGCACGGTCTCGATGACCGACTTGCCCTCGTCAGCGGTCCAGTTGGCCGTCTGCGCGCCGATCTTGTTCCAGCCCGAAGCGCCCTCGATGGCCGCGTCGAAGCCCTCGTTGCGCTCGTTGACGACCGAGAGGCCGGGGACGCCCTCGAGCGTGAAGTAGTTCGCGCCCTCGGGGAAGGTCTCGACGGCCCACTCGCCGACGGTGCCGGCGACGTTGACGTTGTCGGGTGCGATGCGCGTGACGTAGAGGTCCTCGCTGGCGTCGACACCACGGTCGAGCAGGATGACGGGGATCTCAGCCTCCTGGGCGAGCTCGAGCGAGTCCTCCCAGCCGGAAGCCTCGGTCGCGGTGAGGAGGATCACGTCGACCTCGTCGTTCACGAACGTCGCGAAGGCGTCGATCTGCGACTTCTGGTCGGTCGGGCTCGCCGCGGGAGCGTACTTCAGGTCGAAGCCCGCGTCCTGCGTGAACGCGTCCTTGATCGCCTGCTCGTTCGCGTTGCGCCAGCCGCCCTCGGGGCCGACCGCGACGAAGCCGACCGTGGTCAGTTCGCCGTCGCCGCCCGCGTTGCCGCCGTCGCCGTTGTCGCCGCCGTCGTTGCCGCCGCCTGCGCAGCCGGCAAGACCGAGGGCGAGCGCCCCCGCGCCGACGAAGCCGATCAGGCCGAGCATCCGCTTCTTGTTTGCCATCTCTTCTCCTCCTTGAGACTCCCCGACGCTTCTTGGTCGGCGAGGAAGTGCCGGTGCCCCAGCGGGACACTCTCGGGTGTGTGCGAGTCCATTGTGCGCGCTAACAACCCTGTGCGCAACTAGTTCTGCAAGATTCGTTATTTCTCCGTTACCGCGAACATTAACACTTTCGCGTGAGCGGCAACATACCCCTTTCCGGCACGCAAGCCAAAGGCGCCTCACCCCAGGGAGCGAGGCGCCTCCGATCGTGCGTCAGGAGCGGGGCGGCGCGGTCGAGCTGCGGACGATCAGACGCGGCTCGATGATGTCGTGCTCGGTCACCTCTTCGCCCTCGATCGCCGCAATGATGATCTGAAGTGCGAGCGCGCCGAGCGCAGCGAAATCCTGCCGCACCGTCGTGAGCGGCGGCAGGAAGTGGCGCGCGTCGGGAAGATCGTCGAACCCGACGACGCTGATGTCGTCGGGCACCTTCAGCCCTCGCTCCGACAGTCCGTGCACGAGGCCCAGCGCCATCTGGTCGTTCGCCGCGAACACCGCCGTCGCGTCGGCGAAGTCGTAGGTCTTGCCGAACGTGTAACCGTAGTCCGACGTCCAGTCGCCGACCACCGGAGGGGCGATCGGCAGACCCGCGTCGGCCAGGGCATCCCGCCAGCCCTGCTCGCGAGCCCGCGCGTCGTACCAGTCCAGCGGCCCTGACAGGTGGGCGATCGAGCGGTGCCCGAGCTCGATCAGGTGCATCACGGCGGCCATCGCGCCGGCGCGCTGATCGACCGCGGCGGTGTGCATCTCGGGATCGGACTCCGCCTTGATGACGAGGGTGGGAAGACCCGTGCTCTGCTGGCGCAGGAGATCGAGCGACGAAGCGCGCGGGGCGATGACGCAGAGCGCGTCGACGCCCTGGGTCACGAGCTCGACGACGCCGGTGTCGATCTGCGACTCTTCGTCGTCGGAGATCGAGAACGCGCTGATCGCATAGCCTGCATCGCGCGCAGCGCTCTCGATCGCGCGGAGCGTGCTGTTCGGACCCCACTGCACCGGGCTGTCGACGAGGATGCCGATGCGCATGGCGCGGCGCGTGGCGAGCGCGCGCGCGATGGAACTGCGCGTGTAGTTCATCTCGTCGATGGCCTGGAGCACACGCTCGCGGGTCGACTCGCGGATGTTGGGGTGCCCGTTGAGCACGCGCGAAACGGTCATGTGCGAGACGCCCGCCTGCTTGGCGACATCGTAGATGCTCGGCCGCTGCCAGCCCCTGGCCATCTGATCGGTCACAGTGGATCACCTCCCTTTCTTGCTGACCACATCGTAAGGCGCGGCGGTGGAGGCCGCCGCCGCACCGCCGACGCCGGGGAACACGGCTGCCGCCGCGCCGGGGACGAGCCAGAGAATCAGGCCGGTCACGGCGAGGAGCACGCCCGCCCCCGCCGCGGCGATCCAGCCCACGGGCACGGGGTCGCCGGTTCCGGACGGCGCAGCGCCTGAGGCCCCCGGCTGCCCGGTGCCGCCGGTGCCCGAGCCGGACCCGTCGGGGGTCGCCGCGGTCGGTGTCGGCTTCGGTGTCGGTTTGCCCTTCCCGGGGTTCCCGTTCCCGTTCCCGTTGCCGTTCCCGTTCCCGTTGCCGTTCCCGTTCCCGTTGCCGTTCCCGTTGCCGTTCCCGTTCCCGTTCCCGTTCCCGTTCCCGTTCCCGTTCCCGTTCCCGTCGCCGTTCCCGGGGTTTCCCGGGCCGCCGGGGTTTCCCGGATGACACGGATGCCCGGGCATCCCCGCCCAGGGAGGCGGGCCGGGTGTACCCGGGGTCCACGTGCACTCCAGCGGGGCGATCTCCACCGTGACGCGGACGCCGTCCGGTTCCGGGGCGGGTCCGGCGGCCGACGCCAGCGCGCCGGGAACGATGAGCGTTCCGAGGACGAGCGCGAGCCCGGCGATCGTGCCGGCGATCCTCCCCCGGCTCCTCACGAGGCGTCCGCTGCGGACTCGGCCTCGCGGCGCCCGGCCGCCTTGGCATCCTCGAGCATCGACTCGAGGCGCCGGCGAGACCGGATGCGCCCCCAGACGATCGCCCACACGACCAGCACGAGGCCGGCGAGGATGATGAGCTGCGGCCAGGGCACCGCCCAGACGACCGTGTCCGCAGTGATCGGTTCGATGGTGGCGTTGTCGCCGTTCATCGTCACGACCGTGGGGGTGACGACCACCGAAGCGGGAACGACGAAGAGCGGCCAGACGCCCTCGACGACGACGGTGATGTCGCGCGAGTCGCCGGGCAGGAGTTCGAGCGTGCGCTCCCCCTCGGCCGGGAACTCGGTGGATCCGCCCCCGGCGGACACCGTGCCTTCGGCGAGGAGGATGGTGTTCCCGGTGTTCTCAGCGCGGAAGGTGATCGTCGCCTCGCCGGGACGGAACGGGTTCCACGACAGGGAGTAGTCGCCCGACACCACGTCGACTGTGGCTGAGGGCGTGATCTCCCCTGTCACCCGCGTGGTCACGCGGAAGCCCACGCGGCTCTCGACGCCGACCGCCGTGCCGTCCTCACTCTCCTGGACGGACACGATGGAGGCGGTGATCCCGGCGGCGTGGTCGCCCGGCTCGGCCTGTTCGGGGACGGTGATCGTGAAAGGAACGACAGCCGTCTCGCCCGCATCGACGGTGACCGTCTCCGGGACCGAGATCCAGGTGCCCGCATCGACGGACTCCTCCCCGGCCGGAAGGATGTCGAATCGACCCGTGCTGGTGTAGAAGCCGTCGGCGGCGAGCAGCGCGAACTCGACTGTCTGGTCGCTCACGTTGCGTACCGCGAAGTAGTCGTCGACCGACTCCCCCGGGTCGAGCTCATTCTCGACGAAGGTCCGCCCGTCAGGCCCGGACTCGTTCGCCGGAGTCACCGACCAGCGGACGTCGGGTGTGTCGTCGGTGTCGGCGGACGCGGGTACCGCAACACCGGCGACCAGCGCCAAGCCCAGGGCGAGGCCGGCCAGCGCATGACGCGCCGGCCGGAGGCGGGAAGAGAGTGGCAGCAAGGACAATCCAGACGTCAGGGTCGGGGCCGCCGATGACGGCCCCGACCCGATTCAACACGAGTCAGACTTCGCGTGTCAGTACGCGTCTTCCCACAGCGTGAGGGTCAGGGTCGCGGCGTAGCTGCCGGGCGCGACGTCGACGGGCGTCTTGAGGAACAGGTTGGCGTTCGCCGACCAGGCGCCCGCCGCGGCGGCCTCGCCCGAGTCCAGGGAGAGCGCCAGGAACTCTTCGCCCTCGAGACCGACGTTGTTGGGGCCCTCGTCGAGCACGGTGTCGACATCCGGGCCGACCGCGACCTCGCCGTTGCCCTCCTCCGAGAGCAGCTGCGGCGACCAGCCGAGGTGTCCGGCCGAGATGGAGTTCGCACCCGAGACGAAGTCGGACGACTGACCGGTGACGTACCAGGCGACGCCCTCGGGGACCTCGGCGCGGTCGTCCGTGACGGTGACGGTGGGGAGGGTGCCGTCGAACTGACGGATCTCGGCGTCGGCGGACTCGACCTCGGTCAGCGTCGCGGCTTCGCCGCCGACGGTCATCGTCAGCGCGCCGACGGGCTCGATCGCCTCGATGTTCACGTTCACGTCGACCTGGTCGTTGCCGACCTCGTCGGCGATGGCGGCGCCTGCGACACCGATCAGCAGCATCCCGCCGAACGCACCTGCGGCGGTACGTGCGAACAGTCCTCGCTTGTTCATTCGTTCTCTCCAATTTCCCGGTCGGCACCTCTGCCGACCGAACTCGCGAGCGACCGGTCCATCCGGTCGTCGGGACTCGCTGGAAGCCTCAGCCGTTGCCGAGCGCCCCCGTCTCACATGGGTGATGGCCGGCGCGAGGTGCGCCCGCCTCTCGGCGCGTCGCCCGGAGACTCCCCGCCACGACGAGCGCGACCGTGGTCTGCGCCGTACGGCTGCGGGAGTGACTGAGCATTTTTGCACCTTTGCTCTCGGATCCGGCGGTGGATCGACTTGGCTCGCCTTGGATGTTACCGGCAACAGTTAGCGAGAACAAGACCCGAAATCGGTTTCGGCATATTCGGTTCCCGCGACACCCGAAACCCTTCGGAATTCGATCCGGTTGAGATGCCCGCTGCGGGCGGACGGCTAAGGCGACGGGCGACATGAATGCTTGCCGAGGGATAGCGTGAGCGCTAACATTCCACCGCGCGCCGTATGCGAATCTCGCACCCTCCGCGGCAGCGCACAGCAAAGGAGCTGGAGTGAACCGAATTCCCCGATCCACAGCCTCGGTGAGCGGCCCACGCGCCCGGTGGCGGCCCCGCACGGTGGTCGCCGCCCTGGTCGGCGGCGCCCTCATCGCCGCCGCGCTCGCCCCCGTCGGCGCCTCCGCCGCAGCCGGCGCCAGCGCGTCCGCTCCCACGGGCGGGCTGCTCGCCGAGTACGTCTTCGACCAGACGACAGGTGCGAGCATCCCGAACCGCGTCAGCGGTGGCGCCCCTGCCGCGGTCGTGAACGGGACCGACAGCCAGTGGACGGGCTCGTCGCTCGTCCTCGCGGGCGGCGCGAAGACGAGCGCATCGGCGAACTGGGTGAGACTGCCCGATGACATCCTCAGCGGCAAGACCTCGGCGACCGTCACCATCGAGACCAAGATCGACCCGACGATGAAGAACAACTGGAACTTCCTCTGGAACATCGGCAGCGACTCGACGACGCAGTACTACTTCGCCTCCGTGCGTGACAACCCGCGCACAGCGATCACCACGAACAGCGGCGGGGGCGAGATCAACGCCCGTTCGGGCACCGCGCTCGACGCCAACCGCTGGTACAGCCTGACGTCGGTCATCGACGGCGCCGCCGGCCACATCACGTTCTACGTCGACGGCGTGCAGGTCGCCCGCACGAACACCGCCCTGACGCCGGCATCCATCACCGACCAGACCCTCAACGCCATCGGCCGCGCCCCCTACCCCGACCCCATGTACAAGGGCGAGGTGTCGACCTTCCGCGTCTACGACCGCGCGCTGACGGCGACCGAGGTGAACGACGTGTCGGTGGCGGATGCCGCCATTCACGCCGCCTCTTTCCAGCAGGCCGCGCAGACCGTCGCCGACGGGGTCGCCGCCGTGACGTTCGACGAGGCGCAGACGACGCTGCCGACCTACGGTGGCCGCGTCTCCTGGTCGTCGGCCGACCCGGCGATCACGATCGACGCCGACGGCGTGACCGCGACCGCCGACCAGCCCGCGGCAGGTGAGGCTCCGCTGCAGACCATGCTGACCGCGACCGCCACCGTGCGCGGCGCGACCGCCACGAAGCAGGTGCCCGTGACGGTGAAGCCCGAGGCCGCGGCGACGGACGCGTTCGGCTACGCGATGGTGCACTTCATCGAGGACTCGGCGGGCTACGCCGAGAAGATCTACCTCGACATCTCGCGGGGAGACAACCCCGAGCAGTGGGATCCGCTCAATGCGGGCCGGCCGATCCTGGCGTCCGACCTCGGCACCACCGGCATCCGTGATCCCTACCTGACCTACAACCCCGAGACCGAGACGTACTACATCATCGCCACCGACCTTCGGGTCTTCGGCGGAGACCGCGGCGTCTCCGGCTGCATGGAGTGGTGCTACTGGAGCTCGAAGGGCAGCACGAAGCTCAACGTCTGGGAGTCGAAGGACCTCGTGAGCTGGAGCGACCTCCGCCAGTTCGACGTCGCACTGACGGACGGCGCGAAGGTCGGCGAGTTCGGCATGGCATGGGCGCCCGAGGCGACCTGGGTGCCGGACTACTACGGCCCCGGCCAGGGCGCGTTCGTCCTCTACTGGGCGTCGAACGTGTACACCAACCCCGAGCACACCGGCTCGACGTATTCGCGCATCCTGTGGGGGCCGACGCCCGACTTCACGCAGGCGACGTACGAGTACGGCGGCGCGTTCATCGACGCCGGCGGCAACACGATCGACACCACGATCATCCAGAACGACGGGAAGACCTACCGCATCACAAAGGACAACTCCGCGGGCAAGGGCATCTACCTCGAGTCGACATCGGCGGCCGAGTGGTGGACGCCGTCGGCGACCTGGACGCAGCTGCAGACGCGCATCGGCGCGGAGTGGTCCGGCGGCAACGCCGGCGGCGTCGAGGGTCCGGCGGTCTTCCAGCGGCACGGCGAGGACAAGTGGTACCTCTACGTCGACGTCATCCCGTCGACCGGCTACCGGCCGATGGAGACGACGAACCTCGACGCGGGATTCACGCAGCTCGTGAGAAGCAGCTTCTCCATGGCGCCGAGCACGAAGCACGGCGGCATCGTCGGGCTCACGAAGGCGCAGTACGACGAGATCCGTGAAGCGGATGCCGCCACCGCCGTCTCGAGTGACCTCGGGTCCATCGAGGTCGACGCCGACGCGACGGAGGCCGACGTGCGTGGGGCGCTGCCCCCGACGGCTGACGTCGTGCTCGCGTACGGCCGGGGCACCGCGTCGCAGCCCGTGACGTGGGACCTCTCCGACGTCGACACCGGCGAGCCCGGCACGTACGAGGTGACCGGCACCGTGCGCACGATCGGCGCCAACCTCAACCAGTGGGTCGGCACCGGCGGATCGACCGCGTGGAACGCGCCCGGCAAGCAGCTGTACAGCTCGACGGCCGTGACCGTGACGGCCGATGTGGTCGTCGCGGCGCCGATGCTGCCGGTGACGGTCGTCGCCGACACACGGTGTGTCGCGGGCAAGGTGACGCTCACGGTCAAGACGACCAACGACGGCGACGCGCCGGTCGGGCTCGCCGTCTCGACCACCTACGGCTCGAAGTCGATCGCGACCCTGCAGCCCGGCAAGAGCACGGCGGTCGCCTTCACGACGCGTCTGGGCTCGATCACCGGAGGCACGGTCAGTGCGGCTGTGACCGCCGGAGGCGACAGCGCCGAGGCATCCGCCTCCTACGCCGCCGCCACCTGCGGCTAGGTCCAACCCGAGGAGAGCCCCGCCGGCCCCCATCCGGCGGGGCTCTTTCGTGCGCGGTGCCATGGGTGGCCGCGTGCGCCTAGCCCGGCGAAAGCACTCCTTCCGCGCAGCTCGCCCCGGATCAGGGGATCTGACGAGAACAGGACGTTCTCGGCGAAAGCATCCTGTCTCCGCCAGATCTCCTGATCTGAGCAACGCCTGCCAAGGGGAAGAGTTGCGCGACGCGGGCCTGCTCGCTCGACGACCAGGCGCCCCTCCGCGGGCTCGCCCGGATCAGGGGATCTGACGAGAACAGGACGTTCTCGGCGAAAGCATCCTGTCTCCGCCAGATCTCCTGATCTGAGCAACGCCTGCCGAGGGGAAGAGTTGCGCGACGCGGGCCTGCTCGCTCGACGACCAGGCGCCCCTCCGCGGGCTCGCCCCGGATCAGGGGATCTGGCGAGAACAGGACGTTCTCGGCGAAAGCATCCTGTCTCCGCCAGATCTCCTGATCTGAGCAACGCCTGCCGAGGGGAAGCCCGGCGCGCGCACGACACTGCGGAGGCACGAGAGCGCGGCGGCGCGAGCGGTGCGGAGGCGCGACAGCGCGCCGCGGGGTCCGTCCACACCCGCGGCGCGCGTCGCGGCGGCCGCTGCTGCGGCCGCGGTCAGGTCACCCGCACGAAGCGGGCGCGGTGCTCACCTCCGTCGTGTCAGTCACCGGCGAGCCGGCGACCGTCGCCGAGGCGGCAAGGGTGATCGAGCCGCCCGGGATGGACGCCAGGCGCGTCGTGAAGGAGGCCGACGCGCTCTTCCCCGCCGCGAGCGACGCGAACGACTTCGTGCCGTAGGCGCCTGTCATCGTCACAGACACCGGCACGTCCTCGCCGTTGGCGACGGTGACCACCTGCACGACCTTGCCGCCGATGCAGCGAGCGGTGACGGATGCCTCGACCTCGAGTCCCTCCGGTGCCGTCACGACGACCTTCGCGGTCGCCGTGCGGTTGGCCGTCGCGAGCCACTCGGTGTCGGTCATGTCGAGGATGGGGCTGTCGTCCTGGCGGAAGTACACCATCCGCACTCCGGAGTCGCGGGTGCCGTTCTGCGTCGCCTTCGCATGGAAGACGTTGATCAGGTTGCCGTCGTCGTCGTACGTGTACGAATTGTGCCCGGGGCCCCAATTGTCGGCGAAGACGCCCTCGTAGCTCCAGATGGCGTGGTCGCTCACGTTCCAGGCCTCCGGGTCGAGCAGGTCGGCGCCGGACGAGGCGGTGGCGAGGCCGACCGCGTACGTCCAGTCGATGTTCGAGCCCGAGAACGTGATCATGACCTTGCCGTCGCGCTTGATGACGAACGGCCCCTCGGCGACCGCGGACGTGTTGGTCGACCACCCCTTGTCGGGGTACACGAACGTCGTCCGCGGGCTGGAGAGTCGCCACGGGCCCGTCGTCGAGGGGACGACGGTCGCGATCTTCAGCACGGCCGGTCCGGTGGACGGCGAGACGATCCGCTCCGACCACGCGACGTAGTCGATGCCGTTGTCCTCGAAGTGCGTCATGTCGAGGGTGATCCCGGTGCCGTACGTCGTGAGCGGCTGGCCGGCGGCGTCGACGACGCGCTGCGGAGCCTCCCAGTCGGCGCGGACGAGCGGGTTCCCGCCGGGCTTGAGCCGCATGGTGTAGGACTGCACGCCCGTCCACGAGTTGGCGCTGTTGGCGTTGGCCGCGAACAGGATATAGAGGTCGCCGTTCACGACGTGCAGCTCGGGCGCCCACAGCTGGGCGTTCGTCGCGGTGCCCGAGAGGCCGTACCCGAGGATGCGGTTGTCGGGCGCCGAACCGAGGCCCGTGATCGTGTCGGCCTGACGGATGAAGAACTCGTCCTGTCCGCTGTCGTCCGTGGCGATGTAGAGCCACGTCTTCTCGCCGTTCGGCAGCGTGTAGCGCAGGACGTGCGGATCGGCGCGGTTCGGCAGCAGCGGGAAGACCGTGTCGGTGCGCGTCAGCGTGCCGGTGACCGTGTACTCCCCCGGCGTCGACGTGTCGACAGCCGACGCGTCCCAGTCCACCCGGAAGTCGTGCGTGCCGCCGTCCGAGTACTCAGCGGTGACCTTCTCAGGGAGTTCGAGCTCGCCGCCTGCTTCCACCGTCACGTCCGCGGGAGCCTGCAGACCGGTGTTGCGGACGCGTCCGAGCAGGTGCTCGGCGACGCGCGCCTCGGCCACCGTCACGGGCACGATCGACGCGGTCTCGGCGTACGTCACGTCGATCGTCCCCGCGCGACCACTCGGCTGCTGACCGACCTTGACGGAGGCCACGGCCGCGAAGTCGGCCGTCGTGCCGGTGAGCGTCGATCCCGAGGTGCTGGTCCACGCGACGCGGTAGGCGTCGACGCGCGAGTCCCACTCCGCGGAGACCGCGCCCGTCGTCCCCTGACCGGGAAGCGGGAGGTAGCCGACCTCGGTCCAGTCCACGAGGTCGGGGGACGTGAAGACGAGGGCTCCGGATGCCTCGGCCGCGCCGGCGTCGGACGTGCGGCGCGCGATCATGCCGAAGCCCTCGTCGCCCGAGAGGCGGAACACGTAGGGCCGCGCGAGGTACCGCTTCGTGCCGTTGCTCGTCTCGGTCATGCCGCTGACGGTGGGGAACACCACCGCTGCGCCCGAGTTCAGCGCGGTGAACGTCGTACCGTCCGCGCTGAGTGCGAGGTGGCCGGCGCGCGTGACCTCGGGGTCGTCGCCGCCGCGCGTGTTCTTCGTCGTCGTGTAGGCGGCCAGGCGCGAGGCGCCGGTCTCGGCGATCCGCACCTCGATCTCGGTCGTCGCTGCGTCGGCGCCCGTTCCGACGACAGCCCGCAGCGTGGCGGCCGCAAGGCCCGTGGCCGGCGCCGTCGCGATCCTGCCATCCGCAACGGATCCCGCGCCGGACACGTGGGACCAGGCCACCGGCAGCCCGAGCGCCGTCGCCGGGAGAGCGTAGCCCTGCTCGAGAACGGACGGCAGCAGGAGGGTCTCGGCCGCGCGCTGCGCCTGCGCGGCGGCGGTCGGCGCCTTGAGCACCGTGATCTCGAAGTCCTTGGTCGCCGTCTGTCCCCGCAACGTAGCGGTCGCCGTCAGCGTGACCGCCGTGTCGACCGACGGCGCGGTGACCTGTCCGTTCGCCGCGACGATCCCGGCCGGCTGCGACGTCCAGGTCACGCCGCCGGCCGTCGGCAGAACGAGGTCGGACTCGACCTGCGCGAGATTCTGCACGTTCGCCGCGGCGAGGTCGACCGCATTCGCCACCTCGGCGGCGGTGGCCGCGGCATCCGTCGCCGATGCGGCCGCGATGTCGGCTGCCGTCAGCGCCTCGCTGTAGACGCGGAACGCCGAGACACCTCCCTGGTAGAGGCTGTCGCCGGCGTAGGCGCTCTTGCCGATGTAGTTCATCGTGTGAGTCGTGAGATCGCTCAGGGCGACGGTGGAGTCCGCCTTCTGGGCGACGAGCGCGCCATCGATGTAGAGCTTGAGCGTCGACGTCGTCGCGCCGGCGTTCTTCTCGATCGTGGCGGCGACCGACTGCCACCGACCCTGCGCGAGCTTGGTGGTCGACGTCACCGACTGTTCACCCGACCAGTTCGCCTTCGAGATCGCCACGCGCGGCGCGACGGGCTGGATGAAGAACTGCCCCGTCGCCGCGTCGCCCGAGCCGCCGACGTTCCACAGGAACTTGTTCCCCGAGAGCGCGGTGGGGCTCGTCTCGATGATGACCGTCGCGGCGCTCTGGGCGGCGAGGAGATTGTTCGGGAGCTGCACGTGGTTCGCACCGGTGAACTGCATGAACCCGCCCCGCCAGGCCGCCCCGCCGACGACGGCGGCGTCTCTGCCGGATCCGGAGACGTCATGCAGCACCGTGCCGCTCGACTCCGAGAAGTCGTACGACGCGAGCAGCGAGGCGGGCTCGGCCGCGTGGGCTGCGGCCGGAGCGAGTGCGCCGGTCACGAGCGCGGCTCCGAGCAACCCGGCGAGGACTCTGGTCCTGCGCCTCGATCCCGGCCTGCGCCCGGCAGGGTTCTGTGTGCGATCCACCGGATCTTCCTTTCTCAGCCGCAGTGCGCGGCGGGGTATGCGGCGTCGGTCATGAACGTCAGGCTGCCGCCGTCGACCGACGCGGATGCCGTGAGGGTGATAGAACCGGCCGGGATCGACGGCAGACGTGTGGTGAACGAGGCCGACGCGCTCTTGCCCGCCGTGACCGACGCGAAGGTCTTCGACCCGTAGACGCCGGTCGTGGTCACCATGAGCGGGACGTCGTCTCCGTTGGACACCGTGACCAGCTGGACGACCTTGCCTGCCACGCAGCGTGAGGTGACGGATGCCTCGACCTCGAGGGTCGGCGGATCGCCGAGCACCACGTCCACCGCGCTCGCCGCCGATCCGGCCAGCACGTCGAAGCCCGCGAACGATGCCGACAGCTCCACCGCGTCGCCTGCGGCGTCCGTGTCGGGGACGACCGCCTCGGCGGTGTAGACGCCGTTCTCCTCGGCGATCGGTGCGTCGATCGTCAGGTCGCCGACCGTGAAGGTGACCGAGCCGGCCACCGCTCCCCCGTCCGCGGCCGTGACCGTCGCGGCGAGCGCGTCGCCGGGACGCAGCGTGTCGCCCGCCTGGACGCCGCTCAGCTCGACCTCGGTCGCGACCTTCGTCAGCGGTGCGCCCTTGGCGGCTTCCCACTGGTTCAGCGTCACCGGCATCACGCTGCCGTGGCGCGACTTCGGGAGGGCCCCGGCCACCGTCCGCCATTGCGGGTCGGCGAGCGACTCGGTGAACAGCGGCAGGTAGCCCGCGCCGGTGAAGTCGTCGACGAACAGGTAGAAGCCCTCGTCGATGCCCGCCGGGAGCGACGTGTCACCCGCGTTCGCCCGGAAGACGGTGGGTCCCTCGGTGGTGCGGGTCGTGTTCCGGGCCGTCTTGGAGATGCAGCTGGCATCGGTCTGCCAGGCGTAGTCGCCCGGCACCGTGAGAGCGCGCATGTCGTCGGAGGACTCCTGCACGATGTCGACGCAGCCGGTGACCTCCTTGGTGAAACGGTAGAAGGTGCCGTCGTCCTCGATCATGGTGGAATCGATGCGGTCGCCCGCGTCCTGCCAGACCTTCGCCGGCGAGAAGTCCACGAAGTCGCGCGTCGTCGCGTACATGACCTTCGAGTACGTCGGGTTGGGCGTGCCCGCCTTGTCGTACGGCCGGGTGCCGTCGAGGTAGATGCGCGACGACCAGTACACGACGAATTCGCCGGCCTCGTCGTCCCAGTACGCCTCCGGTGCCCACGTCATCGACGCATGCGGCCCGGACACCTTCACGTGGCGCTGCGCGGACCACGTGCGCAGATCGGTCGACTCCCAGATCTCGAGATGGACGCTGCCCTGGTCGAGTGCGCGGTCCCAGCTGCCGTTGCGGCCGATAGAGAGGTCGGTGGCGATCAGGTAGAACCGGTCGCCCTCGGGCGCGCGGAGGATGAACGGGTCACGCAGCCCCATCTCGCCGATCGTCGACGTGACGAGCGGCGCGCCGCCGCCCAGGACGTCCCAGCTCATGGCACTGTTGCCCTGCGATGCCGCGAGGAAGACGTTCTCTCCCGCGATCGTGTCGGCGGTGAAGTACGCGAAGAGGTACCGGCTGTCGGCCGCCGCCCGCGGCAGCGGCTCGACGGTCACGGTGAACTCGCGCGTGAGCGCGCCGGCTCCGTCGCCGATCGTGGCGGTGAGAGTGACCTCGGCGGGGGCCTCGCCCCACGCCGGTCGGGTGACGACGCCCGCTGCGGCCCCGCCGGTCGCGGCATCCGTGATCACGTCCGCATCGGACGACTCCCAGCGCACCGGCGAACCCGCCGCGCCGCGCGCGGGCAGCGCGAGATTGCCGCGCACCGACTCGGGCAGGCGCAGGGCGTCGCGGTCGGCCGCGACATCGGCGGAGGTGAGAGCGGGAACGGTGACGCTGAAGTTGCGCGGGTTCGGCGCCGCCTGGCCTCGGGTGGTCGCCGACGCCGTGAGCGTGACGACGGCTGCCGGCTGACCGGGCGCGGGCCGCGTGACGGTGCCGTCCGGTGCGACGACGGCAGGGTCGGACGATGCCCACCGGACGCCGTGCAGCGTCACGAGCTGCAGATCCGCGGTCACCGCGGAGGTGTCGCCGAGGTCGAGTGACGCCAGCTTCGCCGTCGACGCCGCCGCGAGCTCCGCGGCGTGCGGCGCCGCGTCGAGCTCGGACAGCGCGACGACCTCGGTGTCGCTCAGCGCCCTGTCGTAGACGCGGAAGGCACCCACCGAGCCCTTGAACAGCGCGTCGGGCCAGGGTGCGCGCCCGATCGTGTTGAGCGTCTGGGCGATGTCCCCGGGCGTCAGAGTGGTCTTGACCACGCCCGAGCGCTGGCCGTCCGTGTAGAAGGTCAGGGTGTCGGCGTCGGCGTCGATCACCGCCGTGAGGCTGTGCCAGCGGTTGGCCGTCACGCCGTAGGCGGTGCCGTTCTTCTCACCCGCGGCGGAGCCCACCGTGATGCCCGAGCGAGGACCGCGCACGTTGGCGAACCAGTACTGCTGCGTCGCGTCATTCCCGATGTTCCAGAGGAAGTGATTCGAGGTGAGCATCGTGGGGTCGGACTTGACGTCGATCGACACCGTGGCCGAGCCCGCTCCGGCGAGGAGGTCGTCGGGGAGCTCGACCCAATTGCCGGTGGAGGTCTTCGCACCGCCGGTGAACCGCAGCGTGCCCGCCTCTGACCTCTGATCGGAGACGTAGTTGCGCACGACCGCGTCCAGCGGGTCGCCGGCCGCGGCGTCGTCGTCTGCGCTGTTGCGCAGGGCGTCGCCCGAGACCTCGTCGAAGAGGTACTCGGCGACGAGGCGGTCGCGCAGCGGCTCCGATGCGGTGGCTGCGGCGGCGGCGGGCAGCAGGCCCGCCGCGACGACGCTCGCCGCCGCGACGACGCCGAGGGCGCGCCGCCGTACACGCGTGGGTGCAGTCATGACGGATGTCCTCTTTCGGGTCGAGGGAAGGGGGTCCGCGGCCCGGGCGCGCTCACACCCGGGCCGCGTGGCTTCAGCCGCAGCTGGTCGCCGCGAACGCGATGTCCTGGTCGTAGACGACCGGCTCGCCCCCGACGGTCGCCGACGCGTCGACGCCGACCGTGCCGGCCTCGACCGACGGCAGGCGCGTCGTGAAGGCCTGCGACACGGTCTTGCCCGCCGCGACGGACACCGTCTTCGCGCCGTACGGCGACGTCGTCTTCACGGCCACGGGGAAGGTCTCGCCGTTCGTCACCGACACGGTCTGCACCACCTTGCCTGCGACGCAGCGCGCGGCCACGACGGCCGAGACGTCGAGCTGCGGCGCGGGGTCGCCGACGACGGTCACCGTCACGGTCACGGTGCGGTTGTCGGGCGCCACTTCCTCGTCGGACTCCATGTCGAAGACCGGCATGCCGTCCGAGGCGAAGTGGACGCGGCGGACGAACATGTCGCGACCGGTCAGTCCGCGGTTGCTCGTGCGGGCGTGGAAGACGTACAGGATGTTGTCGTCCTCGTCCATCGACCACATGCCGTGGCCGGTCCCGAGCTGCCAGGCCCCGTTGAACATGCCGGACTTCTGGATCGGGTAGTTCAGCTTCGTCCACGCCGCCGGCGACAGGAGGTCGACACCCTCCCCGGCCTTCGCCGTGATGAGTCCGGTGGTGTAGGAGTCGCCCACGCTCGAGCCCGAGTAGATCATGTACAGCGTCCCGTCCTTGGCGAGGACGTTCGGGCCTTCCGCGATCACGTTGTCCCATGCGAACTCCGGCGGCAGGATGCGCACCGGCGCCGAGGTCAGGCGCGTCGGGTTCGACGGGTCCATCGTCGCGATGAAGACCGAACCGAGCATCTGCCAGGCGTAGTACGACTGGCCGGAGTCCTCGAAGTAGGTCATGTCGAGCGAGATGCTCTGCACAGGGTTGAGGATCGAGCCGTCGGCGCGCAGCACCTTCTCGGCCTTGGTCCAGTTGGCCGGGATCGCCGGGTCGAGGTCGTTGCCCTGGGCGTCCTTCTTCAGCTGGATGATGCTCGCGCGTCCCGTCCACATGTCCGGCTGGCCGTTGGAGCCGTCGTAGCAGGGCATGAAGAAGATGGTCAGCGTGTCGCCGACGAGATGGAACTCCGGCGCCCAGAAGCATCCGGTCATGATGCCGCCGTCCGCGTCGGTGTCGCCGTCCTCGAGCAGGTCGATCTCGACGTTGCGGCCGGCGCGCAGAGCGTCGTCCGACAGGTCCTCGATGTTGTCGGCGATGCGGATCGGCATGTGCGGTCCGTTGGCCGGGTCGATCGGGTTGAGGTTGAGATCCTCCGTGGCGATCATGAGGAACTTCGTCTCGCCGTTCCAGTCGAACTTGAACACCGACGGGTCGGCGCGCTCGTCGGCGAAGGGCGTCGCGTACTGCGGCTGCTTGATCGAGCCCGTCACCTCGTACGTGCCGGGCGTCGAGGTGTCGACGGCGGCGATCGAGTCGGCGTCCCATTCGATGGCGCGCGTCGCGACCGAGCCGTCGTTGTAGCTCAGTTCGGCGCGCTGCGGCAGGCCGGAGGCGGCCAGTTCGGATCCGGTCTCCACCTCGACGCCGTCCAGCGGCGTGACACCGGTGTTGACGATGCGGCCGAAACGGACCTCGAGGGCCTCGGCGACCGCTGCCGTGATGGCGATGGTGTTCCCGGTGGCGTAGTTCGGGATGCCCGTGCCCGTGGTCCCGGCGGTGGCGGCCACGACGCCGCGCTCCACCGCGCCGCGGGTCGCGACATCGGTCAGGCTTCCGAACGTGGTGTACATCGCGGCGCCCGCGTCCGACGTCCAGCTGACCAGGTACCGCTCAGCCGCCGAGTCCCACACCACAGCGGGGTCGTTGACACCGCTCGTGACGCCGACGTCGACCAGGCCGACCTCCTGATACGACAGCAGGTCGGCGCTGCGGGCGAAGAGCATGCGGTTGGTCTGCGTGCCGTCCGCCCCGCCGTTGCGCGCGGTGCGCGTGGCGACGATGCCGAACGTGCCGTCCTCCAGGTAGAAGATGTGAGGGTTGCGGAGGCTGCGGATGAGGTTCTCGGTCGGGCCGTTCGCCGGCACGGCCGACGAGGTCTTCGGGAAGAAGATGCCGTAGTTCTCGTTGAGCGGGCTCCAGCCGCCGTCGGCGGACAGCGCGAGGTGCATGCTCAGCGCGACATCGGCGTTGTTCGCCTCGGCGACGGAGGTGGGGTTGCGGTTGTAGGCGAGCAGCTGGGGAGCGGATGCCGGCAGCACGCGCACCGCGAAGGTGCGGCTGACGCTCACCCCCGTGGAGGAGTCGGTGATGCGCACCGACACGTCGGCGTCGACCGGCTCGTCCGAGGTCGAGGTGATGGCGGCAGCCACCTCGACGGGTCCCTCGACGCCGGTGATCTCCAGCGTGGTGCCCTCCGGAGCAGCCGGCACGGCTGCGCCCGAGCGCACGACGGACGGGATCACGAATCGCTGTGCGAGGCGCGCGGCGCGGTCCTCCGCGCTCTCGGTCGACGGCAGCACCGTCACCGTGATCGTCTGGCTCACGGTGATGCCGCGGAGGGACGCCGTGGCGGTGAGCTCGACGGGCACCGCCGGCTGGCCGGCGAGCGGAGGCGTGACCTGACCGGTCTGCGAGACGACGGCGGGGTTGCTCGAGGTCCACGTCACGCGGCCCTGCGCGGTCGGCAGATCGATGTCGCCGCTGGTCTCGCGGTCGGTCAGGGCCAGTCCGGTGAGGATCGCCTGCGCCTGGGCCTGCAGCTCCGCTTCGTTCAACAGGGCATCCTCGGCCGACACTCCGGCGACCTCAGCCGCGTTCAGCGCGCGGTCGTAGACACGGAAAGCGGAGACGGCTCCCTGGAAGAGCGGGTCGGGCCACGGAGCGCGGCCGATCGTGTTCAGAGACTGGTCCACGACGTCCGCCGGTGTGAAATCGACGTCGCCGTGCGCCGTGCGCACGCCGTTGATGTAGAGCGAGGCCGTTCCCGCAGCGCCGTCGAGCACCGTGGTGACGTTGACCCACTGGTTCGCGGTCACGCCGCAGGATCCCGACTGCACGAGCTGCTCGACGCCGCCGGACTTGATGCCCACGAGCGGAGCGCGGCTCGAGCCGCAGTTCAGCGAGGCGAAGAAGTACTCCGTCGCAGAAGAGTCGTTGCCGATGTTCCACAGGAAGTGGAATCCGTTCAGCATCGCTGCGGAGGCCTTCACCTCGGCCGTCACCGTCGCCGACTGAGCACCCGAGAGGATGTCATCGGGCAGCTCGACCCAGTTGCCGGTGGACGTCTTCGATCCGCCGCGCATCGTGAGCGACGACCCGGTCCAGTCCGCCGCCTGCACGTTGCGCACGGTCGCCGCTCCGAGGGCCGAGCCTGCGGCGGTGTTGGGCACGGACGAGCCCGACACCTCGTCGAAGAGGTACTCGGCGACGAGACCCTCGTCGGGCACGGCGGCGGTGGCACTACTCACCCCCAGGCCCAGCATCATCGCGCCGATCGCCACTGCCGCGATCGCTGTCTTCCGGGTGCGGGAGGACACTCTCATTCCACTCTCCATCAAGTGAGGCCGAACATCGTCGAACGGGTGTTATCGCTCACGTTAGCGGTAACTAAACGACTCGCGCCACTGTTGTTCGCGTCAGTATCCAAAGAGCGCATACGTCATGTCGCATATCGACTCTAGGAATGTGAGCGGTAACGCGATACGGTGACCGACGATGCCCGCGAACCCGCGCGGGCCGCAGGCCGCGATGAAGAGGTTTGAGATGGCGACGAAGTCCTGGCGACGCGTCGGAGTGGCAGGGGCCGCGATCGCGGCACTCGCCCTCGGCGTGCTCGCTCCCCCGGCAGCACACGCGGATCCGGTTCCGGAAGACCCGAACCTGATCCTCCACTACGATTTCAGCTCCCCCGGGGCGGTGACCGACATCACCGGCAACGGCAACAACGGCACGCTGCTGGGCACCGGCGCGACGGTCGCGGACGGCGTGCTGACCCTTCCCGGCGGCGCGTCGAACAGCGGCGCCGGCTACGTGCGCTTTCCGGCCAACCTGTTCGACGGCAAGGACACGCTGACGATCTCGACGTGGCTGCGCAACGAGACGGCAGCGGGCAACTACGCAGCGATGTTCTTCGGCTCCGCCGCGAATCCGCCGTCGCAGTACTGGCTTCTCAACCCCCGCAACCCGCAGAGCCGCTTCAAGACGGTCGTCACCAACGGCAGCGCCCCCTCGGCGCCGTGGGGCACCGAGTACGGCATCTCGCCGACCAACGCCGCACAGGGCGTCGCGGGTCCGACCACGGGCACCGCCTGGGGCATGTACACCACGGTCATCACCCCTACCTCCGTCTCGGGCTACTACAACGGCACGCACGTGGGCACCGTGGCGACCAGCCGCACGGTGACGCAGTTCGGCACCGGACTGGTCGGGTACATCGGCCGCTCCTCCTACCCGGACGTCTTCTACAAGGGCGGCGTCGACGACGTGATCGTCTCGACGTCGGCCTACACCCCCGCGCAGATCGCAGAGCTGTACCACCTGAGCGAGCGCACCACACCCGCCCAGACGCAGGCCGCCCTCGCGGCCGACGCCGACGCGGTGTCACTGCCGGATGAGACCATCGCGAACCTCGCACTGCCGGCGAGCGGAGCCAGCCAGTCCCGCATCACCTGGTCGTCGTCGACGCCCGAGGTCATCGCGGCCGACGGCACGGTGACGCGACCTGCGGCCGGCCAGGCGGACGCGACGGTGACGCTCACGGGCACGTTCTCACTCGGCGGCGAGACGCTCACCCGCTCGTACGACGTGACCGTGGCCGCGATCGACCCGCAGCGCGACCTCGAGCGCAGTGCCGACGGGTTCGACATCGGCATCGAGGTCGTCGCGGCCGACATCGTGCTGCGCGACGCCGTCGACGACATCGACGTGTCGTGGGAGTCGTCCGCGCCGAGCGTCGTCTCCGACACCGGCGACGTGACGCGGCCGGCCACCGAGACCGACGTCGACCTCACGGCGACGTTCTCGCGGGAGGGACTGACCACCGAGCGCACCTACACCGTGACGGTCAAGGCGCAGGACGCCGGCCGCGCCGTCGCGTACGTGCGCACGGGCGGCACCGCCAAGACCGAGGTGCTGCACCTCGCGATCGGCGCCGACGGTGATCCCCTGGTCGCGCTGAACAACAACAAGGGCGTGCTCTACCCGACCTTCGGCACAGGCACCTCCCAGTTCGCGAACCCGACGCTCTTCCGCAAGCCCGACGGCACGTTCGGTCTCGTCGCCGCGGACAACGCCGCCAACGGCCGCATCTTCGTCTACACGTCGAAGGACCTCGTGACTTTCACAGGTCAGAAGCTGGCGACCACCAACACGCAGGGCATCACCGTGGCGCGCGCCGACGTCGCCTACGACAACGGGATCCGGGCGTACCGGGTCGTGCTGCGCACGCCCGCCGGCGCCGCCTACGAGGTGACCACCCCCGACTTCACGACGTTCAGCACGCCGCAGTCGATCACGGTTCCGGCCGCGCCGACGCTGACCGGCCTGCCGGCCGGCGCGATCGAGGCATCCGATCTCCCCCTCACCGCTGCGGAGCTCGCGCTCCTGCAGAAGTCGCTCGGACGCATCGTGAACACCACCGTCGACGCCGGCGACGACGTCGAGGTGGAGGTGGGCGGCTCACTCGAGCTGCCCGAGAAGGTGCAGCTCGGCTACTCCGACGGCTCGTCCAAGCAGCTCGGCGTCAACTGGGACACCAGCGGCGTCGACCTCGAGACGCCCGGCGAGTACACCGTGACCGGCACCGTGAACCAGCCGGTCTACGGCGACAGCAAGGGCATCCTCGTGCCCGAGCGCGCCGACCCGTGGGTGTTCCGCGACGACGAGCGCACGGGCGAGGCGGAGTACTACCTCACCGGCTCGTACCCGACGACGCAGGCCAACCCCGGCGTCGGCTACGACCGCATCGTGCTGCGCCGCGCGAGCACGATCAACGGCCTCACCACCGCGCAGGAGCAGGTGCTGCTGTGGTCGCGCAACGCGGCTGCGCCCAACACCTCCAACGGCTCGAAGATCGCCACCGGCGCCTACCGCTACTTCTGGGCGCCCGAACTGCACAAGATCAACGGGGACTGGTACATCCTGTTCACGTCGAGCCGCAGCACGGACGTGTGGAACATCCGCCCCGCGATCATGCGAGCCCCCGGCGACAGCGACCCGATGGTCGCGTCGAACTGGGAGGAACTCGGGTACATCAAGGCGGCACCCGGCGACACCTCGGCGTTCACGAGCTTCTCGCTCGACATGACGTACTTCGAGGCGAACGGCAAGCACTACATGGTGTGGGCCGAGAAGCCGGGCAGCTCCGACCTGCGCATGGCCGAGATCGACCCGGCCAACCCGAGCCAGCTGATCACGCCCTCGATCCTGCTCTCCACGCCGAACTACGCGTGGGAGCGGACCGCGAGCCAGGTCATCAACGAGGGCGCCGCGGTCATCAAGAGCGACGACGAGGTCTTCGTGTTCTTCTCGGCCTCCGAGGTGAACGAGACGTACTCGATCGGCATGCTGCGTGCGCCGATCGACGGTGACCTCATGAAGCCGTCCACGTGGGCCAAGACCGGCTACCCGCTGCTCACATCGGATGACTTCGGCGGTCAGCAGAACGGCCCCGGGCACAACTCGTTCACGCTCGACGCCGACGGCAACCCGGTGATCGTCTACCACGCCCGCCCGCCGATCTCGGAGTGGATCCCGGGCGCCGACGGCGGCCTGAACGACCCGAGCCGCCACGCCCGTGTCAAGACGGTGCACTTCGCCGCCGACGGCTCGGCGGTGCTCAACCAGACCCGCGAGGAGGAGGTGGCGCCGGCCAACCGCACGGTGTCGCTGAAGGTCACCGTCGTCGGTCCGGAGCTCGACGTCTCCGGGGTCGTCACGGCCCGCTGCATCGCCGGCAAGGTGGTGCAGGTGGTCACCGTGACCAACGGCGAGGACTTCCCGGTCACGCTGACGGCGACCAGCCCGTACGGCACGAAGGCGTTCGGATCGGTCGCGGCCGGGAAGAGCGTGTCGGCCTCGTTCACCACCCGCACGCTCGCCGTGCCAGGCGGCTCCGTGGCGCTCAAGGCGGTGGCGACGGTCGGCGGCCAGCCCGTCACGGTCGACCAGCAGATCACCTACCCGGCGACCAGCTGCGGCTGATCTGCCACACACGACGAGGGGCCGGTTCGTTCGCGGACCGGCCCCTCGCCGTGCACCGAGAGTGTTACCGATAACGCTCGCCTCTTGACAGCCGAACGAGCACGCCCGTACCGTGATCACACCGGGAATGTTCCCGGTAACAGCCACCCGATACCGTCGACACCGACGGTCCGACCTGCGCGATGACGCACATACGCCCGCACCGACGGTGACGTCGGACTCCGAGGCATCCCTCGCCTGTGCGCCGTCGCCGAGAAGCGAGGAATCAGCGTGAGAACGCGCAAGAGAACCCGAGTCCTCGCGAGAAGCGGTGCCGTCGCCACGGCTGTCGCTCTCGCAGTCACCGGCGCCGTCGCGCCTGCGGCGCAGGCCGCCGTCGACGCGCAGCCCCTCATCCACTACACGTTCGACAGCGCCTCGGGCACGACGATCCCCGACGTCAGCGGCAACGGCAACGATGCGACCGTCCGTCAGAGCGGCGCCGAGGTCCGTGACGGCGTACTCAGTCTTCCGGGCGGCTCCCGCACGACCAGCGCCTACGTCGAGATCCCGTCGACGCCACTCGTCGGCAAGACCGACCTCACCGTCTCGACGTGGATGTCCAACCGCACCGGCCCCGCCAACGTCGCCGCCGCCTTCATCGGCGCGCCGGTCGCCTCGGGGGCCTCGTACTCGTCGGGGTACTGGCTGCTCAACCCCACCAACCCGAACGGCTACGTCAAGTCGGTCGTCACGAACTCCACCAACGCCTCGGCGCCGTGGGGCACCGAGATCGGGCCGGGCGCGACCAATGCCGCATCGACCGGCATCCGCACCCCCGCCGGCATGTCGCTGTACACGACGGTGATCGACGGCACGAACGGCCAGCTGCGCGTCTACGTCAACGGCGCGCTCATCGGCCAGACCGCGATCGCCCGCAACGTCGCATCGTTCGGGTCTTCGCTGGTGGCGTACCTGGGTCGCTCGACCTACAACGACGCCAACTGGAACGGTCAGGTCGACGACTTCGCCGTCTACGGCGAGGCGCTCGACCCGGCCGAGGTCCAGGCGCTCTTCGCCGGCGAAGCGCTCGACCGCGCGATCAGCGGCGTCGAGGTGCCCGAGACGGCGATCGACGACTTCACGCTCCCCACCAGCAGCTACGGCGTGCAGGTGTCGTGGGCGTCCGACGACACGGCGATCGCCGTCGTCGGCGGATCCGCCGACGTGACGCGTCCGGCCGCAGGCGAAGGCGACGCGACCGTGACGCTCACGGCGACCTTCACCGTGGGCTCGGACTCGCGGACTCAGACCTACGCGGTGACCGTTCCCCAGGATCTCGCCGACGACGTGAAAGCACAGAACGACCTCGACGCCATCGAGATCGCGAACGCCGACGACATCCGCACCAACTTCTCCGTGCCGCAGACCGGCGCCGAGGGTTCGTCGATCGCCTGGTCGGTGACGTCGGGAGCCGCCAACGCCGGCCTCCGCGACGGCGTCGCCGACACGTCGCTCACCGTCGAGGTCGAGCGTCCCGCGGCGGGCGCCGAGGCCGCGGAGGTCGTACTCACCGCCACGGCGACCAACGGGTCGGCCCAGCGCACGCGGGAGTTCCGCGTGCAGGTGCAGCCGATGCCCGTGGGCGCCGACGCCACCGAGGCGTACGTCTGGGCGTTCTTCACCGGCGAGGGCGCGGGCGCCGAGCGCGTCAGCCTGGCCGCTTCGAAGGGCAACGACGCGCTGGCGTGGAACACGCTGAACGACGGCGAGCCGCTGTTCACCTCGGAGCTCGGCACGAAGGGCCTGCGCGACCCGTTCATCATCCGCGCGCCCGAGGGCGACCGTTTCTACATGCTGGCGACCGACCTCAAGATCGACGGTCTGGCAGGCGGCTTCAACACCGCCCAGATCTCCGGCTCGCGCTACATCGAGGTGTGGGAGTCCGACGATCTGGTGAACTGGTCCGAGCAGCGGCACGTCAAGGTCTCGTCGGACTACGCCGGCAACACGTGGGCGCCCGAGGCGTACTGGGATGAGGAGCGCGACACCTTCGTGGTGTTCTGGGCGTCCAATCTCTACCCGACACCGAACGCCGCCGACCGAACGGCCGTGACCTACAACCGCATGATGTACGCCACGACCGACGACTTCCGCACGTTCTCCGAGCCGCAGATCTGGAGCGACGTCCAGCGCGGCACGGGCCGCGGTCTCATCGACTCGACCGTTGCGAAGGTCGACGGCACGTTCTACCGCTTCACGAAGGACGAGGCCTCGATGACCATCCGCGAGGAGAAGTCGACGGACCTGCTGGCCAAGATCACCGGCTCCCTGCCGGGCACGACGGGACCCGCCGACGAGTGGACCCTCATCAAGGAGCGCGTGGCGTCGGGCCTGCCGAACGGCGAGCCCGGAGGCACCTACTCGAGCGGCGAGGGACCGAGCGTGTTCCCGGCGAACGAGGGCGACGTGAACAACCTCGACTGGTTCCTCTTCATCGACCAGCCGAACTACCACGGCGGACCGAACTACTACATTCCGTTCGGCTCGAACGACCTCACCGACGGCGACTCGTGGGTGCCGCTCGGCTCGAAGCTGCGGGCGAACCTGCCGCAGAACTCCGACGGCGGCAAGCCGCGCCACGGCACGGTCATCCCGGTGACGCGCGCCGAGTACCAGAAGGTGCTCGAGGCGTACGCGCCGCACATCGCGGTCGCGTCGGTCGACGCCATCGAGGCGACGACCAAAGCGGGTGTCGCGCCCGTGCTGCCGCAGGCGCACCTGACGAAGGCGGACGGCTCGGAGCAGACCGTCGCCGTCACGTGGGAGACCGTCGCCCCGTCGGAGTACGCCGCACCGGGCACCTTCACGGTCTCGGGCGTCGCGCAGGACGACTCGCGCATGCCGGTCGAGGCGACCGTGACGGTGGAGCCCGCGATCGAGGTCACGGTCACCGCCCAGACGCGCTGCGTCGCGGGCAAGGTCGTGCTGACGGCCGTGCTCGCGAACGGCGGCGACTCGTCCGCCGATGTGTCGGTCTCGACGCCGTACGGTGCGAAGTCCGCCACGATCGCGGCGGGCAAGACGGTGTCGTACGCGTTCACGACGCGCCTCGCGTCGATCACCGCCGGCCAGGTGAGCGTGGCGGTCGTCGACGGCGACACGTCGGGCACCGTGACCGCGCAGTATGCCGCCCGCACCTGCGGATGAGTGAGCGGATGCCGCGGCCCTGAGCCGCGACGACATGATCGGGCCCCCGGCGCAGCGCGCCGGGGGCCCGATCATGTCGTCGACACGCCGGGGCGCGGCATCCCTCCTCCATGGCACGCTGGTGGAGTGACCAGGATCGCTCCCGGCGGCAGCGCCGCCCCGACCCGCCGGCCGCTGATGCGGCTGCGGGCGCAGCTGCTCACCGCACTGTCGGGCGACCCGGACGGCACACCGGCGTGGGTGCGGGAGCTCGCCGAGGGCGACGACGCCGGCTGGTTCGCCGACGGCGGCCCGGCATGGACCGTGCACGCCGGCATGGGGACCATGGTCGCCGGCATCCGCGCGCTGCTGCTGCAGGCGCTGCACCCGGGCGCCCTCGCGGGCGTGCACGACTGGTCGCGATACCGCGAGGACCCCATCGGGCGCCTCACGGGCACGGTGCGGTGGGTCATCTGCCTCACGTACGGCTCGAAGGCGCAAGCCGAGCGCGAGACCGCACGGGTCGGCCGGTACCACCAGCGGGTGTCGGGCACCTACGTCACGGGGCAGGGCGACGAGGTGTCGTACTCCGCCTCCGACGCCGACCTCGTCGAGTGGGTGCATCTCGCCTTCACCGACGCGTTCCTCACGTGCCACGAGACCTGGGGCCGCCCGATCCCCGGCGGCCCGGATGCCTACGTCGCCGAGTGGGCGACGGCGGGGCGGCTGATGCACGTGGCGGATCCGCCGCGCACCGAGGCCGAGCTGCGGCGCCGGCTCGACGCCCTCCTCGAGGCCGGCGTCCTGCGACGCGACGAGCGGGTCGACGACGTCGTGCGCTTCCTCCGCCGGCCGCCGTTCCGCGACTCGCGCGCGATGTCACTGGCCTACCGCGTGCTCTTCGCGAGCGCCGTGGCCACCATCCCGCACCGCTACCGCGCGCTGCTCGGCCTGCGGCGCACGTGGCTGCCCGTCATCACGGCGACGCGCCTCATCCTCGCCGTCACCGAGAACGCGCTCGGCTCGGGTCCCCGTGCGCAGGACTTCGCGCGCCGTCGGCTGCGCCGGCTCGAGAGAGCGGATGCCGCGACCCGGCCCGCCACGTCGTCCGAGCCGGCACGGCCCTTCCCCCCAGGCGACTGACCCCGCCCCACGCGGAACGGCCCGCGATCCGAAGACCGCGGGCCGTCCCAGGAGGCGATCAGCCGCAGCTGAAAGCCGCGTAGGCGGCGCTCCCCTCGTACGTGGTGTCGTCGGCGGCCGAACCGGTCACCTCGACGTCACCCCCGCCGATGCCGACGGTGCGGGTCGAGAGGGCGATCGACGCGGTGCCGCCGGCCTTCACCGCGGTGAAGGTCTTCGTCCCGTAGGCCGACTCCACCGTGATGTCGGCCGCGACGTCGTCGATGTTCTTCACCGAGACGACGAGGGCCACCTTGCCCGCGACGCAGCGCTGCGAGATCGAGGGCTGCAGCTCGAGACCGCCGCCGACCAGCGTGGGCAGCTCGACCGTGACGTGCTGCTCGACGTTGCCCGCGGCATCCTGCGCCTGCACGTGCACGTAGCGCGGCTCCTCGGTGAGCTGCACCGAGAAGGGCTCTTCGTACGTGGCGTACATGTTGTTCGTCTCGCCGGTCGGCGAGGCATCGGGGCCGTCCGACCAGACGGTCCGGGTGACGCCCGATCCCGGCTCGGCGTCGGACGGCGTGAGCGTGACCGTGGCAGACGTGCCGTCGACGATGACCCAGTCGATGCCGGTGGTCGGGGCGATCGTGTCGACCTTGATGGTCTCGGATGCCTCACCCACCGCGTCGTCCTCGCTCGTCGCCCGGGCGCTCACCGTGACCTCGCCCTCGGCATCCACGGTGAACGGCTCGTCGTACGGCGTCCAGGTCTCCCCGTCGACGCTGTACTCGATGCTCGCGATCGGGCTGGCCGTCTCTTCGGCGGTCACGGTGACGGTCGGCGCGGTCGTGTACCAGCCCGACCCCTGCGGGGCGGAGTCGAACTCGATGGCGACGATCGGCTCGGCCTGGCTGAGCGGCTCGACGACGAACACGGTCGCGATCGCGCCGGGAGCGTAGCCGGCGACCGCGCCCTCGATGTCGAAGATCGCGTCGGCCTCGGCGTAGAGCTCGGGCTCGACGGCATCCCACTCGACGTCGACAGCGCTGCTCGCGGTGCCGTCGCCGTAGGTCGCGCGCACCGTCTCGGGCAGCACGGGCTCGACGCCCGGCGTCGTGATGGTGGCGGTGTAGTCCACGCCTTCGATCTCGTCGGACAGCTCGTCGGCGACGAACACCGCGGCCGAGACGGTCTGACCGTCGTAGCCAGCGGGATCGCCCACGACCGCGAACTCACCGGCGTCGGCGTAGGCGGATGCCGCGACCGGCGCCCACTCCACGTCGACGTACGTCAGCGGGCCGTTCTCTCCGATGACCCAGATCTGCTCGGGCAGCTCGGGCGCTGTGCCCGTGACCGTGCGCACGGCCACCGCCTGCGCGTCGATGAACGCGTTCGGATCCTCGGGCTCGGGCTCGACGATCGGGGCGTCGACACCCCAGACCTCCCACTCGATGACGCTCGTGGCCTTGCGCTGACTCTGGAAGACGACACGGTCGAGCACGAGCCGGACCGCTGTCGTGGTGACCGCGTCCCAGTTCGCCTGCACCACCGGCTGCGAGGTGATGGGTGCAGCAGTGTCGAGCACGGGGAGCGGGTAGCTCAGATCCGCGCCCGTGACGGGGGCCCAGTCGCCCGCGCTGGTGCGGTACTCGACCTTCCATGCGGCCGGGATCATCACGCCGGAGTCACCGCCGGGCGTGAGATGGTTCTGCCAGAGGTAAAGCTTCGACGAGCTCACCGTGACCGGGTTCTCCCACGTGTAGGTGGCGATGTCCTGCGTCGGATTGCCCGGCGCGCCCCACGTTCCCCACATCGCGGACAGCGTGTTGGTCGGACCGACGACGCCGTTGTTGAGCGCCGCTGCCGAGTTCCAGCCCGGCACGTAGCTCACCTCGACGGTCGGCGCGTTGTCGCCCGACGCGAGCGCCACGTTGAACGGCTCGTCGGCGGCGGTCGCGGGGAACGCGATCGCCGCGCCGCCGGCGACGAGCGCCACGGCGGCTGCCACAGCGACCGCGATCCTCCTGACACCGGGGCGACCGGCGCGGCCGGAGCGGAGCGTGTGCATGGATGTCCCTTCGATCGTCGTCATGTCAGTTGCCCCCGTCGATCGGCGCACGTCCTGCGGCGAGGAGGATCTTCTGGCGGTTGCGCGCGGTGAGGAGACCGGCGGCGACGTACGCCGCAGACACCTCCCCGACGGCGCCCAGGAAGGCGCCCCGATCGGCGAACGGCGCCTGCGCCCACACTTCGTCGAGCAGCGTCCTGCCCGCACGACGCGGGTTCGCGACCCCCGAACTCTGGCCCGCGAAGGTCACCGTCGGCTCGTTGCGCTGGAAGTACATGTGGTACGCGACATCCCGTCCGTTGTAAGCCGGCTCGTAGCTGACGCCGCCGATCGTGAACACGTTCGCCGCCGTCTTCGAGATGCCGCGGCTCACGTTGCCGCCGAGGTCGAGCCGGTCTGCGAGCGACACCTTCAGGTAGCTCGTGGACGAGCTCGTCGCCGTCAGGACCACGGGACCGTACAGGAGCGTCTGGATGTCGGCGCGGTCGACCGCCGCCTCCACGCGCACCGAGAGCGGGATGCGCACGGTGATCGTGTCGCCGGCCGCCCAGGTGCGGTCGATCGTGGCGTACGTGCCGGGCTCGATCTCCACGCCTGCGGAGGCGCCGTTGACCTCGATCTCGACACCGCGCGACCACACCGGGATGCGCAGGTGCATCTTCAGCGGACCCGACGGCGCCGACGTGATCGTCAGCGTCGATGTGTCGCCCTCCGGGTACGACGAGACCTGCTCCAGCTCGAGGCCCGTCTCGTCCCAGGTGAGCGTCGACGCGATGTAGAGGTTCACATAGAGCTCGGATTCGTCGGCCGACCGGAAGTAGATCCCCTCCTGGTACTTCACGTGGCTCTCGAGGCCGGTGCCGCCGCAACAGGTTCCGATGTTGCCGTTGCCGTACTCCTTGCGCGCCCCCGGGTGCACCGGGAACATGTACAGGTTCTCGGGACCGTTGGTGGACTCCTGGTTGCGCCGGCCGCCGAGGATGTGGTTCAGCACGGTCCGCTCGTAGTAGTCCATGTACTTCGGGTCCTGCTCGTTGAAGAACAGGTGGCTGGCGACCTTGAGCATGTTGTAGGCCGCACAGGACTCGGCGTTGCGCGGGCCGATGTCGCCCGCGACCGTGTTCGCCGGGCCCCACAGCTCGCCCTCACCGGTGCCGCCGTGCGCGTACGCGCGGCCGGGGACCACCATGTCGAAGAAGCCCTTCGCGGCATCGAGGAAATGGTCGTCGCCGGTCTCGGCGGCGAGCTTCACGTATCCGGGGAACTGCGGGATGTGCTGGTTCGCGTGCTTCCCGTTGAGCGTGTCGGTTCCGGCGGCGCACGCATCGACGAGGGTGTGCAGCGTGAAGAGCTGCGCCGCGTCGAGGAACTCGCTCTTCTGCGGGTCGCCGGAGCGCCAGTACAGCTCGACGAGGACCTCGTTCATTCCGCCGTACTCGCCGGCGATGTACGAGCCCCACATGCGCGCGAGCTGCGCGGGCGTGCACTTCGACAGCCGGCTGTACACCCAGTGCCCGATGCCCTCGGCGAGCTGCAGCGCCTTCGCGTTGCCGGCGAGCGCGTGGGCGTCGAGGAGTCCGGCGAGGATCTTGTGCAGCGTGTAGTACGGGGCCCAGATCTCGCCATAGGGGGCGAACTCCTCGAGCGCCGAGAACTGCCACTCGCCGTAGGCGGACAGGAACCCGGGGTGCGAGTAGCGCGGAGCGCCCTCGAACTCCTGAGCGGCGAGCGCCGTGCGGCACTCCTCCAGGCCGTCCACGATCGCGTTCACCTTGTTGAGCAGTGCGAGCTCGCCGGTCGAGGCGTAGGCCATGGAGACGCCGCTGAGGAAGTGACCGCCGTAGTGGCCGCGCAGGCAGCCGCCGGCGCCGGCCGTGTTCTGGCCGCGGGTGTACTCACGGGGCCCCCACCGCTGCGCGTCGGGATTGGGTCCATACTCCTCCCAGCCGCCGGGAGGGGTCGCACCGTTCGTCGGAAGACCGGCGTTGCGACGGAAGACCGCGAGGATCTTGTCGACCGAGTACGCCCGGTAGAGCACGAGGTGCTGATCGAGGGCGCGGGTGAACACGCTCTGCCCGAGCTTCACCGACGACAGCGGGAAGGGCCGGACGCTCCAGGCATCCGGGTACACGTGCGTCTGGCCGGCGCGCACCACCTGTGCCGAGCGGGCCGGTCCGGCCAGGCGGAAGGCGGCCCCGTTCCTCTGCACGGACGTGGACGCGCGCGCCTGCGTCGGGTCGAGCAGTGCCACGGCGGCGGCCATGCCGGCGAGCGCGACACCTCCACCGACGACGACGTTGCGACGCGAGATTCCGGATTCGGATTCGGGTGTCATGATCGTGACCTCCTCGTACACGGATCGAAGTGATGCGAAAAGCCTTTCGGTGGCATCACGTTTGACGATAGCGCTAACAGTTAGCGAGAACAATGGGGAGTCGAGGCAGGTCTGCCGACCCGCGCGGGGGTGCGCACGTCCGGTGCGCACGCCCGGAGGCGACGTCGCGAGCGACGCCGCCTCCGGGGTGTCGCGTCAGCCGCAGGATGCTGCCGGGTAGGCCGCCTCCACGGTGGCGGTGTCGCCGCCCGCCGTCGTGGCCGTGACCTGCGTCTCGCCTGCCGCGATGCCGATGGCGCGGGTGGTGAACGCCTGGCTCACCGACTTGCCGGGCTGCACCGTGACGCCCTTCTTGGTTCCGTACGCCGAGGTCAGTGCGAGCGTGAGCGGCTCATCGTCGGCGTTGGTGGCGGTGACCACCAGACTGATCTTGCCGGCGATGCATCGCGTCGTCGCCGTCGCGGTGATGGCCGGTCCGGTCGGGATCCCGTCACCCACGGTGAGGGTGAGCGTGGTCGACGTGGTGCCCGCGGTGCTCACGTACGACGGGAGCACGAGGTCACCTCGGATCGTGTACACGCCCGGCCGCTCGACCACCGACTCGTCGAAGTCCCACTCGACCCCGATCGCACGGTTGTCGCGAGAGCCGTCGTTGTACGACACCTCGACCCGCTCCGGGAGCACGGGCAGCTCGCCGACCTCGACGGTCTGCTCGAACTGCTGCGCACCCTGGATCGAGATGCCGCCCTGCGAGTTCTCGGGCCGCACGTAGATCTGCGCCTGGGCGATCAGCCCGTTGGCACTGTTCGTGCCGTACACGACGAACGGCTCCACGTTGGTCTCGGCCACCTGCTCGGCCGTGATCGGCTGCCACGTGAACGGCACCGACCCACGGTGGCCGCTCGCGTAGACCACATCCAGCTGCTCGGGCAGCTCGGGGATCTCGCCGACCACCGTGCGGATGATGACGGGCGCGCCGACCGACGAGACGGTCTCGCCGTTCACCCGCCACCGCAGCACGCCCGTGCCGGCGCCGGAGCCCTGCACGCCCGTGATCCGGATGCGCAGCTGGCTCGCCTCGATCGGCTCGAAGTCGAGTCGGTTGTAGGCGTTGCGCGTGAGCGCGCCGGCGTAGGTCGACGACCCGGTCAGGGTGACCGGCGTCCACGTGGTGCCGTCGTTCGAGTGCTCGAGCACGTACGTGTCGGGACGCGGCATCCGTGTTCCGCCGTTGTCGTCGTACCAGTAGATCTCGGTCGACTGCAGACGGACCGCGGACGGCCACTGATAGCGGATCCACGCCGCGGTCGCCGGCGAGGTGCCGTTCAGCGGCTGACCCCAGTTGCCCCACCCGTTGCCCGCACCGGGCGAGGAGCTCGCCGGAGTCGTGGCCTCGTTCACGCGCAGGTGGTTCTCCCACGAGGAGGTGCCGCTGGTGGTGATGGTCGCCACCGCGCCGAACTCGGCCGACGTGGCCTTCTCGCGCAGCTCGACCTCCACGTCGCGCTGCGTCGTGAGCTGGCCGTCCGTGGCGGTGAGGCGGAAGACGTAGACGCCTGCCTCGGTTCCCGTGACGGTCGTGGTGAGGCTCGCCGGGCTGCTGAAGATGACCCCCGCCCCGGCAGGCGCCGAGACGGTCGACCATCCGACCGTCAGCGTGCCGTCCTCGGGTATGCCGTCATCCGTCGCGGTGCCGGTGAGGGTCGTCGACAGGTTTCCGTCGCGCGAGCGGTCCGCTGCGGCCGAGACGACGGGGGCGTCGTTGACCACCGCGGGCACATCGCGCCCGGAGTCGAAGACCTGGATCTCGGAGATCGCGGTGAACTTCGTGGGGGTGTTGACGAACGCGACCCGCACCTTGCTGGCCGTCACCGGCTCGAACAGCGCCTCGTTGAACTTCGGCTGCACGATCTTGGGCGCCTTGAACGTGTCGGGGATGGTCTCCCACTCGCCCGATCCGTTCTGCACCTGGACCGAGTACCGCTGCGGCTGGCTGTAGCCGCCCGCCTGCCGGTCGCTCACGAACCAGACCTTGACGTTGTCGAACTGCTTCGGCGCTCCGAAGTCGAGCTCCACGTAGCCGTTCGCGTCCGTCGTGCCGTAGTTGCCCCAGTAGGGCTCGTTGGTGGTGAGACCGTCCGACACCGCGTCGAGCGACACGGGCCGCTCGGTCTCGCTGATCGCGCCCGGCGTGTAGTTCATCGAGCTCGTCGAGTAACCCGGCGTGTGGAAGTTGCGCCACGGCGTCGGGCGCGGCCCCGTCTGCGTGAACGACGACGACAGCGTCGCGCCGGCGGCGAGGTTGGCGGCGTCCTCCTCGAGGTCGATGCCGGCCGTCTTGAGGTACTCGACGACACGCTCGTCCTCGATGGGCGTCCCGGCGGCGGTCGGCAGGTCGGCGCCCTCGTCGGAGACGACCTCGACAGTGAGCCCCTCGTCGGACTCCACGACCTCGTGGGAGGCGGGGTCGTAGACGAATCGGCCGAGACCATCAGCGGCAGCCTTGCGCTCGCCGTCGATGAACAGGCTGTAGCCCTCCCCCAGACCGTAGTGCGAGCCGTCCTCGTCCCACACGATCGTCAGGTCGTGCCCGTGGTACCGCAGGTTGTTGACCATGAAGTGGTCGTAGCCCAAATCGATCGGCCAGAGCTCCACCTTGTCGTCGGACCGCGGCTGGATGCCGCCCATGTCCTCGACGTAGATGTAGTTCATGTTGCCGAGCATCACGTGGTTGGGGTTGTTGCGGTTGTACGTCTTCGCCGTCGCGTTCCAGTTGGAGTAGTACTCCGCCTGGTTGGCCACCCGCGCATCGCCGCCGGGGTAGATGCTCCACGCCATCCAGTCGAGCAGCCGGGCAGCGTACTCGGGGGTGATGTACTTGCCCTCCGGGTCGTAGTGGCGCAGCGCCTCTCGCACGGCCCGGTACTGCACCGTGAAGTTGATGTTCGAGAAGTTGTTCGACCCGCCGATCCCGAACTTGGCGCGGTCGTACTGGTTCGCCGTGTAGAAGGGGAAGATCGGGAAGTTGTCGCCGTAGCGGAGGAACCGCAGGCCGTCGACGTAGGTCTCGGCGTCCTCGGTCGGGATCAGGCCCTCGGCGTAGATGTCGAACAGGTTCGACTCCTTCGCCGGGATCAGATCGCGCTCCGCCTCCGACAGCGGATTGGTACCGCTGCCCGAGGAGGGAGCCGACTGCGCCCCGTGCGACGTGCCCGCGAGGAACGACCGCATCTCGGTGCTCCACAGCCGTCCGAGGATGGCGTCGCGGATGTCGTCCGCGGTGTCGCCCATCTCGGTGACCTTCTCCTCGTCGGCGCCGGCGATGTCGTAGAGCTGACGCGCTGCGTCGAACGCACCCCACACATAGGCGGACTCGGGGCGCTCGATCGTGCGGGCACCGGGCGCGGAGGCGTTCACCCGCGGGTAGCCGAACGTGATCGCATCGGAGTCGTTGCCGGGCATGTAGTTCGTGTCGTAGGCGATGAGCAGATCGTCGTTGCCGTCGTAGTGCTCGAGCTGGCCCACGCCGTCGCCCTCGAAGTAGCGGGCGAACCGCTCGGCCACATCGGCGCCGCCGCCGTGCACGTTGTAGGCCTCGAGTCCCGCCGTGCCGATGTACTGCGAGTAGTGGTTGTTCCAGCTCGTGTGCCCGGGGCTGTCCAGGAACGCCGACGAGCCCGAGAGTTCGCCGACGTTGAGGATCTGGCCGTACGGGAGGTACGGCGTGCGGATCCACTTGGTGTCCTGCAGGTGCATCGGCTGCGTCAGCACGACCGAGTTCTGGTACAGGTTCACACCCTCGATGGTGGTGGGGTACTGGTACACGTAGCCCGCCTCGTTGGTGTCGAGCACGTTGTAGCGCTCGCCCCACCAGCGGTAGACGATGGCCTTCTCGATCGCGTCGCTGGGGACGTCGATGTAGGGGATGTCCTCTGCCCAGCGCCGGTTGAACTCCGTCACACCGGTCGTGAAGGCCTCGGCGGGCGCGAGGTCCGCGTAATCCTCGAGCTCTTCGCGGCCGGCGGGCATGCCGTCGCTGTAGAGGGCGCCGACGACCGAGATGTCGACCGAGCCGCCCGCAGGGACGGTGATCTCGCGGTCGAGGTTCGCCCCCGCGCGTGTGAAGCCGTCTGCCTTCAGCCCGATCCGCACGGTGGACCAGGGCGTGTCGACCAGACCGTTGTTCGCGCCGCTCGTGAGCGTGCGCGTGCCGACGAGCTCGTCGGCTGCGTCGCCCGCGCCGGTCGCCAGCGGCGAAGCCGCGCGGACGGTGAACGTCCGGGCCTCGGCGCCCGGGTTCGAGAACGTGATGACCGTGACGGCCGCGTTCTCGTGCGTGATGAACTTCCGCTGGTCGGCGACCACACCCGTGGAGCCGATCGTGTAGCGCGACTTCGCATGGCTCGGCGCGTTGAACCGCTGGGCGCCGACCTCGGCGACCGTCTGGCCGGGAACGGCGACGGTGTAGAAGTTGCCGAGGTTGTTCGGGCCGCCGGCGAACGCCGAACCCGCGAAGCCCATGACGCCCCAGTTGCTGCCGCCGCGCATGTACAGCGAGCGGCCGCGCGTCTGCAGCACGGTGTTGTTCGTCGTGCCCGACACCCCGAGGACGCGGTCCAGGTAGTAGTCGGCACCTCCGGCGGCGAGGTCCTTGTCGAAGATGCGGCCGTGCATGCTGCCGGCCGTCCAGTCGACGCCCGGAGCCAGCTTCTGCGCGACCTCGTCGACGTTCAGATACGTCGGGTCGCCGATGTCCATCGAGTCGGTCTGCCCGTTCGTGTACACCCCGATGTCGGACTCGTTGCCGGGGATGACGTCTGCCGAAGCGGCCGTCGGCGCCAGCGCCATCGTGGTGACCGTGAGGGCGCATATCGCCGCTCCGGCTACGGATCTTCTCCAGTTCACAGGCGACATCGCCCATCCTCTCCATTGGGGAACCAGGTGACTCGGCAGGTCGCACCAGGACGGGATGCCGCGTTTCCGCGAGTCGGGCCACAGTAAATCAGCCGTGGTGCGATTCCGCAATCCTTTTCGATGATTTCGAAACGAGCCGGACGGTCGCGAGGACTGCAATGCTGGACGCATGCGCATCGCTCTCACCGGCTCGACCGGCAAGCTCGGAACCGTCGTCGCCCGCGAACTCCGCGAAGCCGGATACGACGTCATCGGCATGGATCTCGTCGGTACGCGCGGTCCGTCGTTCGTCCAGGTCGACCTCACCGACTACGGCCAGGTGATCGACGCATTCGGCGGCGTGGGCGACCGCCACGACGGCATCGACGCCGTGGTCCACCTCGGCGCCATCCCCGCCCCCGGCATCCGCTCCGACATCGCCACCTTCCACAACAACATGACGGCGACGTTCAACGTGTTCTGGGCGGCCGTGCGCCTCGGCATCCGTCGCATCGTCTACGCATCCAGCGAGACCGTCCAGGGGCTCCCCTTCGACGTTCCGCCGCCCTACATCCCGGTCGACGAGGCGTACCCGCCGCGTCCCCAGTCCGTGTACTCGCTCGTCAAGACGCTCGAGGAGCAGCTCGCGGTGGAGCTCGTCCGGTGGCATCCCGACCTCTCGATCACCGCGCTGCGCTTCTCGAACGTGATGGTGCCCGAGGACTACGCCGAGTTCCCCTCGTTCGACTCCGACGCGCTCCTGCGCAAGTGGAACCTGTGGGGCTACATCGACGCGCGGGACGGCGCGCAGGCGGTGCAGCGCGCGCTCGAGGTCGCTCCGGCCGGGTTCGACCAGTTCATCGTCGCGGCCGCCGACACGGTCATGTCCCGGTCCAATGCCGAGCTCGTCGCCGAGGTCTTCCCGGGCGTCGAGGTGACCGGCGACGTGGGCGAGCACGACACCCTCCTGTCGATCGCGAAGGCCCGGCGCCTGCTCGGCTACGAGCCGCGGCACTCCTGGCGCGACCACGTCGGCTGACGTCGCGACCCCGGGCCCTCTCCCCCGTCCGCTTCCGTGCCGTCGTAGGCTCGAAAGGAGACCCGGAGGCGCGCGATGACCGAAGATCCCCGGGTGGCCGCCGCCCGCTACCGCCAGGAGCGACAGTCGGAGGACGCGGACGCCGCCGCCCACCCCGACGAGGAGCGCGCGTCCGCAGCGCGCGCCGTCGATCGGGCCGCCTACGTCGAGACCGCGCTGCAGCAGGCGATCCGCCGGGGCGACTTCGACGACCTCCCCGGCGCGGGCAAGCCGATCCCCGGGCTGGGCGAGAACCACGACCCGGATTGGTGGATCCGCCGCAAGATCGAGTCCGAGCAGCTCAGCGGGCTGGGACCGCCCGCGCTCATGCTGCGTGTGGAGGACGCCGAACTCGCGGAGCGCCTCGACCTGCTGCGGAGCGAGGCCGAGGTGCGCGATGCGGTCGAGGACTTCAACCGCCGTGTCATCGAGGCGCGGCGGCAGCTGCTCGGCGGCCCGCCGGTGGTGACCTCGACGCGAGAGGTCGACGATGAAGTGGCGGCGTGGAGGGCGCGACGCGAGACGAGGGCGGAGGAGACGGATGCTGCGGCCCCGCCGCCCGGGACACGCCGGCGTCTCTGGCGCCGGAGGGACCGCTGACGCGGCCCTGCGCCCATCCGTTTCGGCGACGCGACGTCGGAGATCCTCGGCGACACGCCGTTCGGCGTCCGCGCCCACCGGCGTGTCGGCCGAAGTCTCCGATTCTGTGCGCCGGGGGCTGCAGCGCCGCGGCGCTCAGCGGCGCGGGATGGTCGAGCCGCGGATGACCAGGCGCACCGGCGAGTGATGCTCGCCGCTGCCGATGTCGACGCCGTCGATCGCGTCGAACACGCGCTGCGCCGCCTGACGTCCGAGCATCTGCAGGTTCGCGTCGATGCTGGTGAGCTCGGGGCGCGAGTTCGTCGACAGCACCTCCCAGTTGTCGTAGCCGATGACGGCGAGGTCGTCCGGCACCCGGCGGCCGAGGTCGCGCGCCGTGTCGAGCACGCCGCGCGCGATCTGGTCCGAACCGCAGAAGATCGCGTCGACGTCGGGGTGACGCTCGAGCAGCATGGCCGCGGCATCCCTCCCCCAGTGCTCGGTCCACTCCGAGAACATCGGCTCGCCCACGAGCGACAGCCCGGCGGCCTCGAGTCCTGCTCGAGCGCCGGCCAGCCGGTCCTGTGCGGCGGCGTAGGCGGGGTCGCCCGTGATGTGGGCGATGCGGGTGCGACCGCACGCGAGGAGGTGCTCGACGGCGAGCCTCCCGCCGGAGTAGTTGTCGGGAGTGAGGGAGAGATCGCGCGGATCGTCGGACGGCGCGTAGGCGTAGACGACGGGAACCGGCAGTTCCTGACCGAGCGACGGCCGAGGGTCGGTCTGCCGGCCGACGACGATGATCCCGTCGACCCGGCGACTGAGCAGAGCCTTCAGGTGGTGCTGCTCGCGGATCGCGTCACCGCGGGCGTCGCAGAGGAAGACGTTGATCTGCCCCGCACCGAAAGCGTCTTCGGCACCCATCAGGATCGGGATCATGAAGCGGCCTTCGAGGTCGCTCGTGAGGAGGCCGACGGTGCCGGTGCGTCCTGCGAGGAGGCCCTTGGCCATGGCGTTCGGGGTGAAGGCGAGTTCGTCGGCCGCGCGCAGCACACGCTGCCGCGTGGCGACGGCGACATCGTCACGGTTGTTCAGCGCTTTCGAGGCCGTTGCGACGGAGACTCCCGCACGCTTGGCCACGTCGCTGAGGGTCGCGGCGCGCGACCCGGTGTCACTCGTTGTCACGTCGACCTCCTTCTGCGGAAAGGTTATCGGAGGGGGTACTTGACCCTCCGACAGAACACACGATAGCGTGCCGAAAGGGATTTCGTAGATTTCGATTCTCACTCCCCACCAACGCAGCGGTGCCGGCCTGGATCGGCGTCATCCGCTCGAGGAAGAGCTAAAGGAGACAGTTGCATGTTCACCACCCGACGCCGTGCCGCACTGCGTGCAGCCACGGCCTTCGTCGCTGCGGGAGCCCTCGTCGGAGGTCTCACCGCTTGCGCCGGCGGCAACGACACCCCCACTCCCGCTGAGTCGATCCCCGCCGAGGGCGTGGATGACGGCTCGACGCTGACGCTGTGGACGCGTGCTCCGATGGAAGCACAGGCGAACCTGCTCGTCGACGCCTACAACGCCTCGCACGAGAACCAGGTCGAGCTGACCGTGGTGCCCAACGACGACTACGTCGCGAAGGTCGGCGCGGCCGCCGGCTCGGGCGGACTGCCCGACCTGTTCGCCGCCGACATCGTGTACGTGCCCAACTGGGTGCAGCAGGGCCTGTTCGCCGACATCACCGAGCAGATCGACGGCCTCGACTACAAGGACACCATCAACCAGGGCCACCTGAGCGCCGGCACCTACGAAGGCGCCGAGCACGTGCTGCCGTTCGTGCTCGACCTGTCGATGCTCATGTGGAACAAGGAGCTGTTCGCCGAGGCGGGCCTCGACCCCGAGAAGGCCCCCGCCTCCCTCGCGGAGTTCGCCGACGCCGCCAAGGCGGTCCAGGACCTCGGAAAGGACGGCGTGTCGGGCACCTCGACCGGTCTGAACTGCGGCGGATGCCTCGTCTTCACGTGGTTCCCGTCGATCTGGGCATCGGGTGACGAGGTCATGAACGACGACGGCACCGAGGCGCTGCTCGCCAGCGACACGGCCAAGGAGGTCTACTCGACCTGGCAGGACCTCGAGTCGTACGGCGCGGTCGCACCCGGATCGGCCGACGAGACCGGCGCCACGTGGGTCGCCGGCTTCCAGGAGGGCAAGGTCGGCGTCATGCCGTACCCCGCCACGCTGCTCCCGGCCCTCGACTTCGACGCGGGCGTCGCGGGCATCCCGGGTGTCGACGGCGGCGAGTCGACGTTCGTCGGCGGCGACGGCATCGGCATCTCGAAGGACTCGAAGCTGTCGGCCCAGGCGTGGAACTTCCTCTCCTGGATGATGTCGGAGGAGACCCAGGTCCAGGTGCTGGCGAAGGCCGGCAACGCGGTCTCCCGCTCCGACCTCGCCGACAACGAGTACGCAGCGGAAGACCCGCGTCTCGTGACGATCAACGAGGTCGCCGCGATGGGCGACACCCCGGTCGCGCTGAACTTCCAGCAGGCCTACAACGCGCCGGGCAGCCCGTGGATCACGCTGGTGCGCAACGCCGTCCTCGGCGACGGCGAGACCGTCGACGCCGACAACGACGAAATCACCGCGATCCTCAGCCAGTAACCCCACTCGCCGGCGGGGTGCGCTGACCGGCAGCGCACCCCGCCGGCTCCTTTCCCCCAAGGAGCGATGTCGTGGCCTTCACCACCACCGCACGTACTCTCCGCCGCGCGCGGCCACGGAGCCCGCTGGGCGGCCCTGTCCAGGGCTGGCTCTACGCGGCGCCCACAGCCCTCTTCGTCGTGGCGCTGTTCGTGATCCCCCTCCTGCTCGTGCTGCAGATGTCGGGATCGGACTGGCCGCTGCTGCGCGGCAACCTCGGCTGGAACTTCCCCGAGAACTACGTCGACGCGGTGGACCACCGTCTCTTCTGGGACTCGATCCGCTTCACACTCCAGTACACGCTCATCACGACGGTGCTCCTCATCGGGCTGGGCCTCGGCCTCGCCCTCCTCGTTCAGGAGTCGAACGCCTGGAAGGGGTTCCTTCGGACGTCGTTCCTCATCCCCAGCGCTCTCGGTCTCGCCTCGGCATCCCTCCTCTTCTACGTGCTCTACTCGCCGTTCGCGGGCCCGTTCGCCGATCTCATGCAGACGTGGGGCTTCACGTTCCTCGGCACGCCGGAGGGCGCACTGTGGTCGACCGTGTTCCTCATCGTGTGGCGGTACGCCGGCTTCTACATGCTGCTCATGCTCGTCGGGCTGCAGGGCATCCCCGATGACGTGTTCGAGGCGGCGCGCATCGACGGCGCGTCACGCTGGCAGACCTTCCGGCACATCACGGTGCCGCTGCTGCGCCCCACGTTCGCGCTGACGATCGTGCTCTGCGTGACCGGTTCGCTCCTGGCGTTCGACCAGTTCTACATCCTCACCAAGGGCGGGCCGGACAACAGCACCATGACGATCGTCCAGCTGATCTACAACATCGCCTTCCAGGGCCAGAACAACCTCGGGATCGCCGCGGCGCTCTCGGTGATCGTGCTGCTGGCCCTGATCGTCATCAACGTCGTGCAGCTGCGCGCGTTCAACCGACCCGAGGAGGAGTGACGTGACCCTCACCGACACGACCTCGACCCGCACCATCGTCGCGCCGCGGCTGAAGGGCACACCCCGGATGACGCGACGGAAGACGCGCCTCGTGTGGGGCATCCCCTATGCCGTCTTCACCGGGGCGCTCGCGATCATCTTCCTCTACCCGCTGGTGTGGACGACCATCTCGTCGTTCAGCCCGCAGGCGGGCTCGGCGCAGACCGACGGGTGGGGCTTCGGAAACTACGTGTCGCTGGCCGACTTCCAGGCGGGAGTCTGGGTGTACCTCGGCAACTCGCTGTTCGTCTCACTCACCACGGTCCTGCTCACCCTGATCATCTCGTTCCTCGGGGGGTATGCGTTCGCGCGGTTCCAGTTCCCCGGCAAGAACCTGCTGTTCCTGCTCGTGCTGGCGATCCTGATGGTTCCGTACGCGACCCTGCTGATCCCGCTGTACGTGATCCTCAACGCCATCGGCCTGAACAACTCGCTGCTGGGCGTCGCGCTCGTGCTCACCATGTTCCAGCTGCCGTTCTCGATGTTCATGATGCGCATCTCCTTCGAGTCCATCCCCAAGGAGCTGGACGAAGCAGCCCTCGTGGACGGCTGCAACAGCTTCACCGCGCTCTGGCGCGTACTGCTGCCGGCGGTCAAGCCGGGCCTCATCACGGTCGGGCTGTTCGCCTTCCTCACGGCCTGGAACGACTTCATCGCGCCGCTGATCCTCATCAACGACACGAATCGCATGACGCTGCCGCTCGCCGTCGCGAACCTCCGGGGCCAGGTGATGGGCGTGATCGACTACGGCGCGACCGAGGCCGGGGTCGTGGTCCTCGCGCTCCCCTGCATCGTGCTGTTCCTCGTCCTGCAGCGGCACTACGTCCGCGGATTCATGTCGGGAGCGTTCAAGGGATGACCATGCACACCATCACCCCGGCGCCCCAGGCGCCCGTCGTACCCGGCCGCGGACGGCTCCGGCCTCTCGGGCTGGGCGACGTCCGGATCACCGGCGGCTTCTGGGGCGACCGCCAAGCCGTCAACGGCCGCAACACGCTCGAGCACATCGGCGGGCGACTGGAGTCGGAGGGCTGGCTGCCCAACTTCGACCTCGCCGTGTCGGGCGGGCTGCCCGCAGGACGCCGGGGCCGCGAGTTCTCCGACTCGGAGATCTACAAGTACCTCGAGGCCCTCGCGTGGGAGATCGGCCGCACCGACGACGACGAGCTCGACCAGCGCTTCCGCGCGGTGGTGGCGCGGGTCGCCGCGGCGCAGGAGGAAGACGGATACCTCAACACGATGTTCGGACGGCCCGGGCAGCGCCCCCGCTGGTCCGACCTCGAGTGGGGCCACGAGCTGTACTGCCTCGGGCACCTGTTCCAGGCGGCCGTCGCCCGCGAGCGGACCCGGCCCGGTGCCGACGACGGACTGCTCGGCATCGCCCGCCGCGCCGCCGACCTGGTGTGCGCGACCTTCGGCCCCGACGGTCGCGACGCGATCTGCGGCCACGCCGAGATCGAGGTCGGACTCGCCGAGCTGTCGCGCGTGACCGGCGATCGCCGCTACCTGGCGCAGGCGCGCATCTTCGTCGAGCGCCACGGGCGCGGCACGCTGCGCGACATCGAGTGGGGGCGCAAGTACTTCCAGGACGACATCGCGGTGCGCGAGGCGAAGGTGCTGCGCGGCCACGCGGTGCGCGCGAACTACCTCGCCTCGGGCGCCGTCGACGTCGCCGTCGACACCGGGGACGGCGAGCTGCTCAAGGCCCTCCGCAAGCAGTGGGAGCGCACGATCGCCCGGCGCACGTATATCACCGGCGGTCAGGGGTCGCACCATCAGGACGAGGCCTTCGGCGACGACTGGGAGCTGCCGCCCGACCGCGCCTACTCCGAGACGTGCGCGGGCATCGGGTCGATCATGTTCTCGTGGCGCCTGCTGCTGGCAGGGGCCGATCCGCGCCATGCCGACGTGATCGAGCGGACGCTCTTCAACGTCATCGCCACCTCGCCCGCGCCGGACGGCCGCGCTTTCTACTACGCCAACACGCTGCACCAGCGGGTGCCCGGAGTGCTGGCCGACCCCGACGGCACGTCGCCGCGCGCTTCCTCGTCGTTGCGCGCACCCTGGTTCGAGGTGTCGTGCTGCCCGCCGAACGTGGCGCGCACGCTGGCCAGCCTGGACTCGTACATCGCCACGGCCGACTCCGACGGCATCCAGCTGCAGCAGTACGCGCCGGCCACGGTCACGACCACACTCGACGACGGCCGTGTGGTGTCATTCGACGTCGACACGCAGTATCCGGCCGATGGCCGGGTGGTCGTCACCCACACGTCGGACGCGAGCGAGCCGTGGACCCTCAGCCTGCGCGTGCCCGCGTGGGCGCCGGGTGCGACGCTGCGCATCGTGACGACCGACTTCGTGCAGCAGCGCACGGTCGACCCCGGCATGATCGAGATCCGGCACGCCTTCCGTGCCGGCGACGTCGTGCAGCTCGACCTTCCGATGGCACCGCGCGTGTCGCGCCCGGACAGCCGCATCGACGCCGTGCGCGGGTGCGTCGCGGTGGAGCGCGGTCCCGAGGTGCTCGCCCTCGAGTCGGTGGACCTCGCCCCCGCAGGCGTCGACGACGTGGCATGCGTCGCGATGGTGCCCGGCAGCGAGCCGGTCGAGCGCGACGGTCGGGTGTGGATCGCCGTCTCGCGGCTGCCGCTGGACGACGCACGCTGGCCGTACGGCGAGCCGCAGGCCGACGGCGGGGCGGCGGCCACCAGCGAGGTGCCGCTCGTGCCGTACCACGAGTGGGCCGAGCGCGGCCCGTCGACCATGCGCGTCTGGATCCCGCAGCACGCCTGAGGCCCGTCCAGACTCCGGCCAGGCGCCCCCGGGTAGACTGGGGGCACCATCCCGGATGTGTATCTACCTGGCCCACGCGGACCAAGGCGGCACGAGTGCCGCGAACCGCGGCGGACGCAAACAGGACGATTTCGATGCACACCACCCTGGCCGCACCGCGGCGCACGACGCTCGTGCGCGAAGCGGGCTTCGCCTACTTCCCCATCGCGCTGATCGCGCGACTGCCGTTCGCCATGATGGTCGTCGGCATCCTGACGCTCGTCGTCTCGGCGCGCGGCTCGCTCGCGCTCGGCGGCCTGACCTCGGCGATGACCGGACTCGGCACCGCCCTCGTCGGCCCGCTCCTCGGCGCGGCGGCCGACCGCTTCGGGCAGCGTCGCGTGCTCCTCGTCTCCGGCACCGTCAACAGCCTGCTGCTGCTCGCGATCGCGTGGCTCGCGTTCGCGTCGGTTCCGGATGCCGCGCTCCTGGCCGTCGCGTTCGCCATCGGCGCGTCCATGCCCCAGGTCGCCCCGCTCTCGCGCAGTCGCCTCGTCGGCATCATCGGCCGCGCGTTCTCGAAGGACCGTCGCGCGTCGGTCGTCGGGGGCACGATGGCCTACGAGTCCGCCGCCGACGAGATCGTGTTCGTGTTCGGCCCCGTGATCGTCGGCCTGCTCGCCACGACCATGAGTCCGGCCGCGCCCGTCATCGGCGCGGCGGTGCTCGCGCTCGTCTTCGTGAGCGCCTTCGCCCTCCACCCCACCGCGGCGGTCGGCGCCTCGGCCGGCGGCGACAAGCCCGTCCAGGCGCCGGCGAGGGAACTCGCCCGCCCGGCGCTCATCACGACGGTGCTCGGTGCGCTCGGCATGGGCCTGTTCTTCGGCGCGATGCTCACCTCGCTGACGGCATTCATGGCCGAGCGAGGCGTGCCCGAGCAGGCGGGACTCGTCTACGGCGCCATGGGCATCGGTTCGGCCGCCCTGGCGCTCGGCGTCGCGCTGTTCCCCGCCCGCTTCACCCTGACGGCGCGGTGGGTCGTGTTCGCCGGCATCCTCACCGCCGGCACCCTCGCGCTGCCGTTCGCGACCAGCGTCGCCGCGATGACGCTGTGCCTCCTGGTCATCGGCATCGGCATCGGTCCGACGCTGGTGACCCAGTACAGCCTCGCCGCCGCGCGCAGCCCGCTCGGTCGATCGGCGACCGTCATGACGATGCTCGGCTCGGCCGTCGTAGTGGGCCAGTCCGCGGCATCCGCTCTCACCGGCCTGCTGGCCGAGGCGAGCGGCGCGTCGGCGGCTCTGCTCGCCCCGGTTGCCGCAGCCCTCGTCGTGCTCGCCGCCGGCGTCGCGAACGTGCCGCTGTCGCGGGTCAGGCGCGCGGCGCTCCAGGGTTGAACGGGTAGGTCACGCGGCCGAACGGCCACTCGCGCTCGAGCCATGCCGGTACGAACGCATCGAGTCGCCCGGCCATGCCTGCCGGAGCATCCGGGATCATCCACCACGACACCTCGGCCGAGATCTCGCCGTCGAGGGCGTCGAGCGGGTCGATGTAGACGCAGCCCAGCAGGCGGTCCTCGTCGGCGGTGAGCACGGCGTAGTTGAACGACTCGTGGCGTTCCATCTCTTCGGCGTGGCGGGCGAGGTCCTCTTCGTCGGCCTCGCGCGTCATCGTGGCCGGCGGCCAGCCCCACGCGTCGCCGTAGATGTCCCACAGCATCGGCTGGTTGGACATCACGGCGATCATGTCGATGTCGACGTCCTCCGCCCGGATGGGACGAAGGTGCACGCCGTCGGCGAGCTCGGCGCGCAGCGGATGGGCGAAGTCGTCGGGCAGCCAGCCGGCTTCGGTCATGAGAGTTCCGTTCGGGTCGCAGACGTCGTGGGGCGGCCGTGCACCAGCGTCAGGAGACACGCCGCTCCTCGCGCCGCGCGCGGCGCCCGTTGCCGGCGTGTCTCCTGAATCCGGTACGGCTCACGACACCCTGCCACGGCGGAGGGGGAGAATCGGCACATGACGCGCCACTGGACCCCGCTCGCCCTCGTCTATCTGTGCCTGGCCGTGGTGGGGCTGGTGGGCACGTGGTTCTTCAACGCGCTCGCCATCGTCCAGCTCCGCGACTTCGTGGGAGACCTGGTCACGAGCGGGCCGGCCGTCTCGTCGATCACCGTCGACCTTCTCGTCGTGGCCCTGGCCGGCAGCGTCTTCGTCATCGTCGAGGCACGGCGCCTCGGGATGCGCTTCGGGTGGCTCTACGTCGCGGGTGCCGCGCTGACGGCCTTCGCGTTCACATTCCCGCTGTTCCTCGCGATGCGCGAGCGACGCAAGACGCAGCTCGCCTACGCCGTGGAGTAGGGGGCGGACCCCCGCGCGACGGGGATCAGAGCGCGGAGATGCGGGTCTTCAGCTGGTCGAGCGTGTCGGCGGAGAGCTGATTGCCCGCCATCTGCAGCACCGCCGCCGCGGGCATGTTCTTCGCGAAGCCGATCATCGGATGATCGGGAAGCTCCGGCACGAGCTCGACGATGATGCCGCGAGCCTCCGGGTCGTCGAGCAGCTGTCCCAGGCTCGTGTTCTCGAGATCGTACTTACCGGGCATGGGGCCTCCTCGCTCCGTCCGGCGCCGCGGCCGGGTCGCTTCAGGATGTCAGGTTCCGCCGCCCGCCGCCCACCGCTTGCGCACGACCGCGACGATGTGCTCGACGGGCTGATCGACCGAGACGATCACGCCGCGCTCGTCGGCACCGAGCGGCTCCAGCGTGTCGAGCTGCGACTGCAGCAGCGCCGGCGGCATGAAGTGGTCGGCGCGCGCCCCGAGCCGCTCGGCGAGGAGTTCGGGCGTGCCGTCGAGCTGCACGAAGAACAGGTCTCCGGCAGCCGCGCGGAGCGCGTCGCGGTATCGCCGCCGCAGCGCCGAGCACGCCAGGACCACGAGCCGACCGCGTGCGGTCTGAGCCACGACGGTCTCGCCCACGACCTCGAGCCACGGCATCCGGTCCTCATCGGTGAGCGGAACACCCGCGGTCATCTTGGCGACGTTGGCGGGAGGGTGGAAGTCGTCGGCGTCGAGATAGATCCCGTCGAGTGCGCCTGCAAGGGCTGCGGCGACGGTCGACTTCCCCGATCCCGAGACCCCCATGACCACGAGCGGCATGCGACTCCTTCGGACGGGTGGGACGGATGCCGCGTCCCGCGTCCAGGCTATCGAAGGGCTCCGGCGGCTCGTTCGTCCCGATCGACCACGGCGACTTCCATTCACCCGCGGCGATGTGCGCTTGTCGAGGGGCCAGCGCGCGCACTTCGGCGCGGTTGAAGCGCCACCCGAGGGCTGTTACCTTGTACATCTATGTACCTTGTTGTTCTAGGTATGGGAGATGGGCATGAAGATCGGCAAGGATCTCGTCGCCGCGGCGGCGACACCGATGGTCCTCGGCATCCTCGCCGAGGGCGAGTCGTACGGCTACGCGATCCTGCAGCGCGTGAGCGAGCTGTCCGACGGCGAGCTGGAGTGGAGCGACGGGATGCTGTATCCCCTCCTGCACCGCCTCGAGCGGCTCGGTCACATCGAGGCCAGCTGGAGCGCGTCGCCCACCGGGCGTCCCCGCAAGCACTACCGCCTCAGCCCGACCGGAGCGGCCGTGTTCGCCGAGCAGCGGCGCCAGTGGAGCGTGGTGAGCACTGCGCTGCAGAAGGTGTGGGCCGACCGCGACGGCGGCCGCAGCCCGTTCACGCTCGGAGGTGCGCCCGCATGACCGCCGACCTCGACCCTCAGCTCGAGCAGCAGATCACCGCGTGGCGCGACTACGTCGGCCGCCGCGAAGCGATCGCCGGCCGCGACGTCGACGAGCTCGAAGACCACCTGCGCGGCGAGATCGGCCGGCTCGAGGCATCCGGTCTCGCTCCCGACGAAGCGTTCCTGGTCGCCGTCAAGCGCATGGGAGCACTCAACGACCTCTCGCGGGAGTTCGCGCGCGAGCACTCCGAGCGGCTCTGGAAGCAGCTCGTCATCGCCGAGCCCGATGCGGCGCCGCGCTCGCGGGCTCTGCCGCTCGCGCTCGGCCTCGCCGTGGCAGCCGCGGTCGCGATCAAGGTTCCGGCTCTGTTCGGCATCGACTTCGAGGACGGCGCGCAGTTCTACGCCCGCAACATCTCCGTGCTGGTCCTCCCGTTCCTCGCGGCCTACTTCCTGATCCGTCGCCGGTCGTCGCCGACGACCATCGCGATCGTCGCCGCGCCGTTCGTCCTCGCGGCCCTCGTGCTCAACCTCTACCCGTTCGCGGCGGATGCTGCGACCCTCGCGCTCGCGAGCATCCACGCGGTCGTCGCCCTGTGGATCGTCATCGGCATCGCCTACGCGGACGGCGAGGTGCGCTCGAGTCGCGCGCGGATGGACTTCATCCGCTTCACCGGCGAGTGGTTCGTCTATTTCGTGCTCATCGCGCTCGGCGGCGCCGTGCTCGTCGGTCTGACGATGGGCGTGTTCGGCGCGATCGGGCTGGACGCCGCCGAGGTCGTCGAGGACTGGCTGGTGCCCTGCGGCGTCGCGGGCGCGGTGGTGATCGCCGGGTGGCTGGTCGAGGCCAAGCAGAGCGTGATCGAGAACATCGCCCCGGTGCTGACGAAGCTGTTCACGCCGTTGTTCACACTGCTTCTCGTCGCGTTCTTCGTGGCCGGCCTGGTGCAGGGCAGCCTCGTCGAGCCCGACGACGGGCTGGTGATGTTCGGCCAGCGCGACATGCTGATCACATTCGACGTGGTGCTGGTGGTGGTGCTCGCGCTGCTGCTGTACGCGCTCTCGGCCCGCGACCCGCTGGCCCCGGCATCGTGGTTCGACCGTCTCCAGCTCGTGATGGTCGTCGCGGCGATCCTCGTCGACCTGCTCGTGCTGATCGCCATGGTCGGCCGCATCGCCGAGTACGGCGCGAGCCCGAACAAGCTGGCGTCTCTGGGGCTCAATCTGATCCTGCTCGCGAATCTCGCCGGCGCCGCGTGGCTGCAGCTGCGGTTCGTCCTGGGGCGCACGCGGTTCGAGCGGCTGGAACGGTGGCAGACCGGCTTCGTCCCGGTCTACCTGGCGTGGTCGGCCGTGGTCGTCCTCGCGTTCCCGCCTGCCTTCGGCTACGTCTGAGCTCAGCGGTCACCCGGTGCGGGTGACCTTTGACGGCAGCTCCCGCAGACCCGTTGACGCTGGCCGCGGCATCCGCAAGCCTTTCCCTCGGCGCCCTGCCCGAGGAGCGGGGATGCGCGACGGACACTGGAGGAACGGCGATGCTGCACCGGAAAGACGACGTCAGAGACGACCTGCTCGACGAGGTGTTCGCCTCAACCGACATGTCGGTCTCGCTGCCGAAGTACCGGATGCCGCAGAACGAGCATCTCGCGCGTCACGCCCACCAGGTCGTCATCGACGAGCTGATGCTCGACGGCAACTCGCGCCAGAACCTCGCCACCTTCTGCCAGACGTGGCTCGAGCCCGAGGTGCGGGAGATCATGGCCGAGACGCTCGACAAGAACATGGTCGACAAGGACGAGTACCCGCAGACGGCCGAGATCGAGGCGCGCTGCGTGCACATGCTCGCCGATCTGTGGAACTCCCCCGAGGCGCAGAACACCCTCGGCACGTCGACCACCGGATCGAGCGAGGCGGCGATGCTCGGCGGCATGGCGCTCCTGTGGAACTGGCGCGCCCGGCGACGCGAGGCCGGCAAGCCCACCGACCGGCCGAACCTCATCACCGGACCGGTGCAGGTGTGCTGGCACAAGTTCGCGCGCTACTGGGACGTCGAGCTGCGCGAGATCCCCATGGAGGGCGACCGCTTCATCATGAACGCCGACGAGGTGCTCGCGCGCGTCGATGAGAACACCATCGGCGTCGTCCCGACTCTGGGCGTGACCTTCACCGGACAGTACGAGCCCGTGCACCTGGTGAGCAACGCCCTCGACACGCTGCAGGAGGAGACCGGGCTCGACATCCCGATCCACGTGGACGGCGCGAGCGGGGGGTTCCTCGCGCCGTTCACGGTGCCCGAGCTGGTGTGGGACTTCCGGCTCCCTCGCGTGAAGTCGATCAACACCTCGGGCCACAAGTTCGGCCTCGCGCCGCTCGGAGTCGGCTGGATCGTATGGCGCGACGCGCGGGACCTGCCCGAGGACCTCATCTTCAACGTGAACTACCTCGGCGGCAACATGCCCACGTTCGCGCTGAACTTCTCCCGCCCGGGCGGGCAGATCGTGGCGCAGTACTACAACTTCGTCCGCCTCGGCCGCGAGGGGTATCGCAAGGTGCACATGTCGTGCCACGACACCGCGATGTACCTCGCAGAGGAGATCGCGAAGCTCGGGCACTTCGACATCATCAACGACGGCGATGCCGCATCGGGGATCCCCGCGGTCTCGTGGAAGCTCAAGGACGGCGTCGAGCATCCGTTCAACCTGTTCGACCTCGCCGACCGGCTGCGCACGCGCGGCTGGCAGGTGCCCGCGTACACGATGCCCAAGAATCGCGAAGACCTGCCGGTGCAGCGCATCCTGGTGCGTCAGGGCTTCGACCGCGATGCGGCGTCACTGCTGATGAGCGACTACCGCGCGGCGATCGAGCACTTCGACAAGCACCCCATCGTCACCTCGATGAGCGAGGAGGAGGCGGGCACGTTCCACCACTGAGCGCCGGCATCGGATGCGTGCTCACATGCGCGCGAACCGGGCGCGTGCGAAGCAGTAGAGCCCGTAGAGCACGAGCCCACCGCCGACCACCCACAGGATCAGCACCCCGAACGGGAGTCCGGCGAGCGTGCGGATCGCAGCATCCATCCCACCCGCCTTCTCGGGGTCGTGCGTGAAGGCGGCGACGACGAAGAGGATCCCGGTGACCGCGACCGCGATGCCCTTCGCGATATAGCCCACCACACCGAACCCCACGATGCCCTTCCGAGCTGCTCCGCTCGGCAGATCCAGGTGCTTGGTGAACGCACGGGTGGCACCGCGCACGACGAACGCGGCTCCGATCGCGAAGACGATCACGCCGACCAATCCGACGAGGAGCACTCCCCCCGGCGTCGACATCAGCTGCGCGCTGAACGTCTGCGACGACTGCGACGAGTCCGAGCTGCCGCCGAGCGCATACACGGCCGCGGTGAAGGCGATCGCGAGGTAGGCGAGCGCGGTCCCCGCGAACTTGACCCGATGCGCCCACTTCTTCTTCGCGTCGGGATCGGACTCCGTGGCCGCCTCGGCGATCTGCCACACCGCGAGTCCGACGAGGCCGACCGCGATGGCCCACAGCAGGGCGACGCCGGCCGGCGTGCTGCGGATCTGCTCCATGGCACCGCCTTGGTCGGCCTCTCCACCGTCGCCCCAGGCGATGGAGATCGCGATCACGCCGATCACGATGTGGACGATGCCGAGCACGACGTAGCCGGTGCGCGCGACGATACGGAAAGCGGTGGAATCCTGCGCCCGGCGGGCTGCGGTCTTGGTGGTGCTCACGCGGGAAGCGTAGCCAGACGACCGGCGACGACGGGGGCTCTTGACAACCGCCGCGCCCGCCTCACGCCGGTGGCGCGGCGGCGCCTCCCGGTCGTGCAGCACGACGTCTCTCGGCGCTGCGCTCGCATCATGACCGGGCCATGATCCGCCACGCCGAAATGTGATTTGGGACTTGAGACTCCGAGTCCCTAGAGTGTGCAGGGTGCCGTAATCGGGGGGTTCGGCACGACGCTCCGCCGAAGGTGTGCGCAGCCCTGCGGATCGAGACGGTGCCGGGTTCTGGGGACCCGGCACCGTTACCGGCGCGCCGGGGAAGCGGCACTCGTATCGGGAGGGCGCCGGGGTGATAATCGGACCGTGCCGCACTCCGAACCACGATCGCGGAAGCCAGCAGGCGAGACGCGGACCCTCATGCTGGAGGCCGCGGTCGAACGGGTGAAGTCCGAGGGGCTTCTGCTCGACTACGCCAACATCGAGCTCGAGAACCTCATTCGGGCTGCGGGGGTTCCCCGCTCCACGGTCTTCCGCATCTGGCCCGACCGCATGGCGTTCATCGCTGACCTGGTGCGCGCGTTGTTCGAGGCGGATCCCGGGTTCGAGGCCGGGTTCGACGGGGAGACCCTCGGGATGCTCCAGCAGGCGTTCAGCGCACCCGCCGGCGAGACGCGCTCCGCCGAGGAGAAGCAGGTCGCCCTGCGTGCCGCAGTCCGGGTCGCCGTCGCGCACAACATCGTCGCCGTGGAGAACTCGGTGGCGTGGCGCGCCTACAAGACGATGTCCGCCGCGCTCGCGAGCGGCGATGCGGTTCCGGGCGGCGACGAGATCCGCACTCTGCTGGGCGAGATCGAGGATCGCTACGTCGATCGGATGTCCGCCCTCTACGCGCAGCTGAACGCCGCAGTCGACATCCGGATGCGCGACGGCGTCACCGAGGGCGACCTCGCGCTGGCCATCATGTCGGTGATCGACGGCATGGCCGATCACCGCCGCATCAACCCGCCCTTCGTCGATCGCGCGCGCAGGGTGGAGATGGGCCCGGAGGGGCCCACGGAGTGGCATCTCGCCGGTCTCGCCGTCTACGGCGTGTACGCCGCGTTCACCGAAGACCGCGACGACGAGCCCCTCACGGGCGGGGAAGAACCGTGAGCACGCGCTGGATGTGGTCGCGGAACTCGGCCATGTAGCTGCGGAGGAACTCCTCCGTCTCGGGCTTGCCCACCGTTCCGTCCTCGCCGAAGACCTCCGGATCGAACTGGATGTACGCCTCGGGGGCGGTCATCTGGCGTGCGTTGCAGAAGCTCAGCACGCCGCGCAGGCTCTGCTGAGCGACCGCGGTTCCGATCGCGCCCACGGAGGCCCCGATGACGGCGGCGGGGATGTGGTCGAAGGAGTTCTGACCCCACGGCCGGGACGCCCAGTCGATCGCGTTCTTGAGCGCGCCGGGAATGGAGCGGTTGTACTCCGGGGTGACGAAGAGCACGGCATCCGACTCCTCGATCGCGTGCTTCAGCGCAACGGCCTCGGGCGGATAGCTCCCGTCGTAGTCCTGGCTGTACAGGGGCAGATCGCGGATGGGGATCTCGGTGAACTCGAGCTCGTCCGGAGCGACGCCCATGAGGGCCTTCGCGAGGATCCTGTTGATCGACGTCGAGGAAAGGCTCCCGACGAAGTATCCGACCTTGTACGACATGTCCGGCTCCCGATTTCGCTCAGTTGACGCGTGCGTCTCCAGCCTCCGATGGGGTGGCCCCGCCCGCCACCCCCTTGCGAACGCGCGCGTGTGCGCTAGTGCGCCGAGGGTCGCGTCCTTCTACCCGCCTTGCACGACGAGCCTGTCGCCCTCCCAGGCCACGGGCATCGGGTCGGTGACGCCGCCGATGAAGGAGCCGTCCGCTCCCACGTTGCGGAACGCGAAGAGCAGCCACTGCCCGTCGCTCCGGCGCCGCAGCAGCCGCCCGACGTAGAGGCTCTCGTCGGTGAGCGGATATGCGGACGCCACGTCGTATGGCCCGAGCACGGCCTCGGCCGAAACCGCCCACGTGCCGCCCGCGTGCCCCTTGCGCGACTCAGTGGCGTGCTCGTCGAGGCACGAGAAGAGGAGGACCGGCCGGCCGTCGACCACCTCGACCTGCGCCACTTCGAGCTGCCCGAAACCGTCGTCGCTCGGCACACTGAGCGGCTCGCGCAACTCCCACGACCGCAGATCGGGCGACCACGCGTGGCCGATGACGCCGCGCCCGTCCGCCGGACCGTGCGCCGCCCGCGCGGTGATCAGCATGTGCCAGCCGTCGCCGTCCGGATCGGGGAAGACCCACGGGTCGCGGAACGCCTCGTCATGCCATGCGCCGCTCTCCAGCGTCTCGTACCACGGCCCGCTCGCCTCGAGCACGGGACCGCCCGACTTCGTCCAGTCCTCGAGGTCGTCGGATGTCGCGTACCCGATGCGCTGGACGTTCTTCCCGTCGGGCGCGAGCGAGGAGCCCGTGTAGAAGAGGAACCACGTGCCATCGGGATGCCGCACCACCGAGCCCGTCCAGGTGGCGAGGTCGTCGAACGCCGGGGCGTCGCTGCGCACCAGCGCGTCCGAGACCTGCGTCCACTCGACGAGATCCGTCGACACGGCGTGACCGATCGAGGCCCGGTAGTGACGGGCGTCAGGATCGCGAAGGGCCCGCGAGGCGTAGAGGAAGAAGAGGTGGTAGCGGTCGCCGTCGTCGGCGAACCAGAAGTCCCATACCCAGGAGCCGGGGAGGTCGAACAAGAGAGATTTCCTTCGTGTGGTTGACGCGGATGGAGGGGGCGAGCGGCGGACTCAGCGGGCCGGACTCGCCAGGTCTGCGAGGCGGGGAGGATCGGCCCCGCGTCGGGAGACGGTGATCGCCGCTGCACGCGCACACCGGGTGAGGATGTGGCGGAGGCTCGGGAGCGGGATGCCGCCACCGGGCCGCCGCAACGCCGCTGACGCCGCACCGACCGACATCACCCCGTCGATGAGCGCGCCCATGAAGGTGTCACCGGCACCGACGGTGTCGACCACGGCCGACGGCTCAGCGGGGATGCGCAGGACGCCGTCCCGCGTCACGGCGAGCGCGCCGTCGGCGCCGAGCGTCACGACCACCACCGCTGGGCCACGTGCATGCCACTCCCGTGCGACGTCCTCGACGTCACGCCCGGGATGGAGCCAGCGCACGTCGTCGTCGCTCGCCTTGACGATGTCCGCCAGGGCGACGATCTCATCGACGCGTCGTCGCACGGCGGCCGGGTGCGAGATGAGCGCGGGGCGCACGTTCGGGTCGTACGTGATCGTCGCCCGATCTCGCACGGCGCCGATCAGCTCCGAGACGTGCGTGGCTCCGGGTTCGAGCACCGCGGCGATGGACCCCACATGCACGAGAGCGGCGTCCGCCACGTCCGATGCGTCGAACCCGTCGAGGTCCCACTCGATGTCGAAGTCGTAGCGGGCGGCCCCCGCCGAATCGAGATGCGCCTCCGCGGTCGAGGTGTGCGCACCGCTGACGGCGACCACCTCGACCCCCGACGCGCGCAGCCAGCGTCGCACCCGGGATCCGCGCTCGTCCTCCGCCAGCCGGGTCACGAGGGCCGGCGTGCGGCCGAGCCGTCCCAGGGTGATCGCCACATTCGCAGGGCTCCCGCCGGGGATCTCGACGGGCGGCTCGGTCGCGCGGTGCACGATGTCGACGAGCGACTCGCCGACGATCACGATGCGCGCGGCATCCTGATTCATCCCTTCACCCCGCTCGCGGCGATGCTGCTCACGAACGCCCGCTGGAAGATCAGGAAGACGATCAGCACCGGGAGCGTGATGAGCGAGGTGTAGGCCATCACCTCGCCCCAGGCGGTGTTGAGCTGGAAGAAGTACTGCATGCCGACCATGACCGGTCGCAGCTCTTCCTTCTGAACGACCATGAGCGGCCACAGGTACTGGTTCCATGCCGGCAGGAACGTCAGGATCGCCACCGTCGCGAACGCCGGACCCGAAAGGGGCACGATGATGCGGCGGTAGATCGTGAACCAGCTCGCACCGTCGATGCGCGCGGCCTCGTCGAGGGACTTCGGGATCGTGGAGAAGTACTGCGTGAACAGGAAGATCGAGAACGCGTTCGCGATGAACGGCACGATCTGCACCTCGTAGGTGTTCAGCCACCCGAAGTCGTACTTCAGCACGCCGCCCTCCATGACGAGCGTGGGCAGCTGAGCGACCCAGTAGACCATGGGCACCGCGATCGTCTCGAACGGCACGATCAGGGTCGCGATGACGAGCGCGAGCACGACGAACCGACCCTTCCATTCGAGCCGCGACAGGGCGAAGCCCGCCATCGAGTTGACGATCAGCCCGAGCCCGACCGTCAGAACGGTGACCAGCACGGAGTTGAACATGAACTGGGCCACCGGGACCCGATCGAACACCCCGAAGTAGTTGTCGAGGCTGATGTCGCCCACCGGCAGGAAGGCGTTGACCGAGTCGACGTCCTGCAGGATCTGGCTGTCGGGCTTGAGGCTCGAGACGAACATGAAGACGAGCGGGAACAGGAAGACGACGCCGAACAGCGCCATCGCCGCGTAGAGCAGGATCTTGCCACGTAGTCGCTGCGACCTCTCGCTGCCGACCGACGTCGTGGTGGAACGGCGAGCGGCTCGCTCCTCGCGAGGCGCCGTGGTGAGGGTTCTGGTGGCGGACATCCGTCAGTCCTTCTCTCGCGTCAGGCGGCGCTGGATGAGCGCGATGATGAGCACGGCCACGAAGAAGATCAGCGAGATAGCGGCGGCGTAGCCGATCTCCTGCTGCTCGTAGCCCTTGCGCACGGCGTGGAACACGATCGTCGACGTCGAGTTCACCGGCCCGCCCTGGGTCATGACATCGACCTGCACGAACAGGCCGAGTGCCGCGATCGTGATGGTGACGAGCACGAAGACCATCGTCGGACGCAGGCCCGGCCAGGTGACGTTGGTGAATTGACGCCACGGGCTCGCGCCGTCCATCTTCGCGGCCTCGTAGAGCTCTTCCGGAATGGTCTGCAGTCCGGACAGCCAGATGATCATGTGGAAGCCCACGGCCTGCCAGATCGACAGCACGATGATCGCGCCGAGTGCGGTGTTGGGGTCGTTGAGCCAATCGACCCCCGACCACGCCCCGAAGGTCAGCGCATCGATCATCGAGTTGATCAGCCCGTCCCTCTGGTACATGAACTTCCAGAGGATCGACACCACCACGATCGATGTGACGACCGGGATGAAGAAGATCACCCGGAACGCTGTGACGCCGCGCATGCGGCGGTTGACGAGCACCGCGAGGAGCAGCCCGAGTCCGGCCTGAACCGGCACGACGACGAGCGCGAAGACCGCGGTGTTGCCGACGGACTGGACGAACACGGGGTCAGCGGTGAATGCGCGGATGAAGTTGTCGAACCCGACGAAGCGCGGAGGGTTCGGCGAGATGAGGCGCGCGTTCGTGAACGACAGCGTGAACGCCAGGATCACGGGGATGATGAGGAACAGGACCAGGAGGATGCCCGCGGGGGCGATCATCCCGAGGCCGGCCCAGCTCTCGCGGCTCTTGCTCGATCGGAGGCGACGGGTGGCGCGCCGAGGCTGCTCGGCCGCGACCGTCGGAGGAGTGACAGTCATGAGGATCTCTCTCGGTGTGCGCCGGCGGGAGCGCGATGCCCCCGCCGGCGCAGCGGATCACTGGAAGCCGTACCCGTCGTTCGACGCGATGTTCGCGTCGATCTCGGCGACGGCGCGATCGAGCGTCTCCTGCACGTCGGCGCCGTTCATGATGTCCTTCGCCGCCGTCTCGAACGTCGTCGAGATGACCGCGTATGCGGGCGTCTCGGGGCGCAGCACCGCGTACTCCTGCGAGAACTCGACGAACGGGCGGAGCGCGCCGTCCTCGCCGAAGTACTGCGAAGCCTGGGCTGCCGTCTCGGTGGCCGGGATGACGACCTGCTTGTCGGCGAACTCGGTGATGTACTCGTCCTGGAAGCTGAACTCCAGGTACTCGCGAGCTCCGTCTGCGTCGTTGCACTCGGACGAGATCGCCCACTGCCACGAGCCGCCGCCGATCTTCGGGCCGTTGCCGAGGTCCGGCGGGGGCAGGATGAGCAGGTCGTCACCGACGGCGTCGAGCGCGGCCACGGCATTCCAGACACCGGTGTAGCTCAGGGCTACCTCGTCATCGACGAACTCCTGGTTACCGACCGTGCCGCCGTTGCCGGCGTAGCCGTCCGCGAACAGACCCGCGAACCACTCGCCCCACGCCACCGCCTCCGGCCCGTTGAGCACGCCGTCGGCGGAGAGCATCGTCGAGCGGTCGATCAGATCTGCACCGAAGCTCTGCAGGAACGGCGAGTAGGCGTACGGCCACCACTCCCCCGTATCCTCGGCGCCGATGTCGATCGGCGTCTCGTAGCCGGCCCCCTTGAGCGTCGAGAGCGCGGAGTCGAACTCGTCGGCGGTCCAGGGCTCGTCTGTCGTCGGGATGCGGATGCCGTTCTCGGTCAGCACGGACTCGCGTGCGAAGATCGCGAGCGCGGCATCCCAGTACCCGGCCGAGTAGATCTCGTCGTCCCACACGCCGACCGCAGTCGGCAGCAGCGAGTCCGTGAGCTCGGTCGGCAGATCGAGCGGCTGCAGGTATCCCGCCCAGGCCCAGTTCGGCATGATCGGCCCGTCGAGGTCGAGGAGGCAGGGAAGATCGCCGGATGCCGCAGCCGCGACGATCGCGTCGTTGTAGGCGCCCTGGGGGAATGACTCGTGGACGACCTGGTACTGATCCTGCGAATCGTTGAAGTCGGAGATGATCCGTTCGTAGACCTCGAGCTCGGCGGGGTTGCCGGCCGAGTGCGTCCACATGGTGAGCTCGGTGCGGCCGTCGTCGGTCGTGGCATCGCCCTGACCCGCCTGCCCGCACCCCGTCAGAGCCATGGCCCCGACCAACCCGACTGATACGAAGATCGGCGTCGTTCTGCGCATTGTTGTGGTTTCCTTTTGTTGGTGACCGATGCTCGCGTCGGTCACTGATCGGAGGCTGCCTACGGCAGCCGTTCGGTGTGTGAAGCCCGTCGCCGGTTCGGTTTGGCGACTTGCGCCGGCGGCGGGCCCACGGAGCCTCGTCGGATGACGGGGCACTCCATCAGGTGCGCGGCGTCCTCATCCCCCTCCGCACGGACGCCGAGTGCGACCTCCATCGCCCATCGCCCCATGGCGTAATGGGGCAGAGCGATGGTGGTCAGTGGGGGATCCTGTTCCGCGGCGATGAGCTGCTGATCGTCGTAGCCGACCACGGACAGGTCGCGCGGGATCTCGAGTCCGCGATGGTGCGCGGCAGTGTAGACACCGACCGCCATGCGGTCGTTGAAGCAGAAGACGGCGGTCGGCCGCCGGTCGTCGGGCAGGTCGAGGAGCCCGTCGAAGGCGGCACGACCACCCTGCGCGGAGGTCTCGCCGGCCACGCGAAGTGCCGGATCGACCGGGATGCCCGCCTCGGTCAGCGCCTCGACGTAGCCGTCGTAGCGCAGCGTCGAGGCGATGGGCGCATCGTCGGTGTCGAGGAAGGCGATCCGCCGGTGGCCCGCCGCCACGAGCTCGCGTACGGCGGCGAGGCCGCCGGCGCGGTCGTCGGGCACGACGCTGCGGAAGCCGCCGCCGTCGGGGCGACAGTCGAGGAAGACCGTCGAGGCGGGGAGTCCTTCGGGCGCCTCCACGACGCGGTGCCACATGCACGCGTAGATCATCGCGTCGACCTGCTGCGCCGAGAGGGCGGTGATCGCGTCGCGCTCGATCACCGGGTCGCCGTCCGTGTTCACGAGGAAGACGAGGTGCCCGCTCTCGCGGGCGGCGTCCTGCGCTCCAGCAAGCATCCGCCCCGCGAACGGCGTCGTCGCGATCTGGTCGGAGATGAGCCCGACAGTGCGGGTCTGCTGGGTGCGCAGGCCGCGGGCGACGGAGCTCGGGGCGTAGCCGACGGCTCGCGCGGCGTCGCGGACGCGCTGCCGGGTCTGCTCGGGGATGCGCGACTCCACATCGTTCATCACGAGGGAGACAGTGGTCACGGACACGCCTGCCGCAGCCGCGACATCCGAGATCCTCGCCCTGACCACGTTCCACATCCTTGTGATAAATCGATTTAGCGAACGGTCATGATTATGGACCCGTGGAGCTGCATCCGTCAAGAGGGGTGATGCCCGATCGGATGTCCCCGGTGAGTGGGACGATCCGCAGACGGAGCGAGCGGGCGGGAGGGGCGGCGATGCGAGGCGAGGCGACCGTGCTGCACGCGGACCTCGACGCGTTCTACGCGTCGGTCGAGCAGCGCGATGCTCCGGCGCTCCGCGGCCGGCCCGTCATCGTCGGCGGCGGAGTGGTGCTCGCGGCGAGCTACGAGGCGAAGGCTCGGGGCGTGCGCACCGCGATGGGCGGCCGTCAGGCGCGGGAGCTGTGCCCCGATGCCGTCGTCGTGCCGCCGCGCATGGAGGCGTACTCCGCCGCCAGCCGCGCCGTGTTCGAGATCTTCCGCGACACGACACCGCTGGTCGAAGGAATCTCCATCGACGAGGCGTTCCTCGAAGTGGGAGGGCTCCGGCGCATCGCGGGCTCGCCCGAGCAGATCGCCGTCCGCCTCAGGAAGCGGGTGCGCGCCGACGTCGGGCTGGCCATCTCGGTCGGCGTCGCGCGCACGAAGTTCCTCGCCAAGGTCGCGAGCGCGGTCAGCAAGCCCGACGGGTTGCTCGTCGTCGAGCCCGATCGCGAGCAGGAGTTCCTGCTGCCGCTGCCGGTCGAGCGGCTCTGGGGTGTCGGCAAGGTCACCGCCGAGAAGCTCCACCGACTCGGGATTCACACCGTCGGCGAGCTGGCTGAGCTGGAGGCCGCCGCGGCCGAGCGGCTGCTGGGCAAGGCGACCGGCGCGCATCTGCACGCCCTCGCCCGGCTGCGCGATCCGCGCCCGGTCGACACGACGAAGCGCCGTGGATCCATCGGCTCGCAGCGCGCACTCGGCAACCGCCCGCGCTCCCCCGACGAACTCGACCTCATCCTCACCCAGATCGTGGATCGCCTCGCCGCTCGCCTCCGCGACCGAGATCGCGTGTGCCGCACGGTCGTCCTGCGCCTGCGCTTCGGCGACTTCGCAAAGGCGACGCGCTCACACACCGTCCGGTTCCCGACCGACCGCACCGCCGTGCTCCTCTCGGTGGCACGGCGGCTGCTCGCCGCCGCCCAGCCCGAGATCACCCAGCGCGGCATCACTCTCATCGGCCTGTCGCTCTCTCAGCTCGGGCGGGCTGACAGCATCCAGCCGGAACTGCCGATCGACTGGGACGACGGGGCCCGCCTCGACACCGTGCTCGACGCGCTGCGCGACCGCTTCGGTGCGACGACGGTCTCGCGTGCCGCGCAGCTCGGGCGCGATCCCGGCTGGTCGACGCCGGTCCTGCCGGAGCACGAATGACCCACCCGCGACGTCGAGCCGTCGCGAGCGGGCCATGCTCACGCCGAGGAGCCCGGAGACCTACGGGCTCGCGCCGGCGTCAGGCGCGGACGGCGAACCCGCCGGTCCAGGCGACCTGCTCGCGGACGGCGAGCACCATCTGGAGGAAGCCCACCGCCTCGAGCTCACGGGCGCGCTTGAGGGCGCCGGCATCCGCCACCGACACGCCGCCGGCGGAGACGACCTCGGTCAGCTGCGCCTTGGCCGCGTCGTCGTCGCCTGCGACGACGACGGTCGTGGGCACGCCGCCGACCTCGCCCGAAGCCAGGGTCGCCGCGAAGTTCGTGTTGAACGCCTTGATCACCCGCGCGCCCGGGAGCGCCGCCTGCAGCTCGGTCGCGGCCGAGGAGTCGGCGGGCACCGTGAGGGAGTCGAAGGTGGCGAAGTCGACGGGGTTGGTCACGTCGACCACCGTCTTGCCGTCGAGCGCGTCACCATAGGTCGCGACGACGTCGGCCAGTGCCGGGTACGGGATCGCGAGCACGACGATGTCGCCGGTCAGGGGCTCTCCGAATGCCGCGACCGCACCCCCGACCTTCGCCGCCAGTTCCTGGGCCTTCACCGCATCGCGCGCGACGACCTGCACGGGTGCCCCGCCCTCCGCGGCGATGCCTGCGATCGCCGACCCAATGTTTCCCGTACCGATGACGGAGATGCCTGCCATGATCTGATCCTCCACATAGAAAGTTGTACTAGCAACTAAGAGAGGTAACTTGTTTGCAGCTGCATCTATTCCGCGCGTCGGGGTCGCAGCGGTGGGCGCGACGCTAGACTCCCACCGTCATGGCCTATCAGGTGCCCCGCATGGACGAGCTCCAGTCGAGAGCGTGGCTCGCGCTGGTATGGACGGCCGAGTTACTGCCCGCCGCGCTGGACGCCCAGCTGCAGGCGGACTCCGACATGACGCACTTCGAGTTCATGGTGCTCAGCACGCTGCAGCAGGCGAAGGGCGCCGCACTGCGAACGACGGACCTCGCCGCAGCGGTCAACTCCACGATGCCGCGACTGTCGCGCGTGGTCGGCAAGCTCGCCGAGCGCGGTCTCGTCGAGCGGCGCGGCGCCGATGGCGACGCGCGCGTGGTGATCGTGCACCTGACGAGCGCGGGGCGCCGGGAGCTCGTCCGCGCCGTCCCACGGCACATCGACCGCGTGAAGGAGCTCGTGATCGACCGGCTGACGCCCGACGAGCTCGAGGGGCTGGCCGCCGCCCTCGAACCCCTCGTCGAGCGGCTGGACCCTCAGCAGCGTGTCGGCTTCGGCGAGCGCGGCGCCTCCGCCTGACCCGCCCCCCTCAGCGACCAGCGGCGACCGCGGCCCGGCGGCACCGCGGTGCCGACCTCACCTCCGTCATCGACGACGTCCGCCGGTCTTCAGTGGACACAGCCCCGAGCGCGAGAATCGTCGCATGACCCGACGAGTGATGACGGCGCCGGCGCGGTGGCTGCGGGCGATGACAGAACCGGGCCGGCTGCTGATCGCGTTGAAGACAGGGGTCGCCGCGGCCCTGGCCTGGTACCTCGCTCCCCTCCTGCCCATCACGGACGATCAGTACTCGTACTATGCGCCGCTCGGGGTTCTCGTGAGCATGTACCCGACGGTGGCGGCATCCGCTCGCTCCGGCCTGCAGGCGATCATCGGTCTGGCCATGGGGATCGGCCTGGGGCTGCTCGGCGTCGCGGCACTCTTCGCGGGGGTGCCGGGCGTGCTGGCACTTGCCGCCGTGGTCGGTGTGGGCGTGCTGTTCGGCGGAGTGCGCGCCCTCGGCGTCGGTCGAGACTGGGTGGCGATCGCCGCGCTGTTCGTGCTCCTTCTCAGCGGCGGTGACACCGAGGATTTCACTCTGTCGTACCTGGTGACCATGGCGTTCGGCGTCGTCGTCGGCATCCTGGCGAACTTCATCATCGTGCCGCCGCTGTATCTCGAGCGAGCCAGCGAACGCCTGTCCGAACTGCGCGACACCCTGAGCGCGCTGCTGGGAGCCATCGCGGATCACGTGCAGGAGGGGACGGTGGACGCCGAGGCGTTCGAGGCCGCATTGGCGGAGCTCGACCAGACGGCGGCCGACGTCCGCGCCGAAGTCTACGAAGCCGACGAGAGCCGGAAGGTGAACCCGCGCGGCCGGCGTCACGGTTCGAAGCCGCAGGAGAACCTCGATCGACTCCAGGCCCTGGAGCGCGTGGTGTTCTATACACGCGAGTTCGCCGATGTCCTGGTGACACTCGCCCGTGCGAACGACGTCAATCTCGGGCGTGACGTACGCCCCGCCCTGTCACACGCCATCCGGACCTGCGCCGCGCTGGTGGCCACCCCGGTGCACGCCGACGACTCGCCGATGCGCCTCGCGGAGGCCAACGCGGCAGTGGAGCGGTATCTGGTCGCGCTGTCGGGAGTACACGGCGGCGGGGCGTCGATCGTCGCCCACCAGATCACCCCCGCGGCTTTCCTCCGCCGGACCATAGATGCGTCGGTGCCGTTCGTCCGCACGGACAGCGCCGAGACGCCGGATTAGGGTGGACGGATGACCACGCAACGGCCGGCGCGTGCGACAACCAGCGGACGCTCGTCGACCATCAAGCGATGGGTGTTCTGGCCCGCCGCGCTCGTCACGCTGGCGTTCAGCGGGTTCGCACTGGTCGCGCCGCATCTCGCCGAGGAGTTCTTCGGCGCGGTGCAGTCGACGATCGTCAACGCGTTCAACTGGTACTACGTGCTGATCGCGGCGTTCTTCGTCGTCTTCGCCCTCGTCCTCGGATTGAGCCGGTTCGGAGACATCCGCCTCGGTGCCGACGACGACGAGCCCGAGTTCTCGCTCGGTGCATGGTTCTCGCTGCTGTTCGCGGCGGGAATGGGAATCGGGCTCGTGTTCTATGGAGTCAGCGAACCGCTGAGCCACTTCGCCCAGCCTCGACCGGGCGTGAGCGGAACGCCCGAGCAACTGGCGCAGTCGGCACTCAGCCAGACCTACCTGCACTGGGGCGTGCACGCGTGGTCGATCTACGTCGTGGTCGGCCTGGGGCTCGCGTACGCCATTCACCGGCGAAAGCGCCCGATCTCGATCCGCTGGTCACTCGAGCCGCTTCTCGGCAAGCGCGTCGAGGGCGCCTGGGGCAATGCGATCGACGTCGTCGCCCTCGTGGGCACGCTGTTCGGTGTGGCGACGTCCCTCGGCCTGGGCGTGCTACAGATCAGTGCGGGTCTGGATGCCGCGGGACTGTTCGAGCCGTCGGTCCCTGTGCAGATCGGCATCATCGCCGTGATCACGGTGCTGGTGCTCGCATCGGTGCTGTCGGGCGTGACCAAGGGCATGAAGTGGCTGTCGTCGTTCAACCTGATCCTCGCCGGCCTGCTCGTGGTGTACCTGCTGGTGTTCGGCCAGACGGAGTTCCTGCTGCGCGAGTGGGTGCAGTCGATCGGCAACTACATCCAGAACTTCGTCGGCCTCTCCTTCAATGTCAGCGCCTTCCAAGGCAGCGCCGGCGAAGCCTGGCAGGCGGCCTGGACGTCGTTCTACTGGGGCTGGTGGATCTCCTGGGCGCCGTTCGTCGGCATCTTCATCGCCCGGATCTCCCGGGGCCGCACGGTGCGTCAGTTCGTGGTCGGCGTCATCGTGGTGCCGACGCTCATCACGATTCTGTGGTTCAGCGTGCTGGGAGGATCGGCGCTGTTCATCGAGCTGACCACCCCGGGCGCCCTCACACAGCCGGACGGCACCGTCAACCTCAATACGGCGCTGTTCGAGATGCTCGAGTACATCCCCGGCACCCCGGTGCTCACCCTCGGGGTCATCGTGCTGATCGCCGTCTTCTTCGTGACGTCGTCGGATTCGGGTGCGCTCGTGATGGCGATGCTCGCGACCGGTGGGCAGATCAGCCCTCGCCGGTGGGTGCGGGCCTTCTTCGCGCTGACCAGCGCCGTCCTCGCGGTCGCTCTTCTGCTCTCCGGCGGCCTGCAGGCTCTTCAGACCGCCGCCATCATCATCGCGCTGCCGTTCAGCGTTGTGATGCTTCTGATCTGCTGGTCCACGGTCGTCGCGTTCAGCCGCGAACGTCGCGCGTACGACCGGGCGGCGCGCGCGCAGTTCGTCGACCACATCGGCGAGTACTACGGTCTCGAGGTGGAGGAGCCGACCGCGCGGGGCGCGCTCCACGAGCCCTCCTGGATCCGACGACTCGCGCGCCTCGCCGGCCGGCACCGGGACCCTCTCCCGCCGGGTCCCGACATGGGATACGCCACCGATGGGCCCCCGCGTCACCCCTCGCTGCGGGCTCTCGAGGCCGAGAACGCGGAGCCTGCGGGTGTCCCGACGACGGATGTGGACCGCGTGGTCGATCACGACCCCCGCGCCCTCGACGACGTGCACGAGATACCGGACCGCGAGATCGACCACGGCGGCGATCCCCTGCGGTAGCGGCGCACGACAGAGGAGAAGGGGGCGGCCCGATCCACCGACCGGGCCGCCCCTCCTTCAGCTCAGCCGCAGCTGCGTGCGGCGTACTCGGCGTCGAGCGGGACCGTGACCACCTCGCCCCCGACCGTCGCCGAGGCCTCGACCTCGATCTCATCGGCCGACACAGACGCCTGGCGCGAGCTGAACGCGTGCGCCACCGTCTTGCCCGGCGCGAGCGGTGCGAGCGCCTTCGACCCGAACGCCGTGGACAGCTTCAGCGTGACCGGCACGTCGTCGTCGTTCGTCACCTGTGCGGTCAGCACCACCTTGCCGGCGACGCAGCGCGTCTGCGCGGTCACACTCACGTCGAGCGACGGGGCCGCCGCCTCCAGCACACCCAGGCGGGCCAGCTGAAGGCTCAGTGCACGCTCGGGCGCGTCGATCTGGTTCTGCGTTCCGGGCGTCGCGGCCGCAGCGGCCTCTGCGTCGGCGAGCAGCTCCTCGAGCTCGGCCCACTCCTCGGCCGGGTAGTCGGCCTCGTCCAGCGTGCCGGCGTGGGCGATCGCGGCCTCCAGGTCGCTCTCATCGAGCGGGAGGTTCTGCGACGTCAGCGTGTCACTCAGCAGGTAGTGGTCGAAGTCGACGTGGCCTCCTGCCTGCTGGGTCGCGTAGTTGAACAGGCCGACCCGGTGTCCCATGAAGTGGGTGAGGGTGCCGTCCAAGGTCTGCGGCCCCACGCGGTTGCCGAGCTGGTGCCACGTGATGCCGTCCAGGCTGTAGTAGAACGTCGTCCACAGCTGCCCGACCGGGTTCGCGAAGTCGAGGTCCGCCTTGAGGTGCACCTCGGTAGCCGATCCGAGATTCGCCGTCGTGCCGGGCAGGAACGACTCGATCGCCGCCTGGTCGATGGTGGTCGTGAACGGCTGGGTGCGGTTCACGACGCCGACGGTGTTGACGCCGCCCACGCGCTTGACCGCCACGTACGAGAAGCCGCGGTTGTACGCCGCGAGTCCTGCGACGTCGCCGTCCTTCATGCCCGAGATCTCCAGCTTGGTCTCGGCCGACTGCCGCGGGCCGAAGGTGCGCTGCGAGAGCGTGTTGCGCGCCTCCTCGAGGTACGCGGCCTCGTCGTCGTTCGCGAGCTTGAGGTGCTTCATGCTGCCCGTGAGGACCTTGCCCGTGGTGAGACGCAGCCAGCCTTCGCGGTCGGTGAGCGACCAGTAGCGGTTGTCGGGGGCGTGGTTCCACTCCCACGGCAGCGCCAGACGTGAGCCGTTCGGCGCGATCTCGTCGGGATGCGGCGCCTCGACGGAGACCGGGCGTCCCTTGAGCGACACGTCATCGACCTTGAAGTCCATCAGGTGGGTGTCGGGTGCCGTCGAGGGCGTGCTGGTCCACGGCGTCTCGATGAAGATGCGCATCGATGAGAGGCTCTGCGATGCCGGGACCGTGAAGCTGCCCGATATCGTCGCCCACTGCCCGCGGGTCGCGGTGACGCTCGCGAGGTTCGTGAACGTGCTGCTCCCGTACCGCGCGGTCGCGATGAACTGCTTCGTCGCCGGGCTGTTCGGATTCTCGTACTTGACCTTCGCGGAGATGTCGTACGTGACGTTGTGCTGCACCTTGCCCGACACGTCCTGCGCCGGACCCGATCCGGTCGTGGTGCGACCGGTGACCTGCACGGAGCTCGCGCCGGATGCGGCATCCGTCGACGATGTGAGCGTCGCGGTGTCGTTCACGATCCAGCCGGCCGTGCCGTCCTCGAAACCGGGGTTGGTGAACAGCTCGACGCCGAGAAGCGATTCGTCGATGTCGGGAGCCGCCGGGATCTGCCAGTCCTCGTCCATGTACGCGCGGTGCGGCGCGTCGTTGTCGAAGTCGTCCGACACGACGATGCTCTTCTGCCGCTCGTAGAGCTCCTCTTCGGGCGAGAGCTCGATCGGCTTGGCGAACGCCCCGTTGACGGGCACGGCGCCGTTGTTGCCGAATGTGGGCCAGCCGTCGGACCAGGTCGCCGGGATGAGGGCCGGGATGCGCCCGATGGGGAACGTGTCGCGGAAGAACATCCCCGACCAGTCGGTGGTGCCGTTCTCCCCGGCGATCGGGACGAGGCTGCCCTGAGCGAAGCCGTTCGAGTTCAGGACGCCCTTCGCCTCGTACGGGTTGCTGCCGTCGGCCGTCGCATACCGGCCGAGCAGCTCGTCGGAGCGGAACAGCGCGACCTGCCGGCCCTGACCCGACGGCCAGGTGATGATCACGATGTAGTACTTGCCGTCGATGTACTGCACCTGCGCACCCTCGAAGAGGCCGCCGATGAAGGACGCGCCCGGGTAGTCGGAGGTGCGGAGGATCTGCGGGTACTCCGCGACGACGGTCTTCATGTCGCTGCTCAGCTTGACGGCGCTCGTCGAGCCCGAGCCGTAGAAGATGTACGGCGTCCCGTCGACATCGAAGAAGAGCGAGGGGTCGTGGAACGCGCGGCCCAGCGCGATGCGCTCCCATGAGCCGTTGTCGATGTCCTCCGTGACGTAGAGGTACGAGCCGCCCAGGTTGTTGGTGTTGAACGCGACGTACCACTTGCCGTCGTGGTAGCGGATGGACGAGGCCCACTGGCCCTGCCCGTACGACGACTGGCCGTTGCGCAGCGAGAACGAGTCGCTGATGTCGGCGCGGTCGAAGACGTAGTTGACGATCTCCCAGTTCACGAGGTCGTACGACTTCATGATCGGCGCCCCCGGGCTGAGGTGCATGGTGGTGCTGATCATGTAGTAGATGTCGCGGCCCTCGTCGTTCTCGGACGCGGGGATCCGCTCGACCGACACGTCGGGGACGTCGGCGTTCATGAGCGGCACGGTGTAGGTGCCGTCGCCCTTGTCGGTGGAGGTGTAGCCGGATGCCGGGTTCCACGGCTCCGCGGCCTGTGCCGGGAGCGCGGCGGGAGCCAGCAGAAGCCCGGCGGCGATCGCGGTGGCGCCGGTGAGGGCGATCGAGCGCAGCCCCCGTCGCGGGTGGGATCGGTGGGTGTCGGTTTCAGTGGAGCGCGACCGGCGCGCGTGGCGCGGGGGCCGTGGAGCGGATGCCTGAGACAACGGTTCTCTCCTTCAGTCAGGCGTGCGGGGAGGCGCCGGTCGCGGTTCGACGGCGCTGTCGAGTGAAGCGGGGGTCGGGAGGGGCGGGGGGCCGCCCCTCCCGCGGTGAGGGATCCGGTCTGATCAGAACGCGTCTTCCCACAGGGTGAGGGTGAGGGTCGCCGAGTAGCTGCCCGGGGCGACGTCGACCGGGGTCTTCAGGACGAGGTCGGCATTCGCGTCCCACGAGCCGACCGCGCGCGCGCCACTGGAGTCGATGGCCATCGAGAGGAACTCCTCGCCCTCGAGTCCGACGTTGTTGGGCGCCTCGTCGAAGACGGTGCCGACCTCGGGGCCTTCGGCGACCTCGCCGTCGGCCTCGGTGAGCAGGTGCGGCGTCCAGCCGAGGTGCTCCGGACCGAGCTCGGGGGCACCTGCGGCGGTGAAGGCCGACGACTGCCCCGTCACGTACCAGAACACGCCGTCCGGCACTTCCTCGCGGTCGTCCGAGACCGTGACCGTCGGCAGAACGCCGGCGAACTCGCGCAGGTCGGCGTCCTGCGACTCGACCTCCGTGAGTGCCGCCGACGTGGAGGCGACGCTCATCGTGAGCGCGCCGACCGGCGGCAGCGCCGCGATGTCGACGGTCACATCGACCGCGTCGTCGCCGACTTCGTCTGCGATCGCCGCGCCGGCGACGCCGAGCAGCAGCATCCCTCCGACTGCTCCCGCGGCGAGCCGCCCCATCATGCCTGTCTTCTTCATCTTGCCGTCTCCGATCTTGCGCGGCGCGCCGCGCCGCGAGGTGGTGTCGGCGGCCGGATCGTCCGGCCGCTCACGGTCTCGCACCGAGGTGCGGACCGCAGGTGGGTGGGTGGGGTGGCGGCCGTTCCCGGCCGCCACCCCGGGTGTGCGTCAGCCGCAGCTGTGCGCGCCGTACGCCGCCTCGACGACCCCGGTCAGCGGTTCGCCGCCGACGGTCGCCGACACCGACACGGTCGCGGCGCCCGCGGTGACCGTGGCCAGGCGCGTGGTGAACGCGTTCGAGACCGTCTTGCCGGCCGCGACCGTCACCGACTTCGAGCCGAACGCGGTCGCCACCGACGCGGTGACCGGAACGTCCTCGCCGTTGGTGACCTTGACCGTCAGCACCGTCTTGCCCGCGACGCAGCGCGATGCCGCCTCGGCGCTGACATCGAGCGCGAGCTCATCGGCCTCGGTGAACGAGAGCGTGTCGAGCTCGAACAGGTCGCCGGTCCCACCGCTGTAGGTGAAGAAGACGTCCTGGGTTCCCGTCGCACCGGAGAGGTCCGCCGACAGCTCGGTCCACTCACCGGTCGCACCCGTCACGGGGAGGGTGCCCACGACCGGGCCGGTCTCGCTGCCCGTGCGGACGGAGATGGATCCACCCGCCTGGAGCGGCTTGACCTTGACCGTCACCTCAGCGGCTCCGGCGTCGCCGAAGTCGACCGACGACAGCGCGGTCCAGTCGCCGTTGTCGATGTCCTTCACGACGAGGTTCGGAGCCTCCGCGCCGAACTGCGTGGAACCGTCCGCGACCTTCTGGGTCGCGATGCCCTTGCTCCACCCGAACGTCTCGGCCTCGAAGGTGCGGAACGGATCGAAGTCGCGCACCTGCTCGACGCCGGCGTAGGTGCCCACGACCTGCTGGATGGTGCCGTCCGCGTTGAACGCCAGCTCCTGGATGTGCGGGCTGCGGTAGCCCTGGGTCGTGTTGCCGTTGATCCGCTTGTTGAGCGTGGGAGCGTGGTACGTGAAGTAGTACTTGCCCTCGAACTTGAAGACGGACTGGTGGTTGTTCCCGCCGGTGCCGGTCCCGAAGAACTGCGACTGGTTCGGGAAGAGCACCCCGACGTACTTCTCCTTCGGGAAGTTGGTCGGGCTGTCCGACATCATGTACGGAATCTGGCCTCCGCCCGGGTACCCGGGAAGCGGCGTCTGGTTGCCGCCGAAGTCGTTCCCGCCGAAGTGCGACGAGTAGGTCAGGTAGTACTTGCCCTCGCGCTCGAACACGTGCGCGGCCTCGAACGACACGGGGGTGTCGACGACCATCGCCGAGCCCTTGGTGGTGACCATGTCGTCCTCGAGCTCGATGACCCGGATGTTCTTCGGGTTGTTGTAGCGCTCGGCCGCGGGCAGGCTCGTCGAGGCGGGACCGCCGCCGAAGTACAGGTAGTTCTTCCCGTCCTTGTCGACGAGCGGAGCCGGGTCGAACTTCCAGGCGACGTCCGCAGCACCCGGCGTCGAGCCGTTGATCAGCGTGCTGGTGCGCTCGCTGACCCAGGGGCCGAGCGGGCTCTCACCCGTGATGACGTTGCTCGAGCCGCCGCCGTTGGCGTAGTAGAGGAAGTACTTCTCCTCACCGTCGACGACCTTCTTCGCGAACCCGGGAGCCCACGAGTTGCCGGTGAACGGCGCCACGCCCTGCGGGCCGGCCACCTGGATCTCGCCGTGGTCGGTCCAGTTCACGAGGTCCTCCGAAGAGATCAGCGTGATCTGGTTGATGTTGCCGTAGTTGATCGACGGTGAGATGCCGGTGATGGGGTCGGGCGCGTACCCCTGCGTGTCGTTCGTCATGAACATGTAGACGCGGCCGTCCTCGGCATAGCCGAAGCCGTCGGCACCGAACTTGTGGCCGATCAGCGGGTTGTGCTCGCCGGGGAGCTTGCCGACGACCTCGATGGTCTTCGAGGGCGGCGGCGGCGGGGGCGTGCCGATCAGCGAGACGTCGTCGACGACGAAGTCCATGAGGTGCGTGTCGGGCGCCGTCGACGGGTCGCTGGTCCACGGCGTCTCGATGAACAGACGGGCAGTCGCCACGCTCTGACCCGCGGGGACGGTGAACGTCGAATTGATGTAGCCCCACTGTCCGCGCGCCGGCGTCGTGCTGGCGAGGTTCGTGTAGGTGCCGCCGCCGTAGTGCATCGTCGCGAAGAACTGCTTCGTCGCGGGGCTGGCGGGATTGTCGTACTTCACCCTTGCCTTGATCGCGTACGTCTGGCCGGCCTGGATCTTGCCGCTCAGATCCTGCATCGGGCCCGAGCCGGTCGTCTGCCGAGCGGTGATCTTCACCGCGGACGCGCCCGAGAACGCGTCATCGACGATCGACAGGGTGCCGCCGTCCGTGCCGTTCCCGTTGTTGACGAACCATCCGTCGAGGCCGGCCTCGAATCCGCCGTTGACGATGAGCTCTTCATCGGCGGCGGTCGCGGGAGCCGCGAGCCCGCTGACGATGAGCGCTGTCGCGGCGAGAGCCGCGCCCAGCACGCCGGCCATCCTGCGGCGCACGGCCGCACGATGTGTGATCTCCCTGGTGGTCAAGGTCTCCTCCTCATTGATCGATCAACCTCGGTCCGCCTGCACCGCGTGAACGCGGGGGGACGTGGGGTGGGCGTGATTTCCCCTTGCCTCAGATCTGCTGAGCACTGCTGCGTGCGACCCGACCCCAATGGCGGATTCTCGCATGTTAGCGGTCACAGCGACCCATGACAATACCCAGTTGTTCGCGCTATCAAAGTCGTGCATGATCGAGGGAAGCCACGAGCGGCGCCCGTTCCCGTCGATCCCGCTCGACGCGAAGGAGCGTGCATGGTCAGCATCGGATTCCGCGCGCGCCGCCGCCTGGGGCGGTCGACACGCGGTCGCATCGCCGTGCCCGTGCGCGCCGTCTCCGCGCTCGCCGTCGCGGGTTCGCTGCTGCTCGGCGGCTGCGCGGCCGCCCCTTCCGACGGACCGATGACCTTCTGGTCGTTCACGGGGATCCAGCAGGGCGAACAGGTCGAGGGGTACCTCGAAACGCATCCGGGCGCCCGCATCGAACTCAGCGAAGTGGGCACCTCGGCCGAGACAGCCGACGCACTGACGGCGGCGCTCGCCGCAGGTCACGCGCCCGACCTGGTGCTGATCCAGGGCGACGATCTCCCGCGCTTCCTCGATGCCGAGGACCACTTCGTCGACTTGAGGGACTTCGGCGGCGACGACGTGGGCGGCGAGTACCTCGATTGGGCACGGGATGCCGCGACCACGGCCGGCGGGAAGGTGATCGGCGTCCCCACCGACGTCGGCGGCATGGCGCTCGCGTACCGCGCGGACCTCTTCGCGGCGGCGGGATTGCCCACCGACCCGGAGGAGGTGGCCGCGCTCTGGCCGACCTGGGAGAACTTCGTCGAGACCGGCATCCGATTCTCGGCGCGGTCCGACGTCGCGTTCGTCGACAACGTCTCGACCACCGTCTTCGTCAACGCCGCCAACCAGCTGCCCGTGAAGTATTACGGCGACGACGGCGAGCTCGTCCACACGTCGAACGCGGGGCTCGAGCGCGCCTTCGACGTGGCGCTGCGCGCCCATGAGGCCGGCATCGGCGCCGGCGCCGCCGCGTTCACACCGGGCTGGTCGGCGGCCATGGCCCGCGGCGACTTCGCCGTGATGCCGGCGCCGTCATGGATGCTCCGCGTGATCAGGTCGACCGCACCCGACTCGCATGGCGCGTGGCGGATCACGTCGGTTCCCGGTGTCGCGGGGAATTGGGGCGGCAGCTATCTCGCGATCCCGGCCGGGGCGCAGCATCCCGAAGCCGCATGGGACTACATCGCCGCGACCCAGGCCCCCCGAGCACAGCTCGAGCACTTCGAATCGGGCGGTCCGCTGCCCGCCTCCCGGGATCCGTACCTCCAGGACGCCTTCGCCTCATACGGTGACGACTTCTTCGGACCGTCGCGGATCGGCGAGGTGCTCACCCGATCGATCGTCGACATGCCGGCGGTGCGCCAGGGACCGGCGTCCACCACCGTCGACACCGCCTTCGTGCAGACGCTCGCCGCCGTCGAGCAGGGCTCCATCCGACCCGCGACCGCGTGGCGCTCCGCCCTCGATGCCATCGCCGTCGCTCTGCCGCCGTCGGCCGCGACCGACGTCGCGGACGACCGTTGATCGACCGACCTCGCCTGAGGTGGGTCTCCCGGTGGGACGCCGCGGCGCCCTACCTCTTCCTCGCGCCGTTCGCCCTGGTCTTCGCGGTGTTCACGGTGCTGCCCTCGGTGGCCACGTTCGTGCTCGCGTGGTGGCAGTGGGACCCGCTCGGCGCGCGCACGTGGGTCGGCGCCGCCAACTTCGAGCGCCTCGCCGCCGACCCGCGGTTCTGGACCGCGACGACCAATACCCTCGCCATCGCCGCCGCGGCGACGATCATGCAGGTGGGCATCGCCCTCGGGCTCGCTCATCTCATCCATCGGGTTGCCGGTCGGGCGGTGGGAGCTGTGCGGGTCTCCCTGCTCGTCCCGTTCGTGACGTCGGGCGCGGCGGTCACGATCCTCGTCGCGCAGCTGCTGGACCGGGACTACGGGTCCGTGAACCGCCTGCTGCACGCGGTCGGGCACCCGCACGTGGATGTGCTGGCGCAGCCGTGGGGAGCGTGGGCCGTGGTCACCGGCATCGTGGTCTGGCGCACCTTCGGGTTCACGACGCTGCTGATGCTCGCCGTGCTCAGCGCCACGCCGCGGGATGTGTTCCGGGCGGCGGAGCTGGACGGCGCCGGAGGGTGGGCTCAGTTCCGCCACCTCTCTCTCCCCCTGCTCGGGCCCGTCATCGCGTTCAGCGTGGTCACCTCCGTCACCGGGGCGCTGCAGCTCTTCACCGAGCCTCTCCTGCTGGACCCCACCGGCGTCACCTGCGGTCCAGCGCGCCAGTGCCAGACCCTCGCGCTGCTCGTCTACGAGGTCGGGTTCCGCGATTTCCAGTTCGGATACGCGGCGGCAGTGGCCACCGCGGTGTTCGCGATCGCCGGCGCGGCCGTCGGCGCTGCGCTGGTCGTCGGCCGTCGCCTGGGGTGGACGACGTGACCCGTTCCGCGCGGATCGAGGTCACCGTCGTGGTGGCCGCGGCGATCGTGTGCTGGCTGCCGATCTGGTTCATGGTGGTGGTCGCCTCGCGCGACTCGGCGTCGGCGACGACGTTTCCTCCGCCGCTCCTCCCGGGTGGATCGCTCGTCGACAACGTCGGAACGGTCCTCGCGGCCGTGTCCTTCGGCCGGGCGCTGGTGAACTCCGTCATCGTCGCGGGATGCGTCGCGGTGGGCGGTGCGCTGGCGTGCGCGCTGGCGGGCTTCGCCTTCGCGAAGCTGAGCTTCCCCGGTCGACGCCCGCTGTTCGTGGTCGTGCTGCTCGGTCTGACGCTGCCCGTGCAGCTCGCGGTGATCCCGCAGTATCTGCTCGTCTCCGCGTTCGGCTGGGTCGATTCGCTCACGGCGCTGATCGTCCCGGCGCTCGCGAGCGCCTTCGGGGTCTTCTGGATGCGCCAGTACATCGTGGCGACGCTGCCGGACGAGCTCCTCGATGCCGCCGCATTGGATGGCTGCGGCACCGTGCGGACATTCCGCCACGTCGCCTGGCCCCTCGTCAGGCCGGGAGCAGCGGTCCTCGCCGGCATCCTGTTCGTCACCACGTGGAGCGACTTCATGTGGCCGTTCATCGTGTTGCGCTCTCCCGGCGGGCAGACCGTCCAGGTCGTGCTTCGCGCGCTGCAGGGCGAGTACGGCGTCGACTACGCCCTGGTGTTCACGGGTGCACTGCTCGCGACGGCGCCGATGATCTTGATGCTCGTCGTTGCGGGACGGCGCATCACGCGTGACGGGATCGCTCGCGCCCCGGGGATCACACGCCGCTGAGCATCGATCGCTCTCCTCGGGCGCCGTCGTGGACCGGCGCGGTGCTCTGTCGCGCGACGAGCCCCGCACGAGCCTGCACCTCGGACGCGAGTTCGTCGTCCGCCGCCAGGAGACGTGCGACGACGGTCGCGGCGAGTTCGTCCGTGCGCGACGAGACGGCGGTGAGCGGCACTGCTGCATGACGCGCGTCGGCGTGGTCCTCGAGACTCACGATGCTGAGATCCCCCGGCATCCGCACGCCACGCATTCGCAGCCCCCTCACTGCGCCCAGCGCGAACGAGACCGTGGGCGCGAGCAGCGCGGTGCAGTCGGCGAAGGCTCCGGCATCCTGCCCGAGACGGAACCCTGCGTCGGCGTCGGCGCCTGCTCCCTCGATCGACCGGAGCCGGACACCCCGGACACCCGGGATACCGCTCCCGGCGTCGGCGGGGCGTGCCGTATCCGGGCACGCGAGCGCGATCCGGCGGTGGCCGAGCCCGGCCAGGTGCTCCACGGCCACGGCGACCCGGGCCGGCGAGTCGGGCCCGAGCGCGAGCATCCTGTGCCGTCCTGCCCTCGGCACCTCCGCATGGGTCGTCTCGGCCAGCGACCTCAGTCGCTCACGCGCGAGCGGGTCGGCCACGATGAGCACGATCCCCGCCGTGCCGGGCTCACCGATGCGCGCGGCCGCGCTCGCGCGCGAACGCTCGTCGGCAGGGTCGACATCGACGATCGTCAGAGCAAGTCCGGCCCGATGCGCCTCTCGGGCGACGGCGTCGACGAGCAGCCCCGACTCGCGCCATCCCTCCGCTGCCACCAGCGCCACGAGCTGAGGACGCACGCGGCCGGCGAGGGTGCGCGCCGACGCATTCGGCTCGTACCCCATCCGCCCGGCGATCTCGAGCACGCGTCGCCGCGTGGCCTCGGTCATGCCGTCCTGCCCGTTCACCGCTCTCGACACCGTCGTGTGCGAGACGCCGGCCAGCCGTGCGATGTCGTAGATCGTCGGCGGATGATGCCGCGCCAGCTCCTGCTCGACCGCCGTCATGCTCACTCCGGACGGAACCGCGCAGGCAACGGGCGGCGCGACCGGCCGCCGTCTGTCCGCCGTGGGACGCGAGACGCGGCTAGAGTCGCAAGGTACCTCGGCACCGACCCGAACAGACCCGGATGCAACCACCGTCCCCTTCTCACGCGAAACCGCATGTCACGATGCAGGATGTCGCGGACAGAGCCGGCGTCTCGGCGCAGACGGTGTCGAACGTGATCAACGGCCGCACCGAGCGCGTCGGCGCCGAGACCATCGACCGCGTGACCCGAGTGATCGATGAGCTGGGATACCGGCTCAATCAGAGTGCCCGCTCGCTCCGGAAGGGGCGGACCGGGATCGTCGGCCTCGGACTCCCGGTGCTCGCCTCCGAGTACTACAGCGAGCTTGCCGAACGCCTGTCGGTGCGATTCGCCGAGCGCGGCATCCGACTCGTCGCCGAGAACACGGGCGGCGCGATGGCTGCCGAGGTCGAATCCCTCGCGGCATCCCACCTCGAGACCTATGACGGCTTCATCCTCGCGGTCGCAGCGAGTGAGTCGGTCGATCTGAACCGTCTGCTGCCCACCAAGCCCATCGTGCTGCTCGGCGAGCGTGCGCTGTCCAGCCGATTCGACCACGTGCTGATGGACAACGTCGCGGGCGCGCGCACGGCGACCGGACACCTCCTGGATCGGGGGTCGGAGTCGCTGGTCGCACTCGGCGGCGATCGATCGGGTCCGGAATCGGTGCAGACGCTGCGCACGCGCGGCTTCGACGAGGCCCACCGGGAACGCGGCCTCGAGGCGCACCCGGACCGGGTCGTGAACGGCGGTCTCGACATGGCCGACGGGTACCGAGAGGTGAGCGCCCTGCTCGACCGCGGCGTCGGGTTCGACGGGATCTTCGCCCTCACCGACTCGTGCGCGCACGGCGCGCTCCGCGCGCTCGCCGACCGTCGGGTCCGCGTTCCGGCCGACGTTCAGGTCGTGGGATTCGACAACGTCCGGGCGAGCGCCTATACGACTCCGCGCCTGACGACGATCGAGCCCGGCAACGACGAGATGGCCGACGAGATCGTCCGCGTCATGATGGCGCGGCTGCAGGCGGGCGCCGCGGCCGGCGAGCTGCATCGCAGCACGGCGCACGCCCGGCTCGTGGTGCGCGAGAGCACACGCTAGAGCTTCCGCAGGGCCGGTCCGGCCGGCGATGTCGCCAATCCGCCACTGTCGGCGGGCGTGCCGGTGGGGGGCCGCAGGACGCGACCCCCCACCGACTCGGGTCACCCTGTGCAGGACGCCGCTCCGTACTCGACGTCGTACACGGACTGCTCGCGATCGTCTCCGTCGCCGGCCGACACGGTCACTGTGACAGATCCGGCCGGGATGTCCGCCGCACGGGTCGTGAACACCGACGAATGCGTCTTGCCCGCGACCACGGCGCCGATCTGCTTCGCACCGAAGTCCGAGCCGATCTGCGCGGCGATCTTGCGCTCGTCGTCGTTGGTGACGGAGACCGTCAGCAGGACCTTCCCGCCCACGCAGCGGGACGACACGGCGACCGAGGCCGCCACGGCGGGGAGCACCTCGAACGACGCCGTCGCCTCGGAGGCGAGCAGGATGTCGAACCCGAGGAACTCGGCCTTCACGGTCTGCGCGCCCTCAGCGAGGTCCGCGGGGAGCGTCGCCGACGCCTCGCCGTCCTCGAGGTAGACGGTCTCGGACCAGTCGCCGAGGCTGAACCGCACCTGGCCGCCGGTCTCGAAGCCGTCGGCGGCCGACACGGATGCCGTCACGACGGTGCTGTCGCCCGCGCGGACGTCGTCCGCCGAGACCTCGACCGTGGTGGCGACGTCCTCGTTGGGGATGCCGCGGATGCTGTTCCACTCGCGCAGGGTGATCGGGATCACCGTGCCGTGACGCGGACGCGGGACGCCGGCGTTGGTCATCGTGATCGTCTTCGCCTGCCACGTCTGCGCCTCGATGTTCGCCTCGCACGCCGCCTGGTATCCGCCGCCGTTCGTGTAGCGGTCTCCCCACAGGTAGAACTGGCCGGGGCACGCGGTGTCACCGGGGTTGGCCTTGAAGATCACCGGGCCCTCGTAGCCGGCGTTCGACTGCCACGTCGTGCGACCGAGCGCCGGGGCGATGAGCTCCCACGCGTTGATGTCGCTGTCGAGGAAGTCGGTGTGCTTCTCCGAGAAGATGTCCGACCCGGCGTTGCCCGCCTCGTTCTTCGTCACGCGGTAGTACTCGTCGCCGACCTTGATCGCGGTGGTGTCGATACGCGACTGCGGAGCCGGGTTCTGCCACACCTTGGGCTCGGAGAACGTCTGGAAGTCGCGCGTGATGTTGTACCACATCTGCGCGTTCCCCTGACCGGTGCGGTTGATCGGGTCGTTCCACAGCGACTGCGCCCAGAACACCGCGTAGGCGCCGATCTCGTCGACCCAGAGCGACTCCGGAGCGAACGCGTTGCCGGCGTTGTCGGGCGCCACCTTGACGTGACGCTGAGGCGTCCAGTTGACCAGGTCGTTCGACTCGAACACCTCGATGTACTGCGTGTCGTTGATCGCGTACCCGCCCTGGTCGTACCAGTTGAGGTCGGTGGCGATCATGTAGAACGTGTCGCCGTCGGGCGAGCGGACGATGTGCGGGTCACGCAGACCCTGATCGCCGAGCTGCGAGACGAGCGACGGCCAGCCCCCGGTGAGGCCGGTCCAGTCCAGCGCGGTGTTGCCGTTGGACGTCGCGAACATGATCTGCTCACCGTCCGCGATGCCCTCGCCCTTGAAGTAGCCGAGGAAGTACCGCTCGTTCTCCTCCTCGCGGGGCAGTGGCTTCACGACGACGTCGAAGGTCTTCTCGACCTCGGCGTCGCCCTTGGCGACGGTCGCGGTGAGCGTCACGTCGACCTCGGCGTGGCCGTACGCGGGGCGCGTGACCACACCGGTCGGCGAGACGGCGTCGGAGTCGGACTCCCACGTGATCTCCGAGCCCCATCGTCCGGCGTCGGGCAGTGTGATGTTGCCGCGCACGTTGTCGGTCTCGTAGAGCTCGAGGTCGAGCGCGTCGCGGTCGACCGAGTGTCCGTCATCGAACTCGGCCGGGACGGTCACCTGGATCTCGCGGACGGCGACGGACTCCGTGCCCTTGCGCAGGGTGGCGGTGAGCGTGGCGGTCGCGTCGGGCTCGCCGAGCGCCGGGCGCGTGATCACACCGCGGATCGGCACCTTGCGAGCGCTGTTCACGGCGGGCGGGTTCACCACCTCGACCACGGCCGGGTCGGACGACGCCCACGTGATCGCCGAACCGGCGACGCCACCGAGCTTGGGCAGCTCGAGGTTCTCGACGATCGCGCTCGTGAGTCCGAGGTCGATGGCCGCGGCATCCGCTTCCACGCCCTCGTCATTGCCCTGCGCCGCACGCTGCGCGACCTCGGCTCCGCTCAGGCCGCGGTCGTACACGCGGAAGTCCGACAGCGTGCCACGGAACGAATAGTTGCCGGGCACCTGCGAACGCGCGAGGAAGTTGCAGTTCGTCCCTGCGGCGTTGACCGACGGGGGCGTGGTGATCGTCGCGGACTGCGCGTGCTGCACGCCGTCGACGAACAGGGTGCCGGTCCACGAGGTGCCGTTGGCGTTCGGCGTCTGCGTGTAGGTGATGTGCTTCCAGACGCCCTCGGGCAGGCGCACGCGGTTCTGCTGCACGTTGACGTTGCCCGCGGCCACGCGCAGGCGCTGCGTGTTCGACGAGAACAGCTGGCCCTGCTGGCCGGTGGTGGCCTCGCACGACGCCTTGTTGCCGAGGCTCCAGATCTGGTGCTCGCCGACGTTGGCGGGGTCGATCCAGATGTCGTAGTCGACGGTGATCGCCTGCATGCCGGCGGTCAGGTCGTTCGGCAGCCGCACGTACGCGCCGGAGAGGGCGTCGGCGTAGTCGTCGGGATTGAACCGGATGCCGCGGCCGTCCCGCGCCGCGTTGTCGGGGTTCACCAGCGTGGCGTCGGCTGCCGCACCGGCCGTGCCGGTGTTGGCGACGCGCGTGCCCGTCGTCTCGTCGAGGAGGAACTGGTGGACGAGACCGTCGACGACATCTTCGTAGACGGGCTCCGCAGCCGCGGGTGTGGCGGCGATGACGCCGACGCACAGAGCCGCCGCAGCGGTCAGCGCGGTGACGCGACCCCTGCGTCGGTGTCGGGTGGGGGCGGGATGGGCCATGGAGCACTCCTTCGTGCGATCGTCGGACGAGTGTGGTCCGCCGCGAGAGCTGGGGCTCGGACGGCGGCAGACCGAGGTTTATCCATCAACCTCGGTCTGCTTCGCATGTTAGCGGTCACACTACGGGTTGCCAAGAGGCAATGGCTGACCGAGCTGAGGCGTGCCCGCGCTCCGAGCACGCCAGACGTCACATCTGCGCCGAGACGACGTGTGCGAGGTGACGTTTCGGCGCGGATACGACGTCTCGACGGCGTACCCGCGCCGGGCGTCACACTCGGACGGGGTCGGGCGTGCGAGCGGCGACGCCCGCGGCCCAGGTGCGGTAGCCGCCGTCCAGGTTGCGGGTGTCACGGCCGTGCTGGGAGAGGATGCGCGCGGCGGTGTGTCCGCGCTGTCCGACCTGGCAGTGCACGATGAGCGGGCCGTCGGGCAGTTCATGCAGACGTTCGCGCAGATCGTCGACCGGGATGTTGATCGCGCCGGGGATCGCACCGGCGGCGTGCTCCGCGGGGGTGCGGACGTCGATCAGGGTGGCGCCGCCGCCGAGCGCGTCGTCGAGCTCGTGCCATTGGATGCTCGAGGTCGTGCCCGCGCGCAGGTTGTCGGCGACGTAGCCGAGCTGATTGACGGGGTCCTTCGCGGAGCCGAACTGCGGCGCGTACGCCAGTTCCAGGCGCGCGAGCCCAGACGCCGTGATGCCGCCCGCCATCGCGACGGCGATGACGTCGATGCGCTTGTCGACGCCCTCCCCTCCGACGATCTGCGCGCCGAGGATGGCGTCGGTGACCGGCTCCACCAGCAGCTTGATCGACATCGACTCCGCGCCCGGATAGTAGGTGGCGTGAGACGCGGGATGGGTGTGGATGACCCGGTGCGCCCGGCCGGCGGCGGCGAGCTGCCGCTCGCTCCAGCCGGTCTTCGCTGCAACCACGTCGAAGATCTTCACGATCGCGGTTCCCCATGCCGGCGTGTTCCGTTCGTCGCGCCCGACGATCACGTCGGCGACGGAGCGGCCGTGCCGGTTGGCGAGGCCGGCCATCGTCACCAGGGCGGGCTCGCCCGAGATCGCGTCGATCTTCTCGATGCCGTCCCCCACGGCGTAGATGTGGGGGTCGCTGGTGCGGTTTCGCCCGTCGACCGCGATCCCTCCGGTGGGTCCCAGCCGCAGACCGGCGGTGCGGGCGAGGTCGACGTTGGGGACCACGCCGGACGCGTCGATGATGAAGCTCGGCCGCACGCCGGTGCCGTCCGCGAGGAGAACGTCGCCGCCCTCGATGCTCTCGATCGTGACGGACGTGCGCACGTCGACGCCGTGGCGGCGCAGCTCCGTTTCGATCGGGCTGGTCATCTCGGGGTCGAGCGGGCTGAGGATGTGCGGGCCCCGCTGGATGAGGGTGGTGTGGATGCGGCGGCGCACGAGATTCTCGACCGCCTCCAGCCCGATGAACCCGCCGCCCACCACGAGTGCGGACGGGTGATCGGACACGGAGCCGACGAGTTCGTCGATCGCGTCGACGTCTTCGACGGTGCGCAGCGTGTGGGTGGGGATGCCGGAGTCGCCGGTCGCCGCCCGCGCGGAGGCGCCGACCGCCAGGATCAGCTCGTCGTAGGTCTCGACCGAGACATCGCCGCTGCCGAGCTCGAGCACGGTGATGGTCTTCCCCGCTGGGTCGATGCTGACGACCTCATGGCCGGTGCGCACATCGAGCCGGAAGCGAGCCGCCAGCGACGCCGGGGTCTGCAGCAGCAGAGAGCCGCGGTCGCGGATCACGCCGCCCACGTAGTACGGCAGGCCGCAGTTCGCGTAGGAGACGTACGGTCCGCGCTCGAACACCACGATCTCCGCTGCCTCGTCCAGGCGCCGCAGCCGTGTCGCCGCCGACATCCCCCCGGCGACACCGCCGACGATGACCGTCTTCATGTGGACTCCTCGCAGGGGTGGTTCGGTATACCCCTATGGGTATCGTACTATACCCCCGGTAGTATCCGCATGTCCGCTGCAGCGGCGGGGCTGCGGGTTCGACGTTCAGCGAGCCCGTGACGTCGCGAGCGCGTGAGCGATCTCTTCCTCGACGAGATCGGTGTTGATCGCGATCGCAGCCGCGGACCCCTGCCCTGCAGCGGTGATGACCTGCGCGCGCGGGTCGGCGGCGTTGCCTGCGACATAGACCCCGGGACGACTCGTCCGGCCTGCGGCATCGTGACGCACCCAGCCGCGCTCGTCCATCTCGCAGCCGAGAGAGATCAGCAACCCGCCGTTGGGGATGAGCCTCGGCCGCACGAACACCGCGGAGCGGGGCACGACAGTGCCGTTCACGAGTTCGACGCCTCGCAGCCGGTCGTCCTCGACGACGAGACGCGCCACGGCCCCAGGAATCGTCGTCACTCCGCGTGCGGCGAGCGCCTCTTCCTGCTCGGCCGTCAGCGTGTCCGTATGGGAGAAGTGAACGACGTCGTCCGACCACTGCCGAAGCAGCAGCGCGTGCGCCACCGCGTCCGGGGTGCCGCCGAGAACGCCGATGGGCTCGTCCTGGACCTCATATCCGTGGCAGTACGGGCAGTGCAGGACGTCTCTCCCCCACCGTTCCGAGACGCCGGGGACCAGGGGCACCTCGTCCGAGAGTCCGGTTGAGATCAGGATGATGCGTGCGGTGAGCGCCGTGCCATCCGACAGCCGAGCCGTGAATCCGGGCGCGATGTCCACCACCTCGCCGTCGATCAGAGTCGCGCCGTAGTCAGTGATCTCCGCACGACCGCGCGACAGCAGCGCTGAAGGAGCCATGCCCTCACGGGAGAGGTACCCGTGCATGTGCGCAGCCGGCGCGTTGCGCGGCGCGCCGGAGTCGACCACCGCCACCGAGCGACGCGCGCGAAGGAGGACCAGCGCAGCGGTCAGGCCCGCGGCGCCGCCGCCGACGATGATGACGTCGTAGTTGTTCATGACGCCAGCCTCAGGGGTACACCGGACTGAGAGCAAAATCTGTTGCCGTTTCTGGGACAAGCCAGCACACTGAGGTGTGGGTGAATCTGCGCGCATCGATGCCGCCCTGGACGCGGTGGGCCCCCGGTTGAGGTGGCTGCGCGGGCAACGGGGTCTCACGCTGACGGCACTGTCCGAAGCTACGGGGATCTCCAAGAGCACTCTGTCGCGGCTGGAGACAGGTCAACGCCGACCCAGCCTCGAGTTGCTGCTTCCCCTCGCCCAGGCGTATCGGGTGCCTCTGGACGAACTGGTCGGAGCACCGGACGTCGGCGATCCGCGGGTTCGGCTGAAGCCTCGGCGCGTTCGTGGACGCGTGGTCGTGCCTCTGACTCCCCAGCCGGGTCCGGTGCAGGCATGGAAGATCCTGATTCCCGGCAGCCAGACCACCCCGCAGCCACGCACTCATGAGGGTTACGAGTGGCTGTACGTGCTGAGCGGGCGGATGCGCTTGATCCTGGGCACTCACGACCTGACGCTGGAGTCCGGCGAAGTCGCCGAGTTCAACACGCACGTGGCGCACTGGTTCGGAAGCGCCGACGGCCGGCCCGCTGAGGTGCTCAGCCTGTTCGGGCGCCAGGGCGAGCGCGCCCATGTCCGAACCGACCGGACGCAGCGCGCGGACTGACGTTGCCCTGCGAACGATCTCGCGACAGCATGAGTCTGCCTCCTTCTGACGCGATCGCCTGCCCGAGCACGGCGGCGTCAGCGGGGTCGAGCGCTGGAACCCGCCCGGACACCGGCGGTGGACGCGAGGGGAATCGCTGAATGGAGAAGGCTCCGCTCTCGTCGCCGATTCTCGAGACGAAGCTCTTCCGCCCCAAGACTCGACGGCAGACCGTGGCACGGCCACGATTGCTGACGACCTTGGACCGCGGGATCGAAGGCCGCCTGACGCTCGTCTCGGCGCCGGCCGGCTTCGGCAAGTCCACTCTGCTCGGCGCGTGGATCGCCGATGTCGCGGCGCGCGAGGACGGCGATCACGCGGTGGCGTGGCTCTCACTCGACAGCAGCGACAACGACCCCGCGTCGTTCTGGACCTACGTGATCGCCGCACTGCGCACCGTCGTTCCGGATGTCGGCGGTGAGGCGCTGACATCGATCGAGGCGCCCGGCTCCCCCTCCCCGCAGTCGCTGCTGACGGCTCTGCTGAACGAGGTGGCGGGACTGGAGAAGGAGATCATCCTCCTCGTCGACGACTACCACCTCATCGAGGCGCGTCAGGTCCACGAGGGCGTGACGTTCCTGATCGACAACCTGCCCCCGAACTTTCACGTCATCCTCGCGTGTCGCTCCGACCCCCCGCTGCCGCTCGCGCGCTTGCGGGCACGCGGCGACCTCGTCGAGGTCCGCGCCGCCGACCTCCGCTTCAGCGCGGATGAGGCCACGGAGTACCTCACGCAGGCGATGGCCCTGCAGCTCACCGCGCAGGAGGTGGCGACCCTGGGCGAGCGGACGGAGGGCTGGATCGCCGCTCTGCAGCTGGCGGCCCTCTCGATGCGGGGACGGGACGACCTCGCGGACTTCGTGGCGGGGTTCGCCGGCGACGACCGCTACGTCGTCGATTACCTCGCCGAAGAGGTCCTCCAGAGCCAGCCGGCCGAGACGCGGACCTTCCTGCTGCAGACCTCGATCCTCCCGCGGATGAGCGCAGCGCTGGCGGCTGCGGTCACCGGACGCAGCGACAGCGGCGCCATGCTGGAAGCACTCGACCGCGCCAATCTGTTTCTCGTTCCGCTCGACGATCGCCGCCGCTGGTTCCGATATCACCACCTTTTCGCCGAGGTGCTGCAGGCGAGGCTGGCCGACGAACGGCCCGACCAGGTGCTCGTCCTCCATCGACGGGCGAGCACGTGGCACGCTCAGCGCGGTGAGCTGGACGCCGCTGTGCATCATGCCCTCGCTGCGCCGGATCACGATCTCGCGGCGCAGCTCATCGAGGAGGCCCTGCCGTCGATGGGTCGCGATCGGCGGGAAGCCACACTCCGGACCTGGTTGGAGGCGCTCCCCGAGGAGGTCTTCCGCAGCCGGCCGGTGCTCAGCCTCGGGTTTGCGGGGGCGCTGCTCTCCACGGGCGAGGTGGAGGGGGTGAACGCCCGCCTGCGGGACGCCGAGCGCTGGGTGAACGCATCCGCCGCGACCGAACTGAGCGGGAGCGGTCCGCCACTGGCGGTCGACGAAGAAGAACTCCGTCGCCTGCCCGGCTCGATCGCGATCTACCGCTCGGGTCTTGCGCTCGCGCAAGGGGACGCCACCGCAACCGTGGATCACGCCCGTCGCGCACTCCTCCTTCTCGACGCGGAAGACGAGTATCGGCGCGGTGCCGCGGCTGCCCTGGAGGGGCTCGCCCTGTGGGGCAGCGGAGATCTGAACGGCGCGTTCGAGGGCTATTCGTCGTCGGTGGCCAGTTTCAGGCGCTCCGGTCACATCGCCGACGTGCTCGGCTGCACGGTCACCCTTGCGGACATCCGGCTCACCCAGGGCCGACTGGGTGACGCCCTCTCGCACTATGAGGCGGCGCTGGAGTTGGCCCTCGCACAGTCATCGCAGGTTCGCCGCGGCATCCCGGACATGCATGTCGGTATCGCCACGATCCTGTGCGAGCGAGGCGAGCTGGAAGCCGCCGGCAGTCACCTGGACCAGGCTCTCGCGCTCGGCGACTCGGCGGGGCTGCCGAAGTATCGGTACCGATCGCGGCTCGCGATGGCTCAACTGCGACAAGCCCGCGGAGACCTCGCCACCGCCGCCGAACTCGTGGATGAGGCTGAGCGGTTCTTCGTGACGGACATGGCGCCCCTCGTTCGACCGGTCCCTGCTGCGCGGGCGCGGATGTGGGTGCATCAGGGCAGGACCGCGGATGCTGTCGCCTGGGCTCACGAGTCGGGACTGTCCCCCGCCGACGAGCTCAGCTATGCGCGCGAGTACGAGCACATCACCCTCGCTCGGATCCTGGTCTCGCAGGCTGGCCGGCGCGGCGGCCGGCCTGACCTCGACGATGCGCTCGCGCTGCTCACGCGGTTGCGCCTTGCAGCGGGGGAAGGAGGCAGGACGGGCAGCGTCATCGAGATCCTGGTCCTGCAGTCCCTGGCCCACCGGGCACACGGCGACCTGCCATCGGCGGTCGACTCGCTCACGGAAGCGTTGCGGCTCGCCGAAGGGGAAGGCTATGCGCGGGTCTTCCTGGACGAGGGCGCGGCCCTGAGCGCGCTGCTCGAAGCGGTGGCCGCGGATGATCCCGTGCGAGACTACGCGTCGCAGCTGCTGCGGATGGCGCGGGGCCCGGAGCGGGCACCGGCGGCGGCAGACCGGGTCGCGGTGCTCGCCGAGCCGCTGAGCGAGCGCGAGCGCGAGGTGCTCCGCATGCTCGCTACCGAGCTGAGCGGACCGGAGATCGCCCGGCTGCTCGTGGTGTCGGTGAACACCCTCCGGACGCATACGCAGAGGATCTATACGAAGCTCGGCGTCAACAACCGCAGGTCCGCTGTCCTCAGGGCGCGGGAGCTGGGCGAACTGCCCGGCCGGTGATGGCCGCGTTCCGATCGTGCCGCGTCGCCGCGCACACGGCCTGACAACAGCCCGTCACTTGCCCTGGCCTGATTCACGCACCGCGTGGACGGAGAGCAGAACCACGCCGAGGTCGCGAATCCTGTTCAGGATGCCGTGCAGTGCAGCCTGGTCGGCGATGCGGCCTCGCAGCGTCGTCGTCCCGTCGGGCTCGCGCGTGAGTGCGAGCCCGCCGAGCCACTCGGCCCATCTGTCCTCGATGTGGCGCCCGATGCGCAGTTCGTAGTCGACGGGCCGATCGTTCGCCGCGCACCCGTTCATCGACCGACCACCGCGAGATCGGCAGCCGGACGAGCGACGCTCCGAGGCGCTCGACGGATCACCCATTCGGCGACGGCGACGTTGATCGCCCATCCGCCGGCGTTCAGCAGGGCGACGCCGACCTGACCGGTTCCGATCAGCGCCTCACCGAAGCCGAGAGTGAACAGTTGAGTCGCAGCGCCGAGCCCGATCGCGTACGCACGGATCATCCACGCCCGGTGCCGGCGCAGACGACGACGCAGGACGGCGACGACACCGAGCGCGATGAAGACACCCATTCCGACTGCGGCGACCAGCCGAAAGGCGAAGAGCAGTGTCCCGTCATCCTCGAGCGCAGCGAAGGCGAGCCAGACACCCGAGGCAGCCGCGAGGACCGAGCCGACGACGGCCAGCCGGCCGGCGACACGGTGCCAGGCGGGTCGCCGGCTGCGCAGGCTCACGGAGAACTGGAGTGCGCCGAGGACGACGAACACCGTCGCTCCGACGACGTGAGCCATCACCGGCAGCGACACCCCGCCCGCGCCCCCTGCGGCAGAAGCGGCAGAACCGGCATCTCCGGAGGCTTCGGCCAGTCGGCGCACGGCATTCGCGAGGAGGGGCAGAAGTCCGAATGCCATGAGCCCCACCGGAAGAAGCCTGGCCCGCATCCCCACCCGTGACGTCTCACTCATGGCGGGGACCGCTCTCGCGTGCCGCCCGGGCGAACGTCGACGCCGGGTGTGCGGGCTCGGGCGCTACGGCGACGACGACGCTTCCGCGCTTGCGGCCGGTGTCGACGTAGCGATGGGCCGCGACGATCGCGTCCAGCGGATACTCACGATCGATAACGGGTGCGATGTCGCCGATCTGCGCCAGATGCATGACGTGCTGCAGGTCAGCAGCCCGGTACTCGCCGGGACCCGTCACGACGGTGATCCCGAATCTCCGAGCATCCCGCTTCGCGCGGAGGAGCGACCGGAGATCAGCGGCCACCAAGAGCACCGCGCCGCCCGGGTTCAGGATTCCCCGGACCCGGTCTACGGGGGCGTTTCCGACACAGTCGACGATCACGTCGTAGCTGACGTCGTCCGCGGCGAAGTCCTGCACGCTGTAGTCGATGGTTCGCGACGCACCGAGACGCGTCGCCAGCTCGTGATTGGATGCGCTGCACACGGCGGTCACCTGGGCCCCGACCGCGCTCGCGAGCTGCACGGCGGCAGTGCCGACCGCCCCGGAGGCACCGTTGACGAGCACGGTCGTTCCTGCGGTGATCGCAGCCTGGTTGAGGTAGGCCTGAGCGGTGATGCCTCCGAAGACGAGGCTCGCAGCCTCTGCGAAGCTGAGCTCGCCGGGCTTGTGGACTACCGCATCCGTCGACGTGACGACGGCGTACTCGGCGTGCCCCCCGAAGCTGCTCCCCAGCATCGCCACCACCTCATCGCCGGGTGCGAACCCCGTGACGCCCTGGCCCATGCGTTCGACCACGCCGGCCACCTCCATGCCGAGCACCCGGCGACGCGGCCGGAAGAACCCGAGAACGAGCGAGGACGGCAGCCTCAGCCCCGCCGGGATGTCCCTGGAGCGCGACCGGTGGTCGGCGGCGCTCACGGTCGTCGCGTGGACGCGAACGAGGATCTCGCCGCGTTTCGGCTCGAGGTCGGTGATCTCCTCGATCCGGACGACGTCGGGCCCGCCGAATCGACGGTAGACAGCAGCTTTCATGACCTTCTCCTCCAGGTGGTGAGCGACGTGCGCTCTTCATCTGTCGAGCAAGGTATGGATCGATGTGATGACGCGGCATCACCACATGTGGTGATCTTCGGTGCGGATGACCGGAGCTGCCCGCCCCGGCTTCACTCCTCGGGGAAGGCGAGAGTGCGCAGCAGCCGCATGAGGGTCTCGCGGTCGTCGGGGGCGAGCTCCGCGTGCACGCGCTCTTCGGCGGAGCGAGCGGCCTCGCGCGCACGCACGGCGAGGTCGCGACCGGCGTCCGTGGCCACCACGACGTTCGCACGCCGATCGGCGGGATCCGGCTTCCGCTCCACCAGACCGCGCGACTGCAGCTCGTCGACGAGGGTCACGACCTGGCTCGGATCGAGCCGGAGGAACTCGGCGAGCTCGCGCTGGGACGGGCGGGCATCACCCGCCGCCAGGACGAGCACCGAGTATGAGCGTGCTTTCAGCCCGTGGGCGGCGAGCGCACCGTTTCCCTCGGTGAGGGAGATCGCGTTCGCCCTTGCCAGCAGGAAGCTCAGGTCGTCTGTCAGCGTGGACGACCTGAGGCCCACGGCATCGACGGACTTCGGCATGACGTCGATGCTAGCGGAGGTGATGGAGAAACAGAATGATTGACTTTTTCAACAGTCCGCACTTCAATGGAGTCCGACACGAAGGAGTCACCAATGTCGCTGCAAGGCAAAGTCGCCATCGTCACCGGCTCGGGTCGCGGCCTCGGTCTGGCGTACGCCCAGGAGCTCGCCCGGCTGGGCGCAGCGGTCGTCATCAACGACGTCGACGAGGCGACAGCGGCCGAAGCGGTCGCCTCGATCGAGGCTGCGGGCGGTCGCGCGGTCGCCGTCGCCGCCCCGGTCGGCTCCACCGAGACCGCGAAGCGACTCGTGCAGACGGCGGTCGACACGTTCGGACGACTCGACATCCTCGTCACCAACGCGGGAGTGCTTCGCGACACGGTGCTGTGGAAGATGAGCGACGACGACTTCGACACCGTCATCAACGTGCACCTGCGCGGCACGTTCACGTGCGTGCGCGAGGCGGCCACCTGGATGCGCGAGAACCAGGTCGCCGGTCGCATCATCTGCATCGGGTCCCCCACCGGTCAGCGCGGCAACTTCGGCCAGACCAACTACGCCGCCGCGAAGGCCGGCATCGTCGGCATGGTGCGCACCTGGGCGCTCGAGCTCAAGAAGGCCGGCATCACCGCCAATGCCGTCATCCCGGTCGCCGCCACCGCGATGACCGCGACGGTTCCGTACTTCGCCGCCGCCGTCGAAGCCGAAGCGGCCGGCGAGCCGATGCCGGCGTTCTTCCGCCACGACCTCGGCTTCGGCACGTCGGACGACGTCGCCGGGCTCATCGCCTACCTCGCATCGGATGCCGCGGCCGGCGTCACCGGTCAGGCGATCGGCATCGGCGGCGACCGCCTGCAGCTGTGGTCGCACCCCGAGCCCGTCGCCACCGCGTACCATGACGGCGGCTGGTCGTACGACGACCTCGTCGCGGGGTTCGCCTCCGCCGCAGGCGACCTGCAGAGCGTCGGCGAGAAGTTCCCGCCGCTTCCCGAGGAGCTCCAGCGGCCATGACGCGCTACGAGCCGCGGATCGACCTCGACGCGATCACCGCGATCGACGTGCACGTGCACATCGAGGTCGACGCCCACGGTCACGCGTCGCTCCCCGCCGACATCGCCGAGGCCGCGTCGGCGTACTTCCGCGCCGACGGGCCCCGTCCCGACCTCGAGTCGATCGCGGACTACTATCGCGAGCGCAAGATGGCCGCCGTCGTGTTCACCGTCGACGCGCACACCCAGCTCGGCCACCCCGCCCTCTCGAGTGCCGAGATCGCCGAGGGCGCGGCGCGCAACAGCGACGTGCTGATCCCCTTCGGCTCGGTCGACCCGCGCGCGGGCGCCGACGCGGTCGACCGCGCACGGCGCCTCATCGACGAGAACGGCGTGCGGGGGTTCAAGTTCCACCCGACGGTGCAGGGGTTCGACCCGTCCGACGAGGCGCACTTCCCCCTCTACGAGGTGCTGCAGGACGCCGGTGTGGTCGCCCTGTTCCACACCGGCCAGACCGGCATCGGCGCGGGCATGCGCGGAGGGCGGGGCTTCCTGCTCGGACTCTCGAACCCCATGCTTCTCGACCCCGTCGCCGCTCGGTTCCCCGACCTGCAGTTCATCATGGCGCATCCGTCCGTGCCCTGGCAGGACGAAGCCCTCGCCGTCGCGACGCACAAGCACAACACGTGGATCGACCTGTCGGGGTGGAGCCCCACCTACTTCCCAGAATCGCTCGTGCGCGCCGCGAACTCGTACCTCAAGAAGCGCGTGCTGTTCGGGTCGGACTTCCCGCTGCTCACCCCCGACCGGTGGATGAAGGATGCCGGCTCCGCCGCGTCGTTCAAACCCGAGGTGATGCCGGGCATCCTGAAGCACAACGCGGCCCGGCTACTCGGACTCGGCGGTTGACGTGCCGGCGCTCGAAGCCGAGGCGACCTTCGGGTTCGACCCGTATGCGGTGGCGGCCGATCACCTGAGCCCCGCCGCGCAGTCGGCGCTCGGGCGGCTGCAGGACACGCTGGACCGCAGCATCCGCCCCCTGCTCGCCGACGCCTGGGAGACGGCGACCATGCCCGGCGCGGTGTTGGACGCGCTCATCCCCCTCGACCTGATGCAGCCGCGCGGAGTGGATGCCTCGGAAGCGGCGTCGAGCATGTTCTCGGGCTTTCGCAACTACGTACTGGCGCGCACCGACGTCTCGGTCGCCACGCTCTACAACGCGCAGTCGGGCCTCTTCCGCACCGCTGTCCGCCTGGGCGGGTCAGCGGAGCAGGCCGCCCGGCTCGACCCGCTCGTGCGCTCGTTCGAGCTGCGGGGCGTGTTCGCCCTCACCGAGCCGGAGCACGGCTCGGACATCGCCGGGGGGCTAGCCACCACTGCACACCGCGACGGCGACGAGTGGGTGCTCGACGGGCGGAAGAAGTGGATCGGCGGCGCGGCCGGGTCCGACGTCCTGGTCGTCTTCGCCCGCGACGTCGACGACGAGGCGGTCAAGGCCTTCCTCGTACCGACCGGATCGCCCGGGGTGCGCCTGCAGCCGATCGGCGGCAAGATCGCGCTGCGCCCCATGCAGAACGCCCTCATCACCCTCGACGACGTGCGGGTGGGCGAGGAGTCGAGGCTGCAGAACGTGGATGGATGGCACGACGTGTCGCGGATCCTCGGCGCGATGCGCGCGGACGTCGCGTGGATCGCCGCCGGACTTCAGGCCGGCGCACTCGATGCGGCCGTGCGCTACGTCCGCGAGCGGCGCCAGTTCGACCGTCCGCTCGGCGGGTTCCAGCTCGTCCAGGAGAAGCTCGCCCGCATGCTCGGCAACACCGTCGCGTCGCTGTCGATGGTCGCCGCACTCTCGAGCGCCCAGGACCGCGGCGTGTTCGCCGACGTCAACTCGGCACTCGCGAAGCTGCAGACCGCGCGCCTGGCGCGGGAGACCGTCGCGCTCGCCCGGGAAGTGGCCGGCGGCAACGGGATCCTCCTCGAACACGACGTCGCCCGGTTCTTCGCCGATGCCGAGGCCGTGTACTCGTACGAGGGCACGCACGAGATCAACGCCCTCATCGTGGGCCGCGCCCTGACGGGCACGGCAGCCTTCACCTGACCCTCGCACCACAAGCCTGACCCGGCACTCAGAAGGAGAAACCATGACCACCACCGTCGCCTACGAAGACATTCCGAGCCTCGCCGGGACCGACCTCGGCTGGACCGAATGGCTCGAGGTCACGCAGGACCGCGTGAACCTCTTCGCCGACGCCACCGACGACCACCAGTGGATCCACGTCGATCCCGAGCGAGCCGCCGAGGGTCCGTTCGGCGGCGCGATCGCCCACGGGTTCCTGTCGCTCTCGCTCACGGTCAAGTTCTGGTCGGAGCTCTTCGACGCCACCGGGGTCACCACGCGCGTCAACTACGGCCTCGACAAGGTGCGGTTCGTCTCACCGGTCAAGGTCGGCGCCCGCGTGCGGATGAACGCCGTCATCGATGAGGTCACCGAAGTGCGCGGCGGATACCAGTTCGCCGTCGACCAGACGATCGAGATCGAGGGCGCCGACAAGCCGGCCGTCGTCGCCCGCGGTCTGTACCGCTTCTACGCCTGACCTCCCGGATCGACCAATGCACCACCTCGGAATCGGGTTCTGGCTCGGCAAGCGCCGCCTGCGCGACCCGGACAAGACAGCCGTGGTCTTCGACGGCGAGAGCCTGACCTACCGGCAGCTGGCCGACGCCGCCGACCGCGTCGCCGCCGTGCTCTGGCACCGGGGCATCCGCAAGGGCGACGCCGTCGCCTACATCGGAGAGAACAGCCCGCAATTCCTGCAGGTGATGTTCGGGGCAGCCCAGCTGGGCGCGGTGTTCGTGCCGGTGAACACGCGGCTCGCGGCGCCCGAGATGCGGCACGTGCTCGCCGATTCGGGGGCGCGCGCGCTGATCCTCGACCCCGAGTTCCTCGATCGGGCGATGCCCGGAGTCGAGGCGGGTCGCATCGCCCACGTGATCGTCACGGGTGCGGGCCTGCCCGAGCACCCCGGGCTTGCTCAGCTCATCGCGACGGCGACCGGCGGGCACACGCTGGCCGAGGTCGGTCACGACGACCCGGCCGCGATCATCTACACCTCGGGCACGACCGGGCGCCCGAAGGGCGCTGTGCTCAGCCACGGCAACCTCACGTGGGTGGCGCTCAACTGCGTCGTCGACTACGACGTCGTCTCGACCGACGTGTCGCTGATGATCTCGCCCCTGTTCCACGTCGCCTCGCTCGGCATGGGCGCGTTGCCGGTGATCCTCAAAGGCGCGACGCTGGTGCTCGAGAAGGGCTTCGAGCCCGGCCGGGCGCTGGCCCTCATCCAGCAGCACCGCATCACCATGCTCAGCGGCGTGCCGACGACCTACCAGATGATGGCCGATCACCCCGCCTGGGCCGGCACCGATCTGACGTCGCTGCAGAAGCTCACGTGCGGAGGGTCCGCCGTGCCCACGCGCATCCTCAACGCCTACGAAGAGCGTGGCCTGTCGTTCTCGCAGGGATACGGCATGACCGAGACCTCGCCCGGGGCGACGTCGCTGTCGCCGGCGATGACACGCGAGAAGCAGGGCAGCGTGGGGCTGCCGCACTTCTTCACCGAGGTGCGCATCGCCGACGAGCACGGCGACATGGTCCCTCGCGGCACCGTCGGCGAGATCCAGGTGTCGGGGCCCAACGTCTTCCTCGGCTACCACGGGCTGCCCGAGGCATCCGCCGATGCGTTCACGGACGACGGCTGGTTCCGCTCAGGCGACCTCGGATACCTCGACGACGACGGCTACCTCTACATCTCCGATCGGCTGAAGGACATGATCATCTCGGGAGGAGAGAACATCTACCCCGCCGAGGTCGAGAACCTCATCGCCGACATCGAGGGCATCTCGGGCGTGGCCGTCGTCGGTGTGCCGGACGAGCGGTGGGGCGAGGTGCCGTGGGCGGTCGTCACCCTGCGGGACGGGGCCGAGGTCGACACCGAGAAGGTGCGCGACCACCTCGACGGACTGCTCGCGCGGTACAAGCTCCCCAAGAACGTCGTGGTCGTCGAAGACCTGCCGCGCACGGCGTCGGGCAAGGTCCGCAAGGCCGATCTGCGCGAGCGCTTCCGCCGATGAGCGTGCCGCGGCGCGGATGCCTCAGCCGACGAGCGTGGCGAAGTCCCTCACGGCGGGGAACGCGAACTCGCGGTGCCGGCGCGTGAACAGCTCGAAGCTTCGATCGGCCGGCCAGTCGTCGCCCATGTACTGACGGGGAAGCCGCGGGTCTGCGCGCAGCAGGGCGAGCCAGTCGGCGACGAGAATCGTCCGCGCGGTGATCGGCGGCAGGTCGGACGCGGCGTCGTCGTGCTCCCAGTGCGCGATGAACTCGTGATGGGCCGTCCGGATGGCCTCGACATCCCAGGCCAGGCGCACGGTCTCGGTCATCGGGAACCCGTCGAGCTCGGCCGCCGAGAACGCGTTGACCGACATCGGCGGCAGATCGGGGATGATGGCGCCGAGCGCGGCGGCGAGGTCGACCGCTCCGGGCGCGATCCACAGCCCGTCGCGCAGGAGTGCGAAACCCGACCAGGTGAGGGCCGCCCGCAGCCGGTGACGCAGATCGCGCAGGTGCTCGGGCACCGTGAAGGTGACGACCGTCCAGCCGTCGCTCTGCGGCTCGAAGGGCGCCGGTCCGTTGACGCGGACGGATGCCTCACGCAGCACCTCGCTGCCGTGCGGCGTGAGCAGGAACCCGATCTCCCGCCCGAGGCGCGTGCGCTCCAGCACGCCGCTGCGCACCATGCGGTCGAGATTCGTCCGGACGGCGGATGCCGCGACCCCGGCGCTCTCGAGCGCGCCGATCAGCACGCTCGCACGCAGCGGCTCGAAGTACCTGTCGCACACGTACTCGCCGAAGAACGCCAGCAGCAGCTGCCGCGGCTTGCGCGTGAGGATCGAATCGTCGGTGCCGCCGAAGACCGCGAGGGCCGTGCCGGTCGCGCCGCTCACGCCGCGCTCGGCCGCACGGCCTCACCGCGCTTGGCTCGCTGGATCTGCTCGTACACGTGCGTGCGCAGCTCGGTGAAGCGCGGAAGCGCCCGCGTCGTGATCTGATCGCGCTCGGGCGCGAGGTCGATCGCGAGGTCCTCCTGCACCCACGTCGGCGACTTCGACAGCACGATCACGCGCTCCCCGAGGTACACCGACTCGTCGATGTCGTGAGTGACGAAGAGGATCGACATCCCCCGTTCGCGGTGGAGGGTGCGCACCAGGTCTTCGAGGTCGGCCCGGGTCTGGGCATCCACCGCAGCGAAGGGCTCGTCCATGATGAGCACCTCGGGCTGATACGCGACCGCCCGCGCGATCGCCACGCGCTGCTGCATGCCTCCCGACAGCTGCCACGGGTAGCTCTTCGACGCGTGCTCGAGACCCACCGCCATGAGCGCGTCGTCGATCAGGCGATCGCGGTCCGCCCGCGAGAGCTTCTTGTGCTTGAGCGGCAACTCGACGTTGCCGCGCACCGTGAGCCACGGGTACAGGCTGCGGCCGTACTCCTGGAACACCAGCGCCATGCGCGGCGGCGGAGCGGTGACCCGCTTGCCGTCGAGCTCGACCACGCCCTCGGTCGGCGCGAGGAGGCCCGCGATGCACTTGAGCAGCGTGGTCTTGCCGCATCCCGACGGGCCGACGATGCAGACCAGCTCGCCCGAGTTCATCTGGAAGCTGATGTCGCCGATCGCCTCGACGTTTCCGGTCGACGCCTCGTACACCTTGCGCAGGCGTTCGACTTTCAGCAGCGTGTCAGGCACGCTCCACCTCCTTGATTCCGTGGTACCAGCGCAGCACCCGCCGCTCGACGAATCCGAAGATCACCGCGAGCAGCACGCCGATCAGGCCGAGCAGCACGATGCCGCTCCACATCTCGGCGATGAGGTAGTTGCGCTGGAAGTAGACGATCCGGTAACCCAGGCCCGAGGACGAGAAGAACATCTCGGAGATCACCATCAGGATCAGGGCGATCGAGAGGCACTGACGCACCCCCGTCATGATGCGCGGGCTCGCCGCGGGCAGCACGAGGAACCGCAGGCGTTCCCCCCGGGTGATCGCGAACGACCGCGCGGTCTCGGTCATGACCGAGTCCGTGGCGCGCACGCCCTCGATGGTGTTCAGCAGCACCGGCCAGACGGCGCCGGTCACCATCACGACGACCTTCATCATGTCGTTCGCTCCGACGAGGACCGCGACGATCGGGATCAGGACAGGGGGCGGCACGGCACGGAAGAACTCGAAGATCGGCTCGAGCAGTTCGCGCAGCCAGCGCACGAGTCCGATGACGGTGCCTGCGGCGATGCCGAGGACGACGGCGAGCACGATGCTGATCGCCAGCCGCGCGAGGCTCGGCAGCACATCGTCGACGAAGGCGGGCCCGATCCAGGTGTCGACGAACGCCTCGAAGATGACGAGCGGGCTCGGGAAGAACAGCGCATGCGAGATGGACGACCAGATCCCCCAGATCACCAGCAGGACGATCGGCAGACCGAGGGCGTAGGCGGTCTTCTCGCCGAACTTCGCCCAGGCCCGCGAACGGCCGCGCGGGGTCACGACCGTGCTCGTGTAGAGGGTCACAGCACTTCCTCCCCGCGTACCGACTGATGCCACGACAGCGTCCGGCGCTCGATCGCGCGGAAGCCGAGGTTCACGAGCAGGCCGAGCATCCCGGTCACGATGACGAGTGCGTACACGGTGGTCCACTGACCCGCCTCACGGGCGATCATGATCGCGCGACCGAGGCCGGGGATGCTGATGAACATCTCGGCGGTGATCGCGAGGATCAGCGCCACTGTCGCGGCCAGTCGCAGCCCGGTCATGAGGTACGGCAGCGCCGTCGGGAAGACGAGGTTCACGATCCGCGAGCCTCTCGTCAGCCCGAAGCTGCGCGCCGTGTCGCGGGCGACCGCGTCGACATCCGCCACGCCGTACAGCACCTGGATGAAGACCTGCCAGAAGCTGGCGTACACGATGATCAGGAGAGCAGCCTGCAGCTGGTAGCCGAACATCAGGATCGCGAGAGGGATCAGCGCCACCGACGGGATCGGACGCAGGAACTCCACGGTGGTGTGCGTCGCACGCCGCAGGAAGGGCACCAGCCCGATGACGGTGCCGAGCACGACCGCGAGGACGGTGGCGATCAGCAGGCCGATCGCCCACGAGGTCAGGGTGCGGCCGACGTTGCGCCAGAACTCGAGGTCGCCCATCAGCACGACCAGCCGCCCGATCGTGTCGGTCGCGGTCGGGAAGTACGCCTCGTTCACGATGCCGAGGGTCGGCAGGAGCTGCCACGTGACCAGGAACCCGGCGATGCCCGCGAGTCCCAGCACGACCTTGCGAAGCGTGCGCCCCCGGCGCCGGCGGCGGAAGCGCCCGTCGTCCGCGCCGGCCGCCGGGGGGACGGCCGGGACGTCGGGAACGTCTGTCATGACGACAGTCTGCATGGTGTCTCTTCCGGCAAGGACGGGGCGGAGTCCGCGGGCCGCGGCATCCGCCCCGTCGCTGTCATCGTGCTACTGCTGCTGGATCAGCCGGCCGTAGTCGGGCTCCGTCTCGATGTACTCGAACTCGACGGCGAGGGCGCCGAGGTCTTCGATACCGGCGTCGGCGAGGTCCCAGGTGAACGTCGGGAGCGTGATGCCCGCGGCCGCCTCCTCCGGGATCTCGAGGTTGGTCGCGATCGCCGCGCGCACGGCCTCCTCGTTGTCGGAAGCCCACGCCAGCGCCTCCGTCATCGCGGCGGAGTACGACGCCACCAGCTCGGGATCCTCGTCGAGGAGCGCCTGCGTGGTGATGTTCGTCAGCACGGTGAGGCCCGGGATCGTCGCCTGGTAGGGAGCGACCACCGAGGTGCCCCCGCCCCCGACGATGATGCCGCGGAACGGGTCGGGTGCCCAGGCGGCGTCCATCGTGCCTGCCTCGAGCTGCGCGGGCACATCCGGGAAGGCGACCTCGACGAACTCGATGGTCGAGGGGTCTCCGCCGTCGTCCTGAACGGCCTTGCGGATCGTGAGGTCACCGGCAGCTCCGAGGGTGTTGACCGACACCTTCTTTCCGGCGAGGTCGGCCGGGCGCGTGATGCCCGAGTCGGCGAGGGCGACGACGGCGTTCACGTCGGTGCCCTCCGCGAGGCTGTTGGCGTAATTGCCGACGATCGTCACGCCGAGGTCCTGCAGGTCGGCGCGAATGGGGCCGAACGGCTGACCGATCGCGAACTCGATGTCGCCGCTGAGCAGCGCGGGGATGGCGTTGGCTCCACCCTGGGCGGGCACCACCTCGATCTCCAGACCGTGCTCCTCGAAGATGCCCTCGTCCATCGCAGCCCACAGCGCGCCGGTCTCGGCGATCGGAAGTGCGGCGACGCGGACGGTGGTGAGCTCACCCGAGCCGGTATCGGCGTCGGAGGGGCTCGAGTCGGGGTCGGCGGCGGAATCGGAACAGCCGCTCAGGGCGAGGGCGGCGGCTGCCAGGACGCCGAGGGTGGCAAGACTCTTCTTCATTGACGGGCCTCTCAGGAACGGGTGCGGGGTCTCCGGCCGCCGGAGTCGGTCCGACAAGAGTCGGAGTCCTCACCGCGGCGTGCCGGACATGACACATCGTGCGCCCCTCGACCGAGATTGTCAATGATTTCATGACGCCCGTCACAAAATCATTGAACTATCACGCACCCCTCTTGCCATTACCTATGCACATAGGTATCGTCGGTCTCCCGGGACGCGACGACGCGCCCGGTGACGAAAGGACCGCAGTCATGGCGCACGCGAGCCCCGCCTCTCCGTCGGCTGCCGCGCTGGTCGACGGCTTCTCGCTCGAGATGACCGGCAAGGACGTCGCGGGCCTGCACGAGGCCCGCGCGATCATCCCCCGCGGGACGAAGATCAACGTCACCTTCCTGGGCAACGAAGACCTCGAGATGCGCGTCGCCGCCGCGCGGGCCGTGAAGGAGTCGGGTTTCGTCCCCGTCCCCCACATCTCGGCACGGCGACTGGAATCCCCCGCACAGCTCGAGGAGTTCCTCGGCCGGCTCCACGAGGTCGGCGCGACCGAGCACGTCTTCGCGGTCGGCGGCGACCCTGCCGATCCGGCCGGCCCCTATCCCGACGCGCTGTCGCTGATCCAGTCCGGGCTGCTGCAGCAGTACGGGGTGCGCGAGGTGTCGATCGCGGGCTACCCCGAGGGGCACCCCGACATCGCCGACGACGTGCTGTGGCGCCACCTCGACGAGAAGGCGCTCGCCCTCGCGCAGCAGGGCCTCGACGCCGTCATACTCACGCAGTTCGCGTTCGACACCGAACCGGTGGTCGACTGGATCGCGGCAGTCCGCGAACGCAGCATCGACGCGCCGATCCGCGTCGGCACACCCGGCCCTGCCGGCATCAAGCGGCTCATCTCCTTCGCCCGACGCTTCGGGGTCGGCGCGAACGCGATGATCGTCAAGAAGTACGGCTTCTCGCTCACCAACCTGATGGGCACGGCAGGACCCGACCGCTTCGTGTCGGACCTCGCCGAACAGCTCCCCGCGGCGGCGACGGTCAAGCTGCACTTCTACACGTTCGGCGGTCTTCTGGCCACCGCTCAGTGGGCGCGGGAGTTCGTGGCCGCCGAGTACTCCGGCGCGGTGCAATGACGCCGCGCCTCGAGGCGACGCACGACCACGCCTGCCTTATCGTGCACGGCCCCGACCGGCCGGGCATCGTCGCGGCGGTCACTGCCCTCGTGACGCGGATCGGCGGGAACATCGTCACGCTCGATCAGTACTCCGACAACCCTGAAGGCGGGGAGTTCTTCCAGCGTGTCGTGTTCCATCGTCCCCATCTGGAGGCGGCACTCCCTGCCGTCGAGGCCGATCTCGACGAGACGCTCGGACCGCTCGGGATGACCTGGCGGCTGACCGACCAGTCCATCCCGAAGAGAATGGCGATCCTCGCCTCCACGAGCGACCACTGCCTGCTGGAGCTGCTGTGGCGTCACCGCCGCGGCGAGCTGCCCGTGACGATCCCGATGGTGATCTCCAACCACACGAACACGGCAGAGGATGTGCGTTCGTTCGGGATCCCGTTCTTCCACGTGCCGGCTCACGGGCCCGACAAGACCGCCGCCGAAGCCCGGCTGGTCGAGCTGCTGCGCGGCAACGTCGACTTCGTCGTGCTCGCGAGGTACATGCAGATCCTGTCGGACTCGTTCCTCGAAGAGGTCGGCGTGCCGATCATCAACATCCATCACTCCTTCCTGCCCGCCTTCATCGGCGCCGCGCCGTACCGCAAGGCGAAGGAGCGCGGGGTGAAGCTCATCGGGGCGACCAGCCACTACGTCACCGAAGATCTCGACGAGGGTCCGATCATCGAGCAGGACGTGGCGCGGGTGTCGCACGCGATGACCGCCGCCGACCTGCAGGCGCGAGGTGCGTACGTCGAGCGTGCCGTGCTCTCGCGCGCCGTCCAGTGGCACGCCGAAGACCGGGTGATCCGTCACGGCAACCACACGATCGTGTTCACCTGACGGCTCCGACCGCATCCCGAAGAACAGAATCCCAACGAACAGAGAGGTTCCTCATGGCTCAGAATCTGCAAGAGCTCATCGACGGGCGAAACCCCGTCGAGATGCTGCGCAACTCGCAGATCGGCTCGTACATCTACCCGGTGGTCCCCGCCGACTTCCAGAACTGGATCAAGGAGCAGCGGGCCTGGCGCGAGGCATCCGTCCTCTACGACCAGTCCCACCACATGGACAACGTGTTCTTGAAGGGCTCCGACGCCATCAAGCTGATCTCCGACACGGCGATCAACTCGGTGGCGACGTTCCCGGTGAACCGCGCCAAGCAGTACGTGCCGACGACGGCGTCGGGGCACGTCGTGGGCGACGGCATCCTGTTCCACGAAGCCGAAGACGAGTACGTCTACGTCGGCCGCGCCCCGGCGTCGAACTGGCTGATGTACCACGCCGAGACCGGGGGCTACGCGAACCTCGACCTCACCGTGGACCGCCGCTCGCCCTCGCGGCCCTACGGCGATGCCGTCGCACGTCGGTACTACCGGTTCCAGATCCAGGGACCGACTGCGTGGCAGGTCATCGAGAAGCTCAACGGAGGGCCGCTCGAGCAGCTGAAGTTCTTCAGCATGTCGGAGATGCAGCTCGGCGGGGCGCGCGTGCGCACCCTGCGCCACGGCATGGCCGGTGCTCCGGGCCTCGAGATCTGGGGACCGTACGAGCACCACCACCGCGTGCGCGACCTCATCGTCGAGGCGGGCGCCGAGTTCGGCCTCGTGCCGGTGGGCTCGCGCGCGTATCCCTCGAACACCCTCGAGTCGGGCTGGATCCCGTCGCCGCTGCCGGCGATCTACTCGGGCGAGGCCGAACGCGGCTACCGCGAGTGGCTCGGCGTCGACAGCTACGAGGCGACGGGCACCCTTGCGGGCTCGTTCGTCTCGGACGACATCTCGGACTACTACCTGACGCCGTGGGAGCTCGGCTACGGATCGTTCGTCAAGTTCGACCACGACTTCATCGGTCGCGACGCGCTCGAGAAGATCGACCCGGCGACGCAGCGGCGAAAGGTGACTCTCGCATGGAACGCCGAGGACGTCACCAGGATCTTCGCCTCGCTGTTTGATGTCGAGGGCGACAGCTACAAGTTCTTCGACCTTCCGCTGGCGAACTACGGGTCGGCGAATTACGACTCGGTGACGGACGCCGACGGCAGCGTCGTCGGGTTCTCGATGTTCACCGGGTACAGCGCCAACGAGAAGCGTGCGCTGTCGCTCGCGACGGTCGCCCCCGATGTCCCCGAGGGCGCCGAGGTGACGGTCGTGTGGGGTGAGCCCGACGGCGGCACGACGAAGGCCTCGGTCGAGCCGCACCGGCAGCTCGAGGTGCGGGCGGTCGTGTCGCCGGTGCCCTACTCGACCGTCGCACGCCAGAGCTACCACGGCGGCTGGCGGACCGGGTACCGCGAGTCGGCCTGAGACAGCCCCAGGCCCGGTCGACCAGAGGGGGTCCGTCCTGACAGGGCGGGCTCCCTCTGTCGGTACGCTCGGGGAGAGAGGAGCGCCCATGAGTCTGCGATACGCGCTGCTGGCGATCCTGCGGGTCGGCCCGCTGTCGGGCTACGACCTGCAGAAGCAGTTCCATCAGTCGGTCGGTCACGTGTGGCATGCTCCCGACTCGCAGATCTACCCCGAGCTGCGCAAGATGGAGCAGCTCGGTCTCGTCGAGGGCGAGGAGCAGCCGCGCGGCGAGCGCGGCACGCGGCGCCTGTATCACGTGACGGATGCCGGCGACCGGGCGTTCGTCGAGTGGATGGCCTCACCGCTGGACTACCAGCGGGTGCGCGACCCCTCGCACTTGCGGGCCGCGTATCTGGAGACCACCACCCCCGAAGCTGCGCGCGCGTTCCTCGAGCGCCACATCGCGCAGTGGGAGGGTGAGCTCGCCCAGTGGGAGCAGGAGCTCGAGCGCATCGACGCGGTCACGAACCCCATGCTGATCCGGCGTCTCGCCGTGACCGCCGATGCCGATCGCGAGCGCACCATCGCCTACAAGCGCTTCGCCTACGAGGGTCTCGTCGATCGTGCCCGCGGCGAGATCGCCTGGGCCCGGCGCGGCCTGGCGCTCGTCGACCGCGTCCACCCGTAGCGGCTCCGCGGCCCCGCGTGAAACGCGCGGGAGATTCGGGTACTTCGAGCGCACCCGGGGCCCCGAAACCCTTGTTCGTCCCGAGCGTTTGACGCGCCGCCGCTCACACACGCCGAGGGCGGGCCCCCGGGTCGAGAGCCCGCCCCTGCGTGTGCTGCCGGGTCAGCGGACCTTGACGCCGTGCCGCGATTCGAGGGTCACCGCGGGGTATCCCTCCTTGGTGCCCGTGACCGCGACCGTGATCTCGGTCCGGCGGTCGTCGCGCGTCAGGCGGTACGTCCGCTCGGTGGCGGCCGCGATCGGCACCCCGTCGCGAAGCCACTGGTAGGTGAATGACGTGCCGGGCGTCCACAGCAGCGGGAGCGCGATCACCTTCGCACCGACGATCGGCGAGCCGATGACGAGCGGCGGTGTCGCCAGTGCCACCTTGAGCGTCGGCTCCGAGGTCGACGAAACCGTCTGATACCCGCGCAGGCTGCCTGTCACCTCGACGGTGATCCGGTCGCCGATCATCGTCGCTCGCACGTGCAGGGTCGCCTTCGTCTCGCCGCGCAGCGGCTTGCCGTCGGCGAACCACCGGTAGGTGAGGCGGGCGCCGGGAGTCCAGTCACCGGTCACGGCCTTCAGCCGCGCCCCGACCACGGGAGTGCCCTCGATCACCGGCACGGTCGCCAAGGCGACCCTGGCGGTGCCGCCCGACACGCGGCTGACGGCCACGAATCCTTCCGCGGCTGCCGTCACCCGCACCGAGATCGTCGCGCCGACGAGCTCGATGCCCGGGGTGAACGTCGCGCCTGTCGCACCATCGATGACCGCGGCGTCCGCGAGCCACTGGTACGACAGCGTCGCGCCCGCCGTGGAGGAGGCCGCCGAGGCCGTGAGCGGAGAACCGACCCGCGCCGATCCGGTGATCTTCGGGATCGACACATCGGCCGGTTCGGTGTCTCCGAAGTCGAGCCAGGTGCCCTCGAGCTCGGCGTAGCCCTGCGGACGCTCGTCCCAGTCGCAGACGCCCGACGGGAACGTGGCCAGCAGGCGCGTCCACTGCTCGTCGCTCAGCTCGGGGTAGTCGGCGCGCGCCGGCTCGGTCAGCTGACACTTCAGTCCATCGGCGATGAGCGGCATGCCCGCTTCGGCCCGCGGCTGCGAGTGATACGGGTACAGCGTGTTGCACGTACTCGTCGGGTCGTCGTAGTCGAGGGTCTCTTCGATGAACGTCATCTGGGAGTCGAAGCATCCGTCGGTCAGATCCGCCGGCCGCGCGGCGATGGTGCGCGCACGGTCTTCGGGGCCGCCGGCGGCCTCGATGGCGTCGAGCCACTGCTCCAGCTTGTCGAGAGCCTGGACGCGCATCTGGTTGGTGTTCGCGCCGATGTTGGCACCCGTCCAGTTGACGTGGGTGCCGGCGTCGCCGTAGGCGGCGAGCATCCGCTCCCGGATGATGGCCGAGCGGTAGCGCTCGTGGAAGTCGCCGGTCGGGTCGGTGTAATTGCGGATCTCGATCACCGGCGTCCACCCGAGGCCACCCGTCATCATGTTGACGCGTCCGGTGGCGTAGGCCCGCTCGATCGCCTCGATGCTCGCCTCGGAGCGCTCGACGGTGCGGTTGCCGTCGATGCCCATGCCGCCGATCTGCTCGTTGAGCGAGACGAACTGCTCGGCGGTGATCGCACCGCTCTGCAGGGCGTTCCAGCCGTACTGCACGCCGACGTTGTCCGGCTCGACGCGCAGACCGCGGCCCTCGGCATCCGTCCCGTACACGTTCTTCACCATGTCGGCGATCGTGCAGCGCAGACCGTCGGGGTTGGTCGGCGACCAGCGGTCGGCGACGGGGATCGCCGCCGCGCAGCCCCGGTTGGGGTCGTCGACGCCGTCGAAGAACGTGAAGCCGAAGCAGGTGCCGGGAACGGCGTGGCCGGTCACCGCGACCTTCTGCGCGTCGGTCCACCCCGCGCCCGCCGGCGAGTTCCAGTAGTTCAGCAGCCCGCGACAGTCGTGGCCGCCGATCGTCGTCGAGCGCTCGTCGGGATAGCCGATCTCGCCGAGGACGCCGTCGATGATGCCCGGGTAGTTGTTCGACAGCAGCAGCTGCTGCATCGTGCCGGCCGAACCGCCCGAGCCGATGGTGTACTCGACAGGGCCGAGCTGCTCGATGACGTGCTCCTTGACCATCATCGCGGTCTCGGCGCTGGTGACGTCGTTGCAGTTCTGTGCGTAGACGTTGAGGGTGGCGGATGCCACGGCATAGCCGCGACTCAGGAACAGGTCGTTCTGCACGCCGCCGGTGCTGGTGCCCTGCCAGTACCCGACGCCGCATGCGCCGCCGAAGGTGTAGGCGAGCTTGCCGTTCCAGCCCGGGCCGGCCGCCCCGGGCGCCGGGGCTGCGGTGCCGGGAGCGTGCAGCACGGCGGTCTCGTAGACGGCACGGTTGATGGTGCCGCGCTCGACGCGCACGATGTAGGGGACGGTTGCGCCGTCGACAGTCGTGGTGGCGAGGTTTCCGGGGGTGGATCCGTCGACGGGATAGTCCGCGAACTGGCCGGCGGTCGTGCGGTAGCGGTAGGTGACGACGGGCGTCGCGACGTGGCAGTCTTCGTCGACCGCCCCGAGATTCCAGGGTGCCGCACTCGCTGTGCAGTACATCGGATGCTGCGGACCTGAGAACACCGGACCGGTGACCGGGTGGTTCTCGATCTCGATGGAGGCCTGCACCTTCCCGCCGTGCTTGCGCACGACCTGAATCTCGCTGACGCCGATCGGGAGTCCGTCGACCAGGCCCACGCGGGCTCCGTCGAGCAGCTGGAACGCGTCCGTCACCTCGACTCCGGCGGCGAAGACGCGGTCGTCGGCCTTTGCGCCGGCGACGGCGATCAGGGCGTCGCCGCCGGTCACACTGTCGGCGCGCCCCGACAGTACCTCGATCGACACCCGCGGCGCGGCCGTGGCCGCCACCGGCACGAGCAGCCCGGCGATGAGCGCGCCGGCTGCGGCTGACACCCCTAGCGCGAGCACATTCTTCCTGAACCTGTTCATCTCACCCTCCGTAGACACCGTTGTCTCGAGCGTCGGCTGCGTCGCCGCCACGCGCCCAGAGTAGAACTTGCCGTGACGATCGGCAACAAAACTTCAAGTATTGATCCGGCGGCGTCGGCATCGGCTCCCGGACGCCGGGCGGGGCGCGTCAGGGGCGCAACCGGCGAACGGTCACCCGCTCGGCGAGCTCGATCGAGATGGGGGTGATCTCTGCGCGGACGCGCTGCTCGGCGGGCGCGCCCATCGCGTTGTAATGACCGACCCACTGCCGGCGTGTGGCGGTGCGAGGCCAATCCTCGGGGACGAGTTCCCTCGGAATCGCGTTGTCGAGAAGGCGGAACGCCTGCCAGCGCAGCATGAGGCGGGTGCGCTCGGCAAGGGCAGCCGCGGGTGTCGCGGACTGATCGACCGCGGCGACGGCTGCCGCGAACGAGCGATACTCGTCGGCGATCGAGGCAAGATCCCACGCGGCCTGCGGGCCCCCGGCGATCGAGGTCTCGACGCTCGCGCGCATCGAGGTCACGTCCCGCACATCGAGCTCACGCAGCTGGGCCATCGCGTCGGCGGCGTGATTGCGGGGCGAGATCCACACTCCGTCGTACAGCGGCATGAATCCCAGCCAGCGCAGGCGAGACCGGGCGAGGTGGCGCACCGCCCGTTGCGACTCGGGGATCGAGAAGGCGAGCACACTCCACAGGCCGTCCCATGGCTGCTCCTCGACGCCGAACGAGTCGAGCCACGCGGCCTCTTCGTCAACGATCGCGGACGCGCGCGCGGTCAGCCGATGCGCGGTGCGACGCCCGCTTCGCTCCGCCGAGAGCAGGCCGTTGCGCACCATCCGTGTCAGCGTGGCGCGGGCCGCCGCTTCCTTCAGGCCCAGGTCGCCGAGCACCGCGACGAGCGCCCCGGTCGGAAGCCCCTCGTCGACGTGCCACCAGTAGTCGCCGAAGAGTGTCAGCACCTGCCGCACGGGTGAAGCGCGCCGGATGCCTTTACCCGCCGGCTGCTCGTCGACCCCGGTCATGGTGTTCATCATCCCAGGCCGCAGCGACCATGAGCGCCCGGATTCAGCGACTGGATTCAGTTGCCGGATTCAGCGGCTGGAGTCAGCGCCAGACGTCGGCGGCGATGTCGACGACCTCGCGCACCTTCGCCCACTGCTCCTCTTCGGTGAGGAGGTTGCCCTCCTCCGTCGAGGCGAACCCGCACTGCGGGCTGAGAGCGAGCTGGTCGAGAGGGGCGAACGCGGATGCCTCGTCGATGCGCTGCGTGACGGCATCGACGTCTTCCAGGTCGCCGGTCTTCGACGTGATGAGCCCCAGCACGACCGTCTTGTCGCCCTCGGGGAGGAACCGCAGCGGCTCGAACCCGCCGGCCCGTTCGCTGTCGTACTCGAGGAAGTAGCCGTCGTAGCCCGTGTTGCCGAGCAGCTGTTCGGCGACCGGTTCGTACCCGCCCGACGAGATCCAGGTGGAGCGGAAGTTGCCGCGGCAGACGTGAGTGGTGACGACGAGATCGTCGGGCTTGCCGTCGAGGATGCGGTTGAGGATGCCGGCGTACCGCTCGGCGATGCCGTCGGTGCGGATGCCGCGCTCCCGCGCCTTCTCGAGCTCGACCTCCGAGCAGAGATAGGCCCACGCGGTGTCGTCGAACTGCAGATAGCGGGCACCGGCTGCGTAGAACGCGGCGAGGGCGCCGCGGTAGGCCGCGACCAGGTCGTCGACGATGTCTTCCCGCCCGTCGTACGCCGACGCGGCGATGTGGTCGGGCTCGAGGCGGAAGTCGAGCACGGTCGGCGCGGGGATGCTGAACTTCGGCACAGCTCCCGTGGTGCGCTCGAGCACGTCCTTGAGCGAGCGGAAGTGATCGAGGAACGGATGGGTGTCGCTGAAGCCGATCTTGCCGGTGACCTCGATGCCGTGAGGCTTGGTCTGGACTCCCTGGAACTGGATGCCGTGGTCGAGCTCGACGATCTCGACCCCGTCGAGGAAGCCGAAGAAGTCGAAGTGCCACCACGCGCGCCGGAACTCGCCGTCGGTCGCGAGCGCCAGCCCGGCGTCGGCCTCCCGTGCCACCAGTTCGGTGATCGCCGTGTCTTCCGCGATGCGCAGAGCCTCGGCGTCGATGTCACCGGCCGCGAATCGTCGGCGTGCGGCGGCGAGCTCGGCTGGGCGGAGGAAGCTGCCGACGACATCGGCGCGGAATGGGGGCGTGGACACCTCGCGAGCGTAACCGAACCCTCCCTCCATAGGGAAACGGCTGCGTCAAACGCCGCAATCATCGCCGCGCTGCAGCACCTCGCTCATGTTGCTCGAGTCCACCGGTCGCCGGCTGCAGTGAGAAGTCGAATCGGCGACTGCGTGGCCGGCATCCACGCCTCGGTACGCCGGGCTACGGGTTGATTGTGAGTACCTGGCCCGGCTGCAGAGTGGGGATGGCGTCTGTGCCTGCGGCTGCCCGAAGGAACCTGCTGGTGAGGCGAGCGAACGCGGCCCTGAGTTCGTCGCCCTCGATCACTTCGATGTCGGTGCCGAGTTGGGTCAGCCAGAGCGCGAGCGCATCCGGGTCGTCAGAACCTATGTCGACGCGGCATGTGTGCGCGTCGATGGGTTCGATGTCGATCGGGATGACGAGCTTCGCCGCGACCGTGGCCGCCGGGGCGTGCACGAGCAAGCGGGCGCGGTACTTCCACCCCGCTTCGATGATGCGCCGGACGACGTGCCGGACGACAGCCTCTTCAGCGATCACCCGGGCCCGGAACCGGGCGCCGGTGGGTGGGTGTGCGGTCATGCGGTCGATGCGGAAGACGCGCCAGTCCTCGCGGTCGAGATCCCAGGCGAACAGGTACCAGAACGGCCCCCAGCTCAGCAGCCGCTGCGGCTCGACATGGCGTGCTTGTTGAGTGGAGCCGGGTTTGGTGTACCCGAACCGCAGGCGCTCGTGCCCGCGGATCGCCGTGGCGACGGCGCCGAGTGCCGAGATGTCGAGCGGAGGAATGGTTCCGGGCACGATGCTCGTGGTCTCGCGGATCGCTTCGACACGGCGGCGCAGGTGCGACGGCATCACCTGTTCGAGCTTCGCGAGCGCGGTGAGTGAGGTCTCTTCGATGCCGAATCTCCACGCCGCGACCGCGCCGAGGCCGACCGCGACGGCGACGGCCTCGTCGTCGTCCAGCAGCAGCGGTGGCATGGTGGTTCCGGCCGCGAGCCGGTATCCGCCCGCGACGCCGGGGCGCGCGTCGATCGGGTAGCCGAGCGACCGCAGCTTGCCGATGTCGGCGCGGACCGTTCTCGCGCTGACGCCGAGCCGGTCGCCGAGCTCGGCGCTGGTCCAATCTCGTTTGAGCTGGAGCAGGGACAGCAGCTCGAGCAGGCGCGCCGACGTCTCCCACATGCCTCGATGATCTCAGCAATCGCGGAAGGAAGTCTGCCGCAATTGCCGGAAGGGTCGGACGTATGAACACACACGCCGCACTCACACCCTTCCGTATCGACATCCCACAAGCTGACCTCGACGATCTGGGCACGCGGCTGGCCGGCGCGCGCTGGCCTTTCGCCGTACCCGGTCGCGATGATCGCCGCGACTTCAGCCGCGGCATCCCTCTCTCTTATCTCACAGAGCTCGCGGAGTACTGGCGCGACGGGTACGACTGGCGGGCGGAGGAGGCGAAGCTCAATGCCTATGAGCAGTTCACGACCGTGGTCGACGGTCAGACATTCCACGTCGTGCACGCCAGGTCGGTCAACCCCGAAGCGACCGCGCTGCTGCTCAACCACGGCTGGCCGGGCTCGTTCGTCGAGTACCAGCTGCTGATCCCGCTGCTGGCCGACCAGTTTCACCTGGTGATCCCGTCGCCGCCTGGATTCGGGTTTTCGACCCCGCTGTCGGCGACCGGCTGGGAGATCGGGCGGACGGGCGACGCATACGCCGAGATCATGACGCGCCTCGGATACGCGCGCTTCGCTCTTCACGCCACCGATCTCGGTACCGGCATCATGGGCCGAATCGCGGGGGTCCACCCGCACCGTGTCATCGGCACGCACTACGGCAGCGATCGCGTCGTGCTCGGGCTGGTCGGCACGCTGTTCCCGCTTCCCGACGGCCTGTCCGCCGAGGAAGTCGCTCAGCTCGAAGCGATCCAGGCAGAAGCCGCCGCCGGTCGCGGATACCTGGAGATGCAGAACCATCGCCCTGACACGATCGGCCCCGCGCTGACCGACTCGCCGGTCGCGCAACTCGCGTGGATCGTCGAGAGGTTCCGGTTGCCCGACAACACCGGCTCCACGCCGGACGAGACGGTCGACCGCGACCAGCTGCTCACGAACGTGAGCCTGTACTGGTTCACCCGCAGTGGTGAGTCGAGTGCGCAGTTCTACTACGAGGGGGCGCACACGCCGCTCGAGCTGAGCATGGCGCCCGAGGTGCCTGCCGGATGGGCGGTGTTCGACAGCCACCCGCTCGTACGCCGCACGATGGACCCGTGGAGTGCGGCCGCCCACTGGAGCGATTTCGCCGAGGGCGGCCACTTCCCGGCGATGGAGGAGCCGGAGCTGCTCGCGAGCGACATCCACACGTTCTTCCGCGACCTGACCTGATCCTGCGGTGCCGGCGGACGGGGGCCCTGCCCGCCTGCACCGAACACTCCGCCAGAGGGGGCCCTGGGCGGGTCACCCTAACCGGACCTGTGCCCGATACGGGCATTGTCGCCCGCGCGCTCTCGCGCGATTGCGGTCCCTACCGGTTGCGGGTCGCCGGTCAACGCGACTTCTGGCGCCGGGTGACCGAATCGCTCCTACCGTGTCCTGTCTTGCGCCTCGCGACCGACCGCAATCTCAAGCGTCGTCTCGAGTAGCGCCAGACGCGCCTTCTGCTTGACGATCTGTCGGTCAATGCCTCTGAAGCTGTTCAGCCCTAGGTCGCCGTGGCTTCGATACTCAAGGAGCGCGAGGCGTCCTTTCGTCCTCTCTATCTCGACGCGTACGGCATCGCTATCCGCGAGCCCGGAAAGCAATATCTGCTCTCGGCGCTGGACAACACTGCCCCAAACGAACAGTGCGAGCCCGATCGCTAAGACGGCGACGCCCGCCTGAGGCCAGTACCGAAAGCCAGCGATGACCGCTGCAGGCTCACCGAAGAGCGCTGTCAATCCGCTCCCAACAAGTAGCGCGCCGCCGGCGGCACGAGTTTGTCCACGCACGCGATCGATCGTATGGGGCAACTCGACGGTGAGCGGGCACCCCCGCGGTACGAGCAATGGCGGGATCAGGTGACCCGCTTTCCTTCAGGCACGATCCCTCAGCGGGCGGAGCGCGGATGAGCGACGATGCTTCGCGGCGCGCCTCGTACGTGCGGAAAGTCCGCCGGCAGGTGGGACTGTATCCGCCGCGGCTCGGGCATCAGCTTAGCCCGCGTCGACGAGCAGTTGGGCGACGAGAGTGTCGGATAGCCAGGACTCGAAGCGGGCGACCGGCCAGTTGGACTCGTGAACCAGTTCGCCGTACACGCCGGGCGCGGCGTAGGCGCGAAAGACAGCTTGTGCGTCCGAAAGAGGCAGTCTCAGATGGTCTGCGATCGACGCGATGAGGGTATCCATGACGCGATTGCGTCCGCGGAGTTTCGAGCGGAGGAGTTCACGCGTGGGTTCGTCCTCATCCATCGCCGCGTCCAGGATGCGGACGACGTCGAAGTCCGTGGAATACAGCGTGCTGAGCCATCTCGCCGCTCCGCGTAAGCGATCTACGGGTGCGGGGTAGGCGAGAACTTCACGCGCGAGGTCACGCGCGCGAGCGCGCTGAAGCCAGCGCTCGCAGATCACGTTCAGAATCTCCCGTTTGGTGCCGAACGATGCATACACGGTGCGGTTGGCGACCCCCGCCTTGCGCGCGATGGCTTCCATGCTCGTCGCCGAATAGCCGCCCGCAGCGAACAGGGCCTGCGCAGCGTCAGCGATCCGAACCCTCGTGGCATCCGCCTGCTCCTGCCGGTACGACTTGCGAGGGGTATTGACAGCGTGGGTCACAGGTCTCACACTACAAGTGCAATGGATGCAGAGGTACTGCATTGAATGCGTTATAACTGCAGGAGGAAGGATGAACGTAGAGACGCTGCCACCGGATGTCCGGATCGTGGAGCGCATGCTCCGAGAAGGGTTCGGAGCAGGCGATACGGCCGTTGTCGACCAACTTTGCGATCCGCAACTCGTCGAGCATCAACTTGGGGTGTCCGGAACCGGTGCACCGGCCATCGTCAAAGTCAAGGAGGCCATCGAACAGGTGCACCGGGGAATGCCTGACCTGGTGTTCACGGTGGCCGACTGGAGCCAACACGGAGAGACCGTGTGGCTTCGCGCGGAGGCGGTCGGCACGAACACCGGCCCATTCCTCGGCCCACCCACCGGGCGCGCGGTGCGCTTCTCGGTAATCGATGTGGCGCGGGTCGTCGGCGGCCGCATCGTCGAGCACTGGGGAATTCCGGACAGGTTCGCCCTTCTGCTGCAATTGGGGCGCTTGGACGAGATGCTTCCTCGCCCGAATTCGCTCTCAAGCGCTGCACCAGCGGCTACTCACTAGAAAGGTCTTTGACCATGCACCGTCAAGGCGCCGCAGTCGTCATCCTCGCCGCGGCCGCGTGCGCCGTGGCGTGTGCCAGCATCGCGACGACGCCGCAGTCCTCAGTTTCACCTACTGGAGGCGCGGACTCCGTACAGACCATGCATATCCAAGAGCTCGGCGGTCGCTCGATCATGGTCGAGCCGTTCGCCGACTTCCGATGTCCTCCGGCGACCTCGTATGGGTTTCCGGCGTCGACCCCGGCATCGTGGCGAACAACGCAGACATGGAACCGGTGATGACTGTCCAGACCGGCGAGGTCTGGGCGGCGATGGAGTTCGGGCATGGTGCCATCTGGGCCAGCGAGGCACGGGCAGGAGGGAACGCGACAACGCTTCTCAAGGTCGACGCCGCCACCGCGGCGGTAGAGCGATTCCCGCTGCCGGAGCCAGGGATCCCGCCGGAATCGTCGATCGGTGTCACCGACGACGCGGTCTGGGTCATCATCGCGGGCGCGACGGACGGCCGACGATGGAAGGTGCTCGGTCTCGACCCGGAATCCGGGGCCATCACTCACTCCATCGACGCCGGCCAAGACGCCGTCGCCGCCGCGCGAGGCGGGTTCGGCTCGGTCTGGGTCACCCGCCCCATCGGCGGGGTCGACCGGTACGACCCCGCCAGCGGCGAACTCCAAGCCCACATCCCGCTCAGCCGCAGCTCGACCTTCCTGACCATCGGGCCCGACGCCGTCTGGATTATGAACCAACTCGGAGAGGTCGCCCGCGTCGACCCACGCACCGACGAGGTCATCGCAACGATCGCCGCCAGCCCCAGCCGCGTTCAAGGCGGCGATATCGTCGCGACACCCACGACTGTGTGGATGCAGGCCAACGCATACCTGGGCATCAAGATCGACCCGGCCTCGAACTCGGTGACGAAGCGGCTCCTCCCCTCGGAAGGCAGTGGCGGCATCGCCGTGGCCGCCGACGGTGCCGTGTGGATCACTGCCCACGACGAGCAGAAGCTCTATCGCGTACCGCCGGACTGAGTGCACAAGTGCGCTCGTAAGCCTGCGATGCCAGCTGTACTGCCTGGCACAGACAAGCGCGCGCGGAAACCTTCCGACGAGTCCAGCCCACGCGCGAGCGGCATCCCTTACCGGGCGTTGCTCGGAGGCGGGGCCGCCAGCGCGCATTTCGGTTCGTTGCCGGACGCGGACATGCGGGCATCGCAAGTCTCTGGCCATGTCGGCCCGGAAAATCGGGGTCCTATACTGATGCCTGATCGACACGGAGGGGTGGGGTCGATCGCCGGCTCAAGGCCGAGCGACGGCGCGGATGCCAGCCGACATCGAGACTTCGGTGGGTGGCGCACCGCCGCAGAACGGGGTCATCATGAAGCTCGCCGAGGTCTTCGGCTTCGACAAGTCCAAACTGAACTGGTCGCTGGGGCTGACGGTCGCGATCGCGATTTTCATCCCGCTCGTCCTTCTAGCGCTCGTCGGTCAGGATGTCTACTGGCTGAGCGTGTCGTTCGGCGTACTCTTCGTCGGGCTCGGCGATCCCGGGGGTCGGCTCGCCACGCGCGCGACCTATACCGCGGTCTTCGGCGTCATCGGTGCCATAGTGACCGCATGGGCTATCGCGGTCGGCAGTGCCGGCTGGGTGCTCGTCACCCTGTCGACCGTGGTGATCACGCTTGCGACCGGGCTGGTGATCCGGTTCGGAGTGCGCCGATTCGTCACCGGGTCGCTGCTGACGGCCTGGTTCCTCATCGCGATATCCCTCCCGCCGGGATTCGGGGCGGCCGGGATCACGCTCAACCCCTGGCTGCAGGCACTTGCCTGGCTGGCCGGCGCCGCAGCGTGGTTCGTGCTGAGCTCAATCGTCTCGGCGGTGCGTCGCCGCCCCGAGCGGGCTCCGCTCGTGGCCGAACTCCCCACCGACACGACGGGCAGCGCGCTCACCAAGCCGGTCGTGGTCTACGCGGTGCTGCGCACCCTGGCGGTGTCAGGGGCGGTAGCGATCGCGTTCGGCTTCCAGCTGCCCTACGCCGATTGGATGCCGCTTGCGGCCCAGGTCGCGATGAAGCCCAACGCCCAGCAATCGAGACTGGCCGCGACGCAGCGGGTGGTAGGTACCGCGCTGGGCGCCGTCGTCGCCATCGTCCTCTTGCTAACGGTCGATCAGAAGTACGTTTTGGCAGGCGCGATGGTGCTGCTCGCGCTGGTGGGCGGGGCATTCAGAACCGCGAATTACGCCCTGTACACTGCCGGCATTGCCGGGACCGCCCTCATCGCGCTGGACATCTCTGATCCGACGAACCTCACCAATGAAAGCCTCCGGATACTCTTCACGCTGATCGGCGTCGCCATCGCGATCGCCGTGATGGCGTTGGCCGGTGCGCTCGCCAAACGCGACGCCAGCCGCGATCGGGGTATCGAAGCCGGGTCTCCCACCCAGTAGGGCACACCCCGCGATCCCTCATACGGGCGAGGGATCCCCATTCGGGCACGCCACGAAGGAGGGACTTCGCGGGCGCGCAGAGGGCGTCGCCGACGCGCACGCCCCAGATCGTGATGAGGAAGCGCAGATCGCCGTCCGACCGCTGGGACAGCACGGCGACGTCGGCAGGTGTCCGAGCGCTCCAAGCTCGTCATCGCTCCAACCATGAGGCTCGACCGCGGGTGGGCCACCAGCATCCCAGGCTGGGGGGGCGACTCAGCTCGCCGACGGCGCCGAGGTTTCATGCAGAGACACAGGGCACCCGCAGCACGTCCGCGCTATCGTGGGCGCAACTCCGAGCCGCTCCGCTGCTTCGCCGATGTCATCCTGTTCGGGTGCACCAGTCGGAGCCGCTCGACTTATCGGGATCCCCCATTGGCAACGTACTCACCGACCTGTGTCTTGCCGTCCTCAAGATAAACGGGGACGACGGTCTCCTTGAGGTCTACGTTGGACTGTCGCTTAGCCTCATCGAGGGATGTTGCAGTCGGGCCGAAGACGGCGTCGTAATACGCGTACCCCTCCACGCCGTTAGTCGCGACCACCAAGATGAGATCCGGATGCGCGCCGGGATCCGACTTCAAACCAACCCCGAACTCTCCGAAAGTCAGGCCAGTCGCGTTCGTTGCATAGCTGTCTACAATGGCCGACGATTCGCCCGTCTCCGCGGACGCAATCTGTGGGGTTGCCGACAACGCGATCCCCGCGAGTGATCCGACTACGGCTCCAACAACAATGGTCGATCCCACTACCGCGACAGCGATGACACGGTTCCGCTTCATGAATCCACGCTCCTTTACGGGTAGACCTGGAACGGTGCGGCACTGTACTTCGTGGTGTACCCCGAGCCGTTATATGCGTATCCGGTCCCAGTCGCCTGCAGTTGAACGCTTGTACCGCACGCAGACGATGTCCAGTAGGCGTTACTCGTGTGTCCCGAGGCCGTCGCAGTCGTATAGCTCGTTCCAATAGATCGGCACACCGCACCGCTGGTCTTCTTGAGTGCCGCGTTTGATCCGAGATAGCCGCTCGCGACTGTCTTGGCGGTGTTGTAGATGCAGGCCGTGGTGGCCCTCACATTCGTCTGCGCTCGTTCCGGCGTGTCATTGTTACTGATGGTTTGCACCTTGGCGCAGTAATCGCCGTTATAGAAGCTGACGCTGTCACTCGTTTGCGTGGCATAAGCGGCGACGCCGCCACCCACCCCACCCGCGACAATGAAGCCGACTAGCGCCGCGATCGCCAGTCGACCGCCGTGACCAAGACGCATCGAGGATCTCCGTTCAGTCGAGTGGGGTGTTTATTTGCGTCACCGCATCCACCCCTTGAGGCATCGTCGCCCGTTTGAGACAGCAAATCTCAACGGGGCCGAAAGGTAAAGCGCTTTCTCGATTGTCTTCCGGTTCTGCTACCAGGGGCGCGCACGTCGCTCGAGCTGAGCCGGCCACCGACGTGCCCCCGCGACGGGCGGTGTTCGAAACCCCCGCCGCGGCGCCGCGGACGTTCGGTGACCGTAGCGGGGGAGCTGACATCCTCGCCGTCATCGCGTCGTAGCGTCGTAGCGTCGTAGCGGGTCTCGCAGGCGGCAAGGGTCGCGACGCGGGCCGCCTAAGCGATCCCTCTGCGTGCGCACCAAGTGCGAGTTGTCACCTGATGCGGGTGCTGCGGAAGGTGCTGGTGAGTCAGGACTGATTTGGTCAAGCACGATCCACCGCGCCCCGATGACGCGGGGTGGGTGACGGCTCGGTGCCGATGACCGATGGTGGCAGGTGGACGGTTACTCGCCAAAGCCCGTGCCCGTCGGAGCCAATGGTGGCTGATCCGCCGAGTTCCTCCGCTCGGGCGTGGATTGATGCAACGCCGATTCCCGGGCGGGCGGGCGCCGATGTGCTGCCGCCGGGTGCGCGCGCGTTGTCGCCGCGCGGGGTGTCCTCCGCGAACGGGTTCTGTACGACGAGGTGGAGGGCGCCGTCGGGGGTGAGGGTGGCGCTGACGTCGGTGGGCGAGCCGTGTCCGTGGCGGTCGGCGTTGGTCAGCGCTTCGCTTACGATGCGATACACCGCGACTTGGCCCGCCGCGGTGAGAACAGGAGGCGGGTCGGGCACATCGAGGTCGGCTCCGACGCGGTCGGCGCGTCGTGCCAACGCATCCCAGAGGCCGCGGTCCTGAAGTTCGATCGGCCGCAGCCCGTCGACCACGCGCCGCACTTCCTCGAGCGCGGTACGCAGGTCGGCCTGGACGACCTCGAGTTGGGCATCGACGGCGTCGGGGTGCGAGCGGAGTAGGTTGCGCGCGGCATCCGCGCGGAACGCCGCTCCTGTGAGGAGGGGTCCGAGTCCGTCGTGGAGATCGCGGTGAAGGGTCACGCGCTCCCACTCCCGTGATTCCACTGTGGCGGCGCGGGCGTCACGGAGCTGCTCCGACAGGTCTGCCTCGCGTGCCAGCAGCGCGAGCGGTAGCGCGACGAGTTCGAGCGCGGCGCGGTCGTCGGCGTGCAGCGCCCTCTCGCCGGGGCGAAGGACGACGCGCAATGCGAGCGAACCGTCGGTCGAGATGGGGACCTCGACTTCGCGGACGTCCGCTGCTGTGCGCCGCGCGATCGCGACCACCTTGCCATCGACGACCAGGGTCAGGCCAGGGAGACGCAGCAGCTCGGCCGTTTCGGCGACGGCAGCAGCGACCCCTGCTTCGGACCCGTCATGTCGTTGCCGGACACGTCGCGCGGTCCCGGCCGGATCGTCACGCCCTCCGTACAAGGTGCGACCTACGGTGCGGCGGAGCAGTCCGACGACCGGTTGGAAGAGCAGTGCGATCCCGATCGCGGCGACGGTCTGCACGGTCCGTTCCACGCCCGGGGGTACTAGCAGGGAGACGACGGCGACGGCTCCCGCGTAGATGGCGACGACGATGATGATCGCTGCCGAGTAGACGAGTACGGTCGACTGATCGACGAGGATGAGCGCGAATGCCGTCACGTTCAGGAGCGAGCCCAGAGCAGCGAAGACGACGGCGCCGGCGGGTACGACCTCGGCGGGGGCGAAGAACGCGGGCATTGCAGTCAGGATGCCGACCAGCTGCAGCACAGCAATTGTCAGGCACGCCCGCGAACCTCCCCGCCAAGCTGGGACAAGGAGAACGAGCGTCGCGACGGAGATCCCAATCGACAAAACCGCCGCCGCAATAGGCAGAACGATCGAGCCTGAGGAATCCGGTGCGATGTCAAGAGCAGGGGCGGTGCCCAGCACACTCAGGACCGTGGCGAGCACAAGGCCCACGCGTCGGGCGATCATCGGCCGAGCCCGCCCTCGCGGGCCATCACGATCGCTTCTGCCCGTGTCGCGATGCCGAGCTTGAGGAAGATCGCTGAGATGTGATTGCCGACGGTCTTCGCCGCAATCCCGAGCCGCTCCCCGATCGCATGATTGGGTGCACCACTCGCGATGAGGTCGAGTACTTCACGTTCCCGCGTCGTCAGCTGCGGGAACGGGTCGGCCGCGGACCGTCGCAGCGATCCGCCCAGCACGCGCGAGGCGACTTGAGGTGACAGCACAGCGCCCCCGGCAGCCACAGTGCGCACCGCGCGATCGATCTCGTCGGGTTGAGCGCCTTTGAGCAGATACCCCCGTGCTCCGGCCGCGAGAGCATCCGCGATCTCCTCGTCCTCGTCGAACATCGTGAGGATGATCACGGCGACGCCGGGGAGATCAGCCGTCAGGCGTCGCGTGGTCTCCACGCCATCCAGCACCGGCATCCGAAGGTCGACGATCGCGACATCGGGGCGCATAACCAGCGCCTCCCGGCACGCGGCAGCGCCATCGCCGGCCTCCGCCACCACCTCGACACCGTCGAGGGTGCTCAGCAGCGCAGCGAGCCCACCACGGACGACGGGGTGGTCGTCCGCGACCAGGACCCGGATCGCGGCGTCTGACATGGACACATTCTGCCGCTGACCGCGCCCCGCATCTGGGGTTCAGCCCCCAGACGTCCCGGGCACGATTTCCTGGACCGTTCCCGCGTCCCAGGGTCCGGACCCCGCGCCGCCGACGACGCGGGGACGAGATCGTGAGTCTCAGCCGGACATGCCGGCGCCCATCGAGAGGAGTTCGTCATGACCTCAATCACCGCATCCCCTCCGCTGCGCCGAGCCGTGCCGCTTCGCATCGGCCTCGTGCTCGCCACGCTGCTCGCCGTCGCCGGAGCCGTTCCCGCACTGATGGTCGGATTCGACGGCAGCGCGTGGGACCCGATCGTCATCGTCATCGCCGTGGTCTCAGGTGGCGTTGCCCTCGGAACCCTCGCGATGGTCGCGTTCGCCTGGAACGGCCGGCGCGGGCCCTGCATCGCGATCATCGCCCTGCAACTCGTTTCTATCCTGCCCGCGCTGCCCGCATTCCTCCTCCCCGCCGAGGAGACCGGCGCTGGCGCGATCATCGGTGCGGTGATCGGCATCGCGCTCGCCCTCGCTGCGTGCGCACTCATCATCGTCGGGATGCGCCGCGCCGAGTAGCCGACCCTGTGGTCGGGTCGTGCGCATAGCCGACCCGGCCACCGCCGCTCGCGGCGACTGCAACGCCCCAAATCCAGACACTCGGCGCGTCACAACTGATCGTTCAGCGGTCGTCGATGTCGACCAGCCACCCGGCGAGTGATCGAGCCCTCCGGTCGCCGGGGGCATCGTTGATGCTGTTGCTTTCTGGCTGTGGCGCGGGTTCAACTTCTTGCGAAGTCAGCCCCACGCCGCGGGCGGGCTCCAGCGTGGCGGTGCCGGGCCGAGGCACGATCTCGACAACGTAACGCGACGGGCGCGAGCCAGCGAACACCCCGCCGCCAAGCTCACGGCGTACCATCGGCCACTCCTCACCCTCGGGGGGCATGACCGCGTCCGGTGGAGCGCCGTGACCAGGACGACGCAACGACCGACGCTCCTCGACCTCGTGCATGACTGCGTGTACGTCTGTCACGCGGCCGTGCACTCGATCGGTGAGTTCTTCTTCGTGGTGCGACTCGACCGCGTCCACCGTGGCGATCAGTGCCGATCCGAGCAGTTCAGCCAATGATGGATCCGGAGTTCGCGTGGCGACGCCGAAGTCGACCTCGTCGCCGACCGCGAATGCGTCACCGCAGCACGCCCACTCCCAGTCCGTCAGCCACACGCGGGTCATGCAACCCAAGATAGTGAGTGATGCCGCGTCCAATCTGTACCGGCCCGAACATCGGTCCATGAGCGAACGCGTTCGCGCGTTGTTTCGGGGGTCAATCGGCGATGTGCGGGGAAGGGCTGGGCCGGGCCGCTGGCCGACGAAACGGGCCGGGGCCGTCGGCTCAGGGTTTCGTCTGGCGCTGCAGCTCGACTTCTTGTTTGCGCCGGGCGACGGCATCGGCGATCGCCTCGACCTTGAATGACGCTGGCCATCTTGTCGCGGAATCGAACTCGTAGATGTCATAGAACTGCTCTTGCTCGCCCTGCCGCACGAACCGCAAGTCCGCTCCGTTCAGGTTTGCATCCGTGAACACTGCAGCGCCGATCTCGGTTGAACCGAAGTCGACGTTGATCAGGTACGCCTCAGTGAGGTCGGTGTTGTGCAAGTTCGCCTTTCCGAGTCGCGCTCCAGTCAGGCTCGTGTAAGCGGGCATGCGGTCCCGTAACCAGATAGCGTGTTCCGAGCTACGGTCGCTCGTCAGCCGGGCGAGCGCGCGTATCGCGGCGTCTACATCGGCCGTGGGGCGAATGGGCGATTGTCCCCGCGCATGCCCCTCAATTCGGGGAGCCTGATCGCGCAGGAACCCCGACAAGACGTCGATGATGGTCTGCCAGTCGTCCTTCGAGTCCTTCGCGAGCCGCTCGAGTGCGTAAATGCCCGCTACCCTGGCGGACACAGCGCCATCACCCAACAGTTTGGCGGAGTCGGTGTAACGGTCCGTGCGGTTGGCGTCGCGGTCGAGATCGAGCTTGTCCGCAGCCGCCGCATCTCGAGTGGCGGTCAGGTAGAGCGTTAGAACGGCGAGCAGCCCGCCAGCGGCGAACAGAACCGCGGTTCGTGCAGACGTTACCGAGGCCACACGTTCGGCGGTACCCAGCGCGGTCGGTGACGGAGCCGGAGTTGCGGCGACTGGATCGTTGACGAGCCAATCCGGCAGCCAGACTAGAGCCGCTGAGCCGACGGCAACTACAACAAGTAGGCCAGCGAACCAGACCAAGCGCGCACGTGCTGCCCGTGATGACGGCCCCCACCTGCGCTTCACAGTCACTCCCGCGCCCCTCAGCTATCCCGCGATGTTATCGTGCGTCGCCTGCCGCCCGAGCGCCCGTGACATCCCGCTATGCGTAACCGTAGGAGGGAACGCAAGCCGGTCCGCTAGCGTCCAGACGCGCCCGTCCTTGAGACACCTCACGGCGCGGGCTCAGTCCGCCCACTCGCCCCGCCCGGTGAAGTGCCCGAGTGCGGCGCCTCAAGCGAACGCACGCCTGAGCAGGCCGCGGAGTGGTGTCGCGTGGTGAGGGACGCCGCCTGGGCGGGGTGGTGCACTGTTCAGCGCGATCTGGTCGCGGAATCGCGGGGATCAGCGCTCTACACGCGGTGCACCACCTCGACCCGCACGGCTAGGGTGATGCCTCTCCGCAGGCGCATATAGGGCATTTGCCCGATGCGGCTTCGTCCTCCCAGGACCACCATCGACTATATCCGGAACGCCATGCCCGGAATGAGTTGATGGAGGGATGCCATGACAATTCAAGCAGTCGACGAAACTACAGAGCTGGACCAGCAGCTGTTCATGCGCTGGCAGAAAGGGTTCAAGCTCGGCGGCGGATACGACTTCCTCGCAGACAAGCCCATGCAGTCTGCCTTGTCGGCGGTCGACAGTTCTCCGTCGACGCTCAGCGGGCGCAAGTTGTACGTACGCTACGTGCGCTCTCAGGAAGACTTCGAGCGGGAGGTCAAAGGCTCGTTGAAGGCCTCGGGCGAGGCGGACGGGGTGCAGATGAGCGCCAGCGTGAGCTTCCTGAGCAACGCGAAGTACTCGAGCACGCAGGAGACGCTCCTGATCTCGTGGTACAGCGATCAGGACGACTTCGATGAGGTCAAGAACCTCGCGCTCTCGACCGCAGCATCACAGCTGCTTGCCGGCGGCATCGACACATTCCGAGCCCAATACGGCGACTACTTCATCAGCGGAGGACTCCGGCACGCCGAGTTCCATGCGATGTATGTTCTCAGCGCGCAGAACTCGAGCAGCCTGCTCAAGGTGGAAGCCGCAGTGCAGGCCAAAGGCGGGGACATCTTCTCCGTGGACGGCAGTGCGGCTTTCACGCAGACGGCGGCGACGTCCGGGGTGAGCATCATGGTGTTCGCCGAGCACACGTCGGCGAAGGAAAGCGCAACCGCACCGAAGACGCTCCGCGGCAAGGACGTGCAGAGCAGCCTGACCCCCACAGCGGTGGGCGAGCTCTTCGAATGGTTCAAGCAGAACGCAGCAGGAGGATACGTCGTTGCCGAGATGACTCATCTCAGTGTTCTCGCGCCGACCTTCCCTCGCGAGATCAAGGTTCCGCCGACCACGCTGGTGAACCTCTCCGACCTCACGACGACGCTCGCGAACTGCCGGCGACTGCACACGTCCTTGCCCGCGCACTATCGAGCGCAGTTCGACAAGGAGCTCAACGGTATCGAAGCGCTGGCAGGCTCGGAGCGGCAGAAGCTCTGGCGGAATCCTGGGGCCCTGACCGGTCCCCTCGACAGCGCGGAAAAGCTTGAGGCGAAGATGCAGGCGATTGTGGACTTCTTCGATAACGTCGCGCACCTGCGAGGACACACCAACCAGCTCACGGGTCGTGACGGGGGCGCAATCGGGATCGGTGAGCACGGCGACACCACAAAGGTTCCCGAGGGTGTCGAGGTGCACACGACCACCCTGTCCGCGCGTGGGACGGCTGAATCCGGAAAGATCACGAGGGGTTGCGAGTGGAGTCAGCCCAACCTTCGAATCGTCCACGTGAGCATCTCATCCGGCTGGCCGCGTGATCAGCGGGGTACCTGCAAGCACGTCAACGGCGACGTTGGCACGGGCTACCTGGCGGCCGGCTTCGAGGCGGACTTCGACAGGGGCATGAGCTGGTCGGTCGAGATCAAGTACGTGGACTTCGACTGACGGCGGGAGCATCAGGAAAGGAAGCGGACATGGGACAGTACGTGCGCGGAGTGGCCATACAACAGATGCGCAACGGGGTTTGGACTCAGGTGGCCGCCGGCTTGTCCGGCGACGACGAGCTCACGCAGCTCTCACTGCAGTCGAACGGCGGCTGGCTGCCTGGGCTGTCGGTGAATCAGCAGTACCGGATCGACTTCGGCGGTGGCGTGACGAGAGTCATGACGTTCATCGATGGCACGGGTGGAACGCTGACGTTCCGCTGATCAGTCAGCGTCAGGGCGCGTCCACGAGGCCATGGCGGATTGCGAACGCCGTGGCCTCGGTGCGCCCCCGGACGCCGAGCTTGCGGTAGATCGCGACCGAGTGGTGCATCACGGTCTTCGCAGAGACGCTCAGCCGGCTCCCGATCTCCTTGTTCCGCAGGCCCGCCGCCAGGAGCGCCAGCACCTCCCTCTCTCGCGGTGTGATCGTCGGTGCAGCCTCTGCCGGCTGCGGCGCGGTCGAGGCGACCTTGGCGCTGAGCCAGGTGGTTGCCTGATTCGCGGCATCGACCATCGAGACTGTGCTCCCTTCGGCCAACAGCCGCAGGAACGTCTCCTCGCCGAGACCGGCGCGAAGTCTGTCGAGGATGCCCCGGAAGAACTGCTCCGTCGCGGGAGTCATCGAGCGGTCGAGGCGATCCTGGTCGGCCTGGACCACGCCGAGGATCCGTGCGGCGAACGGCTCGTCGCTGAGCATCGCGGCGATGAGAGCTGCGTGCAGGAGCGAAAGGCTCATGAGAATCGTCCACCCGCGCCGGGTGGACAGCGCGAGGCGCTCCAGGCACCACCGCGCGGCTTCAGCCGGCCGACCGGTGAGAATTGCTTCCCAGCTGAGCACCGCGAGAAGGAAGGTCTCGACGGTCAGGTCGTGCGCGACACGCGCGAGGTCGAGGGCTTGCTCCAGGCTCGGCACAGGCACACCAGGATCATGAGAACCGGCAGGAAGCGTGCGAAGGAGTCCGGTGGCTCCGGCGATCGCATGCGCGTCGCCGATCCGCTTGCCACGCTGCATGCCGCTGATAGCCAAGGCCGCGGCGTCGTCGATCCCACCTCTCGAGTACGCGATGATGCCGCCCCAGACCTCGAATCGGGCCAGCCATGCCTGCGCGCCGACGGACTGCGCGATCTGCACCCCCTCCTCTGCTGCCCGTGCCGCGATCGTCGGATCCGCAGTGGTCCCGATACTGCTGACAGCAATCAATCGCGCCTGCAGGCCCAGGAACGGCCAGGATGCATCATCCACCAGCTCGATACCGCGCCGCAGCCGCTCGTCCACCAGCTCGCGCTGCGCGCTCCCCTCCGGGGAACGTGCGAGGGAATTCGCCGCCCACAGCCACACGGCCGCCTGCTGTCGGCGTTCCAGATGGTCGACAGTCCCCGACGCGATGATGCGGTCGAGAACCGCCCCGACCGTCGAGCCTTCGGCGAAGTCTCCGATGACGGCAGCGGAATCCGTCGCGAACTCCGCTGCCGCATTGAGGTCTGCCGCCGCTTCGGACCGCAACGCGTCCGCCACGTCCGAGCGAAGCGCCCGAGCGTGGTCGGTAGCGGGAGAGGCGCTCGCCGATGAGGCCGCCTCCGCCGCCTCGTGCACCAGTTCGCGAAGATACGCGAGACGTCGCGCCTCGACCGCGTCCGAATCGGCGGAAACCTCCCGACCGAATGCGCGAACCATCGGCAGCATTCGGAAGATCAGCTCTCCCGGCTCCTCGTGCATCGGCTCGACCAGCCTCAACTCGACGAGCACGTCGAGATCGTCCAAAGTCTCAAGGAGCCGCTGGCCGGACACACGCGCGGCTGCTTCGAGCGGGAACGGACCCCGGAACCGAGAAAGGGCGAGCAGCAGCGCATCCTGCGATGTCGTGAGCATCGCCCGGTTCGCAGCCAGCGCCGCACGAATACCGACGACGCCGGCCGTTGCCCGCGGGCTCAGAATGTCGAGCGCCATACCCGATGAGGAATCCTCCGCCAGTCGGCGGACGAGTTCGCGAGGTGGCAGCAGTCGAGCGCGAGCTGCGGCAAGTTCGATCGCCAACGGCAGACCGCCAAGCTGGCGACAGATCTCCGCGACCGATGCCGCTGTGGCGTCATCCAGCGCGAACTGGGGGTCCGCCTGGCCGGCACGATCGGTGAACAGGCGCACGGCAGGACTACGAAGGATCTCGGCGAGCGGGGCGCCGACAGGAGGGACGGCAAGCGACTGCAGGGCGATGCGCTCCGCGGGCGCGCTCAGGGGCAGTGTCGAAGCCACGATCAGCGTGAGCTCGGAACACAACCGCAGCAACTCCAAGAGCGACGCGTCGACGGTGCAGGCATCGGCGTGATCCACAGCGAGAACCCGTGCACCTCCGCCCATGAGGCTAGCCAGAGCGCGCGGAATGGTCCGCTCAGCGCCACTCCGCGCCGCCTCCGCAGGCACACCGAGGGCACGGGCAACCTCATCCAGCAGGCGCGACGCGGGCGGGGCCTCGCTGAGATCCACCGTCCATACGTTCGCCTGCCTCGACTCGGTGGCCATCAGCTCCACGAGCAGTGCGCTCTTGCCCACGCCACCCGTACCGGACAACGACACGATTCGAGCGCCGCTTCGCGAGATCAACCCGCGAAGCTGCAGAAGCTCGGCGTCACGACCTACAAGTGCCACCATGTCACCTCCCCGGCGACGCATCCGGCGGCGGAGCGCGATAGGTGTCCCTCTCCGGCGAGGATGACGAGCGCTCACGCCCGATGCGCATCAGCGTAAAGGAAGCGCTCGGAATGAGGGGGCTGTACAGCTGTGCGGGTTCGAGCTGAGTATGCCCGAATCTGTGATGGGAGAGTTCGGTTGCGGTCACTCGCACTCGATGGTCAAGTCCCGCGGCGTGGCAGAAATGGCGAAAGTCGTTGCAGAAGCGAAGGAAGATGCACTTTGGCCAGGACTTTTCTCTGCGGAGACGGAGGGATTTGAAATCGCGCCGATGGCAACCGAATCCAGCTGAAACCGCATGATTCCGCGGATTCTGATGTCGCCGAGGGTCTCTTCGATCAGGTCAGCGGGATTCAATTCGTGGCAGAAACGTGGCGGAAGCTCCGCCGGACTCGATACGTCCGCTCTGATGCCGTTGGAGGCGCGTCAAGTCGATCGAGCGAGTATGCCGATAGAGCAGTCGTCGTCGGTGCCCTCTCTGATCTGCACGTCCATGATCCGCTTGAGTTCCTTCTTGTACGCGGGGTTGGACACGGCACGCGTCGGCGCGTCGGATACGATCCGAAAGAGAGCTCGGCAAGCCCTGGCAAGAGCACGATGTTCGTAGTTGTAGAGACTGTCCGCCGTCCCATCTGACATCAGGATGAACCCGGTGTAGCCCTCGATGTCACCGCCAACTACCTGCGCTGAGGAAGCCGCATTCCTCGACGTGACGAATGTGGTCAGGTTCGCGAACTCGCCGTTGTCAGGGAGGCTTACCATCTCGAGTTCCCCGCGACGTTGAGCCCCGATGACCCCATCGCCGATCTGGACCGCGACGAAAAAACTGTCAGTGACGACCACGCAGAGGAAAGTTGATGCCAGGTCTCTGAGCTCACATCCCAAGCGAGCTGCGGTATCGGCCAGCCGGGCCAGGAGGTACTCGTGAAGCGAGCTTGCATCGAGACTCTGGCGCGAAGCTCGTCCTGATCCGAAATGGGCAATGGCGAAATCACATCCCGCATCGACGACGGCCTGTGCACCATGCTCTGAGAACGTCGCCGATCCGGCGCCGTCTGCAAGGCACAGGACCTTGACACCATCGCGAGACACGTACCTGAACCGATCTTGGCCTGGCTTGCCGTCTAGCACGTGGCTCTTGCCCCGTACTTGGTAGGCGAACTCGCGCCACTTACCTCCCATCCGCGTCAGCCTTGGAACATCTCTTTGTAGTTCTTGTACTTGTCGAGCTTGTCGGTGGCAACGGTTTGCTTCAGCGTGTCGACGGGCACCATCTCCTCGATGTCTTCTGGCTCGATCTCCGGCCCCGCCTCGGATCCCTCAGATGCGGAGCGGGACATGGAGTCCGAGAGCACCTTGAAGAACTCCTTGAACGACGAAAGACCTTCGAGTTGAAGAGGAGGAATCTCGGGGCTGAAGTCGACGAGGGTTTCCCAATCAAGCTCGCCGTCGTCACCAATCGCGATGGTAATTACGGTCAACTTCTTCTGCGCGGCCAGTTCCTGAACTTGCCTGATGACGCGAGGCTCATTCTCGACCCCGACGTTGGAACCGCCGTCCGTCATCAGCACCAATGTCGGGCGCGCGGCACGGCGTCCGCGTGCCGCCTGCTTGTAGTACTCCCGCCTCTTCGCGAGCAAGTCAAGGGCGAGACTCACCGCGCCGCTGATGTTCGTGCCTGTCGTCTCCAATTCGAGATGAACATCCCGATCGACTGAGTCGATACTGGTGAATGGGTGCATCACGGCAGCCTCGCCACTGAACCCGATCAAGCACAGGTCGGCGCCGTACTTGGTGCGCGGATCGGCTCCGATGTCACCATAGAACTTCTTGAGAGCCGCCTCGAGGTCAGGCTTCTTCGTGCCATCGTTCATCGACCAACTCCGATCAACGCAGATCGCGATCGGGATGAGTTTCGAGCGATTGTTCGCCATGTCCTCATCAAGAATCTTGGTGCGCGCCATCGGCGTTCCTCCTTCTCGCAGCTTCTCCTGCGTCCGTTACGAACTCTTGAACCATCGCGCAATTCTCTGCCATAGAGACTCCACCTGCGGGGCCGAGCCCGGGTATGTAGCTGTCGCCGCTTCTGGCTTTGGAGTTGGGGCTGGACTCGTCATGCTCGAGGGCGGAGTGGGACTCGCCGATGCTAGGCACGTCGGGTCGGAGCGCTTGTGCACAGGCCTGATCGCGATCCCTCGTTGGTTGAGCCACTCGATCTCGCCGATCGTGATGTACGGCTTCCCGCACCTCTCACATATTCGGGTCGGATCCAGCGAATCGCGCCTGGCCCGTTCGGCTTCCCGCTCCGCTCGCTCGGCTTCCCTCCTCGCTCGCTCGGCTTCAGCTCTGACCCGCCGAGCCAATTCCGCATCACTCTTCTGGCACTGCCAGCAGACCCCCTCATCCAGAGACTCGGGCTCTCTAGGCTCGCCGCACGCCGCACACTTCGGCAGGCAGCCATTGCAGAGCGAGGGCGTCCTGAACTCCTTCTCGAGGTCGTCGCCAACACTGTACTGAGCAATGAGCTTCTCACCGCCACACTTTGGGCAGTCAAGCAGCCTCGCGCCGCCTTCTGCCTTTCTGCGGATTGGGAAGATCTCTAGGGACTGAGGGTCTACGTCCGGATAGGCAAGATTCCTCTTGAAGCCCTCGAAGGCTCGAATCCACTCGTCAACGGTGACCCGATCGGTAGGCCGATAGTGCGAGCCATCGCGATGGAAGGAGTTCCAGAAGAGTCGCTTCAACTCCCGGGACAGATGGCTCCAGACGTACAGCCATCGCTGGGGAGGCTGAAGTTCACGCTCCGATCGTCCGTCGAATCCGTACGGAAATAGTCCGGACTGGATGTTAAGGACGGTGTCGTCCGAGCCGCTGTTCTCGTAGGGGAACGTGCCAGTCATCATGATCATGAAGAGCAGCACTGCGACAGCGAAGTTCTCGTGTTCTATTGACCGCAGACCTTGGACTCCGCCCAAGATCTCCGGAGCGGTGAATTCGTCCCAGCCCACCGGGCACGGATAGCCCTCCACCTGTACGGAATCAATGTCGATGATCCACGCGTCCTTCTGGTTGCCCAGCATGACGTTGTTCGGGTTGATGTCGCCGATGAGGATGTTGAGGTCGTGCAGAGACTTGACCCGCTTGAGGAATGAAAGGCAGACGTCCACAAGGTCGCGGCGTGTCCATCCAGGGTGCAGGCGGTCGAGTTCCTGCGGAATGAAGATGGTGTCGTTGAGCACATGCGCGCCCTGCGCGCGACGCATCGTAAACCCCACGAACTCACCGTCGTAGCTCAACATCGATTCCGGGAAGCAAACGCCAGGCAACCAGACCTTGTGTTGAACCATTAGTTCAACCTTGTCCCGTCGGTGTGTGGTGACTTTTCCACGTTTGAAGACCTTCGCGACGAGGTGAGGCTCGTCTTCAATCGCGTACACGCTGCCTTCCTTGCCCCTCGAGATGCGCTCGCCGAGCACAAGGCGGCCTGCCGCTCCCGGCCGCTTGAATTCGACGTCGTCTCCCTCGCCAGGAAAGCTACTCACCGAAAGTACTTGGTCCGGTGGCTTGAGCTCGCTGGAGTCCGCGAAAGGCTCTGACGGCTGCTGGTTACGCCGACTCGGTGCCCTCTTTCGCGGGGCTGGGGCATTTGGCCGCTCTCGCAGACCGAAGGCGTCAGGCCACTCCCTGAGCGCAGCCGACAGCCGTTCGTATTCGTCACTCTTTCCGGCCCTGTCTGCCAGCGCCTTCCTCTTGGTGAAGCCCTTCTTGAGCAGGTGGCTCGGGTCCTCAACTTCCACCAAGCCGCCGGCAGTGGCCACGCCGGCGAGATGTGCTGCGCCCGCCTTCTTTCCGAGGAGCCGGACTTCGAGCTTCACGGTGATGTCTGCGGAGAGGAACAGAACATCCCAGCCGAGTTCGGTTGCGACTCTGGCGATAGTGCTGAACTCAGGGTCGGCGGCGAAATCTGTGCTGCCGCCAAACTCTGTAGTCGCGAGACCGTCGCTCACAAGGTCCTGCACTAGCGCTTTGGCGAGGCGTGCACGTTCTGCCAACGCGGGATCTCGCGCGGATCGCCTGCTGGATGTCTGGTTGGTTAGCTCATTGAGCACCGCCCTCGGAATGACCAACGGATTGTGCGCCAGTGCATCCGCGCTGTTCATGATCAACTGCGGTACTCCGCCGGCGTATCCGTCCCTGCCCTCGAGGAGAGCTGACGTATCCACGACGATTCTTCGATTGCCCCGGAGGTACTCGTTCGGGTCTAGAAGTGCTACGTCGGTTGCGGGATGGGTACTGTTCGCCATCAGTTAAGACTCAGTTAGCGCTTCCTGGTAGTGGCGTCATCCACGGCTCATTGGAAAGACCGGCGGCGCCCGGATCCGGCTGCGTTTCGGCGACGTTCTCCACGGCAGGCTCTCGCGCGGACAGCGGCTCAACAATTGGGGCGCTCACGCTCGGACGCTGCCTGGTGTTCCTCTGCATGACGGGAGCGACCGGTTGCTCAATCAATTCGCCAGTGGCGTCCCCAATCGCAGACTTGATCTGGTCGATCAAGTCCTTCTTCTTGCTGTCAATGGCAACGCCCGTGTCTTCCCCCAGGATGTAGTCCCGGTACTCCTTGATCAGGCTGCGGATAACGAGGTGCTTGAAGTTCGCTTCGTCCTTGCGATAGAGGAAGTCGTTGAAGAAGGAGATGCTTACCGACAGGTACTCGTGGAACCTGTCGTCGTGCTGAAGGAGCGATGCCCGAATGTTGTCGTTCGCTTCGGTGGCGATCCGGGTCAAGTAGTCGTTCAGCCTCGCGAGTTGGTGGTCGTAGTTTCCGACGACGCCAAGTACCTCTCGGATGTTCTCGGTACCGTCCTTCGGCGATCCGGGCACCTTCTCGAACAGCTCGCTCGGATTGGCAAGTTCTTTAAGGTGGCTAGAGATCTGGAGGAACACGTTGTTGCGGAAGCTGAACTTCACGTCTTTGAGGAGCTCTAGAGCTGAATCCAGGTCGTCGTCCTGGATCGTGCCGCCAAGCTCGGCGGCAATCTTGTCGATCGCGTCATCCGGTTCCTCTTCCGGCGAGACGCCGAGCTTTCGCGCGAGCTCGCCTGTGTCCTCGAGGAAGATGCGGATGATGTCTCTCTTGAATTGCGTGACCTGGTCGTCGTAGAACACATCAAGACCGCTGTACTGAGCGATGATCTCGCGACGCAGGCGTTGCGCCTCGTCGCGGTACCAGTTGTAGTAGTCCTTCTTGCCACGGGCGGCGGACTCCCACCGGTGGCGGCCCATGAAGAACCCGTCCTGGATCCATGAACCAGACTCACCATGGATTCGATCGACGTCCGCGTCGAAGGCCACGTACCAGTCGCTGTGCTCATCCGCTTCGTCATCCAGCTTCTTCTGGAACGCGTTGTAATCGTGGATGAGATCGCTGGCGATCCGGTCGATCTGCTTGAGAAGAGTCTTCTCAGGGATCGGAATCAAGCGGAGGAGTTGCGTGAGGGTGCGATTCAGCGCAATAAGCGTCTCGTGGACGTCGGCTTCGTTGGCTTCGCTCGCCAGCGCGTGCGCGAGGACCTCTTGGTCCATCGTGGGCAGGCGATCACTGATTCGTCGGAGAAGCCTGTCAAATAGTTCTGCAACCGATGAGTCGTCGATGGCCGTGTACTCGAGAACCCCGATGGGGTCAGAGCTAGCGCTATTGATCTTGCGCTCAAAGTCGGCGCGGAGGGTCTCGACGGTCTCGCTGAGTCCTTCGGTCACGTTGATGCCAGCGGTGATCAGGTCGCCGCGCCGCTTGATTCCAGGCTGGATACGTCGGAGGTGGTCAATGTTGCTGGCAATTCCTTGCTTCGCGTAACCTTCGGCGTCGGTCGGACGCATGATCGGGAAGATCTGGTCGACCCCGTCCTCGAGACCGTGCAGATGCATGTCTGCCACCGAAGCACCGATCTCGCCGAGCCCGGGCAAGTCAACGAGTCCGATCTTGAGGCCCTCAAGACGTGGGAAACGACAGAAGATCTTCACTGACCTGACCGCGATATAGGAGCGGTTCGGAGGCGCACCCGTTGCCTTCTCGGAGTCGAGCTCCGCTTTCGACGGGTACGCAACGTAGCTGCGCAGGTCTTCCAGCGCAACCTGCCTTGTGCCGCCGGTGAGGAGCGACGCGTAGGTATCGACGCTTCTCTGGGCATCGAGAAGCCTGCTCAGGCTGTCAGTACTGATCGAGTCGACGTTTGAGCCGAGCGTCTCGGGGAACACCGTGCCGCGCAGACCAGCCAAACTGGTGATCGCGAGCGGGACGTCCAGGTGTTTGTTCACGATGTCAAGCAGGGGACCGATGTACTCGGCAACGAACGACTTCTCGTCACGAAACACCACCTCGGCCCGCTCGTCGGTGCTGTTGAAGATCTCCGACCGAACGGCCGTAACCGGGAGCCCTTTGCCTGTTGGGATCTGCGTGTCGGTCAGGCCCGAGAACTTCTGCAGGGTTGTCGACTTGCCGACACGAGCTTCTCCAGAAACACCAATGTTCACGGTGTCTCGACTGAACCGAACTCGGAGGGCGTTCAGAGTGGCTTCTCGATCAGCGAACGAGGCGAGGAGTCGATCAAGCTCCTGAATAGCGCCTCCGATGCGCTGGAGCGCGTCCTGGTCCTTCTCGATCTCCCCGAGTTCCTGCAGCAAGGCGACGAGTCGCTCGACCTCGCTCCTCCGCCGTACGGCGTCGTCGAACTCCCGCTGCACGCTCGGGAGGAGTCCCCTCCGGGCAGTAAGGATACTGTCGACCCGTTCCACGAGCACCCGCAACTGGTCGCCGTCGATACTCAAGAAGCCTCCCGCAAATCATCCCCGGCCGACCACGGCAGCTGGTCCGACGGAGCCGTGGTGCGCTCCGAATGTGACCGCGCAATCGCGTCAGCGCGATGGACTGCGCTCCCCATGGACGCAATCTCCGTGGAGTCTAGCCGGTGGTCCGACGCTGCCACCTCCGAGGAAGCACGCCCGAACCGAGCTCGGAGAAGTCCGTTGAGTGATTCGCGACGCGACGTGAAGCGCAAGGTCATCGGGCGTTGACGACTCAGAAGCGCGACATCGACTTGTCGCGGACGTTCTCCGCCCTGGAGAACAAACTCCACCCAGGCCAACGCAACCACGCCCGGATTTGCCTCGACCGCGTCTGACTCGAGATAGACAGTAGCCAGATGCACCCGATTCCACGCTCGCACCTCCGCGCGCTCGCCGAACACCGGCAGCTCACGTGGCCGGCGGGACGTGTTGGTCATCGAGATCGCCGCGCGCCAGACCTGCTCGATCACCCGATCCTCGACGACGCATGCCGGATGCATCTCAACGCGCACATGGTCGATCACGTACACGCGCCGAGCGCGCCGCTTCCACCACACGCCCCCGGCAGCCAGCGCGGCAAGGCCGGCGAGAACCACCCAGATCCACACATCCACCGCGACCACCTCCTCGGACTGCACCCCAGGCATACCGCCGACCGCGGACACGCGAGCTGTCAGAACTCCCCGATCGCCATCCCGAGGCGCAGGTAGAGGTCGGTGACAGCCTCGTTGTTCACGCTGTATTTGACCCAGACACCCTTTCTGGATTCCCCCGGCACGGCCGGCGGGTCGGCGATCACGAGGCCGGCGGCCTCGAGTTCGTTGAGCCGTGGCTGGACGGTCGTGGGGCCGAGATCCAGGGCGTCGCAGATCGGACCTACGGTGACGTCGGGGTTCGAGCGCAGATAGCGGAGAATCGCGGCTTTGACGAGGTTGCCGAGCAGCGCGATCGGGTCCTGGGCGTCTTCCGAGCCCGCTGGTTGCGCGAGACGAGGCATGCGGCAATTCTGTCCCAGCAGGTGCAGCGAAGTCCAGGAAAGCATCCGATTTAGTTGTTTACTTCTCTCCTACACTGATATACGGTGTGGGCATGCCGATCGGCCGTCACCAGATCCCGCCCCTCGTAGATTCTGCAGGGCTTGCGTTGTCCCCCTCATGGGGGACAGACAACGGCCTGATCCGAGGTCTAATATCCGGGCGGCAACGGGGCCTCTCCTCCACAGACTTCCACCACACGACGGTTATCCACAACCTCGGAAACTGTCCTTTTCCGCTTTGCCATTGCGTGCCTAGGATGCCGTCACGGCGACCATCGCGCGAGCCGTTCCGTCCGTGCAAGGTCGCCGTCCTGGAAGATCAGGAGGGCTGACCGGTGATGATGAGCCAGAGTTCGGGGCGACGCGGGATCGCATGGGCGATCGTCGGCGGCCTCGTGCTGATCGCGGGCATCGTCGCCATCATCGTCAGCGCGATCCTGGCCCAGCCGGCCCCAACGCCGTCAGGCACACCGACCGCGTCGAGCACGCCTGAGCCCACGGCATCCGAGCAGCCCAACGGCGCGTTCGTCGATCCCACGGCTGCCGACCGCGGCTGGACGCCGGAGCCGATCACGACGGACGCCGACACCTACATCCGCGCTGCGCTGGCTGCGGCATCCACATTCGACACAACGAAGAGCACGCGCGAAGATTGGCTCGACTACCTCGACACGTGGTTCACGCTCGACACGCGCTTCACCTCCGAAGCGGACCAACTCGCGGCGATGACGGACTCGCAGACCGAACTGCGACAGGGCGTCGTGCTCCCGCAGGAGCAGTGGGACTCGCTCGCTGGAGAGGACGGTCGCGTGGTCGCCGTCGTCACCGGGGACATCGCCAACGTCCCGGTCACCGACGACCCCTCGGGCGACATGTCCATCGGCACGGCCGACGTGACGCTGACCTTCACTCGCTCGGACGGTTCCGGCGGTGAGACGTCCTACAGCGAGCAGGTGCGCGTGAGCGTGCAGGTGCTCTGCGGCGCAGCATCCGTGCCCACCCCCGACACCGACCAGCAGGCAAGCGACTGCAAGGTCGTCCGCTACTTCACGGAGCCGTTGGAGCCCTGACATGGCAGCCCACGGGATCGCCGCAGCAGCCCTCACCACGAGGACTGGCCGGAAGATCCTGGTGGGGGTCATCGTCGTCACGCTTCTTGCAGCCGCCTTCCTGGCCACCCCTCTTGTTGCCATCCCCTTCGCGATCGCAGGTGCGGCAGCGAGCGCACCAACGAACGCAAGCGGCACGGTTCCCACGGCCAGCGGAGCCTGGGGATACCCCCTTGCCGGCGGATACTCCAAGGGCCGCGGCTTCGGCTACAACCCGGTGACCGGCTGCGGCTACTGCTCGACCAATCACCAGGGCTACGACATGGCGCAGGGCTGCGGATCGACGATCTTCGCGGCCGGCCCTGGCGTCGTCATCACCGCCGGCTCATACCAGGGCTACGGCAACACAGTTCGAATCGACCACGGCGACGAGCTCGTGACGCTCTACGGCCACATGGAGTGGAGCTCGCTCCGAGTCAGCGTGGGCGAGCAGGTGACGGCGGGCACCGCCGTCGGGGCCGAGGGAAACACCGGCAACTCCTTTGGGTGCCACCTCCACTTCGAAGTCCGTCAGTCAGGTAACCCGATACCTCCCGAGCCCTTCATGGCCGCACGCGGCCTCCCCCTGAAGTAGCAATCGCGAAGGAGAACGATCATGCCTACCTACACCGCTCCGACGGAAGTCGACATCCCCGACATTCAGCCGGACTTCTCTGCCCCGTTCTTCCAGGGCTTCCAGGTCATCGCGTCATACATCCTCGCCGGAGCGATGCTCGTCGTGCTGATCATGCTGATCATCGCCGGCGCCGCCCTCGCCTTCCGCGGGCTCGCGTCCGACCGGGTGCGGACGTGGGCCGGCGAGAACATCCTCTGGATCTTCATCGCGGCCGCGGTGCTCGGCGCAGCATCCGGTCTCTTCGCCTGGTTCGTGAACTTCGACTTCGGCTTCTGATGAACGCCATGCGCGTGCTCCGCGCGGGTCTGGGGATCGGCGTCCTGCTCATTCTCGGCACGGGAACCCCCGCTCTCGCGACGACGACGGATGCCGCAACCGCCGTTTCGATGGCGGCCGTGAGCGGCGAGCCATGGTCCTCGCCGGCGTTCGACGTCGACTGCCAGAGCGCGGCCGATCAGGTGACGTGCACCCCCAACGACCCCAACAAGGTGACCGCGCAGGAGTGCTTCATCGGCGTCTCGGTAAACGGCGCCCGCGCCACGGTCTGCACGACCTACGAGGGACACGTCCAGGCGATCCAGGCCGACGGCGGTCGCGCCCTGCTCGTGAAATACGGCTGCAGTCTCGGCGACGCCGTCTGCCTCACTTTCGAGAACGCCGGTCGTGGCATGGCGCTCGCCGCAACCGGAATGATGTTCTCCGTCGCCGACAACATGCGGTTCGACACCTCCACGCTTCTGTGGACGGCCGCGCTCGATCAATGGTCGTTCTGGCAGTGGGCGATCCTCATCATCACCTTTGGCGCGATGGTCTGGGCGATTGCCGCCGCTGTCGTCTCTGGCGACCGCGAAGAGCTCGTCGGCGCGCTCGTCCGCTCCTTCATCGCGATCCCGGCCGTACCGATCACGCTGTGGCTGACGGGTCACCTGCTCAACGCTGTCGACGACATGACCTGGTACATCCTGACCGGCGACGGGCGCGATGCGCTGTACTCCACGCTCCAGTCAGTGATGTGGGCCGGCGGTCAAGCCAACTACTTCTTCGCCTTCCTCATTCACTTCATGTTGATGCTCGGGATGCTGCTCCTCATGCTCGTCTTCGCGTTCCGCAACATCGTCCTCGCGGCGTTGATCATGGTCGGGCCAGTCGCCTGGATGCTGTTCCCTGTGCGCGGGATCGGCCCGCAGTGGGTCGTCCGCTACGTATCCGCCGTCGTCGTCTTGCTTCTCACCGGTCCGCTGACGATCGGGTTCGTCACGCTGATCATCAACGGACTGGCATCCGTGAAGACGGTCTGGAACCCACAGTCATGGCCGTTGATCATCGGCCTCGTGCTCGTCGCCTTCGCGCCCTTCGCTCTCTTCGGACTCTTCAGCTTCGCCGGCTCTGTCGCAGCCGACGGCATCGGCTCCCGAGTCGGCAGCGGCGGAGGCCGAATGGCCGCGGGGGCGGCGCGCTCGGCAGCGCGCATCCCGACGCGACTCGGAGCTCACCCGTCCGGCGTGCGCCCGCCGGGAAGCCACCCAGCCTCGACCACCACTTCGCTGAAACCGGCGACCACGCGCCCGACAGCCGCGGCGGCTCCTCGCAGCGCATCCGCAACCCCGACCCGATCGACGAAATCAACGAGTACGGCGCCTCGCGCGGCGCAGGTGCCCACTCCCCCGGCATCCGCAGCTCCGCCGTCGTCGGCTCAGCCTCCCCAAACCTCCAAGCCTGATCGGAGCTCGTCATGACTGCTACCCCCGACTACGCACGTCCGGTGCGGTTGCCGCGTCGGTCGCGGCAGGGCGTCGTCATGGGCATGGACCCGTGGCAGCTCGCCTTCGTCTCGGCCGCGGCCACGGTGCTGCTCATCTTCGTGAACCGATTCGGCCCCCTCGGCCTGCTCTACGGTGCACCGCTGTATCTGGCGTTCGGCATCACAGCGCTCACCAGCATCCACGGGGTGTCGACGCCGCGGATGGCGGGGCTCTGGCTCATGAAGCAGCTGCGGCACGCGAGTGGCGCGACGACCGACAAGTTCCGGCCCGAGCGCCCGCGGCTGACGGGATTACTGAACCTCCCGGGGACGCGCGCGTCGATCCAGCTCTGGGACGTCAACAACGTCGCGGCCACGTACAACCCGCACGACCGGTCGGTGTCAGTGATCGCCGAGCTCGAGGTGCAGGGCTTCCTCATGCACGACCTGCCGGAGCGGTTCGATCTCGCCGAGCAGTTCGACCGCGTGCTCGGCCCGTTCACCCAGCGGCCCGGCGTCAAGCGCGTCACGCTGCAGGAACGCACGCTGCCAACCACGATCCGCGCGGCACGCGAGCACTACGACACCGTGCGGCGCGTGCGGAAGCTCAACCCCTCCTCCCCCGTCGCGCACAACTACCAGGACGTCATGGACCGCTCCGAGCGGTTCGAAGTCGCCCACCGCAACTACATCGTCCTCACCCTCGACCTCGTCTCGCTCGGCGGGCAACTGAAGGCCCTCGGCGGCGGGAAGGAGGCGATCGTCACGCTCGCGCAGATCGAGGCGAGCAACCTTGCCGACGCACTCACCGCCGCGAAGATCACGGTGCGCCGCTGGCTCTCGCCGCGCGATGTCGCCGCGCTCGGCCGTCTCGCGTTCGATCCCGAGTTCGCGCCGATCGTCCAGAACCGACCGGATGCCGTCGCCGGCGTCGATCCGGCGGCGATCGGCCCGATGTACCTCGAGGAGCCGAAGGGACGGAACGGGATCGTCGTCACGGACTCCGGCGTTCACACCACGATGTGGGTGCACGAGTGGCCGCGCTCGGACTCGCCGGTCGGCTTCCTTTCGCCGGTCGTCTTCGCCCGGCATCCCAACACCGGCGAAGCCATCACGCACATCTTCTCGATCGTGCTCACGCCGGTGCCGGTGTCGAAGGCGCTCAAGCGCATCCGCGACGAGAAGAAGGTGTGGCGCGGCAACGAGTCGCTCCGCGCGAAGCGGGGCGCCGACGGGTCGGCAGCGGATGCCGCGGACTGGCGCGCGCTCGAGCAGCGCGAGCAGGAGATCGCGCGCGGTCACGGCGAGTTCCAGTACGGCGCGTACCTCACGGTCACCGCGCCGGACGAGGAGCGACTCGACCAGGCGATCGCGGGGATGCGCAACGCGCTGTCGCGCGCGGGGATGGAGGCGCAGGTCCTCTACTGCCAGCAGGCCGAGGCGCTCATGGTCAACGCACTGCCGATCGGGATGGGGATGAAGTGATGGTGAAGCACGCGGCATCCTTCACCCCCGTCGAGCTCAGCAGACGGGAGAAGCGCGATCTGCAGCGCGAGATCAATCGCGCTCGGCAGGAGCAGAAGCCGGCCCGCACATCGCGTCGCGATCGCGGGCTTCCTGAGGCGGCGGTCCCCGGGCCGTTCGGTCCCGGGCTCATCAACGGCGGCTACTGGAACCTCGCGAAGGCGTGGATTCCGGCTCACCAGGCCACCTCGCAGCACATCGCCGGGATCTACCCGTTCGTCGCCGACTCCGGCCTTGGCCACCGCGGGCCGATCCTCGGCGTCGACCTCAACGCCGACGCATTGTGGCACTTCTCGCCGTGGGAGGCGTACGTCGACTCGTCCGAGCGCGGCACCTTTTCGACGAACATCCTCGTGCTCGGCGCATACCGGGGCGGCAAGTCCGCGACGGTGAAGACGCTCGTCACCCGATCGATCGCGTTCGGCCACCAGGTCGTCGTCCCGTCCGATCCGAAGGGCGAGTGGGTGAGCGTCGCCGAGGCGATCCCCGGCGGTCGCGTGATCCGCCTCGGCGGCGGCACCGGCACGCGTCTCAACCCGCTCGACCGGGGCCCGCGCCGCACCGACAGCACCGACGAGCAGCACGAGCAGATGGTCAAGCAGCGGCGCATCGGCACCCTGATCGCGCTCATCGAGATGACGCTCGGCGCACGACTCTCGGCGGTCGAGCACGCCGCGCTTCTGGATGCGCTCGATCGGTGCATCGCCCGCACCGGCGATCGACCGACTCTGCGGGGCGTCTTCGAGGACCTCGGCGCCATCGCAGCCGAGACGGATGCCGCGTTCCACGCAGCCGATGGCGCGATCCAGCCCCGCTTCGTGCTGCGCCGCTTCGTCGAGGGCGACCTCTCGGGCCTCTTCGAAGACGAGTCGACCGTCGAGTTCGATCAGGATGCCCCGATCGTCGTCACCGACACGTCCGAGCTGTTCGCCCGTGGGGACCTTGCGGCCCAGCTCACGCAGGTGTGCTCGACGGCATGGATCCAGGCCGTGATCTCGGACCGAGCCGCCAAGCGCACCCGATACGTCGTCCGCGAGGAGGGGTGGCGCGACATGACGTCGCTCTCGTCGCTGCAGATGTTCCAGCAATGGCTCAAGCTCTCGCGCCACTACGGCATCAGCAACATCGTCATCCTCCACAAGATGGGCGACCTCGACGCCGTCGGCGACGAAGGCTCGCTCGAGCGGTCGCTCGCGTACTCGATCGTCGGCGACATCGAGAACAAGTTCATCTTCCGCGTGAACAGCCAGGAGCAGGCCGCGCTGCGCGCACGACTCAACCTGCCGGCACCACACGTCGAGATGGCACGGCACCTGCGCAAAGGCGAATTCCTCGCCTACGTCGGCCAATACTCCTACCTCGTCGACTGCTTCGCCACGTCGACCGACTGGGAGTACGAGCTCTTCGCCACCGACGATGCGCTTGCGCCGGCAGACCGCGACGACGCGGAACTCCGCGCGATCGACGCCGCGACGCTCGATGCGCTCTGGCCAGAGGCGCGAGACATCGACACCGGAATCGAGGGCTGGCTCGCCGCCGACCCCCGCGAGAACACCGAGGAGCAGTGAACCATGAGCACGATCATCAGCCACCCTCGCGCATACGCGACCGTGACCGGCACACACGTCACCTTCGTCACACTCGACGGCCGCGCTGAGCCCATCCACGCCGTCGCCGATGAGGATGTGCGGCACGCGATCGTCCGCCGCGCGACCGACGAAGCGCGACGCTCAGGCGCGACCCTCGAACTCGTCACGTCGGGCGACCGCGGCGACCACCGCCTGCTCGTCACACCCGACGGGGCTCTCACGCACCTCGAGAGTCCGGCGGTGGCGGTGGCAGCCAACGCGCCTGAAGACGAACCCCTGCGAACCGAGACGTATGGAGAGGAGGTGAGCGAACAGGATCCGCAGCCGACCGCGACAGAGACCGCTGAAGCGCCGGCTGCGGAGTCGCCCGCCCGCCCCTCCTTCCTCAGCCCCGCGCCCGAGCCACTCCCTCGGCCGACCGGCTGGCGAGGGTTTGCCCGGCGACTCGGGATCATCGCCAAGCCCTCCGCAGCCGAACGACGACGCGCCGAATGGACCGCGATCGTCTCAAGGCAGTGGGCCGGATGCCGCACCATCGCGATCGCGAACGGCAAGGGCGGAGTCGGCAAGACGATGACCACCGCGATGCTCTCGGCGGTCTACGCACGCGAGGGCGGCGGCAACGTGCTCGCCTGGGACAACAACGACACCCGCGGCACGCTGGGCTGGCGCACCGAGCAGGGCATCTACGACACCACCCTCCGCGACCTTCTTCCCGAAGCATCCCGCCTGCTGGAACTCGGCGCTGGCGTCTCCGACATCACGCGGTTCGTGCACCACCAGGCCACAGACCGGTACGACGTGCTCCGCTCCAACCCCGAACTGCTCGCTACCGACCAGCGGATCGCGTCCGCCGACTTCGATCTGCTCATGCAGGTCGCCGCACGGTTCTACCGGCTCGTCGTCTTCGACTCGGGCAATGACGAGTCGGCCGAACGCTGGCTGCGCATGGTCGACAACTCGTACCAGCTCGTCCTCCCGACGCTGGCGACTCCCGAGTCGGCGGAGTCAGCGGCGCTGCTGCTCGACGCGCTGCGCGGGCGGGACGAGCGTTCGAGCATCCTCGCCGCCCGCGCCGTGGTCATCGTCACGCAGTCAGAGCCAGCGCCCGCGGTGGCGAGGCAGATCGCCGACGGCTTCCGCGATCACGTGCGCACGGTGCACATCATCCCCTTCGATCCCGCGCTCAAGGCGGGACCACTCCGGTTCGACGAGCTACGCCCTCGTACGCGCGACGCCTGGTTCGCCGCGGCCGCCGCTACCGCGGAAGGGCTGTAGGAGGCGAGCATCATGAACCAGGGCATGCTCGGGAAGGCGATCGCCGCCCTCATCGCTGCGGCAGTCATCCTGTCGCTCACGTTCGGATTCCTCGCCGAGTCCGTCACGCAGTTCGTGTGCGGCGCCCGCCCGGCGCCGGAGCACCTCTTCGCCGGCCTCGCCCTCGCGATCACCGGCGACCGATCCGGGTACGAACCGCCGGCAGGGTGCGCGATGCCCGTGGTCGCGATCCGGATCGTGGACATCGCAGCGGTCGTCATCATCGTCGCACTCACCGTGTGGGTGCTGATCGCGGTGCGCCGTTACCGCGAATCCGATCGCGCATTCATCTCCGATCTGCGCACACGGCCCGGATTCGCGACATCCGGTGAGATCCGCGACCACCTCTCCGCGAAGGCGGTCCTGCGTCGCGCCGCACAGCTGCGTCCCGACCTGTCCAAGCCCACGCCGACCGACGTCGGCTGGCGGGTCGGAAAGTCGCGCGGCCAGGACGTCTATGTCTCGATCGAAGACTCGGTCGCGCTCGAGGGCCCGCCCCGCTCGGGCAAGGGCTACCGCGTGCTGATCTCGGCGATCGTCGACTGGTCGGGTCCGCTCATCACGACGTCAACCACGAACGACAACCTCACGGCGACGATGCGGATGCGGCAGGCCCGCGGCGATGTCCACGTGTTCGACCCGCAGGGGATGTCGGGCGTGCGGCATCCGCTGCGCATCTCACCGATCGCCGGCTGCGAGGATCCGCTCGTCGCGATGCAGCGCGGCAACGCGATCATCACCGGCACCGCACTCGGGTCGTCGAATACCAATGGGGAGTGGGCGCAGGCATCCGGGGTCGTCCTCGGTCGCCTCCTTCACGCGGCCGCGGTCGGCGGCATGTCGATCGCGGAACTGTACGACTGGGGCACGAGCCCTGCGCAGACGCGTGACGCCGTTGAGATCCTCAAGGCCGACGGCGCTCCCGGCTGGGGAGACAGCCTCGACGCCACGATCGCCGGCGACGAGAAGCTGGTCTCGTCCATCTGGTTCGGTGTGAGCGGGGCGGTTGCTCCGCTCGCGGTGCCGCAGATCCGCGACGCACTGTCGCCTCGCCCCGGCGATCCCGTGTTCGATCCCTCCCGATTCCTCGACGCCGCGAATACGCTCTACCTGATCGGCTCATCCTCCGGCGCATCGGCGATGGGCGGGTGGCTTGGTGCGGTGCTCGACGACATCGTCGAAGTGGCCCGCAACAGAGCACTGGCATCGCCGGGCTCGCGGCTCGCGCATCCCCTCGGGCTCATCCTCGACGAGATCGCGAACATGTTCCGCTGGGGCAGCCTGCCGCGGATCATGGCCGACGGAGGTGGCCGCGGCATCTGCACATTCATCGTGCTGCAGGCGCTCTCGCAAGCCGAGACCTCGTGGTCGCGCGCCGAGGCCGACACGATCTGGGCAGCCGCGACCGCCAAGGTTCTGCTCGGCGGAGCGAGCCACGTCGACCACCTCCGCGACATCGAGTCGCTCCTCGGCACGCGCGACACCCGCCGAGAGCAGCGCTCCTGGTCGACCCGAGACGTCGGGCACTCGACGAGCGAGCACCACGAACGGCGGCCCCTGATGTCGGTCGACGAGATCCGCCGCCTGCCGCCGACCGCCGGGCTGCTCGCCTACCGCAACCGACGCAGCGTGCTGCTCGACCTCGCCGGATGGGACGCCCGACGCGACGCCCGCGCGATCCAGACCGGCAAGCGCGAGACCGAGCAGGAGCAGCGCGTCACCTTCGAGGATGCGCGCCGCGCGCCGGCCACTCCCCCGCCTGCGGCCGAGCCCGTCGAGGTGGTGAACGAGGAATGACCAACCGCCGCAAGCCGCTTCACGCGAAGGCGTATCGATCGTCGTTCCTCCGTTCGCGCGCGTGGTTCGCGCGCCGCGACGCGTGGTTCGCCACGCAGGCGATGTGCGCCCGTCCCCTCGTCTGCCTCGGATGCGGCCGACGAGCCACCAAGAAGGAACTCGAGCTGCACCACCTCGACTACTCCGGAGTCAGTCAGGCCGGCGACGGCCGGTGGGTGGCGCTGGAGGCGGACCGCGACCTTGTGCCGCTGCATCCGTACTGCCACGAGCTCCTTCATCGGCTGATCGACCGGGATGCCGTTCTCTCCCGGCATCGCGCGCGTCGTGCGGCATCCGAATTCGCGCTCGAAGTGCTCCGCCTCAAGCTCAATGCGTTCGAAGGGACCGCGCCATGACCGACTACGACGACCCTCCAGACCTGGACGACGTGCTCGCCCAGCAGCTGAGCGACTTCCATCCCGGTGAGCGCGCGGGTTCGTCCGCTCCAATCGGCGCACACGTCGTCGACTGGCGGACGCTCAAGGATGCCGATGCCCGCTCCGCCTGGGACTCGCTGCGTGCGTGGGTCGAGTGGTTCACCGTCAGGTACCAGATCTCGGAGTCTCTCGTGCCGGTGTGCTGGTTCAGGCACGGCGACCTCGTCGAGGAGCTCTCGGCCCTCCACACCGCGCACACGGTGGCCTTCGATGCATCGGATGCCGGCTTCGGGCCGATCGGATGGCACGAACGTCTCAGCCTGACACTGCCCCGCCTGCGCCACGCGTACGCCGGCGGATGCACGCGCGGGCACAACCACCGCAAGCCCCGCTCGTGGGCGAACGCCATCGACGAGCAGGAATGGGACGCGTGGGCCGACCGGACCCATGCCCGAGGAGGCGCTGCGGCGTCTCCGGAACGAGAGGAAGAACGATGACCACGAGAATCCCGGTCACCATCGAGGGCAACCTCACGGGTGACCCCGAGCACGGCGCCAGCGATTCGGGCAACGAGTACGCCCGCTTCACCGTCGCCGTCAACGACCGCCGTCTCAATGAGACGACGAACCGCTGGGAGGATGTCGGCACGGTGTTCCACCGCGTCGTCGTGTTCAACCAGCAGTCGAGGAACGTCGCGACCTCGCTCCGCAAGGGCGACAGCGTGATCGTCGCCGGCGACCTGCGCTTCGGCACCTACACCGACAAGGACACCGGCAACACCCGCGAGACGCGCGACATCGTCGCCGACAACATCGGCGCGTCGCTCAAGTTCGCGACCGTCTCGGTGGACCGCGCCCCAAAAGCTAGCGGCCCCGCTGCGGATCGTTCCGCCACGGGGCCAGTAGCCGAGCCGGTCTCGTCCGCCGGCGCCGGGGTTGTCCGCTGACCCATCGCAACAGGACTGCGGGGTGAGAGCGACTGTACCCTCACCCCGCTCTTGTTGTCCCTGTGTCGACACGGAAAGCTCCCACCGGTGCCGCAGTATCGTGATCATCGTGGGTCGCGGCGGCCGCGCTTCGAATGATTCCCGCCCGCGGCATGAGTGGGGGGATCGAGTCCAGTGGCGGAGAAGCCAATCTTGCTGTTCCTGCATGGCGTCGGAGACGGCGATCAGGACGACGCATGGAAGGGTGTGCTCGATAGGTCTCTCGCTGATGCGCAGTACCCGCGGTTGGATGCCGTCGAAGTCATCACCCCGAAGTATCCGAACGGCCTAAAAGGGGTCGATCCGGACAATCGCAAGGTTCCTGGTGTCTCTATCAAGCGCCCGCCTCGTGAGGAAGCGCGTCAGAACCGGCGGAATTTTGAACGTCGGGTCGGCGCGATCGAGTTCCGGATCGGTCGACACAACGCGGGGAAGGGGATCCCAGGAAGCCAGTTTGTCGCAGACTTCGCATTGGGTACCCCATGGCTCGTGCAGGCCCGCAATTACGCCACAAAGGCCGAGGTTCGCGCTTATGTGCTTCAGCGCGTGCTGAAGTTGCTCCCCGAGACAGGTCGCATTGTGATTGTCGGTCACAGTCTCGGCTCAGTCATCGCTGCTGACCTCATCCGACGCCTTCCGGCCGGCCTTGAGGTGACAGGGCTTGTGACCATCGGTAGTCCCTTGTCCAGCACCAGCTTCAATGTCGACGGACTCCGCGACGTGCTGGCGGAACCTCCGACGAATCTGTCCTGGTGGGTTAACTTCTGGAATCCTCTGGACCCCGTGGCCGCGCGCCGCGGGGCCTCGTCCGCCGTTCCCTGGCTCCTCGACTTCAAGATCCACACGAAGGCTGTCGGCCTCGCATCGCACTACGCGGTCGACTACCTCTCGTCCCCGCAGGTTGTCGAGGCAATTGGGTTCGCGCTCTTCGGCTCGAAGTCAAGAGAGCTCGCGACCGCCGAGCGTGGTTTCGACATCCCGTTGAACACGGCCGAGACATTCACACTGCTGGGTCTGCGATACGCGCATCTGATACGCGATCGTTTGAAGGGCGATGTGCAGGATCGATATTCGGGTGCACTCCGGCAGGTTCAGGCATCTGCAGTCGACAGTATCCGAGAGCAGAACGCGCGCGCTGGGCGTCCCATCCCGTGGGAGATCTCGCGGCTTGCGTTCGATCTGTCAGATCCGGAAGCGAAGCTCCCCACGCCGACCGTCGTGACATCCCTCTCCAGAGAGGAAGCGGTCGTCCCGTTGTCGGTCATCCCCGGCGAAAACGTCATCCGCCCCTTCGACATCACCGTCCCGAAAGACGTGCCGAAGGAGGCGCTGCTGGTGCTTTCGGCTGAGATGGGGCTCACCAGCCACTTCGGTTCCAACGTCCTCAGAGCGTCGAAAAGCGCACAGGACGCGCTGAAGGCTGGCGTCGGCTTCAGCCTGCTAAAGATGGGCGCGATCGGCGCTGGCGCCATCGCGATCGTCGTGGCGACTGGAGGACTTGCTCTTGCGGCAGGCGCGGGACTTGTCGGCGCCGCGGCGATCACCAGCGCGTTGGCCGCATTCGGCCCCGGTGGAATGATCGGCGGCCTGCTGACGGCTGGGTCGCTGGTCACCGCCGGTGGCGGTGGGATTGCTTTCGGGTTGGCCAGCCCCGGAACGCCAGCCGAGGCAGTGGAGGCTGTCGTCGCTCGTCAACTAACTGTTGTCATCCTCCGCCAGTATCAAGCCCTCGAGCAGGACCCCATGGTGTGGATCACGCTGACTGAGACCGAGATCGCATTGCGACGTGAACACGAGCGGCTCGACGAGTTCTCGGACGAGACGTCGCCCACACTCAAGGATCTGAAGCGCAAACTCGACGCGGTCGTCCGGGCGATGACATACATGCGAGAACACGGACTTGAGCCCGGAGAACCGACGCAGCTACCTGCCTGACCTCCAACTCTCTGTGCGCCGATGGTAGTGCGGTGCCCCGGGCCGGTTCTCTGAGCCGCTTGAGCGGCGAGGAGGATCGTCACGGGACCACCGCCCAGCACTCCCTTGCTCAGTCAGCATTAGCCAAGATCAACGGCCCACCGTTTGCGCCGCGCTTCGGGCCGAGGGCTAGGTTGAGACCGTGCCGAACCCGAAGATCGAGCAACCCGTTGACGGAGGTCGTCTGGCGCCCTGCGACATCGTCCGACGACGCATGGAGAACGCGTGGGACCTGGCTCTCGTTCAGAGAGATGAAGTGTGGAGGGAGGATCGAATGCGACTCCTGCTTGACTCGCTCATCATGGGGTATCCGGTGGGGTCGTTACTCTTCTGCCAAATTGATCGACCTGGGGCGGCATCGATCCCACTGGGTGGGGGCCAAGCGGCCGTGCGACTGGCCGAGACATCCAACCCGCAACTCGTCGACGGTCAGCAGCGCGTCTTTGCGATCTATTCGATCTTCACGGGACGCGGGTACGGCCGGTTCTACTTAAACGCGTTCCGCGAGCCATCGCGAGATGCGGGCTACATAGTCTGGCGCCTATTCGACCCCGCGCTCGACACGGACGTCGAAGGGTTCAACGAGCTGGAAGCCGAGCCGATCGCGGACCGTGAGCGCTACGTCGATCTCTCGAACTGGTCGTCCCTCGGCGAGCTGATCGACTCCGAGATCGACAGCTCGAGCGTCGCTGGCATGGTCTCTGTGCTCGACCCCCAGTTCCGCCTCCCACAAGACGCAACTGCGCGATCGGCGATCGCAGCCAACCTCGAGTTAGTGCGAGCGGCGTGGCTTCGGAAGAGCATCCCGATGATCTCGGCCTCGGTGCGAGACCCGGAAGATGTGCTCGAGGTCTTCAGCCGTGTCAATCGCGGCGGCGCGCCCGTTTCAGGCAATGATCTGTACTTCGCGGCAGTCAAGACCTTCTGGCACGATCCGGCATTGTCCGCGCCCGGGGAGACATCTGCGCACGCCGCGCTCAAAGGCATTGCCGATGCGACGGGCGGGTTGCTCGACGTCTACGGGGCTCTCAGCCTGCTGTCCCGGCTCGCCCTGGCAGGTATCGGGCTATCGGACATGGTTCCCGTGAACGTCGACCGGTTGAGCAAAGCGAACAAGCGCCCGATCCTGCGGTCGATGAAGTTGACTGCCCCGTTGGTGACGAGCGCACTCAGTCGCTTCACCGCAGTCCTGCACCAACACACGCGGCTCGGCTACGCGCTCAAGCTGACTCGAACTCAGTTGTGGGAAGACGTCTTCGCCTGGGTGGTGGCGAGCGACGCTGAGCGCGAGTGGTCGACTAGTGACATTTCGCAGGCCGAGGAGTACGTGCTCGGAGCGACTCTCTTTGGCTATCAGCAGGTTCTGGGCGACGCCTTTCGGCGCGATGCGTTCGCGGTGTCACTCAGGGCCGGATCCGCGGGAGGCGAGTTTCCCGTCGCGGAGATCATCGGGGTGGCGCACGGGAGATACCCCCGGTTGAAGCGGGGGCGTCAACAGGTTCGTGGTCTAGGCAGCGACGACGAACGGCTGGAAGTCGCCCGCAGCGCGGCGGATCTGCTCGTAGCGTTGGCCCAGCAACTCCCGCTCGCGATCGGATCGGTCGATTGGGACCACGTGGTGGCGGCCTATAACCAATCGAGGTTCCGCCTACCGCCCGGCTTCGGCCGCAGATACGCAGCGACTCACACCTACCTCAACTGGCCGGGCAACTTCTGGTTCCTCGACTCGAGCGCCAACAGGTCGGTGCAGGAGATGCCACCACGCGAGAAGTTCGTTCGCCTTCGAGAATGGGCGGTCAGCGATCCGCTAGGGAAGGGCCGCATTGGGCCGGACGGGTACGCGGGTATGTCGGACTCGCACTTGAAAGCCTTCGAAGCGCTCGGCGACGAGCTGGCCAGCCTGACCAAGGTCGCCGACGCCCCCGCCGAGGTCAGACATGCGCGCATCGAACAGGTTGGCGATGCGTTGGCGGAACTCGTCCGAGACCGGACTGCTTGGCTGCTGGATCAGGCGCTCGGACGCTTCCCGGGGCTGTCCGGTTTTGCGGCCAATGCCGACATAGTGGTTGCGGACGTCCCCGAGCGACCGGCTTCTTTGGCTGATCGACTGGGCATCGACGCGATGCTGCACGCATTCGGACTCGATGAAGAGTCGAGGGTGCTGGCCAGGAAACGAGCCGCCGACAAAATCTACGCCCGACGCGGCGCACTGCAATCGGCGATTGCGGAGCGAATTGAAGACGTAGTTGGAATCGAGGAACGGTGGATCTGGCCCAAGCGGCGGCCAACGGACCCAGTCAGCTGCGTTGCATTCCGGCTCCGCGGAGGAAACGCCATCGAGCTGGTTGCTGACTGGAATCCGGACTTCGGCTTCCGACTGCGGATCAAGGCCTATGAGAAGCGCGAGAGCAAGAGGTACTCAGACTTCGACCACATCCCGCTGAGCGAGACATGGGAGGAAGCCACTGACCAGGAGATCGCTGAGGCGTTCGCCCGCCACGCCGTCGAGCTCCAGCGCGTTCATCCGCGCCAGTAAGGGGTGGGGGAAGTAGCGCAGCGGTAATCGGCGTCCAGCGCGAACGTCGGCGGCGCACCCTGTCTTCGGGACGCCGGCCATGGGCGTCTTCCGTCTCGACGCGCCAATCGAGTGCCGCAGCGAATGTCTCTGACGGCGTGGCTCGCACCGCGACTCCACCGGATGTCGGTGCCGCGCAGCAGAATCCTGGGTGCACGGACTTGGTGGGCCGTGTGGAACTCGGAGACGCTCATGATCACGCGTACGGACCTCAATTGGTGGCTCGACCTAGAGCCAGAGCTCGATTGGCAGTTCGCGACCACCTACGCGGATGGAGCTCCCCACGAGTATGTGGCTTCGCCGCGCACCGAAGGGTTGGACGCCGCCGACTACGCGCGCGCGGCGCACGTCATCCAGACATACGGCGAGCCGATGAAGTTCTACAAGTGGACCCGCATCTACCTGCGCACGCCAATGGGGTGGAAACACTGGACGATGGACGCCGACCTCGACGACACGAACCTCGTGAACCGCGGGCGAGTCGAGCACGTCTACGGCATTCAGAACATGCCCGTGACACGATCGAACACCGCTTCCGCGTACGACGCCCTCGCGTCCAGTTGGGACAAGAACCACCCGCTGACGGAGCGCGAGCGGGCCCAGACCACAGCATTCATCACGGCTGTGTTCGGCGAGCAACTATGGCGGACCCTGGACGTAGGTTGCGGAACTGGATGGCCAGTGACGAGTGGGCTCGTCGACCCCGTCCGGTACGTCGGAATCGACCCGTCAACCGCGATGCTGAATGCTCTCGTCGCGAAGCACCCAGTCGTCGCGGGAATTCATCCGATGAGCTGGGCCACCGCCCAGGAGAATCGCGTGCTTTGCGGGACCCGTTTCGACAGCGTCCTGTCGCTCGGCGGCTCCGCATCGTATCTCTCCCCTGCTGAGCTGCGTGCGCTGGCCGCTCGCGGAAAGCGGGGAGCAGTCGCCATGCACTTCGGGGAGGATGAGACACCTATAACCGGTGATCTGGACCCGCAGCTCGCCGCGGCGTCGCTCGCCGCGGCGACTGAGATCGCTGAGAGGCAACTGCGCATCGGACGGTTCGTCGTCTCGCACCTGCCCGCAGGCTGAGTGCGGGCCGACGTGCCGGCCCCGTCAATCAGTGCACGACGGGATAGTGCACAGGCCCCCAGTCCTGTGCCGGGTGATCCATGAGCGTGGCGATGATCAGCGGGACGAAGCGACCGAGGATGCTGGCGCAGTCGCGCACCTGATCGCGGTTCACGTCACCGTTCCACGTCGCGCCACCGTGCACGAGCTGGTTTCGGAGCGTGTAGAGCCGGTGCAACACGATCTGGAGGACGACGTTCGTGTCGCCGGCGCCGAGCGCGCGCTCGACAGCCCTGCGAGCACCGTCGAACTGCCGCTGATACTCGGCCTCGCTGATCCGCCCGTTCTGCCAGTCCCAGAAGGGCTGGAAGACGTATCGGTTCTCGAGCAGAACCCGCACGCTGCCCGAGAACTCATGCCAAAGCAGCGCCTCGAACCGCTTCTCATCGACTCGGCACAGCTGGCCGAGGAACGCGTGAAGCCGCTCACGCTCCGACTGCGAACTCTCCACGCCGAGGTCCTGAGCGTACGCGGCGTTGAACGCGACCCAGAGCAGGATGAACTGCACGTCCTTGTCGTCCGCGGACTGCTCCGCTCGCCCGAGCCAGCTCAGCGCGCGGTGCACGCGAAGCGACAGCGCCGGCGGGTGGCCGTCGCGCTCCTGCCTGTGGCGACTCTTGAGCGCGGCGTAGTCGATCGGCCGCTCCTTCTCGTTCAGCATGGAACCTCCCCAGATCCATCACCCCGGATGAATCGGAGCGACTCGACCATCCTGACCCAACATCAGCGCGGCTACGCACGCGACCCACTGAGCCCGATGGGACGCGTGAGCTATTCGCCCGAGTCCAGGTGCACCGAGAGCTCTGACATGACGCGCTCCACGTTCTCGCGCTTGTCGAACGGCCCCGGCATCCGGAACACTCGCGCTCCCCACGACGTCCGCTTGGCCTGCATCCCCGGCACGCCCTCGGTCCCGAGCAGGACCTTCACGGGATGCCGGAACACGCACACGATCAACTGCACTCCGCGGGACTGGAGGTTGTCCGCGAGCTGCGCACTTCCGAAGCGGATCTCGTCTGCGCCAACATCGCCTTCCCCGCGGCTCGGCCGCTTGACGATGTCGGTGAAGCCGACCCCTGCGGAGAGCGCAGCATCCTCGAAGTGCCGGTCGGACGGCGCACGGAACAACCCCGCGGCGGCAAGCTTGCGCAACTGCCCCTGGCCCACCTGGCCCTGGTAGTAGTGGCCCGCCTCGACGCTCGACGGTGCGGGGTTGAGCCCCACGATCATCGCGCGCGGCTCGGCGGGCCACACGTCTGCAAGTGTGAGGACCTCGTGCCCCATCCATTTCCTCGCGAGCCTGGTAGCCAATCAGTTCGGTCATGAGGAGATCTCTATCAGGTACTTCACCCATCGATCGACTGCTCTGCCACCATCGGTCAAGATCAGCGACCGAGCAACGAGCGGGTCCGAACCTCGGGCGCAGCAACCGGAGCCGCGACGTCCTCAGCGTGACCCCGAGCAACCGCGCCGCGTTCAGTCTCGAGGTACTGCCGCAGAAGCTCCTCGTGTCGCTGCCAGGCCGACTCGTACCGAGCGCGCAGCGCGCTGCGGACGTCGGCCAGATCACCGCCCGAAGCATCACCACCTGCTCGACCATGAGCCCCTGCATCCTGCGCCGCGACCTGGCTGTCGAGGCTGAGCAACGTCCGCCGTGCAGTGCGCATCCACTCGTTCAGTTGCCGCAGATCGTCGCCGACCGCACGCTCGGCTGGACGGGCGGCCCGCCCGAGTTCGCTCCGCGCCGCGCGCACCGAGTCGTCGATGCTGACCTCGGGGATGCCGCGCATCATGCTCTCCGCTATCTGATCCGTCGCCGCGGCATCCGTTCGCGCGATCGCGATCGCCTCGTTGTGCACGCGCCCGCGCGTCATGCCGACATACAGGCCCGAGGCATCCACACCTGGGCCGACGATCGAGGCATCCGTCGTCTCACCCTGGATGCCGTGCACGGTCGACGCGTAGGCGAGGTGCACGTGGTCGGCGGCGTACTCGTGTCTGACCACGCGGGTGTCGACGGCGTCGCTCACACTCGCCAACTCGAGCCCGGCCGGCGTGATGCGACGCACAACCCAGACCGCGCGGTTCTCCACACCCGTCGCGCGATCGTTGCGCCGGGTCTGCACGACGTCGCCCTCGAGCAACCGCTGCTCGCCCTGACCCACAGCGATGCGAGCGAGCGGCAACTCCCCGTGCTCGACCCGCCGCTGCTGGATGGCCTCGTTGATCGCGTCCGCCTCTTCGTTGGTGCTCGTCACCAGGGCAACGCGGCGGTGACCGGCGGCCCAGCGGAAGTACGACTCCACCATCACGTCGCGCGCCTGAACGTGATCGGACACGCGGTGCACCAGCCCGCGGTCGGCAAGATCCGTCGCGACGGCGAGCGCAGCATCCTTGGATGCCGGTTCCCGCATGCGAAGCGTGAGGGTCGCGTACTTGGGATCTGTGAAGCGGTGCACAGCCGTCAACTCGACCACGGCCGTCGCACGTCGGGTCATTGTGGCCATGGCACCCGAGTGTCCGACCGGGCGCGCTTGGAGGTGGTCACCGACCATCGCGATGCCCGCGCCCGACTCGGCGGCGATCGCGGCGAGCGCATTGGCCGCGTGGAGGTCGACCATGCCGGCCTCGTCGACGACGATTCGGTCGCCCGCGACGAGCGCATACCGCTTCGGGCCCTCGTACGCGATCCCGGTCACCGAGTCGATCTCACCAACCTGCAGCCGCGTCCAGATCTCCGCGCCCGCGGCGTCTCGTCCCCACCGGAACCCGTGGTCGCCGAGCAGCGCGTGCAGGCTCGATGCCGACGCGCCGATCTCACGCCCAGCAACGGATGCCGCCTTCTTGGTGGGCGCGACCACGACCATGCAGCGTCCGCGGTGTGCGAGCGCCGCTCTCGCGACCCGCAGCATCGTCGTCTTTCCCGCCCCGGCGGGGCCGGTCACAGACACCAACCGATCTGTTCCGGCGATCGCCGCCGCAGCCTCAACCTGGCGTCCCTCGAGCTTGATACCGTCGCTCAGCACCGTGGCCGCGGCATCCGCGATCTCGCCCTCGGAAGCACGAACGCCGGCGAGGGCGAGCGCGCCGAATCGTGCAGCGAGTTCCACCTTCGCCACCGCCGTGGCCGACGCCATGTAGCCCTTGATGTGCGCGGGGCGCTCGGGCTCACCATCGAGCAGATCGACCGTCTGCTCAAGCGCGCGATCGATGACATCGTCGATGACGCCTTGCAGTTCGCCGCGCGGCGCGACGACTCCGGATGCCGCGACCGCACGCGTCGCGCCGGCCCGGATGGCGAACAGGCTGAAGCGTCCGCCACAGCTCGCCGATCGCGCGTCTGCTTCGACGACCGCGCGCGCAGCCAGCAGTTCCAGATCCAGCTCACCGAGCTCCGCAGAAGGCAGTGGGACCTCACCACGCTCGCGCAGGATCGTGGAATCGATCGCGACGAGTTCGTCGGCGATGAGCTGCTCCCACGCGGCTTCGTCGACTTTGCCGGGCTTGTTCGGGCGGGCCTTCGCCCACGCCAGCCGGTCGATGCGGTGGAGCTCGTCGGGGCTCGGCTCCAGTCCCGGGTGCTCGCTGCGCCAGGCAGCCAGGAGCACCGCCCGGTTGGATTCGATCTGAGTCGACCGACGTGAGAGCGGGCGCACGGCGTGCGCGAGTTCCGCGATCTCGCCGTCAGCGTCGATCGTGAACCCGTGTCGTGCGAGCGCGCTGACCCATTGCGGGTCCGTCCGCGCCGCGAGTTCCCCCTCGGCGTTGATGACCGTCTGCATCTTCATGGCGACTCGGGAGTCGGCGTTCGACCACTTGCGGTCTTCGCCGAGCACCTTGACGTTCAGCCACAGGTGACGGTGGATGTGCGGGTCGAGCGCGCGCGAGCGACGGTGCTGCAGCTCGACGACCTCGATGCGGTGGAGTGATTCCCGGATGCGGCCGCCGGCGCCGCGGCGCGCGTTCAGTTCGCTCTGCCAGGTCATGACGATGCGGTCGCGCAGCCTGTCTTGCAGTGCTTCGAACTCGCGCGCGAGTTCGAAGTTAATCATCGCCGCGATGCTGTAAGACTTCGGGGCGTTGATCGTGCCGTCGAGAATCAGGTCGGCATCGGGAGACGTGAGGTCGCGGCCTCGGCGTTCATCCGTGTCTGGATCGCGGCCGTCGACCCAGCGGCGGAGTTGCTGCTCGTCGAGGGCGTCGGTGCCGATGCTCCCACCCTCGACGACGTACCGCGTGACGCCCGCGCTACCGGCATCGCCGTATGCCGCGAGCGCCTCGACGCCCACCGTCGTCCGCAGATGCGAGTCACACGACCCCTGGAAGGCGTACGCGAGAGCCTGTCGGACCCCTTGCGATCCGACACCCCTCTTCCAGCGCTCCAGGCCTCCGCGCATGGGTCCAGCGTACGCGTATTTTGCGATGTTCGGAACGAGTTAAACAGAAAGTGCCTGCGTGCATTCTGTCTTTCCTCGAGGTCGGGGCTCGGCTTCTCGCTCTTGGTCGTCTATGCCTATGTGGTTGAGGTGAGTGGCGCTGTCGAGGGACATGGGCGGCTGTGCGTGAGCGGCGGCTTTGGGTGAGCCGCTGCTTCGTGCTCGCGAGGAGTTGCCTTGTCGAGTCCGCCAGCCACCAGCGCTCCAGCTATCGGTCTGCTCCCACGAGCTTGGCGAAAGCACTCAACTCCTTGAGCCCGGCAACGCTTGTCGGCAGGTGCTCGCATAGTCCCGGCGAGTAGATGATCGTCGATGCCCATTGGGCGCGGGAGATCGCCACGTTGAGGCGGTTGCGATTGATGAGGAACTCCATGCCTCGCGGCACATCCGCGGCCGAAGACGCTGACAGGGTGAGGATCGCGATGACTGCCTGACGCCCCTGGAACTTGTCTACCGTCCCAACCTCGACGCCGTGGAACCCCGCTTGCGCAAGCTGGGTGAGGACTAGCTCGCGCTGCGCGTTGTACGGCGTCACCACGATGATGTCCTCGGCGCGAAGGGGGTCCGACTCGCGGCCGACGCGGAGATCCGTCCACGGAGTACCCAACAGCGAACGCACTCGGTCGACGACTGCGTTCGCCTCCTCGGCCGAGGACACGGAGTTCCCGTGATGAGCGACCCGCTCAATGTGAAGACCTGGCTCAACTCCGGAAAGGTGTCGCGCAGCGTTCCCCTCGTGCGCGTGCAGCGCGCCACGATATGACAGGCACGAGACGTGCGCCGTGAGCGCCGCGTCCATCCTTCGGGTGAGCGGCAGGAAGTATCCGAACTGCGCGGGAAGCACCGGCTCTCCTCCCGCGATCCATCCGAGCGCAGACTCGTCGATCGGCTGCGTGTGCACCCCTTGCGACACTTGGGGTAGCTGTTGCGGGTCGCCAAGGAGAAGTAGCCGCTGGGCGGCGACCGATACCGCAATCGTGTTCGCGAGGGAGAACTGTCCGGCTTCGTCGATGACCAGGAGGTCCAGGTCGCCGCGCGGGACTTGATTGGCGTTCGAGAAGACCCACGAGGTTCCGCCGATGACGAACCCGGCAGGCTGGTCGGCCGCCCACGCCGAGATCTTGCCCGACTCCACCGACGGGTAGGCGGTCGGCTTGTCGCCGCCCACGTGGGCGACGGATTCGGCATCCAGCCCGGCCTCGACGACCGCGTCGAGGAAGTTGTCGATCACCGCGTGCGACTGCGCCGTGACACCGACTCGCCATCCCGACTGCACGAGTTGCGTGATCGCGTGGGCGCCGAGATGCGTCTTCCCCGTTCCGGGCGGCCCCTGCACTGCCAGGTAGGAGCGGTCGACGCTTCGCAGCGCCGTCGCGAGTGTCGCGGCATCAAGAACGTCCGCTTGCGGAAGGGCCTCCGACGTTGTCCGCGGCGGCACTCGACGAAGGAGGTCGGATGCCGCATCCGCCGGCCAATCGGGCAGATCGCTCGCGACTGCGCGGCACCACTCGGCGATCGCCTGGCGCTGGGCTGTGGTGTCGATCGGCGGACCGGGCGTCAGCGCGATGGGGAGATCCGAGAAGGGCTCATCGTCCTTGCCCAGCACCTCGGTCACGGTCAGCCAATCGTCACCGACCTCGTCGATCGCGACCTTCCGGGCGACCCTGGCGCCCGGGTCGTCGTGGTCGGTTCGCGGCGCGTCGGAATCTACGTCGTACAGGAAGTACGAGTTGGGCTGAGTCGACGCCTTCAACAGAGACCCGGGCGCCGCTTGGCCCGTCAGCCGCAACCGACGGCGCAGGTTCCGTTGCCGACCTTCTTTGTACCAGTCGCGTTCAACTTCCGTGCGCTGCACGTCGAACACGCCGCGCTGATCGATCCATTCGTCGACGGGGGCGAGGAGCCGACCGAAGTGCTCCCACCACGTCTTCTTGTCTTCCCGGGCGTGGTAGCCGACGGCAGCTGCGGCGAGCGCGATCGGCATCCGCTCAGGGTCCTGCTGCGCCGTCACGGGGTCGCCCGCGAGTGCGAGAAGCTCATCCGCCAGCTCGATCGCCTCGCGGGCTTGGTCCGAAAGCACTCGCAGCTCGGGGGCAGGCGACGGCTGCGTGTGATCGCCGATAGGCGTCAGCGCGAGAAGCCAGGCACGCAACCGCAGCGTCGACCGGCAGTCGTACGCGTTGTAGTCCTCGATGCTGCGGAGCGTCTGTGCGTAGGCGTCCAGGTCGCCCGCATCCCGAAGCTCGACGGCGTGCGCGTATTCGACGATCGAGTCCCCGGCGTTCGTGACGCCATCGTCGTCGCGCAGATCGTCACCCATGTAGAGCGGCTCGAGCTTCTTGATCGAGTACGACGGCGACCCCACCCTCACCGACGAGCGGACGACCGGGTACAGGTCGACCAGCACGTGCTGCCGAAAGAGGTCGTCGACGATCTCTTCGCCGTAGCCGTGGCGAATGGCGAGCTCCGCGAGGTGCGTCCGCTCGTAGGACGCGTAGTGGTAGACGTGCATCTGGGGGTGCCGCCCGCGCCGCTCAGTCAGGTACTCGAGAAACTCACGGAGCGCTTGCCCCTCTTCGGCGAAGGTGTGTGCCCAGAACGACCGGAACTTCCCATCCGCCTCAACGAGGCCGAAGAGGTAGTCGAGTCCCCATGCTGCGCCTCCGCCCTCGGTATAGAGGGGGTCGCCTTCGAAGTCGAAGAAGATGTCCCCCTCATTGGGGGCGGGCAGCGAGTTGATCGAAGAGGCGTCGACGAGAGAGAAGGGAGGAGGTTCACCCTCGATCGAATGCAGTTGGAGCGAGGCCTGAGCTCGCAAGGTCGCGAGGGTGCGCTCGCCGATCCCGTCGACTGGCCCGGAGCTCGCCGCGAGGTCGTCGATCGTGCGGATGCCGGCGGCCAGGAGCCGCTCGCGTTGCCCGCGTCGAAGATTGGCCACCAGAAGAACGTCACGATTCGTCGCGATCTCCGCGGCGCAGTGGTCACAGGCGCCGCAGATGGAGAATCTGGCGTCTGCCCAGGTCACCGGCGCACCGTCGCTGCCGGTAGCCTCGCGGTCGCGGAGCCGGATGAGCTCGAGCAGCCGTCGACGGCGCAGCCGGTACACCGGCAGCAGGTCATCGACGCGGTGCTCCGACGGGGTACCGTCGCCGAGCAGGAGAGAGACCGTCTCGTCGACGCGCACGCCGCAACGACTCAACTGGTCCGCATAGGCTGCGAGTTGCAGGACCGCCGTCACCTTGGGCGACCGGGCGAGCTTCGTGTCTTCGATCCGATAGGTTCCGTCTGGCTGGCGCACGATGAAGTCCGCGAATCCGACGAAGGCTATGTTCGCGGCAGGGTCGAGATCGAACATTGTCGCTTGGAAGACGACGTCCTTCCCGCTGGCGAACGCGCCTAGGCTCGCGGATGCGGCTTCCGACATCGAGTCGAGGGTCAGCGGATCCGGTCGCTCGATTTCTGCAACCCCGTCACCGAACTGCGCGCGGTACGCCTCGAGTACGCGCATCTCGTGTGCGTCGCCGAGCGCCGCCGTGCGGTCCAGGAGGGCGTCAACCTTTGCATCGATTCGCTCGATGCGGCCCCGGAGTTGATCGAGTCTGCGTAGGAACGCGAACTCGCAGTTCGACGCCAGCGTCAGGTCGCTCGCGCTTGTCACGAGGGTGCCGTCAGGCAGGAGAAACATCGCCATCCTTCGGTCGGGCTACAGGAACGAGCACGGCTGCCGCCGAGCCCCAATCTGCCAACTTCTTTCCGATTGCATGAGATCGTCTGTTCTGAGAGCATAGATGCATGCCTTCTGACAGCCCCGAACCGCGCGCCACAGGTTCCTCCCCACGCACGGGAGATCTCGCGCTCGGCAAACGCATCGCGGCGCGGCGCGAGGAGCTCGGAATGAGCCGCAAGGAGCTGGCGGAGGCCACCGACCTCTCGTACCCGTACGTCGCGCAGATCGAGACCGGATACCGACTCCCATCCGCGAAGCACCAAGTGACGTTGTCCCGTGTGCTCGGGATGTCACTCGACGACTTGTTCGACACCGCGGAGAGCCTGCCCATCGTTCGCTCTGCCATGGCCGCCGCCCGCCCAGCTCCTCTTTCCCTCGACGATGCGATCGAGGGGGCGGTCCACGCGCTGGAGTCATTACCCGCCTCCGTGCGGATGGAGGCGCTCAACAAGGTGCAGACCCGGGTGATGCAGGGCGTCGTCGAAGACCGCAGCCGCACACAGCGCTGAGGCAGTCGGCTCACCCGGCGACCGACCTGTCGGTATCGGTCGCATCCGTGCGACCACGCTTGCGGTTCATCTGGTGGTACGACGACCGGCTGAGCTTCGACATGTACTGCGTCGACTGCTCGGCTGCCATCTCAGTCATGCGGTCGACCGACGAGATCTCATCCCTGATGCCCAGCGCGGATTCCGCCGGCGCCAGCTCCAGGGCGCGACTGAGGTGGGACTTCGCCTCGACGAGGTGCGCACGGGCTGACGCGACCTGGTCGCGCTCGAATGCCTCGGAGGCGAGCTTCTTCGCCTGCTGCGCATCCTGAAAGAGCTTCTCGGACTCGACCACGGGGTGAGCAAGTCGCTTCGCAGCCTCGTCGCCGGGGACGACATTGACCACGACCGGCAGTTTCGCGGTGTACTCGACCATGGCGGAAAGATCGACATACGCGACCTCCAGCGCCGCAATCTTCGCCACTCCGAGTTCGGACCTGCCGGGCACCTTGAGCTTGATCAGGAGACGACGCTTCTCCTCCGCGTACAGGTCGCCGATCTCGATCATGATGCGACCATCCGCAAGCGCCTGGCTCGGAAGGTCGTTGTACAGCCGCACCATCGCCACCGCAGGCTCGAGAACGAGGGTGAGCGTCACGGCCTGCGCAACCTTGGCCAGCAGGCCGTCGACCTCGCCGGCGATGGCAGCTCCCGCCGCGTCCGGGTCACTTGCGAACACGTGATTGCCCGCACCGGAGCGCGCGAGGGCCGAAAGCAGTGTCTCGTCGTAGTGCTCGCCGTAGCCCAGCGTCGAGATCACGACGCCAGCCTCCCGCGCATGCTCGGCGACCCGCGCGAAGTCGTCGACCTCGCGGAGCCCGGCGTTCACGTGCCCATCCGAGATGACCAGCAGTGTGCCACCGTCGCGGGCGACTCGCTTGAGATCGCGCAAGCCCCTAAGCAGCCCCGACCCGAGGTCGGTCGAGCCACCGGGAGATACGCTGCGGATGCGCGCGATCGCGTCTTCCTTGTCGAGGAGCGGTCCCGCGGCAACGACGATCTGCGCTTCGTTGTCGAATGCGACCAGACCGAAGTTGTCCGACGGCTCCAGCCGCCGAACCAAGGCGATCAGCGCGTCCTTGGCTCCCTGCAACGGCGCACCCGACATCGAACCGCTCCGGTCGAGAACGACCTGGAGCGAGGCGACGGGGCGGGAGCGCTGCACATCGAGGGCCGGGGCATCGATGTCGAGCATAATGGTGACTTCGTCCTCGACGTCGAGCGCGACGGCGTTGACATCGAGCTGGGTGTTGATCTTCATGAGTCCTCGCATCGCAATAGGGAAGTTATGCGATCAGCATAGCCAAATGTTCCGCGATGCGCAAGCATCATCCTATGCTTTGCGAATAAGACCGCTCCAGGCGCTGAGTGCCGACAGACCGCCCCCGCGCGTCTACTCGGGCAGACTGCGGTAGACCGCGGAGAGCCGCGCCTTCACCAGAGCACCCAAGCGGACGATCCCGAAGACCTCCGCGGTTCGGCGAAGGACTCCTTCTTCGTCCAGCGTCGGTGCGAGCTGCCGGACTGCGATCATCGCGTTCCTGATCTCTTCAGGGGCGACTTCATCCAGAGACCGTGAGCCGTCCTTGTCGGAGCTCCGGTAGCCCTCCCACGTTTGCGGGTCGAGCCCTTCGGGCCATGCGAATGCCCCGAGACGGCTCTTCTTCAGGCGGTCGCGCGGTACGAGCCGCGCAATCTCCTCGGCACGCGCGGCGCGAACCGCATTGAGTCCGAACCGTCGAGCGACGATGCGCGTCAGACGAGCGAGCTCAACCGGTCCCTCGGAGTCGATCACGTCGAGGATCTGCTCCCGAACTGCCGCGGCGGAGGAACGCCGGGGCAACTCATCGAGAACGTCGCGTGAACCGACGACGTTCGCGTGCGCGGGGACGAACACCCCGTCCCGACTCGCTCGAACTGATTCACCTGATCCGCCACTCGAGTATTCATCCGCGACCGCTGGCTCGGCTACGTCGGGAGCCGGCTCGTCTGCGACCGGCTTGGCGGGACGCACGCGGTCAACTCCCGGCACGCCGACATCCATCGACCTGAACTGCGTGGGCTCCAACGCCGTCTCGTCGACAGACACGCCCGCCGCCGGCTCCGGAGTCGGCGCAACGGGCGGAGCGGCGCTCGGATCGACCCCCACATCCTCGACGGGATCCGGCGTAACGGCCTCTTCGGCAGCATCCATCTGCTCGAGCATCTGTGCGACCACGGTCTCGCGGTTCTGCATCCACATGGGCCACCAGATACGCGCAACGGCCGGCCACCCCATGAGGCCGCGCAGGACTTCCAGCGGCAGAACGTCGCGATCCGACACGGTGGAGCGACGCGTCCAGCTCTCCCCGTCGAGGAGCACCGGGAGAACCGGCCGGTCGGGTGCCTCGGGCCGGGCGAGCACAAGGTCGAGTCGGAAGTTCGACATTCCGACATCGGTCATGACATGAAGTCCCGCCGCGCGAAGCGCCTCCGCGATGTCGTCGCGGTGACGATCGCGAATCGCAACCCGACCAGGAGTCGCCACAGCGGCGCCTCCGGAGCGGGCCGCGTCGATCAGGAAGTCTTTGAAGTGCTTCGGACCGTCGTATGCAGAACCTTCCACGTCGAGATCCGCAGGGTCGAAGCTGCAGAAGACAAGGTTCTTCCGTCGCGCTCGCGTCACCGCGACGTTGAGGCGACGCTCACCCCCGCTGTTCGAGAGCGGGCCGAAGTTGGTCGGAATCTTGCCATTGGCCTGCTTCGAGAACGCGACCGAGAAGATGATGATGTCGCGCTCATCGCCCTGCACCTGTTCGAGCGCCTTCACAAATAGGACGTCGTTGCGCCCCATCTTCTGCTCGTCCATCGCCGCGCGGATGCCGCGGTCGTTGCTCTGGATGAGCAGGTCTTCGATCAGTTCACGCTGGCGCTCGTTGAAGGTGACGATCCCGATCGACGGCTTGCGCTCGCCGGCCGCGGCGATCAGTCCGCGGACGGCGTCGACCACGGCGAACGCCTCTGCCGGGTTGGTGTTCGCTCCTGCCCGGACGCCGCCGGCGAGTTCGATCGTCTTGCTGCCCGCGCGCAGGTATCGACCGTCTTCGTAGCCGGCCGGCACATTGGCATAGCCGCGTGCTTCGGCATGGGAGTCCGGGCCGGGCATCGCCACGCGGCGAAACTCGATCCCTGTCTCGGATGACAGCAGCGTCGGCGTCGGGAAACTCGACAGATCGCCCTTGTAGTACTTCCTATTGCTGAACGCGATGAGCTGCTCGTCCTGGCTGCGGTAGTGCCAGCTGAGGCTCAGCGTCGGGACGCGGGCGAGCTCGCACTCCGACAGAATCGATTCCTGATCCTCGAGGATGTCGTCGTCGTCAGCGTCCTCGATCTCTTCGTCACTCACGCCGCCACCCACCCGACGCGTGGGCGGCATCTGCTTGCTATCACCGACGATGATGGCCGCGCGCGCTCGGCCGAGCGCGCCGATCGCTTCGGGTACCGTGATCTGGGAAGCCTCGTCGAAGATGACGAGGTCGAACTCCATCAGCTGGGGGTCGATCAGGTCGACCACCGACGCGGGGCTGGCGAGCACGAGCGGGGTGAGCTGCTGCACTGCGTCGCCGAACTTGCGAAGAATCGCCCGCGTCCCGAGCCGGCGAGTGGTCTTCTCAAGCTCTCGCTCCAGACCACCGGTGTGTGCGCCGCGACCGCCGCCACCGCGGCGCTCGAGCATCGCATTCGGGGCGTCAGTGACCCACTGGGCACGCACCTCCGTCTGCGCGGCGGCATATGCCTCGACTCGATCGTCATGCGCAACGGCGTCGAAGCGATCCAGCCCCGAGGCACGCGTACGTTCCGCGAGCGATGCGGCCGCGATGCCGCGCGCGAGCGCGTCTTCGACCCCATCGGCAGGCATATTTCCGTTGAGCAACTCCGCTCGGGCGTCCTGCAGCCTCGCGGCTCGCATGCACTCCAAGCTCCTCACAAGCGCGCACCACTGCTGCAGTCCCAGGAGCCGCTCGTAGTCGGCGTCGCGCTTCCACTCGTCGGCGTGGCGGCGTGTGGCCGCACTCAGCGGCCCGCTGGATAGCCACTCCGCGAGGTCATCTTCTTGGACGACGAGCTCGCGCATGAGCGTCGTCCACGCGCCTGCAAATGCCCGCAGATGCTCGAGTTGACCGTCGAGCTGGCCGGCCTCAGCGAGCGCGCGGACGCGCAGCGTCCAACCGTCCGATCCGCGAAGGCCGGAGGTCGCAGCAGTGAGCTCCGCGAGGCGCGCACGCGCGCCGCCGAATGCACCGGGGGCGAAGGGGTTCGACGGCACCACGCCTGCGAATCCGGGGATCGCCGCGAGCGAGGCACGGATCTGGGCCGCGGTATCACGCGCGGCAATGAGGCTCTTGAGCAGGTCAGGCGCCGACACAGCGGTAACTTCGAGCCCGAGGGGTGCGATTGCAGCCAGCGGCGCGAGGGCGGCGGTTTGACGCGCCTTCCGCCCCATGAATCCTGAGGCGGTTGCCGCATCGAACGCTGATGCGATCGCGGGAAGGTCGAGATCGATCACTCCGTGCGGGAACCCTCGCAGGCTGGCGCTCCAGCCTGCAGCTGCCTGTTCGCAGCCCGAGAGGGTGGACGGGGCGCCATCGACCCACTGAGGGTCGAGCACCCAGCCAAGCTCCACCCCGCGCGGGAGCGCAGGGTCCGCGGCAAGCGCGAGAGTCTCGAACTGACGCGGGTGCGTGATCTCCTCCAGCGCCGCTCGAAGTTCACCCTGGGCAGTCTCGGCCCACCGAACACCGGCGAGGAGCTGCTCGAGCGCACCGCGAACCAGATCGACATCGAACGGATCGCCCGCGCCCACTCCCGCGAATCGCCAGGGGTGGTGGGGCCGCACCCGCGCCGCGCTTGTCCATCGCTGCACGTCGTGGAACGTCTCGCGCACAGCCTCGAGGCTCTCCGCATGATGCGCGACCGACTCGACGGGCACGGGGATCACCGTGCCTTCGCCGAGGACGAGCAGCTCGTCACGAGCACTGTATGCGGAGTGACCCGCCGCGTTGCGCGTATGCAGTGCCGCCGGGTACTGCGTGAGTTCGAATCGAGCGTTGCGGAGTCGCCGCCGCGCGCTCTCCATCGCCAGCGCGTCGGGGTTCGCGCTCGCGTTGAGCGCGCGCTGCAGAGACGCGCGCACTTCAACCGAGTTCGAACCCTCATGGTGAAGATTCAGCGTGAAAGGACTCAGCCCGATCTGATCGAGGCGACGCTGCACGACTGCAAGGGCCGTGCCCTTCTCGGCGACGAAGAGCACCCGCATGCCGGCGAGCACACACTCAGCGACGATGTTCGTGATCGTCTGCGACTTGCCTGTGCCGGGAGGCCCCTGCAACACGAATGTCCGCGCCTGCTTGGCCCAGAGCACGGCGCGTTTCTGCGTCGAGTCCGCGGGAATGGGGGTCTCGAGCTGCTCCACCTCCTCGACCGACGGCTCTGCGGATGCCGCGGCCGCGGCATCCTGGAACAACTCCGTGGGCGTTTCGACGAGGTGACGGATCATCGGTCGCTCGAGGTAGCGGTCCGCGTGGGCGTTTAGGTCTTGCCACATACGGAATGCGGAAAGGTCGAGAGTCGCGAGCCGCGCTTCGGCGAGTACCTGTGCCTGGAGCGTGCCACGATGCCCGAGCAGCGCATCGCGAACGTCGGCGATGACCGCATCCACGTCGATGCCCGCTCGGTCGGCGATCGGCTCTGCGAGCCCAGAAATCGTCAGGCCGTGCTCGCGCCGGAGCCATTCGATGAGCGCCGCGTTCGTCGTCGTCTGCTGTGTTGCGTCGAGCGAGAGCGTGAACTCTTGACCACCGCGGGAGCCCACCATGTTCACGGGCACGAGGATGAGTGGAGCGTCGGCGGTCTTGCCGGCGGAGTGCTGCCAGCGCAGGATGCCGAGGCAGAGGTAGAGCGGATTCATACCCCGCTCTTCACGGGCTGTCTTCGCGTTGTGTGCCATCGTGCGCAGCTCGCGGATCGTCACCGTCTGCGACACCGCTCGCAGCTCATCGCTCGAGCGGCCGAACCGTTGGATGAAAAGGTTGCGATCGCGCATCGCGGAATGGAGGTCGCGGAGATCCTCCGCTTCCTGCGAGTCGAGCATCTGCATGGCGTTGATGCGTCTACGCGCTGCCCAGACCTCCGGCACGCTGTACGCGCTGCGCACAACGAACGACTTGTCCTGGTTGAGCATGTCTTCGAGCTCCCCCAAGCTCGACGGCGGGAGCACGACCGGCTGCACCCTCGCGTTGTTCCCGAGACTGAGGAGTGCGTTCGTCGCATTCAGGCTGAAGAGCGATGACTTCCACGTCCGGTATCGGGGCGGATGCAAGTCCACACGACGTTCGCGAACGGCAGTCTCGGGCGCATCGGAGTCAACGAACGTGACCGCTGCGGGAGCGTCGACGCGGTACTCGAATATCTCGGTGTTGCCGTCTGAACGCTCGATCACGGCCGGGAGTGGAGAGACGCCCAGTCGTCGCGCCGCCGCGACATCGATCAGCGTCACGTCGTCATCGGACATTCCGCTTGCGAGTCTTCCGCGCAGCGCCTCGAAGCGGGCATCGTCGGCGCTGCGATCCTTGGTGACTGTCAGCGCCGTTGTCTCGATGACTCCCAAGTACCCGGCGTCGACGAGGTTCGACACAACCGAGACGTCATCGACGATCACTCGGCGGGGGTACCAATCCGGCGTGCCGTCGCGTCCGCTCAGGTCGGGGTTGTGTCGCCAATAGCCGACGAAGATGTGCCCGGGGATGAGTACCAGCAAGGGCCGAAGCCCGACGTCTTCGATCACCGCAGCGGTGAGCACCGTCGTGTCCATACAGGTGGCGAGCCCACCGTTCGCGACCTCGCCATGATCCCGGATGCGCTGGCCCACGTGCGCGTAATCCCAACCTGCGGGCGGTTCGGAGTAAGCGATCTTGCGGGAGCGAAGGCTCTCGTAGATCGCAGTGATCGATGCTTCGACTCCATCAGCAACGACTCGTCGCTGCTCTGGGCTCCGCTCCGGGAGTTGAAACACATGGAACGACGACTCACCGGCAAGCTCCCCGCGCAATCTGGCCGCATCGCGGGCGATAGCCGCGACCGCCGGGTGATTGGGGCGGACGAACGCCGCGAGCAGGGACCCTGACAGTGCGTCGAGCGCGTCGATCTCTCGCTGGATGTCGGTCATCGCCTGGAGGATCTGGAGCCGGTCAGGGTGCTGCGGCTCTTCGTCGAGGATCCGCCTCAGGCGAGACGCTTGCCCCCTGAGGTGGACGTAGCGGCCGCTGTTCTTTGCATCGCCGTCGTGGTTCCAGAGGTCGCGTGGCTGCAGGTCGACGGCCTCATCGATACGCGCTACGACCGTGGAGTCCACTTCAAGGACGATCTCGCAGGTGGCGCCGAGCCGCTCGTCCACCTGCGACATCACTCGTGTCGAGAGCGGCACATGTACTGCGCCGAACTCTGATGGACCCGCCGACATCGCTCCGTCGTGCACGACCTTGGTTCCGAAGATGATGTCAGCATCGCGGAGGGTTACGGAAAGGCGCGCGTGCTCGGCGGCTTCCCCCAACTCGATGACGACATCGGCGATCTGCGGGATACGAGCATTCGCCGAAGCCCACGACCACTCGGGACTGATGTCCGCACGCAGTCGCGCGATCGTGGCAGTCTCCGGAGCCGGAGCGGCCTCGACATCCGACGCTGTCGAGGCCGTGACCACCTCAACGGCACCAGGCATCGTCGAGGGGGCGTCGACCTTGGGGGCCGCAGAAGGTGGTGACGGTACGACTGTCCGACACCAGTGCTCGCGGGCGCTTTCCAGGCATTCATCGATGAACCGCGCGCTCTCGAGTTCGGTCGCCGCGGCGCCGTGGATCACGATCTCGTAGGAACCGTCGAGCCAGGAGTCATCGATCGACTGAACGAAGGGCAACGCGCGGGTCGCATCGACGTCGCCGAGGAACGGCAGGATCCGCAGCTCGTCCCCCTCAACTTCAGCGAAAGCGAAGGTACTCTGTGACTCTTCGAGTGCCAACCAGCCGCGCGCCTCATCGCTGACGACCTCGACCTGACCAGGCCGCGACGCACCGAACTCGAACACGCGGAGCGCGAGGTCCGGGTTCAGACCGCCGATGACACGCTCCGCCTCTGTCACTGCTCCCCCTTGCCGTTGCCGGTGACCGCCATCCATGCGATCAGCCGGATGTCGTCCGGGTCGATGACGGGCAACGGCTCGACCTTCGCGGCCGGCTGGATGCCGAACTCATCGAGCACACTGATGATTCGGTCGATCTGCTCGACGGGCTTCCCGCCTGCCTGAAGCGCACCCCTCATCCGGTTTTTCGCCTTCGTGGTGGGAACGGACTTCAGGCGTCGCAGCACCTCGCCCTGCTTCGGTCCACCCAGGTGCTGCCCGTGCTGGAGCACGATTCCCGCGGCGTCGCGGAACGCCCTCGGCACCGCGCCGGCCATCTCGTTGGGATCAGTGCTGCGCATCCACTCCCGGTGAGCGTGATCTCGCGCGACCGCCCACGCCTCGTAGGCCCCTCGGAACGCCTGATCGGTGAGCTCGCGCTCCCGGTCCGGCTTACCCGGGTCTGCTGCCACGAGCGAGTCGAGGGTGTCGTCCTCGACTTTCAGCCGGCCATCCTCTTCGACCACCACGTTCCATGCGGTATCGGCGTAGACGTTACGGAACCACACGCGAGAACTGTCTCCCTCGCCCATCCGCATACAGAAAACGTAGAGGTTCTCCGCGACCTTTGAATTGACGAAACCGCTTCCCGCTCCGTGCGGAAGCTCCTCCAGCTGTGCACGGAGCAGCGGTTCCTTGGCCAGCGCGTTCGCTAGCCGGCGGCGGTACTCCTCGCCTGACCCTGCCGCGGATCCGCCGCTCTCGTTGACTAGGTCTTCGATCTCCTGAGCGATGGTGTCGGCGTCGTAGTGGTCCCTCGGCGGCATCGCAGACACCCCGGGAAGCACCGTCCCCGTTCCCACAGCGGCGTCGGCTTGCCGGAGCTTGCGGATCAGGGTCTGCTCAAGGTTGAGGAACTGATCCAGGTGTTCGGCGGGGAAGAACACGCCAAGGTGGATCTCGGGATGCTGGCTGCCGATGCGATCGACGCGGCCATGCCGTTGCACGATCCGCATCGGGTTCCACGGCAGGTCGTAGTTGATGATCTGAGCCGCTTGCTGCAGGTTCACGCCCTCGGCGAGCACGTCCGTGGTCAGCAGGATGTCGAACCGGTCGCGATCCAGTGGGTTGCCCTCGTCGTCGAGCCGACCCGCCGTTCGCGGCGCGAACCCCGAGATAGCGTCGGCGCGAGCGGTCTGGCTGACGCCGCCGATCTTGCCCGACGCATACTCGCCGATGATGGCTGGCGCGAGGCGGTTGTTGTACGCGGCGAGGGGATCCGACGGGTCGGTGACGGCGAGCGCGTCGGTCAGACGCTCGTGCAGGTCGCGAATGGTGTCTGCATAGGTGGAGAAGATGATCACCTTCCGCCGATCCTCCGAGGAGATGCCCTGAGGGCTGATCGGCGCGGCCTTGGCAGCGATGTCACCCAGCTGCTCAATAAGCCGCATCGACTTGGGCTCGGCGGCATGGGCGGCCGCGATCGCGAGTCGCTGCAGGTCGCGGATGAGCACGAGATCCTGCTCAACGTCACCGCGAAGAAGCTCGAGATGGTAGCCGTCGACTGCGGCGGCTTGGTGGGCGCTGTCCTCGTCAAGTCCTTCGACCACCTCATCGAGATCCTCGGATTCCGAGTTGACATAGTCCCGAAGTGCGCCGCCGATCAGCACATACCCGTTGTCGAGGCCCTTCAGAAAGGACTCGTGGGTCATCGTGAGCACGCCGAGGGTACTCGCGAGCGCCCGCGGTGAGGACTCCAACCGCTTCAGCAGCGCCGACCGAAGCAGACCCATGTTGGTAACCTGCGTGCCGTCAAGTCTCTCCGTCTTCAGGTACGCGCTCGGCGCATAGCGAGACAGCAGCAGGCGTTTCTCGTCATCTCTGCGGACCGTGAAGGATGCCGCGTGCTTCTCCTCGTCGGGGATGTCGAGTGCGTACGTGACTGCACTGACGAGGTCACGTCCGGCGTCGTCGAGGTCGTAGTCGACACGGCGAACGCGAGCGTCGGGGAACTCGACCGGGATCTTCTTCCCGCCGGGTCCGGGAACGAACTCGCCTGTGTAGTTCTCCTTCACGAACTTGCGGGTGCGGCGCACGGCGACCTGGTCCATGAGGTCGAAAAGGTGTCCGGGGGTGAGCGCCTCAGGGTCGACCTTCTGCGCCTCGCGGATATAGGCGCGGATCGACGGGATGCCGATGCCAGCGAAGCGCGCGTCGTCACGAATGAAGTATTTGACGAGCGTCTCGAGGTCGATCAGCGAGTTGTTGACCGGAGTCGCAGTGAGAAGCACAACCTTCTTGGGATGCTTGCCCGCGAGGATGATCCGGTCAAGCGCCTCGGAACGCGCAGCGCTGGCGTTGCGCAGATTATGCGCTTCGTCGACGATGATGAGCGCCGCGTCCTCCGCCCGGTCGTAGAACTCGCGGTGCCTCGGGCTTTCGGGATCCATCCGGTTGCGGATCTCTTCGTACGAGTACGCCTTCACTCGGCGGCTCATGTCGTAGCGCTCGAGAATCGGGTCCCACACACTCGATTTCAGCGCGGCGGGGGCCGCGATGATCACACGCTGGCGCTGTTCCTCCGTTGCCGCCGCGATCACCTCGAGGGCAAGGAACGTCTTGCCAAGACCGACTTCGTCGGCCACGAGCACCCCGCCGACCTCGTCGAGGAGGCGCTTCATGCGCCTGACGCCATCGGCCTGGAACCGGGTCAGCTCGAACCGTGTCGGCCCTGGCTTCTCGTCCTCGAGGTTGGCGCCATACCGCTCCCAGAGCATGCGGAGGAACACCGTCCACGGAGTGTGCGGCGCCCAGAGGCTTTCGTATAGCGCTGCGAGGTCGTAGTCCTCAGAGTCGGCCCAGCACTCCTCGAACCAGTCGATGACCTGCGGGGTTGATCCGTGCGTGCCCGAGGCACCGACGTTCAGCTCCGTGTTACGCGTGAGGCCAGCGAGCGTGAGGTTGCTGGAACCAGCAAGGAAGGCTGGATGCGTCGGATGCTGGCTGATGAACGCCTTGCCGTGGAGAAACCCGCCCGTGAAGCGACGGATCTCGACGATGGGCTCGCCCCGCTCATCCGCAGCACGCAACCATGACACCAGACGTTGCGCGGATGTCGTGGACTTAAGGTCGAATCCCAGCGCATCTCTTTCAGCTTTGAGCCAGCTGTCGTGATCGATGAGCGCGGCCTGCAACCGTTGGGTCGCGGTCCTATCGGCTTCAAGCCGTATCTGCGGGTCGGGAATCGGCTCTGCACCGAGCAGGATCCGGATGCGGGGCAGTTTCTCCAGCTCATCCGCCAGCAGCAGGAACCCCGCCGGGTTCAGGTATGCGGTGGCGATCGCGGCACCCGGGGGCACCGCGAGCGCGTCACGGTTGACGCGGAAGAGCCTGTTGATCTCGTCGCCGACGGACATCGGCGGTGCGATCCGGTTCGTCGCGAAGACGGGGAGCTGCTCTGTCACTCGGTCAGCCTTTCTCTGCCCGTGCACGTTCGTACTCGTGCGCCTGGATGGCGGTGTCTGGGCCTGGCCAGATCGCGATGATGTCGTCGGTGAGCGACCGAGAGCGACGAATGATGTCGTCCTCGGTCCACCCCGTTTCATGGTCATCGACGATCCCCTTGTTGAGCACAAGCAGACTGAACGATTGGAGCAGGGCGCGCTTGCCCTTGCCGGTCTGCCCGCCTTGACTCATGCCCGCCGCGGCGGCATCGGTCCAAGGGCGGTTGGACAGGGAGCTATTGAGCGATTGCGTCGTCAACGTCAGATTGCCGAGGCGGTTGACGAGGTGATCGCGTTTCTGGGCGGCATCCTGGTCGAGCTTCGGATCAGCGTCCCAGTGCGACCGCCACTCCTGCGGCATCACATGCTCGATCGACAGACCACTGGGCACCGGGACGCTCTCATGCATCGGGGTCTTGGATCGGCGATGCTGCTCGATCTCGCCGAGGACCGCCCGCAGACGAGACTGCTTGATCTGGCCGTAGATCTTCAGCGAGGGCAGCGACTGCGCTACCGCCTCGTCAGAGGGCCAGTAGCGCGAATCTGCGGTCTGCGATGACAGATAAGTGTGAAGCGCGTCGCCGGATTCCGCGGGATCGACCTTGGCAAGTTCCTTGAGGATCGCGATCATCAGGCGGTTGACGTCCTTGGAGGTCAGCCGCAGCAGTGTGCGCCTGATCGCCCAGCTCGACAGCGCCTCCAGTCCACGGGAGACTTGGGCTCCAGGGATGCCGTGGTTCTCCGAGATGAACCAGAGAAAGACCGGCAGTGTCGCGGCGAGTTCCATCGCCTCGACCACCTGGACCCGAAACCGGCCGGCAGCAGTCGTCGCCTCCAGCGTCGCGAGATTCCGGTACGTATCGGCGTCGGAGCGAAGCTCCCGGAGAAACGCCTCCGCACCCTCGACGTCCTTCATGCGGCTCGACGCGTAGTCCGTGAAGAGGCGGAAGACCAGGTCAGACTTTACTTCGTCGAGTGTGCGCATCGTCAGCCAGTACTGAAGGAAGATGTCGACGCGAGAGCGAACGAGCCGCCCCTGGGCGATTTCAGCCCGCCACCACTCAGTGTCGAAGTCGTCCCAGATGTTCGACGCCCAGAAGTCGACATCGGCGCCGATCTTCTTTCCCTCTCGGAACACCCAGTTCTTGATGAGGTCGGCCTTGAGCAGCGGCGTGCCGCGATCGTTCAACGTCTCGAAGATGAGCTGGGAGTCGTCTTCCTCACTCAAGTCGATCGTGATGAACATCAACCGCCGAGAGAGCGTCTCGCAGAGTTGGGCCGCGCGTGTGGACTCATCGCCTGGGGGACGTTCGCCCATCTCGTCCGGCGCACCCGACACCCAGCGCTCAATCTCGGCCGCGAAGAACTGATGTGCCTTCACGATCTGATGAGAGCTATCAGCAGACCCACCGATGGGGTCCATGACGCTCTCGAACGCAGACCGATCGGCCCGGGACGGCCAGAGCTTGAACCGCTCTGGCGTGCCTTTGTATCGCGGCTGGCTGTTGAGCACGAGATCGCTCAGCACCTCGGACTCGTCGTCCAGTCCGCGCTTCGCCATGACCTGCTCGGCGGCGTCGAGCACGATCTGCAGGGTCGTCAGCCTCTGCTGCCCGTCGATGACATCGAAGCGATCGATGCCAGCAGAGTGAGCTTCGGTCAGCTCGAAGACGACCGCTCCGAGAAAGTGGGATGCCGTAGGTTGGCGCTCACCTTCGCCCAGGCGGACGTGGCTCTCCGCCACCCGAACGATGTCATCCCAGAGCGGCGCCCACTGCTCTTCCTCGTTCCACACGTAAGGACGCTGGTAGGGCGGGATCTCATAGTGGACCCTGCTGTCGAAGAGGTCCTTCGCACTGGCCTTGTCGGGCTTCACCATGTCATCGGTCCTTCCACGCGGCGTAGTGGGCAAGCACCGCGTCGAGCCGGGGCTGGTAGTTCCAGCCGCGGTGGAAAGTCTTGAAGATGTGCGCCACCTGGTCTTCACTGAGGCCGTACAACAGCGATACGAGCGCATCGAGCTCTGCGACGAGGTCGGACTTCGTGGGCTCGTCGTTCGCTGTTCCGACCTCGATTCCCAGCTCATCGGCCCAGGCTTGGTAGCGCTGATCAACCGCTGCGAGGCGCCCGGCGACCTGCACCACCCGGTCTGGGATAGGGGTTCCGGAATCGTAGACAGGTACCGGTAGCGCGTTGAGGATGTTGTATTTGAGGTGCATCTCCACCCACCGGCGGCTTGCCCAGTCAAACGGGATGCTCGCCATCACCGCCAGCAAGAAGGCCTCTGCATCGACGCCGCCGCGCCTCCTGACGATTAGTGGCGCCATCTCAGTAAAAGCAACTCCCGGCGGCATGAGAGCGACAATGGTGGTGCGGGTATCGGTCGCCCGGGCAATGTCACGGAACGCCAGCCGCGCGCTGTCCATCGGCAACTCGCCTTCTTGGAAGGTCATGCCGAGATGGGCAGATCGACTCGAACGGATCGCCTTCGCGAGCTTGGCGCCCAGATACTCACGAAGTGCAGGTGCATCGGCGAGGGCGTATGGCGCGGTAGCAAAGTCAGGCGTCCAGAGGTTGAAGGCTGCGCCAGCTAGGACTTTGATCTGACCCGGTCGGGACGCTGTGACGTCGAAGTTGTAGAAGCGCTTATCTGCTGTGGAATGAAGTTCCGTGGTCGGCCGGAACTCCCAATTTTCGCGCACCGCATCGAATCGCGGCGACTTCTTCATCTGAACAAAGACCTCGGCCGACTTGGGATCGGGGATCAACGGAAAAGCCGCTGTGGATGACCAAGACAAGAACTCGGCCGCCTCGACCTCGGAAAGGCTTCCCGCACCCGTGACGAAGTCCTCCTCGCTCGCGAACGGACCACAAAACCTCACGACGTGATCGTCGCCGCGCGCAAGCACCGTCAGCCCCACGGTGTACTGCGGGTGGACGCTGGGGAAGACCCACTGCTGATTGTTCAGCAGGAAAGTGACGTTCTCGAAGGCGCCGGCTCCAAGAACCTCCCCGCGCCACGCCGCGAGCGCAGATCCGGAGAGTGCCCCTCGCGGAAGGACGTTGGCTGCGCGGCCACCCACGCGAGTCAGCCGCCAGAACCTCCACGCAAAGGCCTGATAGAGATCAGGGTCTCCCCCAGACCCGAGCCCAGGAAACGGCCCCTTGACCAGAACCGCGCGGAAAGCGTCGGTTGCTGCGACGTCCGCGACGTACTGGGCCATGAGATCCGGCCGCGATTCCTGAAACGCCTTGAGCTTCACGTTCTTCTGCGCCTGCGGCATCGATCGCAGCCCAGGAATCCTCAGACCCCACCACTGATGCTCTTCGATCTTGACCTTCTCCCATGGAGGGTTGCCGACCAGCACATCGAAGCCGGCATTGTCTCGGAGGAACACCTCAGGGAACAGATACGGCATGTGCGCGGGACTCAAACGGGCCGCGGCATCCGCAACCGCCGGGTTGCAGACGAGGTCGTCGAGATCATCGGTTGTAAGGATCGCCTGCGCCGGCACGTCCCCGATGCGGATCGCGACGGCGGCGTCGAAGATGCGTCGCACCGTCTCGCTCGCCTCCTTCGCCTCGGCGAGGAGCTTGGCACCGGCCTCGACCTCCGACTTGTCGGCCTCGCTCGCGGCGGCGAAGTCAGCCAACCGCGTCTTCGCTCGCGCTAGCTCGTCGAGGATGACGTCGTCGAAGAACGTCCCCTGCCCGGGAGTTCGCTTCGGATCGAGCGCATCCAGCGCCTCTTCGATCGTGCCGATGCCCGTTAGCGAGTTGCCGAGCACGAGGCCGTGGTCCAGACTCGACATCGGCAGGCCCGGAACGAACGTGTGGATCCAGATCGCGAGGCGGGAGAGCTCCACGGCGAGCGGGTTGATGTCGAGGCCGTAGATGCAACGGCGCGCAACCTGGCGGCGCAGAAGCTGGGCCTCCGTGATCGCATCGGCAGCTTCGACGTCGTCACCGAGCGCCTCGCGAGCCTTGTCGGCGAGTCGCGCCAGCTCTGCGCGCACCCGCGGCATGTCGGTCACGGTGAGGAAGTCGCGCATTCCGCGTTCGATCTTGTCGACCGCGGCCACAAGGAAGTGGGCCGAGCCCATAGCGAGGTCGGCGACGCGGAAGTCCCAGAAGTGATTGGCGGCCTCGCGCTCCTTGCCCTCGTCGACCAACGCCCTCACTTTCTGGAGGTGTGCGTCGAGCGCGGGCTCGACCGAGCGCCCAATGAGGTGGTCAACGACGATCTTTGGAGTGAAGTACGACCCGGTCGCCTTGCGCTCCCCCGACGCGGAGTGGAAGTACGGCGTTCCCGCGGGCGCCGCGACCTCGTGGCCTTCTCTCGCGGGCACGAAGGCGCCCTTGGCGTCGACCGTCAGATCGACTTCAGCGAGCGACAGCGAGGACTCGAGCAGGCCTTCGTAGATCGTGCCGAACTCGCGCACCTGCAGCGAACGGAAGTCGACCGGCCCACGGGCGCCGTCCTCGGTGACCTCGGTGAGCATCGCCTGCAGCGCGGGGCCCAAGACGCTGTCGGGCAACACGAGCTTCTGCAGGAGCTCGCCTTCCGCAGTAGCGGGATCGAATAGGGAGCCGCCATAGGCCGGCACCTCCCACAGCTTGTTTCCGTTGAAGATCGCGTCCCACACCTGAGTGAGGTCGAACCACACCGATGACGAAGCGCCGAAGGCCGCGACATCCGTCGTCAGGTTCTCTTTGACGAACTTCTGGAGCGAGTTCGCGTCGTAGTTCGTATTGCGTCCCGCCGGCAACAGCTCGCTGTCTTCGCCGTAGGCCTGGAAGAGAATACGAAACAGGATCCGCAGCGTCAGTGCGTACGCGACTTTGAGACCTTCGGTATCTATCGGCAGGCCAAGCTTCGGCAGGTTCTGGGCGATGGCGATCGACAGCGCCGGAACGACGCCTTCGTACACGCGGTCGCGTAGGTTCGCACCGAGCTCGGCCGCATAGCGACCGGACCCTTCCAGGATCTGATCGGCTGATCCCCCCTTTTCGAGGGCGTCGGCCGAGAAGATGAGCGGGAGCAGTGCAGCGAACTCGGCATCGAGCAGATCCAAGTCGAGCTCGAAGAAGGTCTCGGATTGTCCGCGCTGGCCGACTCCGACGCCGTCGCGGCCGGGGTAGAGCCGCAGCGTCGACTGGCGCATGACGACGAGCCACGGGACCTCTTCGCGAGTGGCGAGCTCGAGACCGTGCGCGACCGGCGACAGCTGGTAGGCGGGGCTCTTCTGGTCGAAATGCTCGCTCTCGTCGAGCAGCACGGCGATCGCGCGCCGCGATCCCGATGCCGCGCGCAGCACGAGAGCACTCCCCGATGCATTGCTGACGGACTCGGCAGAGAACCCCAGCGCAACGATGAGGTCCTTGCCCTGCTTCGTAAGCATCGACTCGGCCGCTGTCCGCGCCGCTGCCCAGTCAGACCTGCGCGGCACGTTGACGCGCAGATGGTAGCTCGCGAAGAGAAAGTGGTTCGAGAAGCCGGTTGCTTCGCCCGAGCTCAGCGCGCGCTGCACCGCAGTCAGGCGCACCTGGGCGGCCATCACGTTCGGCTCGTCGAGCACCGACTGCAACTGACGTGCGACGGACCCCACAGGGACCGGACCGAGCACGTCACCCGAACCGGCGTACACCCATGCCGAGTCGCCCTGCACCGCGACAACCAGCACCGGCATCGCCGTGTTCGCGCCGCGCGTCTTCCACGCGGCATCCATGAGCGCCTTCGTCGGCCGTGAAGTCGCTGTCGCGACCGCGACCTGGACCTCTCCGACCACGCCGGTGTCGTCCTGGCCGAAGACCACCTCGACGGGCGTCAAACCTTCGGGCAGCTTCATCGTCCATGGAATTGTGCGCGCGCCAGTGAGCTGCACCGCTGCTCCCCCAGTCATCTACTCGATCTCTCCTAGCCCAGGTGACCCGGGAACCACGTCTTCGGGGTCGCGACTGCGATGCGCGACGTTCCTGTCTCGTCGAGGTAAAGCACGTCGCCGTAGTTGGTCACGCGAATGGTGCCCCCAGGCTCCATCACACCGGCCACTGCATCCTCGATCTCGCGTGCCTGTTCGGCACATTCCGCTCCCACCGTATCCCGCAGCGCCGACCCCGAGTCGATGTCCACAACCCTGCCGTCGCGAATGTCGTAGAACCGCCGCACCAGGAAACCGCGTGCCGTTTCGCCCTCGGGGTCCTCTCCCATGTAACCCAGCAGCCGCTCCTGGCCCTCGACGAATCCGCCGACTGCGCCGTCCGCATCGAGCCAGAGATCGCCGAGCGGGCGGGCCGACGTCCACTGGCGAACCTTCTCACTAGGTTCGCCGGCCATCTCGTGGCGGAGCGACGCTCCGGTCGCGATGTCGACCACGTCGCGTGTCCTCGTCACTCGAATGCGGCGCTCCGGGATGTCACCGCGCCAGAGCGAGCCGATCGGCGGACGGGGCTCGTCTGTCAACGGCACGAGCGGGATCTCGGCCGGCGGCTCCGCGTTATCGGTGATCGTCGGAGCTGTGGAAGGCGCGGGAGTCGGGACGGCCGCCGGCTGGTGTTGTCCGGTGCGGATGCGATCGACGCGCTTGATCATGCGCGTCGCCGGCCCGGCCACGCCCATGGATGCTTTGCTCCCGAAGTCCCGGAGGTACTCAGCTGCCTCCCGCAGATGCATCACCGTCGGTTCATCGCCGAAGTGCATCCACGTATTGCGGATGTCCATGATCTTCTTCGACAGCACCCGCAGGTCTGGCGTGTTGGGGATGACCTGTCGATACACCGTCTCCGGCGCGTGACGGAATTCCTTCAGGAAGAAGCTCGGATCAGCGGGCGACAGCCGACCCCTGACGTGTACCGGGTCCTCCGCCTTGCGCCGCGCCACATACTCCTCGAACCAGTGGGCACCGAGCGTCGGAGCGAGCGTCGCGTGACTGCGGTTGGCGAATTCGAGTCCGAAGCCGCGCATGAGCGAGAAGTAGCCCTTCATCACCTCGCCGTACGTGTTGTAGTCCGGATACTCGACCACATAGCCGCCGCCCATCAGTGGAACGCCTCCACTCCACCCTCGCGGCCGAAGCCCTTCATGATGGGGATCACGCGGGTGATGGCGAACGCGGCGAAGACCGCGTCGAGGCCATCCTCCGCGACCGCGAATGCCGGGTGCTCGCGGTACTGCCGCGGCTGCGGCCGGAGGTCCTCGTAGGCGCCGACACGCGCGCCATGCGAGATCAGCAGATCTGCGGCATCCGCCCCCGCCAACTCACTCAGGTCCTCCCACGTGACGGACGCGAGAGAGGGATAGCCGCGATCGCCGTACTTGAGCGTGCGCAACAGCGCCACACGCGTTCCGGCGCCGGACTCGTTGAGCGTCATGCGTCCGGCGGACTCGAGCCGACGGTAGGCGTCGGGGCCGGCCAGGAAGTCCAGGGGCTGAACGTCGGCGGAGCCGTCCTCCCACACCGTGCATCCGATCGTCATGCGCAGCCCGTCGCTGGACTCGATAACTGCCTCGCGAAGCCTGCCGTACTGCTCGGCGCCTCCGCGCCCGGCCGAGACAGGGACGCCGCGGAAGTCGACATCCTGGGGGCGCATCGTGATCGCGACCAGGCCGACGTTGAACTCGATGTCGTCACTCACTAGACGGCCTCCCCCGACTTCGCTGCCAGCAGGAGAGTCGTGTACGTGTCGCGCACCATCGTGTACGCGGGACCAGACTTGCCCACCTTCTGCGGGTCGAAGTCGCCCATCTGCATGATGCCCTTGAACCGCTTGGCGATCTCGTCGAGGTTGTCGTTGAGGAAGGTCGTCGGGTCGGTCTTCCATGCGATCGTGCCGTCTTCACGACGCTCGAGCAGAGCCGAAAGGCCATAGACGAGGGGGATGATGAAGCCCTCAGGGCTCGCGTACTTCGCGTCCTGGTTGGTGAATCGCGTGCTGTGCGGCGTCTTCGAGTTCGCAGGGTTCATCTTGCTCACTGCCGTGATCCGCCCGTACAGTCCCCCGTTCTTGTTGTACGCATCCGGGAACTTGCGGTAGATCAGTTCGTACAGTTCGGGGATCTGGCCCGCGATCGCCAGGGCGCTGAAGACCGGGACGTTGTGGAGTTCTGCGATCGCGCCGTGCTCCTTCGTGACGACCGGGGAGCTCATGAGCCGCTCGAAGCGCACGACGCAGTCGCCCTTGTTGCGGTAGAGGTTCTGCGGCAGCGGCGGCACGACTGCCTTGCCGTCGTCGGCCGCGGGCATCGGCTCCAGCATCGCGAGCGGGATCCAGGCGAGTGCGACGATGTCGGCCACCTTCACCGGCTTGGGGTCGCCCTGCTGCCACTCGACACGATCGCGGATGTACGGGGGCAGCGTCTGCTTGAGGTCGTCGAAGTATCCGCGCTTGTTGGCCTTCGCCTCGACCTTGAGCTGCACGTTATTGTTGCGTGCCGCGCAGATATCGAGGAGAGACGCCTCGAACTCCTCGGTAACGACCTCGTCGTCGGGGTCCGAAGGCACGATGAGCTCGACGGGGATGAGAAAGTCGAGCTCGGTGGTGCCGCCCTCGCGCACCTTGGCCCGCAGAGCATCCACCGCCTCGGCCTGCTCGTGCCACAGCGTCCGGAAGTCGTCCCAGACCTTGACCTTCTTGATCGTCGCGTCGGGCACGCCCGCCTTCGCGAGGACGTGAAGCCCGATCGCCAGTGTGTTGTGACCGCCGTCGAGGATGCCCTCGATCTTGCGCTTCTCGAAATTCACGCCGATGCGATCGCGGTCGAGGCGACGGAAACTCGATGCGCCGAGGAGGATCCCCTTCGTCTTGAAGGGGAACTCGTTGGGAGTGTTCTCGATCGACTCGCGGATCGCGGCCGTGACCTGCCCGACCTTCGATGACCGCGGGTTCGCCTCGAGGTCGATCACGTCGATCACGGACACGAAGTGCCGCGCGGGAACGAATCCCGAGAACCGGGTGATCCGTTCGACCGTCTGCTCGACGAGCTTCTCGAACTTGATGACCGCGTGGAAGGCGGAGAACGTGGGTGCGTCTGCGGTGTTCATTGCTCTACCTCTTTCGTTGAGGAGAGCCTCTGGAACAGAAAAGCCGGCTCGAGGCCGGCTTGCGCTGCTGCGGGTCGCTGATGACCCTCCAGAAGCCCTGCCGGGTTTCTTGAGTGTGTGACGCCCCTCCGTCCGGAGAGGCCAGGTGTTGCTTCCGCCGCGCGTTTCGGCCCGACACGTTGAGCATGGCACAGCAGTCGCTGAATGCACAAGTAGAATTTTGCTAAGCGCATAGTCTATGGTGAGTCCCACGCCCCGAACGTCTGACCTGAGAGCCGCACACGATGAACACCACAGCCCCCCTCAGCGAGCGCAACGCGCGCATCCTCGACCGTTACGCCGACGGCGCAACACTGCAAGAGATCGCCGCCGACGTCGGCCTTACTCGCGAGGGCGTGCGTCAGATCGTCGTGAAGCACGGCGGCGCAGATGCCGAGGCATCCCGCGCCGCCCGGCAGGCCGCGAAGGAAGCGGTGGTCACGCAGGCACGCGAGGTGTTCCTCGCGTCCTTCGCCGAGATCGCATCCGAGCTGGCGCATGAGGGGTTCACTCGGCCCGAGGCAATCTCACGCATCAAGGTGCTCTATCCCGACATCGATGTCGATGTGGCCGAGGACGCCCTCAAGGCTTCGGGCATCCTGTTCGACCAGAACAACGATGTCGACATCTTCTCCAACGTCGCCCTCGAAGCAGGAGTCTGGTTCCTGCTCGGCTCCGAGCTTCGCCTGAAGCCCGATCCCGCGTGGGCCGCCGTGTACCTCCCGCAGGATCTGCTCGACGAGCTCGGCACGCACCTGGTCGAAGCATCCGTCACACCTGACGAGCTCTCGACGATCCTGGGGATCATCGGCGCCGCTCAGCGCGCTGCTCTGGAAGATCGAACGCTCACGATCACCGGCGCCCGCTACAACGAATTGCGCGGCGAGCTGCTCGACGCGATGGGCCTGAAGTCGGCCAAGGGGGCGAAGCCGTGGCCGCCTACCCGTCAGACGATCCAGAAGCGCTACGACGGTTGGAACGATGCCCTCGAGTCGATGGGCCTCGCCACGGCGAAGAAGGGCCGCCAGAAGGGGCTCCTCACATTCACCGAGGAGGACTACGCGCAGTCGATCGTCGACTTCATCGCCGACGCCACGGCGTCGGGCACCGAGCAGACGTTCGCGAACTACGACGCGTGGGTCAAGGAGCAGGCTGCGGACGGCATCCGCCGCCCTTCGCCGGCCTCAATCCGCAACTTCTACGGCGCCTGGCTCACGGCGCTTCGGAGGGCATCGCGGCCCGTGCCGGCCTGACCGGGCCAAGCGACCGATGGGGGCGTCTATTTGGCCGCTGCGGCGGCACCCTTGAGCACCTCAAGATCGGAGCGCAGCGCCTGGAGGACGGCGCGGGTGACTGCGACGACTCGCGCGGGCGCATCGAGAAGCGCCCAGACAACGTCTGACGTCGGCCGCGCGATCGCTTCGCTGATCTCGAAGACCGACATTCCGTTCAGGTACATTTCGTCGACCGCGTCGAACGCGGCGTCAGGTTCGAGCACCATCGTGCTCTCGTTGGCGGCATCCACGCCATCGTCGGGGACTCCGAGCAGGTGGAAGCCGATCCGGTGAGCCGCAATCCTCGGAGTGACGGTGACCGCGCGTGCGATTGAGGCGACGTCCAACCCGGCCATGTACAGACTGACAAGCGCATAATCACGCGCTACCGCGTCGAGTGCGGCTGTCGACTCGAGCCGCCCCACCGCACGCTCGGCCGCGGAATCTGACTCGCCTGGCGTTGCTGCCGCGGCGACACCGGGGCTGTCGCCCGGCTCCGCTGAAGGCGCAGGCACGGCTTGCTCTGGGATTGCAGGGCCGACGACGATCGCAGGCTCATCGCCGCGGCCGCCGTCGTCAGCCGGCGGCGCACTCGACGATCCGGCGAGTTGGAGGACTCCCCCGAGCGGCGCTGCACCGAGGAGTGCACCGTCATATCCCTCAGCCCGAAGCATTGCCCGCGCGTCGGCCTCGCTTGACGTCATGCAAGCGACCTCGCCAACACGGCCGTCGACGTCGACGGTCTCGAAGACGAATAGCTGGCGCATCAGGACTCCACTCTCGCAGATTCCCTGAAGACGGCGGAATCGTAGACTCGATCCGTGTCTGACAAGCCGCTCGTCGTCTTCGCCCGTCGCGATCCGTCTCGCGTCGGCAGACTCCTGTCGAAGCCCGGCAAGTCCCTCGACGTGCGATGGGAGGACGGATCGACCGAGACCGTCGTCTCGGGCGAGTTTCTTCAAGCGCCGCTCGGAAGCTCGCGATTCATCCAGCACGTTCTGCCTGAGCTGTGGCAGGAGCTGTGGTCGCAGGACGAATCAGCCACCGAAGTGCTCGTAGCGATGCTCGCCGAGCAGCCGAACTCGGTTGAGTGGGCCGACCTTCGCAAGAAAGCGACGGACCTGCTCCCGCGCGGCGCGATCGATCAGAAGCGATGGGATCGGCTGCGCGGCCGCCTGCGGAAGCGAATCGGTGTCGGGTCCGGACCCGTGACGAAACTGCGTCTCGGCCCCGACTTTGAGGTCCCCTCTCTTCTCCCGGCGGATTGGCAGGACCGTTGGGGTCACGTCCTGAACGACGACGCGAGTCCGAACCAGGCAGGCGACCCAGAAGTCACTGCGGTGGCACCTGCCGCGGAGCAGCGCGGCGCCGATGACGCCCACGATGCGGACGCTGACCGCAAGGACGACCCCGACGCGGCGTCGGTTCCTTTGACGGGCACGTCGGCGCCGACGGCCGATTCGCCTGCCGACGATGAGTCGAGCGACGAGTCCGCCGCGACCGAGACCAAGCCCACACGGAAACGCTCCCGCAAACGGCGTACGTCAGGCACGGACGACACATCAGAGCATCCCGCGGCTCCGGAGACCGTTCCCGCCCGTACGTCTCGCGCTGCATCCGATGTGCTTGCGGAGCTCAAGAAGGTGACTACCGACGGAGACGCGCGCGAAGGTCTCCTGCGAGAGTTGCGGTCGACGGATGTGAGCCCGCTCGACGCCTTTGCCGCTGAACTCGTCTTCGGCGGAAGCGTTGCGAGCGACCTGGCCAATTCACTCTTCGATCAGCCCGCCGAACAGCTGCGACCTCTGACACTCTCCGCTCAGTCGGTTCGCGCCGCACTCGGCAAGCTGGACGCGGGCGATCGTCGCAGGGCGTGCACGTCGCTGCTCCTCACCCGGGACGTGCTGTCTCGAGATCTCCTCGCCGAGTGGACCGCTGACGCAGAGAGCGTCAAGCGCCTGAACGCGCTGACCCGGCAAGTCCGCGCGCTATCGCCGAAGGAGCTTCAGGTCGTGCTCCCGCAGTATGCGCGGGCGGTCGACGGTCTGACTGGTCGACGCGCTCAGTCGGACGCGTCCGGGCCGGCAGTCGCACCGTCTGCGGACATCCTCAAGGCTGGCCCGGTGCTGTCCCTGCTTGCCGAAGGCGGTCCTGCCTGCGCACCTGCGGCGGATGGGCTCGCTCAGGCGATGGCGTTTGCCGTTCGAGAACGCCGCGAACCCGTGGAATCGGTCGCTGCGCTGAAGGAGCCGCTGTCACGGCTGCCCCTCTCGTCGGAAAGCGGCCGATTCCGACTGCTCGCCGCACTGCCGGCCGATGATCCTGCGACCTCGTCCCGGGACTGGTTGGAGGGCATCGGTGCCGACGATCTCCTTGCGCTCTCGGACGCCGATACGACTCGGCTCACCCGGGTGAACTCGTGGCGAGAGCGGATTGCGGAGATCGCCGAGCAAGCAGTCGCCGCCGCCTCGACGAGGAGCCGGCTCCTGCGGCTGCTGTCAGCGGGGGCCGTCGCCACGAATGTCGCGACCGATACGGCGGTATCTGCGATTCGCCGCGTTGCGGGCGCGGACGCCTCGGTCATGGAATGGCTCCGCGCTTTGGGCAATCGCGAGCAGATCGAGGCACTGTCAGGTCAGGTTGCTCAACTCGAGGATGCAGTCGAGGCCGCGTCGACCGAACTCGCCGTTCACCGGGCGCGAGCCATTGAGGCGACCGAGCGCGCGCAGAAGCTCCAGTCGCAGCTGGATGGCGCCGTCCAATCGCAGGGGACCGCCCACGATGCAGTGATCGTTCAGGCTGAGCGTGACGCGTACCGTGCGCTGGCCCGCATCCTTGCGACGGTCGGAAGCGAAGCGCGCCGACTGGACGCGGATCAGTTGATCATGCGACTCCAGCAGCTCGTGAGAATTCAGGGAATCGAGCCGATCGGCGCAGCAGGCGAAGAACTCGCCTTTGATCCCGCGCTGCACGACGCGCCAGGCGGGCGACCCGCCCCCGGCACAAGCGTTCATGTCGGACGGCCCGGGTACAAATGGATTCGCGAGGACGCTGAGGAAGTCCTCGTGAAAGCGCTGGTCGCGGTCGATCAATAGATTCAGGAACTGGGGACTTCATCAATGGGTGACATCGTTGGGGTGGACTTTGGAACGTCCACGTCGCTTCTGGCGGTGTCGGCCGCCCTTGGCGCACAGACGCTCCCGATCGGCCAGACCAACAAGTGGATCCCGTCCATCGCTGGCCTCAGTGGAACGACGTGGTCTGTCGGCGACGACGCCGCGAACCTCGACGAACCCTCGATCGTCCGTTCCATCAAGCGAGCGATCACGGACAACCGGGAGCTCGTCACCCTTTCAGACGGCGCGCGAACGACAATCATCAAGGCGGACGATGTCATTCGCGACATCCTCGGCGAGATCGTGCAGCGCGCGGCCTACAACGCCGTCTCGGTCTCGGACGAATCCGCAACGGTTCGACTCGGGTGCCCCGCGATGTGGACGGGACCGCAGCGGAAGCGCCTCATCGAACTCGCGAACGACGCCGGCGTCCCCGTCAGAGACTCGACGCTCGTCGATGAACCGATCGCCGCCGGCGTCGCGTGGATCAACGGGCAGCTCGCCAAGGGCAATCGACTCGACGGCAAGGTGCTCGTGTACGACATGGGCGGCGGAACCCTCGACATCGCCATCCTGCGCGTCAAGGCGAACGCCGCCGCGTTGTCGAGCCGCGCAGACATCGCGGTGCAGGCCGCGAACGGTAACGAGATCGCGGGTGACCTCGTCGATCGCACGCTGCTTGAAACCTTGAAGACGCGTCTTGCGGAGGCTGGGTTCGACGCCGATGCGCCGGGCCATGGCACGGATCTGGCGGGCTGGCTGCTGCGCGCCACTCGCGAAGCCAAGGTTCAGCTGTCGACCCTCCACGAGACGATCGTCGTGGTTCCGCATCCCCGAATCTCGATCCCACCCGTGGAGCTCCGCCGAGAAGACGTCGCCGAGGCCATCGAGCCGCTGTTGAGGCGGTCGATGGATCGTGTGTGGGAAGTCGCGCGCGCTGCTCTCATGAGCCAAGTCGCCGGCTCCACCGAGGCGCAGACGCTCACTCCCGAGCAGGCCCGTCGCCTTGATGAGGACGACCTCAAGGACGGCATCGGATACGTGCTGCTTGCCGGAGGCATGTCACACGTCCCGGCCGTTGGCGAGTTCTTGGGCGAGGTGTTCGGGCACGACCGCATCTACCGTGACGGCGACCCCGAAGAGTTGATCGTCCGCGGCCTCGGAGCCGATGAAGCATACGAAAGCCTCAACCTTCACCGACCCGGATTCGACTTCGTACTCGAGTGGACCGATCAGACAGGGACGCACGAGCGCGCTGTGTACGAGGCCTACACGCCTTTCTACGACCGCCTTCAGGTGCTGTCGACCGGCAGCGTCAAGTACATGCGACGCTTCGACGCCGACCAACGGCTCCCTCGTCATGGGAAGGGACTCGTGCGAGCACGATCCGTTTCCGGGGAGACCATCCCGCTGACGATCGATGGCGAGCACGTGGACGGCATCCCGTTCGACTTCGGAGCAGATCCGGACGCGCACATGAGCATCGAGCCAAATGGCCGCGTCCACCTGCGTGATGGGTTCGGCCGTGTCTCCGAATGGTTCATCGCTCGCTGGCCAGTCATCAAGGGTCGCGGCAACGAAGCTGTGCACATTACGCGCACCCGCGAGGTCACCGCGCAGAAGGAGTGGTACTACGACCACTCCGGGGACTGACCGCTAAGCGAAGACCTCGAGGACGGCGACCTGACTGTGCGAGAGGACCAGGTTGCGCTTGGGCTCCAGTTCCTGTCGGACGGCGTCGAGCTCTGCCTGCAGGCCGCGGAGACGCCCCTCATGGAGGCGGACGATCCTGTGATCGCTTCGCTTCGCCGCCATTTCCTGAAGTATCCGCCTCTCGTTGTCGATCTTGATCTTGAGCGTGTGCTCCTGCGAGCGTATGCGGGCATCGACCATGGCTTCGTTGTCGGCCGCGCGCACAGTGCGGGCTGCACTGATCCGTTCGCCTTCGATCCGTGACAATACGCCGAGATGCGCGCGCAACCGCTGGGGCCGGTCCTCAGCCGAAGGGTCCGCCAGTTCACCCTCGGCGAGTGCCCGCAGGACACCTTCCTCGACGGCCTCGTCGCGTTCGCGCGACTCAAGGTTGACCGCGGTGACCCAGAGCTCGCGGGTGTTCGAGAGCCCAGTCCCCTCGACAAGCGTCACCAGCGCGAGGAACGCCCTCCGACCGCCCGACAACGCAACCCGGCCGAATTGCGGCCTCGAGAGCGGTTCATCGGCAAGCTCCGCGACCGCCAGACGGATAAGAGGGTGCCGCGCGCTGATGAGGTCGACGTCCGGAAGCTCGACGGGGCGATACGACGCCCTCACCGGATCGCCGTCCCGAAGGCGCCAGAAGAGGTCAGCGCCGAGCGAGGATCCTGCGGTGGCGTTGGATACCGCCCTGCGAAGCGCCACGGTCAGCTCAGGCGTGCCCGTGATCGTGACAATCCCCCCGGACTCTCGCGAAATCCGACCCCCGTGCTTCGAAACGATGAACTCCAGCAGCGAGCGGACTTCACTCGCTCCGACATAGCGGCCCGAGGTGGGGCCGGAATCGGTGAGACCATCGATCTCGACGGAGCCCATCGATGCGAGAAGCCCGCTGTTCTCTTCGAGTTTCTTCACATCCGCCCGGTTGCGCGCGACGGCCTGTGCCTGGCGCTCCAGTTCACGCTCGCGTTGCTCAGGCGAAAGCGTGACGTCCAGAACATTCCGCTCAATCTCCTGCATCGTCTGCCGCATGATCGGCTCGAGGTCTCCGATCGACTCAGTGAACAGATCGATGCGGCTGTACAGCCGGCCGATGATGTCAGTCTCGATGGTGCCGGGGATCGACATGTTGAAGATGAAGATCTTGGGACTCTGCTGGAGGATTCGGTCGAGACGGCCGATCCGCTGCTCGACCTGCATCGGATTCCACGGAAGGTCGTAGTTCACGAGCACATTGCAGAACTGGAAGTCGAGGCCCTCAGACCCGACTTGGTTCGCAACGAGGATGTCGAAGGTTCCGCCGCGAAACCGCTCGATCACGGCCTCCCGGTCCCGCATAGGCACGCCGCCGTGCAGATACTCAGTTCTGAACTCCCGACCGAGCTGCTCCGTGAGGTACTCCACCGTCCCGCGGAAGTACGAGAAGATCAGCACGCGGGGCATCACTCCTGCGGGCTGGTTTCCGCTCGAGTCGCGCAGCTGCCTGAGCTTCTCGCGAAGTGCTTCGAGCTTCGAGTCGCGGCTGAGTGAGGGGACAGCGCTCCGCCACTCCGGAAGCTCTGCTGTGGCCTCTGTCGCGGGGACTTCGGCGTCGGCCTCCGGAATTGAGTCATCCTCCCAGTACTCAGAATCTCTCTCGTCTGCACCGAGCCAGCCCGCCTTCCTGAGCATGCGATCGCGTGCCACGGGCAGACAGCTCGTCGCCTGGCGCAACGGCATCTGCATGATGAATCCGAGTGGCATGCGCGAACGTCGTGCGCGCTCGAGGTAGAAGCTCTCGATCTCGTCGTAGAGATCTCTCTCCATGCCGGTCCACTCGACTTCGATGTTGTCGACGACGCGGAGCGCCTTCTCGTCCTGAACATCGACCTTCCGCGTTCGGTTGAGAACGCTTCCGAGCGTGTTCAGGTCCGCGACGAGGCGCTTCACCGACGTCACCTGCTCGGCGTCGAACCCGTCTGACTCCGCGAGGATCTGGCGCAGTCGGGCGAAGTCCGAACGGCGACTGAGGGCGTCTCCGTGAGCCATCCCGGGGATCTGGTCGAGGAGGGCAAGTGCGTTCTTCTTCGAGCGCGTGTCTGGGTCGGAGACCTCGCGCGCGATCCGGTTCAAGTTGCGGTTGGGTTCCAGCTGCGCGGCGAACACCTCTCCGTCAGGGAATGCGTCTGCGTCGAGAAGGTGCATCAGATTGAACAGGTCATGAGAGCCGAGGTTCAGCGGCGTTGCCGTCAGGAGCAGCAAATGGTCCGCCTGATCCGAGAGGATGTCTCCCACGACGGATGTCCGCGTGTTCCGATTCCGAAGGCTGTGCGCCTCATCGACAATGGCCACATCGAACCGCGGCCTGAGCGTGATCAGTTCTTCAAGGATCTCGCGGTACGTCCGAAGCGACTCGAGCGAGACGATCCCGACGAGATCCGGGTCCCTCCCCTGGCGCAGTTCTGTGACGAATTCTGCGAGCTCGGGCTTGCCGAGGACCTTGAGCGGACGCATGAAGCGGTCGCGCATCTCTCGCTGCCACTTGACGGTGAGTGAGCTCGGCACGACGATCAGTCCTCGTCGGATCGGTGACCGTTGCTCCAACTCAGTCCAGATCAGTCCCGCCTCAATCGTCTTGCCGAGACCCACTTCATCCGCAATCAGGATGCGTCCCGTCGAGCCCGAGAGGATCTTCAACGCAGGGAGGAACTGGTAGGGCTTGAAGATTGTCCGGGTCGCGGCAAACGAGTAGAGGAAGTCTGTCAGCGGATGATTCAACTTGATCCACGACAAGGTTCGCGCAATGACGTGAGCCGTCGCCGGCTCCTGATCAAGCCAGAACTCGGGGCTGCGCGGGTCGCCGCCTAGCTTGCGAAGGTCGGCCTCGGAATAGCTCTGGAGAGTTCCGGCGACGTCGACCGTGATCGTGTGCCCGGACGCGTCGCGTCGCACATTCACCACCCGGCCGATCTTCTTCCGGCCAACGATCTCGACGACATCGTCGATGGTGAAAGTCGACGCCCCGAGGAATTGCCCAGACGTGTGCCAGTGGTCGTCGTATACGTCGAACGCAGCGGCAAGGTGACTGTGGTCGTAGTCGATGCGTCCGGCCGCTGCCGGCGCAGCGTCCTTGGCACCCCGAACCACGATCAGAGCGAGACCCTCGCTAGCGTCGAGCACGGCATACGTGCCGTTGTGCAGCTTCCGAGCAGCCGAGGGGACCTGGGCAATCCGCGTTTCGGCGCCGAGGAGCGACTCGACGTATCGGGCTGTGTCATCCGTCGCGGGGCCGACGACGAGAACTCGCGCGACATCCTTCCCCAGCGTCGAAGCAACGATGTCTGATGGCCAATACGCCAAGTCGTCCTGTGAATCGAGCATCCGGCCGCTCCCCTGCGTCTTCGGTCGTTCGCGTCGAATGCTAGCAACGCCGTAGTCGGCTCTCCGAATGGCGTCGCCCTGGAGACCGCGTCGCGCACGCGACGCCGCCCAAGACGAAATGATGCTCTCTGAATAATGATGCTTGCGCTTTGCGCGCATCTTAGCTATGCTACAAGCATAATCACTCGCGCACCTAAAGCATAGGACGCGGGTGGGACTTGAACAGTCTTGGCTCGACATCTGCTCGCTCGCATTCAGTGAGGCGAGCCACTCGACAGGGAGGAATCACCCATGAACGAAATCAAGTGCCCCCGCTGCGGAACGGTGTTCACAGTGGATGAGGCGGACTACGCCAACCTCGTCAATCAGGTGCGTACGGCGGAGTTCGAGAAGGAGCTCCACGCGCGTCTCGCGGAGGCGGATAAGGCCAAGCTGGCCGAGATCGCGCTCGCTGAGGCCATGGCAACCCAGCAGGGCCAGCTGGCCATCGCGGAGAGGGAGGCCGAGATCCAGCGGCTGAAGGCCGACCTCGGCGGCGCGGATTCGGCCCGGGAGCTGGCCGTCACGAAGGTGGCCCAGGCCGCACAGGCGACCGCCGCCGAGAAGGATGCCGAGATCGAGCGGCTGCGGACCGACCTCAAGGGTGCCGAATCCGCCCGTGCGCTCGCGATCGCACAGATCGCGCAGGAGGCGCAGGCTGCCGCCGCGGAGAAGGATGCTCACATCCAGCGCCTGAATGGCGACCTCGAGAAGGCCGCCACCGCCGAGGAACTCGCCGTCGCCAAGGCGGTGTCGGACGCCGAGCGGAGACTCACCGAGACGAAGAACCAGCTCGCCCTCCAGTCTGCGGAGCACAAGGTCAACGAAGTCGCCCTCAAAGAGTCCCACTCGAAGGAACTCGCCCTGAAGGACGAGCTGATCGAACGCTACAAGGACATGAAGGCGAAGCTCTCGGTCAAGCTCCTCGGCGAGACGCTCGAGCAGCACTGTGAGACCGAGTTCAATCGCGCGCGTTCGCTCGCATTTCCGAATGCGGCGTTCGGCAAGGACAACGACGCCTCGGGTGGCACGAAGGGCGACTACGTCTTCCGAGATTTCAGCAACGACGGAGTCGAGTACATCTCGATCATGTTCGAGATGAAGAACGAAGCCGACGCGTCAACGACCAAGAAGAAGAACGCCGACTTCCTCGCGAAGCTCGACAAGGACCGCAACGACAAGGGCTGCGAGTACGCCGTTCTCGTGTCGATGCTCGAGGAGGACTCCGAGCTGTACACGGGCATCACGGACGTGTCTCACGAGTACCCGAAGATGTTCGTCGTCCGGCCGCAGTTCTTCCTCGCCATCATCGCTCTGCTGCGCAACGCCGCCCAGGACACCATCCTCGTGAAGGCCGAGCTCGAGCAGGTCAAGAAGCAGAACATCGACATCACGAGCTTCGAGTCGGACCTCGATGAATTCAAGTCGGCGTTCGGGCGCAACTACGACCTCGCCAAGCGCAAATTCGAAGCGGCGATCAAGGACATCGACGCTGCCATCGATCGGCTTCAGCGGGTCAAGGAGAGCCTGCTCGGGTCGGAGAACAACCTTCGTCTCGCGAACGACAAGGCCACCGCCCTCACGGTGAAGAAGCTCACCAAGGGCAACCCCACCATGCAGGCGCGGTTCGCCGAGCTGGAGTCTCGGGACGAAGAGCCGGACGCCGCTTGATCGGAACACGGGCAAGGACCCTGCGTGTAGATCGCGCGCGGTCCTTGCCCGCTCGCGATTCCGTCCACGCAGCGGCCCCGGCAAGAGAGCTGCTCCCGTCGTCCGCCCGAGTCAATCGCATCCGCATGCGCCCGACACCGAGCGCACCTGGAAGCAGTTCGGACATACCGCCGGCGCGCGACTCGCGCTCGAGTGGCGCAACTCCGGGTTCGCACGCCTCTGGTCGCTGGTCACGCCAGGAGCCGCGACTTCACGCGACCCGCCAGGGGCGTTGGCACGCACGGGCGAAAGCTGTGCGAGGAGCGCGACTTCCGACATCCCCGCGAGGCCTCGGCCGATGCGAGATCGCACGTCTGCGCGGATGGGTGGATGCCGTCGCTCCACGATCTGCCAACCAGCAGCCAACTGCGTACGGCCAGAGCGCGATGCGACGACCGGGAGATCAAGGCCGAGGTCGTGAAGCGACAGGAGTTCGTTGCGTGTCGCCGCGGAGTAGCGCGCACCGTCGTTCACGGCATCCGTCGCGTCATCCAAGTCGCCGCGAGGAGTGAGCGTGAACCTGATGAGGCGTCGCGCGACCTGCAGCTGGTCGATGCCGACCGCCCTCGCGAGCGCTGGCATGACGACGGTGCCAGAGCGCGCCGCTCGGTCGTACGCGACGAGCAGTGCCGCGTCCTCCGAAGGCGTCCACGGACGCTCGTTCCCTGGCCAGACCTGATCGACATCAACCCGAACGCCCGGCGTTGTTCTGGTCACGACGCGAGACTGCGGGTTGGGCAGCGGTGCCTCGTGCGTTGGCGCGGCGGGCGAAACATCGACCGGGGGCGAACTTGCCGTTGCCTGCGTGGCGGCGCGCGCCGACGGCGGCACCGCGTCGTTCGGCGCTTGGCGAGGACGCTGGTCCTGCTGACGGGCCCCGTCGTCGGCTCGGGGTCTGGTTTCTCCCGCCTGGTTCGTTGTCCGCGAGCGCCGCAACATCGCGATCAGCCCCGCAATCGCAGCAGCGACCACCAATCCGATCGCAAGAAGATCGCTAAGCCCGGATATGCCTGGATCGCTCACGAGCCCCCCAGCTGCATCGTCAACAAGGATGTCCATCGGCGTGTGCGAACGCCATGGCCATCCCATCACTTGTCTGCCCGGCGCCAAAATGCGCTGGCAACGACCCGGTCCACCGTCGATGTCGGAGCACCATGCTATGTTCGCTTCAGGTTCAAGAGTGGCAGCTTCCGGTACCTGGCCGGCTGCCCGGCAACCCTCCTCCATCGAGCGGGGTGCCCCAGGGGAAGAACCGGCCTGGCGCAACCGCGTGCGGGCAAGTCGATGGGGCGCGACGCCGCCCCGAAGGGGTGCAGCACCGCACCCGGACAGGAGCACTCTGATGAGCGCTGAGATCCCGGCATCCGAAGTCAACAACACCCACGGTCCACTGGACGGCGCGAGCCACGTCGAGTTCGGGTCCGGAGACTCGATGGGCGATGGGTGGGGCATCCCCTTCGGCGGCGCCGGACGCCGTGGCTGGTGGCGGGTGTTCGAAGTCTTCCCTCCAACGCGTGGAGTCGCCCGGACGGGCACGGGCAAGTACGTGAACGCTGCTGAGGGCGCGGCGTGGGGGGCCGCGCTCGGCGAGATCGCCGATGGGCTCTCGTCGGCCGGGTTCACACCGGAGGACCTGTACGTCCTCTCCCTCACTCTCCAGCGTCTCGACGAGGACCAGTGGGCACGTGTGGACAAGCGGCTGTTCGCGGGGGAAGGAGTCCACTCCAGGGACGGATGGAGGCTGTGGCCCATCCCCGAGAAGTGGGCGGAGTGGCCCACGCTCGTCCGAGAACGGGGAATGCTGCCGCACGAAGCAACAGAGATCGTGCTCGGCGACGTCTGGCGAGGACAGGGATGGTACTGATGTCGGAGCCGCGCGGTGGAATGAGCAGTGTCACGAGGAACGAATGCGAGGCAGGAATGAGCACGAACGAGAAGAGCCCGCGCCGGCTGGTCTACGGCCCGGCAGAGTACGCCGGCTACGCCGGAATCATCGTCGACGCCGACGCGGCCGCGCGGTTCGGTCGAGCGGCAGAGGCGGCAACACTGGGGGAATACGTCGCTGAGTTCCTCGGCGAGTCGTGGGACGACTATGTCGCGTCGGAGTTCGGCGATGTCGGGGATGCACCCTCTCCTGACGACCTCTTTGACTTCGCCGAGTGGCTCAACGAGGTGATCGAGTTCCCCACAGACACCGCGTGGGATGTCGCAGCGAAGCGCGTCGCTGAAGTCATTGCGTCGCACGGGGCCACACTTGATGAGATCCGCTCCGGCGGCGGGTCCCCCGGTGGCAACATGGACGCCATCTCGGGGCCTCTCGAGCAGCTCGCGGCTCTGGCGACGTTCATCGATGCCGAGCGGGACGGATTCACCCTGGAGCGCGATGACGCGCTTGTGGACCTTGGAATGTCCCGCAGCCTCTACGTATCCGAGAGCTGAGACTGAGATCGGTGGGCGCGTGCTCCGGCGGGCGCCCACCGATCTCACGCGAAAACCCGCAAGCAACCCTTTTCGCCTTGGCACTACGATGGGCGCTGGGAGGCTGGGCTTGGCTGGGATCTCGGCGTGGCGTGTGAACGACGTCGTTGCATATGAGGCAATGCGCGAGTCGGCGACCACGCTGAGCGCGCTCCTGCTTCGCTCGTCAGCCGACATTGAGGTACGGGAACTTCGAGACGCCGTGGTCGGTGTCGACGGCTACGATCGCGCGGCGGTATCCGCGCTCGCAGCACACATCCGCGGTCGAATCGCGGAGCTGACGGAGTCTCAAACATGAGCGAGTGGGAACTCGAGGATGCCGAGCGCGAGGAGATCCTGACGCGGCGCATCCTGCCGCTGTACTTCAGAGACACGCCACTGCCCGACGAGCCACCGAGGCTTGTCCTGCTCGCGGGCCAGCCCGGGGCAGGCCGTTCGCGTGCGGCAGGCTCGCTGATCGCCGAGCACGGATCCGACCTCGCGGTTGTGAGCGGCGACGATCTGCGCGCCTTCCACCCGCGATTTCCTGATCTTGTCTCTGCGCGATCGCCCGAAGCAGTCGCGGGTATTGCACGCGCGACAGCCGGATGGTTGCGCGACTGCATCCGATACGCGCGTGAGAACCAGCGTTCGCTCCTCCTCGAGGGCGCGTTCCAGGATCCGGCCGTCGCGGTTGCCACCGCCGAGCGATTCGCAATGGCGGGCTTTCAGACACGCATCGTCGTGGTCTCGTCCCGTCGCGCCGAGAGTCTGCTGACTGTCGCATCACGCTATCTGCGCGACGTACACGGCTCGGTTCCCGCTCGGTTGGTCGGTCGAGACGTGCACGATCGAGCCCTCGAGGCGACGGGCGAGCTTGTCGCGGCAGCGCGAGGTGCGGCATCCGTCGACCGACTCACCGTGCTGAGCCGCACTGGCCGGGTCGTGTTCGATGCCCGGCGAACGGATGGTGAGGACGCGTTTCGCGACGCTGGCATCGCACTGGAGGCTGCGCAATCGTCCCGTTTGAGCCGGTTCGACGCCACGCAGTGGCTGAGCGAGCTTCATCGCATGACCGAGTTCGCGGCATCCCGTCGTGATCTTCCTCGCGGTGTGACTGAGCTGCTCGTGGAGCTACACGAGATCGCGCTTCGCGAGGTGATTCCCGAACTGCACGTGCCGAGCGACGGCACGTTCACGATCGCGATCGAGCAGAAGACGGTCGCGAGGCTGGTGGACCTGCGGCGGTCGCTTCCGCGGGAGCAGATCGTGGACGTGGCAGCTCCGGTCGTCGCGCCCGTCGGCCCGGAGCGCGGCGGGATCTCGCGATGACTCGGCTTGTCGGATACACGCGCGAGGTCACGCCAGGAGCCGGCACGGCAGCGGATGCTGCGCAACTCACGCTCGCGGGTGCCGAGCGAGTATTCACCGACGATGGCCCGGCCGGCGCGACAGAGCGTCCCGGTCTCCGCGAATGCCTCGAGTTCGTCGAAGCCGGTGACACGGTCATTGTCACGAGCGCAGCGATGGTCGCGCCGACCGCCGCGCAGTTCCTCACGGTGGTGTCGGGATTGGCGGGGAGAGGCGTCGGCTTCCGTTCACTTGCTGAGCCGGCGCTGTCCACTGGGACGGCCGTAGATTCAGCCGAGGTGTTCGTCGCCCTCGAGTCGCTTCGACGTCGCCTGTCGAGTCTGCAGACGCGAGCCGGGATGGCCACGGCCGCGAGCAAGGGCCGGCGTCCCGGTCGCCCGACCGTGATGACACCGGAGCGAGTCGCGATGGCGGTGGAGCTCCGCGACCTGGGTCGGCCGGTAACGCACATCGCGCGCGTGCTCGGAGTGAGCGCGAACGCAGTGCAACGCGCGCTGGCGTCGAAGGCGGACCAATCCAGCTCCTGACCACTCCCTCCCCGATGCTCCTGGCAGTGGCTCACAACGTGACCGGAGGCGTGCGCAGTGCCGAGCCCGAGGATTACCGGACTGAGCGGAGCGAAGGAGGATATGCCGCAGGGCCGGAACGGAGCGCGCCGTAGGTCGCTACGATCGGCCGTCAGGAAGGACCGAACCCTCACTCCCCCGAGATCTCGGCCAACTTCTGGATGAACGGCCGTCGGTCGGCGAGCGGCTCGGTGATCAGCATCCGGATGACGCTGCGGAACATCTGCAGGTCAGGTTCGGGCAGGCGCTTCTCCAGCGGCACGGTGCACCACGCGACGTCTTCCTCGACGTCGTAGCCGGGCTCCCTGTCGGACTTGCCCGGGTAGTAGGTGAACGCGCAGATGGCGACGCGGTAGAGCACCTTCTCGGCGCGGTTGCGGTCGATCACGGTCATCGGTTCAGTCCTGTCGAGTTGTTCTGCTGGAGCATCGGATGCGGCGCGGCGGGGTCCAGATGGTGCGGGCGGCGAGGCTGATCGCGGTGGCGCAGGCGATCGTTGATCTGCTTCGCGATGGCTTCCATGCGGACCTCCTCAAGCTCTTCCGGCGTAAGGCGCGGCTTCGGCTTTGGTCCAGGGGTTCCCCGACCAAGCTCCTTCTGGAGCCGCGCCAGCTCCTGCTTCTGCACTGCCAGCGTGTACGTCGCGCGGGCCTTGAGGCAATCCCGCTTCCACTCCGCCCACAGCTCGGGAGGCGTCTCGATGCTCTTCTTGGCCACGGCGAGTTCCGGTTTCGTCCAGAGCCGTGAGAAGAACGCATCGGCCGCGGCGCGATTCCGTTCCCGCTCGTCTCGCGGCACGCGATGGATGCGCCGCGCCGGCAAGCCCGCCGCACGGCGCCGCTTCTCGCGATCGCGCCAGGCGCGGCTCGCGGCGTTCTGCTTCTCCTTGTTGCGCGCGTAGTACTCGCGCCGGCGCGCGCGCTGCTCCTCGGCATGCTCGGCGTAGTACTCGCGGCGACGTTCGCGATGCTTCTCGGGGTCCTCGCGGTACTTGTCGCGGAGCCGCGCGTTGACCTCGTCTTTGTGCTTGTCGCGCCAGCGCTGGTTGCGCCCGCGCTTGCCCTCTCGATATGCCTCGGGGTCCTTCTCCCGCTGCTCGGCGCGATACTGACGCTGGTACTCGAGGTACTCCTCGCGGTGCTTGGCGTAGTACTCCCGCGCGTACTCGCGGCGAGCTTCCTTCCGCTGCTTCTGCCGATCGTGCAGCGCGGCACGCGCGTGGGCGATCTGCAGGCGGAGGTCCTCGCTCTCACGCTCGAACCGCTCGGTCTCGTCGTCGGTCACGTTCATCACCTCGCCAGCGAGGAGTCGGCCGGCTGCGGCATCCAGATCGCGTCGAGCAGTGAGTCAGCGGGCGCGAATCGATCACGGATGCCGCGAGGCCGCGCAAGCGGGAACCGACGATCGGCCTCCGTGGCAGAGCGCTTGCCCTTCGGAAAGTACTCGTGGAACAGCCCGCATACCGGATCCACGACGACCCAGTGGCAGCGGACACCCCACCACACGGTGAGGTCGAGTTCCGCTTCGTCGACCGATTGCGCCCAGACACCGACGACGTGTCCGTCCGCGAGCTGGGCAGTGTGCCAGTTCCGGTCGCCAGGCTCGATGTCTCGGGCGGCGAGCGCGGCCTCGATCAGCTCGCGCCGGATGCGGCAGTCTTCGTCGGTCGCGCGCTCACCGCGGATCGGTGCCGCGGCGCGGATCCGCTCCCCCGCTTCGGCGAGGCTTTCGCCGGCGACCGGGGCGTTCAGCGGGTTCATGCGCGACCCCCGAGGTGCGCGGCGAGTCGCTTCAACTCGCCCGGCTGAAAGCCCAACCAATGATCGTGCTCATCGACCACCACGACGGGTGCCCGGGTGTACCCGAGGTCGCCGATGACGTAGTCGCGGGCGGCACGATTCTCCTCGCGCGTGATGTCGCATTCGACGAACGGGATGCCGAGCTCGGCGAGCACCCTCACGGTCAGGGCGCACTGCACACAGGCGCTCCCCGCCGTGTACACGGTCACGACAGGCGGTTCGGATGCAGCATCCCGAGTCGAATCGATCTCAACGGGAATGGCGAGATCAGTAGTCATCGCTCGTCCCCTCACGGGTGCCGGCGTCGACCCACTCGTCGACCTCGTCGGCGGCGTATAGGACGATGCGGCCGAGCTTGCGGTAGCGCGGACCCTTGCCCTCGTGGCGCCACATCGCAAGGGTGCCCGTCGTGATGCCCGGCAGCTGGTCGGCGACCTGCTGTGGGCTCAGGTATCTGTGCTTCAGCTCGACCGGAGTCGTGTCGATCCTCGTTGCCACGGTACACCTCCGTTGCGTTGTCTAAACCGTGTTTGACATGAGTACACAACTAAGCGGTATGCTCTGTCAAGAGGTTCCTGCGATGCGCGTTCGCGGTAATGCAAGATGAGGAGGTGAGAATCGACGTGACCACTCCCGAGGGCACACCGATGACGGCGGATGCTGCGACTGAGCCGGTCGGGTCCGCACTGCGCATCGCCCCCGCGTTCGTCGCAACGACGACAAACGACGAGACGGGAATCGAGACGACGCTCGAGGCGCAGTACTCCCCCGACGAAGGCCGCTACATCGTGACGACGATCGTGAGTCGCGCCGTGCGACCCGACTTCGATCAGCGCGCGCTCCGCCACACGGCGGCGCAGTCCATCGTGCAGGCGGCCGTGCCGCACTGCATCGCCCTTCGGCTGGATGCCGGCGAGGAGAGCGAGTGGACGACGGTCGCCGACCTCACGACGGGCGAGGGCCGCATCATCCCGCAGTGGATGGCATCCGCCGTCGTCAAGCGCGGGATGAAGGACGAGCGCATGGAGGTGATCGAGATCCTCTACGGCGCCGCGGCGCTTGCCGACCTGCCCCCGACGAAGGCGGTGCAGGTCGAGCTCGATGTGCCGCATCGCACGGCATCCGATTGGATCGCGAAGGCCCGCGCCGCAGGCCGCCTCAAGGGCATGAACTACTCGCAGGGCCGGCCACGTCGAACGGACGATGCCTAAGCGCACGACCCGGAACGTCTACTCCTACGACTCGGTCAAGCACGGCACGCTCTGGCGCGCCCGCTACGTCTCGCCGAGCAACCGGGTGGTCGAGAAGCGCGGCTTCCTGACCAAGGCCGAGGCGGAGGCCTGGCTCACGACGGAGAAGTCCAAGCTGATCACCGGCGACTGGACGGACCCGCGCAAGGCGAGCGTGACGGTCGGATCGCTGGCACCGGCGTGGCTCGAGATCAAGCGGCGCACGCTCAAGCCGTCTGCCTACCGGCCGCTCGAGACGAGCTGGCGGCTCCACGTCGCTCCGCGATGGGAGCATGTTCCGCTGCGGCGGGTGGTGAATGGCGACGTCGCCGCCTGGCTGAGCGAGATCGACCGATCGCCGTCGATCGTGCATCGCGCGTACGGCGTGCTCAACGGCATCCTCAAGCAGGCAGTGAAGGACGGGCGGCTGTCGCGGAACCCCGCTACTGGGGTGGACTCGCTTCCGCGCCGGCGCACGCGACGGATGCGGCGATACCTCACGCAGGACGAGCTGCGCCGTGTCGCGGATGCCAGTGGCTCGCATCGATCGCTTGTGCTCACGCTCGGGTACTGCGGTCTGCGCTGGGGTGAGGCCGTCGCGCTGAAGGTCGCTGACGTCGACCTCGAGCGCCGCCGCATCACGGTGCATCGGTCGGCCGTCGAGGTGCACGGGCAGCTCCACATCAGCACCCCGAAGACGGATGCCGGCACCCGGCTCGTGCCGCTCCCCGTGATCGTGGTGGACGCGCTGCGGCCGGAGCTGTCGGGGCGTCGGCCGGGCGCACTCGTGTTCCCCGGGCCGACAGGCGACTACATGCGGCGCGTGCGCGCTTCGACGGGCTCGAAGTCGTGGTGGAAGACTGCGCTGGCGACGGCTGGCGTCGAGACGATGGTTCTCCACGACCTGCGGCACACCGCCGCGTCGATCGCGGTTAACGCCGGCGGCAACGTGAAGTCGGTGCAGCGGATGCTCGGCCATGCGTCAGCCGCGATGACCCTCGACCGGTATGCCGACCTGTTCGACGATGGGCTGGATCGATTGCTCGACCAGATCGACGGTGCAACAAACTCACGCCGCGAACGGGCTACCTGACGGGCTTGGGTTAAGTCTCGCCGAAGATGGTTTCATCCAGCGGGTGGAGCTGGCGCGGGAACGGAGGCTCGATCTGACCGATAGCCACACCTGTCGTTGAGTGTTGCCCCTGAGGCGCCATATGCTCGCTTCAAGTTCGCGCAAATTGGGGGGGTTGGGGTGCTGGTAGAAGCTGTGCTGCCGAGCGGGGCGACTGTGTTGATCGATGGTGAACCGCCATCTGGACCTACGGATGTGTCGCTCTCATCAGCGCTCAATCTGAGCGAATTGCGCGCGACGATGGGCGAATTCGCTGACGCGCTCGTGGAACCCTTGCGGTCAATGGCGGCAGACGAAGTCGAACTTGAGTTCTCGGTTGGCTTGGAACTCGGAACAGGACGAATGATCGCGTTCTTCGCGGCGGGCAAGGCACAGACTGGCACGAAGATTCGGATCCTTTGGAAGCGTTCGAGTGCACCCGGATGATGATGTCTGGTCCGTATTGGCGGACGCGACTGTCCGAATAGGTGACGACTCGGGGAGGGTCCATGGTTCCGGGGTATTTATTGCACCCCGCCGTGTGCTCACTGTTGCGCACGTTGTCGCTCGCACGAATGACCCGCTGGTCGTAACTACAGCGCGCGGCGACCGGCTAGCGATCGTGAGAATCCGGTCGATCCTCCCAAAACACAAGGAGCCGGGAAGCGCGATATGGCCACTGCCCGATCTGGCGCTGCTAGCGGTTGAAGACGAGGACCTCCCTCCCGGTCTGCCGTTCGTCGAACTCAGCGACCATACCCCGGGTGCAGAAGTGTTCGTATCGGGATCCGCAATCGGCCTGAGCGGCGACCTGGTCGACGACCGCGCCCGCCTTCGATACGAGGCAACAGTCACCGATCAGGGCTACTCGATCCATAAGTTCACGGGTACCGCAGTGTCGCCAGGAATGAGCGGCGGCCCAATACTGGACCCCGGCATCGGCAAGGTTGTTGGTTTGGTGAAGGCCGATCGCGGCGCAGAGCGTGGAGCGTACGCTATCGCGGCTGCCGCTGTGCGCGAGGCACTCCCGGCCGAGTGGGCGTCACATCTGCAGGCGCACGAGCCGGACTCGGAATGGCGCCGGCGCACTCGAAGCGCGAGACACGCCGCAGCCGATGCATCTGCGGTTTCTCGCTACCTGACTGCCCTCTCGGAGTCAACGTCGGAGTCTGGGCTCTTGCCTGAAGGGGTTCGTCGGCGGGACGTCCGCCAGCCAACACGAGTGCGCCCTCGCCGGGCGATCGGCGTCTCGCTCGCCCAGGATCGGATCGAAGGACGCAACAGCGTCGCCGCCAACACTGGCGACACGTTTCTGTGGGATCCTGCTCGCTCTCCATGGAAGTCGGTTGGAGTCGTGGCCGGACCAGGAATGGGCAAGACCTGGCTTCTGCTCGATCACGCGGTCGCGATCGCGGAGCAGAGCCTTGCTCGCCTCTCCAAAGAAGGCAGTCACGTCGCTGACGCAGTGGTCCCAGCATTCGTGAGTGCGGCCGCGTTCGCACGACGACTAGCGCCGGACGCGGACGTTGACGAGATCCTCGCGTCTCTCGGAGCCACGCTGAAGCGCGCACTGCCTCTGTCCCCCGACCAGGGAACACTCGCGTCGATACTCGGCATGGCACTCGATGAGTCGCGCCTTGTCCTCTGCGTAGACGGCTTGGACGAGGTCCCAGTCGACCTCCGCGAGCGTCTACGCGCTGCGCTTGCCGAACTCGAACCGCGACTCGCGCAACTGATTGTCTCGGGACGTGAGTCTGCACGGGGAGCTCTTGAACGGGTGTTCGTGAGCGATCACGAGGAGTTCGAACTCGCCGGGTTCGCGCTAGGAGATGTCCAGCGGTTCGTTCGAGCGTGGCACCGGCGGGATAGTGTGCGCATCCGCGCTGTCGAGAAGGCGCTGCGCGACAACCCACGGCTTCGTGAACTGGCTCACGTTCCGCTATTGCTAACCTTCGTTTGCCGGCTCGCGGGCAACCACGACAGTCTCGCCTCGACCAGGTCCGGTCTCTACCGCGACATGATGAATGGAGTCCTCTCAGGAGCCTGGCGCGACTCAGATCCGCAACCAACAGATCCGGCAACTCGCCTTGCTCTTCTTTCAGATGCAATCGGCTCAATCGCCGCCGGGTGGCGGAGCCCGCTAGACGAGTTCAGCCGACACAGCCTGGAATCCGCCCTCCGTGGCCAACCGGGCTATCAACTTCTTGCAGACGCGGCATTGGATCGTTGGAGAAGGACCGAGGGGTTCATTGACAGGCAGGGCACTCCTGAACCAGTCGCTCCGGTGACGTGGGAGTTCCTGCATGATGGCGTATTGGTAGAGTCCGAGGGGTCGGCGGGCGAGAGGCTGCTGCGATTCACGCACTTGGTGTTCGGTGAGTTCACCGCAGCAACTTGGATCGCTAGCATGTCGGCGGACGCAAGATCGCACCATATTGAGGCGCATCGATGGTTCGACAGCCAATGGACCGACACAATCGCCATCGCTTGTGGCATTGCGGCCGACTGTACGGACATCCTGGAGTTGCTGTTCCGGCCACTTGGCGACCCGTGGTTGAGTCAAGCCGAATTGCTGGCTTCATGTATGGCGGAGGCACCAGCCACCGTCCCACCGGACTTAGTCAAGTCGCTGATTGACTTCCTAGTAGAGCGGCTCAACCGCGGGCCTGCTTCAGACGCGACTACGGCTCAGCGAGCACTCGGCGCGCTCGTCGCAGGCCGGGTCACGAAGGCCGTGGAGCACTTGGGTGAGGCGCTTCACGGCGGGACGTTTCAGCATGAAAGGCACGTCGCATTTGCACTGCGGACACTATGTCAGGCTGGTGAACCGCGAGCGGTCGCGGCTTGCAGAGAAATCGTAGCGGATCCGTCCTCGCCAACTGCTGACCGGGACGCCGCAGCTCGCGCCCTGTGCAGCAACGGTGACCCCACAAGCGTGAACATCGTTGTTCGAACCTTCTCGGCGCAACGGGGGACACACCAGAACCTCGCGTCGGCGCTCGCTTCGGGAGAGGGAGCGTCCAGGGAGGCAAAGGCGCTTGTGCAGCGCGATGACCTGGACCGAGCGCTCAAGGTGGTGGTGGGCCTCGAGCAACTACGCGTAAACGGTGACGACGCGCTGGTCGTGGAACTCCTGGGTGACAACAGCATCGGTGTCGCTAATGAGATTGTGCTCATCGAAGCGCTACTACGGGCAGGAAGACCCGTCGACCATGCAACAGCCAATCGCCTAATTGCGAACCCAAACGCGACGCAGCGCGACAAGATGGCGCTCGTTCACGCTCTGCTGTTGCGCGGCGACTTCGCAGCGCTCCCTGCTGCTGCCGACCTCGTGATCGACACCAGCATCGACTTCGAGCTACGGCGGAGGCTCGCGCAGACAATGGTGTCCATCGGACGGGAGGGCGGGAAGACGCTCTGTCTTGCCGCGACTCGATCCTTCGTGCCCGTGTCCGCTCGACTTCAGGCTTTGCTCGCGCTCATTGAGGGCAGGAACGAAGAAGGATGCCGCGCCGCGAACGCAATCGTCGCAGAGGGCGCGGGCGAAGGTTGGATCCAGGGGCAACTCGCGGGGCATCTCCTTGTCCATGCGCCGAGTATTGTCGATATGGGCTCGGTTCGCCGACTCCTAGCCGATCCCGAGCTCGCAGCCGCGAGTACGCGTCAGACGTGGGAGGACTTGGCAGGACAAGCGATGCGATCCGCCGACACTGACTTGCGGGACGCACTGCACGATCGGATCAGGCGCCGCATGGCAAACGACGCCGGTCCTGGTAATGACCTACGATCGATCGATCTTCGGAGATTGTTGCGGGTCCTCTCCGCCTCTGGTCGCCACGGCCTGGATCTCGTGCTGGAGATCGCGGCAGATAATCGCGTGCCGATGCCACTCCGGATCGAGGCAGCGATGCGTGCCGTCACAACCGACATCAACTCAGTCGACTGGCTTGAGCAACTCCTCAGCAGCGATGAGCTGAGCGGTGCCGTTCGCGAACGATTGGTGGTTGCATTCGCCATGCTGGGAGCACCTCAAATGCTTGCTCGTATCCAGGAGATGCTTCCCACTTCAGAACCCGCCTACGCAGCTTTGGGCGCGATTCTCCGCGGCCCCACAATTGGCCAGGCAACTATGGCGGAGGGTGTGCTAGCGGGCACGGCGGCCGCCGAGTACCTGGCCGAAGCGACGCCGGTGACCTGGGACGTCGACTTTGCGAGCCTCGCAGACTCAATCGAGTTCGCCAGCGGTTCCGAAGTGCAGAGGGACTCTGCTGTCAGGTTCCTCGAGAACCAGCTGCGTACGCGGACCCTGGGAAGGCTACTCTCGCTCCTTCTACCTTCCGAGCTTGAAGCTCTGTATTCGATCGACGGCTTCGTCGATTCGGATGCGACCCGCAATTGGCTCGCTGTCTGGGTTCCGTCTTACCACGAAGTTGCGTCCGAGGAACTCCGGCGACTGCAGGTAGCGATAGAGGCGGATCCTGACTTTCCGCCCCCCATCGACACGGGCACATCGTTGTCAATTGTTTCAAACGTTGCCAGCCTCTTGGATGAGTGGTGGAAGCTGATATGCGCGGAGCGCTATGTGTCAGCGCTCAATCTGATCTCCGCGAACCTCGATGTCTTCGTGAGCGCCGTAGCAAAGTCTGTCAACGACGTTGCGTGGGCCCTCGACGGGTGGCCGACGGATGCCGCTCGGAACTTCCTCCTTGATACGGTGAGAGCCGAGGGGGGCGTTGAAGCTGCCCGCAGAATACTCTCAATCAGTACGGGGCCCCTCGACATTGCGCGTCATCACTTCAGCCACGGCGAGATAACCCAAGCATTCGGTGCCGCGAGCATGGGCATCTTCCTCGACCCAACAGATGCAGCCGGCTACTTCTACGCGGCTGAAGCGATGGCAGTCAACGGGCAACAAGAACATGCACGCAACCTGATGGAAATGGCCGCAGCGAGAGCATCTCCGAGCCAAGCTACACAAGGCCGAGCGAGCTTGCTCGAGACCGGACAGCAGTTCCAGGTGCCGATCGCGCTCATCGAAGATCTCCGGGACATTCTTGCCCGGGCACTACCCCGGAACGCCGTGGCTATCGCGGATGAAGAACCTAGGCAGGAATAGGTGCGCAGCGCAGCCGAGTTATCGATTGTTACCGGATCCGCAAGAACGCTCAGTCTGCCGACACACGCGATTCGACGCGGTACCTCGCCCATTGACTTCTCAATCGTGCCACGGGCTGTGCGCTGGGAGATCGCACGAGCGCTGACGTATGCGCTTCAGTCGGGTCGATCCGGCGTAGGGCTCGCCGCTCCGATGACAGGACTTGGCATTCGTGCCGTCGTCTCAACGGCCGCTAGTGCGCCCATCGTGATGTTCAACCCCAGGATCGTGGCAACAAGCGGACCAATCTTGTCTGCGATGGAGGCAAACCTCAGTCTTCCGGGCCTTACGGCGAACGTTCCGCGCAACCTCTCGACGACTGTTCGATGGCAGTTGGCCGATTCGGGGGAGGAAGTCACGGCAACGTTTGAAGGTACGCAAGCGCGCGTTCTGGCGCACGAGATTGAGATTCTGGACGGAGTACTGTTCGTTGACCACGCCGCATCAGCGCCGACCGACGCCTGGATGACCGACGACGAGCGAGCGCAGCGAGCGTTCGCGGCAGTCGCGGGAGGAGACCCATCCGCTCGACATCAGTCGGAGACGTTGAGTCTGGCCACGATCCCACCGTCGATGCTTGCATTGAACGGCGTACTAACGCGCCCGTCGGACGACGTCGACCTTGACACGATGGATGGTGGACACCTGCGGGCGCTCGTGCGCGAGATGTTCCGGGTCATGTACCGCGCTCGGGGCGTGGGATTGGCGGCGCCCCAAGTCGGGCTGGGATTGAGGCTCGCCGTAATCGACTCAGGCATTGCACCGCCCAGCGTCCTGATCAATCCGGAGGTGATTGACCGGGACGGCGACTCTGAAACCGAAGCGGAGGGATGCCTTAGCCTCCCCGGCGTTCGCGGAGCGGTCACGCGAGACACTCGCATCAAGGTGAGGACAAAGACGCTCACAGGCGATTCGGTAGAGGTCGAGTTCGCAGGCTACCAAGCTCGCATTGCCCAGCATGAGATCGATCACCTCGACGGAATGCTGTATCCGAACCGGATGGAACGGTCGGACAAGTTGGCCTCGACCGACGCGGGTGACATCGCCGACTCGCTCACTCAAGAGATGAAACGACAAGAGTCTCGGTACACGACGGCGAGCCGGAGCGGAAGTGCGGGCACAAAGGGGGCGCAGAGTCGGAACAAGCGGCGTCGTCGCTGATCCTTGGGAGTGCGGTGTCGACGGAGATAGCCGTATATCGCGGGCACCGAGATCAGATGGCCCGGACTCGTCGTCGGCAGCGGCCGGGATGCTGGTCTTCGATGACCAAGGCACCCTCATCGTCGAACGCATCGGGCCACCGCCCGGCATCGCTACGTCGGGAACGGTCGGCCTCGCGGGCCGGCGAAGAAGGAGGTGTCACCGATGTCCTGACACACGAAGTGTCACCGATGTCCTGATACAGAACTGTCACCCATGTCCTGAGACATCACAGTCATTACACGTCTGACTTGACCCCGGTTCGTGGCAGAAACGTGGCAGAAGCGCCCTCCGCGCCTCCCCAGGGAAGCAGAAAACCCGCGGAATTCCGCGGGCTTCGAGCCAAGATCTGAGAGCGGAGACGGAGGGATTTGAACCCTCGGTCCCCGTGAGGGGACTCCACCTTAGCAGGGTGGTGCACTAGGCCTGACTATGCGACGTCTCCAGGCATCCGTGCGCAGGACGCGCAGATGCACCCGGCAATCATACCCGGACGGCGCCGGGGTCACGAACCGGCCCCGCAGCCCATCCAGGCGCCGGCGCGGCCGACGCGTACGCAGACACGCCGACCACGCAGACACGCCGACCACCCCGACCGCGCCGCCACACTCACCCGCAGGACGTCGCGCCATACGCCGCCGTCACCGTCGCAACGACCCCGGGATCCGCCGACGACGTCGCGACCACCGCCACCTCGCCCGCAGGCACGCCCACGGCGCGAGTCGTCAACGCCGCCGACGCCTTCTTCCCGGCGGCGACCGGACCGAGGGCCATGGACCCAAAACCGCTCGACACGGCGAAACGCACCGGGCCGTCCGACCCGTTCGTCATTGTCACCGCGACCACGACCTTGCCCGCGATGCAGCGCGGGGTCGCGACGGCCGACACCTCCAGCGCAGGTCCCGGCACGAGGTCGAACGTGTACACCCGCGAGGTCCCGTCGGGCGCCGTCACGGTCACCGTCGCCGAGCCCTCCGGTCCAGAGGCCTGAGCGACCTCGACCGACGCGTCGCGGTCGACCGGCACCACGGCGACGACGGGTGCGGCATCCCCACGCCACGGCACGGTGTACGAAGTCGCTTCCGGCGAGAAGCCGGACAGGTCCGTTCCGTCGAGGGTCACCCGCGCGAGGTCGGCGACCGAGGAGGCGGACGGTGCGGCGGCGTAGATCTCGACCTCCGACACGATTATGTGCGTCGCGTCGCGCGCGGTGAGCACGAGCCGCACATCGTCGGCGGCCACTCCCCCGAGCGGCACGTCGACGATCGGCGCCGTGCCGTCCGCCGGCACGGGCACGGCGATGTCCGGTCCGGGCGTCCATGCCGCGGTCCCCACGCGCGTCTCGACGCGCAGCGACTGCGGCCAGCTGTTGCTCGACCCGTCCTTATAGAAGTACGCCGTCACGCGCGAGACCGTCTCGCGCTGCGCGAGGTCGTACGTGAGCGTGTCCTGCAGGTTCTTCGTGCCCGAGCGCCAGTTCGACCAGCCCTTGTCGGTGCGCAGGCCGTTCTTCGTGCGGTCGACCGAGTACGACGCGCTCTCGGTGAACGTGGCCGAGGCCGCGCTCTGCGGCGCCACGTTGCCCTCACTGGCCTCGGTCACGACCACCGACAGGCGCGCCGGCAGCGATGAGCCTGCGCCGTCCGACGCCGCGCCCGTCACCGTCACGACGCCGGGCTCGGCGAACGCCGCGTCGGTCACGCCCGACCAGTCCCATTCGACGTCGAGCGCGAACCGCTGCGGCGCGGTCCCGACCTGTCCGGGGACGGATGCTGGCGCCGCCGCCTGCACGCGCGACAGCGACGCCCCCTCGAACGTGGTCACCGACACCGGGTCGGTTGCCGTGAACGACCCGACGACGACCTTCGCCTCGGCCTCGAAAGGCGCCCCGAAGACGTCGGTCCCCGCGCCGGGGACGGTCACCGTCCCGGCGGTGCTCCAGTCGGCACCCGCGGTGTCCCAGGTCACCGAAGCGACCCGCTCGACCCCGCCCTCGTAGACGACCGTGACCTGCGCGGGCAGCGTCGGCACCACCCCCGCACGGGTCGTGGCCTCGACGACGCGCACGTCGCGTATGCCGGTGCCGGCGAGCGTCCAGCGCTGGTTGGCACCGTTGTTCGAGGTCCACGTGCCCACGCCGGCGCCGTCGGCGGTGCTCTGGCCGTTGACGTCGAGCACACGCTCGGCGGCAGCGCTCAGCAGCGAGAAGGTCGTGCCGTCGGTGGTCGACAGCAGCCATTGGAGTGATTCATCGGATGCCGCGACCTCCGGCTCCGCGTCGACGAGCGCAGTGCTCGTGCCGTCCACCGCGAGCAGCCGGCCGTCGCCGTTCTCGAGCGCGAAGCGGTGGCGATCGGTCCCGGCGCCGGACAGCGAGTGGACGGTCCACGCCTGCGACGTCGCCGCCGCCTGAGTCGTGCCGCCGGTGCGGATGGTCAGCCCGGCCGCATCGGCGGTGAGGGCTTTGCCGCTCTGGACGCCGACGAGCTGGTACGTCTCGCCGTCCTCGAGCGCGGGGGCATCGGCCGAGACGCCGGACACACCGTCGATCACGAGGGTGGTGACCGACTTGGCCGGAACGCTCACCAGCGCGGTGCGGGACGCGGCATCCACCGTCACCGGCTCACCCTCGACGAGGGCGTTCGCCGTCACATCGTCGGCCGGGGACTGCGTGGTGACGATGGGCGTGACGGTTGCGCCCGGCGCGATCTGCCCGAAGCGCGACAGATCGATCGTGAGGTCGCGCGCCGTCGTCTCGGTGTTGACGTGCACGAGCGTCGCGCCGTCGCCGTCGGCCTGCAGGGCGGCGGTCGTCTGCGTGCTGTCGGTGGGGATGAGCGAGTCGCCGGGCCGGATGAAGTGCGTGAAGTTGCGGACCGTGTTGAACTTCGCGTTGGTCAGCACCTGGCACGACGGGTCGGCCTCGCCGTCGGCGATGCGCCGCAGCGAGTCGCCGTTGTCGTCGCAGTCGAAGTCGATGAAGACGCTGCCCCAGTTGAGGTTCTCGACCTTCTCCATGTTGTAGAGGTCTTCCACCGGCTGCCAGAACACCCACGCACTCGGCTCGAGCTCGCGCAGGTCGTCGACGATGCGGCCGGCCATCCCGAGGCCGTTCTCGATGTTGGTCAGATTGAATCCGGTGCCGTCCCAGTCGCCCTCGACCTCGCTCATCCACAGCGGCTTGTCCGAGGCCTTCGCGATGTCGCGCGCGACGACCCGGTCGCCGGTGCCGTAGGTGTGCACGTTGAGCTGATCGACGATGTCCTTCGACTCCTGCGTCCACGCGTTCCAGTTCTGCGTGAAGATGCTCGGGTTGGTCTCGTCCATGGCCGAGATCGCGACGTCGGTCGCGGCATCCGGCTCATTCAATCTCGACTCGAGCGCCTTGATCATGAGGTCCTGACGCTGCGGTCCGATGTGCGCGCCCTCCTGGCGACTCGCCGACGTGGGCCAGCCGTCGGTGCCGAGGCGCGTCGACCAGTACGACGTGTTGGGCTCGTTGAAGGGGTCGAGCGTGTCGAAGTCGATGCCGTGCTCGGCTTCGAGCTCCTCGACGACCGTCACGAGGTAGTCCGCGAAGTCACCCATGTCGTCGGCGGCGAGCTGCTCGGTGCTGCCGTTGTCGATCCCGCCCGACACGTAGCCGCTCTCGGTGAGGAAGTAGGGCGGGGAGTTGCTGAACGCCTCCCATTGGGTGACCTTGTCTTTCAGCGCGTCGAGCCACCAGCGCTGCGTCGCATCGGCGTCGAAGTCGTAGTGCGCCGGATCGTCGCCGTCCCACGCAGCTTCGTATCGCGCGCGGTCGGCATACGTCGAGGTGATCTCGCCCTCGGCGTCGGACACGCCCAGGTCGGGGTTCCACCACCCCTCGACGGCACCCCCCGGGCGCAGGTACGGCGGCACGTCGGTCGCATTGCCTCCGCCGATGTTGTAGCGCGCGATGTTGAGGTTCAGCCCGTCCTCACCGAAGACCTTGTCGAACAGCGCCTGGCGCACGTCGTCGGGGTACCCGCCGGGCGCGTTCGCGAACCACACCAGGCTCGTTCCCCACCCTTCGAACGGCTCCGACGCGTACGCCGGGTTGGGCGTGATGCGCACGGGCGTTCCCGCAGCCTGCGCGGGCGCCGAGGCGACCGTCAGCGCCGATCCGACCAGCGCCAGAGCCGCGGTCGCGGTGAGGACTCGGGAGGCTGACTTCATCGTCGTTCCAATCTCGGCGGGACGCAGCGTTGCGGGGCGGGCGATGTTTACGCAAACAGTTACCGCGAACAGGAGCGTACCGTCGCGCTGCCCGCCGCCGCAAGACCCCCGCCCAACCCCGCCTTGGACACAGCCGAGCCCGGGACGCCTGCGCGCCCCGGGCTCGTCCCCGTCCGTTCCCGGCGTCAGCAGGTCAGCGCGTCATAGGTCGCGCTCACCTCCGAGGTCACCGTCTCGCCGTCCACGATGCCCGTGACCTCCGCGCTCACCGCGCCGGCGGGGACCGACGCCTGACGCGTCGTGAACGCCTGCGAGCTGCGCTTGCCGGGCGCGAGGTCGGCGACGGTCTTCGAGCCGTACGCCGTCTCGAGCGCGACGTCGACCGGAACCTCGTCGCCGTTGGCGGCCGTCACGGCGAGCACGCCCTTGCCGGCGATGCAGCGGCCGGTCACCGTGAGCTCCACGTCGAGCGCCGGCGCGGCGGGCGCAGCCGCCCACGCCTGAAACTCGAGCATGCCGCTGGATCCGCCGCCGCTCGCCGAGCCCCACGCCTGCATGAGCGCGCGGAGCTTCGTGGTCGTGACCGGGGCGAACGCCACCTCGTTGATGGTGGTCGACGAGCGGTCGTAGGCGCCTGTGGCCGCGACATCCCGCCACTCACCCGACGCCAGGTCGACGTACTGCAGCTTCCACTCGCGCGGCGGGATCATGCCCACCCCCGACGCGTCGGTCGAGTCGCGGAAGAACAGCACCCCGGCCTTGTCGATCGTGACGACCCGGTCCCATTCGAGCTGCACCCACTGCTCGCCGACGTTGGGCCACGTGCCCCACGACGCTCCGCTCAGTGCGCCGTCGTTGACCGCCGTGACGGAGTTCCAGCTCGAGGTGTAGGACGCGGTCGGCGTCGCGATGGGTGCGATGTTGCCCTCGAGCGGGGCGTTCGGCGACAGCGGCACGGTGATCGAGGCGAGCGTCGAGAGGTTGCCTGCGGCATCCCTCGACCGCAGGTACACGACGTGCCGCTCATCGTCGACCGGCACCGCTGTGCCGTACGCCTGCCAGCCGGTGGGCGCGTCGATGGCGTACTCGATGCCGGCGACGCCGGACCCGGCGTCTGCGGCGGTCGCGCTCACCGTGCGCGCGACGATGTCGAGCGTGCCGGTGACGGTCGGGCGCGTCGCGTCGATCTTGACGGTGACGGATGCCTCGGCCGACGTGTTGCCGGCGGCGTCCGTCGCTCGCGCGACCACCGTGTGCTCGCCGTCGCCCGACACGGTCGCCTCGGCGAAGCGGACGTTGTCGCTCGCCTGCCAGGCTCCGCCGTCGACCGACAGCTCGATGCGCGTGCGCAGGTCTCGGTCGTCGGTGGCGGTCGCCCGCACGGTCGCGGCCGACAGGAACCACCCGTTGGCGCCGTCGACACCCGATACCGTGAGGGCCACCTCGGGCGCCTCCGCGTCGATCGTCTCGCCGAACACCTCGAGTTCGCCGAGGCCGACCCCGGCGTGCGTCTCGCCGTCGGTCTGAGCCGTCAGCACCGCCCGGACGCCCGTGGTCGTGACCGGGTCGAACCTGACCGCGTTCGGGGCGTCGCCGGCCGTGGCGTATGCGTCCGCACCGGTGACGTCCTGCCACTCGCCCTCGACGAGCGCCTGCACGGTCCACGACCGGGGCACGGCCACACCGTCGCCGGCGTCGGGTCCGGCCCGGTCGCTCCAGAAGTGCGCGGTCACGCCGTCGACGCGAACGGGCTCCTCCCAGGTGTATCCGGCCCAGCGGGTGGCGGCGTCGCCGGCCGCCGTCGTCCACACCGGGTGCGCCGATCCCGTGTAGAGGACCTCGCCGTCGTTGAGCGCCGCGACCGACGAGCCGCCGGCCGTCGCCTGCGCCTCGGGGATGCCCGTCGGCGCGAGGTTCGTGCGCCACGGGTCCTCGCCGAGGACGGTCACCGTCGCGTCGACGCGGCCTGCGGCGTAGCCCTCGACGAAGCCGCTCACCGTGAACTCGCCGGCGGCCGCGATGTCGGCGGGGTCGATCTCACCCCAGCGCACCGGCGCGGGCAGCGTCTCGTCGCCGTACGTGAGGCTCACGGTCTCAGGAAGCTCCGGCGCGGTGCCGATGACGGTCTGCACCGCCACCGGCTCGATGCCGTCGGGCTGTGCGGCGTGCACCTCCCACTCCTCCACGGCGAGCGCGGAGTACTGCGGCGGGTTGGCCGCGTTGGGCGAGGCGTTGAGCACGGCGCGCAGCCGCGACGTCGTCACCGCACCGAACGTCACCTGATGGACGGCCGTCGTGGTCGTCGGGTAGCCGCTCGGGTTCGGCACGTCCTTCCACTCGCCGGCATCCCAGTACTGCAGCACCCACGACGAGGGGTCCGACACGCCGTTGCCGGTGCCGGGGGCGGCGTCGCGCCAGAACTTGATGCGCGCGCGATCGACACGGACGGGGACGTCCCAGTCGTACTGGATCCACTGCTGCGCCGGGCGGTTCGCCGTCCAGCTTCCCCACATATCCGGCGGAAGCGGGTTGGGGCGGATGAGCTCGTCGTTGAGCGATTTGATCCAGTACTGCGTGGGGATCGGCTCATTGGAGGCGGATGCCGTCGCCCACGGCGCCACGTTGGACCGTGGCGTCAGGTCCGGGCCCTTGACCGGGGTCGGGGTCACGGGGAGGATCCGCGCCGGGGTCTGCGTGTCATCCCACTCGAGGTGATCGATCGCGACGGAGCGGCGGAAGTGGTTCCCGCCGACGGCGTCGGCCGTGTGGTACGCCATGTACCACTCGCCGTTGAACTCCGCGATCGCCGGGTGGCTCGTCGTCGACGACACCGGCGCGAGGATGCGGCCACGGTAGGTCCACGGCCCGAGCGGGCTGGAGGCCGTCGAGTACGCGATGCACGCGTGGTAGTTCGCCGGCGTGCACGAGCTCGTCGGGCCGGCGTTGTTCGCGGCGTAGGCCAGGTAGTAGGTGTCGTTGCGCGTGAAGAGCCACGCCGCCTCGAAGAACCCGGTGACGCCGCTCGTGATGTTCGTCGGCGTCCCGATGCGGGTCTTCATGTCGGCCTGCAGCTCGATCGCCATCAGACGGCTGAAGCTGCCCCAGTACATCCAGACGCGGCCGTCGTCCACGAGCACGGTCGGATCGATGTTGTGCGCGTCGTTGCCGAGGATGGTCTGCGAGACGATCGGCCCGCCGGCGTGGTCGGTCCAGGGCCCGAGCGGCGTGTCCGACACCGCGACGCCGATGCCGAACTTGTCGGGCGCGGTGCTCGCCGCCTCGTTGACCGGGACGTACCAGTAGTAGCGGCCGTCGACGCCCTTCACGACCTGGCCGGCGTAGGCGCGACCGGACGTGGCCCAGGAGAACACCGTCTCGGGTCGCATCAGCGACGGGTGGTGCTCCCAGTCGCCGCTGTCGACGTCGGTCGTCGAGAACGCCTGCCACTCGTTCATGATGAAGTCGTTGGTCGTCGTGCCGGCTTGGTCGCGCCCCGCATGGATGTACAGCGTGTCGCCGTCGGCGAGCAGGCTGGGGTCGGCGGAGTACACCGAGCCGTCGCCGATGATCGGGTTCTCGGTCGCCGCGATCGCCGGTGACAGCGGCGACAGCGTGACGACCAGCGCCCCCACGGCGACGGCGGCCAGCGCGGCCAGAGCCCTCTTCGATTTCGTGACCACGTCGTCCTCATTCCTCGAGGGGCTCAGGGGAGCTCCCACCACGGTTGAGGGGACGTTATCGGTAACAGGACACGGGTCGCAACCCTTTTCGAAGTTTTCGAAAAGCCGTCACTCCTGCGGTTTGGTGCAGGTGGTCTGCGCGGCGGTCTGCCCCGCGATGTCCGAGGGGAGGTCGACGCGCTCCTGGACGACGGGCGTGCCGGTCGGATCCGGCGTCGCGGTCGCGGCATCCGATCCGCCCTCTTCACTGGGGGTCTCGGACGGCGTCGGCGTCTGCGGGACCGCTTCGCCGGTGACCTCGATGGCCAGCCCCTGGCTGGATTCGCCGGTGAGGGTGAGCGGCTGGTTCGCCTGCAGGGCGCTGAACAGCACGTCGGCCGCCTCGGTGACGGGGTAGACCTGCACGCCGTCCCACGAGTAGGCCGTCGGGTACTGGACGAACACGATGTCCTCGTAGGGCACATCCTTCGCCGCCATGGCGATCTGCACCATCAGCGTGGGGTTCGCGAGCGACTGGCTGAGCACGAGCTGCTTCTGCTGCACCTGGCTGATCGCGGTCGTCGCGAGGGTGAACAGCACGCCCGGGTCGGCCAGCACCGCATCTGACTGCAGCTTGCGCACCATCGACGACATGAACTGCTGCTGGTTCGAGATGCGCCCGAGGTCGGAGCCATCGCCGATCCCGTGGCGCATGCGCAGGAACTGGAGAGCCTGTCGGCCCTCGAGTGTGTGGGTGCCCGCCGCGAGCGTCAGTCCGGTGTGCGGGTCGTGGACGTCGCCCGTGACGCAGACGTCGACGCCTCCGATCGCATCCGACATGTTGATCACGCCCGCCCAGCGGATCGCCGCGGCGAAGTCGATCTTGTCGTGGATGAGCGATTCGACCGTGAGCGCGGTGCAGGCCAATCCGCCGTAGGTGTATGACACGTTGAGCTTCTGCGCGCTCATCGCCGGATAGGTGCCCGACCCGTCCTCGGTGGGGCAAGCCGGGATCGGCACCACCATGTCGCGGGGGAACGACACCACCGTGATGCGGCGCGGCTCGTCCGAGATGTGCACGAGCAGCGTGACGTCGTTGCGCTCGCCGTCGACGTCGCCGTTCTGGCAGGCCGCCGACAGGGCGGCGTTCTCTCCCTCGCACGAGTCCGTGCCGACCAGTAGCAGGTTCGCGCCGCCCTCGATGGCTCCGAGCGACGGGGGGATGGGCTCGTCCTCGCCGAGGACGACCGCGTTGGCGGAGAGCGAGTGCGCGGCATCCCACACACTGAAGGCGGTGACGCTCGTGGCGCTCACTCCGATGACGGCGAGCGCGACGGCGATGACGGCGAGGAAGGCGACGAGCGGATGCCGGTCCCGGTGCACCGCGTGGCGCGCGAGGGGGAGGCGGCCCTCCTCGGAGGGTCGAGTGCCTGCGGGCATCAGCCGTCGGCTCGCACGTTGCCTGCGGAGCAGGTGCGGTCGGCGGCGGAGGTTCCGGGGATCGAGTCCGGCAGGTCGACCGGAGCCTCGGTGGCGCCGGGCGTCGGCGTCGTCGAGGGCGTGGCCGTGGTGGGCGTCTCGTCGGCGCCGGGCTCGACCGTGATCACGCCGCCGCCGAGGTTCGCGTCGTTGGTGACGTTGATCGGCTCGTTCGCCGCGAGCGCCGCCCACAGCGCTTCGGCCGCCTGACGGTTGGGGATCACGCGGTTCTCGTCGTACGGGTCCTGGTCCACGGGGTACTGCACGAAGACGATCTCCTCGAACGGCACGTTCTTCACCGCGAGGGCGATCTGCACGAGCGTCATCGGGTTGGCGAGCGACTCGCTCGGGGTGATGTTGTCGACGGCGGTCGTCGCCAGCTTGTACAGCGTCGCGGGGTCGGACAGCACCTCTTCGCTCACGAGCTTGCGGGCGAGGCTCGACATGTACTGCTGCTGGTTGCTGATGCGGGCGAGATCGCTGCCGTTCGCGAGACCGTAGCGTGTGCGCAGGAACTGGAGCGCCTCGAGACCCTGTACATTGCGCTCGCCGGCGGGCCAGTCGATGCCGGTGTTGCTGTCGCGGATGCCGCCGTTGCCGATGCACACGTCGACGCCGCCGATCGCGTCGGTGATATTGATGACGTTGCCGAAGCTCACCTTGGCGGCGAATGGGATGCTGAGACCGCTGAGCTCGGAGATGGTCTTGTTCACGCACGACAGGCCGCCGTACGACCACGCGGTGTTGATCTGGTCGTTGGAGACCCCGCCCGTGACGGAGCCGTCCTCGCTGGTGCACGACGGAATCGGGATCATGAGGTCGCGCGGGAACGAGATGACGGTCACGCGCCGCGGGTCGTCGGAGATGTGGACCAGCATGTTGACGTCGTTGAGCTGGCCTTCGGAGTCGGCGCCGGTGCACCGCTCGCCGAAGTACTTCGCGTACTGCGGCTCGCACTCATCGGTGCCGACGAGGAGCAGATTCACGCCCCCTTCGATCGCCCCGATGTCGGGCGGGACGTCTTCCTGGCCCTCGAGCGCCACGGCGTTCTCGGCGACGCTCCCCGTCAGGTCGGTGAGCGCGTACGCGGCGACACCGGCGGTGGAGACGAGGATGACGGCGACGACCACGCCGACCAGCTTCATGATCAGCGAGACGGGGTGAGGCGAGGTCAGCTCACCGTGCCGTGCGACGGTGCGACGGCCACGCTTCGCGGGCTTGGTCGTCTCGGCCACTCGTGTCCTCTCGGGGGAAGCTGCTCTCACTGGTACGCCCCCGGCGCTCTGCGGAGGGTGTGGGATTCGAACCCACGGGACATTGCTGCCCACTGGTTTTCAAGACCAGGTCCATCGGCCGCTCGGACAACCCTCCCGACGATTCCTCAAGCGAGGCATCCGTCAGACAGGCGTCGAGTCTAACCGACAGACCACCTCCCGATTCTTCCAGCGACGCCTGTGGAAGGTCTGAAAGGGCGCGCTCAGAGTTGGCGCAGCACCGCTGCGACGCCGCCCGCCTGAACCGACGTGGTGGTCTCGCCCGCGGCATCCCGAACCTCCTGCGGGCCCTGCTCCATCGCAACCGCCCGACCGCCGTTCTCGAGCGCCCACCGGAACATGCCGACGTCGTTGCGCCCGTCGCCGATCACGAGCACGTGCGCCGGGTCGATGCCCAGCTCGGTGCGCACGATCTCGAGGCCCGTGCTCTTGTCGACCCCGTGCGGCGCGATGTCGAGCCACGCCGTCCAGCCGACCGCGTACGAGACCTGGTTGAGGCCGATGCGCTCGACGAGGTCGAGGAAGTCCTGCGGACCCTGCTCGGGGGCGACAACGACGATGCGGCACACGGGCTGCGCGCCGAGCTCGTCGAAGCCGACCCGGCGCGCGTGCACGAGGTTCCAGTCCTCGAGGTACTCGGTGTACAGCCGCTGCCCGTCCGGCAGCTCGACCAGGTAGCGGGCGTCGGGCAGGTGCTCGCGCAGCAGCGTCAGCACCTCGGCGGGATCGAACGTCTCGATGTGGTCGCGCTCATAGCGCACCTCGTCACCGTCGACGCGCTTGAGCACCACGGCGCCGTTCGAGCACACGACGTACTCGGGCGAGAGCCCCAGCACGCGCATGATGCCGCGGGTGCCCTCCCAGCTGCGGCCGGTGGCGATCATGACCTCATGGCCCGCGCGCCGCGCGTGCTCGACGGCCTCGACGACCCCCGGGCTGAGCGACTCGTCCTCGAGGATCAGCGTGCCGTCGATGTCGAGCACGATGAGCAGCCGCTCGGTGGCGACCGACGGGTCTTCGGTGTCGCGCGCGACCCGCTCGACGAGCTTGGCCGCCTTCTTGGGCTTGACGACCTTGATCGACCCGGTCGGCGGAAGATGCGCTTCCGTCATTCGATCGCCCCCTTCGGGCGACGCGCGCCGCCGCGCACGGGAGGGGCACCGCGTGTCATGCGCGCACAGGCTCCATGACCTCGAGCCCTCCGAGGAACGGGCGCAGCACCTCGGGCACGGTCACCGAGCCGTCTTCGCGCTGGTGCGTCTCGAGGAGCGCAACGATCCAGCGGGTGGTCGCGAGCGTGCCGTTGAGCGTCGCGACGGGCTCGGTCCTGCCGCTGCCCTTGCCCGGCTCGGAGGGGAGACGGTGGCGGATGTCGAGGCGGCGCGCCTGGTACGTCGTGCAGTTCGAGGTCGAGGTCAGCTCGCGGTAGGCGTTCTGCGTCGGGACCCACGCCTCGATGTCGTACTTGCGTGCGGCGCTCGACCCCAGGTCGCCTGCGGCGACGTCGATCACGCGGTAGCTCAGGCCGAGGTCCTGCAGCATGCGCTCCTGCATCTCGACGAGGCGCAGGTGCTCGGCCTCGGCATCGGCCGCCGTCGTGTAGACGAACATCTCGAGCTTGTTGAACTGGTGCACGCGGATGATGCCACGGGTGTCCTTGCCGTACGAGCCGGCCTCGCGGCGGTAGCACGTCGACCAGCCTGCGTAGCGCTTGGCACCCGTGCTCAGGTCGAGGATCTCGTCCATGTGGTACCCGGCGAGGGGCACCTCGCTCGTGCCGACGAGGAAGAGGTCGTCCTCTTCGAGGTGGTAGACCTCGGCGGCGTGCTGCCCGAGGAACCCGGTGCCGCGCATCACCTCAGGACGCACGAGCGTCGGCGGGATGAGCGGCACGAACCCGGCCTGCAGCGCCCGGTCGAGGGCGAGGTTCATCAGAGCGAGCTCGAGCCGCGCCCCGATGCCCTTGAGGAAGTAGAAGCGACTGCCCGACACCTTCGTGCCGCGCTCCATGTCGATCGCGTCGAGCAGTTCGCCGAGCTCGAGGTGGTCGCGCGGCTCGAAGCCGAACGCGGGAACCTCGCCGTGCGTGCGGAGCGTGACGAAGTCGTCTTCGCCACCGGCGGGCACGCCGTCGATGACGATGTTCTCGATCTTGGAGAGAGCCAGAGCGGATGCCTCTTCCGCCGCCGTGACGGCGTGCTGAGCCTGCTTCACCCGCTCGCTCAGCTCCTTCGCCTCGGCGACGAGGGCGGCTTTCTCGTCCTTGGGCGCCTGCGCGACCTTCTTGCCGTGGGCGTTCTGCGCCGCCCGCAGCTCTTCGAACGCGGTGATGGCGGCACGTCGGGCGCGGTCGGCCTCGAGGGCGGCGTCGACGGTGTCGGGCGACTCGCCGCGGGCCTCCTGCGACCGCTTGACCAGCACGGGATTCTCGCGAAGCAGGACGGGATCGATCACCCTACAACCTTAGTCGCCGGGCGGGACGCGGCATCCGGCGCCTCATCTGGCCATAGCCTGTACCCATGGTGACTCCTCCCGACTCCGAACGCGCGGCCGAGCCGGGCGGCGAGGACGCGCCCGATCCGGTACATCCCTCGGACGCGATCTACGCCGACGGCCCCGATCGCGACGAAGTCGAGGCCGACGCGGAACGCGTGGCGGAGGCCGCCGCCGCGGGCGCGGGCGACGCCCAGCACGCTGACGCCGATGCTCCCGATCCCGCCGCGGCGGCCGCACCGGACGACGTGATCCGCGAGCCCGAAGACGTCGAGCCCGACACGAAGGACGGCGAGGGCGGCGAAGCCCGCCGCGTCGGGCCTGAGGGCGAGACCGAGCCCATGGCCGGCGGCGACGAGCGCCCGAGCCCGAAGGCGGCGCTGGTCTACAACCCCATCAAGGCCGACGGCGACGCTCTGCGCGAGACCCTCATGCGCCTCTCCGCCGAGGCCGGCTGGGCGGAGCCCCTCTTCTACGAGACGACGGTGGACGACCTCGGCGACGACGTCACGCGCCAGGCGCTCGAGGCGGGTGCCGACGCCGTTCTCGTGGCCGGGGGTGACGGCACGGTGCGCGCGGTGTCCGAGGCGATGAGCGGGTCGGGCGTGCGCCTGGCGATCGTGCCGAGCGGCACCGGCAACCTCCTCGCGCGCAACCTGAGGCTTCCCCTCACCGAGCCCGAGGCGATGATGCGCGCGGTGTTCGACGGCGACACCCTCGCGATGGACATCGGCTGGTCGAAGCTGCAGCGCCGGAACGGAGACACCGAGGAGCGTGCGTTCGTCGTGATGGGCGGGATCGGGCTCGACGCCGCGATGATCGCCAACACCAACCCGCAGCTGAAGAAGACGGTGGGCTGGGTCGCGTACGTCGACGGCGCAGCTCGCTCGCTGCCGAGCGCCAAACCGTTCCGCGCCATGTACCAGCTGCCCGAAGCCCGCCTGCACTCGGCGCGGGTGCAGAGCATCCTCTTCGCGAACTGCGGATCCCTTCCCGCCGGGCTCGAGCTCATTCCCGAGGCATCCGTCGCCGACGGCGCACTCGACATCGTGATCTTCCAGCCCAAGGGCCCCCTCGGGTGGATCTTCGTCTGGCGCCGCGTCGCGTGGGACAACAGCTTCCTGCGGCGCTTCCGCGCCGGGCGCCGGGTACTCGCGCTGCGCACGAAGGACAACGCGGTGCGGTACTCGCGCGGCTCGGGGATCGAGATCGCGACGCAGGATCCCCGGCCGGTGCAGCTCGACGGCGACGAGTTCGGCGAGGCGGTCTCGGTGCGCACTCGGGTCGAGCCCGGCGCGCTGCTCATGGTCGTTCCGAAGAACCACGAGACCGACGCGCTCTGAACGGCTCACCCCGGCGGTCGTCGGGCGAGCGCGCGCCCGTCAAAGCGTCGGGAGATTCGGCCGTCTTGGTGCCGCGGCTCGCCGGTTTCGTGCAGTTCCTCCCGACCGTTTGACCGGGACCGGGATCCGGTGCGCCGGCTTCGTGTCGCCTGACTCCGGCACGCAGGAGGGCGAGGCTGTTGTCAACCCCGGACGGCCACCGGCGGACGCCGACAGGATGGACCCATGCCGAGCCCCTCGATCGTGTGGTTCCGCGACGACCTGCGCCTCGCCGACAACCCGGCGCTGCGCGCGGCGATCGACCGAGGCGAGCCGATCATCGGGCTGTACGTGCTCGACGAGGAGTCGCCGGGCATCCGGCCGCTGGGCGGGGCCGCCCGATGGTGGCTGCACGGCTCACTGGCGTCGCTCACCGAACGCCTGGCCGAACGCGGCGGCGCTCTCGTCCTGCGGCGCGGTCCGGCTGATCGCGTGGTGCGGGAGGCGGTGACGGATGCCGGGGCCGGCGCCGTCTTCTGGAACCGCCGGTATGGCGGGCCCGAGCGGGAACTCGACGCCGGGCTGAAGGCGGGGCTTCGTGACGCCGGCGTCGAGGTGGCGTCGTTCGCGGCATCCCTGCTCTTCGAGCCGTGGGCGGTGACCACCGGCGCAGGCACGCCCTACGCCGTCTTCTCGCCGTTCTGGCGCGCATGCCAGGCACTGCCCACGCCGCGCGCGCCGCTGCCCGAGCCGCGCGAGATCGCGGGGCCGCGGCATCCGATCCACTCCGACCGGCTCGGCGACTGGGACCTGCTCCCGAACGAGCCGGACTGGGCGGGCGGCCTGCGCGAGGCGTGGGAGCCCGGCGAGCCCGCCGCGCGCCGGCGCCTGCGCGAGTTCCTGGACGACGACCTCGATCACTACGCCCGCGCGCGGGACGAGCCCGCCGCCGGAGCGACGTCGCTGCTGTCGCCGCGCCTGCGCTGGGGCGAGGTGAGCCCGCACCAGGTGTGGCACGGAGGGGTGGCGACGGGGCGCGCCGGAAAGTTCCTGTCGGAGCTCGGCTGGCGCGAGTTCGCGTGGCACACGCTGTTCCACTCCCCCGACCTCGCTACGAAGAATCTGCGGCGCGAGTTCGACGCGTTCCCCTGGCCACGCCTGCGGCCGAGCGTGCTCGAGGCATGGCAGCGCGGACGCACCGGCATCGCGCTCGTCGACGCCGGCATGCGGGAGCTGTGGGAGACCGGCTACATGCACAACCGCGTGCGGATGGTGACGGCGTCCTTCCTCATCAAGAACCTGCTCATCGACTGGCGTCTCGGCGAGCAGTGGTTCTGGGACACGCTGGTCGATGCAGATGCCGCGAACAACCCGTTCAACTGGCAGTGGGTCGCAGGGTCCGGCGCCGACGCCGCGCCGTACTTCCGGATCTTCAACCCCGATCTGCAGGCTAAGAAGTTCGACCCGAACGGGCACTACGTGCGGCAGTGGGCGCCCGAACACCTGTCGGACGAGCCGCCTCGGCCGATCGTCGATCTGCGCGAGACACGCCAGGCCGCGCTCGCGGCGTACGACGTGGTCAAGCGCGCCGCCCGCGGCTGAGGTCACGCGTGCGGCGCGTGCACAGCGTCGGCAGTCCGCGCTCCGGAACCGCGGCGGTGAGCGCCCGCCCGTCGTTCAGGCGGCCCCGCTCCGTAGCGCTTCGCCGGATTGCCGGCGATGTGCACACCGCCAGCCGGGTCAGACCGCGTCGACCTGCAACACCACGGCGTTGCCGGGCTGCAGCAGCGGCATGGGCAGCCCGACGTCGGCGAGCACAGCACCCGGCAGCGTCACCTCGCCCGCCGCGAACCACGGCGGGGCCGCATCCTGCAGCATGCCGGGGCCGACGCCGAGGTCGACCACCGTGACGCGGTACCGGCGCGCAGGGTCGAGTCCGGGCAGCCGCAGCGGTGCGGGCAGCGCGGCGTCGGTCTCGCCCACCACGGCGTACGAGACCAGCGCCCGCGCACGGTCGGGAGCGACGACGGCGTGCACCAGCGTGGCGGGGTCTGCGGCATCCGCTCGCACCACGCGCCCCGAGTGCAGCAGCGCCCGGTGCTCGCGGTAGACCTCCGCCCAGCGGCGGACGGCCTCGAGGTCTTCCGGCGAGACGCGCGTGAGGTCGGACTCGATCCCGGCATGCCCGAACAGCGCCGTCGCGAGCCGGAACCCGAGGCCGGCGACGCGTCCGGTCGTGTGCGCGCGGGCGTCGCCGACGTGCGAGCCGAGGTATTCGGGCGGGACCACGATGCCCGTCCATCGCTGGATGGCCTGCCGCACGAGCGGATCATTGGTGTCGCTCGTCCACACCCGGTCGACACGGCGGAGGATCTCGAGGTCGATCCGGCCGCCCCCCGACGCGCACGACTCGATCTCGACTCCGGGGTGCGCGGCGCGCAGCCGATCGAGCAGGCGGTACAGGCCGAGGACCTGCGGGTGGGATGCCTCGACCAGGAGGTCACGGTTGTGATCCCACTTCAGGTACGCGATGGGGTACTCGCCGAGGAGGGCGTCGAGCCTGTCGAACAGGTGCTGCTCGACCTCGGGCAGCGACAGGTCGAGCACGTGCTGCCAGCGCCAGGTCACCGACTCGGGTGCGGTGAGGAGCCATTCGGGATGCCGCCGGGCGAGGTCGGAGTCGAGGCTGACCATCTCGGGCTCGACCCAGAGCCCGAACTCCATCCCCGCGGCGTTGACGCGGGCGGCGAGGGGCCCGAGCCCGTCGGGCCAGCGCTCAGGGTCGACCGTCCAGTCGCCGAGGGCGCGACGGTCGTCCGTGCGGCCGAGGAACCAGCCGTCGTCGAGGACGAAGCGCTCGACGCCCACCTCGGACGCGCGTTCGACGAGTGGTTCGAGGCGCGAGAGGGAGTGGTCGAAGTACACGGCCTCCCACGTGTTGAGGGTCAGCGGGCGCGGCCGGGCGATCGTCGACCACGACCGCACCCACGGGTGCAGGCGATCGGACAGGCCGTCGAGCCCCGCGCCCGACCACGTCGCGACGACGGTCGGCGAGGTGTACGACGCTCCGGGCGCGAGCATTGTGGACGTGAAGCGCTCCCCCGCGCCGAGCACGGCGGGCGCGAGGTCGGACCGCTCGAACCACTGCCGGGTGTCGCCGCTCCAGGTGACGTGGGTCGACCACACCTCGCCCGAGCCGAAGTCGAAGCCCGCGGTGCCGGCGACCATCAGGAACGGGTCGTCGTGGCCCCCGCGGCCGTGACGGGTCTCGCGCAGCCACGCGCCGTGGCCGGGACGGCTCCGCTGCGGGCGCCGCTCCCCCGCCCAGCGACCGGAGAAGTCGAGCACCTCCCGTGCCCGATCGGGAACCGGGAGCACGACGTCGGCTGCCGTGACCGCGACCGCGGAGTCGCCCTCGTTGCGGATGGTGTGCGAGGCGAGGAGCACGCCCTGCGCCGTGAGCTCGAGCCGCGTCGTCACGGCGGCATCCGCCGCGACCGTCTCGACGACGAGGACGTCGTCTTCGCGAGCGGTGCCGCGGTGCCGCACCGGCGCGTGCCCATCGGCGAGCGCCACCGCCGGCCGCCCGGTCCACCCGTCGCCGAGCGCCGGCAGCAGCGTGAGCCGCAGCGGCACGTCGACCGAACTGGGCGCGATCGCGGGAACCACGGCGTCGGCGAGAGTCTGGAGGTCGGCGGGGTCGAGGGCGCCCAGGTCGCGGCCCCAGTGGACCACGGCGGGAACGCCCGCGCCGCGGGAGTCGAGCACGAGGCTGACTCCCGCGGCGCGGAGGTGATGGATCACGCGGGGACTCTACTCCGCGACCGGGATCGACTGCGCCTTGAGGGTCGCGATCGTGGCCTCCTGGCCGGCCTCGAGTGCCTCGAGCAGCGTGCCCTGGCCGGTGACCGCCTTCTGGAAGCCGTCCGAGACGTCGGCGTAGGTCTGCGTCATGGTCGGACCCCACACGAAGTCGGGGTTGACCTGCTGCGCGGCCTCGGCGAACACGTCGTAGATCTTCTGGCCGCCGTAGAACTCGACGCCCTCCTGGAGCGACGGCAGCTGCAGACCAGCCGTCGTGGCGGGGTAGATGTTCGCCGACTGGTTGAGGGCGGTGAGCGCCTCGTCCGACGTGTTCAGCCACAGGGCGAACTTGGCCGCCTCGTAGAGGTGGTCCGTGCCCTTGAAGACGGCGATCGAGGAGCCGCCCCAGTTGCCGGAGCTCGCGCCACCGTCCTCCCACTGCGGGGACGGTGCGACCGACCAGTTGCCGGCGGTGTCAGGAGCGCCGGACGAGATCGAGTTCGCGCCCCAGACGGCGGAGTTCCAGGTCCAGACCGCACCCGAGTTGTAGGCGTTGTTCCACTCCTCGGTCCAGGCCGGGTACGTGGCGACGAGGTCCTCGTCGAGCAGCTCCTGCCAGTAGTCGGCGACCTGCGTCGACGCCTCACCGGTCAGGTCGACGGTCCATTCCTGGCCGTCGTTGGTGAACCAGTCACCGTTGTTCTGCCACACGAAGCCCGCGAACTGGTTGATGTCGGCGGTCGAGAAGTTGGTGATGTAGCCGCCGGCCGCGCGCACGGCCTTGGCTGCCTCCTTGTACTCCTCCCACGTGGTCGGAACCTCGATGCCGTTCTGCTCGAACAGGTCGGAGCGGTAGAACAGCGCCATGGGGCCGGAGTCCTGCGGCACGCCGTACACGCCGTCGGTGCCGAGCGTGACCTGACCCCAGGTCCACGGGATGAAGTCGGCCTCGGCCGCGACGACGTCCTCGCAGGCCGAGAGGTCCTCGAGGCCGTCCTGCACGCGGAAGCTCGCGAGCGCGTCGTACTCGATCTGCCCGAGGTCGGGCGCGTTGCCGGCCGCGAGCTGGCTGAAGAAGCTCTGGTAGGTGCCGCCGTTGCCGTTGGGTCCGGTCTGCACCTCGACCTGGATGTCGGGGTTCTCCCCGTTCCAGATCGCGACGACGTCCTCGATGCCGGGGATCCACGACGTGAAGTCGAGCGTGACGCTCTCGTCCGACGGGGCGCAGGCCGCGGCATCCGCGCCGTTGCCGCCGTTCTCGCCCGCGCCGGAACCGCCGCCGGCGCAGCCGGCCAGGGTGAGCGCGCTGAGCAGTGCGACGCCTGTGACGACTGCCCTCTTGGAGTGCTGCATGATCTTCCTTACTTGTTCGGGTGGTGCGATTACAGGGGTGCCGGAGGCCGGAGCCGCCGGCGGGGAGTCACTTCACGGATCCGCTGCCGAGTCCGTTGCGCCAGAAGCGCTGAAGCAGGAGGAACGCGACGATGAGCGGCACGATCGACAGGAACGAGCCGACGAGGACGTAGGTGCGCAGCTCGGGGATCTGGTTGAGCTGCGTGTTCCACGAGTAGAGACCGAAGGTCACGGGGAACAGCTCCTGGCTGCGCAGCATGATCAGCGGCAGGAAGAAGTTGTTCCAGATCGAGACGAACTGGAAGAGGAACACGGTGATCAGGGCGGGCATCATGAGGCGCACCGACACGGTGAAGAACGTGCGCACCTCGCCGGCGCCGTCGATGCGGCCCGCCTCGATGAGCTCGTCCGGCACGCTGGCAGAGGCGTAGATGCGGCTGAGGTACACGCCGAACGGGCTCACGATGCTGGGCAGCAGCACCGCCCAGAACGTGTCGGTCATGTTGACCTGACTGAACAGCAGGAACAGCGGCAGCGCGAGCGCGGTCGCGGGCACGAGCACACCGCCGAGCACGACGTTGAAGAACACCTCGCGGCCGCGGAACCGGTACTTCGCCAGCGCGTAGCCGCACATGCCGGCCACGACGGTCGCCAGCAGCGCGCCGATGCCCGCATAGCCGAGGCTGTTCAGGAGCCAGCGCACGTAGATGCCGTTGTTGTAGGTCAGCAGGTCGCCGACGTTGGCGAAGAAGTTCCAGTCGGCGAACCACAGCGCGTTCGTGGTCAGCAGGTCGCCCCGGTCCTTGGTGGACGCGATGAACAGCCACCAGATGGGCACGAGGAAGTAGAGCGTGAACACGCCCATCACGATGAGGGCGGCTCCGCGCGACAGGACGCTCTCGCGCGGCCCCCGCGACGGAGTCAGGTCGTCGGCGGTCGCGCCGCGCGTACGGGTGAGCATGCTCATCACTGGGCCGCCTTCCGCTGGGTGAGCTTCAAGAACGCGAACGACAACGCGAAGGTCGCGAGGGCCAGGACCACGGAGAAGGCCGCGGCCAGCTGTGTGTTCGGGATCGAGTTGGTGGCGTAGATCGTCATGTTCGGCGTGAACGTGCTCGACACCGCCGCGGTGAACGAGCGGAAGACCTGCGGTTCGGCGAGCAGCTGCAGTGTGCCGATGATCGAGAAGACGGCGGTCAGGATGAGCGCCGGCGCCACCATCGGGATCTTGATCGACCAGGCGATGCGGATCTGGCCGGCGCCGTCGAGGCGTGCTGCCTCGTAGACCTCGGAGGGGATCGCCAGCAGGGCCGAGTAGATGATCAGCATGTTGTAGCCGACGAACACCCAGGTCACCACGTTGGCGATCGACCACAGCACGAGCTGCGGCGAGAGGAAGTCGATCGACTGCGTGACCTGCGTGAACGGCGACAGGTTGGGCGAGTACAGGAAGCCCCACATGATCGCCGCGATGACGCCGGGAACGGCGTACGGCGCGAAGAACGCCAGCCGGAAGAACTTCTTCCCCTTGAGCACGGGAGAGTCGAGCAGGAGCGCGAACAGCAGCGCGAGGCCGAGCATGATGGGCACCTGCACGACACCGAAGAGCAGCACGCGCCCGACCGACTCCCAGAACGGCGCGTTCTGGAACACCAGCGCGTACTGCGCCAGCCCGCCGAAGACCTGCTGAGGCTCGCCGTAGAGGCCGTCGCGCTGCACGACCTGCAGCGACTGCCACACGGCGTAGCCGATGGGGATCAGGTAGAAGAGCAGGAACAGCACGCCGAACGGACCCGTGAAGATCGCGATCGCCCCCTTGTGCGGGGTGTGCCGACGGCGCTCGTCCCCCGATCGCGCGTTGCGCGTCTTGCGGGCGCTCCGCGTCACGAGGACCTCTGTGGCGGTCATGCGGCCGCCTCCTCTCTGATGATGCGCACGGCTCCCGCCGGCACCTCCATGTCACCGGTCACCGGTGATTCGGTGACGAGCTCGAATCCGGATGCCTCGGCCACCGCCGCCGTCGGTCCGTGGTTGACGACGAACAGGTACGCGGCATCCGCTCCTCGGCGACGCACGATCTCGAGGGCGCCGTCGCCTCCGCGCACGACCGCTGCGGGACGCACGCCGGCCTTTTCGGCGATGCGGCCGAACAGAGCCCGGCAGTCCGCGGCGTCGAGGTGGGTCGCGAGGTACCACGCGGTGCCCTCGCCCCAGGCGTTGCGGGTGATCGCCGGGCTGCCCGCCGCGGGTCCGTCGGCGAAGGATGCCACGGTCTCGGCGGTCGTCGCACGGGCGCGCTCCGACCACAGGGTCGACGTGGCGCCGTCGGTCAGGTGCAGCCTCTCGCCGGGCGCGACCGGCGCGAACTCCTCGACGCGGATGCCGAGGGCCTCGCGGAACGGCCCCGTGTAGCCGCCGGTCCACACGCGGTCGTCCTGGTCGACGGTGCCGCTGTAGAACGTGACCACGGCGGTGCCGCCGGCGGCGATCCAGTCGGTGATCACCGCGGCGTCGGCCTCTCGCACGAGGTGGAGCCCGGGAACGACAACGAGACGGTAGCCGTCGAGCTCGGCACCGGGCGGCACGATGTCGACGGTCAGGCCGAGGTCGTGCAGCGCGCCGTAGGCGGCGTGGATCTGGTCGAGGTAGCCCAGCGCCTGGCTCGGCCGCGACTCGGTCTGGGTCGCCCACCACGACTCCCACGAGAAGACGAGGGCGACATCCGCCTCGACGCGCGACCCCGCGATCTCACCGATGCGATCGACGATGCCGCCGAGCTCGACGACCTCGCGCCACACGGCCGAGTCGGTGCCGGCGTGCGGGAGCATCGCGGAGTGGAACTTCTCGCTCCCCTGCACCGACGCTCGCCACTGGAAGAAGCACACGCCGTCCGCGCCGCGGGCGACGTGGGTGAGCGAGTTGCGGGTCAGTTCGCCCTGCGCCTTCGGCTTGTTGAGGGGCTGCCAGTTGACGGCGCCGGTGGAGTGCTCCATGAGGAGCCACGGTGCGCCGCCGCCGAGGCCGCGCGAGAGGTCTGCCGCGAAGGCGAGCTCAGCGGTGGGGTCGGCGAGACGGTGGTCGAGATAGTGGTCGTTCGCGACGACGTCCATGTCGCCGGCCCACGACCAGTAGTCGAGGTTCTCGATGTGGGCGGTCACCATGAAATTCGTGGTGATGGGCGCCGCGCTGAGGGGCCGGATGATCTCGGCCTCTGCGCGGTAGTACGAGAGCAGTTCGTCCGAGCTGAAGCGGTGGAAGTCCAGCATCTGACCGGGATTGCGGCTCGAGACGGTCGCGCGCGGCGGGAGGATCTCTTCCCAGTCGCTGTAGGTCTGACTCCAGAACGCGGTCCCCCAGGCAGCGTTGAGGGCCGCGATCGTGCCGTGCTTCGCCTGCAGCCAGCGTCGGAACGCGGCGGCGCTGACATCGCAGTAGCAGAGCGCGTTGTGGCAGCCCAGCTCGTTCGAGACGTGCCACAGCGCGACGGCCGGATGGTTGCCGTAGCGTCGCGCGACGGCGTCGACGAGCCGCAGCGCGGCGGCGCGGAACACCGGCGAGCTCGGGCACCAGGCCTGCCGGCCGCCGGGGTAACGGCGGGTGCCGTCCTCGACCATGGGAAGGACCTCGGGGTAGGCGGTCGTCAGCCATGCGGGAGTCGAGGCCGTTCCGGTGCCGAGATTCACCCGGATGCCGGCGGCGTGCAGGCGGCCGACGATGTCGTCGAGCCCGCGGAAGTCGTACTCACCCTCGCGCGGCTCGATGTGCGACCACCCGAAGATGTTGATCGCCACGAGATCGACGCCGGCCTCGCCCATCAGGGCGATGTCCTCGTCCCACACGTCGGGCGTCCACTGCTCGGGGTTGTAGTCGCACCCGAAGGCGATGCCGTCGTGTCGGAAGGGGCGGGCGGGGACCGTCATGTTCTCCTCGGATCTGTGAACGTGCACAGATCCGAGCGTGAAATCTCGACGCTGAGAGTCTGTGAACGTGTACAGAGTATGCGCATGGCCAATCCCTGTCAATCAGCGAGTGACGAACTGTGCTCGTGCACATACGATGGGTCGCGTGGACCACACCGTGAAGAGGCGCCGCGCCACCGTCAAGGATGTCGCGCTCGAAGCCGGCGTCTCCCGCGGCACCGTGAGCCGCGTCCTCAACGGGCAGCCCTACGTCTCCGACGAAGCGCGCGCGGCGATCGACGCGGCGATCGCGAAGGTGGGCTTCGTCCCCAACCGGGCGGCGCGCAGTCTCGTGATGCAGAGCTCGCAGGCGATCGGCCTCATCGTCCACGAGCCGCATTCGCTGTTCGTCGAAGACCCCAACATCGGGTCGATCCTGATGGGCGCCAACGCTGCGCTCTCGGAGGCCGACTACCAGCTCTCGGTGATGATCGCCGACAGCACCCGAGACATCGAGCGGCTCGCGCGCTACCTGAGCGGCGGGCTCATCGACGGCGTGATCGTCGTGTCGGCACGCGTCGGCGATCCGATCACGCGGGCGATCGCCGACCTCGCCCTCCCCGCCGCCTTCGTGGGACATCCCCGCGACATCGGCGACGCAGCCTACGTCGCGATCGACAACCGCGGCGCGGCGCGTGAGATCACGACCCGGCTCGCCCGTACAGGGCGGGAGCGCATCGGCATGATCGCCTCGGCACTCGACCGGGACTCGGGGTCGGATCGCCTCGCCGGGTTCGTGGACGCGCTGGGCAACCGATTCGACCCGCAGCTCGTCGAGCGCGTGCCCCTGTACTCCTACTCCGACGGGCAAGCGGGCATGCGCGCCCTGCTCGAGCGCGCGCCCGACATCGACGGCGTGTTCGCCTCGAGTGACGCCGTCGCCGCCGGAGCCATGGACGTGCTGCAGTCGGCGGGGCGCCGCATCCCGGACGACATCGGCGTGGTCGGATTCGACGACAGCACGTGGGCGCTGCGCTGCGATCCGCCGCTGTCCACCGTGCACCAGCCGGCCACCGAGCTCGGACGCGCGGCGGCCGAGTCGGTGCTGCGTCAGCTGCGCGGCGAAGATCCCGAGACCGGCGGCACGGTGTTGGAGTGCCCCGTCGTCTGGCGCGCCTCGGCGTGAACCCCGGCGCTCGGGTCGACCGCGTCCGTCGGCGGCGCGGCCCGCTGCGACATTCGACGGGGACGTCGCCGAGAACGAACGAAGCGGGGTCGGCGGCGCTGGTGCGCCACCGACCCCGCTGAACGCTTCGGAGCGGGTCGGGTCAGTCGGCGGCGCGGGCGCGTCGTCGGCCGAGCAGGCTGATCGCGACTCCGCCGGCGAGGAGCGCGGCCGCCCCGGCGACGAGGCCGGTCACCACGAGGGGATCCTGACCCGTGACGGCGAGTGCGCCCTCGCCGGCCGCGTCGGCCGGCGACTCACCCGCGACGACGCCCTCCTCGGTCGGGTCCGTCGGGTCGGTCGGGTCGGTCGGGTCGGTCGGGTCCGTCGGGTCCGTCGGGTCCGTGGGATCGGTCGGGTCCGTCGGGTCGGTCGGGTCGGTCGGGTCGGTCGGGTCCGTCGGGTCCGTCGGGTCCGTGGGATCGGTCGGGTCGGTCGGGTCGGTCGGGTCCGTCGGGTCCGTCGGATCGGTCGGGTCAGTCGGATCGGTCGGGTCGGTCGGGTCCGTGGGGTCCGTCGGGTCGGTCGGGTCCGTCGGGTCCGTCGGGTCGGTCGGGTCCGTCGGGTCCGTGGGCACCGTGCCCTCGAAGCCGTAGTGGTGCAGCTCGCCGCCGCCGCGCGAGGTGAACGACTTCACCAGCCACTGGCCGTTGTGCGAGATGCCCGAGTCGAAGACGACGTCGGCGTTCGGTGCGAAGACCGAGCCCAGCTCGAGCCCGCTGACGGTGAGCGTGCCGGTAACCGCCGATGCGTCGATCATGATGTGACGGGCGTAGCCTTGCTGCGCGCCGAGCTGGGCGCTCCAGCCCTCGATGTCGATCCGTCCGATCGTCGTCGTCCCGGGCGCGACGCGGATGATGAGCGGCGCGTCGGCCGTCGGCACATAGCCGCCCGAGCGCTCCAGCTTGATGGTGCGATCGGCGACGTCGGCGTAGTCGATCACGTTCGGGCGGTTGGTCGCGAACGACTGCGGGAAGACCAGACCGCCCTCGATCGTGAGCGGCACCTCGTGCACCGCGGTGGTGCCGTACGCGGCGGTGAGAGCCTCAGTCGCGGCGTCCGCTCCTGCTGCGTCGATGTACGACGCCACAGGTGAGGCCGTGCGCACGGTGTCGAGCACGTCCGGCGCGTAGGGCACGGCGAGCAGGTCCATCCATCCGCCGTCGGCATTGGTCAGCCGGGCGAAGTCGGCACCGGCCGCAGGGCCGACGCCACCACTGCGGGCGCTGAGGTCGATGCCGGTGAGGTCTTCGAGCTTGGCCGACGCCGCGGCATCCGCCTCCCCCGCGACGCCCCGGCTCGCGTTCGAGACCTGCATGTTGCCCGAGCCCGCGAACGCCTTCGCGAGGAGGCGCACCGGGACGCCGTCGATGAGCGGCACCGTGTAGCTGCCCTCGCTGGCCACGTCATGCCGCAGCGGGAAGTTGCCCGAGGTGCTCGAGACAGCTCCGAGCGCAGCGACGGATCCTTCGATCTCGCCGTTGCCGAGCGACGCATCACCCAGCGAGACGACGGTGAAGCCGCCGTTCACCCCGAACGGGTTGATGCTCGCCTCCGCCGCGACGGCTGCCGGAGCGGCGCCGAAGACGGCGCCCATCGCGAGCAGGCCGGCGAGCGCCGCCCCCGTCGCCGCTGCGCCGCGTCGACCGCGACCGTGCTTCACTGACATCGTTTCCCCAATCCCGGGCACGCCGAACGTGCCCTCGTCTGCGGTGCGCGCCGTGCACACTCCGCAGACGCGGAGCGGCGGCGCTGTCCCTGATGCAGGCGGCGATGTACTCGCTCACGCCTTGGGCTCCCCTGCCCGGCATCTCTTACTCCCATCCGACCACAGAGCGGGCTTGTCCACCAAATGGGGGACACCCCTCCAGGCGAAGTCCCAGGGAATACGCCGACCCGGAACGACGGTTGGGGTCAGCGATGACTTCTGCACCGGCCCTGTCCGTCCTCGACCTCGTGCCGGTGCGCTCCGGCCAGACCAGCGCGCAGGCGGTCGCGGCATCCCTCGCGCTCGTCGCCCGCGCCGACGAACTCGGCTTCCGCCGCTACTGGTTCGCCGAGCACCACAACATGCCCGCGGTCGCTTCGACCACCCCGCCCGTGCTGGTGGCCGCGGCCGCCGCGCGCACGTCGCGCATCCGCCTCGGCTCGGGTGGCGTGATGCTGCCGAACCACTCGCCGCTCGTGGTGGCCGAGCAGTTCGCCGCCCTCGAGGCGCTCGCACCGGGGCGCATCGACCTCGGCATCGGCCGTGCGCCGGGGTCCGATCCGGTGATCACGCAGCTGCTGCGGCAGAGCGGCACGACGAGCGATGTCGAGCGGTTCCCCGACCACGTGCGCGACATCGTCTCGCTCGTGTCACCCGACGGCGCATCGGTGCGCTTCACCTCGGGCGGCACCTATGACGTGCACGCGACGCCGGCGGCGTCGACCGTGCCGGAGGTGTGGCTGCTCGGCTCCAGCGACTATTCGGCCCAGCTCGCCGCGGCCGTCGGACTCCCGTACGTCTTCGCGAACCACTTCTCCGGTCAGGGGCTCGAGCGCGCGCTCGACCTGTACCGCACCGGCTACCAGCCGAGCGAGGCGCACCCCGAGCCGCGCACCTTCCTCACCGCGAACGTGCTCGCCGCGCCCACGAGTGAAGAGGCCGAGGAGCGCGCCCTGCCGAACCTGCGTATGACGGCGCGGCTGCGCACGAACCGCCCGCTCGTGCCGCTCGAGACGATCGAGCAGTCGATCGCCAGGGCGACCGACTTCGACGGGCTGGGCGACTCGTTCATGGCGTCGGCCCGCGCGAACTGGTTCGTGGGCACGCCCGCCGCGGTTGCGGGCGAGTTGACCGCGTTCGCCACCGCGCACGGCGTCGACGAGATCATGATCTCGCCGATCGCCGGGTCGTACGACAGCGAGCCGATGGATGCCTCGCCCGGCCGCGCGCAGACGCTCGAGCTGCTCGCGGCCGAGCTCCCGCTCGCCGGCTGACCCTCACCGGGTCAGCGAGTAGAACCGGAACATCCCGAAGTCCTCGACCGGGAGGATGTCCAGGTCGGCGAAGCCGGCCGCCTGTGCGTAGTCCCGCAGGGTGTCGGGGCGCATGACCGTGCCGGTGCCGACACTGGGCCGGTGCGAGAGACCATCCGGCAGGCAGCAGAAGATGCTGTAGCCGTACATGAGGCGCTCGACCTCGTCGCCCGGCGCGACCAGGCGCTCGCCGACGGCTTCGTCCATGATGACGACCGGTCCGTGCGGGACCGCCTGCCGCATCGCGGCCAGCACGTCAACGGGCCGCGCCATGTCGTGGATGCACTCGAACGCGAACGCCGCATCGAACGGTCCGTGAGCGGCGAGTCCGTCGCCGTCCGCGTTGTGGAACCGCACCCGGTCGGCGACACCCGCGGCCGCGGCGTTGGCCCGGGCGAGCTCGATCGACGGCTCGTCGATGTCGAATCCGTCCACCTCGAGTCCGGGGTACGCCTGCGCGAGGGCGATCGACGACCAGCCGCCGCCCATGCCGACATCCGCGACGCGCGCTCCGGGCCGGGTGAGCACCGACTGCACGTCGCCGATCCCGGCGAACGCGGTCGGGAGCTCGGCGAGCAGGGGTCGGTTCAGCTCCGCCTGCGCCTCGCGGGCATCGGCGCCCAGCCGGGCCCAGCTGACGCCTCCGCCGTGGCGGTAGGCCTCCAGCAGCTCGGGCATGGTCCGGCTCACTGCGGCGAAGACCCTCGGCAGCGGGCCGAGGTAGTTGAGGCTGTCGCCGTCGAGGAGCACCTCCGCCGCGGCATCCGGAAGCGTGTAGCGCCGCGTGCCGTCCTCGCTCTCGTCCAGGAGGAGCACGCCGCTCACCGCCTGCTGCTCCAGCCACTCGCGGGTGTACCGGTGCTGCGTCCCGGTGCGCTCGGCGAGCTGATCGGGGGAAGAGGGTCCGTGCTCGGCGAGGCTGCGGTACCAGCCCAGCCGGTCGCCGAGGTAGGCCGACATGACGTCGATCCAGCCGAGCGCGGCCGACATCATCCGCTCGGCGTACTCCTCAGCCGTCGAGGTCGAGGCCAGTGTGTGGGGGGCTGCGATGGTCATGGGAGTGCTCCTTCGGGCGGGGGCGAGGCACTCAGCGGCCTCGCGTCACCCACGGTAGGAGCGTGCCCGGCGCTGCCGAATCGGGAGAATCATGCAGATCCGGGCGACGGCGCACCTGCATGATGCGCGCCATCCGCATCGCCCGGATCGCCGGTAGCCCGCTGCGCGTGCCACCATGCGGCCGCAGCGGTGCGCGTGCCGACACCGATCTTCAGGTAGACGTTCGCCAGGTGCCGGCCGACCGTCTTCTCGCTGATGAACAGGCGCTGCGCGACCTCGCGGTTGCCGGCGCCCTCGGCGACGAGCGTGAGAACCTCGCGCTCGCGCGGTGTGAGCGGCCCGTCCGGCCGTGCCGGCGCGGCCGCCTCGACCACACGCGCGCCCAGCCGGTCGAGGATGACGCGCGCCTGATCCCGCGCAGGGCTCGCGGCCGCAGCATCCCCCGCCATCTCATACGCTCGAGCCTCGAGGAGCAGCACCCGCGCGAGCTCGTATTGCTGACGGTCGCTGCGGAAGGATGCCTCGGCCCGTCGCAGCGGGGCGAGCGCCGCGGCAGGATCGCCGTCGGCCAGCGCGAGCATGGCGTCGGCGTGGGCCGACCATGTGGCGAATCCGGGACTTCCGAAGCGGTCCGCCGCGCCGCGCAGTTCAGCCGCCGCCGACTCCGCCCCCTCGCGGTCGTCACTCGCGAGCGCGACTTCGACCGTCGCTCGCAGCAGCCGCACGCGCGCCAGCGCATCGCGCTCGGCGAGCGACAGCGTGAGGAGCGTGCGCGCCCCGGTCGCATCGCCTTCCTCGAGCAGGAGCAGCGCCTCCCCGGGCTGGGGGTCGATCCCCGAGGAGCGAGCGTGCGCGTACGCCTCGCGGGCTCCCGCCCGGTCGCCGCGCCGTCGGCGCAGCTCGCCGAGCTGGTAGAACCCCTCTCCCGCGACCCAGGGGTTGCCGCCGGCCAGGTCGGCGCACTCGCGCGCGATGGACTCCTCGGCATCCGTCCACTCGCCGCGTGCGCTGCGCAGCTCGATCCGGTGCACGCGGCAGATGCCGGTGTAGATCGCCTCGCTGCCGAACTGTGCGCACCAGCGCTCGGTCGCGCGGGTCCAGTCCTCCATGCGCCGGAAGTCGGCGAGCTCGTGACTGACGTGGATGACCGTGCAGTAGATGTCGCCGGCCCATTCGACGGGCAGCCGGCCGGCGAGCACGGGAAGCATCGCCTCGTCGAGCAGCGCGAAGCCCTGCGCGCAGTCTCCGCGCCGCAGCGTCGCCAGGCCCCGCACCGCGAGCGCGAGCGCCTCCACCGACGGGTCGGGGAAGCGCACCGCCAGGTCGGCGAGCCGGTCGACGTGCTCATCCCACTCGGCGTCACCCTCGAACATCATCGCGAACGACGCGTCGAGGTACGCGAGGTAGGCGTGCGCGGGTCCATCCGGCTCGGCTGCGAGCAGCCGCCGGGCGCGGTGCACCCAGGCGTTGCCGATCGTGAGGTCGCCCCGCGTGACCCACAGCAGCCCGAGCTGCAGCGCCGTCATCGCCGCGTCCACGCCCCGGCCGGCGTCGAGGAAGCCGCGGAATGCCTCCTCGGCGAACGCGAGCGATTCCGGGACCCTCCCCAGCCACCAGGCGGCGCGCGCGAGGGTGGAGATGTCCTCCGCGTCGAGGGATGCCTGCTCCCGCGCCGCGCTCAGCTGCTCGAGGGCGCCCGACCAGTCGGAGGCGGCGTACGAGCGCCGCCCCTCGGCGAGTGAGCTCGTCGGATCGAGCATGCTCCAGGGTACTGCCGTGCTGCGGCGGAGCGCAGGGTGATGTGGCACCGCGGACGCTCGCCGCGCGTGGAGCAGCGGGGCGCATCGCGTGACCGCCGCCGCGCCGCCGCCGCGCCGCCGCCCGCCGCGCCGCCGCCCGCCGCGCGCTTACCAGGCGATCAGCTTGTGCGGGGTGACCTTGATCAGGACGGAGTACCGCTCCGCCATGGTCTCGGTCGTGAGGTTCAGTCGCTGCAGCCACGCGTCGTACTTCGCCGTGTACGGCGCTGCGATGCGCGGGAGCCACGCGGTCGACGGCTGGGGCGAGAGCGTGGCGACACCCCGCAGGACGTTCAGCTGCTCACCGTCGGCTCCGGCCTCCAGGTGCAGCAGCACGCGATCGTTCGCTCGGATGTTGCGCACCTTCGCCGTCTCGGGCTCGCTCATGATCAGCGCGCGGCCGTCCTGCCACAGGAACCAGATCGGCACGGCGTGCGGGTAGCCGTCGCGCCCGATCGTGCCGAGCCACGCGACCTGCTCGGTCTCGAGGCGCTCCAGCGTGCGCGCGTGGGTCTTGACGGCCGGATCGAAGACGAAAGGTGCGGGCACGGTCACGCGTCCTCCGGCTCGCCGCTGATGAGACCGCGCAGCCAGTCGCGCGCCTCGACGAACACGTCGTCCGAGTAGCGCTCCGGGTAGTGCACGACCGCGCGGTCGGCCCGCGGGTACGAGCCGAGGAACACGACCTGCGGGCTGAACCGCCGCAGGCCCAGCAGCGCGTCGGCCATGCGCTCGTCCTCGATGTGCCCGTCGGCGTCGATCACGAAGCGGTACCGTCCGAGGGCGTCGCCGATCGGACGCGATGCCAGCAGCGAGAGGTTGATGCCGCGCGTCGCGAACTGCTCGAGCATCTCGAGCAGGGCGCCCGGGTGGTCGTCGGGGAGCTCGACGATGAGCGACGTCTTGTCGGCGCCGGTGGGCGGCGGCGGCGCGACGGTCTTGCTCACGAGCACGAAGCGCGTGACGGCGTTGGGGTTGTCGCCGATCGCGGAGGCGAGGAGTTCGAGCTCGTGGTGCTCGAGGATCCCGGGCGGCGCGATCGCGGCGTCCGCGGCGATCGATCCGTCGATGAGGCCCATCGCACTGGCGACGTTGCTCGCGGCGGGGATGTGCGAGTGGGCGGGCAGCGCGCGCGAGAGCCACTGCAGGCACTGGGCGTACGCGACGGGATGCGCCGCGATGACCGAGACGTCGTCGAGCGTCGCGCCCGGGCGGGCGACGAGCACGAACTCCACCGGTACCAGGTACTCCCCGACGATGCGCAGGCCCGGGACGGTGGCGAGGGCATCCTGCGCCGTCGAGACGCCGCCGTCGACGGAGTTCTCGATCGCGATCATCGCGGCGTCGGAGCGGCCCTCGACCACGTCGGCGAGCGCTTCGCCGACGTTGCGCACCGGGCGCCATTCCTGCTCGCGCGCCTCGGGCACCTGCGCCAGCGCCGCCTCGGTGAACGTCCCGGCCGGCCCGAGATAGCTGTAGGTGCGGCGCGCGGCGGGGGGCTCGGAAGTCACGGGTGCCAGCCTAGCCGCGTGTCGGTGCGCCACCGCAGCCGTACTGTTCTCAGGACCAGGCAGGCGGGCCGGTGCGGGTGAGCCGCGGATTTTCGCGGACGGAGGCGAGTTCGCACCGACAGTCGTCCTGCGACAGGTACGCCAGACGCCGTCAAGACCGTGCGCCTCCTCCGTGGGACGGGCAGACTGGACCCATGACTCGCGCAGGACAGCCCGCCGAAGCATCCGACCTCATCGACATCGATGACCTGATCTCCGCCTATTACGACCTCACGCCCGATCCGTCGGTGCCGGAGCAGCGCGTCGCGTTCGGCACCAGCGGCCACCGCGGCTCCTCCCTCTCGGCGAGCTTCAACGAGGTGCACATCCTCGCCACGACGCAGGCGATCGTCGACTACCGCCGCGAGCAGGGCATCCAGGGTCCGCTCTTCCTCGGCCGCGACACGCACGGCCTGTCGCTTCCCGCCGAGCGCAGCGCCATCGAGGTGCTCGTGGCGAACGGCGTCGACGTGCGCGTCGACTCGCGCGATTCGTGGGTGCCGACGCCGGCCCTGAGCCACGCGATCCTCACGTACAACAAGGGGCGGGATGCCGCTGACCCGGGCCGCGCGGACGGCATCGTCGTCACGCCCAGCCACAACCCGCCGCGTGACGGCGGCTTCAAGTACAACCCGCCGAACGGCGGCCCCGCCGACACCGACGCCACCGGGTGGATCGCGCACCGCGCGAACGAGCTGATCGCGGCCGGTCTCGAGGGCGTCGCCCGCACGCCGTTCAAGGATCTCGACGGCGATGCGCTGGGCGACTACGACTTCCGCGACGCGTACGTCCGCGACCTGGCGGACATCATCGACATCGACGCGATCCGCTCCGCCGGGGTGCGCATCGGCGCCGACCCACTGGGCGGCGCGTCGGTCGAGTACTGGGCGCTCATCGCCGAGGTGCACGGGCTCGACCTCACCGTGGTGAATCCCGACGTCGACCCCACGTGGAAGTTCATGACGCTCGACTGGGACGAGAAGATCCGCATGGATCCGTCCTCGCCGTCCGCCATGGCCGCGCTCGTGGCGCGCCGCGACGAGTACGACATCCTCACGGGCAATGACGCCGACGCCGACCGGCACGGCATCGTCACGCCGGACGCGGGGCTCATGAACCCCAACCACTACCTCGCCGTCGCGATCGACTACCTCTATTCGCACCGACCCGAATGGCCGGCGGATGCCGCGGTCGGCAAGACCCTCGTCTCGTCGATGATCATCGACCGCGTCGCCGCGTCGCTCGGCCGGTCGCTGCTCGAGGTGCCGGTCGGCTTCAAATGGTTCGTGCCCGGCCTGCTCGACGGGTCGGTGGCCTTCGGAGGCGAGGAGTCCGCGGGCGCCTCGTTCCTGCGCAAGGACGGCTCGGTGTGGACCACCGACAAGGACGGCATCCTGCTGTGCCTGCTCGCCGCTGAGATCCTCGCGGTGACGGGCAAGACGCCGTCGCAGCGCTATGCCGAGCTGGAGGCCGAGTTCGGCGCCTCCGCATACCAGCGGGTCGATGCTCCGGCGACACCTGCGCAGAAGGCGGCGCTCGGCAAGCTCGCGCCCGAAGCGGTCACCGCGACCGAGCTCGCCGGTGAGGCCATCACCGCGAAGCTGTCGCACGCGCCGGGCAACGGTGCCGCGATCGGCGGGCTCAAGGTGCAGACCGAGCACGCCTGGTTCGCCGCGCGCCCGTCGGGGACGGAGGACGTCTACAAGCTCTACGCCGAGTCGCTGCGCGGCCCCGAGCACCTCGCCGAGGTCCAGGCCGAGGCCCGCGCGGTCGTCACCGAGGCCCTCGGCGGCGCCTGACCCGGCGACCCTCGGACCGACTGTGCGAATCGCGCGCCGCACGCTAGTGTCGCGGGGTCGCCGCTCTTGCCGACCGTCCTTCCTCTCCGATCCCGTCCGAGGACTCGCATGACCCACGCCGCCGCACGCCTCGACCCCGCGCTCGAGATCGCCGACATCGACCGCCGCCTGTTCGGCGGCTTCGTCGAGCACCTCGGCCGACACATCTATGACGGCATCTTCGAGCCCGGGCATCCGTCCGCCGACGCCGACGGGTTCCGCGCCGACGTCATCGAGCTCGTGAAGGAGCTCGGCGTCACGACGATCCGCTACCCGGGCGGCAACTTCGTCTCGGGCTACCGGTGGGAAGACGGCATCGGGCCGGTCGACCAACGGCCGACGCGACTCGACCTCGCCTGGCACGTGACCGAGACGAACGCCGTCGGGCTGCACGAGTTCCAGTCATGGCTCGACCGCGTCGGCTCCGAGCTGATGCTCGCGGTCAATCTCGGCACCCGCGGAACCGAAGAGGCCTTGGACCTGCTCGAGTACGCCAACACGTCGGTCGACACGACCCGCACGCGCGAACGCGCCGCGAACGGTCGCTCTACTCCCTTCGGCGTGAAGATGTGGTGCCTCGGCAACGAGATGGACGGGCCGTGGCAGCTCGGCCACCGCAGCGCCGCCGACTACGGCAAGCTCGCGTCGCGCACGGCGAAGGGGATGCGGCAGCTCGATCCGACGATCGAGCTCGTGGTGTGCGGATCGTCGAGCCGCACGATGCCGACGTTCGGCTCGTGGGAGCGCGAGGTGCTCGAGCACACCTTCGACGACGTCGACTTCATCTCGTGCCACGCCTACTACGAGGAGCACGACGGGGACGCGCAGGAGTTCCTGGCGTCCGGCGTCGACATGGCGAAGTTCATCGCCTCGGTGGTCGCGACCGCCGACCACGTCGCGGCGGTGAAGCAGAGCGACAAGCGCATCATGCTCTCGTTCGACGAGTGGAACGTCTGGTACCTCTCCCGCTGGAAGAAGGAGGAGGCCACGCACCGTCCCGACGAGTGGCCGATCGCCCCCCGGCAGCTGGAGGACCGCTACAGCGCCCTCGACGCGGTCGTGTTCGGCGACCTCCTCATCACGCTTCTCCAGCACGCCGACCGCGTGCGCTCGGCCTCCCTCGCCCAGCTCGTCAACGTCATCGCGCCGATCATGACCGAGCCCGGCGGCCCGGCCTGGCGGCAGACCACGTTCCACCCGTTCTCGCTCACGTCGCGCCTCGCGCAGGGCCGCGCCGTGCGCCTGCCGGTCGACGCGGCGACGTTCGAGAGCGCGCGCTTCGGAGCCGTGCCGTCGGTGAACGCCGTCGCGACCGTGGACGACGACGGCGCGAGCGTCTTCATCGTGAACCGCTCGACGACGGATGCCGCGTCCCTCCACCTCGACCTCGCCCCCCTCGTGGCCGCGCTGGGCCGCGACGTCGCGGTGGTCGAGTCGCACCTGCTGCACGAGGACGACCTCTACGCCGCGAACACCCTCGAGGACCGCGAGCGCGTCGGCGTCCGCCCTCTCAACGCCAACACGATCGAGGAATCCGCTCTCACCGTCGAACTCCCCGCGGTGTCGTGGGCCGCACTGCGACTCGCCTGACCGGACGCGCGATCGACCGGACAGGGCGCCGCAGACCTCGCCCACCGTGCTGGATGAGAAGGTTTGCCTGATCAGACCACGATCCGGACAGAAGTCCTAGACTCAGCCTCGTGAGCGAGACGCACACGCCTGCCCGAGGCGCAGCAACCCTGCATGACGTCGCGCGCGAGGCCGGCGTGTCGCTGGCCACCGCCTCCCGCGTACTCAACGGATCGACCCGCAAGGTGGCCGACAGCTACCGCGAGCGGGTGGATGCCGCGGCCCAGAAGCTCGGCTACACCGCCAACCTGTCCGCCCAGGCGACCGCCCGGGGAACCTCCGCCATCGTCGCGCTGCTCGTGGCCGACATCGGCGACGTCTCGTTCGGCCGATTGGCCTCGGGAGTCGTCCGCGGTGCCGAGGAGGCGGGCTTCATCGTCACGATCGCCGACACCGGCCGCGACCCGGAGCGCGAGCTGCGCCTCGTGCGGACGCTGCGGGGTCAACGCCCCCGCGGGCTGATCCTCGGCGTCGCCCGCAACGCGGGGTCGGACTCCGCCGCCCTCCAGGGCGAGCTCACCGCACTGGCCGCCATGGGCTGCCATGTCGTGGTGCTCGGCGAAGGAGAACCGGCGCACCGGTCGATCAGCCTCGGCAACCGCGGCGGCGCGGAGGCGCTCGGTGCCGAACTCGCCGAGCTCGGCTACCGGGATGCCGTCGTGGTCGGCGGCCCCGAAGGCCTCCGGGCATCGGACGACCGCATCGGCGGCTTCACGGCCGGATTCACCGCCGGCGGCGGGAGAATCGGCGCCGTGCGCCACGGCGCGACGACCCGCGACGCGGGATACGCGGCCGCGGGTGAGCTGCTCGCGGACGGCCTCGCCGAGGGAACGCTGATCTTCGGCGTCAGCGACCTCGTCGCCGCCGGGGTCGCGTCGGCACTGCGCGATGCCGGCCGCCGCGTCGGCGCCGAGATCGCGGTGGCGGGGTTCGACGACATCCCGACGTGCCGCGACATCGGCCCCGGGCTGACGACGGTCCGCGCGCCGTTCGACGCCCTGGGCTACCGCGCGCTGCGTGCGGCCGTGGAGAGCGACTGGCGGGGTGACGCCGAGGCGCCGCTCGCACTCGAGGTCGTTGTGCGCGGGAGCACTCCTCGGCGCGACGGCGACGGCTGACCGGGCGGCCGTCACCGGGCGGCGCTGACCGGGCGGTCGGGCGGCGGCGCCCTCGGGCGTCAGCCCAGCGCCGCGGCGCCCTCGGCGTCAGCGGCGCCCTCGGCGTCAGCGGCGACCTTGGGCGTCAGCGGCGCCCTCGGCGTCAGCGGCGACCTCGGGCGTCAGCCCAGCGCCGCGGCGAGCACCACGCCCGCTTCGGTCAGCCAGTGCCCGGGCGAGGCCATGGCGGCTTCCGCCGACCCGGCGAGGTCGGTGAGCGACACCGTCGCCGCGAACGCCGAGACATCGGCGTCGCCCGCGATACGCCCGGCGACCAAGGCGACGGCGACCTCGGCCGCGTGCGCGATCGTCGCGACGTGCGCCGGGGCCTTGCCGGCGGCGGATTGACCGTCGAACGAGCCTTCGCCGGTAAGGACGACGGATGCCTCGCCCACCGCGGCCGTCAGTCCGATGAGCTCCGCGACCGCTGCCGCGCCGGGCACGAGCGTCGCTCCCCACGCGAGCAGACCGAAGCCGGCGCCGCCTGCGGCGCCCGCGCCGGGCGTCGCCGGATCGGCAGGGAGCAGCTCGGCGAAGCGGGCGAGCTCGGCGTCGAGTTCCTGCACCTCGTCGGGTGACGCCCCCTTCTGCGGTGCGAACACCGCTGCCGCGCCCCAGGCACCGACGAGCGGATTGTCGACGTCGCTCAGCACGGTGACGCCGCCCGGCGGCAGCGGCCGCAGACCCGACAGGTCGGCCGAGACCAGGTCGGCCAGACCGCGCCCGCCGTCGGCGACCGGCCTGCCCGCGGCATCCGTGAATCTCGCACCGAGCGCGGAGAGCAGGCCCATTCCGCCATCCGTCGATGCGCTTGACCCGATGCCGAGCACCAATCGCGAGACGCCGTGGTCCAGCGCGGCGGCGACAGCCTCGCCGAAGCCGAGCGTGCCCGCGTCGAGCGGGCGCAGCCGCGCAGGCGTGCCGAGCAGTTCGATGCCGCTCGTCGAGGCCAGTTCGACCACACCGGTGCCGTTCGGCGCGTCGGATGTCGCGGGAAGGAGGAGCCACGTCGCCTCGACCGGCGTGCCCTCGGGGCCCGTCACTGTGGCCGCCTGCCGCTGCGCGCCGTCCACCGCCGTCGCGAAGGCGTCGATCGTGCCCTCGCCGCCGTCCGCCATGGGCAGCAGCAGCACCCGGTCGTGCGGCCGCACGCGCGCCCATCCCTCGCCGAGGCGGGCGGCCGCTTCGGCGGCTCCGACCGTGCCCTTGAACGAGTCCGGGGCGATCACGACGGTGTGCATGCGGCCATTGTCCTCTTCCCGGGTCTGCTTCGCCGGGCCGCCGCTGGTCAGCGCGCCCGCGCGGTGCTCTCGCGCACCCGGAGCGTCGTCGGCACGATGTGGGATCCGGTGGCGCCGTCCTCGATGCCGGCGATGAGCGCGGCGACAGCGAGCTCCCCCAGCCGGTCGAAGTGCTGGCGCACCGTCGTGAGCGGCGGACGGTAGTCCGCGGCGTCGGCGATGTCGTCGAAGCCCACGATGCTCACCTCGCCCGGCACCTCGCGTCCGGCATCGGCGAAAGCGCGGATCGCCCCGAGTGCGAGCTGATCGTTCGCCGCGAACACCGCGGTCGCCTCGTCCTCGAGCAGGCGGGCGGCGGCGGCATGACCGGATGCCGCGGTCCAGTCCCCGCGGACCACGGGCGGCACGGGGGCCCCGGCGTCGGCGAGCGCCTCGCGCCAGCCGCGTTCGCGCTCAGCCGCCGCGAACGACGTCGCGGGGCCGCCGAGGTGATGCACCGTGCGATGGCCGAGCTCGAGCAGATGCGTCGTGGCGGCGCGGGCGCCCCCGGCGTGGTCGGACTGCACGATGCCGAAGCGCCGCGCCCCCTCCGCCTCGGGCGGCGCGTCGACCACCACGAGGCTCAATCCCGGAGGCGCGGGTGTCTCGCGCGCGGCCGCGGTGGCCTCGTTCAGCACCACCACCCCGTCGACGCCCTGCTCGCTCAGGCGCTCGAAGGCGGCCGGCACATCGGGGTGGGCGCCGAGCGTCACCACGGTGAGCGCGTAGCCGCGCGTGGCCGCAGCATCCGCCACCGCCTGCAGCATGCGCGAGTTGCCCACCGTCGCCAGCGTCGAGACCAGCAGCCCGATCGTCTGCGTGCGGCCGGTGCGGAGGGCGCGTGCCGCCCGGTGCGGGCGGTAGCCGAGCTGCGCCATCGCGGCCTCGACGCGGGCGCGGGTGCCGGGATCGACGCGGGGGCTGTCGTTCACGACCCGCGAGACCGTCTGGCCCGACACACCCGCGAGCGCCGCGACATCCGCCATCGAAACGCGTCGTTGCACGGGGTCTCCTCGATCGGGTGTCGAACGGTCGAGCATGTTGACGTTAGCACGGGGTCGTTGCTACCGTGTTGACGTGAACATGCCCGCAGAATCACCGCTCATCGAGACTCTCGGCGCCGGCGTCGTCAAACGCTCCACCCGTCTCGACGACGGCCGCGAGCTGATCTACTACGACGACCCGGGCACGACGCTCGGTCCCGAGCGCGCCGCGGATGCGCGCGACCTCCCGGCGCGGCCCGTGACGGCGACGATGCGTCGCGACGTGCTCACCGGTGATTGGGTCTCGATCGCCGCAGCGCGCCAGAACCGCGCCTTCCTGCCGCCGGCCGAGCTGGACCCGCTGTCGCCCCAGACGGCCGCGAACCCGTCCGAGATCCCGTCGCTCTACGACGTCGCCGTCTTCGAGAACAAGTCGCCGTCGTTCGGGCCCGCCCTTCGGGTGGCGCACGGCGGGGCGCCGGCCGGTTCCGACGCCCCGATCGACCTCGCCGATCTCGACGCCCCGGGGCTGGGGCGCACGCGCACATCGGTCGGACGCTGCGAGGTCGTCTGCTTCAGCCCCGAGCACTCCGGCTCGTTCGGCACGCAGAGCGTCACGCGGGCCCGCACGGTGATCGAGGCGTGGGCCGACCGCACGGCCGCGCTGTCGGCCCTCCCGGGGATCGAGCAGGTCTTCCCGTTCGAGAACCGCGGCGAGGCGATCGGCGTCACGCTGCCCCATCCCCACGGCCAGATCTACGCGTACCCCTACATCACGCCGCGCACCACCAGCCTGCTCGCATCGATCGATCGCGAGGGCGCCGACCTGTTCGCGCGCATCCTCGAGTTCGAGCGCGCCTCCGAGCGGGTCATCGTGCAGGGCGAGCACTGGACCGCTTTCGTCCCGTTCGCCGCGCGCTGGCCGCTCGAGGTGCACCTGCTGCCGCACCGGCACGTCGCCGACTTCGCCGAGACGACCGACGCCGAGCGCGACGAGCTCGCGCCGCTCTATCTGCGCCTGCTGCGCGGCGTCGACGCGCTCTACGACACCCCCACGCCCTACATCGCGGCGTGGCATCAGGCGCCGGTGCAGCGCGGGCGCGACACCGTGCGGCTGCACCTCCAGCTGACCTCGCCGCGCCGCGCCGCCGACAAGCTCAAGTTCCTCGCCGGGTCGGAGGCCGCCATGGGCGCCTGGATCGGCGACGTGCCGCCCGAGTCCGCCGCTGAGCGCCTCCGCGCCGCGGTCGATGCGATCCCCGAGGAGACCCTGTGACCTCCCCCACCGCTTCCGTCGCCGCTGCACACACGGCCCGCACGGCCCGACGTCTCTTCGCCGAGCGCTTCGGCGGCGAGCCCGTCGGCACGTGGTCGGCACCGGGACGCGCCAACCTCATCGGCGAGCACACCGACTACAACGACGGGTTCGTGCTGCCGTTCGCGATCCAGCACCGCACCCACGTGGCACTGGGTGTGCGCGACGACGGGATGATCCGTGTCGCGTCGACGTTCGACGATGCTGCCGTCGAGGTGCCGCTGGCCGAGCTCGATGCACTGTTCCCCGCCCGCCGCGACGAGATCGCGGAGTGGGCGCGCTACCCCCTCGGCGTCGCATGGGCGCTCATCGCGTCCGGGGCGACGGCCGCTCGCGGCGTCGACCTCGCCTTCGCGTCGAGCGTGCCGGTCGGCGCCGGCCTCTCGTCGTCTGCGGCCATCGAGGGCGCCACCGCCTCGGCGCTCGCCGACACGTGGGGACTCGACGTCGACCGCGTCACGCTCGCCCGGGCCGGGCGCCGGGCCGAGAACGAGGCCGTCGGTGCGCCGACGGGGATCATGGACCAGATGGCGTCGATGCTCGGCCGCGCCGACGCGGCGATCTTCCTCGACTGCCGCTCGCTCGACGCCGAGGTGGTCGACCTCGGTTTCGGCGACGCAGGGCTGGAGCTGGTCGTCGTCGACACCGGCGTCTCGCACTCGCACGCCACCGGCGGCTACGGCGAGCGTCGCGCGGCCTGCGAACGGGGGGCGACGATCATGGGCGTCCCCGCGCTGCGCGACGTGTCGGTCGACGACCTCGCGCGCGCGGAAGGACTCATGGACGACGTGACCTTCCGGCGCGTGCGCCACGTCGTGACCGAGAACCAGCGCGTGCTCGACACCGTGCGCACGTTGCGCGAGCAGGGTCCGCGCGCGATCGGCGAGCTGCTCGTCGCCTCGCACGCCTCGATGCGCGACGACTTCGAGATCTCCGTGCCCGAGCTCGACACCGCCGTCGACGCAGCGCTCGCGGCGGGTGCCGTCGGCGCCCGCATGACCGGCGGCGGCTTCGGCGGTGCGGCGATCGCGCTCGTCGCACACGACAGGGTCGAAAAAGTCACGGCTGCGGTGACCGCCGCGTTCGCGGCATCCGGCTTCACGGCTCCGACGATCTTCACGGTGACGCCGTCCGACGGCGCCGGACGCGACGCCTGACACTCACCGTTCAGCACGCGACCACCGTCAACCCCTGGCGATTCGGGATGCCGCCCCCTAGCGTCGGACGTGGGCCGCGGCATCCGCTCGCCGTCGGCCCGGAAGGAGCGACACGTGGCGTACATCACCGTCGGAACCGAGAACTCGGTCGACATCGAGCTCTACTACACCGACCAGGGCGAGGGTCAGCCGGTCGTGCTGATCCACGGCTTCCCGCTGAACGGGGAATCGTGGGGCAAGCAGCAGGCCGCGCTCCTCGACGCCGGCTACCGCGTGATCGCGTACGACAGGCGCGGCTTCGGGGCGTCGTCGAAGGCGGGGTCGGGCTACGACTACGACACGTTCGCGGCCGACCTGCACGCCCTGATGGAGGACCTGGATCTGAAGGATGCCGTCCTCGTCGGCTTCTCGATGGGCACCGGCGAGATCGCGCGCTACCTCGCGCGGTACGGCAGCTCGCGGGTGGCGAAGGCTGCCTTCCTCGGGTCGCTCGAGCCGTACCTGCTGATCACCGACGACAATCCCGACGGCGCCGGCCCCCAGGACTTCTTCGACGGCATCGCCGCCTCGGTGCGCGAAGACCGTTACGCATTCGTCGCCGGGTTCTTCAAGGACTTCTACAACCTCGACGACACCCTCGGCTCGCGCATCTCGCAGGAGGCGGTCGACGCCAGCATCCAGGTGGCGAACCTCGCGAGCAACGCCGGCATGGCGGCGGCCCCGCTGACCTGGCCGACCGACTTCCGCGCCGACATCGGCTCGGTCGACGTGCCGACGCTCATTCTGCACGGCACGGCCGACAACATCCTGCCCATCGATGCGACCGCGCGACGGTTCCGCACGATGCTGCCCGACGCGACCTACGTCGAGATCGAGGGCGCACCGCACGGTCTGCTGTGGACGCACGGCGCCGAGGTGAACGAGGCGCTGCTTGCCTTCCTCTCGCGCTGAGCGACCTGCACCCGAGGCGGCCGACTCCTCGGCGCTCACGGCACCGGCCGACGAGCGCTGGGGGTCCGGCCCTCCGGGCTATCGCCGATGGGAGACGTCGACGGTGCTCGGACACGGCGATGACGCCTGGGCCTGGGTGGGCGAGGAGCTGCTGCGCTGGGGCGTCAAGACCCGGAGCGGTTTCACCGTCACGCCTCGCGCGCCGGCGGAGGCGGGCCAGCGACCCGTCATCATGGCGCACGCGTTCGGGCTGTCGGTGCGCGAGCCGGTCGAGGTGATCGCCGTGGTTCGGCAGCCGGATCGCATCGGCTTCGCTTACCGCACCCTGCCGGGTCACCCCGTGTCGGGCGAGGAGGCCTTCATCGCCCACCGGGAGGGCGACTCCGTGCTGCTGACGATCCGCTCCCTCACGCGCCCCGGCGACCGCGCGATGTGGCGGGCGGCCTTCCCGGCGCTGCTCGTGGCGCAACAGGTTGCGCGGCGCCGCTACGTCCGCGCGCTGCGCATGCGCGCCGCCCGCTGAGGCTCCCCCTCATCGGGCACCGAGGACGAGGGGATGCCGCGGCTCAGGCCTGCTCGTCCTCTTCCGGCTCGAAGGTGGACGCCGTGCCGGTGTGACCCGCGGCGACGCCGTCGGGGTCGTCGGGGATCGTGCCGTCCTGGCCGAGGCCGTCGGGCTTCGGCGTCCCCTCCGGGTCGTTGCTGCGTGCGTCATCGGGCGCATTGCGGTTCATGGCTCGTCCTCTCTTCCCCCACGCTCGAACGTACGCAGGCCCGCGAGCCGACGGAGCGGGGTTGACACGGCGAGGGGCGGATGCCTCGACCGGCGTCGGCCGAGGCATCCGCTCGCTCTTGTCAGTCCTGCGGCTGCTGCGGGGCGTTGGCCATCGCGATGAGCCCGTCGATCATCTCGGGGCTGACGGCTCCGTTCGAGTCGCCGGCCGCGAACATGCCGGCCCGGCCGATCGGGAACGACTCCATCATCTTGGAGGCGTCGACACCCTCGGGCATGATGGCCTCCACACCCTCCATGCCCGACATCATCTGCGCGATCGCCGCCTGCACCATCTGACCGACGACGGGGTGGGCCATGACCTCGCCGATCGACGAATTGCGCGTGAGCGGCAGCACGATCGGGTCGCCCTCGACGGTCACTTCAGCGGTGGAGCGGATGTCGCGACTCGACGCCGCGACATCCAGGACGTAGTCGCCACCCTCGACGACCCACGCGTCCAGGCGCGTGTCCCAGTAAGCGAGGTCCTTGCGGCGCACGGTCAGCGTGACCTCCGCGATCTCGCCCGCCTCGAGCGCGACCGACGTGAACGCCTTGAGTTCGCGCACCGGGCGCTGCACGGCGCCTCCGGGGAGCGACGTGTAGACCTGCACGACCTCGCGTCCGGCACGGTCGCCGGTGTTCGCGACCGTGAGCGTCACGTCGATGTCGCCCAGCGCGTTGACCGACGCCGTCGCCTCGCCGTACGAGAACGTCGTGTACGAGAGGCCGTGGCCGAACGGGAAGGCGACATCCATGCGGCGCGCGTCGTACCAGCGGTAGCCGACGAACAGCCCCTCGCCGTAGCGGACGTGCGAGAACTCGCCGGGAAAGTCGAGGAAGGCGGGGGTGTCCTCGAGACGGTGCGGGATCGTCTCGGTGAGCTTCGCCGACGGGTTCACGTCGCCGAAGAGCACGTCGGCGACCGCGCCGCCGCCGGCCTGCCCGAGCAGCCAGCCCTCGAGGATCGCCGGCACCCGGTCGGCGAACGGCAGCGCCACGACACCGCCGTTCGAGAGCACCACCACGACGTTCGGGTTCGCCTCGACCACGGCCTCGACCAGGGCGAGCTGCTCCGCGGGCAGGTCGATGTCGATGCGGTCGTAGCCCTCCGACTCGAGACGGGCGGGGAGGCCGAGGAAGAGGACGACGACATCGGCAGCGGATGCGGCGGCCACCGCCTCGCCCCGCAGCTCCGAGGTCTCGTCGTCGGTGACGTCCGGCGCGACGCTGAAGCCCCGCGCGTAGCTCACGTCGCCGTCGGCGAGGGCGCGGATCTCGTCGAGCGCGGTGTCGAGCTTCGTCGGGTTGATCATCGACGACCCGGCGCCCTGGTAGCGCGGCTTCTCGGCGAACTCGCCGATCAGCGCGATGCGCGCGTCCGTCGCGAGCGGGAGGATCGGCGCGCCGGCGTCTGCGACCGCGTCGTTCTTGAGCAGCACGATCGAACGGCCCGCCGCCTCGCGGGCGAGAGCGTGGTGGGCGTCGATGTCGAGCGGACCCTCGACCGCGCCGGCTCCGGCCTGCGCCTTGCGCACGAGGTCGAGCACGCGCGCCGCGGCGGTGTCGAGTACGGCCTCGTCGAGCGAGCCGTCCTCGACCGCCGCGACGATCTGCGCGTCGGTGACACCGTTGGACGACGGCATCTCGAGATCCATGCCCGCGGCGAGCCCGGTCACGCGCTCGTTCACGGCGCCCCAGTCCGAGACGACGAGCCCCTCGAAGCCCCACTCGTCGCGGAGCACCCCGGTCAGCAGCCAGGGGTCCTCCGACGCGTACACGCCGTTGATGCGGTTGTACGAGCACATGACCGTCCACGGCTGGGCGTCCTCGACCACGCGCTGGAAGCCGCGCAGGTAGATCTCGCGCAGCGGGCGCGCATCCACGTCGGACGACGACCGCATCCGATCGTCCTCCTGATTGTTCGCCGCGAAGTGCTTGAGCGACGTGCCCACGCCCTTCGACTGGATGCCGTTCACGATCGCGGCGCCGAGCACGCCCGATACGATCGGGTCCTCCGACAGGTACTCGAAGTTGCGGCCGCACAGCGGCGAGCGCTTGATGTTGATGCCCGGTCCGAGCAGCACCGCGACGCTCTCGATCGACGTCTCGGTGCCGAGGGCCTCTCCCACGCGGTGCACGAGGTCGACGTCCCACGACGAGCCGAGCCCGACCGCGGGCGGGAAGCACGTCGCCGGCACGCTGTCGCCGAGGCCCAGGTGGTCGCCGCCCTCACGTTGCTTGCGCAGTCCGTGCGGGCCGTCGGTGACCATGATCGCCGGCACGCCGGCGCGCTCGATCGGTTTGGTGTACCAGAAGCTCGCGCCGCTGGTGAGCGACGCCTTCTCTTCGAGGGTGAGATCGGTGACGGATGCCGCGGCCTCGGCGGCGGTCGTGGTGTCGGTCATGGGGCCATCCTTCCGTGGATGAGGGTCGGGGTGTCAGGGGGTGTCTGGTCCGTCTGGTTCAGCGGGTCGGGCTCAGCGGGTCGCCTTGATCGGCCAGACGGCGAAGGCCCCCAGGATGCTCAGCACGATGCCGACCGGGAACAGGCCGACGTAGCCGAACGAGAGAACGATCGCTCCGGCGACCGCCGGGGCGAGCGTCTGCGGCAGCGTGGCCGCGATGTTGACGACGCCGAGATCCTTGGCGAACGATCTCGCCGACGGCAGCACCTCGCTCATCAGCGCCGTGTCGACGGCCTGGAACATGCCGAAGCCGAAGCCGGCGATGAACGTCATGAGCATCCAGCCCTCGAGCGTGGGCATGAGGATCGGGATGAGCATCGCCAGACCGACGAACACCGACGAGCCGAAGACGAACGGCTTGCGGCGTCCCACCCGGTCGGAGAGCGGTCCCGAGACCACGGTCGAGATCACGATGCCGACGAGGCTGAGCAGCCCGAGGATCGGTATGACCGTTTCCGGATTCTCGACACCGATGTAGTCGGTGAGGATGAACAGCTGATAGCCGGTGACTGCGAAATACCCGGTGTAGAGCAGGAGGCGCCCGGTGAACGCCCAGAAGAAGTCGGGGTGCTGGATCGGGTTCACCCAGAAGGTGCGGAGGAAGTCGCCGAGGCGGAAGGGCTCGGGCTGGAGCTTCGTGCTCGAGTAGTCGGGGTTGAACACGACGAACAGCGTGAGCACGACCAGAGAGATGACGGCGAACGTCACGTAGCCGACGGCGATGCTGTTGAAGAACATCGACCCGACGATCTGACCGCCGAGCGCGCCGACCATCAGCCCAATGCCCGACAGGGCGGCGAAGAGACCACGGCGCTTGAGCGGCACACGGTCGGGAAGGATCGCGCTGAGCGGCCCCTGCGCGAAGTTGTAGGCGATCTGCACCAGCGTCCACGCGATCGCGATGCCGACGAGGCTGTTCGCGAACGCCAGCCCGACGAGCGAGAGACCACCGGCGAGCGAGGCGATCACGATCCAGGGGGCGCGGCGCCCGAAGCGGGAGCGTGTGCGGTCCGAGACCTGTCCCGCGATCGGCTGAGCGATCATCGCCGCGAACGCGCCGATCGTCGCGATGATCGCCAGGTTGGCGACCTTGTTCTCCTCACCTAGGGCGACGGTCACCTGCTGCGGGAGCAGGATGCCGGGCACCGCACCCCAGATGAGGAAGATACCGAGGTTCGCCGGGATGATCCAGCCGAGCAGTCGGCGAAGGCCCTTGATCGGCGCTGGCGGATCGTCGTTGCCCGCAGCGGTGGCGACGAAGGTGTTCTCGGTCATGGGCGAGGTCGGCGGCAGGGCCGGCTCGGGGGCGAGTGCGGAGTCAGACGGCGATGTCATGGACGATCCAATCGGGATGGAGCACGCTCGTCCTCGAGCGCTGGCAAAACCATATGCCACTTGGTTTTGAGAAATCAAGCCTCGTTCGGGTTTACTTGTCCCCATGGCAGAAGGCCGCAAGGAACGCAGGGGTTCGTACGCGAAGGGTGTCGCCAAGCGCGAGGAGATCCTCGAGCGCGCACTCGACGTGATCGCGCGCGAGGGCTACCGCGGCGCCTCGATCAAGGAGCTCGCCGAAGAGGTGGGCCTGAGCCAGGCCGGCCTGCTGCACTACTTCGACAGCAAGGAGGAGCTCTTCACGGCGATCCTCCGCAAGCGCGACGAGATCGACTCGGCCAACTTCGGCCTCGCTGACGATGACGGCCCGGTCGAGGGCGTCGACCTCCGTGAGGGCTACCTCGGCGTGATCCGCCACAACGCCGACGTGCCCGGGCTCGTGCAGCTGTTCGCGCGCCTGTCGGTCGACGCGAGCGATCCCGACCACGCAGCCCACGACTTCTTCGTGGCGCGAGGCAAGACGCTCCGAACCGCATTCGCCGCCGCGATCGCCGCGCAGCAGGCGGCTGGAGAACTCAGCGATCGCGTCGATCCCGACACCCTCGCGCGGATCTTCCAGGCCGTCGCCGACGGCCTCCAGGTGCAGTGGATGCTCGAACCCGACGTCGACATGGCCGGCACGATCGACGCCCTGTTCACCGCCCTCGACACCCGCACAGCCGCGGGGTCGGATGCCGGCACCGACACGGAAGCGGGGCGTCATGGCGCAGCATCCTGAGCACCCCGTCGTCTCGATCACGCCGGGCGACGTCCGCGGGTTCTGGCGTGGCGAGCCCGGTGCCCCCGGCGCATCGGCGGCGTTCCTCGGCATCCCGTTCGCGCAGCCGCCCGTCGGCGGACTGCGCTTCGCGGCACCCGTCCCGCCGGAGCCCTGGCAGGGAGTGCGTGACGCGCTCGAGTACGGCGCCACCGCGCAGCGCATCGACCCCGGCGACACCCTGATCCCCGAGCCGGCGATCCCGGGCGACTCGACACTCAACGTGAACGTCTTCACGCCAGCGCCGGGTGGCGACGCGCGTCTGCCCGTGATGGTCTACATCCACGGCGGCGGATACGTCGCGGGATCACCCGCGAGCCCCTGGTACGACGGCCGGTCGTTCAACCGCGACGGCGTCGTCACCGTCACACTCTCGTACCGGCTCGGCTTCGACGGCTTCGGGCATATCCCGGGCGCCCCCTCCAACCGCGGGGTCCGCGACTGGCTCGCGGCGCTCGAGTGGGTGCGCGACAACATCGCGGCCTTCGGCGGCGACCCGGCGCGCGTGACGATCGCCGGACAGTCGGCGGGCGGCGGAGCCGTGCTGACACTGCTCGGGATGCCGGCCGCCCAGCACCTGTTCCACTCGGCGTGGGCGATGTCGGCCGCGCTCGCCGACGTCGCACCCGAACGGGCGCGCACCCTGTCGGCCAAGCTCGCGCACCTCGCAGGCGTCAAGCCGAACCGCGACGGCTTCGCGTCGGTGCCCGCGACGACACTGCACGACCTGCAGCACGACGCCGCGACGCCGGATTCGCGCGATCCTCTCGCGGCCGTGCATGTGATCCTCGACGACGGGCTCTCGTGGGGTCCGATGATCGACGGCGATCTGCTGACGCAGCCGACCGTCGCCTCGCTCGCGGCGGGCATCGGCGCCGACAAGCCGCTGGTGCTCGGCACGACCGACGACGAGTTCACGATGGTGACCGACTCCGCGCGCGGCAAGCTGCGGCTCGTGCCCGCCTCGTTCGCCCTCGGCAGGCTGAAACTGCCGCGCGGGGCACGGCGCGCCTACCTCGCGGCCAACGTCGCGCAGCGACGCAAGGGAACGGCGGCCGTCCTCGGCCGCTACGTCACCGACGTCGTCTTCCGTTCCGATGTCGTGCGCGTCGCCGAGGCGCGCGGCGACGCGCGGACGTGGGTGTACCGCTTCACGTGGGTCTCCCCCACGCGGGGGTGGGCGCTGCACTGCCTCGACGTGCCGTTCTGGTTCGACTGCCTCGACGCCGAGGGCGTGACGGCGCTCGCAGGCGACACCCCGCCCCGTCGCCTCGCCGAGGCCGTGCATGGCGCCGCTGTCGGCCTCATCCGCGGCGGCGACCCGGGGTGGCCGACGTGGGCCGAGCAGCCGGGAGCGACCCGGATGTTCGGGGGCGAGGCATCCCGCCCCGACGTCGACCCCGACGGCTACCGCAGCGTGCGCTCGCTCGTCGCCGGCCCGACCGCCTGGGCCTGACCCCGGCGGGTGCCGACGCGCGGCCCCCGTCGTCGACCCGTCGAACCGTCGGGACGACACGCCGTGCTGGGGGTCTCCACCGCCTCTGAGAGCCGAAATCTCCCGACGCTTCGACCGTCCGCGTCCTATCGCGCCCGTCGATCGGTGCGGCCACGGAGAAGTCCGGCCAGCGCCGCCCGAACCTCCTCCGGACGCCACATGATGTCTTCGGCGATGGGCCGATATGTCGCGTAGCCGAGCGCGGCCGCGGCCTGGTCCCGACGTCGATCGCGGCGCTGCGCGTCCCAGCTCGAGTGGTGCTCGAAGCTGTCGCACTCGACGATGAGCCAGCCGTCGACGACGAAGTCGACGCGGCCGACACCGGAGATGGCCACCTGCACGTCGAAGTGCACTCCGAGAGACCTCAGGATCAGCCGGAGGAGGGACTCGGGTCCTGACTCGCACCGCTCGTCGACGAGCCTGTGCACGACCGCGTAGCGCCCAGGGAGGGTCGCGAAGAGTTCGTCGAGCTCGTGCGTCGCAAGGAGGCCGAGGTGCAGCGCAGAGTCCAGGGTCGCGACCGCCGCTCGCGGCGGCTGGCACCTCACCGCCTCTCTGAGGGCATCGAAGACCTCCACGGCGAGAGACGCGGGGTGCGGCACCCGTCTCAGCCGTCCCCAGTGTCGCCGCACTCTGCGGCTCGGCTTCGGTGTTCGATCCCGCGCATCGTGGAGGTGAACGTGCAGCGAGTCGACTGTGAGGACGAACACGCCGCGCCTCGCCAGCTCGGACACGCAGGTCAGCCGACCGCCGTGCGCGCACGCGTCAACCAAGTCGGTGTGCGTTCCGGGAGCAAGGTACGCGTTGTCTCGCGGCTTGAGCAGCCGACCCTCGTCGACCGCGCGCCGCAGTCCGCGGTCGGTCCAACCGAGCTGGATGAGATCGCTTCGCCGCATGGCCGCGTCGGGGGGAGGACTGAGCATGCGGCGACTGTGGCCGATCCGACGATCGGCCGTGCCTGCACGTCGTCATCATGCGGAGGCCGTCCCATGGCGTCCGCTTGGGGAGGAGCCATGCCCTGACCGCGGCGTCAAACGATCGGGGGAAACCTGGCCAGGAGGCACGCATGAGCGCAGGAACGCCCCATTTCTCCCGACCGTTTGACGGCCGCCGCCTGAGGCCCGGCCCCGCCGGCCCTACCCGAGCCCCGCCGGGCTCAGGCCAGCGCGCCGACGACCTCGCGCTCGAAGAGCTGCACGCCCGAGCGGTCGTACGCCGCCTCGGGGAAGTAGTGGATCGCGTAGCCGAGGCCGTGGCGCTCGCGCTCGGCGAGCCGCTCGGCGATCTGCTCGACCGTGCCGAACGCCGGCGAGGAGCGGTACTCGGCCTCAATGGCGTCGGCGCGCTCCTGGCCCACGTGCGGCAGCAGTCGCGCCTTGACCGCGGCGAGGCGATCGGATGCCTCGGCCTCGGTCTCGCCGACGATGGTGTTGAAGTTGGCCGACCGGGTGATCGAACCGAAGTCCCGGCCGATCGCCTCGCAGTGCCCGCGCAGGATCTCGCTCTTGCGATCCCACACCTCGAGCGAGCCGTTGAAGTTCGTGTACGTCGCGTACTTCGCCGCGATCTTCAGCGTCACCTTCTCGCCGCCGCCGGCGACCCACAGCGGGATCCCACCCTCCTGCAGCGGGAGCGGACGGACGATCGCACCGTCGACCTGGTAGTGCTTGCCGTCGAGCGTGGCGCTGCCGGTGGTCCAGGCCTGGGTCATGATGTCGACGCCTTCGCGCAGCATCCCGAGACGGTCCTTCACCTCGGGGAATCCGTAGCCGTACGCCCGCCACTCGTGCTCGTACCAGCCGCCGCCGATGCCCATCTCGGTGCGACCGCCCGACACGGCGTCGACGGTCGCCGCGACCTTCGCGAGGTACGCAGGGTTGCGGTACGCCATGCACGTGCACATCTGGCCGAGGCGGATGCGGCGGGTCGAGGCGGCGAACGCGGCCATGAGCGTCCAGGCCTCATGGGTCGCCTCCTCCGACGGGACGGGCGTGGTGTGGAAGTGGTCGTAGACCCACAGCGACTCCCACGGTCCCTCGTCGGCGAGCTGTGCGAGGGTCGCCATGACCCGCCACTGGTCGGCGGGATCGATGCCGACGAGATCGAATCGCCAGCCCTGGGGGATGAAGGTTCCGAAGCGCATTGGTCCAGCCTACGAGGGCGACCCTCCGTGGCGCACGACCGCGGCCCCCGGCATCCGCTGCCTCATCACAGCGATCGCGTCGGGGTTGTCGTCGACGAGCACCGCGTCGCGCCCGAGTGCAGAAGCCACGGCACCGGTGGTGCCGCTGCCCGCGAAGAAGTCCAGCACGCGGTCGCCGGGGCGCGACGAGGCCTGCACGATCCGACGCAGCACGCCTTCGGGCTTCTGCGTCGGATAGCCGGTCTTCTCCCGTCCGGTCGTCGGCACGATCGTGTGCCACCAGACGTCGGTCGGGAGCTTGCCGCGCGCGGCCTTCTCGGGCGTGACGAGGCCGGGCGCCATGTACGGCTCTCGATCGACGGCCTCCGAGTCGAACCAGTACCGGTCGGGATCCTTCACGTACACGAGGATCGTGTCGTGCTTGGTGGGCCACCGCTTGCGCGTCTTCGCGCCGTAGTCGTAGGCCCAGATGAGCTCGTTGAGGAACTTGTCGCGACCGACGAGCGCGTCGAGCAGCACCTTGGCGTAGTGGGCTTCGCGGTAGTCGAGGTGGAGGTACAGCGTGCCGTCGTCGGCGAGCAGCCGCCAGGCCTCGATGAGCCGCGGCTCGAGGAAGCCCCAGTAGTCGTCGAACCGGTCGCCGTACGCGCGCAGGTCTCCGCGCAGCCGCTCGTAGTCGCGACCGTGGAAGCCCCGGCGCACGACCGCGTCGGCGGCACGATCATCGCGCGGCGGGCGCGCCGTCTCGGTCGCGCGCTCCTGCGTGCGCCCGGTGTTGAACGGCGGGTCGAGGTAGACCAGCGTGAAGGAGCCGTCGGCGAACCCGCGGATGACGTCGAGGTTGTCCCCCACGTGGATCTCGACGGCTCCGGATGCCTCGGCCCCGGTCGCGGGCGCGCTCACGGTCGCCCTGCCTCGGTCAGGTGCGTCACGGCACCCGGCGCAGCCAGGCGTCGGTGGCGAACTTCGACTCGACGAGCGCCTCGGCCTCGGCGTATTCCTCTTCGGTGATACTTCCCGGAACGGCGCCGTAGAGCTTGGCGAACGTCTCCTTGAAACGCTCGATGATCGCCTCGCGCGGCAGCCCGGTCTGGCGGCGCAGCGGGTCGACGCGCTTTGCGGCCGACGTCGTGCCCTTGTCGCTGAGCTTCTCGCGGCCGATGCGCAGCACCTCGGTCATCATCCGGCCGTCCATGTCGTAGCTCAGCGTCGCGTGGTGCAGCACGCCGCCGTTCGCCAGGCGCTTCTGCGCCGCCCCGCCGATCTTGCCCTGCGGTGACGCGATGTCGTTGAGCGGCTGATAGGTCGCCTCGATCCCGAGCGAGCGCAGCGCCTGCAGCACCCAGTCGTCGAGGAATGCGTACGAGTCGGCGAACGTCAGTCCGGCGACGAGGGATGCCGGCACGTACAGCGAGTAGGTCACGATCGAGTTCGCGGCCATGAGCATCGCGCCCCCGCCCGAGATGCGGCGCACGACGTCGAACCCGTGCCGCTCGGCGCCGTCGGGGTCGACCTCGTTGCGCAGCGACTGGAACGACCCGATCACGACGGCAGACTCATCCCACTCCCACATCCGCAGCGTCGGGCGACGGCGGCCGTCGCCGACCCGGCCGGTGAGCACCTCGTCGAGCGCGAGGTTCATCCGCGGCGAGACGGGCTTCTCGTGCACGATCTCCCAGTCGAAGTCGCGCCAGCCCGGTGCCGTCACCAGCGCGCGGCGCACCGCGGTGCCGACCGCCTCGGGGGTGAAGCCGAGCAGCTGCGCACCCTCGGGGAGGGCCGCGCGCACGGCGCCGGCGATCGTCGTGACGTCGGCCTCGACCGGCAGGCCGTTGACCGCGGCGTCGATGTCGTCGAGGGCGGAGTCGGGCTCGAGGAAGAAGTCACCGGCGAGGTGGAAGTCGGCGATGCGGCCGTCGCGCTCCTCGAGGTCGACGACGACCAGCTTGCCTCCGGGCACCTTGTATTCGCCGTGCATGGGTTCAGCCTATTAGGGCTGCGGCCCGGCGCCTCCGGGAGAGGCGGCGGCGCCGGGCGGAAGCATCCCGGCGCCGCCGTCCGTTCTCAGGAGGTGCAGGCCTTCCCGTTGAGGTGGAACTGCCACGGCTCGACCGCGGCGCCGGAGCCCGTCACCGCGATCGCCGCCGTCTTGCCCGGCCGCAGCGACCGTGCGCCCTCGACCGCGACGTTCGCGCCCTCCTGGATTGCGCTGCTCTCGCTGCAGCCCAGTGAGAAGATCCTCTCCAACCCATTCTCATTCGACGACCTCACCCTTGAGAACTACCTCAACGCCGCCAATGCCCTGCCACTCCTGCAGATGTACGGCAATACGATCTTCATCGCGCTGGTCTCGGTGACTGTGGGTACGGCGATTTCATTCATGGGCGCATTCGCGCTCACCCGGATGGTGTTCCGACGGCGGCGAGTTCAGTCCTCCGCGCGGTTCTACCTCCTGGCGGGACTTGCCGTCCCGGTGTACATCCTTCTGTTTCCGGTCTATCGGCTCGACCTCGCCCTCGGTATCTTCGGGACCTATGCCGCGCTGATCCTTCCCTACGTCGCGGTCTCTATCCCGTTCAACACCTTGCTAATGACCGGGTTCCTGCGCGATTTTCCGGCGGAGATCGAGGAAGCCGCAATCATTGACGGCGTCGGGCTCTGGCGACTGTGCTGGTCTATCGTCCTCCCACTCATGAGGCCGGTCATCGCCACGATCCTGATCTTCAACGTCGTCTACGTGTTTAATGAGTTCCCGTTTGCCTCGATCCTGATCAACGACCCCGACATGGTTACGGTCTCGCTGGCGGTGTCGCGTTTCCAGGGCCAGTACACCGTCGACTACGGAGGCATGATGGCCGCTGCCACACTCGTGCTCATCCCCCAGCTCGTTATCTACGCCATCTTCCAGCGGCAGGTGATCGCGGGCATGACGGTGGGTGCCGTCAAAGGCTGACGCAGGTTAGGGAGCATGCACGAGCGCAGCTCGCGTTCCACGGACGTGCCGGTCGAGGTTTCGCACAACGCGCGGGAGGGTGAATCCGGCCTCAGAGGTTGGATTCGAGGCTGATTCTGCCAAGTCCGGCAAGGTTTGACCAAGGTGACCTTGGCTGGAGTTTGCCCAGTGTTTTCAACGGCTTGAGGGGACCTGCCAAGGTTGCCAAGTAGTAGATGTATTCCATGAGAAGAAAAAGTAAGTAGTAGTGAAGAAACGCCTCCAACTGCACTCACTTTCTCTCTATGGATACATCGTCCGCGCTTGGCAACCTTGGCTGGAGCGGTGTTTTTATACCTCTGATCTGGGAACAGCACCGATCTCTGACCTTGGCAGGACCTTGGCAGACCTTGGTCTATCCGGTAAAACTCCCAGGTCGAGGCGAAAACTCGGCCTGCCGGGGTGAGCTTGTGCCGGGATGCCAGCAGGAGCTCGTCGATGTGCCGCAGGGTAATAGACGTGACCACGAGAGCAGCTTCCGCGATACGCGCCGCGACCACGATGCTGGCGTTCGTGGTCGCCGCCGGCGTCCGAGCGCAGCAGACGCACTCACTCGCCGCAGCGAAAATCGACCGCCCCGGGCTCATCCGCCCGCCCCGCAATGTCACCAGCAGGCAGCGCAGCCTCACCTGCGCCGTCGCTGGAGCAGGCATGCTGGATGCGGCCGCAGGCAGAGGCTTCGCGCCCGTCGACTCGCGCGGTCAGCTATCCGTCCTGAGCACTCACGGGCACGGGGTGCTCCTTCCCCGTTGCCGTCGCTACGGCTCGGCCGATGTCCAGCCCTCCGTCCGCGGCGACCGTGACCGGGAACGGATCACTCAATCCACCGACGAACGGACCGCCGTCGACAAACTGGAGGAAGGCGAGGAAGACATGGTCGCCCTCGAAGGTCTCGACGACGCGTCCCGCGTACAACTCGCCCTGCGGGTCGCCAGCGAAGAACTCGTCCCGTTCGAGTTTGAAGGGTCCGGCACTCGAGTCGGAAACGAGGTAGTGGGTGCCGCAGACCGCGAGACCACGACGGACACGGTCCGCGCTGTGCGCCCACTCGTAGGCGGAGAAGAACAGGTACCAGCGTTCGCCGATGCGTTCCAGTTGGGGCACTTCCATGTGACCGAACTCGGCGGGCGCCGCCAACGGGGGCAGCACCTCCCAGGTGTGCAGGTCCGCCGAGCGGGCAAGGCCGATTACTCCGCGTGCGTCGGCGGCGCCTTCTCGCGCTCGAGCGGTGATGAGCATTCGGTACTCGTTGAGGTCGGCGTCGTAGTAGACCCAGGGGTCGCGCCAGGTGAGGTCGAACCACACATCCAGGTCGAGCTGCTCGTACCAGCGCGGGTCCACTTCAAGCACGAAGCTGTCGTCCTTGGTCCACGTGTACAGGTCGGTGCTGGTGGCACGTCCGATTCGCTGGATGAGGCCGTTCTCCGACCGTCGGACCCCGGTGTAGTACATCTGCCAGCCCTCGGCGGTCTCGATGACGCTTCCGGTCCATGTGGACTGGTCGTCCCATGCACCGGGTGCTCCGGGGCCGAGCGCTTCACCGACCACATCCCAAGCGCTCAGGTCCCTGGACACCGCGTGGCCGACGCGGGCGTTCACGTGCCGCAGGTCGGGGTCGCCGAGGCTCTTCGGCGCCATCAGGAAGAACAGGTGGTACGTATGGTCGTGCTTGGCGAGCCAGAAGTCCCAGGTCCAGTGGTCGGGGAGGAGAAGCATGCGGCGGGCCTTTCAGGTTCGGTAGGCGGGGTGGATGCGGAAGGCGTTGAAGGTGACGGCGTGCGTGCCCGCGGGCAGGCGAAGGCGCACGTGGTCGCTGTCGGGTCGGCTGTACGAGCGGGAGGTGATCATCACCGTGTCATCCACCCAGAGTTCGATCATCGACCCGTCCAGAACGAGGCGCGCCCGAGTGGGCTGAATGGAACGGTGGTGCGGGATCGCCCGCACGGGCTCGCAGTACTCCCCAGCCAGGCTCGCGCATGACCGGTCCACCCATGCGCGCTCTGCATCAACACCGAGCGTCGTGCACTCGAGGCCGTCGGCGTGGGCGAAGACGTCGATCTCGAAGTCCCCTTGGATGACTAGTTCGATGTCGAGATGTCGGCCCCGAAGCACGCCCTGGCTGTGGTGCACTCGTTCGTCGCGGAGACCTGCCAGTTCGGCGACCGGTCGTACCTCAAGCGTGCCCGCGGCGGAGAGTCCGAGCTCCAGGGGTATTCCGGCGTTGTGTGCCCACCCTGTGGCAACCTGTTCTTCGCCGCTGCGCTTGTCCTGCGTGATGGTCCAGAGAATCGCGCGCCCGTCCTCGAGCACCGTGCCGCTCGGCCCAGTGAGATGCCCGCCGCCGTCGAACTCCCGCGGCTCGATGTGGTCAGGCACAAACCGAGCGGAGACGGCGTCCCAGATCCCGATCCAGTGCCACACGTGCTGCAGGTGATGCGGGTTGGGGCCCTTCCACCATGGCGCGATGAAGAGAGCGTGACGTTGCCTGCCATCGGCAGCGACGCCGACGGGAAGAAGAACGGGCAGCTCCCACATCACACCGGTGGCGGGGTAAGCGTGTTTATCTCCGACCAGGAGCGACCCGAGCGGTTCCCACCGAGTTCCGTCTTTGCTGCGGTAGAGGAGTGCTGTGCCCCCGAGTCCCTCCAGGCCGGCGCCGATGAGCGCGAACCACACGCCGGCTTCGCGCCATACAAAGGGGTCGCGGAACTGTCCGGGGATCAGCGGAACGCCGTCGAGGTCGGCTGGCATTTCGATGACTGGCGCCGGGTCGACATCCCAGCGGTCCCCGGACGGCCGCGCGATGGCAATCGCCTGGTCCGGCTTCCGTTCGAGCGCTCCCGCGGTGACGAAGAGAAGATGCTCACCGTTGTCACCGGCCACCGAGCTGCCGCTCCAGATACCGTCGGCCGCAAGTTCGGCGGACCCAGGATGAACGGCGATGGGTTGGTCTGTCCAATGCACCAGGTCAGCGCTGATCGCATGGCCCCATGAGATGTGATCCCAATAGGGTCCGCCGGCGTTGTGCTGATAGAAGATGTGGTGCAGTCCCTGGTGCTGCCATGCCGCGTGCGGCTCATTCATCCACCCTTGCGGTGCGCTGAGGTGGGCGAGCGGCCGGTGCGGGTCATCCTGATAGCGCCGACGGGGAGGTGTGGTGTCCACGGGCAGGCCATGGACGATGTTCGTGTCGTCGAGGCCTATCGGCGAGGCAGCCCATGGACCCCCGTCGGACAGCGTGAGGGTGACGCCGGCGAGTAGCCCTATGGCGAACGCGTCTTTCTGACTCTTGGTTCTCCCCACAGTCACGCCATCGGGTATCCGCATCGGTTCCCGCCTCAGAACGTTCACGGATGCGGTCTCCGGCCCGAGCCCGAGTACGAGAGCGTGAGAGCTCAGGTGGACGTGGAGGTGGTTCCATTTCTCCGGCTGCAGGCGCCAAGGGGCAGCGTGAAGAATCTGGTCCACACGGGCGGCGAGCGTTCCGTCCGCGAGGTGGCCGAGGGCGATACCGCGTCCGGCCTCTGTCGCATCGATGAGCGCAGTGAACCCGTCGTGATCGCCGCGAGCAAACGCACGAGGCGCAAACCATGCTTCTGCGCGGAGGGCGTCCAAGTCTTGCGAGCAGCCAGTGACATCGACCCACACTGTGAAGCCGTCCATCCGAAGGAATCGCTCCGGGGTGGGTGCGAGCTCGGCTTGTGCAGTTCCCACGGCGCTGATAACGCGAACAGCGCCGCCGTCCTCGTCGACGGCGCTGGTCGGCTGGTGGGCAAATGCGATGCGCATCGGGCTCCTCGAGGGTAGGGGCGGGGGTGCATCCGGGCTGCACCCCCGCCGGTCGGATCAGCCGGCCGCGGCCCGGTAGCGGTCGTAACCCGACTGGTAGATCTTCAGGAGATCGTCAAGGCCCATGTTCCGCAGCTGGTCGACGTAGCCAGTCCACTCGTCCTCGATTCCGCCTGAGACGATCCATTCCGCCCGCTTCTGCTCAACGAGTGCGTCGATGTCCGGCTCGATCTGACCGATCTGCTCAAGTTCCTCGACATCGAAGAAGACCGACGGGTAGAAGTCCGGCTCGATGTAAGGCAGGTAGTTCTCCTCTAGGGCTTTGGCGCGCTGCAACGCTCGCGGCTCCGGAAGGATGACGGACTCGTAGTCACTTCGCGTGATCACGTGCGGAGCGCCCGCGCCCAGCGCGACCTTCTGCCGAAGCTCGCCTGCGTTCACGCCCTCGGGCAGTTGCGCCTGCTCGAGAACACCGTCCGCATTCTCGACGAGCGTCTCACCGATGGGCCCATAGGAGACCTGCGCCGACATCTTCGGCTCGTACAACGCGTCCACCCACCGCATAGTTGCGGACGGGTACTCGTTGGAACGGGTGATAGCGAACGCGCTGCGGCCGTAGTCGGTCAGGTTCGAATGCCCGACCAGCCGCCCGTTGACGCCTTCCAGCACCGGGAGCAGCACGTAGTCGGCTGCCCGCTCCGCGCCGACGACTTCCTCGGTTTCCCACCACACGTACGATCCGAGCACTGGGGTCTCGGTCTTGCCCTTCGCGAGATACGCCTTGTCGTCCTGGGTAAAGGCTTCGGCGTCGATGAGGCCTTCCTCGTACCACTCGTGAAGGGTCTGGATGGCATCCCGATACCGGTCGTCAGCGCCGGTGTAGATCACTTCTTCATCGCGAACGATGCGGTGGTCGGTGTTGTCCGCGATGCCGCCGAGCGCGGCGAACAGGTCGCCGATGTCGGCGCACCACCAGTTGTTAATGAAGCTGAGCGGGATCTCGTCGGCCTTGCCGTTGCCGTTGGGATCCTGCGTCTTGAAGGCGACGAGGGCATCGTGGTACTCGTCGACGGTAGTGGGCACCGGAAGTCCGAGCGCGTCCAACCATGACTTGTTGATGGACCAGAAGAACGGGACCGCGCCGAGACCGAGTTCCTCAGCATTCGGCAGCGCGTAGATGTGGCCATCCGACGCGGTCACCGCAGCTTTGAGGTCCGGGTTCGCCTCAAAGATGGCAGTGAGGTTGGGAGCGTGCTCGGCAATCAGATCCTCGAGTGGAATCAGGGTGCCGTTTGTGCCGTACTTGACTAGCTCCGCGTCGGTGAACCGCGAGTTCAGGAATGCGTCGGGGAGGTCGTTGGACGCCAGAAGGAGGTTCCGCTTCTCCGAGTACACCTCGGGCGCAAGCATCTCCCAGTCGATGGTGATGTTGGTGTCCTCTTCCCAGCCCTGCACGAGTGTCATCTCGTTGTAGTCAGGTGCGAGTGAGGACTTCTCACCGGCGATGGTGAGGGTCAGCGGCTTCTCGACAATCGGGAGACCGGTCGGCTGGAAACCGAACTCGTCGGACTTGTCCGCAGTGTCGTCGGCGTTGCCGTTTCCACACCCGGTGAGAGCGAGCGCGAGCGCGAGGGCAGCGGCCACGCCGCCGGCAACCCTCCCGCGGGTCCTTCTTTCGATCATGATGTTTCCTTTCGGGTTTTCGTCCTGTGCGGGACGAGGGTGCGTTTCAGTTCTTGACGGCGCCCAGCAATGCGCCCTGGGTGAAGAAGCGCTGCAGGAACGGGACGACAAGCAGCAGCGGGATGCTCGCGAAGATGATCGCGGCGTACTTGACGAGTTCGACGACACGCTGCGCTTCTTCGTAGCTGCCGAGGTCGCCCGTGAGGCTGCCGCTGCCGGACAGATTGGACTGCACGAGGATGTTGCGCAGCACCAGCTGAAGCGGGTACATGTCCGGCGTGCTCAAGTAGATGAGCGCATCGAAGAAGCCGTTCCAATTCCAGATGATGTGGATGACAATCATCAACGCGATGAGCGGCTTGGCCAGTGGGACGGCGATGCGGAAGAAGAACCGGAAGTCGCTGGCACCGTCCATCTCGGCCGCTTCGCGGAGCTCGTCCGGGAGGTTCGTCTCGAAGAACGCCCGCGCAATGATGATGTTCCACACAGCTAGGGCGCTGGGCAGCACCATGGCCCCCACAGTGTCGAGAAGCCCGAGGTCTCTCACGACGAGGAACTTCGGGATGATTCCGCCGTCGAAGAACAGCGTCAGAACGATAAGAAATGTGATGGTCTTGCGTCCGGGAAGGTCCCTGCGGGACAGGACGTAGCCAGCCGATACCACCAGCGCGACACTGATGAAGGTGGCAAGCGACGTGTAGACCACCGAGTTGCCGAGGCCCCGCCACACCAGCGGGTCGCCAAGCAAGCGGGCGTAACCGTCAAGAGTGAAGCCGACCGGCCATAGCCAGACTTGGCCCTCGTAAACGCGTGAAGGTTCGCTGACGGACGCGATGGCGATGAAGTAGAGGGGGTAAATGACGGCGACGATGGCGAAGGAAAGGATGGCGAAGGTCACCGCGTTGAACAGCGGATCGGAGAGACGACGGCGGGCGGGTCGCCGATGTGCGCGAAGGGTGGTCGACATGGTTCCTACCAAAGGCTCGACTGGCGGGCTCGGCGCGCGACCCAGTTGAAGGTCAGCAGCAGCCCGAGATTGAGGAGGGCGTTGAACAATCCGATGGCTGAGGCGTAGCTGAACTCCGCGCCGAGCAGGCCGACCTGATAGGTGTACGTCTGCATGATCTGCGATGTCGCGAGATTCAGGTCCGTTTGCATCAACAGTGCCTTCTCGAAACCAAGGTTGAGCAGGTTGCCGACCGCGAGGATGAACAGGACGGAGATCACCGGCGCAATGCCGGGAATGTCGACGTGCCACACCCGCTGCCAGCGGGATGCGCCGTCAACCTTCGCCGCGTCATGCAGCGCCGGATCGACGCCGGCGAGTGCGGCCAGGTACACCACCATGTTGAAACCGGCTTCCTGCCAAACCGAAGATGCGACGTAGACGGGTCTGAACCACTCGGGCGAACCCATGAAGAAGATGGGTTCGCCGCCCAGCAGCACAATCAGGTTGTTGACCAGACCGGCGCGCGGCGAGAGCAGCACGAACAGGATTCCAACCACGACCACGGTTGAGATGAACGTCGGCGCGTACAGGATCGTCTGGATTCCTCGGCGGACCCGCCCCTGTGCGAGCTGGTTGACCAGCAGCGCGAGCAGGATGGGGATGGGGAACACGAAAGCCAGGTTCACCAGTGCCAGCAGGATCGTATTCGAGAGGATCTGCGGGAACTGGTACGAGGAGAACAGCCGTTCGAAGTGTTCGAGCCCGACCCAGGGGCTGTCGGTGAATCCGCCGCCGGGCGTGTAGTCACGGAACGCGATCTGGACGCCGTACATCGGCCAGTACTTGAAGACCAGAAAGTACAACAGCGTGGGCGCTAGTAATACGTATAACTGCCACTTTCGCAGCACCCTCGCCAGGCGCGAGCGACGCCGTGGCCGCACGACGGCCTGCGAGTCATGCGCGGCAGTGGGACGAGTCAGCACACCAGTCATGCGGGCTCCTTTCGTGAGGGGCCGACGGAGCCGCGTCGGATGAGCGGACACGTCACGAGTTCTGCAGCCGCTCCCCCGCGTTCGCCTTGCAGGAGGAGCTCCACGGCGCGACGACCCATCTCGGCGAAGGGCAGTTCGAGGGTGGTCAGGCCGGGCCGGAGGAATGGCGCGAGGGTCTCCTGGTTGTCGAAACCGACGATGGAGACATCCTCGGGGATCCGCAGACCCATCTCCTGAAGCGCTTGGTAGGCGCCCCACGCCGTGCGGTCGTTGCCGCAGAAGATCGCGGTGGGACGGTCCGTTCGCGCCATCAGTTCATACGCGCCGCGATAGCCCGCGTCGGGGTTGCCGTCTCCTTCGATGTGGAGAGCGGGGTCGGCTTCGAGGCCGTGTTCGTCCAGGACGGAGAGAAATCCGTGGTGCCGCTGCACGGCGGCTGGCAGCTGTGAGCTGAGCGGTGCGATGTTGATCATCGCGATCCGTTCGTGGCCCGCCGTTACGATCTCCCGAGCCGCCTCCGCTCCGCCCGCGAATTCGTCGGGAATCACCGCACGGGTGCGGCCGGCGGCGTCCTCAGAATTGAGGACGACACTCGGAATGTCCGCAAGTGCGTCCGGCACGCTCAGAACGCGGTGGTACATGGCGGCATACACGATGCCGATGACGCGGTGTGAGAGGAGCGATTCGATGGCGGCGTCCTCGAGGCGGGGGTTACCTCCGGTGTTGATTGTCAGCAGGAGCATGTCGTCGTCCCACGCGCGTGTCTGCGCGCCCTCAACGATTCGTCCAGAGAAGGGGGAGCTCACGACCGCGTCGCCGACGAATCCGATGAGGCCGGCCTTGCCGTCACGTAGGGTCTTCGCCGCGGCGTTCGGCCTGTACCCCAAGTCGCGGGCGGCGCCGAGCACGCGTTCGCGGGTCGCTTCGGCAACGCGCGAGCCGCCACGGTTGTTCAGCACGAGTGACACCGTGGCCTGGGAAACTCCCACTGCCGCAGCGATGTCGTTCATCGTCGCACCTACATTGGCACTGCTCGCCATGAGTCCTCTTCGAGTCATGTTATACGTATAACCTGTCTTGTTCTCTGACGCTACCATCACGGCCGCCCGGCACACAACATCAGGTTTTGGCGAAATAGTTTGATTAAACGCTTGACCATGTCAACTTGACAGGCCTAAAGTCTGGTCAAGCGTTTAAGCAAAGGATCAATGACGATGCAGAACCTGTTCCCGAAACCGGCCGACGGCTGGGTCGGCGATGTCATCCCCTGGCAGGAGAACGGCACCTTCTCGCTGTTCTACCTCCACGACATTCGGGAGACCCCCAAGCCCGGCACGCCCTGGCGACGGTTCGTCACAAGGGATCTCGTGAACTTCGACGAGGTCGGCGTGGCTCTGGCAGCAGGTGCCGAGCGGGCCGCGGACTTCAACGCGTACACCGGCAGCGTGGTGCGTGACGAATCCGGCACCCATCACCTCTTCTACACGGGGCAGAACCCGCGCATCGTGGGTGAGGACAGGCTGCCGCTGCAGCTGGTGATGCATGCGACCAGTGACGATGACATGGCGACGTGGCAACGGCACCCTGCGCACACGTTCGGCGCTTCGGCCGGCTACGAGTCCGGGGATTGGCGCGATCCGTTCGTGTTCCGCGACGACGCGGCCGGTCTGTGGCGGATGCTCATCGCCGCCCGCCACACCGACGGGCCGGAGCGGCGCCGCGGAGTCATCGCCCAATGCGTCTCCACCGACCTCGTGCACTGGCAACCGGCAGCCCCGTTCTGGGACCCGCGCCGATACATCGCGCACGAGTGCCCCGAGGTCTTCGAGTGGAACGGGTGGTGGTACCTCGTCTACTCGGAGTTCTCCGACGCCTTTACTACCCGCTACCGGATGTCCCGCAGCCTCGATGGACCGTGGCAGACTCCCGCGAACGACTCCTTGGATGGGCGGGCGTACTACGCCGCGAAGTCGGCGGAGCGCGACGGGCGCCGACTGTTCTTCGGCTGGATCGCCACCAGGGAAGGCGCGCGAGACGACGGCCCATGGCAGTGGGCCGGCACCCTCTCCGTCCTCGAGGCTCGCCAGAACCCGGATGGCACACTCGCGTTCGGTTTCAGCGACGAGATGCTCGACCGCTGGGATACGCGAGACCTGCTGGATGACGAGCGAGCCTTCCCGCGTTCGCTGGATGCGCGCGGCCGCCACCTTGCGGTGACCTCCGACGCGGAGCTGCCCGCCACGTTCCGAGCGACCGTGCGGTTCCAGGTCACCGCCGACACCGACGACTTCGGCGTGCTCCTGCGCGCCAGCGCCGACGGCGACACGGCATACAGCATTCGACTGGAACCACGTCGCAACCGCATGGTGTTCGACCGGTGGCCGCGACGTCGTACTGGCGACGGGCAGTGGGAAGTTTCCGGCGACGTCCCCCATGTCATCGAACTGGAACGCCCGTGCGAACTCAGCGTCGGCGAGCACGTCCTGGACATCATCGTGGACGAGGACATCTGCGTCGCCAACCTCGACCGCGCCGTCGTTCTGAGCGCCCGGATCTACGATCTGCCGGCGGGCCGATTCGGCGTCTTCGCCTCCGAAGGCACGGTCGGCATCACCCATGCGACCGTCACCGTACCCGCCCCCGTCCCTGACCCGATTCCAGCACTCGCGGCGGCGACTCGCTGACGAGAGACCCGATAACTGAACATCCCGCACCATCCTCAATCAATGGAGATATGGACATGAGAAAGAACCGAATGGTCGCCGCCGCCCTCGCCGCGGCCACCGCAACCGCCCTGGTGCTCACCGGCTGCGCCGGAGGCGGATCCGGAGGGTCAGGCGACCCGACCGACGTGAACCCGGACGGGGAGATCGAGCCCCGCGAGATCTCCTGGCTCCTGTCCCGCCCCGCCGACGGTGGCGTGATCACTGCCATGCAGCAGATCGCAGACGAGTATGCCGAGGAGAACCCCGGGTTCGCCCTGAACCTCATCACCACCCCGGACCGGCCGTCGTACATCCAGAAGTACGAGACGCTCGCAGCGGCGAACAAGCTCCCCGAGCTCTTCGACACCGACGCCACCCCGTTCGCGCAGAAGCTTGCCGACCAGGGGCGGATGGTGGACGCGGAGGCTCTGCTGGAGGACCTCGGCCTCTACGACGACTACCGTCCCGCGGCACTGAACTACCAGCGGTTCGACGACGGGTCGCTGTACATGATCCCGTTCGAATTCCAGCTCGAGTTCTTCTGGTACAACAAGGCGCTGTTCGAGCAGGCTGGCGTCACCGTCCCGGAAACGCTGGACGACTTCCCGGCGATGTGCACCGCGCTTCGCGAAGCGGGAATCACCCCCATCGCGCTGGATGGGCAGGATCAGTGGCCGCTCGAGCGTTACATGGCGTACCACCCGTTCCGCACCGCCGGCCCGGAGTACGTGCAGAAGCTGAAGAAGGCGGAGGCAACGCTCTCTGACGAGACTGGTACCGCCGCGGTGGAGTGGCTCGCGTCGCTCGGTGAGGCCGGCTGCTTCCAGGAGGGGTTCTCCTCCACCGGTTACGCGGACGCTCAGGCGGCGTTCACGTCCGGTAACGCCGCGGTGTACAACATCGGCACGTGGGAACTGTCGAACCTCGCAACCGAGAACCTCGACCCGGCGGTCCGTGACGACATCGACTACTTCACGCTCCCGCTCACCGCTGGCGCTGTTACCGCCGCGAACGAGTACGTCACTCCGTCGGGCATCGGGATGGCTGTCAACAGCAAGACGTACGATCCCCTCGTCCGCGACTTCCTCGCCTTCGCGCTCGAGCGCTACCCCGAGGTCTACGCGCAGACCGGCGCGCTGTCACCCACCTCCACAGTCGAGACCACGATCCCCGCCAATGCAACGCCGCTGTACGAGCGAGCCGTGGATCAGGCGGGCGACGTCGGCGAAGCCATCGCTATGCCCTGGGACACGCAGCTCGACCCGGCGTCGAACACCCGCCTGCAGCAGGAGCTCACCCTGCTCATTCAGGGCGAGATCTCCGCGGAAGAGTTCATCCAGACCATGGATGAGACCATCGCTGAGAACGCGCCAGAGGCGTTCAAGTAAGCCCGGTGGCGGGGGCGACAGTTCGCCCCCGCCACCGCACCACACACGGAAGGCTCACCATGAGCAACAGCATGCTCCCGAGCAGGTCCAAGACCTCCGTCGCCATTTTCCTTATCCCCCCGCTACTCCTGTACGGGATCGCCGTGCTTCTGCCCATCCTGCAGTCGCTATTCCTCAGCTTCTTCCGCTGGGACGGCATCACCGACATGGTGTTCGTCGGATTGGCGAACTACGTTGAGATGTTCACCGGAGACGATGTCTTCTGGATCTCGTTCTTCAACTCCCTGGGCTACCTCGCCATCTGCCTCATCCTGCAGCTGGGGGGCGCGCTCATCGTCGCCAGCCTGCTGCTGACCATTACCCGCGGCCGCGAGCTCGTGAAGACCCTGTACCTGTTGCCGGCGGTCATCTCCACCGTCGCGATAGCACTGCTGTTCCAGCGCATCTACTCGCTCGAACCGCTCGGCCTGCTCAACCAGATCCTGCAGTGGGTAGGCCTCGGGGAGCTGCAGCAGGCGTGGCTGTCGAACGTCAACACGGTGCTCGCCGCAGTGTCGATCCCGGAGGGCTGGCGATTCACCGGCCTCTACATGCTCATCATCTACGCCGCTCTCCTCGCGGTGCCACGCGAGCTCGAAGAGGCGGCGCGCCTGGACGGCGCCAACTGGTGGCAGGTTTTCACTAGGATCCGCTTCCCGTACATCCGACCGGTGTGGATTACCGCCGTGATCATGGCCACCACATACGCGCTGCGCGGCTTCGACATCCCGTATCTCCTCACCAACGGTGGCCCCGGTCAGGCCTCCGAGCTGCTGACGACCTACATGTACAAAACCGCGTTCACCCACACCGACTATGGCTACGCCAGCACGATGTCCGTCTTCATCGTCGCCGAGTGCCTCCTGGCCGTCGGGCTGATCGTTGTTCTCCTCCGTCGAAAGGCCGACGCATGAACGCCTCCGCCGTGGCCACCCGGCCACAACTGCAGTCCCGCCTGGAATCGCGCCCGGAGCCGCCGCGGCGACCTCGCCGCCTGCACCTCCACCAGACGCTGAATTCGGTCGTCATCGCCATCATCGTCGTGGTCCAGGTCTACCCGCTGGCATGGCTGTTCATTTCCAGCGTGCGCACCCCGCAGGACTTCGCCAGCGGCAACCCGTTCGCCCTCCCCACGGAGGTGACCTTCGACAACTACGCCCGCGCGTTCAGCACCGGAAACCTCGGACTGAATATCCTCAACAGCCTCATCGTTACGCTGGGCGCCAGCGTTCTCATCGTGGTCCTGGGCATGATGGCCGCCTACGCGCTGCAGGTGCTGGGCTTCCGGTTCAGCGGCTTCGTCCGCGGTCTGTTCCTCATCGGCATCATCGTGCCGGTGCAGATCGCTTTGGTTCCGCTGTTCGTTGACTACTCAGCGGTCGGCCTTCTCGACACCTACCAGTCGATGATCATCCCGCTGGCCGGCTTCTCCCTGCCGATGTCCATCTACCTATTCTCCTCGTTCTACCAGTACATCCCTCAAGAGACGTACGAGGCAGCTTCGCTGGATGGAGCCGGGCCTTACCGGATCTTCGGTCAGATCACGTTCCCGCTGTCGGTGAACACCATCGTCACCGTGGTCCTGGTCAACAGCATCTTCATCTGGAACGACTTCATCTTCGCCAATACCTTCGTCCTCTCAGATGACCTGAAGACGATTCCGCTCGGTCTGCAGAACTACATCGGCGCGATGGGCAACGTCGACTGGACTGCCACCTTCGCTGCGGTGTGCGTCACGATTACCCCATTGCTGCTGGTGTTCCTCGTGCTGAACAAGGCGATGATCTACGGTCTGGAGAGCGGGGCGACCAAGGGATGAGCGCCTCGCGGCGAAGAGGAACCTTAATGACGACGTCACGCACACCGGCGGTAGGACCCGACGACGAGCCGAGCGCGCGCACATCACCGGTTACGATGCGCGACGTCGCGCAGGCCGCAGGGGTATCCGTGGCCACGGTGTCGCATGTGGTCAACGACAAGCCGGGAGCGCGTATCGGCGACGCCGCACGTGACCGGGTCAAGCAGGCCATCGAGGAACTCGGCTACCGCCCCAACGCGCTCGCGCAGACCCTGGTGAAAGGGAACTCAAAGTTCATCGGCCTGGTCGCCGATGCCATTGCCACCACACCCTTCGCCGGACGCATCATCCAGGGCGCCCAGGACGAGGCGTGGAAGAACGGTTACGTGCTTCTGGTCGCCAACACCGACGGAAACGAGGGCGCCGAGGAGGAAGCCATCAGCATGATGCTCGAGCACAAAGTGCGCGGCATCCTCTACTCCACGTGGTATCACCGCGAAGCGTCAGTCCCTGTCGCGCTCGCGGAGACCGATGCAGTGCTCGTGGATTGCTTCTCTGACAGCGCGGCACTGCCAGCAGTGGTTCCCGATGAGAGGCAGGGGGGCCGGACTGCAACGGAGCTGCTACTCACCGCCGGACATAAGCGCGTCGCCTTCATCAACACCACGACGCCCTCGCCCGCGCAGGCCGGCCGGCTCGCCGGGTACCGTGACGCGCTTGCCCACGCCGGAGCGCCGTTCGACGAGTCGCTGGTGATCGACGCATCGCCCGACCAGGAGGGCGGCTACAGCGCCGCTGCGGAGGTCTTCGCCCAGGGCGCGACAGCGGTCTTCTGCCACAACGACCGTGTCGCGATGGGGTTCTACGATGCCGCCCGCGAACGGAACCTGCGCATTCCTGATGACATCGCGGTCGTCGGATTCGATGACCAGGAGGTCATCAGCGCGCATCTGCGTCCCCCGCTGACCACCGTCGCCCTGCCGCACTACGAGCTGGGGGTCGCCGGAGTTCGCACTCTGCTCGGTCTCGACTCGCCGACTCAGGTCCCGCGGCAGCTCATCGCGTGCCCCCCAGTGCCACGGCGGTCCGTCGGAGCGCCCGCCGATGCGTGAGATCGCAGCGGCCCCACCCACCCGCCCCACACACGCTCGACCGCGCCATGCGGCCGAGCGTCTCCTGTTCTGCTGACCGCCGCCGGGTAGCGCGCCTCTGGCTCGAGAAAGGAGTTTCCAAGCTAGTGCGCCACTGGTAGACGATTGACTCTCGGTCCTTTCGGAGGGGCAAACCGTGAAATCACGGCCCGCCGTACGAAGGACTGTCACTGCGACCGTCGCCGCCGGCTTTGTACCCGCGCACAGCCGTCGCTGCACCACTGCCGAGCCCGGGCGTTAACGCGCAGTCGCGCCCGATGACGCCACAGAACCATTGATCCTGGTGGCCGGCGGCCGGAACGATGGTGCTGCCCCGACCAAAAGGTGCGTTCGTAGGAGCGCCGCACTGTCCGCGTTGCTCGTTAGCGATTGCCGCAGTCCGCTGTCGGAACTGGGCGCTCGTAAACCGTCTTGCCCGCACGGCAAGTTTCGACTGGTGCCAGCGGGCGCGATCTGCTCATATTTCAGCGCCCGTCCGGGCCTCGGTGAGGCAGAAGCTTCATCCAGCGACCTCACGTGCCGAAGGAGCGCGGACGGCGCGTCGTCCGAGGTAGTCGCTGCGCGCCGTGAGCGACGTTGTCCCCCGAAGAGCCGACATGCGCCCAGCACGCCCCCATGCAACTATGGATTCGTCATGCAAAACAGATTTGCATGATCTTCCCCGAATGAGGAGCCATCATGATGCAACCCCCAAAGCGGCGGCCACGTCGCGCGATGAGCGCTGTGCTCACCGCCGCTCTTGTTGCCACGGCCGTGTTCGCCGGCTCGACGGCGGCGACGGCGGCCCCGGACTTGCAGGACGGGCCGGAGCCGACCATTCACTCCCAGAAGGCGTATTCGCCGACCACGAACTTCACGTCCCGGTGGACGCGTGCTGACGCACGTCAGCTCAAGCGGCTCTCCGATCCCGCGGCGCCGTCCCGTGAGAACTCCATGCCGGAGTCACTGACGATGCCTACGGTGCCGCAGGACTTCCCCGACATGTCCAATGAACAGGTTTGGGTCTGGGACACCTGGCCGCTGACCGATAAGGACGGCAACCAGTACAGCGTCAACGGCCAGGAGATCATCTTCTCGCTCGTTGCCGACCGCAGCCTGGGCTTCGACGACCGTCACGTCTACGCCAAGATCGGATACTTCTATCGCGAAGCGGGCATTCCTTTCGAGGATCGACCCGAGAACGGTGGCTGGACGTACGGCGGCCTGGTCTTCAAGGAAGGCGTCACCGGCAAGATTTTCCCGGACCAGAGCTTCAGCCATCAGACCCAGTGGTCTGGCTCAGCGCGCATCTTCAAGGGCGGGCAGATCAAGCTCTTCTTTACCGACGTCGCGTTCTACCGCAACCCCGACGGCAGCAACCGCAAGCCGTATGACCCGCGGATCGCGCTGAGCGTCGGCAAGGTCCACGTCAATAAGCAGGGTGTGAAGTTCACCGGTTTCAACAAGGTAACGGACCTATTGCAGGCCGACGGGAAGTGGTACCAGAACGGTGCCCAGAACGAGTTCTTCAACTTCCGTGACCCCTTCACGTTCGAAGACCCCGCCCGTCCCGGCGAAACCTACATGGTGTTCGAGGGCAACTCGGCCATGCCGCGAGAGAGCGCCAAGTGCACCAAGGCTGACCTCGGGTACCGGCCAGGGGACCCGTATGCCGAGACGGTCGAACAGGTCAACGCCTCCGGGGCGACTTATCAGATCGGCAACATTGGTCTGGCTCGAGCGAAGAACAAGGAGCTTACGAAGTGGGAGTTCCTCCCGCCGATTCTCTCGGCCAACTGCGTGACAGATCAGACCGAGCGGCCGCAGTTCGTGTTCAAGGACGGCAAGTACTACTTGTTCACGATCAGTCATCGCGGAACCTTCGCATCTGGAATTGATGGCCCCGAGGGCGTCTACGGGTTCGTCGGGAATGGAATCCGCAGCGACTTCCAGCCGCTCAACAGCGGCTCTGGCCTCGCTCTCGGAAACCCCACCAACCTGAACTTCCTGGGTGGGCAGCCGTTTGCTCCGGACTTCAACCAGCATCCCGGTCACTTCCAGGCATACTCGCACTACGTCATGCCGGGCGGCCTCGTGCAGTCCTTCATCGACACCATCGGCACGCACGACGACTTCGTGCGGGGCGGAACTCTGGCCCCGACGGTGAAGATGGACATCGGCGTCAACGGTGATCCGGCAACCACGGCTGTCGACTACAGCTACGGGGACGATGGTCTCGGCGGTTGGGCGGACATTCCGGCCAACAAGGTCTTCAAGAACAAGACGGCGGAGAAGCCCTGAGCCACGCTCCGCGGCCCGACGGATCAGCGTCGGGCTACGGATCTGACCTACCCGATGGCGGGGTGCCCCGGATCGCACGGCCCGGGGCACCCCGTCTCGTCATGAATCAAGCCGCCAATGGATGGAACGAGCAAACGTGGACGACAAGCCCACCCCTAGGCCATCGACGACGCGACGTCGGTTGATTGTCACGGGGATCGTCGCGGCTGCCGTGGCGGTCGTGACCATCCTCGTTGTCATCGCGCTTCGGAACCCCGCCGCGCCACCGGAGCCGGAGGTAACGCCGACCCCGGGGACCGCCCCGTACACGCTCACTCCTCGAGACGACCCGTACCGCCCTGCCATTCACCTCACTCCCGAACGGCACTGGATGAACGATCCGCAGCGCCCATTCCTGCTCGGTGGGGTGTGGCACTACTACTACCTCTACAACGAGGACTACCCCGACGGGAACGGGACCGAGTGGTATCACGCGACGTCTACCGACCTGATGAACTGGACCGATCACGGCGTGGCCATCGAGAAGTACACGACGGGGCTTGGCGACATTTGGACCGGTACGGCGGTGGTCGACGAGGAGAACACCGCTGGGTTCGGTGCCGGAGCGGTCATCGCCGTCGTCACGCAACAGGTGGACGGCGTCCAACGCCAGTCGCTGTTCGTGTCTAAAGACGATGGCTACAACTTTGAGCCCTACGACGGCAACCCAGTCATGGAAAACCCGGGAGTGAGAGACTTCCGCGACCCCCGCGTGATTTGGGACGTGCAACGCCGACAGTGGGTCATGGCGCTGGCGGAAGGCGGAAAGATCGGCTTCTACACGTCTTCCGACCTCAAGCAGTGGGTCTACGCCTCAAGTTTCGAGGCTCCCGACCTGGGCGTTCTGGAATGCCCGGACCTGTTCCCCATGGCCGTGGACGGCGACCCCTCCAACATTCGCTGGATCCTGATGGCGGGAGCGAATGGGAGCACTGAGAACATGACCACCGGAACGGTGTACTGGACCGGCTCGTGGGACGGCGGCGGCTTCACAGCCGACCCGACCGCTCACCAGTGGCTGGATCGTGGGGCGGACTTCTACGCCGCAGTCACCTGGGACGATCCCCGCCTACCAGCGGGAGAACGATTGACAGAGCGCTACAGCATCGGCTGGCTCAACAACTGGGCATATGCAGGCCAGCTGCCCACCACGCGCTGGCACGGCGGCTCGGACACTCTCGTTCGCACCCTCACCTTGACGAAGATGACCGACCGGCTGACGCTGACCTCGCGCCCCCTCGATGCACTCGCCTCGCTCGAGGGCGCTCCGCAACCGGTCGAAGCGGTGACGCTCACGCCAGACAATCCCTATCCCCTCCCCGACCCAGCTGCCGACGCATATCGGGTGCGCGCAGAATTCGACGCGGACGCATCCGCCGGCAGCGAAGCGCGCATCCGCATTCCACGCGGAAACGGGACATTTGCAACGGTCGGCTACGACTTCGCGACCCAGACCGCGTTCGTCGCCCGTGATGCCGATGCCATCGCCGCGACCATGCCGGATGCGTATCGCACAATCCGTACGGTGCACGCTCCACCTCGCGAGGGACGCGTGCGGTTGGACATCGTCGTGGACGTCGGCTCCGTGGAGGTGTTCCTGCCGGAGACAGGCGCGTCTCTCTCGATGATTAGCCTCGGAACCACAGACGCAGCCCACCTCGATGTGCAGGCGGTGCGAGCGGACACGGTGCTCCGGGAAGCGTCGGTAACGCCCCTGCGCCCAATGGAAGTCGCCCGTCGCGTCGTCTCAGACTGATCGATCCCGCTCACACACCTGCGGTGAGTTCGTTTGCCCACGGCAGGTCCGCGCCGGCACGTCCGACCGTGATGGCCGCTGCGTCGGCAGCTCGCGATCCCAATTCATAGATCATCTCGTAGGTAAGATCCTTGCCGTGCATGGCAGGATAGTCAGCCACCAGCGATGCCATGAAAGTGTCCCCCGCGCCGATGGTGTCGACGACCGCGGTGCGGCGCCCCGGCACGTGCACGATCTGCCCGTGGGCGCTGAGGATCGCCCCCTCCGCACCACGAGTGACCGCGACCAGATGCGGGCCTAGTTGCCCGATGGTGCGGAGGACCTCGACCTCGTTCGCGCCGGGGTACAAAAAGCCGGCGTCCTCGTCAGATAACTTCACCACCGTCGAACGCCGGGCGAACTCCTCGAACCGGCTGCGGACGCTCGCCGCATCTCCAATCAGCGCAGCCCGGATGTTGGGGTCGAAGGTGACGATCTCCGGATTCAATCGATCCAGTTGCTCCAGCACGAGAGCGTCACCCGGCGCGAGGAAGGCAGCCACCGATCCGGTGTGGACGGTGCGTGGCTTGACCGAGATCTCCGCGGGCGAAGCCAGCCAGGTCAGGCTGAAGTCGTATTGAGCTGACCCGTCCCCGAGAATCCGGGCGTGGGCAGTGGATGTCGGAGCGGCACCGAACGATTCCGCCAGCACCCAGACACCCGAGCGTTCGAGGTGACGTGTGATCAGGCTTCCTCGGCTGTCGCGACCGAGGTTCGTGAGGAGGGCCACGTCGCTTCCGCGGCGGCCCAGCCCTAGCGCCACGTTGGCCGGTCCGCCGCCGGGCATCTCGGTCACCTCGTCGCCGATGGTGGTGATGTCCATCAGCGCCTCGCCGATAACGAGGACATCGGCAGTGGTGATCCCGCCCGTCACTTCTCGCCCACATCCACCCCGTCCCATGCGGCGACATCCAGCGGGCGCAGGAAACTGAGCTCACTCGCAGGTTCTTCGATAAGTGGGGTGAGTGCGGCATTGAATGCGACGCCATCCGCACTAGCGAGATGCGCCTCAAACGCGGCTTGGTCCCGGTACGCCTCGAAGACGTTGAATCGGGCTGACGCGTCGCCCCTGGTGTACACATCGAAACACAGGTTCCCCGGTTCGGCGCGGACCAACTCTGCGTACGCGCTGATGAGCGCCTCAACCTCGAGCGCAACACCTGCGCGTGCAGTGAACTCGGCGTACAGAACCACCGTTCCCATTGCATCAATCCCTTCTGTCAGACCCGCCGCACTCGGCGCATCTGGCTGTCTAGTCTCACGCCTGGGCGGCGCCGGTCATGATCGCCACAGCATCGGTCATCGAGTGAGACTGCGGGGTGATCGTCGCTGCACGCTTGCCCAGCCGTTGCACATGGATACGGTCCGCGACCTGGAACACATGCGGCATGTTGTGGGAGATGAGAATAACGGGCACACCGTGCTCACGCAGGCGTTCGATGAGCTCGAGCACCTGGTTCGATTCCCGCACCCCCAGCGCTGCTGTCGGCTCATCAAGAATTACCACCTTCGATCCGAAGGCTGCCGCCCGGGCGACGGCGACGGCTTGCCGCTGCCCTCCGGACAGATTCTCGACCGCGACGCTCACGTCCTGCAGCGTCGAGATGCCCAGCTTCTGCACCTGCTCGCGCGCTTCCCTACGCATACCAGATTTGTCCAGAGCTCGGAAAACGGAACCGGCGATGCCCGGCTTGCGTCGCTCGCGACCGAGGAACAGATTCGCGGCGACGTCGAGAGCCGGCGACACGGCAAGGTTCTGATACACGGTCTCGATGCCCGCCGCTCGCGCATCCTGCGGACGCTTGAAGTGCACTTCACGGCCGTCCAGCAGTAGCTGCCCTTCGTCGGGGATGTATGCGCCCGTGAGACATTTGATCAGCGTGGACTTGCCAGCGCCGTTATCGCCGATCACGGCCAGCACTTCGCCGGCGTGGAGTTGCAGGCTCACGCCGTCCAGACCGACGACGCGGCCGAACGTTTTCACCAGTCGTTTGGCTTCGAGGACTGGGACGCCGACCGGCGTCGGGGCGGGCTCGACGGCATCTTCGATGAGGCTCACTTGCGTACCTTCCTGATCCACTGGTCGACGGCGACCGCGACGATGACGAGGATTCCGATGGCGAGGGTCTGATAGAGCCCGTCCACGCCCGCGAGGAAGAGCCCATTGCGGAACACTCCAACGATGACGGCGCCGAGCAGGGTCCCCCAGATCACCCCGCGACCGCCAAAGAGGGAGGTCCCGCCGATGACGACGGCTGTGATCGAGTCGAGGTTGAGGTCGGCGCCGGCGTTCGGGCTTGCCGCGCCGGACCGTCCGATCTGGATCCACGCCGCGACCGCGAGCACTGCACCAGCCGCGATGTACACGCTCATGAGCACGCGACTAGTCGAGATGCCGGCAAGACGAGCGGCTTCAGCGTCGTCGCCAACGGCGTAAACGTGCCGACCCCACGCGGTGCGGCCCAGGACGTACGCGACCACCACGTACAGGGCCAGCATGATGATCACCCCGACCGTGAGTCTGATATCTCCGACGGGAAGCGCGGTGGCGGTCCATGTGAGAAGGTCAGGCATCTCCGCTTTTCGGACGGTTTGCCCGCCGCTGTACAGCAGCGTGAGGGCCACGAAGATGTTGAAGGTTCCGAGCGTCGCGATGAAGGGGGGCAGTTTCACGCGAGTGACGAGGAAGCCGTTCAATGCTCCCGCGGTCAGCGCCGCAACCAGTCCGGCAAACAACGCCAGCGGCGCCGGAAAGCCGTTGTGGAAGGCGGTCTGAGCCATCACCATGGACGCCAGGATCATCGCAGCGCCGACGGACAGGTCGATGCCTGCGGTCAGGATGATGAGCGTCTGGGCTATCGCCACCGTCCCGACGACGGACACCTGGTCGAGGACGAGCGACAGGTTGGCGGGTGCGAAGAAGCGGGGATTGATGCTGCCGAAGACAATGATCGCCAGGACCAGGACAACGGCGGGGCTGATTGCGGGATAGCGGTGCAGCAGACCGCGGACGCGGTCCAAGGGCGTTCGCCGGTCGAGGAACTCGGCGGCAAGATCGAGGGTGGATGTCGGCGGGGCTGGTTGAGTCACGGGGTCACTTCCAAAGAGTTGGGGGAGGACGCCGCGGTCGACGGGATGAGTCGGCCGCGGCATCCTTCGGGGCTGCTTACTCGCCTCCCCAGCAGATCTCCGTCGCCGCGGCGGTGTCGATGGACTCCACACCTTCGGCCGGCTGGTCGGTGACCAGAGCGACACCGGTGTTGAAGAAGTCGAGGCCATCGCTGGTCTGGGGCGCTTCACCGGTCTCGACAAGCTCGACGATTGCTTCCACGCCGAGTTCGGCCATCTTCACGGGGTACTGCTGGCTGGTGGCGTCGATGATGCCGTCAGCTACCTGTCCGACGCCGGCGCAACCGCCGTCGACGGACACGATGATCACGTCGTCCGCGGTCTTTCCGGCTGCCTCGAGTGCCTGATACGCGCCGTAGGCGGCGGGTTCGTTGATGGTGTAGACCACGTTGATGTCGGGGTTCTTGGCGAGGAGGTTCTCCATTGCGGTGCGACCGCCGTCTTCGGCTCCCTGCGAGGCCTCATTGCCGACGATGGTGTAGTTGCCGCCCGCACCACCGGAGTAGGAGCCGGTGGCCTCCTCGTCGCCGTTGATGGTGTCGTCACCCAACTCGATGCCGAGCCCGTCCAGGAATCCCTGGTCGCGGTTGTAGTCGACGGTGACCGCCTTGTCGTCGAACAGGTCGATTAGTCCGATGACCGCGTCGCCGCCGTCGAGGGTGGCTGCCGTCCACTGGCCGATGTACTGACCGGCAAGGTAGTTGTCGGTCGCGAACGTGATGTCGACCGAGTCGGCGGGGTCGGGAACGGTGTCCAGTGCGATGACGAACAGTCCCGCGTCGCGTGCCTTGGCGATGGCGTCCAGCACCGCGGGCCCGTTGGGCGTGATGAGGATGCCGGCGTCACCCTTAGAGATCGCGGCCTCGATGGCCTGGATCTGGGTGTCTTCGTCCCCGTCCTCCTTGCCCGCGGCGAGCGTCAGATTGACCCCGTTCTCCTCCGCGGCCGCCTTGGCGCCTTCCTGCATTGCGATGAAGAAGGGGTTGGAGTTGGTCTTGACGATCAGCGAGACGCCGATCTCCTCGGATCCTCCGCCGGATGGTGAGGTAGCGGTTGTTCCGGCACAGCCTGTGAGGGCGAGTGCCGCCGCGGCGGAGATGGCGAGCGCTGAGGTCAGGGTCTTTCGTCCCTTGTGCATGTGGATCTTCATTGAGTTCCTCTCGGCGAGCGTTGCCTGATTGACAACGATGTCAGCAGCGTTTCTACCTCAGCATTCCAGTACAGTCAAGACAGCCGTTCGAATCTGAGACAGGATTGTGACACCGATGTCAGCCTCCGTTGCCACGACCACTGCCCGCCGACCAAGGGCCACCATGAAGCAGGTTGCCGCGCTGGCCGGCGTGGGCATAAAGACCGTGTCGCGAGTGATCAACGACGAACCGAACGTTGCTGCCAGTACGGCGGAACGGGTGTGGGCCGCGGTGCGGGCGTTGGATTACCACGTTGATCTGCAGGCCGGGAGCCTGCGCCGCAGTGACGGACGCACGCGGACGCTCGGGCTTCTGGTGGGCAGCGTTGACAACCCCTTTTCCGGCGCGATTCAGCGGGCCGTGGAGGATGCCGCGACCGCCCGCGGTGTGGCAGTATTCGCGACCAGTCTCGACGATGACCCTGACCGTGAGGAGCGCGCTGTGGCCGCGTTCTTGCAACGGCGAGTTGACGGGTTGATCCTGACCTCCGCAGGGCGACGACAGAATTATGTCACCCACCTTCAAGACCGCGGCATTCCAGTCGTCTACATCGACCGCGAGCCCGGGGATCCCTCGTTTGACACGGTCGTCAGCGACAATCGGACGGCGGCAAGGCAGGCCACCGAGCATCTGATCAATCACGGCCACCAGCGCATCGCTCTTCTCGCTGACCGACGGGTTATTCGGACTGCCGCCGAGCGAGAGCAAGGATTTGTGGAGGCAGTCCGCAACGCAGGAATCCCGGCTGCTCTCACACCCGTCGTCACCGAGCTCGCCGACACCGAAGCCGCTCATCGCGCCCTGCATGTATTGCTACGCAGCGACCACCCGCCCACTGCCGTGTTCAGCGCGCAGAACCTGATCACTATCGGCGCACTCCATGCCCTCCGCGACACCGGGAGGCAGTACTCCACTGCGCTCATCGGATTCGATGATGTTCCTCTGGCCGATCTCCTCGAACCGGCAGTCACCGTGATCGCCCAGGATCCTCACGGAATTGGCCGAACTGCAGTCGAGCGCATCTTCGCCCGCCTCGAGGGTGACACCACCGCGCCCCGCCATCACGTCATTGCGACGACGCTGATCGCCCGGGGAAGCGGAGAAATCCGCGCTCCGCAGTAGAGCACGACAACAATGTCTGGTGAGGTTGCGCATCCGGCGTTGCTTTGTCCGCTGGACAATCCGTACGATCTCGCCCTAGCTACTGACATCGATGTCAGTAGCTGTCGGCTCAGTCCGACCCACGAGGGATCGCCAAGGAGGGCGAGCATCAGATGGTGCGATCAGCACGGTGGGCAGCAGTCTCACGACACGAAGCTCGACAGAAGAAGATCAGAACCGCCGGCATAGCAGCGGTGGTCGGAGCGGCCGTTGTCGTCGGCGGCCTCGGTCCGCTGGCGCCAGCGAGTGCGACCACTCCAGGCGACCAGGCGTATCGTCCCGGAGTGCACTTCACGCCCGCGGAGAACTGGATGAACGACCCGAACGGGATGGTGTACGTCGATGGCACCTACCACCTCTACTTCCAGCACAACCCGCAGGGCACACGCTGGGGCAACATGAGCTGGGGGCACGCGACGTCTGAAGACCTGCTCCACTGGGAGCAGCAGCCGCTGGCCATCCCGCAGACCTTCGACGCGGACGGCCGACCCATCGAGAGCATCTTCTCGGGCTCGGTGGTCGTCGATGAGCACAACACCTCCGGCTTTGGTGAGGGCACGAGAGCTCCGCTGGTAGCTATCTACACCAGCGCGTACGAGGCTTCTCACCCCACCCTCGCCGGCAAGCAGGCTCAGTCCCTCGCATACAGCACCGACGGGGGCTACACCTGGACGAAGTACAGCGGAAACCCAGTGGTGAACCGCGATTCCGCCAACTTCCGCGACCCAAAGGTGTTCTGGTATGACGGCCCTGCGGGAGCCTACTGGGTGATGGTCGCTGTCGAGGCGCTCGATCACAAAGTCGTCTTGTACAAGAGCGCTGACCTGAAGACGTGGGAGCACCTGTCCGACTTCGGTCCGGCAAACTCGGTCGGTGGTATCTGGGAATGCCCTGACCTGTTCGAGCTTCCCGTCGACGGGGACCCTACCGACACCAAGTGGGTGATGGTGGTCAACCTCAACCCCGGCGCCGTTGCCGGCGGCAGCGGCGGACAGTACTTCGTCGGCGAGTTCGACGGAGTCACCTTCAGCAGCGAGACCACTGAAGGCTCGCAGACCCTCCCTGCCGGGGCGGTATATGCCGGCTTCGATGAGGGGACCTACGACGGATGGTCCGTGGGCAACGAACCAGGAAACTGGAAGGAAGGTCCGTGGGGACCTGCTCCTGCGTCGGGCAGCCTGCCGGGGCAGAACCCGGTGTCAGGATTCGTGGGGGCCGGGCTCGTCAACGGGTTCAACGACGGGGACTGGCCGCTCGGGACACTGGAATCGCCCACCTTCACCGTCGAAAGCGACTACATCAACTTTCTGGTCGGTGGCGGTCGGCACCCGCACGTTGCGGGCACGCAGCTGAGCAACGACCCTCCCGCGGGAACCACGGTGATCGACTTCGAACTGCCTGATGGGCAGAACCTGACGGATGCCGGGTGGGCGATCACTGGTGACTTCGCGACAGACCCGGCGCGAAACCCCTCTACCGCCGGCGGCGATTACTACCTCGGCGCGAAACGGCTAAACACATGGGAGGGTGGCCCGCGCGGTGACGACAATGTTGGAACGCTCACCTCGCCGACGTTCGAGCTCACCGGAGACCACGTCTCATTCCTCATCGGAGGCGGCAAGCGCACCGACGGCACGCTGCAGGCGGAACTCGTCGTCGACGGCGCCGTCGTCCGTAACGAGACTGGTCCGGAAGCCGGTCAGCTGAACTGGCGGTCTTGGGACGTCTCGGAGTACCGCGGACAGCAGGCGCAGTTGCGGATCCGCGATGAGGCGACAGGGGGATGGGGCCACCTCACCTTCGACCACGTCGTGGTCGGCGACGCGCCCGCCAAGGCTCGTTCGGACGAGACTTCGGTGAACCTCGTCGTCGATGGGGAGATCGTACGCACCGCGACCGGCGCGAACAGCGAGACCCTGGACTGGGCGAGCTGGAACGTCAAGGAGTTCGCAGGACGCGAAGCAACGATTCGAGTCATCGACAACAACCGCTTCGGGTGGGGGCACATCCTCGTTGACCAGGTGATGTTCGCCGACACCGCCGCCCTCACGCGGCTCGAAAGCTACGACTGGCTCGACTGGGGCCGCGATTATTACGCGGCAGTGTCCTACTTCGGAACTCCGACGGACTCTCGAATCATGCAGGGGTGGATGAACAACTGGGATTACGCCAACGACATTCCCACCAGCACGTGGCGCAGCAGCATGTCGCTTCCGCGGGAGGTGACGCTCGTATCCACCGCGGACGGCCCTCGACTGAGGCAACGGGTGGCGCCTCAGATGGAGGACCAACTCCAGACGGATGACACCCGGACCCTTTCCCACATCCGAGTAAACGGTGAGTCCGACCTCGGACTGTCCGGCGACCTGGTCAAGCTCGAAGTCCTGCTTCGCCCCGGCGACGCAGACCGTGCCGGTATCCGCGTCCATGGTGACAACGATTCGGGCACCCTCATCGGTTACGACGCCGAAGTTGGGCGTGTCTTCCTGGACCGCCGTGACTCCGGAAACATCGGGTTCCACCCGGCATTCGCCTCCGTCGAGGACGCGCCTCTGGCACTGAGTCCCGATGGGACGGTCGAGCTCGAGGTGTACCTCGACCGTGCGTCGGTCGAAGTGTTCGCCGGGGACGGGATGCGGACCATCACTGATCAGGTGTTCCCCGACGCTGGGGCAACTGCCATCACGGCGTGGTCCAGCGGCGGTGAGGCTGTAATCGAGCGGATTGCGGTTACACCGATCACTCCCTCGATGTGGCAGCGGCCCGAGCCGGTCGCGCCCGATGCACCGCCCTCGGTGGCTGCGGCTGCCCGAGGCAACGACATCGAGTTGACCTGGACCGCACCCGCTGCGGATGGTGGCAGCGCGATTACCGAGTACCGGGTGTACCGCGAAGGCGTGGAGGACCCCATCGCCAACACGACCGCGAGGAGCTACACCGTCGCAGGCCTGACACCGGGCACCAGCGTCCGCTTCGCGGTTGCCGCTGTGAACGAGGCTGGTGAGAGCGAGCGTTCGGCATGGTCGGAGACCGTCATCGTGCCCGACGGCGCAACAGCTGCTCCCGCACGTGGACGTCTGTCCCACGACAACGGTTGGGACACCGGGCTGGCCGATGGTGATTACACGGTGTCGATGAACCTACCTCACGGCCAGAACGGCTCATCGCTACGCCTTTTCGAGAACGGGGCGGTTGTGAAGACGGTCCCGCTCGAATACAAGGGGACCGCGCCACAGGAGGCGAAGGTTGCGATCACCGGAAAGCCGAACGGCGTGTATGTGTACACGGGCGAGCTCGTCAACTCGAAGGGCGTGACGGCGACAACCTCTGTCACCGTCAAGGTGACCCAGGCGTCCCCTGGTACGCCGGTGCTCTCGCATGACAATTGGGACGGCGACGGCAACTACCGATTGACGGCCAACCTGTGGTGGGGCACGAACGCTACCTCGTATCGGTTCTACGAGGGAGCCGTCGTGATCGCCGAAGGCGAGCTTGTCGCGGCGACGCCGACGGCGCAATCGGCGACGGCAACGGTCAGCGGCGCCTCGAAAGGGAAGCACACCTACCGGGTGGAGTTCATCAACGCCGCGGGTGCGACGATGAGTGCGCCGGTAACGGTCACCGTCAAGCGGTGACATCTGGGCGGGGTGTCGGCGCGCCGACACCCCGCCCTTCAGTCGACCGCAGCGACGGACCCACGCTCGACGAGCCACCCGTCCATCAGACGCAGTTCCGGCGGACCCACCTCCGCGCCGTCAAGCCGAGCGATGAGCCGTGTCATAGCCCATGAGCCCATCTCGGCATGCGGAAGTGCGACGGTGGTCAGTCCGGGGTCGAGCGCGTCGGCGACCGGATGCAAGTCATCAACCCCCACCACTGAAAGACCCTCGGGAACTCGGATGCCCTGCCGGGCGGCAGCCTGCATCACGCCCATTGCAACTTGATCGTTGAAGCAGACGATGCCGGTGGGTCGATCAGGGAGAGCAAGCAGCTGCTCCCCGGCTGCACGGCCACCAGCGGCGGTGGAGACGACCCAGGCGATATGGTCGTTGGAAAGATCCAGCCCTCGCTCCCCCAGCGCAGCCCTGATCCCGATGAGTCTTGCACGCGCAGCGCGCGACTGGTCGACCGTGTTGGCCAACGCGATGCGACGATGACCGGCGTCCAGTAGCCGATTCGTGGCGAGCATCGCGATCTGCGCCTCATCTGGAATGACGGCGTCCGCCTCCCATCCAAGCTCTGGTGCCGCATTCAGCAGTACGACGGGGAGATCGGCGGGAAGCACAGGGTGGTCAATACGTTGGTGGTACATCCGTGCGAGCAAGATGCCATCTACGCGCTGCGCGGTCAGCCGTTCAATAAGGGACTGCTCTCGCTCGGGCTCGCCGTCGGATTCGGCCACCAGCAGAAGGATGTCTCGCTGATGCCCTGCCGCCCGGGCCCCGGAGATCAGGCGGCCCGCGAATGGCGTCGTGGAGACGTGGTCGCCGATGAAGCCGACTAGGCTCGTGCGCCGCCTTCGGAGCCCACTGGCGATTCGATCAGGGACGTAGCCGAGACGAGCCGCAGCCTCGAGAATTCGGTCGCGGGTCTGCGGGTTTACGGTGCGGGCGCCGCTCATAGCGTGGGAGACCGTGGTGATGGAAACGCCTGCAGCGGCGGCGACATCGGCGATCCGTGCACGAGGCGCTCGATTGGCGCGTTCGATGTCGGTCCCCATCGGAACAGGATAACGGCGTGATGCGGTGACGAAGGGGAGGCGCCGGACGTCCGCCGATGGTCGGAGCGGCGCGTCAGCCCCTTTGTCGAAACCAGGAGCCGTGCACCTACGCCAGTGGATACACCTCGAGTTCGCCGGCGGACACCGAGATCTCTAGGTCCTGACCGGCCGGTTGTGCCGCCGCCGCAAGAACGCCGGCGAGTGAGGACACTTCGAGCACTGGGCCGTCCAAGATCACACGGAGCGTCCCCTGAACGGGGAAGACTACGGTGCCTGAAGCCGTGGTGACCGATGCTTCGCCGCCCGAGAGGGCGACGGTGACAGCCACCTGCCCCCCGGATCGAACGGTGAGTGTTCCCAGGGTGGAAGCCCAGTCGATGTCCGCGGCAAGGCTGGGCACCCTTCCATCGACGGACCGTTCACGGCGATGCGCCGCAACGTCCGGGTGCGGGCGAGCGACCAGTCGCCCCTCGCTGATCTCTAGGCGGTACGGGACGCTGTGCGCGCCGGCCCACCCGTCGCCTTGAATACCTCGCAGCCAGAAGCTGAGGGTGAGCTGGCCGTCCGCGTCAGTAAACAGGGAGGGCGCATACAGGCTGTCACCCCAGGTGAGCCGTCCCCACTGATTCGGACTGAACTGGCCATCGCTGAAGGAGCCCAGCGCGTACGCGGCGTAGTGAAGCACATCGGCGTCCCAGACCGAGGACACCATCACCGATCCTCCGCCGAGGTCGAACACTTGCGGGCACTCCCACAACGCCCCGGCCCAGACCGGCTCTTGTTCGGAGGTGTGCCGCTGCAGTGCGACTCCCTCGTACTCCCAAACAGCCAGATCCGGTGACGTGTAGGTCAGCGCCATGGCGGTGCCGTCGCGCCCTGCGGCACCAACGAACATCCGCCAGATGTCGCCATCACGACGAATGAAGGGGTCACGGAAAGCTATAAGGTCCAGGCCTGCGGGGGCCTGGACGACAACGTCACCCTTCACCCAGGAGTTCCATTCTTCATCCGCGGGGTGTGCGACACGTACCCGACCGATCCCGAAGTCCGGAATCGACGTCGCCGTGTAGAACGCAGTCGTGTCGCTGCCGTCCTCGACGATGCATCCCGTCCAGATTCCGTCGTCGCCGTCACCTGGGGCGATGGCAACGGGCTGTTCGGTAAGTGTGAGCAGGTCAGATCCTGTGGCGTGACCCCAGTTGCAGTTGGGGGCCCAGACGGTCCGGTTCGGAACGTACTGATAGAACACGTCGTACTTCCCGTCCCGGGCGGTAATGCCGTGAGGGTCGTTGATCCAGCCCGATGCGGGAGTGAAATGGAGCGCAGGGCGCATCGTGGTTTTGACCTTTCAGGTGCTCAGAGTCAGGTGGTGCGGGGAGGCGCGACGGACTCCCGATGAACAATTGGTCCGCGCAGGAGCGCTGTGGGCACGTTGCCGTTGCCACCGTCAATTCGGTTGAACAGCCGCTCTGCTGCCCACACACCCATGTCGTAGTGGGGCAGCTCAATCGTCGTCAGCCCGGGGTAGATGCCGTCCGCGACGTACTCCTGATTGTCGAAGCCGACAATCGACAGATCCTCCGGGACTCGAAGCCCGAGTTCTGCTGCAGCGCGGTACGCGCCCATCGCAAGCCGGTCGTTGAAGCAGAAGATCCCGGTGGGTCGCGGCTGACGAGTGAGGAGCTCCATCGCGGCGGCGTACCCGCCCGGGGATTCGGATTCCACGGCGACGACAGCGAGCTCCTCGGGAGCGATTCCTTCCTCCCCCAGCCGCTTCCGGAACCCTTCCAGCCGGCCCGACGACGCCGGGATGTCGTCGACGTTGTTGATGAAACCCAAGCGCCGGTGGCCGGCCTCCAGGAGGATGCTCGCGGCGTCGCGGCCGCCCGAGACCTCGTCGGGCGCAACCCACGGCACACCGGGCGTGGCGCACTCCGCGTTCAGGAAGACAGTCGGGACGGAGGCAAGTCGCGCTGGCAGTTGCACATCGCGGTGAAACATGGACGCGTAGATGACGCCGTCCACTTGCCGCCGGAGGAACTCGTCGATGGCGCGCACTTCCACATCGCGCTGGTAGCCGGTTGAGACCACGAACATGACAGCGTCTCGCGCCATCGCCACTTCCTGCGCGCCAAGGATGAGTTTGCCCGCGAACGGAGTGGTGACGATCTCGTCGCCGATCAGGCCGATGGTGTTCGACCTCTGGGTGCGGAGGGACTGGGCCAGTCCGTTCGGAACGTAGCCGAGGCGCTGGGCGACCTCATGGATCCGATCCCGGGTCACCGGGTTGACGCGAAGCCCGGCGACATCGTTGAGGACATGCGACACCGTGGTGATCGACACGCCGGCTTCGGCTGCGACCTGCTTGATCGTGACTCTGGGTTGCTTCAACTCTGTGTTCTCTCGGGATGGGATGGCGCGATTGTCATCAGCGACGCGTGCCAACCGGGGGCACCGACGGGGTCGGACGGAATGCGTTCACAGCCCTGTCTACGACAACTTGGTCCTCGCGGCCAGAATCGAGAACCGTGTTGCCGGTTGCGGCGCTCTCGACGAGGACGGTCGTGACGGCAAGATCCTGGGCTGCGCCGGTTGAGAGCAGCGCGTCGACTTGTGCGGCGTAGCAGGAGTCGCTGGTCGTGGCGTGGACGTCCCGTGCGACGATGTGGTTCGTGGCGATGTAATTGCCCGCGCCGGATTCCACACGGATGATTGCCGGCGTCGCGCCATCCGGGCGAATTGTTCCCTGGTCGATGATCGCGGAGAAGTGGTTGCCGACGACCGAGTTGTTGCTGCCGCTGATGCGCAGCAGGCCGTACAGGTCGTCGAGCCCGTTGTCCACACCGAGGAAGGGCGTCCACGGTTCGTGGTCCCGGAGGAAGTGATTGGAGGACACCAGGTTCTCCGAGCTGTCCGCTTCGAGAACGACCATTCCGGGGTAGAACGAATGGAGCCGGTTGTTGGTCAGACTGGAGCGGGTCACGCCGCGCAAGCGGATGCTGCTCTCACCGCGCGGGAACACGTTGTTGGCGGTGATGAGTAGCCCACCGTGGTTCTCGGCATAAATGGAGTGACCCGCAGGGCCGGCCCCGATCATGTTGTCGGTGATCTTGGACGCCTGGCCCCAATCGCGCAGTTCGATGCAGGTCCCGCACTCCGCGATGAAGTTGTCATGGATGGACAGGGCGTCGGCCTTGCAGATGGTCAGAGCATGCTCGAGGTAGATGAAACCCATCCCCCGCACCTTGAACGAGTCGTTCGGGTCGACGACGTGGATGCCGGTCTTGCCGTTGACGTAGGAGTTCTCCGGGTTTGCGCCGGGTCCATTGCCGGTGTAGTGAAGTCCGTCGATGCAGAAGTCGATGAACTCGACAGAGCTGATCCGCGGGTCTCCGCTGCGCGCAACGCGGAACGCGGCGCCGTCGTCCTGGGCCTGACTTGGGTGAATGGGCAGGTCGACGAGGATGCGGCTACCGCCCGGCCACAGCTCGTGAAGTCCGGGCCACTCGGCCTCCGGCACGTTGAATCGGATGCTTGACGACGTGAACCCGTGGCCCGACCCCTGAATGCGGATGAAGCTGACGTCGATGAGCACCTGGGTGCGCAGGCGGTAATCTCCGGGTGGGATGTAGATCACGGCGCCGGGCTTGCCCAACCCGTCCGAATCTGAGTTCTGCTGTCGTTCCTTCACATGGTTGATGATGCTGTTGATCACCTCACCGATGTCGTCGACGGGGTTCCCCCGCGGCCATGCGGTGACGTCGTAGAAGTTGCTGTTCGACATGTGGTTCTCCGTGGTGTCGGTGTCTCAACCCTTGACGGCGCCCAGCGTCAGGCCCGCGACGATCTGACGCTGCAGGAACAGTGTGAGGAGGATGACGGGGACAGAGTAGACCGCAGCCAGGGCAGTCATCCCGCCCCAGTCCAGCCCGAACTGGCTCTGGAAGTTCGCGATGACGACAGGGGTGGTCTGGGCGCGGACGGAGGTAAGCAGCAGCGCGAAGAGGAACTCGTTCCACGAGGCGAGGAACGCAAAGATCGCGGTCACAGCCAGCCCCCCGGAGACGACCGGCAGGACAACACGCATCATCGCCTGGAACCTGTTGCAGCCGTCGACTTCGGCTGCCTCGCTCAGTTCGTCTGGCACGGCCTCGAAGAAGCTCGCCATCAGCCAGATGGACAACGGCAACGAGATGGTCGTGTGCGCCAACGCCAGGCCAAAGGAGGTATCGGTGAGACCAAGGGTGCGCATCACTTCGATGAGCGGCGCGCCGACCGCGATGGTGGGAACCATGCGGGTGACGAGTGCGGCGACGATGAACACGCGGCCGCTCGGTGTGCGGAACCGTGTGATCGCATAGGCGGCGGGCACCGCAAGCACCAACGAGAGCACCGTGGAGATCACCGCAGTGACGACGCTATTGATGAGCGCTTCCGGAACCCCCTCGCGCGTCAGAGCGGACACGTAGTTGTCGAGCGTCCAGGTCTCTGGCCAGACGGACGGCGGCACGGCGATGGCGTCCAGCGGCGGCTTGAACGAGGTCAGCAGCAGGTAGAGGAACGGGAAGCCGTAGAGGATGATGGCGGTCGCGAGCAGCACCCACAGCAGGATGCGGCTCTTGCCGCGCGTCTCGAGAGGGTTCATCGTGCGCTGCCTCCTGGCCGCCAGATCAGCATGATGGCGGCGATAGCGACGGCCAGCATGACGATGAGGTAGACAGTGCCCATGGCGCTGGCCAGTCCGGGGTCGCCGAAGCGCGTCATGGTTCGGTAGATGAGTAGGCTCAGTGTGGTGGTGCTGCCCTGGGGGCCCCCGTCGGTCTGGATCAGGATGATGTCGAACGCTCGAGCAGCGTCAATGCCGCGGACAATGAGGGCGACCGCGATGACCGGACGCAGCAGCGGGATGATGATGCTGAACAAGATGCGCGGGTATCGGGCGCCGTCGATACGGGCCGCCTCGATCACGTCGCCGGGGACGTTCTGCAGGCCGGCGAAGAGAACCAGCGTGATGAATGATGTGGTCAGCCAGATGTCGGGGATGGCGACCGAGAACAGCGCGATGTTCGGGTCGCTGAGCCATTGGATCTGGTCGGGGCTGGAGAGGATCCCCGCTTCGTAGAGCAGTTGGTTGACGATGCCGAAGTTGTCGATTAGCAGGAACCGCCACAGCAAGCCTGCCACGACGGGGGCGATCATCAGCGGGTACATGAACACGGTGCGGAACACCGCGGAGCGCTTGCCGAGGGCGGTGAACAGCAGCGCCACCGCGAGTCCGAGCACGAACTCGGCTGCGACCACGAACACGGTGTAAATGACTGTGCGCACTGATGCCGACTGGAACGCTTCCGAGGCGAACGCCGTGGCGTAGTTGGCGGACCCCACGAAGGTCCGGGGCGCGCCTGCGAACGGGGAAATTTCGAAGAAGCTGTCGTAGACGAAGCGGATCAGCGGCCACACCACGAATCCAGCGAGGAATAGGGCAGCGGGCGCCATCAGCAGCAACGCGAACCGGCGGTCACCGGCGTCCTTGCTGAGATGCCGACGGGGCCGTCGGGTACCCCGGGTTGGGGTGGCCGCGGCCACCCCAACCCGAGTGGAAGGAGCGAGAGTTTGCACGAAGAGCTTTCTGAACGTGACCGTCTATTCGACGATGGACTCGATCTGGGACTTCGCGTCGGACAGGAGCTGCGCGGTGTCCGCGCCGGGTTCGACGGCCTTCTGAATCATCGGAATCAGCACCGAGTCCACGATCTCCTGCCACTGCGGCGTAGCCGGGCGGGGCAGTGACTGCGGCGACTCAAGCGTCTCAACCAACGCCGGGTAGTTCTCGTAGCCGGCTTCGCCGTCCTTGCTCTCGAACGCACTCTTGCGAGCGACCAGGCCGAGGGAGGTATCGGCGGCGAGGTCGTTGTGCTCGTACGCGAAGGCGATGAAGTCCTGGGCAGCGTCCTGGTTGTCACCGGAGCTGGGCACCGACAGGTACCAGGCGCCCGGGACACCCGCGACACCGCCGGGTCCGCCAATCATCGGCGCGACACCGATCTGGTCCTTCACCGGCGAGTCCTCCGGGGTCTGGCGGTATGCGTGACCCCAGAACCGCATCATGGCGAGGTTCCCCTGGTAGAACAGGTTCTGCGCCCCCGCCCAGTCCAGCTGCGCGGCGCCGGACGGCGCGTACGGCAGCAGGCTGATGTAGTAGTCGAGGGCTTCCTTGTGCGCAGCGTTGTCGATGGTAACCTCACCGCTGTCAGTGTCGACGACCATGCTTTCTTCGCCGGCCTGCGAGACGGTCGCCAGCCACTCGGTCTCGACCGCCCCCTTGACGTCCGTGCCATACAGGTCGATCTCCCCGTCACCGTCGGTGTCTCGGGTGAAGAACTCGGCGATGTCGCGGTACTGCTCCCACGTGGTGGGCGGGGCGAGGGGATACCCGTATTCGGCCTCGAAGTCGGCCATATTCGTCGCGTCTTCGAAGAGGTCGGTGCGATAGAAGAGGATCTCGGAGTTCGTCCATACCGGCATCCCGACGAAAGTACCGTCAACCTGCGATTCGCTGACGAGGCCGCCGAAGAGATCAGACTGCACGTCATCGGTGAACAGGTCATCCAGCGGCGCGAGACCCGGAGCGAACGCCGGCAGCCAGATCGCATCGAGCGCGGCGATGTCGAACGACGGGTCGCCGGCCTGCAGCTCGGAGGAGATGCGGTCGTACAGACCCGCGTACGGGAGTTCGACGAGTGTGACTGCGGTGCCAGTCTCCTCCTGGTAGAGGTCGGCAATCGGCTGCAGCTCAGCCTTACCACCACCCTCGACGACAATCGTCAGGTCGCCACCGGCGGTTTCCCCTCCCCCGCCGCCGCCGGCCCCGCAACCGGAGAGTGCCAGGGCCGCGATACTGACCGCTGCGGCTGCGACGACGACGCGACGACCGCGCCCAGTCACTTGCGTGCGAAGCTTCATCACTTCGACTCCATTCATCCTTGATGTGAGATTGCAGAACAGGTGCCAAGACGTTTTGCCAAAACGTCTTGGCACGAGAGTAGCGACGTGGCTGCCTGCCGTCAACAAGCTTCCGGCTCAGACTGTTTGGGCCCCCAGCCGTTCAAGGTGGCCGGAGGAGACTCATGCGTCCCCTTTGCTTCGGCGCTTCCACTGGATGTGCGGTCCGCGCCCTGACGACTCGGTTCCGACCGGGTTCGCCTGCCGAACGTTGTGAAATGTCGGGACCTAGTTGTATCAATGGGCCAGACGGCGGCTCCTTCGGGAAGCCGATCCACTCCTGATCCACCTGAAGGGACCGGAGCCTGACCCGCTTTTCCGGACACCTGAGTTGAGGCGATGATCGTCTCGGAAGGAGTCCGTGAGATGCCTGCTGCACATTCGCCGGAGTTTCGGCGTCGAGCCCTGGATCTGGTCGCCCAAGGAAACCCCGTCGCGCAGACGGCCCGAGATCTGGGGATCAGCGAGTCCTGTCTTCGCAACTGGATGAACCGCGACGCTGTCGACAGCGGCCGCAAGCCCGGTCTGACGACCGATGAGCACAAGGAGCTCGTCGAGCTGCGGCGCCGGCTGCGGGTGCTGGAGATGGAGAACGAGATCCTCAAGCGTGCTTCGGCGTACTTCGCCAGGGAGAACGTGCTCCCAAAATAGGGTTCCGGCTGGTCCAGGAGCTCGCCGCAGACGGGATCCCCGTCGCGGTGGCCTGCCGGTTCCTGAAGGTCTCGACCTCCGGCTACTACGACTGGGCGAGCCGGCCGCCATCGGCGCGCACGATCGCGGACGCGGACCTGATGGCAACGATCCGACGCATTCACGCCGCCTCTCGGGAGACCTATGGCGCGCCGCGCGTGCTCGCCGAGCTGCGGCTCGGGCTCGGCGTCCACGTCGCCCGCAAACGCGTCGCGAGGCTGATGCGGCTGGACGGCCTCGTCGGAGTCTCGCACCGTCGCAAACGGCGGGGATGGAAGCCGGACACCGCGACGCACGAGGACCTCGTGAAGCGGCAGTTCCGCGCCGATGCGCCGAACCGGCTGTGGTTCTGCGACATCACCCAGCACCGCGCGAAGGATGGGTGGGTCTACTGCGCCGCGGTCATCGACGCCTACTCGCGCAGGATCGTCGGGTGGTCGATCTCGGATCGGATCACCGGGGAGATCGTTGTCGACGCACTCGAGATGGCCCGCTGGCGACGCCGACCTGAACCGGGCACCGTGGTCCACGCCGACCGCGGAGCGCAATACACCTCCTGGCTCTTCGGACACCGCCTGCGCCAGGCCGGGCTGCTCGGCTCGATGGGCAGGGTCGCCTCGTCCGTGGACAACGCGCTCATCGAGAACTTCTGGTCGACGATGCAACGCGAGCTCCTCGACCGCACGAGCTGGGACTCTCGGACGCAGCTCGCGTCGGCCATGTTCGAGTGGATCGAGGGGTTCTACAACCCGCGCCGCCGGCACACCAGCCTCGGTAACCTCAGCCCCGCCGACTATGAAGCCCTTCACACCGCCGCAGAAATCGCGGCATGATCAACACACAAGAACCGTCCGGGAAACCGGGTCAGGCTCCACCGCCGCGATGAACGCAAGCACGAGGCTCACGACCGTCGTCCAACCGAGCGCTGTATCGACCTGCAACGCACCGACGACGCTCGCAGCTCCTATGAGGATCGTCTCTCGCTGTTGCATCGCCGAGTCGCGAGACACGAACGAGGCGATCTCTGCATCAAGTTCTGCGGAGACTACGTCGAGTTTCGTCTCCAGCTCGCGGGCGTCGTCCGGTTCCGTCATCGGCCGCGCTTCTTTTTCTCCGTCGGAGGCGGCGGAACTCGGCGGTCACCGCCGGAGCGGCGTTCGGATTCGCTGAATCGTCCGTCCTGGGCGCCTCGCTTCTGAACTGGGCGCTTCCAGTCATCGTTGTTTCCGCTGTTCGAGTTCTCGGCCATATCCGTCCCGTCTGGAGTTCTTAATCGGTAGGCACAACAAGGAGAGTTGTGGCCGGATCGACATCTTCCGCCCACGCCAGCGTGGGAAGGTTGGCGCCGTCGAGCCCCGCCAGTTCGAGCGCCGCTCTCGCGGCCAGGTGTGCGGATTCGATGGACTGTCCGTTGGCGATGTTCGCGTAGAACCGTGCGGCGTACGCGATGGCATCCGAGTCGTCGATCTCATCGGCCATGCCGATGGCGAACGGTGTGACGTGCTCCACGAGGTGGTCGATGTGACCGGCGGAACGGCAGGAATTTAGTAGCACGAGGAGGGGCGGTTGATCAGTGGCACGGACCGCTCGGGCAAAAGCCGCCGCGGACACGATCACTTCGTCGTGAGGCTCATCCAACTCCTCCTCGAACTTGATGAGATCCGAATCACTGTGACCCGAGAAATGGATGACATGTGGCCGGAACTTCGAGATACCGTCAAGCAGATCCTCGGTGGTAGCGGCAGGTCTCACATCCAACTCGATCTGGTCCCGGTGTAGAGAGGACTCAACAGCGGCACGGATGCGCTTCTGCTCCCGCCCAACTCGTAGGCTGCCGTCCGCGGAGGCGCCGAGGAGCAGAACTCTAAGCTTCTCGGGCTTCGGCGCTGGCAGCAGCCGACTCACCTCTGCAACAGCCCGCTCTGCGTCGTCGAGCCGCGCCTCGAGCGCGCGCTGACTGGCGGCGACGCCATGAGCGACCCGGGCTTGCTCCTGCTTAGCCGCTCGCGCTATGGCGTCCTGCTCCGCGCGCTCGGCGCGCGAGCTTGCTCGCAATACTCGCTTCCTCGCGCGCATAACCGCTCGCACGCGACTGCCAGCGGGCAGCTTCGGCGCCTGCAGTAGCGGCGTCCTTCTCACGACGATCCGCCTCGCGGCGCTTGGAGTTCATCGTCGCCACGCTCTTCGTCTTACTAGCCGCCTGCGCGGCCTTTGCAGCATCGGTCCGATGCTTGGATTCCTTCGCGCGATACTCCCCGGCTTTGCGCTCGGCATCGACGCGCTGCTTGCGCTTACGTTCGAGCTGGCCGCGATACAAGCTCGCGCTCATAATTCCGCGGCCGCCATAAGCTGCGCGACTGTCATCCCCAGAACCTCCGCGAGTCCCGAGAGCGTGGCCATGCGAGGGTTTGAAGGCCCCGGATCGTCCCGTCGGCCCGTTGACCGGCCAGCCTCGATGAGCTGCAGCTGGTTCTTCGTGATGCCAGCTTGATACGCGAGCGACTCTTGCGAAAGGCCGCGCGCATTGCGAAGTCGTCGAAGGGTGGCGCCCAATCGGCCAGCTTTCTCCTCGCTCCACATCGCTACTCAGGATGTGCAACGGACCCAAAGAACCACACCCTATACATAGGGCCTTTTATACATGGAATAATGCAAGATTGGACATGTCCAACCCGCGTCCGCCAACGTCGGCTGGAGTCCGCACGTCACTCACGCAGACGGCCATTCACACAACCGGTCGGATGCGCAAGGTCAACATCGTGACGAAATTGCTCAGGTTCAGTGACGAAGGTCAGCTTCGATGACGAGGGGTCAACTTCTATGACGAACGACATCAGACGCGCACCGGGAACCGCTGGTCGAGCCACGCGAGCAGGTCGGCCCGGACGTCCTCCTGCGTCACATCGTTGAAGACCTCGTGGCGCGTGTCGGGGTAGACGAGCGTCGTCACGTCGGTGAGTCCCGACCGCGTGCGGTACGCGTCGGCGAGCTTGTGCACGCTGCGCGGTCCGCCCACCGTGTCGTCACGGCCGACCATGAGGAGGAGCGGGATGTCGCGACCGAGGTCGCGCCGCGGCAGCCCGTACATCCGCAGCGAGTCGAGCACGCCGATGAGCTTGATCGGCTCTTCGGTGGTGGTGAGCGGATCGTCGAGGAACGCCCGCCCGACCGACAGGTCGCTCGCCAGCCACTCCGTGCCCATCGCGCCGGGGCCGTCCCAGGGCTTGTTGAGGCCGCTCGCGTGGATCGACCCCGGCATGCGCAGTGCCGAACCCGTCAGCACCACGCCGTCGTACGCGTCGGCGTGTGCGTTGACCAGCATCTGCGCGAGCACCGAGCCGCCGGAGTGCCCCAGTAGCACGAGCGGAAGGTCCGGGTTCTCGGCGCGGATCAGCCCGGTGAACTGCCACATCGTGGCGAGTGCGGCCCGCAAGCCGCCAGGGCCGAGGTGGCCGAGGCGCGCGACATCCCCGCCGTGCTGGGTCATGCCGGTGCGGCCGTGGCCGCGGTGGTCGGCGGCCCACACGGCGTACCCCTCGGCTGTGAGCGCCTCGATCAGGGCGCCGTAGCGGCCGGCGTGCTCCCCGACACCGTGTAGCAGCTGCACGACCGCCCGGGGCTCGGTCTTCGCGGGATGGACGTCGTAGAAGATCGCGATGCCGTGCGCATCGGTGAACTCGGGCATGCGCAGAAGTCTAGGAGACGCGCGGATGCGGGGCCTCGGGCCGAGGCATCCGGAATTTGTTTAGCAAGACTAATGAGCTATGCTAAGTAAACGCATGAGCATTGACACGACGACTTCGACGACAACGACAGACCAACTCGACGACCATTCCGCGGCGGCCTCCGCGCTCCGCATCGCGACCTTCCGTCTCGCCCGCCGCATGCGCACCCAGCGCGCGGTCGACTCGATGAGCGACGGCCAGTTCGCCGTGCTCGCGGCCCTCTGGGTGCACGGCCCGCACACGCTCGGCGAGCTGGCCGAGCGCGAGCGGGTGTCCGCCCCGTCGATGAACCGCACCGTCAACTGCCTGCAGGAATCGGACTACGTCGTGCGCTCCGCAGACGAGAACGACGGCCGCAAGGTCGTGATCTCGCTGACCGACACCGGCCGCGCCGTCGTGGACGAAACAGCCCGTCGGCGCGACGCGTGGGTCGAGGCGGCGCTCGACCAGCTCTCCCCCGGCGAACGCGACACGCTCGCGAAGGCGGCAGAGATCATGCAGCGGATGGTCGCTCTGTGAGCGCCATGTTCCGATCCTTCTCGATCTTCAACTACCGCGTCTGGTTCATCGGCGCCCTCGTCTCGAACGTGGGCGCGTGGATGCAGGCGACCGCCCTCAGCTGGGTGGTGCTGACCGAGCTCACCGCCAACGACGCCGCCGCGATGGGCGTCACGATGGCGCTGCAGTTCGCTCCCCCGCTGCTCCTCGTCGGGGTGACCGGCTTCGTCGCCGACAGGTTCGACCGCCGCAAGCTGCTCGTCATGACGCAGAGCCTCCTGCTGCTCGTCGGCGTCGTGATCGGCATCCTGCTGCTCCTCGGACTGATGACGCTGCCGCTCATGTACGCGTTCGCGCTCGGGCTCGGCGTGATCGCCGCGTTCGACAACCCCGCGCGTCAGGCGTTCGTCTCCGACCTGGTGTCGCGCGAGATCGCCTCCAACGCCGTCGCGCTGAACGCCGCCTCGTTCAACGGCGCGCGGATGATCGGGCCCGCCGTCGCCGGTGTCGTGATCGTCGCGGTCGGCACCGGCTGGGTGTTCCTCGTCAACGGCATCACCTTCCTCGGCATGATCGTCGCGCTTCTGCTCATCCGCACCGACGAGCTCGTGCCGCGCGTGAAGGCCACCGGCGCATCGCGGCTGGCCGACGGGTTCCGCTACGTGGCCCGTCGCCCCGACCTCCTCGTGACATTCGCCATGGTGTTCCTCGTGGGCGCGTTCGGCATGAACTTCCCGATCTTCGCCTCGACCATGGCACTCGAATTCGGCCAGGAGGCCGATGGCTACGGACTGCTCAGCTCGATCCTCGCGGTCGGCTCGCTGGCGGGCGCACTCATGGCCGCCCGGCGCGATCGGGCCCGCATCCGCGTCGTCATCGGCGGCACACTGCTCTTCGCGGGCGCCGCGGCCGTCTCGGCCTTCATGCCTTCGTACTGGGCATATGCCGTCACGCTCATGTTCACCGGGTTCGCTGTCGTGACGATGCTGACGACGGCCAACGGCTACGTCCAGACGACGACGGACCCAGCGCTGCGCGGGCGTGTGCTCGCGCTGTACATGGCCATCCTCATGGGCGGCACTCCGATCGGGGCGCCGATCGTCGGCTGGGTCGCCGCCGAGTTCGGCCCCCGCCAGGCGATCCTGCTCGGAGCCGGCGCGGCCATCGTGGCGTTCGCCATCGGCGCGACCTGGCTGGTCGTGTCGGGGCGCCTGCACCGGCACGAGGAGCGCCGCTTCCGGCTCACGATCGATGAGACGCGTCCTCTCTCGGTGGTGCAGCCCGCCCCCGAGGAGTTCAGCGACGAGGTCGCCTCGACCACGCCCGTGCGCGTACCCACCGACGCCGACCTGCTGCGCGACCGCCGGGCGAGCTGAGTCCGGGGCTCGCGGCGGCGCGGATCGCCTCAGCGCTCCTCGCGCAAGCCCACGCGCTCGAGGTGGCCGTTCGAGAAGCGCCCTCGGGGATCGAGCCGCTCGTACACAGCGCGGGCGTCGGCCAGCTTCGGGTGCACGCGCTCGATCGCAGCGCGGTCGAACCCGTGGCGCTTGCCCCAGTGCGGGCGCGCGCCGAACGGCCGCAGAGCCTCCTCGATCCGCGGCAGGACGGCGGCGACCCCGGTCGGGTCGTTGCGCCAGGTGAAGTGGATCGCCACGACGTCCTGCCCTGATGCAGGGCTCAGCCAGAGCTCGTCGGCCGCCGCCGTGCGCAGCTCGCTCACGAACAGCAGGGGACGGATGGCGTCGCCGAGCTCCCGCATCGCTCGCAGGGCGCCGGGCGCGTGCGCGCGGGCGACGAAGTACTCGCTCTGGATCTCGTCTCCGAACGAGGGCGTGCCGTCGAGGCGGAAGTGCGGCAGCCGCAGCATCCACGGTCCGGGGACTCCCCGCAGTTCGGTCACATCCGCCAGCTCGCCGAGCGGCTCGGCGTCGACGTCGAGCACGCCGTCGAGCAGGGCGGCCGGAACGGGCTGGTCGTCGGCGTCGATGCGGGACTTGACCCACACCCACCCGATCGACGCCTCCTCCCACCGGGTGAACACCGACACGCTGTAGCCGGCGCCGGTGACCTCGTCCAGGGCGGCGAGCGCGGCATCCCACGACACTCCTCGATAGACGTCCTGCCGCACGCGGTACGACGGCTGCGTCTCGATGTCGAGGGACAGCACCACGCCGTAGGCGCCGAGGCCCACCGCGAGCGCGTCGAAGTCGGCGTCACCGCGTCGGACCTCGCGCACCTCTCCGTCGGCATCGGCGAATCGGATGCCGCGCACCGCGGTGGTCAGCACCCCGTTGCGGTCGCCCGACCCGTGGGTGCCGGTGGCCGTGGCTCCGGCGACCGAGATGTGCGGCAGCGAGCCGAGGTTGTGCAGGGCGAGGCCGCGCTCATCGAGCCACGCGGCGAGCACGCCGTAGCGGGTTCCCGCAGCCACCCGGACGGTGCCGTCGCCCAGCGCGAAGCCGCCTTCGAGCCCCGCGAGGTCGAGCAGTGCGCCCGTCGTATCGGGCAGGTCGGTGAACGAGTGCCGGGTGCCGAGGGCGTGCACACGACCTTCGGTGCCCGCGAGCTCGCGCAGCACATCGGCTTCGCTCCACACCGGAACGATCCGCGGTGCGGTGTAGTCGTAGGTGCCCGCCCAGTTGCGCGTCACGATGCTCGCCGCAGGTGGGGCATGGACTCGATGCGGTGGACCGGCATGGATCGGGTTCCTCCTCGGGGCGGCCGGGCGATGCGTGACACGATACAGGCGCGTCCGCCGAGGGAATCTCCCGCGCTGGACGCCTCCCCCTGGCGTCGGCGTTCGTCAACCCCCGTCCCGCTCGCGCGCGTTCGGCCTAGCGTGGGGGCATGGACGAGCGCCGAGCCGAAGACGAACCCGTCGACCAGGACGACCCGATCGGCGGTGACGAGACGACCGAGGAGCAGCTGGATGCCGACAACCCGGTCGAAGAGGACACCCTGAAGACGCTGGACCCCGACGCCCCGCCCGCCTGATCCCGGGGCCAGCGGGTCACGCTTCGCGGGTGATCCCTTCGATACGGCGCTGCGCACCTACTCAGGAACCGATCCGCCCCTCCCCCGCTCGCTACGCTTCGCGTGTGATCGTGACCTTCACGTGCAGGTGGCTCTTGAACGGGCCGGCGTACACACCGCGCAGGGGCGGCACGTCGCCGTAATCGCGACCGCGGCCCACCAGCACGTGGCGGTCGCCGATCTCGATGTTGTTGGTCGGGTCGAAGCCCTGCCATTCCCCGGCGAACCACTCGATCCATGCGTGGGACTCGCCGGTCACCGCGACGCCGACGTCGGCCGACGGCCGCGGGTGCAGGTAGCCCGACACATACCGCGCGGGGATGCCGACCTCGCGGAGCGCACCGAGGGTGATGTGCGCGATGTCCTGGCAGACGCCCTTGCGCGCCTCCCACGCCTCGTGCGCCGTGGAGTGCACGCCGGTGATGCCGTGCATGTACTCGACGGCGTCGCCGATCCCGGTGGCGATCGCGTGCGCCGCCCGCCCCGGGTGGTCGTGCCCGGAGGCGATCGAGCGGGCCAGCTCGGCGACCTCGGGATGCGGGCGCGTACGCCCGGTCTGCGTCATCTGCTCGACCGTCTCGATCGACCGCGCCGACTCGCGGGCGAGCCCGTGCCACGTCACGTCGACGTGCTCGAGCGGCCGTGGGCGCACCTCGACGAGGGACTTGGCGGTGATCGTCAGCGCGGAATGCGGCGACAGCACGTCGAACGCGGCGACGCGCGTGCCGAAGTAGTCGACGTACTGGTTGACCGACGTCGACGGCTCGATGTCGAGCGACGAGTTGAGGACGAACTGGCTGTCGGTCGAGCCCGGGAGCATGCGGGCCTCGTTGTACGAGGCCGACACGTCACCCTGGTAGCTGAAGCCGGTCTGGTGCTCGATCCTGAGCCTTTTCACGAGATCTCTCCGATCCAGCTCGGCTCGGCCTGCGTCGGGAAGAACCGGCCCCGGATGGCCTCGGACGCCTCGCGCGTCACCTTCTGCACGCGGTCCATGTGCTGCGGCAGTTCACCGAGGATCTCGCCGATGGGCCGGTACTCGAGGTCGTTGCGGATCTGCCCGAGCGCTCGCAGCACCGTGTTCGAGTGGCCGACGCGGTCGGCGCGGGGGTCGATGGCGCTCATGCACTCCTCGGCGCGCTGGATCGAGTAGATGATCGACCGCGGGAAGAGCCGGTCGAGCAGCAGGAATTCGGCGGCATTGCGGGCACTGGGCATGCCGCGGTAGGTGCGCAGGTACGCCTCGTAGGCGCCGCACGATCGCAGGATGGTGGTCCAGGAGGGACCGGATGCCTCGGTCAGCGACCTCGTCGCGAGGAGACGCGCCGTCATGTCGGTGCGCTCGATGCTGCGGCCCAGCGTGAAGAACTGCCAGGCCTCGTCGCGGCTCGTCGACGAGTCGACGATGCCTACGGCGAGCGCCGCCCGCTCACGCACCCACTGGAAGAACTCGTGCACCTTGTCGGTCTGCAACCGGCGCGGCATGCGCGCGTTGGTGGTGTTGAGCGTCTCCCACAGCTCGGTCGACACGATCTCGCGCGCACGGCGGGCGTTCTCACGCGACGCCGTCAGCGCGTAGGCGATGCTCGACGGGTTCATGCGGTCGACGGCGAGCCGGGCGAGCACGTCTTCCCGCCGCACGTGCTCGACTCCCTCCGGCGGGAACGAGCCCATGACGCTGAGCAGTGACCGGCAGGCGGTGTCCTCATCGATCCAGGGATCCTCGAGCAGCAGCTGGAGGTGCACGTCGAGGATGCGCGCGGTGCCGTCGCTGCGCTCGATGTAGCGCCCGATCCAGAACAAGGACTCGGCGATGCGGCTCAGCATGACTGCTCCATGCTCGCCTGCTGCTGCTGCTCCTGCTGCTCCGAGCGGGTGCGCGGCCGGTCCTGCGGCGAGTGCGTCGGCTCGGGCTGGCCGTCGTAGATGATCGGGATCGCCGCGGTGATCGTCGCCGCCTGGTCTGCCACGAGCCCGGAGACGCCGTTGCCCTGCCCGTACTCGACGTGCGAGGGGGCCGAGCCGCCGATGACCCAGGTGTCCTTCGATCCGCCGCCCTGGCTCGAGTTCACGACGAGCTGGCCCTCGGGGAGGGCGACGCGCGTGAGCCCGCCCGGCAGCACCCAGACGTCCTCGCCGTCGTTCACGGCGAAGGGTCGCAGGTCGGCGTGTCGCGGGCGCATGCCGTCCTCGACCAGCGTCGGGATCGTCGAGAGCATGACCACGGGCTGGGCGATCCATCCGCGCGGGTCGGCGAGCAGCCGCTGCCGGAGCTTCTCGAGCTCGGCGGGCGAGGCATCCGGGCCCACCACCAGTCCCTTGCCCCCCGACCCGTCGACCGGCTTGACCACGAGCTCGTCGAGACGGTCGAGCACCTCTTCCAGCGCGTTCGGGTCCTCGAGGCGCCAGGTGTCGACGTTCTTGAGGATCGGCTCCTCGGCGAGGTAGTAGCGGATGAGGTCGGGCACGTAGGTGTAGAGCAGCTTGTCGTCGGCGACGCCGTTGCCGACCGCGTTGGCGATCGTGACGTTGCCCAGCCGCGCGGCCAGCATGAGTCCGGGAGCGCCGAGCATGGAGTCGGCGCGGAACTGCAGCGGATCGAGGAACTCGTCGTCGACGCGGCGGTAGATCACGTCGACGCGCTTCGGGCCGCGGGTCGTGCGCATGAAGACCTTGCCGCCGACGCACAGCAGGTCGCGGCCCTCGACGAGCTCGACGCCCATGAGCCGCGCGAGCAGCGTGTGCTCGAAGTAGGCCGAGTTGTAGACACCCGGAGTGAGCACGACGACGTTCGGGTCTTCGATGCCCGCCGGGGCCGAGGCGCGCAGCGCGGCGAGCAGCTTGTTCGGGTAGTCGCCGACCGGCCGGACACGCATCGACACGAACAGCTCGGGCAGGGTCTGGGCCATGACTCGACGGTTCGAGATGACGTAGCTTACGCCCGACGGCACGCGCACGTTGTCTTCGAGCACCCGCATCTCGCCGTGCTCGTCGCGGATGAGGTCGATCCCCGAGACCTGGATGCGCACGCCGTTCGCCGAGTGGATGCCCGCGGCCTGACGGTAGAAGTACTGCGACGACGCGATGAGCCCGGCGGGCAGCACCTCGTCGCGCACGCAGTGCTGGCGGCCGTACGCGTCGTCGAGGAACGCCTCGAGCGCCTTGACGCGCTGCTTCACGCCGGCCTCGACCCGCGACCACTCGTCGTACGTGATGACGCGGGGCACGGCGTCGAGCGGGAACGGCCGCTCCTCGCCCGCGAAGTCGAACGTGACGCCCTGCGCGAGGTACGAGCTGGCCAGCGAATCGGTGCGCCCGCGCAGCTCTTCCTGCGTCATCTGCGCCAGCGCCTGGTAGAGCTCGCGGTAGGCCTCGCGTGACTCCGCGAGCGCGCCCGGGTGGGCCGGACTCCCGAACATCTCGTCGTACGCGGGGACTCCGGAGGCCGTCTTGCGCGGCGCCAGAGTGGAGCCGTAGCCGTCGAAGAGATCACCCATGCGGAAAGCCTAGTCGGGGCGGTGTTGCCGACGTGTTTCGCTCCCACCGGCCCCGGTCAGCGCCGAGGGTCGTACGCTGGCATCGTGGCGAAGTCGCGCGGGGAACGCGGCATCCCGTCTCCCCTCGCGTGGGTGGCGGGCGTGGGCGCCGTCGTGCTCGGCGCCGGGCTCGGAGAGCTGCTGGCCGCACTTCTCGCGCCCAGCTCCGGCCCTTTCGTCGCCGTGGGCGGGACGCTCATCGACCTGGCTCCGCCGTGGGCGAAGGACACGGCGATCGCCCTGTTCGGCACCGCCGACAAGATCGCCCTGATCGTCGGCATCGCACTCGTCGTGCTCGTGCTCACCGCGTTCGCCGGCTGGCTGGAGGCCCGCCGTCCGCCGTGGGGTCGCGTGGTGGTGCTCGCGTTCGGCATGCTGGGCGCCGTCATCGCGATGACGCGTCCGGACGCGGGGGGTCTGTCGTGGCTGCCGTCCGCGTGCGCCGGCGTGGCCGGCGCGGTCGCCCTGTGGTGGCTGATCCGCCGACTGCGGCCCGACGACGCACCGCTCACCGATCCCGCACCACCCGGCAGCCGCACCGAGGGTGCGCCGAGCCGTCGCAGCTTCCTGGCATGGTCGGCGGGCGCTGCGGCCGCGGGCATCCTCGCGGCCGTCGCCGCGAGCGCCATGCGCGCGACGGACGCGGCGCTCACCGCCATCAAGGCCGTCGTCCTGCCGACTCCCGCGGCGAAGGCGCCGACCGTTCCGGCGTCGGCGGAGCTCGGCATCCCCGGCCTCGCAACGGTGGTCACCCCGAACGACGAGTTCTACCGGATTGACACCGCGCTCGTCGTACCCCGCGTCGACCCGGCGGAGTGGTCGCTGCGCATCCACGGGATGGTCGCCGAGGAGGTCGTGCTCACGTGGGATGAGCTGCTGCGGCTTCCGCTCGAGGAGAGCTACACGACTCTCGCGTGCGTGTCGAACGAGGTGGGCGGGTCACTGATCGGCAACGCCCGGTGGCTGGGCTACCCCGTGCGCGAGCTGCTCGCCCGCGCGCGACCGACGCCGGGTGCGGACATGGTGCTGTCGCGGTCGATCGACGGGTTCACGGCATCCACTCCCCTCGAAGCGCTCACCGATGACCGCAACGCGATCCTCGCCGTCGGGATGAACGGCGAGCCGCTGCCGCCTGAGCACGGGTTCCCGGTGCGGATGGTCGTGCCGGGCCTCTACGGCTACGTGTCGGCGACCAAGTGGATCACCGAACTCACGGTGACCACGTTCGCTGCCGACGAGGCCTACTGGACGCCGCGAGGCTGGTCGGAGCGCGGACCCATCAAGCTGCAGTCCCGCATCGACGTGCCGCGCAGAGCACAGGGCCTCAAGGCCGGTGACACCGTGATCGCCGGCGTCGCCTGGCAGCAGGGAGTCGGCATCGAGACCGTCGAGGTGCAGATCGACGACGGCGACTGGAGGCCCGCTGAACTGGCGACGGCCATCTCGGACGACACCTGGGTGCAGTGGAGTCTTCCGTGGAGGGCCGAGGCCGGCGACCACCTCCTCCGGTGCCGCGCCACGAACAGCGAGGGAGAGGTGCAGACGTCGGAGCGGGCGCACCCGGCGCCGAACGGGGCGAGCGGGTGGCACGAGCGGTTCATCACCGTGTTCGAATGAGCCCGGCATCGACCGGAGGGCGGTGACCGGTAGCATTCGGGAGAACCCCAGTCATCCGGAGGTCTGGTGCAGGAACCCCTCGATCGCTTCGTGCTCCGTCTGCTCGCACTCGCGACGGTCGACGACGGGACCGGCGCGCGCCGGCTGCCGCCCGAGCGCGAGCTGGGTGACGCCCTGGGCATGAGCCGCGGCGCGCTGCGCGAGCAGCTCTCGGTGCTGGAGCGCCTCGGATTCCTCCGCCGCACGCAGGGACGCGGCACCTACATCGACACACCGTCGTACGGGTTCGTCCGCATGTACTTCACCATCGCGCAGTCACTGGGCTACATCACCGACCCGCACGTCGCCGAAGCCCGAGTGCTCGTCGAGCAGGCCGTCGCCGAAGCGGCCGCGCGCAAGGCGACCCCCGCGCAGATCGACGACCTGCGCGGCGCGCTCGAGCGCATGAACGCCGCCGAGGCGTCGGGCGACATCGAGCGGGCGCACGAGGCCGACGCCGACTTCCACCGGCGTCTGCTCGACGTGGTCGACAACCCCGTGCTCGATCTGCTGCGCGAGGGCCTTCAGCGCGCGCTCAACGACGACATGCGGGCCCGTCGCGAGGCGGTCACCCGCGACGGCTCGGGCACCGAGTTCGACCTGTCGCACGACGACATCGTCGCGGCGATCGCAGCCGGTGATCCCGAGGGCGCCCGCATCGCGATGCGCCGGCACTTCGGCATCACGACCACCGGCGCAGCTGAGACCGACGTGGCCGACGTCGTGGCGCGCTAGCTTCAGCCCGCGAGGACGAACCGCAGCTGCTCGACCGCCCAGTCGAGCTCCGTCGCACGGATCACCAGCGGCGGGGCGATGCGGATCGTCTGCCCGTGGGTGTCCTTGGCGAGCACGCCGCGCGCGATCAGCCGCTCCGCGATCTCGCGACCCGTGCCGACCGCCGGGTCGATGTCGACCCCGGCCCACAGCCCGGCGACGCGCACCGCGGTGACGCCCTCGCCCACGAGCGACTGCAGGCGCGCCTCGAGGTGCTCGCCGAGCGCCTTCGCGCGCGTCTGGAACTCACCGGTCTGCAGCATCTCGACGACCCGCAGCCCCACGGCGGCGGCCAGCGGGTTGCCGCCGAACGTCGAGCCGTGCTCGCCAGGACGGATCACGCCGAGGATCTCGCGGTCGGCGACGACGGCGGACAGGGGAAGGATGCCGCCGCCCAGCGCCTTGCCGAGCAGGTACACGTCAGGCACCACGCCCTCGCGATCGCACGCGAACGTCTCGCCCACGCGGCCGAGGCCGGACTGGATCTCGTCGGCGATGAACAGCACGTCGTGCTTCGTGCAGATGTCTCGGACCGCCCGCAGGTAGCCCTCGGGCGGCAGCACGACGCCCGCCTCGCCCTGGATCGGCTCGATGAGCACCGCGGCCGTCGACGGGGTGATGGCCGCCTCGATGGCGGCGGCATCGCCGTACGGCACGCCCACGAAGCCCGGCGTGAACGGACCGAAGCCCTCGCGCGCCTGCGGGTCATCGCTGAAGCCGACGATCGTGGTGGTGCGGCCGTGGAAGTTCCCGTGCGCCACGACGACGGTCGCGGCATCCGGCTCGATCCCCTTCACGCGATAGCCCCACGCGCGCGCGACCTTGATGCCGGTCTCGACCGCCTCGGCGCCGGTGTTCATCGGCAGGACGAGGTCCTTGCCGCACAGCTCGGCCAGCGCAGCCGCGAACGGACCGAGGCGGTCGTTGTGGTACGCGCGGCTGGTGAGCGTCAGGCGGTTGAGCTGCTCCTGCGCGGCGGCGAGGATCGCGGGGTGCCCGTGACCGAAGTTGAGTGCCGAGTAGGCCGAGAGCAGGTCGAGGTAGCGCTTGCCCTCGACGTCGGTCACCCACGCGCCCTCACCGCGCGAGATCACGACGGGCAGCGGGTGGTAGTTGTGCGCGACGTGGTCGCTCTCATCGGCGATGATGCGGGCCATCGCGGTCTCGACGTCCGGCGAGGTGGAAGTCATGTCGTCTCCTGTCAGCGCCGCAGCTCGAGCGTGCAGCACTTGATTCCGCCGCCGCCGAGCAGCAGCTCGGAGAGGTCGACGAGCACCGGGTTGTAGCCCCGCTCGCGCAGCTGGGCCTCGAAGCCCTTCGCGCGCGGCGAGATGATCACGTTGAGGCCGTCGCTGGCCGAGTTCAGGCCGAACACGGCGCCGTCCTCGTCGGCGACGAGGATCGCATCGGGGTAGCGCTCCTCGAGGATGCGGCGGCTCGGCTCGTCGAACGCGCCGGGCAGGTAGGCGATGTTCGCCTTCTCGACGCCGCCCTCCCCCTGCACGGGGTCGAGCACAGAGATCGCGGTGTCGAGGTGGTAGAAGCGGGGATCGACGAGGTTGAGGCTCACGACCTCCTTGCCGAAGACCTCACCGAGCTCGCGGTGGCTGTCGCCCGTCGAGCGGAAGCCGGTGCCGGCGAGGATGGTGTCGCCGACGAGGAGGAAGTCACCCTCGCCCTCGTTCACCTCTTCGGGCTCGGCGACCTCGAAGCCGTTGGCCGCGAACCACTCCATGAACGCCGGGCCCTCCGGCACGCGCTCCTGGAAGCGGAACTTCGCACCGTACGCGACTCCTCCGATGATGAACCCGCCGTTGGCCGTGTAGACCATGTCGGGCAGCCCTTCGATCGGGTCGATCAGCTGCACGTCGTGGCCGAGCGCGATGTACGTGTCGTACAGCGCCTGCCACTGCTCGACGGCCTTGGCCGTGTCGGTCGGGTTCGCCGGCTCCATCCAGGGATTGATCGTGTAGCTGACCGTGAAGTGCTCGGGACGGCACATCAGGTAGCTGCGGTGCTGCTGAAGGCGGGTGACGGATGCCTCGGTCATGGTGGCGGGGGCGGGCGCGGTGTTCTGCGTGGACATCTTGCTCCTGACGAAGGGGCGGCGGACGCTGTCCAGAGGCCCGGCGGAGCTGCGGAAGCCGGCAACCGGGCACGCCGGATCCATTGTCTCACGTCACCTGGGAACGGCCTGGGATCACGCCCAGACGGTGTCAGGCGATGGTGACCACCGTCTTCCCGACCGCGTGGAGGCCATCGACATGCGCGAGCGCATCACCCGCTTCCGCCAGCGGCCAGGTGTGCTCGATCACCGGCACGAGGCGCTCGTCGGCGGCGAGCGCGAGGAGCTCGGCGAGCACGTCGGGCTTCGCCACGGCCGCGAGGGGGCGCAGCGGACGCCTCGAGCCGATCGATCGGAGCGTCGCCGCGAGGATGCGGCCCATCGGCCCGATGAGGCGACCGCCCTCGCCCGACACGAGAACGACCGCACCGCCGTCGCGCACGAGGGACTGGAGCGAGCGCAGCGACGAGGTCCCGGCGATGTCGATGACGACGTCGAACGCCGCGTCACCGAGCTCGGGCGACCCGGGCTGCACGGTGCGGTAGTCGAAGGTGCGCGATGCGCCGAGCCGTTCCACCAGCTCGCGACTGCGCTCTCCGCACAGCGCCCAGACGTCGGCGCCGCGCAGCGTGGCGAGCTGCACGGTGAACGTGCCGACCCCGCCGGAGGCCCCGATCACGAGGACCCGCATGCCTTCCGCCACCCCTCCCCGCTCGAGCGCCTGCCACGCCGTGCCGCCGGCGATCGGGAGCGCAGCGGCGACCAGGGGATCGAGCGCGGCGGGGCGGCGGACCAGCCGCTTCACCGGCGCGACCGCGTAGCCCGCGAGCCCGCCGCCGCCGGGCAGCTCGCACACGACCTCGTCGCCCGGCGCGAACCCGGTGACGCCGTCGCCGAGCGCGATCACAGTGCCTGCGGCATCCATCCCCCTCACCGGCTGCGTCGGCCTGCGCAGTCCGAACGCGAGACGCAGGAGGAGCGGCTCACCGCGCATCACTCGCGTGTCGCCGTTGTTGACGCCGGTCGCGCGCAGGCGGAGCAGCACCTCGCCGCGACTCGGGGCGGGCACGTCGATCTGCTCGCGGCGGACCGTGTCGGGGCCGCCGTACGTGCGCTGGACCCATGCGGTCATGCTGTCGGTCGAGAGCGACGCGTCGCGCGCGCCGGGGGATGTCGCGGTCATGTCATGCCTCCGGGTACTGGAAGAGATCGTCGAGCCCCACGCCGAACGCGCGGGAGATCTGGAAGGCGAGCTCGAGGGTCGGGGAGTAGCGGCCCTGCTCGATGGCGATGAGGGTCTGGCGCGTGACGCCGACCTGACGCGCGAGCTCGGCCTGCGTCACGCCCCTCGATTCCCGCACGCTGCGGATCGAGTTGGTGACCCTGGTGGGCTTGACCATCAGACGAGCCCCCGCCGGTAGGCGACGACGCTCGCGATGCCCCCCACGAGGGCCGAGAGGGCGAAGCCGTAGTACATCGTGTTGGCGATCCAGAACCAGTCGAGTCGGAAGGCGCACTCGATGATCACGCCGAGGCCGGCGATCACGAGGAACGCCTGGCCGACGCGGGTGCTCATGTGGCTGATGTCGCGGTCTCGCTGGTCGGACTTGCCGACCCCGTCGGGGTCGCGGATGCCCGCGAGGATGCCCCACAGGATGCTGATCACGATCGTCGCGACGATGCTGAGCCCGATGGTCCACAGCATGATCGGCACCCAATCGATCTCGGCGACCGGCCGCGACGCCGCCTGCTGCAGCACGATCACGGTGTAGACGGCCATGCCGATGACGCTGACGATCAGGCCGGCCCACACGTTGCGCTCTTCGTAAGCCATGACTCCCCCGGTCGTTTGTAAAAGATTCTTGACATACACGGTAAGCCGCGCCTACGGTCACTGTCAAGAATATTTTACACGATCGAAGGACCGGACATGAACGCTCTTCGCCGCATCGCCCGCTGGACCGGCGGCGCCTACCTCGCACTCGCCGTGCTCGGCGCGCTCGGCTTCCTGCTCGTGCGGCCACTCGCCGCCGAGAGCGCCGGCTACGCGCGGCTCGGCGTCGCGCTCGAGCTCGGCGTGGTGGTCGCACAGTCGCTCGCCGCCGTCGGCTTCTTCGCCCTGTACCGCCGCGATCGCCCCACCGAGGCGTACGCGGTCGCGACCTTCGGCATCGCCAACGCGATCGCGATCCTGGCCAGCGCCGCCCTGCTCACCGCGGCACTCGCGGTTCCGGCGGAGACCGGCGGTGACGCCGGCGTCACTGCCCTGCTGCGCGGCGTCGCGGATGCCTTCTGGACCACGGGCGCCGTCTTCTTCGGCCTGTGGCTCGTCCCGATGGGCACGTTCATCCTCGCCACGCGACTCATGCCGCGGCTTCTCGGCGTGCTTCTCATCGTCGGCGGCGTCGGCTACGTCACGAGCGCGGTGCTCTCCGCGGCGCTGCCCGAAGCCGGCGGCATCGCCGACCTCCTCGGCATCCCGGCGACCGTCGGCGAGCTGTGGATGGTCGGCTACCTGCTCACCGTCGGGATCCGGTCCACCCCCTCCCACCGTACGCAGCCGGGAACCGCGGTCGTCGTCGGGTGACGCGATTCGGCACCGAGCGCCATTCGGTTTAGGATGCTTCGACCCGTCATCGCCGACGGACACAGCATCTCCGACCTGTCGTGGCCGACGGATCGGTGCACCACCCGGAGTTCCTCATGCGCAAGCGCTGGATCGCGCTCATCGTCGTCGCGTCCGTCCTCGTCGTCCTCATGGCCGGCCTGTACTGGGCGGGACGCAGCCTCTTCCACATGCCCACCGCGAAGGGCGTCGACTCGGTCGTCGGCGAACTCGGCGGGGAGCGCGTGCTTGGCGTCTTCGCCCACCCCGACGACGAGCAGACCGTGAACGGCCTGTTCTGGCGCGCGAAACAGCACGACGGCGCGTACACCGCGATGATCACGGCGACGGCCGGGGAGGCCGGCCACCAGGTCCCGGTCGTCGCACGCCAGGAGGATCTCGGCGTCGTCCGCACCGCCGAGGCGCTCAAGAACAGCTTCAACCTGGGCGTCGACGAGCACGAGGTGTGGGACTACCCCGACGGCGGCGTTCCCGAGGCCGACGAGGACGAGCTCGTCGAGCGACTCGTCGAAGCCATGAAGCGCATCGAGCCCGACGTCGTCGTGGGCTTCTGGCCGGCCAGCGGTGCGACCGGCCACAAGGACCACATGGAGATGGGCCGCGTGACCGAGCTGGCGATCGCGGAGCTGAAGGAGGAGGGCGGCGCCTATGACGGCCCGGACCACCTCGTCTACACGATCAGCCCGACCACGGCCCTGTCGATGTTCGGCGGCGAGCAGGGCGCACTGGTGGTCGAGAACCAGCCCGACCCCGAGTACGCGATGTCTGCCGAGACCGGAAAGAAGCACGAGGGCTGGGCCATCCACGCGTCACAGGCGAACTACCTGCAGTCGGCGTACTACCTGCCCGCCTGGCTGGTGTACCTGCTCTGGGACGAGGAGTTCTACCACGTGCGCGACCTCGCGACCGATCCGATCGAGTAGAACGGATGCCGCGCCCGGCACCCTCCCGGATCAGATCACGTCCTCCGACCACGGGTCGGGGTTGCCGAATCGGTGCGCGGTGATCGTGATCGACTGCTCGTGCAGGAAAGGCAGCAGCTCGAGTCGCCCGGCCGTGGTCACCTCGTTGTCGTAGACCGCGAGGTCGGGGTCGCCTCCGACCGCGGCGGCGAGCGCGCGGTGCAGCGCGCCGACCGAGTCGCGGGGTCCGACGAGCCGCACCCGCGGCGGGCGGGCAGCGGATGCCTCGCCCGCGACCGCCGCCGTCAGGTCCGGAGCCGCGGCGGCCATGCGCTGCAGCCACTGCTCGTCCGTCTCGACGAAGACGGCGACGTCGAGGTCGCTGAGCGCGCGGCGCACGGCGCCGGGCAGGCCGACGGGGGCACTGAGCGTGAGCGCCGACCCCGCCCGGATGCCCGCGATGGCGACGCGCAGCACCGACTGCCACGATGCGTCCGCCGTGGCGCGCACCGCGACCTCGGAGATCGGGCGGTAGCGGAAGAGGTTGCGCTCGATGCCGAGGGCCGAGACATCCTTCACCCGGCCGAACTCGCGATCCCACACGATCGCGTCCGACAGCGCTGCGCGTCGCAGCCACTCGAACGCGTCGTAGTCGAGTGACGGCTGGGCCGCCTCGATCACCGACGTGATGCGCGAGTCGAGGCCGCGCAGGTGCAGCGTCGTCGACGCGGCACCGCCCGACGTGGCTCGCCACGAGCCGAGCCCGATGAGGTAGTTCGGACCGCCGGCTTTCGTGCCGGCCCCGACCGACGAGCGCTTCCATCCGCCGAACGGCTGGCGCTGCACGATCGCGCCCGTGATGCCCCGGTTGACATACAGGTTGCCGGCCTCGACGCGGTCGAGCCACAGTGCGAGGTCGTCGGGGTTCTGCGTGTACAGCCCTGCGGTGAGGCCATAGGCGACGGCGTTCTGCAGGTCGATCGCGTGGGCGAGCGAGCTGGCGTGCATCACGCCGAGGACCGGTCCGAAGAACTCCTCGTGATGGAAGCGCGAGCCCGGCATCACGCCGGTGCGGATGCCCGGCGTCCACATGCGGCCCGCGAATTCGGGTCCGGCATCGACCGGCTTCGGCTCGACCAGCCACTGCTCGCCCTCGTCGAGGGTCGTGAGCGCCCACTCGAGCTTGCCGCGGGGCGGCTCGACGACGGGCCCGACCTCCGACAGCGGGTCGGTGGGCGAGCCGATGCGCAGCGACTGCGCCGCGTCGACGAGCTGGCGGGCGAACCGCTTGGAGTGCCCGACCGGGCCGACGAGGATCGCGAGCGACGCCGCCGAGCACTTCTGACCGGCGTGGCCGAAGGCGCTCTTGACGAGATCGGATGCCGCGAGGTCGAGGTCGGCCGACGGCATCACGATCATCGCGTTCTTGCCGCTGGTCTCGGCGAGCAGCGGCAGGTCGGGACGCCACGAGCGGAACAGTGCGGCCGTCTCGAACGAGCCGGTGAGGATCACCCGGTCCACCGCGGGGTGCGAGACGAGCGCCTGCCCGAGCCCGCCCTCGTCGATGTCGACGAGGGCCAGCACGTCGCGCGGCACACCGGCCTCCCACAGCGCCTCGGCCACGACGGCCGCGCACCGGCGCGCCTGCGGCGCGGGCTTGAACACGACGCCCGATCCCGCGGCGAGAGCCGCGAGCACGCCGCCCGCGGGGATCGCGACCGGGAAGTTCCACGGCGGGGTGACGACGGTGAGCTTCGCGGGCTCGAACACCGCGCCGCTGACCCGGTCGAGCTCGCGGGCGGTGGCGGCGTAGTAGTTCGCGAAATCGACGGCCTCGCTGACCTCGACGTCGGCCTCGGCGAAGATCTTGCCGGTCTCGGACGCGGCGACTTCGATGAGCTCGCCACGTCGGTCCTCGAGCGCGCGACCTGCGGCGGCGAGCACCGCGGAGCGCTCGGCCGCGGGCGTCGCGCTCCATCGGGCCGCGGCATCCGTCACCGTCTTCACGACGGCTTCCAGAGCGTCGGCGTCGTCGATGCGGGCGGCGGCGATCGTCTCGTCACCGGCGCGCGACGTGTGGATGCGGCGGAGGATGCCACGGGCCCACGATCGGTTGGCCGGCAGCGCCGGGTCGGTGTCGGGGGCGTTGCGGAAGCCGGGTGCACCCTGCGCGCGGTCACTGCCCTCACGGGGCGCGAAGACGGCGGTCTCGACGAACGCCTCGCCGGCGAACAGCTGCTCCTCGACGGACGGCGCGACGGGCGCGGTGTCGGCGGGATCCCCCGCCGCGGAGCGCGCGATGCCGATCACGGCCTCGGTGAGACCGTCGCCCTCGCCGATCGCCCCGGTGTCGCGCAGTCGCGCGCGGGACATGTGGGCCTCGACGGGCTCGGTCGCGCGGTCCTGCGTGCGATTCGGGCCGACGCGCAGGGCCGGGTCGGCGGCGCGCTCGAGAGACGCGAGGAAGCGGTCGCGCTCCCGCTCGAACATCGCGGGCACGTCGGCGAGCTCGAAGGCGGCGGAGAGGAAGTTGTCGCTCGACGCATTCTCCTCGAGCCGGCGCACGAGGTAGCTGATGGCGACGTCGAACTCGTCAGGACGCACGACCGGCACGTAGAGCAGCACGTGGCCCACTTCGCGGGCAACGGCGGCGACCTGTCCCTGGGCCATCCCGAGGAGCATCTCGAACTCGATCTGGTCGCGCACGCCGGTCTCGCCCGCGAGCAGCCAGGCGTAGGCGATGTCGAAGAGGTTGTGTCCGGCGACCCCCACCCGCACTGCGGCGGCGTTCTCGGGTCGCAGCGCGAAGTCGAGGCAGCGCACGTAGTTGGCGTCGGAGTCGACCTTGGCGTCGTAGGTGGCGAGCGACCAGCCGTGCATCACGGCATCCACCCGCTCCATCGCGAGGTTGGCGCCCTTGACGAGCCGCACCTTGATGCGCGCGCCCCCGGCCGCCACGCGCTGCTGCGCCCACGCGGTGAGCTGCTGCAGTGCCGGCAGGGCGTCGGGCAGGTAGGCCTGCAGCACGATGCCGGCCTCGAGACCCCGCAGCCGCGGGTCTTCGAGGATCTTCGTGAAGACCGCGATCGTCAGGTCGAGGTCGCGGTACTCCTCCATGTCGAGGTTGATGAAGGTGCCGTCTGACGCCACCGTCAGGTAGAGCGGCATCAGGCGATCGACCACCTTGGCGACGACCTCGTCGAACGCCCACATCGAGATGTGGCTGGCGATCGCCGACACCTTCACCGACACGTAGTCGACGTCGTCGCGGCGGACGAGCTCGTGGATGCCCTCCAGGCGGCGCAGCGCCTCCTGCTCGCCGAGCACCGCCTCGCCGAGCAGGTTGAGGTTCAGACGGGCGCCGGACTCGCGGATGCCGGCGATGGCGGGGCCGAGCTTCTCGGGCCGCGCGTCCACCACGAGATGTCCGACCATCTCGCGCAGCACGCGCCGCGCGATCGGCACCACGGGCGAGGGCAGCACCGGTGCGACAGCGCCGCCCACACGCACCGCGCTCCGGAGGTACCAGGGCAGGAAGCCGGGCACGAGCGGCGCGACACGACTGAGATTGGATGCCGCCGCCGTGAGGCTCTCGGGGCGCATGACGCCGTCGACGAAGCCGATCGTGAACGGCAGGCCGTTGGGGTCTTTCAGGACGCCGGCGAGTCGCTCGGCGGCGGGGTCCACATCGACCTCGGCGCTCTCGGTGATCCACCGCTGCGCCAGCACCACGGCACGCTCGGCGAGGTCGTCGTCGGGAGCCGTCAGGTCGGTGTCCCCCTGATAAGGGTCGGTCACCATGCCGTCCAGCCTAGAGCCGCCCGCCCGGCGTGCTCACCGTGCCTGTGCACGGATGTCTCGCCGGGCAGACGGCCCCGGTCCTCAGGCGCGATCCCGGCGGGTGCTCGGCGGCACGGTGCCGTCGTCGGCGGTGGCCGCGTGCTCATCGACGACGACCGAGCGCTCATCGGTCGTCGTCGCCGGCGGGCGCGTGATGGCCGCGCCTCTCTCGGCCGCCGGGTCGTGCGCCGAGGCACTCCGACCGGTCACGCCGTCAGGAGCTGGCGGCACGCCGTCGTCGGCCGTCGCCCGGCTGTCCCGGTCGCGGTCGAGGTGGGCGCCGCGGCTCTGGTCGACGCGGCCGTCGCGACTGCGGTCGCCGGCGTCGGCGTCGGCGTCGGTGGAGACGAAGGGATCGACGTCGTCGGCCTTGCGCAGGGTCTCCTCCTGCTCGGCGCGACGCTGGGCGGCCTCGGCGTCGTGCTCGCTCACGCTGTCGGCGAGACGATTGGCGTCGACCTCGGCCTGTGCGGCCTGCGCCTTGGCCTGCTGTGCCGCAGCCGCTGCGGACGCGGCATCCGCCCGGGTCTGCGCGGCACGCGCCTCGCTCTCGCGAGCGGCGAGCTCGGTCTCGCGGGCCTGCTCGCGAAGTTTCTCGGCCTTCTCGTGCTCGGCCCGGCGCTTCTTCTCGGCGCGGCCTCGTGCGGTGAGCGCGAGGGTGACCACGACGATGATCGCGACGACGATGACCGCGACGATGATCCAGATGAGAGTTGCGGTGTCCATGGCTCGTTTCCTCCTCCCTGCGCGGGCGGGGAGTGCCCGCGCCTGACTGCACGCAACCGGAACCCCCGGCCGCCCGCAACGCCCTTGCGTCGCACCCCGCCGTCCGGTACGCCGCCGAGTCATCCCGATTGCGCATGCATGGACCGCTCAGCGCACGGGCGCACCCCTTCACGGATCCCGCGGCCCGCGATCGCCGGTGACGACGTACGCTTGACGTTCCTCGGCCAGCCGTCGCGACAGTTCGGGGCCGATGCCGAGGGGGCACGTTGACCGACACCACAGTTCTGCATTACGACGATGCTCGCGAGAGGGACGAGGCGGAATCCCGCCGCCTGCAAGAGTGCGCGGCCGAGCCGATCCGCATCATCGGCCGCATCCAGTCCCACGGAGTCCTGCTGGCCGTCGATGAGCTGACCGCCACGATCGTCGCCGCCAGCGACAACGCCGCGCCCTGGCTCGGCCGCCGCGTTCACGAGCTCGGGAGCGAGACGCTGAGCTGGGCCGCTTCGCACGGCGCCGCCATCGACCCCGTGCGCACCGTGATCGACGGCGTCACCTACGACGTCATCGTGCACCGTGGAGGATCGCCGCTGCTCATCGATCTGGAACCCGTGCACGCAGATCTCGAGTACGTGCGCACCGGAGTGGTCGGCGCGATCCAGGGCCTTGCGGGCGTCACCGATCCCGACGAGCTGCGCAGGCGTGCCGCAGCAGAGATCAAGCGGATCACCGGGTTCGACCGGGTGATGTGCTACGAGTTCCACGCCGACGGCCACGGCAAGGTCGTCGCCGACGAGCGCGAGCCCGACATGGAGCCGTACCTCGGACTGCACTTCCCCGCCTCCGACATTCCCTCGCAGGCCCGAGCGCTCTACCTCGAGAAGCGCTCCCGGGTGATCGCCGACACCGAAGACACCGGCGTGGCCATCTCGTCGCTGCTCCCCGAGCAGGAGCCGCTCGACCTCGGGGCGACCGAGCTGCGGTCGGTGTCGCCCCACCACCTGCAGTTCATGCGCAACATGGGCCAGGCCTCGACGCTGTCGCTCGCGCTCGTCGCGGACGACCGGCTCGTCGGGATGTTCACGTGCGCCCACCGCTCTCCGCGCAAGGTTCCCGTGCTGCTGCGCCGCGCGCTCGAGGTGCTCGCGAGCCAGGTGACGATGCAGCTCACCGCCGCCCATCAGATCCGCGACCTGCGCCGACGCCTGGAGGCACGCGAGCGCCGGGTCGCGATCGTCGCACCGCTCTACGGGCGGAGCGACGCCGCGGCTGTGCTGCTCGGCGGCGAGCGCACGGTGCTCGACGTCGTACCGGCCGACGGGGTGATCCTGCGGCTCGGCGATTCGGTGCTCGGTCTCGGCACCGTGCCCCCGCTCGACACCGTCCTCGGGATCGTCGACGAACTGGCCGCCGAACGGCCGATGTGGGAGGCGCTCCCCCTCGAGCGCCCCGAGCTCGCGGTCGAGATGCCCGGCGTCGCGGGGCTGCTCGACGTGCCGATCGGAACCGAGGGCGACCGCCTGGTCTTCCTCCGCAGCGAGGTGGCCCGCACGGTGGATTGGCTGGGCGACCAGCGCGCCGACAACCGCGATGACGCGCTCTCCCCTCGCCGGTCGTTCTCGGCCTGGCGCGAGAGCGTGACCGGTCGCAGCCTGCCCTGGGGCGAGCACGCCGAGGACGCACGCGAGCTCGGCACCGAGATCCACGCGGCGCTCGCGGCCCGCGCCCAGGCCGAGCTCGCGGAGCTCGCGCTGCGCGATGCGCTGACCGGGCTGCACAACCGCCGGTTCCTCGACGATCGGCTCGAGGCCCTGATCGCCGGAGCCGCGTCTCGCCTCGCAGTGATCTTCCTCGATCTCGACGGCTTCAAGGTCGTCAACGACACCCGCGGCCACGAGGTGGGCGACGCCGTGCTCGCCGCGATCGGCAGTCGCCTCGCAGGGGTGGCGCGGGCCTCCGACATGGTGGTGCGTCTCGGCGGCGACGAATTCGTGATCGTGTGCGTCGGCGCGGAGGAGAAGGACGCGCGCCATGTGGCGCAGCGCGCGATCCGCGCGATCGGACGGCCGGTCGCGGTCGGCGACGCGGTGTTCAGCCTCTCGGTCAGCGCCGGCGTCGTGGCCGCAGCGCCCGGGATGACGGCGTCGGAGCTGCTGGACGCGGCCGACGCGGCGATGTACCGCTCGAAGCGCGAGGGCGGTGGACGCGTGTCAGCGTGACGCGTCTCAGCGTGACGGGTCTCAGCGTGGCGCGGCCGGGTCCGGCTCGGGGACGATGCGCAGGCCGCCCGACGAGTTCGCGGTATCGACGAGATCCTGCAGCCAGAGGCGGTTGATCTCGGGCATGGGCGCGTCGTACTCGAAGCGCAGTGCCGTGACCGGCGAGATCCACACCGCCTGACGCAGCTGCGTCTTCTCGTCGGTGATGGCGAACGCGAAGCTCTCCTGACGACGCAGCTTGGCCATCATCACGAGTTCGATGTGGGCGAGCGTGCGGTCGTCGAGGGCGAAACCGGTGGCCGGCGAACCGTAGTGAAGTGTTCCCACGAGTTCAATCCTAATCTCGACATCCCGCGCGACGGGTACGCTGGGCCCCATGGCCATCGTGAACCGGCTCACTGTCGACGGACGTGACTACTTCCTGCCCGACCCGGTGACGGGGCTCAAGACCCAGATCCTCGAGGCGATCAAAGCGGGTGGCGGCTACGTCAACATCCCGCCGCTGCGCGGTGGCCCCGGCATCGACATCCTGTTCTCGCCGGGAATGCCTGTGACGTGGTCGCAGATCGACGTCGGCGAGTCGCCGTCGGCAGCAGACGACACCCCGGTCGACGCCCCCGACGAGTTCACGCTCTAGGCGAGCCCGCTCAGCGCAGCCAGAGCGCCTCGATCTCGGCGACGCCCATCGGCTTGCCCAGCAGGTAGCCCTGGCCGCGGTGGCAGCCCCGGGCGATGGAACGGGCGAGGTCCTCGGGGGTCTCGATGCCCTCGGCGACGACCCGCCAGCCCTGGCTGCTCGACCGGGCGACCACATCGGTCACGATGGCGTCGGCTGCGGCATCCGCTCGCTGTGTCAGCGACCGGTCGATCTTGACCTCGTCGATCGGCAGGGACTCGACCATGTCGATCGTGGTGTCTCCCGCGCCGAAGTCGTCGATCGCGATGGTCAGGCCGGCGGCGCGGAGCCGAGCGAGCGCCGCGCGCATGTCGGGAAGCAGCTGCGGAGACGGCGTCTCGGTGATCTCTATCGTGACGAAGGCGGGGTCGATGCCGGCCACGGCCAGGCGTGCGATGACCGCCTCGGCGTAGTCGAGCGTGATGTGCGACGGCGAGGCGTTCGCCGCCAGTTCGACGGCGCGGCCGGCGCGCTGCCACTCGAGGATCTGCTCCAGCCCCTGCTCGAGCACCTGGAGGTCGATCTCCTCGACCAGCAGCGCGTCTTCGGCGAGCGGGATGAACGTCGACGGCGGGACCTCGCCGTCGACCTCATGGGTCCAGCGGCAGAGCACTTCCACTGCGACGGGTGCGCCGCCGGGCGCCCCCGTGTCGAGGGCGAATTGGGGCTGGTAGACGACCGTCAGTCCCCCCGACGACACCGCCTCTCGCAGATCCTGGACGAGCGTCTCCGAAGTGGTCACCGTGACAGCCTGGGGGTTGGAGCACATCCCGTGCAACACCAGACACGGGCGCGAGAAAGGCGTATACTCTGCGTCGCCCTCCGGCGTAGGGTTCCGTGGACCCCCTGAACGCGCGCTAATCTGGCGGAATGGGCACCCTCACATACGACTCGAAGATCGCCGTCTCGATCGATGACCGCGTCCTCGCCCACCTGCAGGCGGTCGTGTGGGCGAAGCTCCGTCGCGGCGAGCAGTTCCCCTTCACGTGGACCGACCCGATGCGCAGCGGAATGGGGCGCACCTCGGTGTGGCTCAGCCCTCACGTGCCGCTCTCGTTCGAGTACTTCGGCAGCCGCCAGCCCCGACTCAACCCCGCGTGGGTGGAGGCGCTGACCAAGGCCGCGAACTCCCCGGCCGGCCTGTCACTGGTTCCCGAACCCGACGACCCCGCCGCCGCCCGCTAGGCACGCACCGCGGGTTTACCCTGACTTCTCGCGGAAGTCAAGGGCCGATGCGCCGCGGCACGCCCGCTTAGCGTTGCGAGCATGACATTCCCCACTCTGACAGCCCCGGCGTCCTGGCGTGTGCAGTGGCGCAGCCTGGATCGCGGCGACTGGGAGGCCGGCCGCGGAGGCCGCAAGGTGGGCGCCGTCCGTCGCGAGCGCGGCGTCTATGTCGCCAGCACGCCCCGTGGTCGCACCGTCGGCGAATTCGAGACCCTGCCCGAAGCCCTCGACGCGGTCGGGCGCACGCCCCTGTCGTCGGTCGACTCCGCCCAGGTGTGGACAGCGCTCCTGGTGACCGTGAACGTGGCGATGGTGGCCTCACTGGCCGCCGTCGCGTCGGCGCTGCTGAGCTGAGCGCCCGCCGGTGAGCTGAGCCCGCGGCCGCTGAGTCGTCAGCTCCAGACGCTGGGTGCTTCGGCTCGCGACGGGGGCAGAGCGGAGGCCGCGGCCCAGTCGTGCACCCACGGGTCGATCTCGGGGATGCCGTCGGGATACCCGACCGCCGCGAACAGCTCGTCGTGCGGAAGCGTGCCCCCGCTGCGCTTCATCATTCTGGCGCGGACGATCACGCGGGCGTAGACCTCGCCGTCGACGACGGCGCGATGCTCGAGGTACACGGCCTTGTCGTCGTGACCGATCATGCGCGACTCGACGTCGAACCGCTTCCACAGCTCGAGCGACTTGCGGAATGTGACCGTCTCGCTCGACACGACCGCGTACCAGCCGCGCTGCTTCATGACGTCGAACAGGCCCGTCCGCACCAGCAGATCCCAGCGCCCCAGATCGAACAGCGAGAGATAGCGGCCGTTGTTCATGTGCATGAGGATGTCGAGGTCGGTGGGCAGCGTCGTCAGCCGCACCCGGCCGATGCCGGTCGGCGGAAGGCGGCCTTCTCGCCGGACGCGCCGCCGCGCGCCGAGCATCACGAGCAGGGTCCGCCAGATCACGTTCACGGGGAGTGATGGTAGCGATCCATGAGCGCAGTCGACATTCGGTTGTGGATTTCCGACATACAGGGTGGCGGCATCCGACGCCTCGGAGCCACGCGTCCACAGGCGGCGTCCGGTCGATTTCGTCTCGCGCGAGGCCGGGCGTAGAGTCTGGCCATGGAAGCCGAACTCCAGACCGACATCGTCGTCCGTCCGGTGCGCGACGTGGACGCAGAGGCCCTCGGGCGTGTGCACGCCACCTGCTGGCACGAGACCTACGACCACCTCATCAGCAAGGCCGCCCTCGAAGCGGTCTCTCCCAAGCGTCTCGCCGAGCTCTGGACCCACTGGGCCGTCCAGGGTCCCGACTTCAAGATGTTCGCCGCGCTCGTCGGCGGGGAGATCGTCGGCTTCGCAGGCTCCGGCCCTGCCCGGGACAAGGACGCGCCGCGCTTCCGCGAGCTCTACTTCATCTATCTGCTCGACGAGTACCACGGCACGGGCATCGGCCAGAAGCTGTTCGACGCCGTCGTCGGCGCCGACGAGCAGCTGTACCTCTGGGTCGCCGACGACAACCCGCGCGCGCACCGCTTCTACACGCGCAACGGCTTCACGCTCGACGGCGCCTCGCACACCGAGCCGTTCCTGGGTGAGACGCTCACCGAGGTCCGCTTCGTCCGCTGATCGCCGACGTGCTGCAGGTCTGGGCTCTCGACGGGATCCCCGAGATAACGCCGGGCGATGACCTGGTGACAGTGATCGCGGATGCCGCAGCCGGCCGACTCGCCGACGGCGACATCGTCGTGGTGACCTCGAAGATCGTGTCGAAAGCCGAGGGACGCATCCTGGCGGCCGACGACCGCGAGGACGCGATCACCGCCGAGACGGTCCGCGTGGTGGCCTCGCGACCGACGCCGAACGGCGGAACGACCCGCATCGTGCAGAACCGGCTCGGGATGGTGTCGGCCGCCGCCGGGGTCGACGCGTCGAACACGCCCGAGGGCACCGTCCTGCTCCTCCCCGAAGACCCTGACGCCTCGGCGCGGCTCATCGCCGCCGGGCTGCGCGAGCGCCTCGGTGTGGAGGTCGGGGTGCTCGTGTCCGACACCCTCGGCCGCGCGTGGCGTGACGGCCAGACCGACCACGCGATCGGGGCGGGCGGCGTGCACGTCTTCGAGGACCTGCGGGGAGGGACCGACGCCGAGGGCCGTCCCCTCGTCGTGACGATGCCCTGCGTCGCCGACGAGCTCGCTGCCGCGACCGACCTGGTCAAGGGCAAGGCCACGCGGCGGCCGGTGGCCGTGGTGCGCGGGCGCGCCGACCTGGTCGGCTCGCTCGACCTGCCGGGCGCGCGTTCGATCGTTCGCCCGCTCGAGCGCGACATGTTCCGGCTCGGGGCCGACGAGGCCTATGCCGAGGGGTTCGCCGCGGGCGCGGCATCCGTCACCCCCTCATCCGCCCCGTAGGGTCGTCAGCGCACGGGAGCCATCGGGGGAAGGCGCCCTTCCGCCTGGGCGACGAACTCCGCCCGGCTGACCGGGGTGATCACGCCGAGGCCGCGAGGTGGTCCAGCTGCGCGCGCGTGGATGCCACCGCGGCGAAGCGCACACGGGGATCGATCTCGCCGTAGACGCGGTCGACGACGGCCTCGACGAGGGCGGGATCGTCGGATGCTTCGACTCCGAGCGCCGCGAGGACGCCGCGCACCTGGTCGAGGCGCTGCTCCCGGTGCGACCGGTACGCGCGGCAGACGGCGCGGAGGTCGGGGAGCATCGGCCCGTGGGCGGGCAGCACCGGAATGGCTCCGAACGCCTCCAGGGCGTCGAGCGACGCGAGGTACGCCCCGACCGCGCCGTCGGGGTGCGCGATGACCGTGGTCCCGCTGCCGAGGATCGTGTCGCCCGTGAGCATCGTCCCCCCTGCTGCGGAGCTGTCGATCGCGGCATCGTCGGGGAGGTGGAAGCTCACCGAGTCCGTCGTATGACCGGGCGTGGCTACGACGCGGATGCGCGTGCCGGCGGCCTCGATCTCCTCGTTCGCTGCGAGAGGGTCCGCATTCCGGCACAAATCGGCCCGCCACGCGCGCACCGGCGCGCCGGTGAGGGCGACGAGCGAATCGACGCCCTCGACGTGGTCGGCGTGGTGGTGCGTGATGAGGATCAGCTCGACCGCGCCGAACCCCGCCAGGCGCTCCAGGTGGGCGGCATCCTCCGGACCCGGGTCGACGACCACGACACCGTCGTGCCCGGGCGCCGCGATGACGAACGAGTTGGTGCCGTCCAGCGTCATCGGGCCCGGATTGGGCGCGAGCAGCCGCCCGACGAGACGCGTCCAGCGATCGGCAGACGGCGTCATCTCAGCGACTCGAGACGGTGCCGAACAAACGGGCGATCGGCGCGAGCACGAGCGGCCGGGCGGCCACCCACGCCGCGGCGATCACGACGAGCGAGACGGAGAAGATCCAGAATCCGGCCCAGTTGTCCGCATAGGCGTTCGGATCGACCGAGCCCTGCGCCGCGTACATGTGGTTCAGGTTGCGCAGCGCTCCCGTCGCGAACACCAGCACGACGTGCACGAAGATGAACAGCACGAAGTAGAGCATCACCGGGAAGTGCACGGCGCGGGCCCACTGGACCGGGTAGGCCTCGTTCAGCCCCGCCGCGTTCTTCGGCCAGAGGCCCGACATGCGGACACCGGTGATCGCGGCGAGCGGCGCGGCGATGAACACGGTCGTGAAGTAGGCGAGCTGCTGCAGCGCGTTGTAGTTGACCCACCCGTTCTCGGTCGGCCAGTCCAGCGACACGTACTGCAGGGCGGCGCTGACCGCGTTCGGGAACACCTCCCACGACGTGGGGACGATCCGCATCCACTGTCCGCTGATGAACAGCAGCACCACGAAGATCAGGCCGTTGACGAACCACAGGATGTCGAGCGACTGGTGGAACCAGATGGTCAGGCTGACCTTGCGCTTGCTGTTCCACTTCGGCGTCCAGAACGCCGTCGGGCGCTTCTCGCCCCGGATCCTGATGCCCGAGCGGATGACCAGCACCATCAGGAACACGTTGAAGAAGTGCTGCCACCCGAGCCACGCCGGGAACCCGACCGGAGCCCCTTCGGGCAGGTGGTACTCGCCCGGGAATGCCGCCAGGAAGTCGGCTCCCCACTGCGTGCTGAGCAGCCAGCGTACGGCGAGGACGGCCATGCCTGCGGCGAACAGCAGTCCGCCGCAGCCGACGATCACCGCACCGGCCCACTGCGCCTTGGTGAAGGGTCCGATCCGCTGCGGCTCGGGCCGCGGGGCCGGACGTGTGGAGGCGGCCGCACCGGGCCACACCGTGCGCGTGAACGGCAGGGGCCGGTCGAGCGGAACGCCCGACGGGGTGCGGGCGGGCTCGGGAGCGACCGCGACAGGTGCCGCCACGGCCGGCGCGGGGGAGTCGGTGACGGATGCCGCCACCTCCGCCGTCTCGGACGCCGACGCAGCCGGGGCCGGCGCGACGGCGGCGGCTGCGGTGGCGGCGGGAGCGAACCCGGCCGGCGGCCACGGCTCGCCGCCCGGGACGCGCGGCAGGCCACGGCGCAGCGCACGGCCATCGCCCGCGGCAGAGGAGGCCGAAGGCGCAGCGGGCGCGGGCGCCGCAACCGACGCCGCGGCGGGGGCAGCCGGCGCGGCCGGAGCCTCGGCGGCCGGGGCGGGAGCGGGCGCTACCGGCGCGGCAGCGGGAGCTACCGGTCCAGCAGCCGCAGCGGGTGCACTGCCGGCACGGGGCCACGGCTCCCCGCCCGGAGTGCGGGGCAGACCACGACGCAACGTTCGGGCCCCGGCGGCGGGAGCGCCGACAGCAGCGGCAGCCGGAGCCACCGGAGCGGCGGTCTCTGGGGCGGCAGCGGTCCCGACAGGCGGCGCCTCGGTCTGGACAGCCGCCTCGGGGGCTGCGGTCGTCGCGGCGGCCGCAACGGTCGATTCCGCAACGGCAGGCGCAGCCTGGGGCGCGGGCTCCGCCGCCGCAGGTGCGCCGACGCCGTCGGGCGCCTCGCCGTTCGGGGGCCAGGGCTCGCCGCCGGCCACGCGCGGCAGGCCGCGGCGCAGGGTCGTGCCGTAGGTCGCCATGACGCCGCTACGCCTTCTTCGCCTCGAGCGCCGAGATGAGCTGCGGCACGACCTGGAACAGGTCTCCGACCACGCCGAAGTCGGCGACCTCGAAGATGGGGGCGTCGGCGTCCTTATTGATCGCGACGATCGTCTTGGCGGTCTGCATGCCGGCCTTGTGCTGGATCGCGCCCGAGATGCCGAGCGCGACGTACAGCTGCGGGGCCACCGACACACCGGTCTGCCCGACCTGCGCCGCCTGCGGCACGTAGCCCGCATCCACGGCGGCGCGCGAGGCGCCGACGGCGGCGCCGAGCGCGTCGGCGAGCTGCTCCACGAGCGCGAACTGCTCCTTCGAGCCGAGCCCGCGGCCACCCGACACGACCTTGGCCGCACCGCGCAGCTCCGGACGCGACGACGACACGACCGCGGCATCCACCGACTCGACCGTCGCCGACTTCCGCCCCGACGGCGTCACCTGAAGCGTCTCGACCGTGGGCGAGGCGACCGACTCGGCACGGGCGTCGACCGAGCCCTGACGGATCGTGATGACCGGGGCACCCCACGTGACCGCGGCCTGCACGTTGTACGCGCCGCCGTAGACCGAGTGGTGCGCGACCACGCCCTCGTCGTCTCGCGCGACGCCCACGGCGTCCACCGCGATCGCCGACCGCGTGCGCGCCGCGTACCGGCCGGCGGCCTCACGTCCGGTGACCGAGTGCGACGCGAGGATCGCGTCGGGGCGCACGAGCGTCGCGGCGGCGTCCAGCGCGTCCGCGATCGGCACGACCAGGCCGTCGCCGGCGGGTGCGACCAGCACCGTGCCGGCGCCCAGGGCCGCAGCATCCGTCGCCAGCTTCTCGTCACCGACCACCAGCGCAACGGGCGTGCCGACCTGTGCGGCCGCACCGAGCACCTCGGCGGCCGACTTGGCCAGCTCGCCCCCCGGCGTCACGTCGAGCAGGACCAGAATCGAATCTTCAGCAAACGTCATCACACACGCACCCTTACGCGAGCCGGTTCTGGATCAGGAACTCCGCGAGCTTCTCGCCGGCATCGCCCTCGTCGACGATCTTCGTGCCGGCTTCGCGCGGTGGCTTCTCGGACAGCCCGATCACGATCGACCGCGACGCGTTCGGATCGTGCGGGTCGATGCCGAGGTCATCGAGCGACAGTGTCTCGAACGGCTTCTTCTTCGCCGCCATGATCCCCTTGAAGTTGGGGAAGCGGGCGTCGGGCAGGGCCTCGGTGATCGAGATGAGAGCCGGCAGGGCCGTCGAGACGTTCATCGTCGCGCCCTCGACGGCGCGGGTGCCCGACACCGCGCTCTCGCCGATCTCGACCGACGCCAGGTAGGTCGCGGCCGGCACGTCGAGGATCTCGGCCACCATGGCGGGGATCACGCCGCCCGAGCCGTCCGTGGACTGGTTGCCGGCGATGACCAGATCGAAGCCGGTGCGCTTCACCGCGGCGGCGAGCACCTCTGCCGTCAGGCCCAGGTCGGCGCCGAGAAGCGCCTCGTCCACGACGTGCACCGCCGACGCGGCTCCCATCGCCAGGCCCTTGCGCACCGTGGCCGACGCCGACGCCGGCGTCATCGACAGCACCACGACCTCCGTGCCGGGGTTCTTGTCGGCGTACGACAGCGCGACCTCGATCGCGCGCTCGCCGATCTCGTCGAGCACCGCTTCCGATGCCCCGCGATCCGCCAAGCCGGTCTCCAGCGACAGCTTGCGGTCCCCGTAGGTATCCGGGACTTCCTTGACCAGGACGACGATCCTCATATCGATCTCCTCACGCTGGGCACGAGTCTAGGACGCGGCGAAGAATGTACCCAATCGAGCGTTGCAGGCAGGTAATGAGTCGCGCAGATCCCCGTCAATGTATACACAATGAGCGGATTCCGCGGACCGAAGAGTGCGAATCCGCCTTGGCGACGCGGTTGCTCACGACGCAAGCCGTCGTCGCACTGAGTGAGCGGAGCGCGCGACTTGTCGCACGCTACGGTGGAGCGAGGAGGTCGTCATGGCAGCACCCAAGCGTCTTCCGGTCGATCCGATCGCCGAGGCCAAGAGGCAGTGGATCGCGCACGGCTGGGAGCCCGCCGCATCCGGCATGACCGCGGTCACCTCGATCATCCGCGCGCAGCAGCTGCTGTTCGCCCGCATCGACGCGGCCCTCAAGCCCTTCGGCCTCTCGTTCGCCCGCTACGAGATGCTGCGCCTCCTCGCCTTCACGAGATCGGGACGGATGCCGATGGCCAGCGCCATCGCGCGGCTGCAGGTGCACCCGACCAGCGTCACGAACACCGTCGACCGGCTCGCCCGCGACGGGCTGGTGACGCGAGAACCCCACCCGATCGACGGACGCGCCGCGATGCTGGTCATCACGTCCGCCGGGCTGGACCTCGTGGAGGACGCGACCGTCGCGCTCAATGAGAACGTGTTCGAGGACGTCGGCCTCACCGACGACGACACCGCCGAGCTCGTGCGGATCATCGCGCGCTTCCGCAAGGACTCCGGCGACTTCACCGACCCCCGCCCGCAGCCCGACCCGCTCTGAACGGGTCCGCGCGTCCGACTCAGTCGCTCGGCTCCCTTCCGCGAAATGAGGCGCTCAGCGCCCCTGGAAGTCCGGCGAGCGCGCCTCGCGAACGGGCTCAGCGCCCCTGGAAGTCCGGCGAGCGCTTCTCGCGGAACGCCGCCATCCCCTCTTTCTGGTCCGCAGTGTCGAACAGGCTCGCGAAGACGTGGCGCTCGAGCCGCAACCCTTCGGCGAGCGGCACCTCCATGGCCGCGTCGAGCGTGGCCTTCGCGGCATACAGCGACGGCAGCGACTTCGACGCGATCGTCTCGGCCGTCTTCGCGGCTTCGTCGAGCAGGTCCGCGGCCGGGACGACGCGCGAGACGAGCCCGGAGCGCTCGGCCTCCGCAGCATCCATCATCCGACCGGTCAAGATCAGCTCGGCCGCCTTGTAGTAGCCGACCGCACGGATGAGCCGCTGCGATCCGCCCATACCGGGGATGACGCCGAGGTTGATCTCGGGCTGGCCGAACCTCGCGGTGTCGGCGGCGAGGATGATGTCGCACATCATCGCGAGCTCGCAGCCGCCGCCGAGGGCATAGCCCGACACGGCCGCGACGACCGGTGTGCGCACGGCGGCGAACTGCGCCCAGCCGCCGAAGTGGTCGCCCATCAGCATCTCGAGCCCGTTCTTGGACTCCATCTCCTTGATGTCGGCGCCCGCGGCGAACGCGCGCTCGGATCCGGTGAGCACGATCGCGCCGATGTGCGGGTCGACGTCGAAAGCGGATGCCGCGGCCACGACATCGCGCATCGTCTGGGTGTTCAGGGCGTTGAGCGCCTCAGGGCGGTTGAGGGTGATCCAGCCCACGCGCCCGCGCGTCTCGACCAGGATCGTCTCGTACTCGGCCATGTCTCTCCTCGGTTGCTCGTCACTCGGCTGCTCGTCACTCGGCTGCGCGTCACTCGGCTGCGCGTCACTCGGCCCTGGCTGGCCCCTGGGTACCCGCTGCTGGCCGCCCGCGCCCCGCTGCTCACCTGTCACATTGTGTCGCCCGCAGCCGCACTTCGTGACAGGCGAGCCCAGGGTGGTGCTGCTCACCTGTCACAAAGGGCCGCCTGCGGCGGCACTCTGCGACAGGGGAACCTGGGGCGACAAGGAAATCCAGGGGCCAGGGGAACCCGGGGTCCGAGGGGTGAGCGACCGGGTCAGTCGGACTCGGCGCGGATGGTGTTGATGATGCCCGAGAAGTCCTGGCCGGCGCCGGGGCCGTCGGCGAACCCCTGGTAGATGCGGCGCGCGAGCATGCCCATCTGCGCCTCGACACCCGTCGACACGATGGCGTGCTCGGCGAGACCGAGGTCTTTCGACATGAGGGCGCCCGCGAAGCCGGGCTGGTAGTCGCGGTTCGCGGGGCTCGTGGGCACCGGCCCGGGCACCGGGCAGTTCGTCGTGAGCGCCCAGCACTGACCCGACGCGTTGGAGGCGACGTCGAACAGCGCCTGGTGCGAGAGGCCGAGCCGCTCCCCCAGCACGAACGCCTCGGCGACCGCGATCTGCGACACCGCGAGGATCATGTTGTTGCAGACCTTGGCGGCTTGGCCGAGGCCGGCGCCGCCGCAGTGCACGATGCGCCGGCCCATCGCCTCGAGCACCGGGCGCGCGACCTCGAAGTCGTCGTCGCTTCCGCCCACCATGAAGGCGAGCGTCGCGTTCTCGGCGCCGACCACGCCTCCCGAGACGGGGGCGTCGAGCGACCGGTGCCCTGCGGCCTCGGCGAGCGCGTGAGCGGCGCGCGCCTCGTCGACCGCGATGGTCGACGAGTCGATGAACAGCGTGCCCGGCTCGGCGACGGCAAGCAGCCCCTGCGCGCCGTCGATCCCGCGGTAGGCATCGAGCACCTGCGTGCCCGACTGGAACATCGTGATCACGATCTCCGCGCGGGCGGTCGTGACCGTGGCGGGCCCAGACTCGGCGACGGCGAGGCCCCCCTGGGCCGCGGCATCCATCGCACCCTGGAACACGTCGAAGCCGACGACCTCGTGACCTGCAGCGGCGAGGTTGCGGGCCATGGGGAGGCCCATGTGGCCGAGTCCGAGGAAGGCGATGCGCATGTCAGGCTCCCAGAAGTTCGCGGCCGATGATGACCCGCATGATCTCGTTCGTGCCCTCGAGGATCTGATGCACGCGCAGGTCGCGCACGACCTTCTCGATGCCGTAGTCGTGCAGGTAGCCGTAGCCGCCGTGCAGCTGCAGCGCCTCGTTCGCGATACGGAATCCGGCGTCGGTCGCGTAGCGCTTGGCCATCGCGCACTGCATCGAGGCGTCGGGGGCCTTCGCGTCCAGCGCTGCCGCGGCGTCGCGCACCAGCGCCCGCGCGGCGCGCAGCTCGGTCGCGAGGTCGGCGAGCGTGAAGACGACGGACTGCTTCTCCGCCAGGGGCTCGCCGAATGTGAAGCGCTCGTGCACGTAGGCGATCGCGCGGTCGAGTGCCCACTGCGCACCACCCAGCGAGCACGCGGCGATGTTGATGCGACCGCCGTCGAGGGCCGACATCGCGATCTTGAAGCCCTGCCCCTCGCTGCCGAGCAGGTTCGCGGCCGGCACGCGCACCTCGTCGAGGATGACCTGGCGCGTCGGCTGGGCGTTCCAGCCCATCTTCTTCTCGTTCGCGCCGAAGGACAGCCCTGTCGTGTCGGCGGGCACCAGGAAGGCCGAGATGCCTCGCGCCCCCGGGTCGCCCGTGCGCGCCATGACGATGTAGACGGATGCCTCGCCCGCGCCGGAGATGAACTGCTTGACGCCCGTCAGCACGAACTCGTCGCCGTCGCGGATCGCGCTCGTGGCGATGGCGGCGGCATCGGAGCCGGCGCCGGGCTCGGTGAGGCAGTAGCTGCCGAAGCCGTCCATCGCGGTGAGCAGCGGCAGCCACTCCTGCCGCTGGGCGTCGGTGCCGTAGGTGTCGATCATCCAGGCGACCATGTTGTGGATGGAGATGTAGGCGGCGATCGCGGGGTCGCCGACGGCGAGCTCCTCGAAGATCGCGGCGGCGTCGGAGCGCGAGAGGCCCGTACCGCCGACGTCTTCACGCACGTAGATGCCGCCGAGCCCCAGCTCGCCTGCGCGGTGCAGCGTCTCGCGCGGGAAGTGCTTCTGCTCGTCCCACTCGAGAGCGTGCGGCGTCAGCTCGGCAGCCGCGAAGTCGCGGACGGCGTCGATGACCGCGGCCCGCTCGTCAGGCGAGAGGGCGGTGGACGGGGTGGTGATCGTCATGGACATCGTTGCTCCTTCGGCCTCACCCGGACGCCTTCGTGGGGCATCCTGATGAAAGTCACCGTGCCTTCGTTGGCACGTTGCCGATTTTACATGGACTTCCATGTATCTGCGAGGGAGACCGTCTTTTCGGCCCCCTCGCCGCCGTCTACTCGTCCCAGGGAGCGAACGCGCGCAGCTCGATCTGACCGTTGCGGGCCATCGGATGCCGCGACGCGATCTCGATCGCCTCGTCGAGGTTCTCGACGTCGAGGATGTCGAAGCCCAGGATGACCTCACTCGTCTCGGCGAACGGCCCCCGCGTCGTGAGCACCTTGCCGCCGCGCACGCGGACGACGGTGGAGTCGCTCGGCGGTGCCAGCACCTCGCCGATCACCCGCTTGCCGCTCGCGTCGAGCGGGTCCACCCAGAGGTCGATGTCGGACTGGTCCTGCTCGGAATCGGGCTGGGGGTCGCTGACGACGAACATCATGAACTTCATGGTCTGATCCTTCCGTGACGGGGAGGCCTCACACCACCCTCACCTGATCCGTCGCACGAGCGGGCGGCACATCGACGTTTCGCATCAGATCCTCTGCGAGTCCGGCTCAGAGTCCCTCGAGGACGGGCAGCCCGAACACGACGGCACCGGCTGCAGCGACGGCCGCGAGCGCGATCCCCACGATCACGACGACGAGGATGTTCCCCGCCACCGTCAGCAGCAGTGCGCCGGCGGTGGAGAGCCGGCTGCGCGTGGTCTGGATCGGAGAGGTCGCTGTCACCCCATCGACGCTACGGACGAGCGCAGCTGGGCGCGTCGTCCGGAAGTCTCATCGCCGTCAGCCGTCAGGATGACCTCGGGCCCCCACCGGATTCATGCGACGCTCCTCAGTGGACGAGCAGCGGCACCGGCACCACAGCTCGAGAGTCCTTGTACCCGGTCGCTCCGTCGAACGATGTGCGCAGCAGGTGCACGCCCCGGCTCAGCGTCGGGAGCGTGATGCGCACCGTGCCCTTGTCCGCCGCCGTGAGCGTCGCGGTCGCGATGACCTTGACGCCGTCGGTGACCGTGACGGCGCCCACCGGCGCCGTGCCATCCGCCGCCACGACCTTGCCGACCACCTTCACCGTGGCACCGTGCTTGGCGACGAGCCTGTCGGGAGCAGCGAGCACTGCGGTGCGCACGTCCTCCTTGTCGACGAGCACGGCGACCGACCGGGCCGGCACGGTGAGCGCACCGGTCGCGGCATCCCACGTCGTCGTCTTCACCACGGCGTCGGAGCCGTTCGCCTGCGCGGCGGTGAGGGCGAAGCCGCGTCCGGCGAGGTCAGGCAGCGTCTGGGTCGTCGCCTCGGGCGAGGCGTTGAACACCACCAGCGCGCCCTCGAGCATGCGGTCCACGTCGTCACCCACGAGGTCGTCGATGAGCATCACGACCACGCCGGGCGCGGCATCCGGTCCGCTGTTCGGGAACGACACCTTCTCCTTGATCAGCTCCGCGTCGCCGAGGCGGAGCAGGCCCACCTCTTCGCGCACGCGCAGGAGGTCGAGTGCGGATGCCTCGGCCGCCGCGATGTCGGATGCTCCGGGCTTGAGCGCCGGGTTCTCGAGCAGCGGCTTCATGAACGACCACTTCGCCTCGTTGTCGGCCTTGCGCGGCAGGCCCGAGCCGAAGGTCGACTCCTGACCGGTCCAGTCGATGCGGTTGAACCAGTCGCCCGAGTTGTAGCTGTTGCGGTCGAGCGACTTCGAGCGCAGCAGCTCGGTGCCGGCGTGCCAGAACGACGGCGTCTGCGAGAACGTGGTCGTCGCGAGCGACAGCGTGTTCATGCGCACGCGGTCGGCCATCGACGTGTCGACCGGCAGCTTGAAGACCTGGTGGTCGTACAGCGTCTCGTTGTCGTGCGCGTCGACGTAGGTGATGACCTCGTCCGGCTGGTCGGCATATCCCGCCGGCGAGCCGTTGTAGTCGAACTGATCGCCCGCCTTCACGGTGCCGTCCGAGGCCGTCATCTCGAAGTCGCGGAGGTTGCCCGCGAGCCCGAGCTTCACCAGGTCGGTCTTGCGCGCGAGATCGCCCGCGGGGTCGCCCGGCACGTCCGGTCGACCGTTCGGATCGGTGAACAGGCCGGTGCCGAAGCCCTGGTAGAAGATGGACGCGCCGTCGACCGGGCTGCCGCCGTGCACGGCGTCGCGCAGCCTGTCACTGAACGTGCCGATGCCGGTCCCGCCGAGCTGCCCCTGCGTGGCTTGCTCGAACAGGGCGTTGTTGGCGACCTCGCCGAAGTTCCAGCCCTCGCCGTAGAGGTAGATCGCCTTGCCGTCCACACCGTCCTTCTTGAGCGTGAGCTCATCGAGCGCGGCGCGGATGGCCAGCATGTTCTCCTTCGAGTGGTGCCCCATCAGATCGAAGCGGAACCCGTCGACCTTGTAGTCGCGCGCCCACGTCACGACCGAGTCGACCATGAGCTTCTGCGCGACCTGGTGCTCGGTGGCCACGTTCTGGCAGCACGTCGAGGTCTCGACGTTGCCGGCGAGGTTGAGGCGGTGGTAGTACCCCGGCACGACCTTGTCGAGCACCGACTTGGCGTCCTGGCCGGACTGGGCGGTGTGGTTGTACACCTCGTCGAGCACGACCTGCAGGTCCATGCCGTGCAGCGCGCCGACCATCTCGCGGAACTCGTGCACGCGCGCCCCGCCCTCGGGGTCGACGGCGTACGAGCCCTCAGGCGCGGAGTAGTGATACGGGTCGTAGCCCCAGTTGAAGCCGTCGGCGTCGATCACCTCAGCGATGCACGCCTGCTGGTCCTCGCTTCCCGGGCCCATCGAGGCCAGGTCGCAGTCGGGCACAGCCTGGGCGGCGCGGTCCTCTTCGATCGATGCGATGTCGAACGACGGCAGGAGGTGCACCGTGTTGATGCCGGCGTCGGCGAGCTGACGCAGCTGCTTCGTGCCCGCGCTGTCTCGCGTGAAGGCGCGGTACGTGCCGCGCTCCGCGGCCGGCACCGTCTCGTCGGTGATCGAGAAGTCGCGGATGTGCAGCTCGTAGATCGCCCGGTCGACCGGACGGTCGATGACCGGCGCCTTCGTCTTCTCCCACTGCTTGGGCTTCCACGACTTGTCGTTCAGGTCGATCGCGACCGAGCGCTCGGAGTTGAGCGTCAGCCCGACCGAGTACGGGTCGGTCACGACATTCGTCTCGATCTCGCCGGTCGAGGGGGCGAAGACCTTCAGTTCCCACAGGAACTCGTCGCCCTTGAGCGACTTCGCACCGGAGACGGTCCAGACACCGGATGCCGCGTCCCACGCCGCCTCGTGACGGACAGGGTCGCCGTCGGTGCCGGCATCCCATGTCAGCAGCGTCGCCTGCTGAGCGGTCGGAGCCCACAGGCGGAACGTCGGCTTGCCGGCCTTGAACGAGACGCCGAGCGCCGTGTCGGCGACCGCGTCGGCGTAGAGGTCGTCGAGCACGCCCGGGATCTGCACGCCCGTGTAGGCCTTCAGCGCACCCGCGGCGTCGCGCTGCGACACCATGAGCTGGCCCTTCAGCAGGGCCGCCGTGTCTCCCTCCACGCGCAGCGCGACGAAGCCTGCGAGTGCGGGGAACCTCTCCTTCTGCTCGGCCGTGAGGCCGCCGTCGATGCGGGTGAGGTCGATCGCATCGCCGCCGCTGATCTCGCCGTCCGTGAGGACGAGGGATGCCTCATCCGACGCGTGCAGCTGCCATGTCGCGTCAGCGGCGGTCGAGCCCAGGTCGGCCGGCCACGCGATGGTCTCGGCGTCGATCCAGTGCGCACGGAGCTCGCCGGTGCCGACGAGCGGCGGGTCGGTGGCCTTGACCGTCAGCACGTGGGACTCGAGGTTGTACCGGAACGTCACGACCTTGCCCGCGGTCGCGCTGAACGTGATGTTCGCGCCGCCGGGTGCGCCGCCGGCCCCGTAGTTCTCGTCCCAGCTCAGGTTGTGCGCGACCTTGACCTCGTACGAGCCGGTGGGCAGGTCGTCGGTCGTGTACTGGAAGACGCCGTCCTTGTTCCGGTCGAACATCATGGTCGCGAGGCACTCCGGCTGCCAGTCGCCGGGGCAGCCGAGCTCGCTCTGCAGCGAGCCGGGCAGCGTGATGACGGGACCGTCGGCCGTGGACCAGATGTTCTTCGTGCGCGAGTCGAAGTAGAAGGTGATCGCGCCACCGGCGTGCTTCAGCACGATGTCGGAGCCGCCGGATGCACCGCCTGCGCCGTAGTTCTCGTTCCACGACTTCTCGACCGCGACCTTGTAGGCGTAGTCGCCGGCGGCGAGGTTCGCGACGCTGAGGCGCCAGATGCCGCCCGCCTGCTCCTCCATCTGCACGGCGTCGCAGTCGGGCTGCCAGTCGCCGGGGCATCCCGCCTCGCTGTTGAAGCTGCCGGGCACGCTGACGAAGCCGTAGTCGGTCGGCTCCTGCGGCTCGGGCTCTTCCGGAGCCTCCGGCTCTTCGGGCTGCTCGGGAGCGGCGAGGGCGACGCGGTTGCCCACGGAGGCGTAGGTCGATGCGGCTGAGCGGTTGCCCGCGGCATCCGTCGACACCGACCGGTACTCGACGAGCGTGCCCGCCGCGAGACCGGCCACGTCGTGGAAGACGCGCGGTGTGGTGTCTTCGGCCGTGCCGAGCGCGTGCCACTCGTCGTCGCCGACGACGCGCCACGCGAAGCTCGTCTCGGCCCAGACGCCGTCGGCGATGTCGGCTGCGACCGGAGCGACGCCGCTGAGACCCGCGCCGGCCTCGGGGGCGGTGACGGCGATGTCTCCGGCCTGCTCCGGCGCGGTGACCTCCTTGCCGGCGGTGTAGACCACCGCGGACAGCGCCGGGACGGTGATCGACGCGACGCCTGCGGAGTCGGTGGTGAAGCCGCTGCCGCCGCCGTAGAGCGGCGTGAACGAGGCATCCGTCGTCAGAGTCGGGATCGAGACGGTCTTGTCGGCGGTCGCGTTGTTGGTCGCGACGAGGTACTCGATCTTCTCGTCGCGGTCGACGCGGCTGAAGGCGTAGACGCCGGTCGCCGCGTCGTCCACGAAGCGCTCGATCTGCGCGCCCGATGCGAGGGCCGGGTGGCTCGCACGGAGGTCCGCGAGCGCAGCGATGTGCGTGTAGAGCGGGGCGTCGGTGTCGTAGCGGTCGGTGCTGCCGAGCTGCTCGCCGGTGACGAGCGGCTGGTCGGCGTAATCGGCCGTCTGCGTGGCGAAGAGCGACTGGCGCGCATCCTTGTCGCCGCCGGTGCCGGCGAAGCCCTGCTCGTCGCCGTAGTAGACGACCGGCTGGCCGCGGGTGAGGTACATCAGCTCGTGGGCGAGCTCGTCGCGCTGCAGCGCGTCGGCTCCGGCGAGGAAGTAGCCGATCCGGCCCATGTCGTGGTTGCCGAGGAAGGTCGGCAGCGCCGTCGCCGACGAGTCCGGCGTCGTGTACATGTCGTCGCCCGCGAACAGGGTGCGCAGGCCTGCGGGCTTCGCGCCGGCGCCGGTGCCCTTGGCATAGGCGGTCGCGGCACTCTGGAACGTGAAGTCGAGCACCGAGTTCATGTCGGTCTTGCGCACGTAGGGCGAGAGCTTGGCGGGATCGGCGTCGTACACCTCGCCGAACATGAAGAAGTCCGGCTTGCCGTTCGCGTGGGCGTAGTCGAGCACCTCGGTCGCCCACTCCTCCCAGAACTCGAAGTTGACGTGCTTGGCGGTGTCGATGCGGAACCCGTCGATGCCGAGGTCGACCCAGTCCTGGTAGACGTCGACGAACCCGTCGACGACGGTCGGGTGCTCGGTCATGAGGTCGTCGAGCCCGACGAAGTCGCCGAACGTGACCGACTCTCCGGCCCAGGTCGAGTCTCCGCGGTTGTGGTACAGCGTCGGGTCGTTCAGCCACGCGGGCACTTTGACGTCCTTGTCGGCGTCGGCGATCACCGGCGTGTACGGGAAGCTCGTGGCCGGGTCGAGCTCGGGGAACTCGTCGGTGCCGGCATAGGTGCCCGGGTCGAACGCCGTGCCGTCGGCGTCGCGGTAGGGGTCGGCCTCCTGGGTGATGTAGCTCTGCGACCCCTCCTCGTACGAGATGACGTCGGCGGTGTGGTTCGTGATGATGTCGAAGTACACCTTGATGCCGCGGTCGTGCGCGTCGTCGATCAGCGCCTCGAGCTCGGCGTTGGTGCCGAGATGCGGGTCGATCTGGGTGAAGTCGGTGATCCAGTAGCCGTGGTAGCCCGCGCTCGCGTCGGCTCCGGCGCCCTGTACGGGACGGTTCTTGAAGCTCGGGGTCAGCCAGATCGCGGTCGTGCCGAGGCCCTCGATGTAGTCGAGCTTCGAGTGCAGGCCGGCGATGTCGCCGCCCTGGTAGAAGCCCTTGTCTGCCGGGTCGAAGCCGTGCGCGAGCCGGTCTCCGTCGATGCCGCCGGTGTCGTTGGACGTGTCGCCGTTGGCGAAGCGGTCGGTCATGACGAAATAGAACTGCTCGGCGCTGCCCGGCTGGCGCACCGGAGCCGCGACGAGCGCGTCATCCGCCTCGGTGTACCCGGCAGCGAGCGAGCGCACCTCGATGCCGATGCGGTGGGTCGTGTCGTCGTAGCTGAAGCGCAGCGTCGAGGGGCCCGCGACCGTGAGCGGGATGTCGTCGCTCCCGCCGTTGAGGCCGTACGACTCGTCCCAGCCGTCGTTCACGGCGACCTTGTACTGATACGAGCCGGCGGGCACCTCGAACTCGGCCGCGTAGACGCCCGCGGTGTCGGTGAGCGCGAGCTCGGTGGCGGCGCACTCGGGCTGCCAGTCGCCCGGGCAGCCCAGTTCGCTCTGCAGACTGCCGACGAGCGCGAAGGAGCGCTCTGCTGCGGCGGCGGGGGCTGCGGCGACCAGGCCCCCGGTGAGGATCAGGGCCGCGGCGGTGAGGATCGCGGCAGTACGGCGGACACGTGCGGATGTCGGCTTCGACACGGAGGAACTCCTGGGGAGGCAGGGCACGACGACGTGCCGAGTGATGCAGTGTGCGGCGAGGCTAACACCGGCGATGGCCGGACTGCAAGCGCTTACATGATGAGAACGCACTCATGGAAAGGGTGGCGGGCTCGAGTCCGCAGGAACGTGCGTCGATTCACGCAATCGCTTGCACTCGGCGCGCCGGCACCAGCCGCCCCCGGTTCCGCGGCGGCTCCACTAGCGTGGGAACGTTGCGCGCGAGGGGAGACGCTGTGGTCACGGGTCCGTTGAAGGGTCAGGTTGACAAGGTCTGGGACGCCTTCTGGTCGGGAGGCATCGCGAACCCAGTCGAGGTCATCGAGCAGATCACGTACCTGCTGTTCATCAAGCGGCTGGACGAGCTCCACACCAAGGAGGAGCAGAAGGCGGTGCGGTTCGGCGGCCCGATCGAGAATCCGGTCTTCCCCGAGGGGTACGACAGCGAGCTGCCCGGGCGGCGGCCTTATCGCGACCTGCGGTGGAGCGTCTTCACCAACTACTCCCCCACCGAGATGTTCGAGGTCGTGTCGGAGCACGTGTTCCCGTGGCTCCGACGGCTGGGCGCCGCGGGATCGAGCTACGCCCGCAACATGCGCGACGCCCGCTTCACGATCCCGACCCCAGCACTGCTGACCAAGGTCGTCGACTTGCTGGGCGAGATCCCCATGGAGGATCGCGACACCAAGGGCGACATCTACGAGTACATGCTCATGAAGCTGTCGACGAGCGGTACGAACGGCCAGTTCCGCACCGCCCGACACATCATCAAGCTCATGGTCGAGCTGCAGCAGCCCAAGCCCGACGACCTCATCATCGATCCCGCGGTGGGTACCGCCGGCTTCCTGGTCGCCGCGGAGGAGCACCTGCGCGAACACCACCCCGAGATCTGGACGGATGCCGCGACCCGCGCGCACTTCAACGGCCCGATGTTCACGGGGTACGACTCGGATGCCGCCATGGCCCGGATCGCGAGCATGAACATGCTGCTGCACGGCGTCGAGAACCCGACGATCGAGCGGGCGGACTCGCTGTCGGAGGGGCACCCGGGTCTCGACCAGTACACGCTCGTGCTCGCCAATCCCCCCTTCGCCGGCTCGCTCGACGACGAGACGGTGTCGAAGGACCTGCAGAAGGTCGTCAAGACCCGCAAGACCGAGCTGCTCTTCCTCGTTCTCATGATCCGGATGCTGCGCAACGGCGGACGCGCGGCCGTCATCGTGCCCGAGGGCGTGCTCTTCGGGTCGTCGAACGCCCACAAGGCCGTGCGCAAGATGCTCGTCGACGAGCACAAGCTGGATGCCGTCATCAAGCTGCCGTCGGGAACCTTCAAGCCCTACACCGGAGTCTCGACCGCGATCCTGCTGTTCACGAAGACCTCGTCGGGCGGCACGGACCAGGTCTGGTTCTACGACGTGCGGGCCGACGGCATGACGCTCGATGACAAGCGCACCCCGATCGAGGCGAACGACCTTCCTGACGTGCTCGCCCGCTGGCGGGATCGGGACGCCGAGGCGTCACGCGCGCGGACCGATCAGAGCTTCCTCGTACCCAAGCAGGAGATCGTCGACAACGGGTACGACCTGTCGCTCAATCGCTTTAAGGAGATCGAGGTCGAGGAGGTCGAGCACCGCTCGCCCCTGGAGATCCTCGACGAGCTCGATGCGCTCGAGGTCGAGATCCAGGACGGCCTCAAGCGCCTGCGGGAGATGCTGGCGTGACCTGGGAGTCCGTTCCGCTTCGCTACGTGGTGTCCGAACTCGAGTCGGGTTCAAGGCCACGGGGCGGAGCGCTGGCAGATGGAGTCGCGAGCATTGGGGGCGAGCACGTACTCGCTAACGGTCGCATTGCGAGTCCGACGAAGTTTGTTAGTCATATGCACTTCGACTCGATGCGTGCCGGCAAGCTACGCCTGCATGACGTGCTAGTCGTGAAGGACGGCGCAACGACCGGGAAAGTTGCGATCGTCCGCGATCACGGTGCCTTGCCAGCTGCCGTCAATGAGCACGTCTTCCGAATCGCAGTGAACCCCGCGCGAGCCGAGCCTCGTTACTTGTTCCATTTTCTGTTCGCCCCCGAAGGTCAGCGAGAAGTACTCCGCGATTTCCGCGGGGCTACTGTCGGCGGGATTGGGCGCGGGTTCATCGACGTTGTGCGCGTCCCCCTCCCACCCCTCCCCGCGCAGCGCCGCATCGCTGCGATCCTCGATGAGGCCGACGCCCTCCGCCACCAGAAAGACGTTGAGCGAGCCGCGATGAATCAGTTCGTAGACGCCGCGGTTGCAGAGTTGATCGACACCGCCGAGCATTGGCGCCCAATGGGCTCGATGCTTGCTGAGCCCTTCCGGAACGGAATCTCCCCGTCACGAGCGGGCACCGTCGAGGCCGAGGTACTGACTCTTTCGGCAATCACACGCGGCGGGTTCGAGCCACTTCACCGGAAGACCGACTCGTTTGCGACCGCGCATGGCCCTGACAAGGTCGTGACTAAGGGCCTACATCTCATTTGCCGCGGGAACGGCAACAAGGACCTCGTTGGCGTCATGGCTGTAGCCGACGTTTCTCTTGCCGACGTAGCGTTCCCGGACACGATGATCGGCATGCGCCCTTCGGAAGAGATCACGTCGACGACGCTGCTAGCCGCTTGGCGGAGCGACGCAGTCCGCGAACAGATCCGGCGCGGAGCGAGGACTACCAACGGAACTTACAAGGTAAACCAGCAGCTTTTGGGTTCAGTGGTTGTGCCGGTTCCGAGCGCTGAAGTGCAGACGAAAATCGATGCCCTCGAGCAGCAGCGCGCGGTGGTTAACTCGGCCATGCACCAATCCGCCAAGGGTTTCGACGCGCTCTTCGCCTCCCTCCAGCACCGCGCCTTTCGAGGAGAACTGTGACCGACGCAGCATCCGCCTACACGCCCGTCTCGACGATCCCCCGCTGGTCGGGCTTCATCCGCCCGCTGCTTGAAGTGCTCTCCGATGGGCAGATGTGGCGCAAGCGCGACATGGAGCGGGCGATCGCCGACCGCGCCGGGCTCACCGAAGAGCAGCTCGAAGAGGTGCTTGACTCGGGTCAGTTGCGCGCCTGGAACCGCATCGGCTGGGCGACCTCGGCCCTGCGTCGCGCCAAGCTCATCGAGGCACCGGCGCGTGCGCAGTTCCGCATCACTCAGGCTGGCCGCGACCTGCTGGCGCAGCATCCGGGCGAGATCTCGGAACACGTCATCAAGTCGCTCCCGGCATACAACGACTATGTGCCCGTCAAGGGCAAGACGACCTCGAGCGATGACGCTCCGCCGATCGTCGACCTCGACGAAACCGACCCCGATGAACTGATCAGTTCGGGCATCCGCCTGATCGACGACGACACCAAGTCGAGTCTGCTCGCACGCCTCAAGGAGAGCGACCCGTACGACTTCGAGCGCGTAGTCCGCGAACTGCTCGTGAAGATGGGATACGGCCGCGACGGCAAGATGACGCCCCTCAAAGGTTCGGGTGATGGGGGCCTGGATGGCGTGATCGACCGTGATGAACTCGGGCTCAGCAAGATCTATGTGCAGGCCAAGCGCTACGCCGAGGCGACGATCGGTCGACCGAAGGTACAGGAGTTCGTCGGGGCCCTCGCCACGCGCGGCGCGAACGTCGGGGTCTTCTTCACCACGAGCCGGTTCAGTGCCGAAGCCGTCGACGCCGCGCAGCGGGTGCCGCAAGAGATCGCCCTCGTCGACGGCCTCCGCCTGACCGAACTGATGATCCGTCACCGCGTCGGAGTGCAGATCGCCCGCCAGATCGAGATCGTCAAGGTAGACGAGGACTTCTTCGCCGGCGAGTGAGATCAATACTCCCGCAACGCGGCAGTGGCCTCCCAGCCGTGAAGTCGCTCGGAGGCTCCACCTTCCAGCCGCGGGACGTGAGTTCATCCGCGATCTCCGGAGGGTAGTCCCGCGCGATCGTCCACACCCCGCGTCGGACGACGGGCGGCCGCCAAGCGAAGTGACGCCGACGGATCGGGCGGCCGCCACGCGGGTAACGGCCGCCCGCGTTTCGCCTAGTACCCGACGGCCTTGAGCCCGAACTGGATCTCGGCGTCGGTGAACCCCTCGTATGCGAGCTGGTCGTACAGGCCCTGGCGCGAGAACGACGAGAACTCGAGGTAGTCCGCCGCCTTCTCTGCCGCTTCGGCGTTCCAGTCGGCTCCGGCGTTGTCGGCACCGAAGGTCGCCTCCTCGGTGGAGTAGCCCTCGTACTCAAGCTGATCGATCAGACCGGACCGTGAGAAACCGGAGTACTCCAGGTAGTCCTGCGCCTTTCCGATCGCGTTCTGCTGGGCGAGCGTATAAACCGGCTTTGACGCTTCACTCGTGACGCTCAGCTCGAGACCCTCCAGCGGGTGCTCTCCTGCGGTGGGCTCCTGTGCGGTGACGACCCAGTCGTCAGCGACATCGCCGGGCACGAGCGCGAGCCCAACCGCGTCGAGCGCCGCGCGCGCCTCGGCGATCGTGGAACCCACGAGGTCGGGCACCTCGACCGTCTCAATCGGGGCGGCCGACGGCGCTTCGACCTCTTCGGCCGGCTTGACGCTGTCGGCGACCGGACGCGCCGGCTCGTCGTCGGACGACGCGCGATCGCCGTTCACGCCGTTGGCGATGATGCTGATCAGCACGAGCACGCCGCAGACGATGAGTGCCCACTGCCACCAGCGGAGCTTCGGCAGCCCCCGCTTGGCCGCGACGGAGCCACCGCCATCGACCTCGGAGGGGACGGCATCGAGCGCCGTCACGCCGGAAGCCGAAGCGGCCGCGACCGCAGCGGCACCGGCGGAAGCCGCGTCGGCGGGCGCGGCGTGCACAGTCCACTGCCCGCCGTCCCAGTAGCGCTGGCCGTTGGAGTCGTGCGGGTCGGGATACCACCCGGCGGGCGGGAGCTCGGGTGAGAGGTGGGTGTTGTCAGACATGGTGGGATCTTTCGGTCGTTCGAGGCACAGACCCCCAGGCGTGTGCCACCAGCCGATGGCCAGTCGAACAGGACACACCAGACCTCCGACATTGGCCAGAGTCAGCGCGCGGAGGCGGTCCGCGAACGCAGGCGCTCGCGCATCCGAACGGGTGACGAGGTGACCGCACGCCACTGCATCGACGAGTCCCACCAGCACGGCCCGCGCACCTCGGGCACGCCGTTGCGCATTCGCACCTTCCACCCGCCGGTGTCGAGGGTGCGGTGGTGGTGCCAGCAGAGCAAGACACCGTTGTCGGTGTGGGTCGGTCCGCCTCGCGAGTGCTCCTCGACGTGGTGGATCTCGCACCAGGCGGCGGGCACATGGCAGCCGGGAATGACGCAGCCGCCGTCGCGCAGCGCGATGGCCTTGCGCTGATGCGGGCCGAACACCCGGTCGACGGTGTGGATGGCGCGGATGCGGCCCGCGTCGTCGAGCAGCACCCGCTGCACCGCGCCGGTGCACGCGACCTGCCGCGCCACGGAGAGGGACACCGGCTCGTCGCAGCCGTCGATTTGCGCGTAGCCGCCTTCTGACCGGAGGTCGCTGGCAGCGACCGACACCACCAGCGTGGGCGCGGCCCCGCCGATCGTCGGCACCTCGCCCGAACGGGCGGCCACCGAGAGGATCGTGGCCAGCGCGTCGTGCTGACGTTGCACGCGACTGCGCGGGTCGGCCTGCGAAACAACCGGACCGAGGGGGTTTTCGGCGTCGGCCTCATCGAAGCACGGACCCGCGGCCGCACCGTCGCCCTTCGGGTTCAAAATGCTGTGGAACAGCGTGTCGAGCTGACCGGCGACCTCGGGAAGAAGGTTCCCGCGGACGGGCACGAGCCCGTCGCGGCAGACGCCGAGGCTGAGTCCGCGCTTGCGCATGGCCCGGGCCCCGCGCGGCTCGGCGCCGTCTTGGTCGAGGTACGTCGCCCACACCTGCGCTAGCAGTCGTAGGTCGTCGGCGCACGGCGCCGGGCCCCCGTCACTGCCGGCTCCGCGAGCGGATGCCCCGAGCTCGTGATCGGCGGCGAGCCGGGCCTCGACCGAGCAGCCGGCAGCGTCGAGCGCTCCCGCGACGGCGACGAGTCCGCCGAGCCCGACCGCGCCCTCAGCGAGGGCCTCGCGCATCGCGGGGTAGGCCGGGGGAAGCACCTCACCGCTTGTCAGGGCCACGGGCTGTGAGATCGCATGTGCCGCACGCAGCAGCTCGCCGGTGGCGCGGGACGAATCGCGGGTGACGCGCTGCACGAGTTCTTTCATCGACCGGCACCCGTGCACGGTGGTGATCCGCTCGGCGTGGGGCGCGGCATCCGCTCGCTCTTGCACCACCCCGACCACCTCGATGAGCAGCGCCTCGCTCAGGCGGACGAGTCCCGCTGCGCTCGACATCAGCCCGAGCGCCTCGTCGTCGGTCGCCGCTCGAAGATCGCCGTCGCGAAAGGCGGAGGCGACCACGTCGGCAAGCGCTCGCTGCAACCCGTCGAGGGTGTCGGCGAGGTGGCTCATACAGGGACCCTGCCACCAACCTCCGACATTCCAACCCCGCACAAATGCCAGGTCAAATGGTAATTCACCTGTGGATAACCCTGCCGGAAGCGGCCATGTGGAGGAGGCTCCGACCCACGCCGAGCACTCTGCACCGGGCATCCGCCGCCTGCCGCGCTCAGCCGCGTCCGCACCGTTCGCTAGCATGTGGCGAGAGCAGGGGCCGAGCCTGCCAACGGGGGGGGCCGTTCGTGGGGAATTTCGACTTCGTGCGGGATCGCTGGCCGAAGGTGTGGGAGGCAGCATCCCGCGCCGAGGCATACCTGCGCAGCGATCCGCGCGCCTCCGCGACGTACTCGCGCCGCGCCGGCGAGATGTTCACCGAGTGGATCTACGCGGCCGAGTCGCTCCCCCGGCCGTACGACGACTCGTTCGCGAACCTCACGGCCCAGGCCGGGTTCCGCCAGGCGGTCGGTCAGAACGTCCAAGGCGGCCTGCGCATCGTCCGCCTCGTGGGCAACGACGCCGTGCACAAGGATGACGAGCTTCCCCTCGGCCGGGCGCGCGGCTCGCTCGAGCAGCTCCACACGATCTGCCGCTGGCTCGACCACTGCTATGGCGACCCTGACGGCGCTCCGCCGGCCGCATTCGACTTCGCGCGGGTGCCTCCCGCGCCGGCCACCGTCGTCCGCCAGGCGCGCGTCGAGCTGGAGCGAACGCAGGCCGAGTTCGACGAAGCCCGCAGCGCCCTGGCGCGCGAGCGCGAGCGCAACGCCGACCTGCAGCAGCAGCTCGAGGCGCTGCAGGCCGAGGCGGCCGCGGCGAAGGCGGCGAACTCCACCGCGAACGCACAGCTCGGTCTGCCGGACCCGACGCTCGCGACCGAGGCCGAGACGCGACGCGACCTCATCGATCTGCACCTGCGCGAAGCGGGCTGGGCGCTCAGTGACGTGCGCGACCGGGAGTGGCCCGTCACAGGCATCCCGAGTCCATCCGGCACCGGCAAAGTCGACTACGTGCTCTGGGGCGACGACGGCAAGCCGCTCGCCGTCGTCGAGGCGAAGCGCACGACCAAGAGCGCGAAAGAAGGCCGCCTTCAGGCGGAGATCTACGCCGATGCCCTCGAGCGCGACTTCGGGCAGCGGCCGGTCATCTACTACACGAACGGCTACGAGACCTGGCTGTGGGACGACCGCCGCTACCCGCCCCGCGCGGTCGCCGGCTACATGACGAAGGATCAGCTCGCGCTGACTATCCAGCGACGACACTCGCTGAAGCCGCTCGCCCACGCGACGATCGACCGCGCGATCGTGGAGCGGCCCTACCAGCAGCGCGCCATCCGCGCGGTGACGGAGGCGCTCGAGCAGAAGCGTCGCCGGGCGCTGCTCGTCATGGCGACCGGCACCGGCAAGACCAGGACCGTCATCGCCCTCGTAGACGTGCTGCAGCGGGCTAACTGGGTCAAGCGCGTGCTCTTCCTCGCCGATCGCACCGCGCTCGTGAACCAGGCCGTCGGCGCCTTCAAAACACATCTCCCCGACAGCGCACCGGTCAACCTCGTCACCGACCGCGGCAGCGACGGGCGGGTCTTCGTGTCGACGTATCAGACCGTCATGGGACTCATCGACGCCGGCGACGACGCGCTGCGCCGATTCGGCCCCGGCTACTTCGACCTCATCGTCGTCGATGAGGCGCACCGCTCGATCTACAACCGGTACGGCGAGATCTTCGATTACTTCGACGCCCTGGTGGTCGGGCTCACGGCGACGCCGCGCGCCGACGTCGACCACAACACGTACCGGCTGTTCGAGCTCGACGACGGCGTGCCCACCGACGCCTTCGAGCTCGACGACGCGATCGCCGGCGGCTACCTCGTTCCCCCGGTCGCCCGCCCCATCGACCTCGGCTTCATGAAGCGCGGCATCCGCTACGCGGACCTGTCTGACGAAGAGCGCGAGCGCTGGGATGCGCTGGAGTGGCAGGACGGTGAGGTCCCTGACGAGATCGATGCCGCGGCGATGAACCGGTGGCTCTTCAACGAGGACACCGTCGACAAGGTGCTCGAGGTGCTGGTCGAGGAGGGTCGCCGCGTCGGCGGCGGCGACGTGCTCGGCAAGACCATCGTGTTCGCGAAGAATCAGCGCCACGCGGAGTTCATCGAGGAGCGGTTCGACGCGAACTTCCCCGAGAAGCGCGGCGAGTTCGCGCGCATCATCACGTACGCGTCGGGGCCTTACGCGCAGTCCCACATCGACGCCTTCTCGACCCCCGGCAAAATGCCCCAGCTCGCCATTTCGGTCGACATGCTCGACACCGGCATCGACATCCCCGACGTCGTCAACCTCGTGTTCTTCAAACCCGTCAACTCGCACACCAAGTTCTGGCAGATGGTGGGCCGGGGCACGCGGCTGCGACCCGACCTCTACGGGATCGGCGACCACAAGCGCGACTTCGTCATCTTCGACGTGTGCGGCAATATCGACTTCTTCAACGAAGGCCTGGCCGAAGCACCCGCCCAACGCTCGCGCTCCCTCTCGGAGCGCAGCTTCCTGCTGCGGACACGGCTCCTCGCTGCCCTCAATACGACGAGAGAAGCGGATGCCGCGCCCCTGCGCGCCTCGCTGGCGCAGCGCCTGCACGCCGCAGTCACGGGCATGAACCACGACAACTTCCTGGTGCGCAAGCACCTGCGCCCCGTCGAGAGGTTCGGGGTCGCCGAGGCGTGGGAGGCGCTCGGCCCGGGCGACCTCGACGCCGCGGCCGCGCTGGCCGGCCTGCCCTCGGCGGGGGAACAGGACCCTGACGAGGCGGCGAAGAGGTTCGACGCCCTCGTGCTCACGGCGCAGGTCGCGCTGGCCGAGGGCGGCCCGGTGCCGAGCGGTGTGGCAGGCCGAGTCATCGACATCGCCCGCGCCCTGAGCGATCAGCGCAGCATCCCCGCGGTCGCCGCCGAGGCCTCGCTGATCGACGCGGTGACCGACCCCGCATGGTGGGAAACGGTCGACGTCTCGCTGCTCGAGACGGTGCGTGTGCGGCTGCGCGGGCTGGTGCGCCTCATCGACCCGACAGGCCAGGCCACCATCTACACCGATTTCGAGGACACCCTGGACGCCGCTCGCTACGTCACCCTCACCCGCCTCGTACCTGGGTTGAATCGCAAGGCGTTCCGCGAGAAGCTGTTCGGCTTCCTCCAGGGCAGCTCCGACGTGGCGCTGCACAAACTGCGAACCGGACGCCCCCTCACCGCGACCGACCTCCAGCAGCTCGAGCACGTGCTGACCTCTGCCGGCGGACTCGACGCCGCGCAGCTCCGCGACGAGGCGACGGGCGTCGGCGGTCTCGGCCGGCTGGTGCGCTCGATCGTGGGCATGGATCGCTCCGCGGTCGAGGAAGCGCTCTCAGACTTCGTCTCGGCACCCGGGTTCACCCATCGCCAGCACGCGTTCGTCGATCTCGTCGTGCAGCAGCTCACGATCGCCGGCTACCTCGATCCACGTCGGCTCTACGAGGACCCCTTCGACGGGGTCGCCCCGGAAGGTCCCGACGAGATCTTCACCGACGCCCAGGTGGTCGACCTCATCGACCGGATCCGCCGGGTGGACGCGAGCGCCGAACCGGCGCCGGGAGTGGCGACCGGGTAAGCACGGGAGAGTACGGCGCACATCCCGAACCTGCGGTTCTCTCCACTGATCGAGAAACTTAGTTCCAACCCAGGACCAGGCCTGCCACCCATGCCACTAGATTGCTTAGTCATCGCCCACGCCGGGCGGACTGGCCCCGGAAGGAGGAATCAATGTCAGCACAACCAGGTCCCACGCCAGCGACTGTTGCGAATCGGCTGAAGAAGCAAGACTTGCCGCTCGATGCGACCACCTTCAAGAAGGTCCTCGGCCAGTCGTTCCCTCGCAGCCTCTGGATGGCGATGCAGGCTGGCGCCAACATCGATGATGCCCTGCGCGAGTGGACCGGATCCGCTGGAGCTGCGGCGGTCGAGCGGTGGGGGGACGCTACCGCGCCACCTTCCGAAGTGGCTCGGCTCCTCCAGACGGGATCGCCGCCGTCACGGAATCTGCTTGCCGCCCTCGTACAGGAAGAGCACCTGTGCTCCCGGGCTCGGGAGATTGGGCCATATCTACGCGGCTACGGACTTCGTCTCGAGGATTTGATACTCCGCGCGCGGGACTGTGTCGCCCAAGCGGCTCTAGAGACTGCGTTCGAGGCGACGTGGGTTCGACGCACTGTGTTCGCCCGATCACTGCGCCTTGCACAGTACTACCTCGCCTACGTGATCGATGCCGCTCGCGTGCAGGGCGGTGAGGCGCCAAGTTCAGCCGTTACTCGCATGGGGATCGCGACGGTTCTATCAGCGCGCTTCGCGAGCGTACCTCGTGATGAGCTCACACAGGCTTGCTCGGCTCTCCTCACTGCCTATAGGCAAGGCTCGATGCACGCGCTCGATTACTACCTCGAGGGGGCAACCTGGCTATATGACTTGCACGGGGATGAGGAAGCTCTGCGGGAAGCGGTCGGTCACACGATGAACGCCCCCACTCCAAATCTCCGCCCTGAAGTCCGATACATGAACACTGCTGATGTATGGATAAAACTTGCTGGGGAAGCCACAAATGGCCGAGCTCGAGAGCAATTTCGGCTACGTGCGGTCCAACAGCTGGAGAGTGCGCGCATTGCCGGGTGCAGTCGGAGCGAGGACCATCTTCGACTCGAGATGAGCATCGGATTGGTGGAGGCGTTTCGTGAAACGCCCCGGAGCGCCCGCGGGGTTCGATTCCCGTTCGGCCTGCGGTCGCCGCATCTCGAGCCGCCGGAACTGCTGGTGGACGCAGCATCCACTATTCTCAAGCGCATTCGGGTCTCCAAGCGGAGCGGTGAGTTCGTCTTCCGCGACATCGCTGCCGAACTCGAGTCATTCCTCGCACGCCGAGTCGCCGATCCGAAGTATGCGGAAGCGCTGCTGGAGGATGCCATCCGCACGCGAATCGGGGGCCCGCGAAATCAGCCGCTGAAGGGCTGGCGACAAGAACTTGCGCTAGCCGAAGATCGCCTGCTGCTCGCGCGCCTGGCTCAACGGCCAAGTGTCCGCCTGGAGGCTGTTCGATTTCTTGTTTCTGACGCGGGCAGGGATGATCAAGCGCTCGCGACACGCTTCGCGGTCTTGGCCGCCGACGTTGAATCGGGTGGCCCCGTGGTAGGCGGACTGTCCGGCGTGGACGCAGACATGCTCGTCGCGCTTCGCAGTGGCGACTCCGACTATCTATTCGGAATGGCAGCCCGCCACGCGCTGGACAGTCACGATGTCACGCGTGTGACGCTCGGCGGACGAAATGGCGTACTCGCGCTGAGTGACCTCGACAACGCGAATGGGCACACATTCGTGTTCAAGCGCCAGACAGCGCAAGGGCAGACCCGCGACTCGCGTCGAAGCGCGTCATTGAAGTCGGCCGTTACGCTTGCGAGTCGCCGCGACCAGTTCGGACTCGTCGACCACCTCGCCACGATCCCGGCGGCAGCTTCAACAGATGAAGTGCTCTCCATTCGCCGGTTCAGCCGAGGCACTACGCTGCATGACCACATCATCCGCGTCGGCGCCCTGGCGAGGCCGGAGGTCATGTCAGCCGCGCAGTACCTCGCCGTGATTCATGCGCATGAAATGCCAGAGGCGCAACCTGATGGCATGCGCCGCACAATCAAGGAATCCGAGCTCGGTCGGTGGCTGCGAGCACTGTTCAACCAAGAGCAGGCGAACAACATCTTCAACGCATGGTGGGAATTGGTGGCCGATGCGCCACCTATCCCCCGCCGGGACGCTCACGGGCTCAATTGGTTGGTCGAACCCTCAGGGACGATTGTCGCGCTGGACTTCGACGCTCAGGGATGCCGGCCGTTCGGATACGAACTTGCCCAACTACTCGAAGACTGTCCGGTGTTTCCCGGCGACGATCTACAGAGCCGCCTGGCGGCGCTCGACCTCTACCGAGCCGAATTGAAGTCGACCGCACCGGGGGCATCCTGGCCTGACACGTCGGCAGCCGAGCGGTTCTTCGGTGCGGGACTGATCGCGCGAGTAGTTCAGGTGTTGACGAATCCGACCGCCCCTCGCGATCAGAAGCTCGCGTCGGGAGAGCTTCTCGTTGCACTTGGCGCGGTCGAATCCCTGATTCCGCGCGTGAGTCCACTGGCCAAGACTCTCTCGGCGCGATGGGCGCAGGTGACTGGCATGTCGAGCACCGGCCTCCGCCCTGTCATGAGCGACGCGGATCGCCGTCGGCTAAGCAGAACCATGGCTTATCACCTCCGCCACAACCCCGCGGCGCCCACGTCCCGCGAGGGATGGGTAGATGTGAGAGAACTGGCGGATCTAATGTTCGCCGCCGGCCATAAAGTCGGGCCTGATCAGATCCGTTACATCGCTGGCGCGCTTGGTGAGACTCGATTCGAACTCGACGGCGATGACGTTCGCGCTTTGTACGGGCATTCCAACCGGGCAACTATCCCCTACGTGCGTCGGGACACCCCTCCCGCGCTCTTCCACGCCACGCCGCTCCGAAATTTGAATAGCGTGCTTGAGGCGCTCGATGGACTGCGACCGGTCGGCAGACAGTGGGTGCACCTCACCGAGAATGTGAGCGTAGCCATGCAGAGTTCGAAACGCCATCACGGCCCCATCGCCGTCCTGGAGGTGGACTCGTCAGCGATCGAGGTATTCCACGCTTCTGGGCCGGTGTGGCTTACCGCGCGCGTCCCAGCGAGCAGTCTCAAGATCGTCACCCTTGAGCGCCTACGTGAACTGGTCGATGACGGTCACAGGACCGGTTCGGACTACTTGTAGTCGGCGCCTGGTTTCACGTCGTCCGAGTCTTGATCGTTCACCGGGGCGGCGCGACGGCCGCACATCAGTCCGGCTCGCTCCACGACGGGCATCCGCACGCTGGATCACCGACGGAACGGCGGCGAGGCGAGCCTCAGCCTCGCTCGCCGGGCTTGGCGTAGGTCGACCGCTGCTCGATCACGGCGAGCGTGCAGCGCGAGATGCAGGCCAGCCGGCCGGCGTCGTCGACGATGCGCACCTCCCACACCTGCGACCGGCGGCCGATCGCGGCGGGCGTGGCCGTCGCGGTCACCCACCCGGCGAACACCGGGCGGATGTGGTTGGCGTTGATCTCCTGACCGACGACGTGGAAGCGCTCGCGGTCGACGGCCAGGTAGCCCGCCCACGACGCGAGTGTCTCGGCGAGCGCGACCGACGCGCCGCCGTGCAGGACACCGGCCGGCTGGACGGAGCGCCGGTCCACCGGCATCCGTCCCACCAGCGCGTCGTCTCGGACCTCGACGATCTCGATGCCGAGGTTCTCGATGAGCGTGCCCGTGGCCATCGCCGCAAGGTCGATCCCCGAGACGTCGCCGAACCACAGGCTCACGGCGTCACCCCGCGGCTTCCTCTTGGCGCTCGGCGGCGGCGAGCTCGGCCTCATCGGGCACGTAGCCCTCGATGTGGCGCTCGTCGGGCCCGTTGTACGCCGACAGCGGGCGGATGAGCGCGTTGGATGCGGCCTGCTCCATGATGTGCGCGGTCCAGCCGGTGACCCGCGCCGCCACGAAGAGCGGCGTGAACGTCAGCGTGTCGAAGCCCATGAGGTTGTACGCGGGGCCCGACGGGTAGTCGAGGTTCGGATAGATGCCCTTGCGGCTGACGAACTCCGACTCGAGGGTGTCGTAGAGCGCGGCGACATCCGGCCGGTCGTAGTGCTCGACGAGCGTGTCGAGCGCCTTCTTCATCGTCGGCACGCGCGAGTCGCCCTTCTTGTAGACCCGGTGCCCGAACCCCATGATCTTGCGCTTCTCGGCGAGCGCCTCGTCGAGCCACGGCACCACGTTCCCCGCCTCGCCGATCTCGTCGAAGATGTGCAGGACGGCCTCGTTGGCGCCGCCGTGCAGCGGGCCCTTGAGCGCGCCGATCGCACCGACGACAGCCGAGTACAGGTCGCTCAGGGTCGAGGTGACCACACGGGCGGTGAACGTCGAGGCGTTGAAGGAGTGCTCCGCGTACAGGATCATCGACCGGTTGAACGCATCGACGACGACCTCGTCGGCCTCTTCGCCGAACGTCATCCAGAGGAAGTTCGCCGCGTAGTCGAGGTCGTTGCGCGGGGCGATCGGCTGCTGACCGCGGCGGCGGCGCTGGCCGTACGCGACGATCGCCGGGAGGACGGCGAACAGACGGATGCTGCGCGCGAGGTTGTCGTCGGCGCTCCCGCTGGCGTCGAGCACCGAGCCGATGCCCGCCATGTCGCGCGCGCCGATCAGGCTCACGGCGGTGCGCACTTCGTCCATCGGGTGGGCGTCGACGGGCACCAGGTCGATGGCGGCGCGCACGTCCGGCGGCAGCGCGCGGTAGGACCGCTCGGTGGCGCGCAGGTGCGCGAGCTCGACCTCGGTCGGCAGCTCGCCGTGCCAGAGCAGATACGCGACCGCCTCGAACGGCTGGGTCGAGGCGAGCTCCTGCACGGGGTATCCCCGGTACAGCAGCGAGTTCGTCTCAGGGTTGACCTTCGAGACAGCCGTGTAGTCGACGACGACGCCGGCAAGGCCCTTCTTGATGTCGGGTTCGGTCATGACTGCTCCTTCGGGTCAGTGACTCAGCGCTGGATCTGGAAGTTGAAGACGTCCTGGTCGAAGTGGTTGTACTGCTCGTAGTCGATCAGGTCGTACAGATCGGCGCGGTGCTGCATATCGCCGAGCTTCGAGGTCAGGTGCCCCTCGTCGACGAGCGTATCGAGCGCGCGGGATGCCGCGCCCATCGCGATCCGCAGCAGCGAGACGGGCCAGATCACGATGTTGACTCCGGCACTGCGCAGCTGGTCGGTCGAGAAGAGGTCGCTCTTGCCGAACTCGGTCATGTTCGCGAGGATCGGCACGTCCAGCGCGGCGCGCATCGCCTCGAACTCGCCCAGGTCGCGCATCGCCTCCGGGAAGATCGCGTCGGCTCCGGCATCCACCAGCGCCTTCGCACGGTCGATCGCGGCATCCATCCCCTCGACCGCGCGGATGTCGGTGCGCGCCATGATCAGGAAGTTCGGGTCGCGACGCGCGTCGACGGCGGCCCGGATGCGCTTCACGGCGGTGTCCTCGTCGACGACGGACTTGCCGTCGAGGTGACCACAGCGCTTCGGGTTGATCTGATCCTCGATGTGCGTGCCGGCGAGGCCCGCGTCCTCCAGCGTCTGGATGGTCCGGGCCACGTTCATGGGTTCGCCGAAGCCGGTGTCGGCGTCGATGATCGCCGGCAGATCGGTCATCCGGGCGATCTGCTGCCCGCGGCCGGCCACCTCGGTGAGGGTCGTGAGGCCGATGTCGGGCAGGCCGAGGTCGGCGGACAGCACGGCACCCGAGATGTAGACGCCTTCGAAGCCCTTGCGCTCGATCAGCCGCGCGCTGAGCGGGTTGAATGCGCCGGGGAACCGGAGGAGCTCGCCCGAGGCGAGCCGCTCGCGGAGCAGGCGCCGCTTCTCGGCGGCCGTCACGCCGGAGTACAGCATCAGAACAGGCCCTTGGGCGCGGGCGCCGCGGCGAGCACGCCGAACTCGGCGACGATCGAGAGCTGCTGCACCTCTTCCGGGGTGAGCTCGGGCAGGCGCTCGGCGAGATCGAGGAACCGGTCGATCTCCTCGGCGGAGAGCACCGGCTCCGCGAGGATGCGGAACTTGCGGATGTAGTCCGCGCGGGCGAACGGGCGCGCGCCGAGCGGGTGCGCGTCCGCGACGGCGATCTCGTCCTCGATCGTCTCGCCGCTCGTCAGGCGGATCTCGACGCGACCGCCGAAGGCCTTCTCGTTCGGGTCCTCCGAGTGGTAGCGGCGCGTCCACTCCGCGTCCTCGGCGGTCGTGATCTTGTGCCACAGCGCGACGGTGTCCTCGCGGCCCGCGCGCTCGGGGGCGTACGAGTCGACGTGGTGCCAGCCGCCGTCCTGCAGCGCGACCGCGAAGATGTAGGGGATCGAGTGGTCGAGCGTCTCGCGCGACGCCTTCGGATCGTACTTCTGCGGGTCGTTCGCGCCGGAGCCGATGACGTAGTGGGTGTGGTGCGAGGTGTGCAGCACGATCGACTCGACGTTCGCCGGGTCGGTCAGCTCGGGGTGCTCGCCGTGCAGCTTGCGCGCCAGGTCGATCCACGCCTGCGCCTGGTACTCGGCCGAGTGCTCCTTCGTGTAGGAGTCAAGGATGCCGCGCTTCGGCTCGCCGGGGGCGGGCAGCGGCACGTCGTACGAGGCGTCGGGTCCGTCGAGCATCCACGCGACGACGCCGTCCTCGCCTTCGTAGATCGGGCTCGGCGAGGTCTCGCCGCGCATTGCGCGGTCGACGGCCTCGACCGCCATCTTCCCCGCGAAGGCGGGGGCGTGCGCCTTCCAGGTCGAGATCTCGCCCTTGCGCGACTGGCGCGTGGCGGTGGTGGTGTGCAGCGCCTGGCCGACCGCCTGGTAGATCGTCTCGACGTCGAGACCGAGGAGCGTACCGATGCCGGCCGCGGCCGAGGGGCCGAGGTGCGCGACGTGGTCGATCTTGTGCTTGTGGAGGCAGATCGCGCGCACGAGGTCGATCTGGATCTCGTAGCCGGTCGCAAGGCCGCGCACCAGCGCCGCGCCGTCGGCGCCGACGTGCTGGGCGACCGCGAGGATCGGCGGGATGTTGTCGCCGGGGTGCGAGTAGTCGGCCGCCAGGAAGGTGTCGTGGTAGTCGAGCTCGCGCACGGCGACGCCGTTGGCCCACGCCGCCCACTCCGGGCTGGTGCGGCGGTCGAGCGCGCAGCCGAACACGGTCGCACCGTTGCCGCCGACCGACACCGCGTGGTCGAGGGCCTGCTGGCGAGCCGCGCTGACGGGAGCGCGGGTGAGGGATGCCGCGGCCACAGCGGCGTTGTCGATGACGCGGTTGATGATCATGTCGACGACGTCGGGCTCGACCTCGACGGGATCGGCGGCGACCTCGGCGATGTGCCAGGCGAGCTGCCCCTCGCGCGCGAGGTTCTCATCGCTGCGGTGGACGCGGAGGTGGTGGGTGACGGTCATGATCGTCCTAACTTCAGTGACTCGAGGATGTTCGTGAGCGCGTTGTGCAGGTGCACGTGCGTGGCGTGCGCGGCCAGGTCGGCGTCGCGCGCGGCGATCGCCGAGGCGATCAGGCGGTGCTCGGCGGCCGAGACCGCGAGCCGGTCGGGGTTGTCGCGCGCGAGGCGCCGCACCCGCACGAGATGGGTGCGCACGGTCTTCAGCGCGGCGGTGAGGTACTCGTTGGCGACCGACTCGTCGAGGCGGCGGTCGAACCGGGCGATGAGGGCGTAGTACGCGTCAGGACCGGCGGCGCCGGCGACGTCCGTGCGCGCGAACTCGTCGGCGAGGTCGGCGAAGGCAGCGGCATCCCCGCGCTCGGCGGCGAGACGGGCGGCGGACTCCTCCAGCGCGCGGCGCACCTCGAAGATCTCGCGGATGTCGCCGGCGTCGATCGGCGTGACGACGGTGACGCGCGGCGACTGCTGGGCGACGAGCCCGTCGGCCGCGAGCCGCCCGAGCGCCTCACGCAGCGGCGTGCGGCTGACGCCGAGACGCGCGGCCTGCTCGACCTCGCCGAGCACCGCACCGGGGGGAAGGGCACCGTTCTGGATCTCGTCGAGGAGCGTCGCGTACGCCCGGTCACTCGCCCGCATCGTCCGCACCTCCTCGATCACAACGCGACCCAGTGTATACATAAACCGATTGGAGAGCGAGCGTATGCCGCCTCCTGGCCCCATTCGTATACATAGAGATACTTTGCGCGTGCATGAGCGTGAACACAATTCACAAATTCGTGAAACAGGTGTAGCTTCCCGGCATGACCACAGTCATTCGCACGAGCGGACTCACCAAGCACTACGGCCGCGTCCACGCCCTCGACGGTCTCGACCTGCAGGTCGACGAGGGGCAGGTCCACGGCTTCCTCGGACCCAACGGCGCCGGCAAGTCCACGACGATCCGCATCCTCCTCGGGCTCGCACGGCCCACCGGCGGGGAAGCCGGCGTGTTCGGCGCCGACCCCTGGCGCGACGCCGTCCGCCTCCACCGCCGCGTCGCGTACGTGCCCGGCGACGTCAGCGTCTGGCCCAACCTGTCGGGGGGTGAGGCGATCGACCTCCTGGCCCGCCTGAGGGGAGCGACACGGCATGATGCGACGTACCGCGCGGAGCGCGCACGCCTGATCGAGGCCTTCCAGTTCGACCCGCGCAAGAAGGGCCGCACCTATTCGAAGGGCAACCGGCAGAAGGTCGCACTCATCGCCGCCTTCGCGGTTGCGGCAGACCTCTACATCTTCGACGAGCCCACGAGCGGCCTGGATCCGCTCATGGACGTGATGTTCCGACGGGAGATCGCCCGCGTGCGCGCAGCGGGAGCGACGGTGCTGCTGTCGAGCCACATCCTCTCCGAGGTCGAGCAGCTGTGCGACCGCGTCTCGATCATCCGCGCGGGACGGATCGTCGAGTCCGGCACCCTCGCCGACCTCCGTCACCTCACCCGCACCGAGATCTCGTTCGACGGAGCGGATGCCTCGGCCGCGATCGGCATCCCGGGCGCGAACGACGTGGCGGCCGAGGACGGGAGGGTGGGCTTCACGATCGACAGCGCGGCCGTGGCGGCCGCGCTCCCCGAGCTGGCGCGCCGCAACGCCGTCGGGCTGCGTATCGCGCCGCCGTCGCTCGAGGAGCTCTTCCTCCGTCACTACGGCGACGAGCTCGGAAGCACGACTCCGTCGGCGGCCGAGCAGGGGCGGGGCAGCGAACTCGAGGATGCGCAATGACCGGACTCTGGGCGCTGCTGCGGCTGCGCACGCGGCGGGACGCCGTGCAGGTGTCGATCTGGACGCTGGCGGTCCTGCTCCTGGCGTACGGGTCGAGCGTCGGCGTGGCGGAGAACTTCGGAAGCCTCGAGGAGCGCACGTCTCTGCTCTCGCTCGCTGTGGCCAATCCGGTCATCCTGCTGTTCCGCGGGCTGCCCTCGGGCACCGCAGAGGGTGCGTTCATCGTGTTCCTCGTGCTGCCCTTCCTGGCGATGCTCGCCGCGCTCATGGCGACGTTCCTCGCGGTGCGCCACAGCCGTGCCGATGAGGAGTCGGGTCGCGCCGACATGGTCGCCGCGACGCCCGCCGGCCGCGGCGTGCCGTTCGCCGCCACCGTCGTCCACGGCATCGTCGCCTGTCTGCTCCTCGGAGCGGCCGGCGCCCTCGGATTGGTGCTGAGCGGGCTCGCCCCTGCGGGCAGCCTGGTGACCGGCGCGGCGATCACGGCCACGGGACTGGTGTTCCTCGGGGTGGGTCTCGTGGCCGCGCAGCTCTTCCACAGCGCCCGAGCTGCAAACTCGCTCACCGTCTCGCTGCTCGTGGCGTGCTTCGTCGTCGGGGGCGTGGGCAACGCACTGGGCACGCCGGACGCCACGCTGACGCGCATGACGAGCAGTGGCCTCGCGTGGGTGTCTCCGTTCGTCTGGGCCGAGAACAGCCGGCCCTTCGCCGACGACGACCTCCGCCCCCTGCTGCTCGCCGCAGCCGTGACCGCTGCCCTCGCCGGACTCGCGCTGGCCATGCAGGCCTCCCGCGACGTGGGCTCCGGGTTGCTGCCCGCGCGCCGCGCGAAGCCGCATGCCGGACCGCTGCTGTCCGGCTCCGTCGGGCTGGCCTGGCGCCTGAGCGCCGGATCGCTGATCGCGTGGACGCTCGGCAGCGCGGTGGTGGGGGTGCTCTCCACGTCGCTGGCCGCGGTGGTCGAAGAGGTGGGCACCGGGAACGCGTCGGTGCAGGCGATCCTCGAGCGGCTCGCAGCTCAAGGGTCGATGGATCAGGGGCTGCTCGTGACGTTCTTCGTCATGGTGGGTGTGCTCGCCGCGTGCTACGGCGTGCAGACCGTGCAGCGTGCCCGGCAGGAGGAGACGCACGGCACGGCCGAGGCGGCGCTCGCGACGCCGCTCGCCCGCGGGCGCTGGCTGGGCGCCTTCCTGCTCGTCGCACTTCTCGGCATCCTCGTCATCACGGGCGCCGCGGTCGCCGGGGCGGGGATCGCGCTGGCGGCGACCGACGGAGATGCGTCGCTGCTCGCCGACGCCCTGGTGGTCGCCGCCGGTCAGGCGCTCGCGGCCGCGGTGTTCGCCGCGCTCACTGCCCTCATCTTCGCCCTGGCCCCGAGGCTGACCATTCCGCTGAGCTGGGGGCTCGTCCTCGTGGCGGCCTGCGTCGCACTGTTCGGGACGATCTTCGGGGTCGACGAGGACATCGTGGCGCTTTCGCCGTTCGCGGCCGTACCGCTGCCGTCGGGCAACGGCGTCGACCAGAACGGCGTGCTGTGGCTGGTGGCCGCGGCCGCGGTCGGGGCCGCGGCATCCGTCCTGCTCATGCGCCGCAGGGACCTCGCCCCGGGAGGATAGGTTCGAGACGGGAGGATCCGAATGGGGGACGCACACGCGAACGCTGCGCATCCGGGCGTCGAGGCGGCCGAGCAGGCGGCCGCGATGCTCGCCGCCGCCGGGATGCCGCGCATGCCGGCCCGGGTGATGATGGCGCTGGTCGGCTCGCCCGACGAGGGGTACACCGCGGCTGAGCTGGCCGAGCGCCTCGGGGTGTCGGCCGCTGCCGTGTCGGGGGCCGTGCGCTACCTGATCTCGATGCGGCTGATCCAGCGCCTCTCGCGCCCGGGAGACCGCCGTGACCGCTACGACCTGGTCGACGACGCGTGGGGAGGCATGATCACATCGAACTCCCCGCTCTATGCGGCGCTCGCGACACAGATGGACCGCATCGCCGACGAGAACGCCGACGCTCCCATATCCGTCGCGCGGGCTCGGGAGATCGCCGACTTCCTGCGCTATCTCACCCAGCGCATGCCCCAGCTCGTGGACGAGTGGCGGGCGGGGTCCGGGTAGCCTTTCCCGAGTGACCGACTCCCCCCGCTACATCGTTGCCACCGACGGCGCCTGCAAGGGCAACCCCGGACCGGCGGGGTGGGCGTGGGTCGGCGAGGACGGCCAGTGGGCGGCGGGGTCGATCCCGGTCGGCACCAACAACATCGGCGAGCTGTTGGGACTGCTCAAGGCCATCGAGGACCACCCCGACGTCGAGAACCTCGTGGTGCAGGCCGACTCGAAATACGCCATCGACACCTACACCAAGTGGATGGACGGGCACCGCCGCCGCGGCTGGAAGACCTCGACCGGCGCGCCGACGAAGAACGTCGACCTGCTCGAGCAGCTCATCGCCGCGCGCGACGCCCGGCGCGCCGCCGGCCTTCCCGACGTCGTGCTCGAGCACGTGCGCGGGCACTCGGGCCACGTGCTCAACGCCTGGGCCGACGAGCGCGCCGTGCGCGCGTCCGAGCACGCGGCCAAGGGAGTCGCGAGCGCCTGGTCGTCGCTCGGCGCGCAGGATCCGATCGACGTCTCGGTCGCGCCGAAGAACGGGCGCTGAACCTACCCGTTCCGTTCCACTCCGCTCGCTCGACGACCCTATTCAGGCCCCGGCCTCCGCGAGGTGCGACTCGAGTGCGTCCAGCGCGGGCCGCTGGCCCTTCACGAGCTTCTCGCGTGCGGCGGGAAGCGGCATCCACTCCACTCTGTCCACTTCGGGGAAGGATGCCGTCCGGCCCGATCTCGGTGGCCACTCGAGCTCGAACTCGCCGAACTCCAGCCCGTCGAGCGAGAGGGCTGCACCGTCGGCGACGAACACCGTGACGCGCTTCCCCGACGAGTAGGCGAAGGTGCCGAGCTCGGCGTACGGTCCGCCCGGAGGGTCGATGCCGAGTTCCTCGCGGAATTCGCGCTGCGCCGCATCGAGCGCGGGCTCGTCCCCCTCGCTGAACTCGCCCTTCGGGATCGACCATGCGCCGGCGTCCTTCGACGCCCAGTACGGGCCGCCCATGTGCGCGATGAGCACCTGGGGTTCGGGGCCGAGCCGGTAGAGGAGGACACCGGCGCTGGTCGTCATGCGGCGAGGCTAGACGATGCGCGTCTTGGGCGAAACGCCGTAGGTGTCTTCGGGGTCGTCGTAGACGGCGCCGGCGAGCGCGGTGTCGATCGCGGCCATCGTGTCGGCGTCGAGCTCGACGCCCGAGGCCTTCACGGTGTCGGCGAGCTGCTCCGGGCGCGAGGCGCCGACCAGCGCCGACGCGACGTTCTTGTTCTGCAGCACCCACGCGATCGCGAGCTGCGGCATCGTGAGCCCCGCCTGCTCGGCGATGGGCGCGAGCCGCTGCACGGCCTCGAGCACCTCATCGCGCAGGAAGTCCTTGATGAACTGCGCGCCGCTCTTCTCGTCGGTCGCCCGCGAGCCCGCGGGCACCGGCTGACCGGGCCGGTACTTGCCCGACAGCACGCCCTGCGCCATCGGCGACCAGACGATCTGCGAGATGCCGAGCTCCTGCGAGGCCGGCACGACCTTGCCCTCGATCACGCGCCACAGCATCGAGTACTGGGGCTGGTTGGAGATGAGCTGGATGCCGAGTCCCTTCGCCAGGGCGTGCCCCTCCCGCAGCTGCTCGGCCGTCCACTCCGAGACGCCGATGTACAGCGCCTTCCCCTGGCGGACGATGTCGGCGAATGCCTGGAACGTCTCCTCGAGCGGCGTCTCGTAGTCGAAGCGGTGCGCCTGATAGAGGTCGACGTAGTCGGTGCCGAGGCGCGCGAGCGATCCGTTGATCGACTCCATGATGTGCTTCCGGCTCAGTCCGGTGTCGTTGGCGCCGCGAGGTCCGGTCGGGAAGTACACCTTCGTGAAGATCTCGAGCGACTCGCGCCGGTGGCCGGCGAGCGCCTTGCCGAGCACGGTCTCGGCGGCGGTGTTGGCGTACACGTCGGCGGTGTCGAACGTCGTGATGCCGGCATCCAGCGCCGCGTGCACCGTCTCGATCGCCGCCGTGTCGTCGACCTGCGATCCGTGCGTCACCCAGTTGCCGTAGGTGATCTCCGAGACCTTGAGACCGCTGTTGCCGAGATACCGATAGTTGACCATCAGACAACGCTATCGGCGGGAGGATGCTGCGGGGCCGCCTGTCCCACCCCCGTGCGGTTCACAGCGGGAAAGCGGATACTGTCCTGGGCGGACTCGGTGTCACCGACGTCACCGGTCACGTCGTCTCCCGCGACGCGACGACCCCTCGGTCCGCACACGAATCAGAGCCGTCATGACCGTCGTCCCGTCGCCGCGACGCAGCATCCGCAGGGCCGTGGGCCTCGCCGCTGCGGCGACCGTGGTCGCGGCCGGACTCGTGAGCCTGCCGGCTCCGGCGTCGGCAGTCCCTTCCCTTCCCGCGGAGGCCGACGTCTATCTGGTGTCGCGCACGGATGAGGGATCGTCGGGGGCGCCGTACATCACGCCCGACGGCCAGCGGGTCGCCTACGCGTCCGACGCCGGCGGTCTGGTCGAGGGCACCCAGGTCGCGACGCGGAACATCTTCCTCGCGACGGCCAAACGCGGCTCCGGCGACCCCTTCTCGGGCCGGCCGCGCCTGGTGAGCCGACCCGACGCCTCGCTCCCCGACGAGCCGGCGAACGACGTGAGCGACGACCCCGTGGCGAGCGCCGACGGCCGGTACGTCGCTTTCGTCAGTCAGGCGACGAACCTCGTGCCGGAAGGCGGCACCCCGGGCCTCGCGGCCGTCTACGTGCGCGACCTGCGCGCGGGCACCACGTTCCGCGTCGACGCGGGCCCCGAGCCGAACGGGGCCGCGTACGAACCCGACCTCAGCGACGACGGCCGCCACCTGGTCTTCACGTCCTCCGCCACGAATCTGACACCGGGCGACACCAACGGCGCTCCCGACGTCTTCGTCGCCGACCTCGACAGCAACGGTGACGGAACGCTCGGCGACGTCACCGTGACCCGGCTGCTGGGCTCGCACAGCGTGCCGGGGGGCATGTCCCAGCCGGCGATCAGCGGCGACGGCGCGTGGATCGCGTTCACCGCCTTCGTCTCCGACCCGACCGGAGCATCCGGAACGCCCGGCGACGTCGCCTCGGTGTTCCGCACCCGCCGTGGCACCGAAGCCGAGACGCGCCTGCTCGTCGCTGGCTCCCACCACGGCGCCGTCGACGCGACCGGCAGCGCCTACGCGGTGGTCGTCGACGACTGCCAGGGCGCTCCCGTGGTCGCCGGCGTGACGCTCGACGCCGCCGGAACCCCCTTCGCGGTCGGCATCGGCGGGAACGAGGTGGAGCGCGGTGCCGGCAGCGTCTTGGCTCCGGCGATCTCGGCCGACGGGTCGACCGTGGCATGGGCGACCACGCAGCCGGAGGCCGGCCGGTCCGAGCCGCTGGGCGACCCGGTGGTGCGCGTGGCCGAGCCGGCCTGGCAGGAGGCCCGCGCGGGCGAGGTGCCGTGCGACGACGACGACGACGTCACCGAGCTCGGCGTCGGCGACGCACCGACGCTGTCGGCGTCGGGCCGCACGGTCGCGTTCGGCGGGCCGAGCGACATGACCTCGGCGCAGACCTCGGTCACCGCCGTGGACCGCCAGACCCACGACGGCCTCTGGGTGTCGAACACGATGGGCGGGCTGACCGTCCCCGGCTACGTCACGAGTGTGGCGATCTCCGAGATCCCGGTGTCGGCGGTCGCCGCGTACGCTGGGGCGCTCGCGGACGTGCCGATCCAGCGGCTGCCCGTCTCCCGTCTCCCGCTCACGGCGCTTCCGTTCCACCGGCTGCCGGTCCACCGCCTGCTGGACGGCGGCTGGCCGATCTCGCGCCAGCAGGCCGACGATGCCACGCTCCGCCGGCTGCCGATCGACCGCCTGGCGCTCCACCGGGTGCCCCTCCAGCGCCCCGACATCCCCGGCGGCTGGCAGCAGGTGCTCGCCGCCACCCCGTTCGCCGGCCGGCTCACGCAGAACGTGACGCTCGCCGAGGTTCTCGACTGGGCGGACGAAGCGCTCCCCGGTCGGTCGTCGGGTGCCGCCGCGGAAGCCGCGACGCCAGCCGCGGCGGAAGCCGCGACCCTGATCCGGAGCCTGTCGCTCGGCGACGTCGACCTCGACGGCTCAGGCATCGACGCGCTCTCGGTCGCGTCACTGCTCCTCGGCGCAGCGCCGCTCGCCGAGCTCGAGGTGGCCGGCTCCGGCTCGCCCCTCGAGCGCTGGCAGGCGCTCGCCGACGCACAGGGACTCGGCGTCACCGCCGACGAAGCGACCGTCCTGGCAGAGCTCGACGCCGCCGGGCTCGATCTCAGCCGGACGGGCATCGATGCGGTCCCCCTGAACCAGCTGCCCCTCGACGCCACGATGCTCGACGACATCACGCTGGGTGCCTCCGGCCGCCAGCCGGGGCTGTTCCTGGCCGGCACACCGCTCGGGGCCGTCGAAGCCGACTCGCTGAGCACAGCCGCGCAGACCGCGCTCTTCGGCGGAACGCGGTCGGGGACCCTCGCCGACAATGCCGGCACCCTGCGCCCCTCGGCCACGCTCGCCGACCTGGCGGCGGGTGCGCCCGACTCCGTCACCGTCGGCACGGCGCTGTTCTCGCTCATCGACCGTGCCGCCTATCCGTGGGAGCAGATCGACCCGACGGTCATCCCCGCCGGCGCGGCGGTGCAGCAGACCGCCGATCAGGATTGCGACGAAGGCGGCCGGTGCGGACGCGTCGCACAGTTCCAGTTCACGTTCGATCCCGGTCCGGGTGAGGGGACCCTCTTCCCCGCGCCCACCGCATCGGTCACGCTTCCGGCGTCGTCGCGCCTCTCGCTCGTGCGGTCGACCGGCTCGGGACCCCGCTTCACGCCGGCCGGCGATCAGGTATACGACGGTCCGGTGCAGGCCGAGGGATCGCTGGTGCGGTTCCCGCTGCCCGACACGGCGGGCGGCACCGTGCGGTCGCTGGCGCTCGAGTACACGGCGAGCCGGCAGCCCGGCGCGTGGAGCTCCCGCGCCGAACTGGCCAGCGGCGACCTGCGCGCCGATGACGAGATCCTCCTGAGTGCGGCGCAGGAGTACTACGACGTCGCCGACCACAACCGCACGCCGGACGGCCGCTGGCAGGCCGCCCCGCAGACGCTGGCCGAGGGGGTCCTCCGCTACGAGTGGATCTCGCCCGCGTCGATCGAGTTCGACGGCGAGGGCCGACAGCTTCCCTCCCCTGCCGACGACGAGGACTGGTTCGCCGTCGAGCCGCCGAAGCCGGGGCAGCGCCTCGTGGTGTCGTCCCACGCCGCGGACGGCGGGATCTCGCTCACGCTCCTCGCGCCCGCGCAGACGCTGTCGCCGCTCGGCCTGCCGAGCCTGGGCGTCGCGCCCGGCACCGCCGTCACCGAGCAGGAGCAGAGGGATGCCGCGGCCCCCGCCGAGTCGGGAGCGGACGCCGGTACGGCCGTACCCGGCCACGTGATCCTCGACCAGGCGACGGTCGGCGGGGACGGCGCGGTGACGGTTCAGGCATCCTCTGCTCTGGCCGAGGGCGAGGCGAACTGGCTCGTGCGGGTGACGAGCGGGAACGGCCTCGCCGGCTCGCAGCTCTACTCCCTTCGCGCGACCTACCTCCCGGAGCCGCCGGAGCAGCGCTGCGCGCCCTGGCTGCGGCCTCTCGACGTCGAGCCTCAGAACCCCGACGACCCGTGGCCGTTCGTCGTCAGCGACCCCGTCGGCGCGGACACGAACACGCTCTACCTCATCGACACGACGCGCTTCCGGCTGACCCACGGCCTGCAGGCGACCGACGAGGTCGTCGCGGCGATCCGGGCCCTCGACGGCACGGGCCCGGTGGGCGACGGCACGATCTCCGGTGCCATCCTCTCGATCGACACCGATCCCGCCGTCGTGGCGGCCCGCGCGGCACTCGACCAGGAGCCGTGCTCGATGAGCGCCCGGCGCTCCCTGAGCGCCGCGATCACCGCGTTCATCACCGCGGCGGTCGGCTCCGCCGCCGAGCAGATCGAGTCGATCGTCATCGTGGGCGGCGACGACATCGTGCCCTTCGCCCCCGTCCCCCAGCAGGCCGCGCAGTTCACCGAGGCGAGCCACGCCGCCGAGCTCAGGCTCCCCGCACAGCCCGACGGCACCCCCTGCCCCGCCGGGGTTCCGCCGGGCGAGGTCGACCCGTGCGCCACGCCGCTGTCCGCCGCCGCCGCGGCGGGCGTGATCCTCACCGACGACCCGTACGGCCTCGCCGATGCCTACCCGTCCTTCGGCGGCCATCTCTACGTGCCGACCGTCGCCGTCGGCCGTCTGGTCGACACCGCCGACCAGATCCGCGGCCAGCTCGACCGATTCCGCTATGCCGATGGGGTCCTCGCGGGCGACTCGGCTCTCACCGGCGCCTACGGCGCGTGGGCGGAGCTTCCGCAGCTGGTCAGCGAGAGGCTCGCCTGGCGGCTCGGCGCCGACGAGTCGCTGGAGCAGCCGTGGTCCAGGCAGGACGCCGAGTCCCGTCTCTTCCCCCGCGGCGCGGACGCGCCGCGGATCGTGTCGCTCAACGCGCATTCCGACGAGCGGCGCCTGGTGGCCGGCGTCGAGGACGCCGCGACCGGGGCGGTCGACGACTCCGCGGTCATCGATGCCGGCGATCACGCGCCTCCGGCCGTCCCGCGCGCGGAGGAGGTCTTCGACCCGCGCGCGCCGACGAGCCCGCTCGACGGCGCGGTCGTCTTCATGATCGGCGGACACGCGGGCAACAACCTCCCGGCCGCCTACTACGGCGACGTCACCGACTGGGCGGACGTGTTCTCGCCGGCGGGCGGCTTCGTCGGCAACACCGGATTCGGCCTCGCGAACGGCGCCACGACGGCGTACAGCGAGCGTCTGCTCGGCCTCTACGCCGACTGGATCGGCGTGCAGAGCACCCGAGGGCCGGTCTCGTCCGGCGGTGCGCTCGCCTACGCCAAGCAGGCATACGCCGGTGCGCTGGGCCTGTACTCCGGGTACGACGAGAAGGTCCTGATGCAGGCCGTGTACTACGGCATGCCGATGTACACGTTCGAGGATTCGACGAAGGATGCCCCCCTCCCCGCGGCGCCCGAACTCCGGATCGCCGACGGGCGCTCCGGGCCCTCGTCGGCCCCGCTGACGCTGACGCCGTCCTTCGCCACCGTGACCAGAGAGGACCTCACCGGCGCACAGATCACCTACGTCACCGTCGGCGACGAGCAGCCGATCGCCGTTCCCGGCCAGCCGCTGCTGCCGAGACTCGTCACGCAGATCCCGTCGTCCGACGAGGCGGGCAAGGTCCCGCGCGGCGCACTGATCACGAGCCTCACCTCCGCGTGGACCGGCACGGTGCGCCCCGCGATCGGCGACCCCGGCATCGGGGTCGAGCGGGCGCCGGTCGTGAAGGACGGTCTCGCCTTCCCCTCCTCCTTCACCTCGATCTCGCGGCAGGAGACGCCGATCGGCCCCGTCAGCCTGCTGGTCACGGCACCCGCCAACGTCCAGTCGGCCGCCGGCGGTCTCGGCCGGATCGAGACCTTCCCGTCGATGGGCCTCGAGATCCTCTACGGTCCCGACGACGGCGACGTCGTGCCGCCATTGATCCGCTGGACGCAGCACCGCGACGGCGAGGTCGCCATCGCCGCCGAGGACACGGGCGGCGAGGTGGCCCGCGTGGTCCTCCTCGCGCAGGAGGCCGACGCTCCGGCGGACGACTCCGCGCGCGACTGGGAGGCCGTCGAGCTCGAGCCCGACACCGACGGCATCTGGCGCGGCGACATCCCCGCCTCGATCTCGGGCCCCTACCGCTGGATCGCGCAGGCCGTGGATGCCTCCGGCAACGTCGCGACCGACAGTGCGCGCGGGCGCATCCAGGTCGCCGGCGCCGCCGGGCCCGTGCTCGGCGCCCCCGGCGGTCCGCTGACGGTGGACGCCGGAGACCGCGTGGTGCGCAGCATCCCGATCACGGATGCCGCACCCGGCGCCGTCGTCACCGGTTCGTACGTGCTCCTCGATGCCGACGGACGGGAGCGCGCGGCGGGTCCGGTGACCGTCGCGACGGCTGCCGACGGCGCGATGCACGCCGTCGTCGACCTCATCGCCGACACCCCGGGCACGTTCCAGGTCTCGGTGACGGCGTGCAGCGGCGGCCAGGACTGCGGCGAGCCCGTCGGGTTCGCCCTGACCGTGCAGTCGCGCAACTCGGCTCCGACGGCATCGGTCTCCCTCGATCGCGAGGGCATCACACCGGGCAGCCTGCTGACGGCGGAGGCGACCGGCACCGACCCCGACGGCGGCGACGTCGTCACCCTGTCGTACCGCTGGCTGCGCAACGGCGTGTTGCTCGACGGGGCCGAGGTCGCAATGCTCTCGCTCGACGGAATCACGCGCCCGGGCGACGTGATCCGCGTCGACGTCGTCCCGAACGACGGCGAGACGGACGGACACGCCGCATCCGCCGAGATCGTCGTCGGAGACGAGCTCGCGCTTCCGACGATCGCCGCCTGGGCGACATCGGCGGGCCGCACCTACGACGACGGATCGTGGGCATCGGACGACGTCGTCGTGTCGTTCACGTGCACGGGCAGGGGCGTGTCGTGTCCGGTGCCGTTCACCGTCTCCGCCGACACCGACGGCACGCGGGTCGAGCGCACCATCAGCGATGTCCAGGGGCGCCAGGCGACCGCGGGCATCACGGTGCGACGCGACGCGACGGCCCCGTCGCTCTCGCCCTCCGTCTCTCCGGATCCGGTCGCCGTCGGCGGCACCGCGACGGCCGTGCCGGCGGCGATCGACACCGGTTCGGGCATCGCCGTGCAGTCGTGCGATCAGCCGGTCACGGCCACCGAGGGCGTGAAGAGACTGACCTGCCGTGCCACCGATGTCGCCGGCAACAGCGCGGCGACCACGGTCGCGTACACCGTGATCGGGCCGGCCGGATCGATCGGGGCCGCGGCGCCGGGCGGCGGCAGCCGACCGCCCGCCGTGGGCGTCGGTCCTAGTCCTCGAGCGGAGTGACGGCGGCGACCGCCTGGTCGTCCTCGGTCGCGACCAGCTGGCCGCACGCGCCGTCGATCTCCTTGCCGCGGGTGTCGCGGAGCGTGGTGGGGATGCCGGCGTCGTTGAGGCGGCGCACGAACTCGTTCTGCACCGGGATCTCGGAGGCCGTCCAGATGGAGCCGGGCGTCGGGTTCAGCGGGATCGGATTCACGTGCACCCAGCCCCGGCCGCGGGCGTTGAGCTTCTCGGCGAGGAGGTCGGCGCGCCACGCGTGGTCGTTCATGTCCTTGATGAGCGCGTACTCGATCGAGACGCGGCGCCCCGTCTTGTCGAAGTACGCCCGTGCGGCGTCGAGCGCCTCATCGACCTTCCACCGCGAGTTCACCGGAATGAGCTCATCGCGCAGCTTGTCGTCGGGCGCGTGGAGCGACAGCGCGAACGTCACGGGGATGTCCTCGTTCGCGAGCTTCGTGATCGCCGGCACCAGGCCGACGGTCGAGACCGTCACGCCACGGGCGCTCATCCCCAGTCCGTGGGACTTGTCGGTCATCACGCGCACCGCCTGCATCACGCGGGCGTAGTTGGCCAGGGGCTCCCCCATGCCCATGAAGACGATGTTCGACACCCGCTCGGCGGAGTGGTCGTCGCGCTTCTTCCCGCCCAGCTGCCCGTCGGCGATCACGCGGTTCGCGCGAACGATCTGCTCCACGATCTCGGCCGCCGACATGTTGCGCGTGAGACCCGCCTGCCCGGTGGCGCAGAAGGGGCAGTTCATGCCACAGCCTGCCTGCGAGGAGACGCACAGTGTGATGCGGCCGGGATAGCGCATGAGCACCGACTCGACGAGGGCGCCGTCGTGCAGCTTCCACAGGAACTTGATCGTGTCGCCGCGGTCGGTCTCGAGCCGGCGCACCTCGGTGAGCAGCGGCGGCAGCATGCCGTGCACGAACTCTTCGCGACCCTCCGCCGGGAGGTCGGTCATGTCGGCGGGGTCGTGGGTGAAGTGCGTGAAGTAGTGCTTCTCGAGCTGCTTCGCGCGGAAGCCCGGCATCCCGAGCTCCTTCACCTTCTCGACGCGCTGCTCGGGGGTCAGGTCGGCGAGGTGGACGGGGGGCTTGCCGCGCTTCGGGCTCGCGAACTGCAGGAGCGGCCGCCCTTCGGCGTCCTTCTTCTGCGACCAGCCCTCCGTGGCAGGACGCACCTGACGGGGCTTCGTGGTGCGCACGGGAGGCTCAGTGGTCATGATCCGAGGGTAGGGGACGCACCTGAACGCACGCCCGAATCAGGGCTACCGTTGAAGAGTGGACGCCGCGACCCGCGTCGAGCTCGCCGGTCTGCGTCGCCGCGCCTACGGCCCCGAGGCCGACATCGACGGCGACGCGGAGGCCCTGCTGCGCCTCGTCGAACTCGAGGACCTGGTGCGGCGCGAACACCTCGCGCCGATCGCTCCGGCCGCAGCGGCTCCGGCCGCAGCGGCGCCGGACCCGGCCAAGCCCGCCCGCACCGCTCCTTCCTCGCGCCGACCGTCGCCCGCGACGCCCACGGGCGCGCATCCCGCGACGACGGCCTCCACTGCGGGCGCTCCCCCGCCGGGCGCTCCCCCGCCGGGCGCTCCCCCGCCGGGCGCTCCCCCGCCGCGCGCTCCACGGAAGAAGGCATCGCGCCCTCCCGAGCCCCGCCGGCCCCGACGGCTCGGACTCACCGTCGCCCTCGTCGGCGGAGCGCTCGCGGTGGCGGTCGCCGCGGTGATCGGCATCCGGCTGCTGACCGCGCCGGACGAGATGCCCGACGCCCGCTCGACGCTCTCGCCCGCGTTCCAGGCCTCGCGCGCGGCCTACTCGTTCGCGCGCGACACACATGCGGTGACGCTGCTGAACATCCCGCTGGACGGCTCGTTCGGCGGGTTCATCGACCTTCCCTCCGATGGGCACGTGCCCGAGTTCCCGACCACCGGCGAGGTCGAGTGGGCGGTGCACCTGGGCGAGTACTTCGGGTGGGAGGCCTGGATCGCTGGCGCGATGGTGGACACCGCGGGCTTCCGGCGCGACCACTGCGTGCTGGTCGAACGCGGCGACGTCACCCGCGGACGCTGCGTGCCGGCGTCGATCCGCTCGCAGAGCGCGCTGCTCGTGGACGTGCCGTACACGTTCATGCCCGCCGAGGATCGCCCGATCGGGATGCAGGAGGACCAGCGGCTGGGCTTCTGGTGGCGTCGCGACCAGGCGGTCACGGTGCTGCTCGGCGACGATCCCCTGCGATGACAGGGCTATCGTTTCCTCGTGGTCCCTCCCGAGAACCTCCTCGCCTTCACCCTCGCCTCGATCGTCCTCATCGTCATCCCGGGCCCGAGTGTGCTCTTCACCATCGGTCGCGCGCTCGCGCTCGGCCGCATGGGCGGACTGCTGAGCGTGCTCGGCAACGCGCTCGGGCTGCTCCCGGTGGTCGGGCTGGTCGCCCTGGGCGTGGGCGGCGTCGTGGCGCAGTCGGTCGTGCTCTTCACGATCGTCAAGGTCGTCGGCGCCGGCTACCTGATCTACCTCGGGATCCAGGCGATCCGGCACCGCTACCGCGCGGCCGACCAGGCAGGCGGCGCTGTCGCGCCCCGTTCGGCCTGGCGCCAGCTCGGCGAGGGGTTCCTCGTCGGCATCACCAACCCGAAGACCATCGCGTTCTTCGTCGCGGTGCTCCCGCAGTTCGTCGATCTGAGCGCCGGCGCCGTGCCCCTGCAGATGATCCAGCTCGGCCTGGTGTTCTTCGCCATCGCGCTCGTCTCGGACGGCATCTGGGCGCTCGTCGCCGCATCCGCGCGCTCGTGGTTCGGCAGGTCGCCGAAGCGCATCGCCCGGCTGTCGGCGACCGGCGGGGGGCTGATGATCGGCCTGGGCGGGCTCCTGCTCTTCACCGGCGGAGATCACTGACCCGCAGCATCCCCTGAGACGCTTCGGCAGTCGCTGCCGAAGCGGTAGCCCAGGTCAGTCCAGGAAGATGTCCGGGAAGAGCTGGTCGTCGGGGGTGCCCGGCACAGCGGCATAGCCCGAGAAGTCGGTGACGCCCGCCTCGCGCAGCACGTCCTCGACGATGAGAGTCTGCCCCGTGTAGTCGGCCGCCGGCTTGAGGAACACCTCGTAGGCGGCGTCGGCGTACACCTCGGGGGTGCGGCTCACCTTCATCATCGCGTCGCCCCCGAGGGCGAACTGCACCGCGGCCGTCGCGATGGTCGTCGCCGGCCACAGGGTGTTCGCGGCGATGCCCGCCTTCGCGAACTCCGCCGCGAAGCCGAGGGTCGTCATCGTCATGCCGTACTTGGCGAGCGTGTAGCCGGTGTGCGCGCCGAGCCACTTCGGAGACAGGTTGAGAGGCGGCGACAGAGACAGGATGTGCGGGTTCTCAGCATCCTTCAGGATCGGTACGGCCGCGCGACTGAGCATGAAGGTGCCGCGCACGTTGACGTCCTGCATGAGGTCGTACTTCTTCGCGGCGAGGTCGAGCGAACGGGAGAGGTCGATGACGCTGGCGTTGTTCACGACGATGTCGATCCCGCCGAACTCTCCCTGCGTCTTGAGCACGGCCTCGGTCACGTCGTCGTCGTCGCGCACGTCGCCGACGATCGGCAGCGCCTGGCCGCCGGCCTCGCGGATCTGCTCGGCCGCGGAGTGCACCGTGCCCTCGAGCTTCGGGTGAGGGGTGTCGGTCTTCGCGAGCAGCGCGATGTTCGCGCCGTCGCGGGCGGCGCGCAGCGCGATCGCGAGGCCGATGCCGCGGCTGCCGCCCGACATCAGGATGGTCTTGCCGGCGAGGGTCGGGGCCGGACCGGTCGAAGGGCTCACGCGTTCTCCTTGGTTGAGGCCTTGCGCGATGCGGCGGCGAAGGCGGCCACACGCATCTGCGACTCGGGCGTGTCGAAGCGGGCGCCGATCGTGGCCGCTTCGTCGTCGAGGTTCTCGGCGAACGGCCGGTCGGCGCCCGTGCGCACGAGTCGCTTGGCGTGACCGAACGCCGCCGTCGCGTTCGCGAGCCAGAAGCCCGCGATCTCCTCCACGCGACCCGCGACCGCTGCGGCGGGGACGACTTCCGCCACCAGACCCCACTCCAGCGCCTCTTCGGCGCTCAGGGTGCGGTCCTGCAGCAGGAGCTGCAGCGCGCGTCGCTGACCGACCGCCGCCGGGAGCAGCGTCGAGACGCCGAGGTCGGGAGTCAGCCCGATGTTGGCGTACTTGCTGACGAACTTCGCCGAGTCGGCCGCGACGATGTAATCGGCGGTCAGCATCAGGCCGATCCCGCCGCCCGCGACGGCGCCCTGCACCGCGGCGACGATCGGCTTGTCCGACAGAGCGAGCGTGCGGATGCCCTCGTGGATGACGTGGGCCATCCGGGTCACGTCCGCACCGCCGGCGCCCCGCGCCATCGCCACCACGTCACCGCCGGCGCAGAAGGCCGGGCCGGCGGCATCCAGGATCACCGCGCCGACCGAGGGGTCGGAGGTCACCGCGTGGGCGACGTCGCGCCAGCGGCCGCCCATCTCGAAGTCCATCGCATTCAGCGATGCCGGCCGGTTGAACGTCACGCGGGCGAGCCCGCCCTCGACGTGGAGGAGGATCGAATCGCTCATCAGAGTCCTGGTTCTACTTGGGAGCCATGCGGATGGCGCCGTCGAGGCGGATGGTCTCGCCGTTCAGGTAGCCGTTGTCGACGATCGACTCGACGAGTCGCGCGTACTCGTCGGGCCTGCCGAGGCGCTGGGGGAACGGCACCTGCTGGCCGAGGGAGTCCTGGGCCGCCTGCGGCAGACCCATCAGCATCGGCGTCTCCATGATCCCGGGAGCGATCGTCACGACGCGGATGCCGTATCGCGCGAGCTCGCGGGCGATGGGCAGCGTCATCGCATGCACGCCGCCTTTGCTCGCGGCGTACGCGGGCTGACCGATCTGGCCGTCGAACGCCGCGACACTCGCGGTGTTGACGATGACGCCGCGGCCGCCGTCGGCGTCGGGCTCGGTGCGTGCCATCGCCGCGGATGCCTGGGCCACGACGTTGTACGTGCCGATGAGGTTCACGCGGATGATGCGCTCGAAGCCGTCCAGAGGTGTCGGCGCACCCTCGCGATCGAGGATCTTCGCGGGAGGGGCGATTCCGGCGCAGTTCACGACCACGCGCAGCGGTCCGGCCGCGGACGCGGTCTCTACGGCGGCGGCGACCTGACCGGGGTCGGTCACATCGGCCGGGGCGAAGGACCCGCCCAGCTCTGCGGCGATGTCGGCGCCGGCTGAGCGTGGCAGGTCGACGATCGTGACCGCGGCGCCGGCGGCGGCGAGCCGGCGTGCAGTGGCGAGCCCGAGTCCACTCGCGCCGCCGGTGACGAGGGCGGAGGCACCGATGAGATCCATGCGTTCTCCTTCGAACAGCCAAGACATTGCATCCCACCTTACGCGGGACTGAGTCTCAGATCCGACGGGATGCCACGTCCAGGCTACTGGGCGGAGCATGATGGGTGGCGTGGCGGTGAAGCTGAAGCGGGTGTATGACGCCCCCTCCCCCGACGACGGGCATCGCGTCCTCGTCGACCGGCTGTGGCCGCGTGGTCTCACCAAGGAGCGCGCCGCCGTGGACAGCTGGGCGAAGGACGCGGCGCCCTCCGCCGAGCTGCGTCGGGCGTTCCACCGGGGCGACCTCGCCTGGGAGGAGTTCGACGCGGCCTATCGCCTCGAACTGTCGGGCAACCCGGCAGTCGGCGCGCTGCGGACGGAGCTCTCCGCGCATCCCACGTCGACGCTCCTGTTCAGCGTGAACGACCTGGTGCGCAATCACGCCGTGATCCTGCTCGACGTGCTGGGGCTCTGACCCGGTGTCCATCCCCGTCGGCGATGTGCCCGTACCGGAGCGCGTCCGCGCGCTCGCCCACGGCGCCGTGCTGACGCCGGTCTGGCGGAACGACTACGGCGGCATCACCTTCCGCACCGATGACGAGCGCTACATCAAGCACGGCCCGCGCAACGGGGAGTCGTCGCTCGCCGGGGAAGCGGCGCGCCTGGAGTGGGCGGGGCGTTGGGTCCGCGTTCCGCACGTGCTGGAGGCGGGCGCCGACGACACCGAGGAGTGGCTCGTGACCCGGGCGATCCCCGGCGAGAGCGCCGTCGCCGCGAGGTGGGTCGCCGAGCCGGCGACGGCCGTCCGCGCGGTGGGCGAGGGCCTTCGCGCGCTCCACGACGCCCTGCCGGCCGACGAGTGCCCCTACGACTGGACGGTGCCGTCGCGCATCGCGAATGCGGCGAGCCGCGGCATCCGGGTCCCCGATTCCCTTCGTGAGGCGCCGCCCATCGACCGGCTGGTGGTCTGTCACGCGGATGCCTGCTGCCCGAACACCCTCCTCGGCGACGACGGGCGGTGGCTTGCGCATGTCGACCTGGGACTGCTGGGCACCGGCGACCGCTGGGGCGACATCGCCGTGGCGTCGATGAGCACGGAGTGGAACTACGGCCCCGGCTGGGCGGACGCCCTGATCGAGGCGTACGGCGTCGAGCCCGACCGGGAGCGTCTGACCTACTACCGCAACCTCTGGAACGCGACGTGAGGAGGACACCCGACCGGGGTTCTGGCGCCCCCGGCCGGCGAGTGCCAGCATGGAAAGCGATATGACCGACAGCACTGGGAAGAACGACCGCGCCGCGATCACGGGCACCGTCACCGACATCGACGGTCACCCCAACCTCGTGCTCACGCGGGCCTTCCCGATGCCCGCGGCCGAGCTGTGGCGGGAGCTCACCGACTCCGCCCGCCTCGAGCGGTGGATCGGCCGATGGGAGGGCGACCCGAAGACCGGTCGCGTCGCGTTCTTCATGACCGCCGAGGGCGAGGACGTCCCGCCCGAGGAGTACACGATCCTCGAGTGCGATCCCCCGCGCCGGTTCGCCGGCGACACCTCCGCCGCGACCGGCTCGTGGCACCTGTGGTTCGAGCTCGTCGCGAAGGGCGAGGCGACGCTCCTGGTGTTCGGCCAGCGGCTCAACCCCGGCGAGGACGTCGGCTCGATCGGCCCCGGCTGGGAGTACTACCTCGACCGGCTGGTCGCGGTGACGAAGGGGCGGGATGCCTCGACCATCGCGTGGGACGCCTACTTCCCCGCCATGCAGCCGGCGTATCAGACGCTCGTCGCCGCCGGCTGACCGCGGGCGTCAGGACCACACGAAGCGGAAGCTGCCGGCCGCGACGGCGGCCGTGATGGCGAGCGCCATGATGACGATGCCGCCGAGCAGCGCGACCGCGTCACGCGCGTGCAGCCGTGACGGTCTCGACCACGTGCGGGGGATGCCCGACCCGAATCCGCGCGCCTCCATGGCGGTCGCGAGCTTCTCGCCTCGGCGCACGGCGAACACGAGCAGCACGAACGCCATCGAGAAGAACCGGCGCACCGCGCCGGTGTCACCGACCCCGCGGGAGCGGCGGGCGAGCTGCATGCTGCGCCAGTCGTCGAGGAACAGCCCGAGCGTGCGCGTGCCGGCGAGCACGCCGAGGACGAAGCGTGACGGCAGCTTCGCGACCTGGGCGAGGGCGTCGGCGAGTTCGGTGGGGTCGGTGCGGCCGAACAGCAGGATGGTCGGAAGTCCGAGGGCGACGACTCGCACACTCACCGCGATCGCCAGGGCGATGGAGTCGTCGCTGATCGTGGCGTACCAGAACGTTCCGTACACCTGCCCGCCGGGCTCCGCGTAGAGGAGCATGCTCACTCCCGCGACGGGGGCGAACAGCGCGATCGGCAGCAGCCGCTTGGCGACCGTCGCGATCGGCAGGCCGGTGAGCGGCACGCAGGCGAACTGCAGCGCGATGGCGGCGAGCGCGCTCACGACGTCGATCGACGCGAACAGCGGTACCGAGAGCAGCAGCGCCAGCACCACCTTGGTCACGGGATTGACGCCGTCGAGCCAGGCCGCCTTCCCCTCGCGGGCGATCGCGCCCGTCGCGCCGGTGTCGAGGGCCGTCATCGCAGCACCCCTGCCGGCGCGGCGAGCTCGATGCGGTGGCCACCGAGATGATGCGCGACCTCAGCGTCGTGGGTGACCGCGACCACCGTGGTGCCCGCAGAGATCTCGGACTGCAGCAGCCGGACGAGTTCGATCCAGCCGCGGCGGTCCTGACCGAAGGTCGGCTCGTCGAGCACGATCACGGGCGGCGCATCGGCGAGCACAGTGGCGACGGAGAGACGCCTCTTCTGTCCGCCCGACAGCGTGAACGGGTTCGCCTCGGCGAGCGCCGCGAGGTGCAGTCTCTCGAGGAGCTCCTCGACGATGAGATCGACGGCGGCGCGTTCGACCCCCCGGGCACGCGGTCCGATCGCGAGCTCGTCACGGACGGTCGAGGCGAGGAACTGATGCTCCGGCTCCTGGAACACCGTCCCGATCCGGGTGAGAAGTTCGCGCGATTTCCACGTCGACGGACGACGGCCCGATCTCGCCGCGAGCTCGGGCGCCGCCTGCACGGTGCCGTCGAACTCGGGCAGAAGACCGGCCAGTGTGAGCGCGAGCGTCGATTTCCCGACCCCGTTCGGCCCGGTGACGATGGTCGCTCGGCGCTGAGGAACCCGCAGGTCCAGCCCCGCGCGCACGAGTGTGCGCCCGTCGCGGGAGATCGCGAGCCCGTCGGCTTCGAGCGCCGCCGGGCCATCCGCACGGCGCTCGAGGACAGGAAGGTCGATCGGGTGACCCGGCACCCACACACCCGCGGCGGCGAGCTCGTCGCCGAGCCTCGAGAACACGACGTCGGGCGCGCCGTCGGCGAGCAGGCCGCCGTCGGCTCCCACGACGATCACGCGCGTCATCAGATCCGCCCAGACCGCGGTGCGGTGCTCGATGACGACGAGCGTCGCACCGGTCTGCGCCACCGCGCGCTCGACACTGTCGCGCACCTCGCGCACCCCATCGGGATCGAGGTTCGCGGTCGGCTCATCCAGCAGCAGCACCCCGGGGCGCATGGCGAGCGCCCCGGCCAGGGCGAGCCGCTGCTTCTGCCCTCCCGAGAGCGCCTTGGTCGGACGGTCGAGCGGCACGTCGAGTCCGACGTCCGCCAGTGCCGCGGCGACGCGGCCGGGGATCTCCGCGGCGGAGATGCCCAGGTTCTCGCAGCCGAACGCCACGTCGTCGCCGACCTTCGACAGCACGACGCCCGCGTCCGGATCCTGCTGCACCAGGCCGACGCGACCGCGGTGCGCCTCGGGCTGCGCGCCGTCGATCAGCAGCCGTCCCGACACGTGACCCTCATCGGCGCCGCCGAGCAGACCGGCGATGCCTGCGAGCAGGGTCGACTTCCCGGCGCCCGACGCTCCGAGCAGCAGCACGCGCTCGCCGGGCTCGATCGTGAACGACACGTCGCGCACCGCCGGCGCGCGCCTGCCCGCATAGCGCCAGCCCCAGCCGGCCGCGGTGATGCGACCAGGACGGACCGGGGGCACGATCAGACCTCGCGCCGACGTTCCCTGCCCGCCGCGAAACGGTTCAGGGCGCCGGTGGCGGCCAGCGCGCGCACTGCCAGCCAGCCGAGCAGACCGGCGAGCACGGCACCGGAGACGACGAGCGCGATCAGATAGATGGTGTTGAACTCCGCCGTCTTGAGGATGTTCGGCGAGCTGCCGTAGAACAGCTCGAACACCCACGCGCCCACGGCGGCGCCCACGCCGGAGAGCATCGCCACGGGGAGGGTGAACCGGGCGTAGAGGAACAGTGCGAAGACGAGCTCGGCGCCGAGCCCCTGCACCACGCCCGACAGAAGCGTCGACACGCCCCACACATTGCCGATCAGCATCGACACGACGGCCGCGATCACTTCGACGAGCAGCGCCGCGCCGGGCTTGCGGATCACGAGACCGCCGATCACGCCGCCGATCAGCCAGATGCCGACGGCCAGTCCGCCGAGGCCCGGGGTGAACGCATCCATGCTGACGAACCAGGCGTACCCGACGGTGTTCCACCCCCAGAAGACAAGGCCGAGGGCGACACCGAGGACGGCGGCTACGACGATGTCGACCACTCGCCAGCGGAATCGGTGGGGGGCGGCAGAGGTGCCCTGCGACGAAGTGGTCTCGAACGTGGACGCGTGCATTTGTTCTCCTCCCTGCGCCGGCATGATCCGGATCAGGTTCGACGGTCGAAGCGTGGATCGCTTCCTCTCAGCCCGGCTCACCGGACTCCCGTGGTTGTGGCACGAGTATACGCCCGCCGGGGCGACGTATTCTGAGCGGGTGACACCCGACGACCTCCCCGTTGCGCCGCGCCGTCCGCGCGCGCGGACAGGCGCGTTCGCGGTCACCCCCCGGGGGACGGATGCCGCGGAGGGCACGCTCACCCTCGACGAGACGTCCGTGGACCGGGTGTCGACGCCGGCAAGCTCGATCGCCGCGCCGGCCGGTGCCGCCACGGAACCGGCCACCGCGACGTCCCTCGGCGAGCTCGGATCGACGGCAGCCGCCGGCACGGCGACGACGGACCCCGCCCACGCGACGGCGGCGCCGTCCTCGGGCCGGGTGGCGCTCACCTGGGTCGACGAGCGGGACGTCGCTTCCCCTCCCCCGCCGACCGACCTCTCCGCGGCGTCGACCTCGTACATCCCGGTCGAGAACGACCTGCTCGCGCACCTCCCGCGCCGCTCGCCGCTGCGAGCCGGAGTGATGGTTCCCGCCGCGATCATCGCGAGCCTCGCCGGCGCGTACGCCGCCACCACGCTGCTGTGGCCGCTGCACGCGGTCGAGCCGACCGTCGCGGCGGTGCAGCTGCAGTCGGTTCCGGCCCCCGCGACCGAGCTGCCCTGGCCGGCCGAGGGCAGCGCGGCCGTGTCGATCGGCGGCATCGCGGGGAACGCGGCATCCGGTTCCGATCGTGAATCGATCGCCAGCATCACGAAGGTCGTCACCGCCCTCGTCGTCCTCGACCAGATGCCCCTCGCCGTCGGCGAAGACGGTCCGGACTACCGTTTCGGCTATGGCGACATGCTCGCGTACTGGGACTACCGAGCCCGTGGCGAGTCGGCTCTCGACGTCCCGGTGGACGGCACACTCACCGAGTACCAGCTGCTCCAGGGCATGCTCATCGGATCCGCGAACAACTACGCCGACCGTCTCGCCTCCCGCCTCTTCCCCTCCGACGCGGTGTTCGCCGACGCCGCGATGACGTGGCTCGAGACGCACGGGGTGCCGGGTGTGCGGATCGTCGAGCCGACCGGGATCAACGCGCGCAACACGGCCACGCCCGAGGCGCTGCTCGTGCTGGCACAGAAGGCGCTGGCGAACCCGGTGATCGCCGAGATCGTCGCGCAGAAGTCGGTGGACCTGCCCGGCGCCGGCTCCGTGGAGAACACGAACGCGCTCCTCGCCGATCCCGGGGTGGTCGGGATCAAGACCGGAACGCTCGACACCTGGAACCTGCTCTCGGCGAAAGACGTGACGATCGGCGACACTCCGGTGCGGATGTTCGCGTCGGTGCTCGGCCAGCCCGACGACGACACCCGCACGGCCGCGACGCGCGCACTCTTCGACCGGCTGGAGGACGAGCTGGCGCTCGACCCCTCGGTTCCCGCGGGCACGCTCGCCGGCACGGTCGACACGGCGTGGGGGGACACCGCCCGCATCGTGGTGGCGGACGACGCGTCGGTCGTGCTCTGGAACGGCGGCTCGGGCGTCGTGACTCCCACCTATTCACTCGGCGATGCCCATGAGGACGGCGACACCGTCGGATCGATCACCGTGGACGGACCTCTGGATGCCGTGACCGTCGACCTGCGGCTCGACGGCGACATCGAGGACCCGAGCCCCTGGTGGCGGCTCACCCACCCGCTCGAGCTCTTCGGTCTGACCGACTGACACAGAGGCTCACGGGGCGACAGCCCGACACTCAGGCGAACCGCACCGCCTGCTGGAGCCGAGTGCGCACGTCGAAGACCTCATTGCCGCCGATCGCCCGCACGCCGGTGATCCCCCTGCGGAGCACCGTCGACAGCGCGCCGCGCGCGACGATCGCGACGGGCGTGCCCTTCACCTTGCCGATCTCGTCGATGACCTGCAGCACGTCGTCATCGGGCAGCACGACGATCGCTCCGCTGAACCGCACGCCCGCGGCTCGCGCGAGTCCGCGCATGCGCGCCACGAGGGTGGCGATCGGAGCGCCGTCGACGCCGTCGCCGATGAGCTCGCCGCGGCGCAGGCGAACGGGGCCGCCGAAGTCCTCCGACAGGAGGCCGTAGAGCCCGCTGGGGCCGAGCACGATGTGGTCGATCTTGGCGTCGGGGTCGGCGCCCCGCACCGACGGCGCGACGTCATGCCAGACCGTGTAGCCCATGCCCAGCTCGGCGACGATGCGCGCGGTCGCCTCCTCGGCGAGCGCGTCGGCCAGCAGCCTGCGCACGTGCTGCGGCGCGGAGCGCACGAGCGCCGGGTCGTAGGGATCCTCGAGCGTGACGCCGCGGCCGGCCCACTCGCGGATCAGCGTCAGGTACCGCTCGCGACGCCAGCCGCCGGGGTGTCCGTACGAGCGGGCGCGCGGGCGGGTGTCGGTCCGGGCGGCGGGCGCGCGCCAGCCCGACCACTCCCGCGCCGGTGCGTCGCCGAACCCGTGGCCGCGGTCGTACGCGGCGCGCGCATCCGCCGTGCCGACGAGCTCCCAGGCGCGCTGCACCTGGATGAACACGGCGGCGTCGCCCCCGGTGTCGGGGTGCGTCTGGCGCAGGCGCAGGCGGTACGCCTTGCGCAGCGACTCCTCGTCGGCCGTGGGGTCCACCCCCAGCACGTCGTAGGCCGACGCGGACAGCGGACTGTCGAACACGCATCCTCCTGATCCCGGCCGCCGCAGCGGCGGATCTCAGGCTAGACCACACGTCGCAGGGCCGGCTCTGATGCGACTCAGGAGCGCTCCCTGCGTCGCGCGTACGCGGCGGCGCTCCGGCTCGACAGCGCGAGGAGCAGCAGGATGTCGATCGCGAGCGACACGAAGCTGCCTTTGAGCGTGATCTCCTGCCCCTGCACCCACCACGCACCGAACACCGTGCTGATGGACAGCACGGAGATGCACATCACGATGACCCTCGCCCAGTTCCGGCCGAGGAACACGAGCACCGCGAGCTGCAGGTCGACCAGCAGCACAGCGGCGCCGACGGCGAGCACCACCCGCAGGGCCGCTTTCCAGCCCTCGGGTGTCGGGGCGAAGCCCTCCAGCGCCGCCCCCGCCTGGGTGCGGAGGTCGTCCCACCCCGCCGCGAGACTCACCAGCACGACGACGCCGGCGATGACCCGCAGCAGGACGAGCGCGGCCCCGGCTGTCACCGAGGCCGGCCGGCGCATGTGCGGGTCCCGCGCGGCCGGTCGCAGCAGCCGCGCGGGCGGCTCGAACGCCGGACGCTTCTCGGGGCGGATCGGCGCCGGCGAGGGCTCGGGAGTCGTCACGGCATCACCTCCGCGAGGGCGCGCACATCGACGATCGGCAGGTCTCCGTCGGTGCGGATCGTGTCGCCGCCGCCGTTGCGCGCGTGGTACCCGGAGGCGAAGTCAGCGATCACGTCCACGGCGACGCGGGAATCGGCATCCGTCACCGTCGTGACGATGTGGTCGCGCTCGACATCGGTGTCGGCGTCGATGCGGTGCGTGACCTGCAGCGTGAACAGCGACAGCCCGACGCTCGTGTCGAAGGTGCCGGCGGCGAGCCAGTCGACGCGTCGCCCGCCCGGCAGCAGCCAGTCGTCGGGACACCGCCAGAACCGCACGTGGTGGCGCTGGGCGGGGTTTCCGTCGACTTCCTGCTGGTAGGCGAAGTCCTGCTGGCGACCGAACAGGAAGAGCGGGCTCACCGGTGCCTCGTGGTAGCTGCGGCGCCCCAGGGTGGACGTGATGATGCGCCACGACGACGCCAGCGTGACCGGGTCGGCCTTCGTCCACCCCGCCGCCCGCATGGCCATCTCGATCTGCGCCCCGGTCCCCAGGAACGCGAGGTTGACGGGGTCGCCGAGCAGGCCGTCGCTCGTGCGCGTGCGCCCGATGAAGTAGTCGGGCACGTAGATCGTCGTGAGGATGCGGTGCAGCCGCGGCAGCACGAGATATGCCAGGAGCACCCAGAACGCGGCGAAGAACAGGATGCCCCACCAGCCGACTTTGAACGACTCGGTGAAGCTGAGGTATGCCAGCCAGATCGCGGCGAGCCCGGCGAAGACGAAGAAGAACCAGTCGATCGCGATCCCGATCGAGTAGCTCCGCTTCCCGGCCATGTCAGTCCCCGGCGGGGCGTTCCCAGAGCGGTACGTCGGGGCGGTGCGCGAGCGCCGCCGGCGCGAGGTCGGGCGGCAGGTCGGCGATGGTCGCCGGCTGCCACTTCGGGGACCTGTCCTTGTCGATGACCTGCGCGCGGATGCCCTCCGGCAGGTCGGGCTGCGTCGAGGCGAACCACATCACGAGGCCGTACTCCTGCTCCAGAGCGGCACGCAGCCCGGGCAGGTCACGCGACCGGCGGATGGAGGCGAGCGTCACGGCGAGGCCGGTCGGCGAGAGTTCGCCGAGGAGGTCGGCGGTGGCGGATGCCTCGGGCTCGGGGCGCGCCCGCAGGCGCTCGACGATGTCGGCGACGGTGTCCCCCGCGAACGCGTCGTCGATCCACGCACGCGCGCGCTCGAGTCTCGACGGCGGCGGCGTCTCGTCGAAGAGCAGCACCAGCTCGGTCGGGCTGGACGGGTCGGCGCGCGTCTCGAGTGCGTCGCGCAGCCCGTCGAGGTGGGCGGATGGAACGAAGTGGTCGGCGAAGCCGGCGTACAGCGCGTCCGAGGCATCCATCACCGCACCGGTCAGACCGAGGTACTCGCCGAGGCGGCCGGGCGCGTGGGCGAGCAGCCACGTGCCGCCCACGTCGGGCGTGAAGCCGATGCGGGTCTCGGGCATCGCGAGCTGCGAGCGCTCGGTCACGATCCGGATGGCGGCGTGTCCCGCCACTCCGATGCCGCCGCCCATCGTGATGCCGTCGGCGAGCGCGACGAAGGGCTTCGGATACTCCGCGATCCGTGCGTTGAGCGCGTACTCGTCGCGGAAGAACAGGGCAGAGTCCTCGGAGCGACCGCTCATGACCCGCTCGGCGAGGCCCCTCACGTCTCCGCCGGCGCACAGTCCGCGCTCGCCTGCGCCGTCGAGCAGCACGACGTCGACCTCGGTGTCGTGCTCCCACGCGTCCAGCGCGGCGTGCAGCTGATGGATCATGTCGAGATCGAGGGCGTTGATCGCGCGCGGGCGGTTGAGGGTGAGCCGTCCCAGTCCTCCGCGGGCGCGGACGAGGACGGTGGGCTCGGCGGCATCGGTCACGGTCGCAACGTTACCGGGGCGACCCCCGCGGGCCGAGACGTGCAGCGGCGCGGACGCGCCGGACGCCGCGCCACGATACGACCGCTCGCACATTTCCCCACGGCGACGGGCAGTTTCCGACAGGATGGGGGGAGTGCTCCCGAGGACGAGAGGGTTCCGCATGCCGGAAGGACAGGTGCTGGAGTTCTCCGGCGTGACCAAGCGCTTCGGCGCAGTCACCGCAGTCTCGGACTTCACCGCACGTGTCGAACCGGGGCTGGTCACCGGGTTCCTCGGCCCCAACGGCGCAGGCAAGACGACGTCGCTCCGCATGCTGCTCGGGCTCGTGCGGCCCACGGCAGGGCACGCCACGATCGGCGGGGCGAAGTACGCCAAGCTCGCCCACCCGCTGCAGACCGTCGGCGCCGTGCTCGAGGCATCCAGCTTCCATCCCGGCCGCACCGGCGCCGCACACCTCACGGTGTACGCGCACGCGGCGACGATCCCGAAGGCGCGGGTCGACGAGGTGCTCGGCCTGGTCGGACTCGCGGATGCCGCGGGCCGCAAGGTCGGGGGCTATTCACTGGGCATGCGGCAGCGCCTCGGACTCGCCTACGCGCTCCTCGGCGACCCGGGTGTGCTCGTGCTCGACGAGCCGACGAACGGCCTCGACCCCGAGGGCATCAAGTGGATCCGCGGATTCCTCCGCCAGCTCGCCCGTGAAGGCCGCACCGTGCTCGTGTCGTCGCACCTCCTCACCGAGGTGCAGCAGACCGTCGACGCGCTGCTGATCATCTCGCAGGGCCGCCTCGTGTTCGAGGGCGGCATGGACGAGCTCGTCGACCCCTCCGAGCGGGCCACGGTCGTCGACTCGGACGACCGCGCGGCGCTGGCCGAGGCCCTGCGCACGGCGGGGGTGCCGTTCGAGGTGCTGCGGTCGGGACTGACCGTGCGGGGCATCGAGCCGGCCGCCGTCGGCCTGGCCGCGGCCGCCGCAGGCGTGCCGCTCTCGACGCTGCACAAGCGCGGCCCCGCGCTGGAAGAGGTCTTCCTCGACCTGGTGAACGGCACGCGCGTGCACGCGAGCGCCTCCGGTCGACGAGACGACGTCATTCCCGCCCTCGAGTCGGGCCCGACCGGTGCCGTGCCCGTGCAGGAGTCGGTTCCGGATGCCGCGGCCGACGTCCCGCCGACGGCCGCCGACACCGACGCCGTGGCCGCCGACACTGACGCCGTGGCCGCCGACGCCGTTCCCGTCGATGCTCAAGCCGTTCCCGTCGATGCTGACGCCGTTCCCGTCGATGCTGACGCCGTTCCCGTCGATGCTGACGCCGTTCCCGTTGATGCTGACGCCGCCGACGCCGACGAAGCGCCCGTTGCACCCGAGCCCGGCGACACCGCGGGCGTCTCTGCGGAGCCGAACGCGGAATCGGGCGACGCTCCGGAGACGGAACCGGAGTCGAAGTCCGAACCCGAACCCGCACCGCACCCCGAACCCGAACCAGACCCCGCACCGCACCACGAACCCGAGCCCGCCTCCGAGCCGGAGCCCCACACCGCGTCGTTCGCCGTCGCGAGCACCGGGGTGATCGACATCCTGCCGGAAGGTGCGCCCGCCGCAGACGGCGACATCGCCGCCGCCGACTCCGATGAGCCCGTTGCTGAGCCCGTCGAGTCGACCGACGCGGCCCCCGATCAGCCCTTCGAGTCCGCTGCACCTGACGACGAGCCCGCCGACGAGCCGCCGTTCGTCGCCGAGGACGACGACCGCTCGTGGGAGGACTACGTCCGGACCGACGCCGACGTCGAAGCCGACCGCTTCTTCGCCGCGTTCGACGCCGAGCACGACGCAGAAGCCTCCACCCCCGACGACGCCGAACCCGACGGCGAGTCAGCCACCACCGACCGCGAACCACCCAACGACGACCATGACCATGACCACGCCGAGGATGACGGAGGTGAGCAGCGATGAGCCTCGCCGCAGCGACCCGCTCCGAGACCACGAAGCAGTTCTCCACCGCGATGTGGTGGGTGCTCGCCATCGTGCTCGCCGGCTATGTGGGCTTCACGGCCGCCGCGCTGGGCTTCGTCTTCTCCGCTGCGGCGTCCGGTTCACTGCCGGGTGACGCACCGCAGCTGCCCGAGGACGGGCTCGCCGGCCTGCTCTACAGCACGGCGACGGCTGTGGGCTATGTGTTCCCGCTGCTCATCGGCACGCTCATGGTCACCGCCGAGTTCCGCCACAAGACCCTCACGCCGACGTTCCTCGCGACGCCCGGCCGCGGCCGTGTGCTGTGGGCGAAGCTCTTCGTCGGGGCGCTGCTGGGCGTGCTGTACGGCGTGATCGGCATCGTCGCCGCGGTCGGCCCGTCGGTCGGGTTCCTCGCCGGTTACGGCATCGACACCGCATTCACCTCCGTCGACACGTGGGCTCAGTTCGGACGGATGCTGCTCGCCTACGTGCTGTGGGTTCTCGTCGGCATCGGGGTCGGCGCCCTTGTGCGCAACCAGGTCGGCGCGATCGTCGGCGTGCTCGTCTTCACCCAGTTCATCGAGCCGATCGCCCGTCTCGCCGCCACGTTCATCGAGCAGGTCGGGGACTACACGCAGTACCTGCCGGGAGCCGCGAGCGATGCGCTCGTCGGCTCCAGCATCTTCGCGATGAGCATGCAGGGCGGGGCGGTCGACGAGCTCGAGTGGTGGGTGGGCGGCATCGTGCTGGCCGGTTACGCCGTGGTGTTCGTCGTGCTGGGCTACCTCACCAGCTGGCGCCGCGACGTCAGCTGACGGGCCCGCGCCGCCGGAAGGACCGCTGTCAGACGGCCGGCGCCGCGGCGGTCTTGCGCGCCCGTGGCTTGCGCGGCGGAACGGTCGGGATGGTCCCGGTCTCGGCAGCGATGTCGACGACGTCGCTCGCCTCGTCGGCGAGGTCGAGTCGGAGTGCCTGCACGAGCTCGAGACCGTGGCGCGTGGTCAGGATGATCCGCTGGAACTCGGGGTGCCCCTCGAGGTCGATCACGACGCTCGGGCGGTGACGGCGGATGATGGCGAAGTCGTCGGCACCGGCGGATTTCCACGTGCCCATCGCGACCACACCGCGCAGGTGGGTGCCGGGGCTCGGAACCCCGCGCAGCCACGTCCAGGCATCGTCGGTGAGCTGCACTTTGGTGATGGTCGAGCGCTCGATCACGACATTCCCCTTGCGGAATGCCATGGCGCGCTCGGCCCCGGACAGCACTACTTCGAGCTGCGTCGAGTCGAGCAGCATGGTCACCATGCCTCTAGTCTGCCAGCGGCCACCCCCAGTGCCAGGGTCATTTGCTTACAGGAGGGCAACGATCGACCGCGCCGAGGTCCGCGTGCGGTGCGAGACTGGACCGGTGACCTTCGCGGCATCCTCCCTCGCCTCGCCCCCGGAGACGGCGCGCGCGCTCGATCTCGCGGCCGCCGGCGGGCGCCTCGAGGCCGATGACGCCGCTGCACTCCTCGCCGCGGTCGGGCCGGACCTCGACCATCTGCTCGAGCTCGCCGGCGCGATGCGCGACGCCGGGATCGAGGCATCCGGTCGCCCTCGCGTGATCACATACTCGCGCAAGGTCTTCGTCCCGCTCACCACGCTCTGCCGCGATCGGTGCCACTACTGCGTCTTCGTCGACACTCCGGGGCAGCTGCTCAAGAAGCACAAGCCCGCCTTCATGTCGCCCGGGCAGGTGCTCGCTGTCGTGCGGCAGGGGCAGGCGATGGGCTGCAAGGAGGTGCTGCTGACCCTCGGCGACCGACCCGAAGACCGCTGGCCGGAGGCCCGCGCGTGGCTCGACGAGCACGGCTTCGCCTCCACGCTCGACTACGTCGGGCACATCGCCCGCCTGGTGACGGCGGAGACGGGGCTGCTCGCGCACCTCAATCCGGGTGTCATGAGTGCAGAAGAGCTGCGGATGCTGCGCCCCACCGCCCCCTCGATGGGGATGATGCTCGAGACGACGTCGCGTCGCCTCTTCGAAGAGCCGGGGCAGGTGCACTTCGGGTCGCCTGACAAGGACCCCGCCCTGCGACTGTCGGTGATCGACGCCGCCGGGCAGGAGCGCATCCCGTTCACGACCGGCATCCTCGTGGGGATCGGCGAGACGATCCGCGATCGCGCCGAGTCGCTCGTCGAGCTCCGCGCCGCGAACGAGCGCCATCGGGTCGACGCCCAGGGCCACATCCAGGAGGTCATCGTCCAGAACTTCCGCGCCAAGCCGCGGACCGCGATGCAGGGCGCTCCCGACGCGGAGCTGCTCGAGTACGTCGCCGCCGTCGCGGTCGCGCGCCTCGTGATGGGGCCGCGCATGCGGATCCAAGTGCCGCCGAACCTCTCCGACCCCGCCGAGTTCGACCTGCTCGTGCGCGCCGGCGCCGACGACTGGGGCGGCGTCTCGCCGCTCACCGCAGACCACGTGAACCCCGAGCGTCCATGGCCGCACCTCGACGACCTCGCGCTGCGCACCGCCGAACTCGGGTTCGAGCTGCGCGAGCGACTGACCGCGCAGCCCGAGTTCGTCCTCGGCGCCGACACGTGGATCGACCCCGGCCTACGGCCCACCGTGGAGCGACTGGCCGATCCTGCGACGGGCCTGGCCAGGGTCGCGCCAGCCGCCCCGGACACACCGTCCACACCGGCCACACCGTCCACCCCGGCCACTCCGGCCGCGCGACCCACGAGCGTCCGCCGGCTCGCCGAGACCGCGGCATCCGATCCCCTCGCTCTCGACGATGCCGAGTGGGCCCGTCTGCTCGAGGCGACCGGCACCGATCTCGACGCCCTGACCGAGACGGCCGACGCCGTGCGCCGATACACGGTCGGTGAGGCCGTGAGCCTCGTCGTCAACCGCAACCTGACGTCGTCGGGGCTGCGCCCCGTGGCGACCGACGACCCGGCGACGTTCACCCTCGACGACGTCGGCGCGATCGCCGCCGACGCCTGGAACCTGGGCGCCACCGAGCTGTGCGCGCAGGGGCTCCTGCCGGACGACGTCGATCCCCAGGGCTATCTCGACATCGTGCGCGCGGCGAAGGCGGCGGCCCCGGGCATCCACCTCCACGCCTATCGCCCGCAGGACGTGCGCGACCTCGCCGAGCGCGGCGGCCTCGGGCTCGACGGCGCGCTCGCGGCGATGCGCGACGCCGGGGTCGACACGGTTCCCGGCACCGGGGTCAAGGTGCTGAACGAGCGCGTGCGGGCACTCATCGCCCCCGCCGACCTCGCAATCGAGCCGTGGGTCGAGGGCATCACCGCCGCCCATCGCGCCGGCTTCCGCTCGACGAGCGTGATCTTCTACGGCCACGTCGAGACGGCGGCCGAGCGCATCGCGCACCTGCGCGGGCTGCGGGCGATCCAGGACGAGACGCGCGGCTTCACCGAGTTCGTGCCCATCCCCCTCCCCGGACCCGCGGGCGGCGTTCCGCTCGTCGCCGGCCGCGCGCCGATCGACGAGCACCGGGCGATGGTGGCCGTGTCGCGTCTGCTGCTGTCGGGCAGCATCCCGCACGTGCAGATCCCGTGGACGCGCGTGGGGCGCGAGGCATCCGCTGTCCTCCTCCAGTCCGGCGGCGACGACCTGGGCGGCACCCTGCTCGACGGCCGGGTGAAGCCCGAGGCGGGCATCGAGTACGGCATCGAGCTGCCCGTGGCGGTGGCCTCGTCGATCGCGGCCCGGCTGTTCCGGCCGTTCCGCGTGCGCACCACCGACTACCGCGAGCCGCCCGCGCGGGAGGCCGGACGATGAGCCCGTCGGCCACGCGCGTCGAGGTCGCGATCGTCGGTGCCGGCTTCGCGGGCATCGGCATGGCCATCGCACTGCGCCGCGCCGGGCGCGAGGACTTCGTCGTGCTCGAGCGGGCGGCCTCGCTCGGCGGCACGTGGCGCGAGAACACGTATCCGGGCGTGGCCTGCGACGTGCCGTCGCACCTGTACGGCTTCGCCACCCACCCGAACCCGGACTGGTCGGGCACCTACGCGCGGGGGGCCGAGATCCGCGCGTACCTCGAAGACGTCGCGGCGTCCGAGGGGCTCGGCGACCGGCTGCGCCTGCGGTCGCCGATGCACCGGGCCGAGTGGGATGCCGACCGCGGCGTGTGGCGGCTCGCGCTCGGCGTCTCCGGCAGCGCGGACCGCGACGCATCCGAGGGCCCCGCCATCATCGAGGCCGACGTGCTCGTACTCGCGTGCGGCCGCCTCACCGAGCCGGCGATCCCGCGCACCCCCGGCCTCGAGCAGTTCCCCGGACCGGTGTTCCACTCCGCGCGCTGGGATCACTCGGCCCCGCTGGCGGGCGCTCGCGTCGGCGTCGTGGGAACGGGCGCCAGCGCCGTGCAGATCGTCCCCGCACTGGCGCGCGCGGCCTCGCACGTCACGCTGCTCCAGCGCTCGGCACCGTGGATCGTGCCGCGCGGCGGAGGCGCCTACTCCGATGCCGACCGGGCACGCTTCGTCGCCGATCCGACCGCGCTGGAGAGCCTCCGTGCCGACCTCTACGCAGAGGGCGAGGCACGGTTCGCGTCGCGTTCAGGCGACTCTGCGGCCGCTGCCGAGGCCGAGGCCGTTGCTCGCACGCACCTCGCGCGCCAGGTGACCGATCCGGCGCTGCGCGCGGCGCTCACGCCCGACTACGCGTTCGGGTGCAAGCGCGTGCTGCTCTCGGATGACTTCTATCCCGCCGTCTCCTCCGATGCGGTGACGCTCGTCCCCGCGGCGCTCGCCGCTGTCGAGGGCTCGACGCTCGTGGCCGCGGACGGCACGCGCCACGACGTCGACGCGCTGGTGCTCGCGACCGGCTTCGCGTCGTCCCGGCAGCCGTACGCCGAGCTGGTCCGCGGCGAGGGGGGCCAGACCCTCGCGGAGCACTGGTCGGCGGGCATGACGTCCTTCGGGTCGACGGTCGTCGCCGGGTTCCCGAACCTGTTCGTGCTCAACGGCCCGAACGCGTCGCTCGGGCACTCGTCGTCGGTGCTCATGATCGAGGAGCAGGCGGCCTACGTCTGCCGGGTCCTCGACGTCCGGGGACGCGGAGTGCTCCGCGTCGACCCCGCCGCCGAGAGCGCGTACACCGACGAGATCGGGCGGGCCGCGGCATCCACCCGCTGGATGACCGGAGGCTGCCGCAACTGGTACGTCGACGAGCGCTCGGGCCGGCTGACGCTCCTCTGGCCGGGTACCGTCGACGCCTTCCGTGCGCGGCTCGCCCGCGCCGACGGCTCCGAGTTCCTTCCCACGACCGACCGCGAACCCGCTCTCGAAGGGAGCTCCGCATGACCATCCCGCTGCGCTTCGGATACAAGGCCTCGGCCGAGCAGTTCGGTCCGACCGAGCTGCTGGACTACGCCGTGCTGGCGGAGGAGGTCGGGTTCGACTCGGTCTTCATCTCCGACCATCTGCAGCCGTGGCTGCACGAGGGCGGTCACGCTCCGGCATCCATCCCGTGGCTCGGCGCGCTCGGCGCCCGCACCTCGAAGGTGCTGATCGGCACATCGGTGCTCACGCCGACGTTCCGCTACAACCCGACGGTCGTGGCGCAGGACTTCGCGACGCTCGGCGTGATGTACCCGGGACGCGTGATCCTCGGCGTCGGCACCGGGGAGGCACTCAATGAGGCGAACCTCGGCATCGAGTGGCCCGATCCGCCCGAGCGGTTCCAGCGCCTGAAGGAGGCGATCGGCCTCATCCGCCGGCTGTGGTCGGAGGATCGTGTGACGTTCGACGGCACGTACTACCACGCGAAGAACATCACGATCTACGACAAGCTGCCGCAGCCGGTGCCGATCTACATCGGCGCCGCAGGACCCGCCGCGACACGTCTCGCCGGCCGCATCGCCGACGGCTTCATCACCACCTCGGGCAAGAAGCGCGAGCTCTACACCGAGACGCTGCTGCCCGCGCTCGAGGAGGGCCTGTCGAAGGCCGGACGTGAGGCCGGCGCGATCGACACGCTCATGGAGATCAAGGTCTCGCTCGACACGACGCTCGACGCGGCGCGCGAGAAGACGCGGTTCTGGGCCCCGCTCGCCCTCACCCCCGAGGAGAAGATGGGCATCGACGACCCGATCGAGATGCAGCGCCTCGGCGAGGAGCTGCCGATCGAGCGCGCCGCGTCGCGGTTCATCGTGTCGGACGACCCCGACGAGCATGTCGAGAAGATCGGCTGGTACATCGACCTCGGGTTCCGTCACCTCGTGTTCCACGACCCCGGGCATGACCAGGCGGCCTTCCTTCGGCGATACGGCGAGGAGATCCTGCCGCGCCTGCGCGCGAAGTACGGCGCGTGACGCCCTGGTTCCGACGGCGGTCCGGGGGCGGGACCGGGGGTGACAGCGGTGCCGGGCGTGCCGTGACTCCGCCTGGCCCGGGCGCCGCTGAGGCGGGACCCGGCGCGTCGGCGGGCGCTGCGGGGGTCGCGGCCGGAGGCTCGCCCGCCCCGGCGGAGTCGCGGCACGCTGACCGCTGGGTGGTCGTGGTTCCGGTCAAGCCGTCGGCGCGCGCGAAGTCCCGGCTCGAGGTCGACGGCGTCGATCGTGCCGGGCTCGCGCGGGCGATCGCGCTCGACACCCTGGCTGCGGTGTCGGCGTGCGAGTTGGTGGTGCAGGCGGTCGTCGTCACGGACGACGCCACGCTCGCCCGCGAGGCCGCCGTGATCCCTGCGCTGCGGTTCGTGCCTGAGGGTGAGTCCCGCGGGCTGGACGCAGCGATCGCCACCGGGATGGCGGCGGTCGACCCGAACGGACGCCTGCCGCGCGCCGCCCTCCTCGGCGACCTTCCGGCCCTGCGGCCCGCGGACCTGGGCGAGGCGCTGCGGGCCGCGGCATCCGTCGACCGCGCCGTCGTCGCCGACGCCGAGGGAACCGGCTCGACCCTCGTGACGTCGCTCCCCGGTGTGGCGTGGGCGTCGTCCTTCGGCGACGGCTCCTTCGCACGGCACTCGGCCGCCGGGTGCACTCCGTTGGAGATTCCGGATGCCTCGACCCTGCGTCGTGACGTCGACACCGCCGAGCAGCTGGCCGCGGCGGTACGCCTGGGCGTTGGCCTGAGGACGGCTGGGGTGCTCGCCTCCCTGCCCGGCCGTTGAGCACGGGGCGGGCTCACGGCCAAGGCCCGGGTTTCGCGCCGCGCCGAGAGGTATGCTGGCAGGGATAGGCGAACTCTCATTCGTCTCGCCCCGGCCGCGTGGTAACAGTCGGGGCTTCTTCTTTCCCCGCGCAGCCCGTGCCGCTCCGGAGGTCGCCTTTCAGTCCGGGATGTGGGCGGTGACCATGATCGACACCCGGATGCCCGGAAGTTCGGGGCCCAGCCTCGCGACCGCCCGAGCGGGCGGGTCCTCGGCGAACACCTCGGCGTACGCCGTGTTCATCCCCGCGAAGTCGTCGGGCTGCGCGAGCAGCACGGTGACCAGAGCGACATCGTCGAGTGTGCACCCCGCGGCCCGGAGGACGGCCTCGCAGTTGCGCAGCGCCTGACGTGTCTGATCTTCGATGGATTCGGCCAGCGCGCCGGTCTTCGAGTCGACGCCGACCATGCCGGAGACGTAGACGGCGGACCCTGCGCGGACTCCCTGGCTGAACATCGGCGATGCGGGCGCGTCCGGTGTCACAACGATGTGCCTCGACATGCACGGGAGCATAGCCCCCATCACTCGCGATGGCTCCCCTGCCACCGCTTCGGCTCACTCCCGTGCGACGAACCGCAGCCCCGGCGGCGGGTGGTCGGTGTGGCGCCGGCCGAGGGGGCTCGTCCATTCGAGCACGCCCCCTGCGTGCTGCTCGACCTGCCACGGAGTGTGATGCTTCAGCGTGTGATGTCGGCGGCACAGGTGCGCGAGATTCGTGTGTTCGGTCGGACCGCCGTGCTGGTGGTCGACGGTGTGATCGATGTCGGCGCGCCACACCGGCATGCGGCACGCGGGGAACCGGCAATGCTCGTCGCGCGCCCGGAGATGACGACGCTGAGCCTCGGTCGGGAACCTCCGGTCGACCGCGATCACGTCGCCCGACACCGGATCGGTGAGCACGCGATCCCACAGGGTGGCCGCGCCCAGCAGGCGCCGTGCCGACCCGGGGTCGACCGGCGCGCGCCCGGTGAGCATCGGCGCGGGACCATCATCGCCGATCAGGGTCTGGAACGGGACGGTGATCTGCACGATCGCGCGAATGGCGTCGATACCGGTCCCGCCGTCCTGGTCGATCGCGTGGACCGTCGGGTGGCCCGTGAGCGCGAGGTCGCACAGCGCGTCGGCCCGCAGCTGATCCATCGTGCGCGCGTCGTGCGTCGCTGAGCCATCGGACGCGGCTGCGCCCAGACCATCGGCCGTATCCGCCCCTCCCGCCCCGCCGGCCGCATCCGCCCCTCCGGCCCCGCCGGCCCCGCCGACCGCTCCGTCGTCCGCGTCGGCCAGCTCGCCATCGCCGGCGGCACCGCCGGCATCACCGCCACGGGCCGCCGCATCCTTCACAGACCGCGCCAGCTGCGTGATGCGGTCGTGGATGCCGTGCGCCAGCACCGACGGAAGCAGCGCCCACAATTCGGACATGCCATCCTCCCCGTCGCGCACGGTCACGCGCCGGGCTTCCCGCGCCTCGGCATGGCGCTCGGCGATCGATGCAGGAGCCACGTCCTCGGCGATCGACCTGGCGATCACCCGAAGGCGCCCGGTCGTGAGCCCGGCGGAGCGCTCGAGCACGAGCGCCTCGTACCGCCTCCGCGCCCCGTCGTCCGCGAGCCGAACGCCGGCATCGACCATCACCCGGGCGTGCGGCAGCGAGAGGCGCCCCGATTCGAGCGCAGCCATCGTCTGCGGAAAGCGATCGCGCATCACGAGCGCGTCGTCCATACGCTGCTCGATGGTGCGGTCGGCCACGCCGACGGCGCAGGCGAGCTCGGCGGCGAAGTCGCGCACCGACAGCGGCGCATCGTCGCGCATCGTGCCGTCTTCGAGAGCGAGGTCCATGGCCTCGGCCAGCAGTCGCACCTGCACGCCCTGCCACCGGGCGATCTGCTCGCTCGCTCTCTCCCACTCGTAGAGGAGCTCTTCGCGACGCGTCGCCGCGACATCCCACCGGTGCCGGGTCTCGATGCGCGGGCCGGTCTCGAGCGGACCGTCGTAGGGCTCTTCCCACGCCTCGGCGGCGCGCTCACGCTCGCGCCAGAGCATCGCTTCGATCTCGTCGTCGAGAGTCGGCGGCGCCGGGTGGTTCATGTCGCAAGTGTGCCACCGACCTCCGACATTCCGTTCGAATCCACAGGACTATCCACATGTGTAAAATCGAAGATAGAAGCAGAAACGATCACGTCTCAGCGCGACATTGCTCTTCACCGTTGCTGCTGTCTGCCCATGACCCCCTCGCTCAAGCGCCTGCAGTCGTTCGCCGACATCGCGATCGTCATAGGGCCCCTGCTTCTCGTGCTCGGTCTCACCTTCGCGTACAGCGTCGCCGGGCTCATGCTGCTCCTCGGCACCGCCGCTGCCGTGATCGGAGGCATCCTCCTGCTCGCGGGTCTTGTCAGCCGGGCGATCGAGCTGGGGGTGCGCGCGATGCACGAGAGCGCGAGCCTCCCGGCGACGGATGACCTCGCCGCGCACGCGGAGCACTCGAGCACCGACTGACCACGCGGCGACACAGCGGAGGCCCCGCTCCACCGAGCCGGCTGTCCACCCTCACGACACGAGCAAGTACGAAGCCCCCACCACCGTGAACCCGATCACCAGCCGCTCGAACATCTTCTGGTCGATCCGGTCCGCGATCCACCGGCCGGCCAGTGCTGCAGCGATCACGACCGGCACGAGCACCGCATCGAGCAGCAGGCCCGGCACCGTGATGATCCCGAGGCCGATCGAGAACGGCACCTTGAAGAGGTTCACGATCGCGAACAGCCACGCCGCCGTGCCGAGGAACTCCTTCACCGGGAACCGCGCCGCCAGGAAGTACATCGACATGACGGGTCCGGCCGCGTTGGCCACCATCGTCGTGAACCCGCCGAGCGTGCCGTAGGTCGCGGCCGCCACGCGGTGAGGGCGTTCCAGGTCGACGCCTGAAGCGAACCGCCGCCGCAGCAGCGTGATCGCGATCACGGTGAACAGGATCACCCCGATCGTGCGCTTGACCCACACGTCGTCGGCGAACCACAGGAACACGACGCCGGCCAGCACGCCGGCGACCACTGCCGGCGCCAGACGCAGCAGCTCACGCCAGTTCGCATGACGCCGGTACATCGTGACGGCGAACAGGTCGGCCACGATGAGCAGGAGCAGCAGCGTGCCCGTCGACTGCTTCGCCGGCAGCACGGCGGCGAAGATCGCGACGGCGACCGTGCCCGCGCCCGGCACCGCCGTCTTCGACAGGCCGACGATCGCGGCGGCCGCGGCGAGCAGCAGCCATGACCACCACGCGAGCTCGGGCACGCTCAGAGCCCGGCTGCGCCGAGCGCTGCTTCGGCGAGGACGGCCGAGCGCGCCGCATCCGTCATCCACAGCGGAGTGACGAGCGAGCGGATGCCTCGCCCGGCGACCTCGGCCGACAGGGCCGCGTCCTCCTCGGCGATCAGCCAGGCGTCGAGCAGGCCGTCGCGCGAGCGCGCGCCGTAGTGCGCGGCCACCGCCGCGGCGGAGGTCTCGACTCCGATCGCGGTGAGGCACACGTCGGCCATGCCGCGGACGACCTTGCCTCCGATGATCGGGGAGACGCCGACGATGGGCGCGCGCGCGTCTCGCAGCGCCGCGCGCATGCCGGGCACCGCGAGGATGGGGCCGATCGACACGACCGGGTTCGACGGCGCGAGCAGCACGACGTCGGCATCGGCGATCGCCTCGGTCACGCCCGGCGCCGGGCGCGCGTGCTCGATGCCCGGGTTCTCGAACCGCGCGGGGGCGAGCGTCGCACGATGGCGCGTCCACCACTCCTGGAAGTGCATGCGGGTGCCGTCGTCGAGCACCACGACCGTGTCGACCTCGGCGTCGGTCATGGGCAGCAGGCGGGCTCCGAGGGGCCAGCGGTGCGACATCCGCTCGAGCACCCGGGTGGGCGTGAGACCCTCGCGCAGCCAGCCGGTGCGCGCGAGATGGGTGCCGAGGCCGAGGTCGCCGAGGGTGAACCAGGGCCACCCGGCATCCCATTCCTGCAGTTCACGGTTCACCCGCTCGGTGTCGCCGACGCGACCCCACCCGCGCTCGCTGTCGTTGACCCCCGCGAGGGCGTAGGTGATCGAGTCGACGTCGGGCTGCAGACGCACGCCGGACAGCCACAGGTCGTCGCCGGTGTTGACCACGACCGTGAGGGCCGCCGCGGTGTCGTCGATGCCACGGGCGCGCAGGGCGCCGCGGACGCCGAGCACGAAGCGCGAGCCGCCCACGCCGCCCGCGAGCACGACGATGCGGGGCGTGCCGGTCACGTGCGGATCAGCCCCGGTCGGACCGCAGCTGCGGGATCACGCCGGTCTTCGGCGCGAACTCATCGGCGGCGTGCGGAAGCGAGAAGCGAGCCACCGCGTCGATCAGCGCGTCGACGGTCTGCGCGTCGGCGATGACGTCGACGTTGAGGCCGGCACGGCGCGCATCCTTCGCGGTGCGCGGGCCGATCGCGGCGATGAGCGTGGTCGACGGCAGGTCGGGGAACTGCTGGTGCACCTGCTCGGCGACCGAGCCGCTCGTGACGAGGACCGCGTTGATGCGGCCGGAGCGGACGTCTTCGGCGATGCGGTCGGTGACCGGGACCCCGACGGTGCGATACGCGACGACACTGCGCACGCGGTGGCCGGCCGCGGAGAGCATGCGCGTGAGGACCGGCTTGGCGATCTCGCTGCGGAGCGTGAGGATGTCGCGCGCCTGCGGCTCGAGCGCGATCAGCTGCTCGGCCATGCCGGCGGCGGAGTTGTCGTCGTCGGGAACCAGGTCGACGCGGTACCCGACCGCGAGCAGGGCGGCCGCCGTGGTCTCGCCCACCGCGGCGACCTTGGTCGTCGGCGGCACGACCGCGCGGTACGCGTACAGCACGTCGACGGTCGTGGCGCTCGTGACCGTCAGCCAGTCGAACGTGCCGGCGGCGAGATCGGCGAGCGACTGCTCGAGCGTCGCCTGGTCGTTCGTGGGGGCGAAGTTGATGAGGGGGGCGATCACCGGGGTGGCGCCCTGGCGGCGCAGTGTGGCGGCGACTCCATCGCCCCACGGGCCACCTCGTGGCACGAGCACACGCCAGCCCGCGAGGGGCTTGGCGGGTACGTGCTGCGGGGCTGTGTTCATGGGGTCGACTCTCGTGGCGCTCGGTCGGCCGCCCCAGACGTTCGAGCAGCCGATGCGCGAACGAATCGGGTTCGCGCGCTCGGCAGCATTCGCACCATTGCACTGCCTCACCCCGAGCATACCCCCACCCTCCGGGGGTGTGTCCGGTCGAGGTTCGGAGTCGGCGGAAGGCGTCAGCGCGAGTAGGAACGCACGAACGCCCAGACGGCGGCACCCACCGAGGCGGCGGCCAGGATCACGGCGCCCGCCGCGAGCGCGGGGCTGCGGCGCTGAAAGTCGCGCGCCTTGTCGATCGCGTCGTCGATCTTGACCGACAGGCGGCGCGGCACGTTCGCCTTGACCTCGATCGCCGCCAGCGTCGCCTTGAGCTCGGCGCGCGCCTTCTCGACGGGGTCGGTGATGCCGAGCGGCACGGCGGTGCGGGGCAGCGGCACGGGCGCGTCAGAGCTCATCGCGCACCTCCTTGACGTCCTGGGCGATGGATTGCACGGGGTTCTGGCTCTTGCCGATCTTGCGGAACCGGAACACGCCCAGCAGGGCGAGCACCACCGCGACGATGATCATGCCGAAGAAGACGACGAGCGCCGACAGCCATACCGGCCACCACGACGACAGCCCCGCGATCAGATAGGTGCCGAACACCGGAACCGACCAGAACAGCACGAACAGGGCGGCGAACATCCACAGCGCGCCCCATCCGCCGTCCTTCGCGGTGCGTGCGACCCACTTCTTCGCCGACTCGATCTCGGCGACGACCAGATTGCGGATCAGCTCCGGGATCTCGCCGACCAGCGTCAGCAGACTGTCGTCGGCGCGGTCCTTGAATCCACGCGGCGTGGTCACGTCACGCTCCGCCGCGGCCGGGTGCGGGAGCGTCGTCGGTGGCTTCCTCGACGAGGTCTTCGACGGCGTCCTTCGCGGCCTTGGCGGTGGTCTTGGCGGCGCGACCGACGTCGTCGGCCTGGTCCTTGCTCACCTTGAGCGCGGCGTCGAGCTTCTGCCCGACGGTCTCCTTGCCCGAGGCGGCCTTCGTGACCTTGACGGCGGAGTCCCACAGGGTGCTGGGGAGCGCCATCGCACTGGTCTTGGCGAACTCCTTGACCTTGCCGACCTGTTCCTGGACGGGGTCGAGGTTCCAGACCTTCAGCCACTGCGTCTTGATCTGCTCGTAGCGCTCACGGCCCGCTCGTGTGCCGAGCACGTATCCGACGGCGAGTCCGACGACGAGTCCTGCTTTGCCCCTCATGGGGTCTCCTCACGCTCGGTGGTGCGCTGATGAACCATCCCAGGTTAGCCCTGTATGCCGATTCCGGCATCCACCCTTGACAACACCGGTCGCGGCAGACTCACGAACCCGGAGCGGACCCCCACAGCACCGTCCGACGCACGCGTTCGGCCTCGGCCTGCGCGTCCGCGACCACCTGCGCGAGGCCGCTCCCGGCGAGCCACGACCCGACGGCGGCGAGGCCCCGCGCACCCGCGGTCGCACTGCGCACCGCCTCTGCCGCGTCGCTGTGCCCGATCGCCGAGGCCGGACGTGCGAGCGCGAAGCGGGCCCGGTGCACGCCGCGCACCGCGGCCTCGTCGAGGGGCAGACCGAGGAGAGCGGATGCCTCGTCCCGCGCGAGCTCTGCCACGCCGGCGTCCGCCAGCCCGGCATTCGGCAGGGCATCCGGCCCGCCATCCGCGCCTGGGGCGCCCGCGGCGTCGAAGGCGACGCTCAGCACGTGCCGGCCCGGACCGGCAGCCTGCGAGAGCCACGCCCACCGCGCCGTCTGGTGCACGAGCCCCGAGGCGCGGCGCGTGCCCGGCACGGGGTAGACCTCCGCCCCGCGCGGCGCCGCGTCGAGGGCGGGGGCGTCGACGACGAGCGTCACGATCTCCCGCAGGGGCGCGGCATCCGTCATCGGGTCGTCCAGGGCGGCACCCACGTGCGCCGATAGCAGGCGCCGGGCGTCGGCGTGTCCGGTCGCGACGAAGAGCACATCCGCCGGCTCGACCGCGACCGGCTCACCCGCCGGGTCCGAGGCGCTCACCGCCCAGCGGGCGCCGGCGTCGTGCTCGACGGCCGTCACCCGGGCACCCGTGACGACCTCGGCGCCGAGCGTGGTCAGCTTCTCGACGAGGGCGTCGACGAGCCGCAGCATCCCGCCTTCGAGGCTCTTCAGCCGAGGGCCGGACGGACGATCGACGAGCAGGTCGGCGACGGCGCCGCCGAGCGATCCGGTGCGGGTCAGCGCCGAGCTCAAGCCGGGAGCCGCCGCGGCGACGTCGACACGCGACGGCGTGACGCCGAAGCGCCCCACGCTCAGCGGCGCGACCATGCGGTCGACCACCGCGTCGCCCATGCGGGTGCGCACCAGGCGGTCGAGGTTGCGCTCCTTGCCGATCGTGAGCGGCGGTCGCAGGCGGTCGAGGTACGCGCGCCAGGCGCCGTTGAGCCCGATGAAGGGCCGCACCTCTTCGGACCACGGATTGGCCGGGATGCCGAGCACCGAGTCCGCGGGCACCGGCGCGGCGGCGGAGCCCGAGCGCCCGAGCCCCGCGATCCACGTCGTGGTGTCCGCGGGCTCGACCACGCGCGACGAGAGGCCGAGTTCGTCCACGAGGGCATCGACCGCGCCGTGGGCAGTGGACCAGGAAGAGGCGCCGAGGTCGACCCGCAGGCGGCCCACCTCGGCTTCGGCGATCGTTCCGCCCGCGTGGCCCGCCGCCTCGAGGATGGTCACCGGCATCCCGACCTTCGCGCACTCGAGTGCCGCGACGAGGCCGGCGATGCCCGCGCCCACCACGACGACCCTCGTGTCGTGCGCATGGGTGACCAGCTCGTCGAGGGGCTCGGGCGTCTCGGACATGGGCTCCATCCTCCCATCCGGGCGCGCGATCCCCCGGTCGCCGACCGCACGCTCGAGTGCGAGACTGACGGCATGAGCCTCCACATCACCGGCGACGAGACCGCCGATCGCCTGCTCACCGACGACCCGCTCGCCCTGCTCATCGGCATGCTGCTGGACCAGCAGGTGGCGATGGAGACCGCGTTCGCGGGGCCCCTGAAGATCGCGGAGCGGGCGGGGACCCTGGATGCCGCGGCGATCGCCACGTTCGACCCCGAGGCGTTCGCCGAGCTGTTCACGGCGACACCCGCGGTGCACCGCTTCCCGGGATCGATGGCGGCCCGCGTCCAGTCGCTGTGCGCGGCGGTCCAGGACGATTGGGGCGGCGACGCCTCGGCGATCTGGCGCGACGGCGACCCCGACGGCGCCACCGTGCTGAAGCGACTCAAGGCGCTCCCCGGCTTCGGCGATCAGAAGGCGAAGATCTTCCTGGCGCTGCTCGGCAAACAGTACGGCTACGACGGCGCAGGCTGGCGCGAGGCATCCGCTCCCTATGGTGAGGACGGGAGCTTCCGCAGCGTCGCCGACATCGTGTCGCCCGACTCGCTCGCGAAGGTGCGCGAGTTCAAGCGCGCAGCCAAGGCCGCCGCGAAGTCGGGGGGAGGGGGCGTCTGATGAAGAAGACGGGTGAGAGCGTCGCCGCATTCATCGCGGGGGTCACGCCCGCGAAGAGGCAGCGGGATGCCGCGACCATGGTGTCGCTCATGCGCGAGATCACCGGGCGCGAGCCCGAGATGTGGGGCACGATCGTCGGGTTCGGCGCGTGCCACTACCGCTACCCCACCGGCACGGAGGGCGACATGCCCGTCGCCGCGTTCGCCCCCCGCAAGCAGGCGACGACCGTCTACCTCATGGACACCGGCGCGCATGGCGACGAGCTGGCGAACCTCGGGCCGCACGACACCGGCGTCGGGTGCCTGTACATCAAGGACCTCGAGGCGGTCGACACCGGCGCGCTGCGCGACATCATCGCCACGGACTACCGCCGCGTGCTCGACGGCGACACGGGCTCGGTCGAGATCACGCTCCTCGACTGACGTCGGCTGCGAGCGCACGCGCTGCGCATGTGGACAGAGGGAACGGCCGACGGCGTCACCCCCTAGGCTGTGACGAACCGCCCGCATCCAGCCCGCCCTGAGTCGAGGAAGGTCGCCCGTGCTCCTGCCGTTCCTGATCGTCGGAGGCGTCGGCCTCGTCGTCCTTCTCATCTCGCTGCTCCTCGGCGACATCTTCGATCACTTCGAGATCGGCGACGGCGCGATCTCCGGCACGGCACTCGGCATCGCCGCCGTCGTGTTCGGGGCCGCCGGCGTGCTGACCTCGACCGCCGGCCTGGACCTGGTGTGGGCGTACGTGCTCGCCATCGCGTTCGCGCTCGTGGCCTACCTGCTCGCGGTCGTCTTCGTGCGCCGCCTGACGAAGAGCTCCGACGGCGTTCCGCTCTCGGCGCTCGGCCTGACCGGGGTGACCCGCTCGACCGTGTCGGCCTCGGGCGGCGAGGTGAGCCTCGACGGGCCCGGCGAGGTCGAGCGCCGGCTCGCGTACGCCGACGAGACGATCGCCGAGGGCGTGCGCATCCGCGTCGTCGAGCACTCCGGCACCCGCGTCAAAGTCATCGCCGACTGATTCCCTCCCCACCGAAAGGCACTCATGCTCGATCCCCTTCTCGTCCAGGTGATCGCCGTCATCGCGCTCGTCATCGCGGTGCTCGGGCTCCTGGTCTTCATCGCGCGTCGCATCCGGCGCGTCCCCCCGAACGAGGCCCTCGTCATCGTCGGTCGCGGCGCCGGCCGCCCGGCCGCCGACGAGACCGGCGTCGGGCAGCGCGTCGTGATCGGCGGGCGAACCTTCGTGTGGCCGATCCTGCAGCAGGGCTTCGCCATCTCGCTCGAGCAGCGCCAGATCGGCATCACCGTCGAGGGCGTCGACAAGAACCGCATCAAGATCGCGATCAAGGCGTCCATCAACTTCAAGGTCTCGGGCAGCGAGGACGGCGTGCGCCGAGCGGCCCAGCGCTTCCTCTCGCAGCAGGACCTCCTCACCGAGATCATCAAGGAGTCCCTCGAGGGCTCGTTGCGGTCGATCGTCGGCGACATGACGATCGAGCAGATCATCTCCGATCGCAAGAGCCTGTCCGACCGCGTCGTCGCCGAGACCAAGGCCGACCTGGTCGAGCAGGGTCTGCAGGTCGACCTGCTCAACATCAGCGACATCTCCACGCCCGGCAGCGACTACCTCGCGAATCTCGGTCGTGCCGAGGCCGCCCGCGCCCGCCAGGTCGCCGAGATCAGCGAGGCCGAGGCTTCGCGCGCCAGCGAGTTCGCACGCATCGAGGCGGCGGAGCAGATCGCCGAGCGTCAGAAGGCTCTCGCGCTGCGCCAGGCGACGATCAAGGCCGAGACCGACCGGGCGAACGCCGAGGCGCAGGCATCCGGCCAGCTCGCCACCGCCGAGCAGGACAAGCTCGTCGCCGTGCAGGAGCGCGAGGCGCTCACCGAGCAGGCGCTCGTGACGCAGGAGCGGCTCGACATCGAGATCCGCAAGCCAGCCGAGGCACAGGCCTACGCCGAGGTGCAGCGCGCCAACGCTCTGCGCGATGCCGCGAACGCCGCGACCGAGGCCGACGCCTACAAGCGCACGAAGATCGCCGAGGCGAACAAGGTCGCCGCGGTGCAGGATGCCGAGGCCTCTGCCACGGCCGTCCGCTTCTCAGGTGAGGCCGAGCGCGACAAGCAGGTCGCCCTCGCCGCGGGCATCAAGGCCGAGGGTGAGGCGCGCGCCGCCGCGATCCAGGCCGAGGGTCTCGCCGAGGCCGCCTCGACCGACGCGAAGGCGCTCGCGCTGCAGAAGTACGGCGAAGCCGCGCTCGCGCAGGAGATCATCTCGCGCCTGCCCGACATCGTGCGCGCGGCGGCCGAGCCGATCGCGTCGATCGACAAGCTCACGGTCGTCTCCACCGACGGGGCGTCCGAGATGACGAAGACCGTCGGCAAGGTGCTGGGCGAGGGCACGGAGGTCGTCAAGAACCTCACCGGCCTCGACCTCCAGACGCTGCTGTCGGCCTACGCCATCAAGGCGACCGGTGCCGAGGCGGCGATCGACGGCGCGAAGAACGCGGGCGACGGCGCGAAGGCCGCGGCCGGCACGAAGTAGCCCGCCCCTTCGCAAGCGCCCGGTCCTCAAAGGACCGGGCGTTTGTGCTGTGCGGGCTGCGCGGTCGGTCGCCTGGTCGCGGAAGTGCGGGCCGCGGGTGTCGCGGGCGTGCGGGCCTGCGGGCCTGCGGGCCTGCGGGCCTGCGGGCCTGCGGGCCTGCGGGCCTGCGGGCCTGCGGGCCTGCGGGCCTGCGGGCCTGCGGCGAGCAGGGGTCGCGGCATCCCCCAAAACAGGAGATCTGGCGAAGACCGGACGATTCCCGCCGAAACCTCCTGCCTCCGCCAGATCACCTGATCTCGGCAACACCGGATGGGCCCGGAACGCCACCGTCCCGCACTATCGCGGGTCGGGCATCCCCCAGAACAGGAGATTTGGCGAACACAGGACGATTCCCGCCGAAACCTCCTGTTCTCGCCAGATCACCTGATCTGAGCAACAGAACCGAGCGCGGGCGACGGCGTCAAGACTGCGGCCGGCACGAAGTACCGAGCGCGGGAGACAAGAAGAGGGGATGCCGCGACCCGGCCGGGTCGCGGCATCCGCTCTTCTGCTTCTCCGACTCAGGCGCCCTGGAGCCGCTCGCTGAGGTAGGCGTGGAGGGCGTCGAGCGGCACGCGCTCCTGGCCCATCGTGTCGCGGTCGCGCACGGTGACGGCGCGGTCGTCGAGCGAGTCGAAGTCGACCGTCACGCAGAACGGCGTGCCGATCTCGTCCTGACGGCGGTAGCGGCGGCCGATGGCTCCGGCGTCGTCGAAGTCGACGTTCCACTCACCGCGCAGCACATCGGCCACCTCTCGCGCGATGGGCGAGAGCTGCTCGTTGCGCGAGAGCGGCAGGATCGCGACCTTGACCGGGGCGAGCCGCGGGTCGAGCTTGAGCACCGTGCGGGTGTCGGTGCCGCCCTTCGCGTTCGGCGCCTCCTCCTCGTGGTACGCGTCGACGAGGAACGCCATCATCGCGCGCGTGAGGCCGAACGACGGCTCGATGACGTACGGGATGTACTTCTCGCCGGAGGCCTGGTCGAAGTACGTCAGGCTCTGACCCGACGCCTCGGTGTGGCTGGAGAGGTCGTAGTCGGTGCGGTTGGCGACGCCCATGAGCTCGCCCCACTCCTTGCCGGTGAAGCCGAAGCGGTACTCGATGTCGATGGTGCCGGCGGAGTAGTGCGCGCGGTCCTCTTGGGGCACGTCGAACTGGCGCATGTTCTCGGGGTCGATGCCGAGATCGATGAACCAGTCCCAGCACGCCTGGACCCAGTGGTCGAACCACTCGCCCGCCTCGGCGGGCGGCGTGAAGAACTCGATCTCCATCTGCTCGAACTCGCGCGTGCGGAAGATGAAGTTTCCGGGCGTGATCTCGTTGCGGAACGCCTTGCCGACCTGGCCGATGCCGAACGGCGGCTTCTTGCGCGACGCGGTGAGCACGTTGGAGAAGTTCACGAAGATGCCCTGCGCGGTCTCGGGGCGCAGGAAGTGCAGGCCCGACTCGTCGTCGACGACGCCGAGGTAGGTCTTCACGAGGCCCGAGAAGGCCTTCGGCTCGGTGTACTGGCCCTTCGTGCCGCAGTTCGGGCACGGGACATCCGCCAGTCCGTTCTCGGCCTTGCGGCCCTTGCGCGCCTCGAAGTCCTCGAGGAGGTTGTCGGCGCGGAACCGCTTGTGGCACTGCAGGCACTCGACGAGCGGGTCGGTGAAGGTCGCGACGTGGCCGGAGGCCTCCCACACGCGCTTCGGCAGGATGATCGACGAGTCGAGGCCGACCATGTCGCCGCGGCCGCGCACGAACGTCTGCCACCACTGGCGCCGGATGTTCTCCTTGAGCTCCGTGCCGAGGGGGCCGTAGTCCCACGCCGACCGGGATCCGCCGTAGATCTCGCCCGCCTGGAACACGAACCCGCGGTGGCGGGCGAGGGCGATGACTTTGTCGAGGCGGGACTGCTCGGCCATGGTGGCTCCAATGGTCGGGATGGGTGTTCGTGCCGGATGCGGCGAGCGCCGCGGCATCCGTCGATTCTAGTCGTCGGAGCCGGGCCGGCCGGACGATCCGGGCTCGTCCCCGGCGGCGCGCTCGAACTCCCGGTCCCACTCGCGCAGCTCCTTGCGACGGCCGATGAGTCCGTCGAGCGACACCTGGAAGTGCAGGCCGCGCCGGGCGTTGACCTGCTTGATGTTCTCGACGAGCTCGAGCGAGAACGCCGACACCGCGCTGCGCACCTCGTCGATGCGCTCGGCCGGGTCATCCCACAGGTCGGGGTGGATGAGGATGTCGAGCAGGTAGTCGCGGTCGAGGGCGCCGGTGAGTTTGCGCAGCGTCTCGCCGTACTCGACGGCGGCAGTCGCGCGCTGCCCCTCCTCGCCCTTGCGGTCGAGGCGGTCGAAGAGCTCGGTCGTGTGGGCCGCGATCCGGCCGATCTCGGCGGAGACCTCGCCCGCCTGCGCAATGCCCCCAGCCCCGGCGTGGGCGTACTCCGCGCTGAGGGTCTGCAGCGTCTGCACGTGCGCGCGCACCGGATCCGGGAGCGGATGCCGCACCGCGGCGCCACGCGTGCGGCGACGCCGCGAGCGCATGACGCCGAAGAGCGCGCCCCCTGCGGCGAGCAGCACCACCGCGCCGACCGCGATGCCGACGAACGGGCCGGCGTCGGCGCCGCCGGACGACGGCGCGTCGGGCGTGAGCGCGATGACCCCCTGGATCGTCTCGGTGAGCGCGGCGTCGACGTCGGGGGCCGACACCTCCGCCTCGTTCGCGACGCGCATCGCCTCGCCCGGCGCGAGCACGCGGGAGCCGGCCGACAGGTCGTCGCCGACCGCCACGATGATCGTCGTGGTTCCCGGGTGCGCGGCTGCCAGTTCGGACACGATGTCGGGTCCGGATGCCTCGAGCGCGGCGTTGTCGGAGAAGACCGCCACCCCGATCGACTCGTCGCCGATCTGCTGGGCGAGCTGGTCGCGGAGCGATGCCGCATCGGCGACCTCCGACGACACGTACACGCTGGCGGATCCGAGCGCGTCGACGGCGTCGTCGACGTAGCCCTGGCCGTCCATCGCGCTGTGCATGCTCGCCGTCGCCTAGAAGTTGTTGATGACCGAGGCGAACACGAGGTCGATCTTCGCGGCGTCCGACGCATCGAACCACTGGCCACCGGTGGCCTCGGCGATCCGCTGCAGGGCGCCGGTGTCGGCACCCTCGCCGTACGCGATCGGGAAGATGCGCACGGGGGCGTCGTCGCCGCCCTCGCGCGTCGCTTTGCCGATCTTCGCGATGAGCGAGTCGAGCGAGATCGACGAGTCGGTGTCCTGCCCGTCGGACAGCACGACGATCGCGTTGATGCGACCGGGCTCGGCACGTTTCGTCATCTCGTCGTACGCCTGCGCGATCGCGTCGTAGAGCGGCGTGCCTTCGCGCTTCGCGAAGCGCAGGTCGTCGAGCGACGCGTCGACCGACTCTCGGTCCGACGCGAGCGGCGAGACGTCGCGCAGCACGACGAGGTTCTCACCCGCCGTGGAGTCGACGCCCGTGGTGAACGCCCAGACCCCGACCTCGTCGCTCGAGCGGAAGTGGCCGAGGGTCGCCTGCGCGCCCTCGATGGCGCCGTCGAGCTTCGACCGGCCGTCGCCGATCGGCTCGTCCATCGAGCCCGAGATGTCGATCACCTCGAGCACCGACGACGGTTTGCGGATCTGCGTCCACTGATCGATGGCCGCCGAGACGACATCGACCTCGGGCCGCGGGAGCGAGATCGCCGGCCCCGCCGGGTCGACGCCGTACGCCGCGGTGAAGAGGTCGCCGAGCGGGACCGTCTCGTCGAGCGGCCGGAAGCCGAACTCGGGCACGATCTCCTGCGCGGCCTCGGTCTGCAGGAACGCCGCGAAGGCGGCGCCCGCATCGGCCTGGGCATCGGTCACCCAGTCGGCGCCGAGCACCGTGATCGGGTTGTCCGACCACATCGATCCGCCCGACGGGTACACCGCGACGAGCTTCTCCTTCGGCGGGGTGAGCTGCTCCCCCGGCTGCACGGTGTGCGAGTCGGGGTTGCCCTGGTTGTAATTGAGCAGCGACGTCTCTTCGAGGGCGACGGCCGACACATAGCCGGAGCCGCCCGCGCCGTTCTGGGTCTCGTCGTACAGCGTCGTGAGCACCTTGCCGGTCGTGTCGCCGTAGTGGATCACGCACTCCTCGAACACCCGCGAGAAGTCCGCCGCGGCGGCGACGTCGGCGGCGGTGAGGCCGTCGGTCTTGCCGGATGCCTCGTACGACTGCATCAGGATCGCCGACAGGCCGGTCGTCGAGGTGTTCGGGTTCGTCTTCGAGATCTTGAAGGAACCCCACAGGTCTTTGCCGACGCTGCCCCAGCCCTCGGGGTCCTGGCACAGACGCTCGAAATCGGCGATGCCGATCGGCGACCCGGGATAGCCGAGGGCCTTCGCCATCGTCTCGGGCACGCCGAAGACGATGGGCGTGCGGGTGAACGACTCGGGCTCGCCGACGAGAGCAGCGGATGCCGCAGCGGCCACGCGCTCGGTCCACACCGTCGACGCAGGCGACCACATGGTGGGCCAGCGACGCGTGTTCTCGTCGGGCCAGTCCTGTCCCGACGTGAGGAAGCGCGTGGCGTCGCCCGACGACACGTTGATCGGGCGCACGGTCGCGCACTCGTCCAGCGCCTCGTGCTCGGGCGACTCCTTGAACGCGGCGGCGAGCGCGTCGAGCATGTTGACCTTCTCGGACGACGTCGCCACGACCACGCTCGTGCAGCCGTCGTCGGCGAAGTCGCCGTCGCCGAAGTCGCCGCCCTCGGTGCCCCCTCCCCCGAAGCAGGCGCTGAGGGCCAGCGCTGCGATGAGGATCCCGGCGCCTGCGGCGCTGCGCCGTGCGGGCGGGCGGACGCGCTCGGGCGAGAAGGGCGAGGAGGCGGCGAGGACCCGCCGGCGTGGGGCTGGCATGGGGCCAGCCTAAGGGTGAACCCGGCCCGTCGCGGGCTCGGCCGCGACGCTGTGGAGCGAGGTCGTCAGGAGACGAAGCCGATCGACATCGGGTACTTGTACCACTCGCCCCGGTTGGCCTTCACGGCCGCGACGATGCAGAACACGATGTTGAGCACGTAGGCCGCGAGCAGGATGAAGATGCCGATGAGCACGAACGTCAGGACGGTGCCCACGACGTACGCGATGAGCAGCGTCAGCTGGAAGTTCAGCGCGGTCGCCGAGTGGGCGCGCACGAACGGTCCGCGGTCCTTCAGCACCAGGTAGCCGATGAGCGGGGCGAGGAATCCGAAGAAGAGGCCCCCCAGGTTGATGAGAGTCGCCCAGAGCTTCTCGTCGGCCGGGTTCATCGGCTGCGGCGCGGAGTAGGGGGTGGACGGCTGGTACGGCGGAGGCGTGGTCACCGCCTCAGCATAGAGGCGCGGCGCGTCGGCGACACGGGGGCTGACCCCCGACTTCGCACGGACGGTGCGCCAGGTCACGCCTCGCGCAGTGCGCCCGGGCCGACCTGGGCGATCGATGTGTGCCCCGACAGGCCGAGCGTGATGTCGAGCTCGGCGAGGATGTTGCGCACGGCCTCGCGCACGCCGTCCTCACCCGCGATGCCGAGGCCGTACGCGTACGGGCGGCCGATCGCGACGGCCGTGGCGCCGAGTGCGAGAGCGATGAAGGCATCCGATCCCTGCCGCACCCCCGAGTCGAAGATCACCGGCACCCGTCCGCCGACCCGCTCCACGACAGCCGGAAGCGCCTCGAGGGTCGGCACCGATTGGTCGATCTGGCGTCCGCCGTGGTTCGACACCCACACGCCGTCCGCTCCGACGTCGACGGCGCGCGCCGCATCGTCGGGGTGCACGATCCCCTTGAGCAGGATGGGCAGGGCCGTCCATTCGCGCGCCTTGGCGAGGTCGTCCCACGTCAGCGCGGGGGTGGAGAACACCTCGAGGAACGTCTCGACCGCGGCACGCGGCAGCGGCGAACGGAGGTTCTCGCGCAGTCCGCCCCCGGTGAGCGCCGCGCCCTTGCGCGCGATCTTCACGCCCGCCGCCACCGTCTGCGGGGTGAGGCGCACCGGCGGCGCGGGCGGGGCCGCGGCATCCGCTCCTCTTCTCACGCGCTCACGCACGAGCTGCTGGAAGACGGGGTCGCTGGTGTACTGCGCGATGCCCATGCCGCGCGTGAAGGGGAGGTACGCGAGGTCGAGATCGCGAGTGCGCCAGCCGAGCAGGTGCGTGTCGAGCGTGAGGACGACCGCTTCGCACCCGGATGCCTCGGCCCGGCGCAGCAGTGAGGCGTTGAGGTCGTCGTCGGCCGACCAGTACAGCTGGAACAGGCGCGAGCCGTCGGCCGCGGCATCCCGCACCTCCTCCATCGGGAACGAGGCCTGGTTGCTGAGCGTGAAGGGCAGACCGAGGGATGCCGCGGCCCGCGCCACCGCGAGGTCGGCGTCGTCGTGCGCCATCTCCATCACCCCGAGCGGGGCGAGCAGCAGGGGCGTCGGGCGGCGGCGGCCGAGGAAGTCGATCGACAGGTCGCGGGCGGCGACGTCGCGCAGCGGGCGCGGCCACACCTGCCAGCGGCCGAACGCCGCCGCGTTGGCGCGCATGGTGCGCTCGGCGCCCGCGCCGCCGGCGATGTAGGCGAAGGCCTCGGCGCTGAGCGCCCGGCGGGCCGCGTCTTCGAGGCGCTGGGCATCGACGGGAACGGCGGGCTTGGCGCCGCTGATCCCGGCGCGGTAGACGTCGGACTGCGTGCGACGCGAGATGCCGCGCGCGGCGGCCGGGTCGTGGGGAGCGACGTTGCTCATGCGGCACAGCCTATGCGCGAGCACGCTCGCTCACCGTCCGGGCTGACGAAAGGGCGGGATCCGTGGGAGTCCCGCCCTTTCCGGTGCTCCGACGCTGGGGGTCGACGGAGCGATGGGGGTGTGTCAGGTCTGGCGGCGGATGAAGCGCATCAGCCAGGCGATGATCGCGATGATCACGATGACGATGCCGATCCACAGCAGGAACTTCGCGGCCTCGATGAACACTCCAAGCAGGAGGAGCACGATGCCGACGATGAGAAGGATCACTGCGAGTCCGGTCATGACCCCAGGTTCGCGGCATCCCAGCCGCGCGTCGAGGGGTTGACAAACGCTCATGCGGAGTGCAGGCCCGTGGGCCGGGGATCGCGTCGGCGACCCGCCTCAGCCGCCGAATCCGCACCAGTCGGCCACCCACGTGAGGATCTGGCCGCGGAGTTCTTCGGATGCCGCGAGCTCGATCTCGCCGGGCTCGCCGCCGACCTCCACCTCGAGGTCGAAGATCGTGCCCCGCTTGTCCTCCTGCACGGCGTGCGGGTCGCAGCGGATCGGGACGATCGGCAACGACACCTCCGTCATTCCGGTATCGCCCTCCCGCACCTCCAGTCCGATCGGAAGCGTTTCGAGCGCGGTGTCGCCGCCGTCCTCGAACGTGATCAGGTTCGTGGTCTGGATGCCCGAGATCAGCACGGCCGAGCGCCCTGTCGGCGCGATGCCGAGCATGAGCGCCGCCGGTTCCCCCGGAGGCGAGGGGTCGAAGTCGGTGAACGACACGTGCGCGGCGTCGGCGACGGCGTCCGCACGGCAGTCGCGCACATGGAGCGGCTCGATGAAGCCGAGCGGATCCTCGATGCCGGCCGACGCGCGCCCGGAGTCATCGCCCAGCGTGTACTCGAGCAGCACCGTCGACTCGGCGGTCCCCGTCGCGTCGCCTGCGCACGCCACGTCGGGGAGCTGCACCCGGATGCCGACGGTGCGGCCGGGCCCGATCGTGCTCTCGCGCTCCTCGACGCGGACGATGGGGGCGGCGAACCGCGGATCGTCGACCTCGACGGAACCGACGACCAGCGTCTCGTCGGTGCCGTTGCGCACCACGACCTGCGCCTGCCGTGCCGCCACGTCGGAACGACCCTGCTGCAGTTCGACGGTCACGCCGTCGGGCAGCCCCGTGCTCGGCGGCGTCGCCTCGCCGTTCGGCGCCTCTCCGCCGGGCGCACAGGCGGAGAGCGCCAGCGCGAGAAGGGCGGCCGCGGCGGTCGCCGCCCCGCGCACCCTCCGACGCGACGTCATCGCGTCAGCGTCTCCCGCGCCACGGTGACGTCGTCGAGCGCGACCGGATCGATCTCGACGCCGAGGCCGTGTCCGGTCGGCACGCGGACGTGCCCGTCCTCGAGCACCGCCGGCTCGGTGACGATGTCTCGCGAGTAGAAGCGGTCCGACGCCGACACGTCGCCCGGCAGGGTGAACCCGGGCAGAGCGGAGAGCGCCGCGTTCGCCGCGCGCCCGATGCCGGTCTCGAGCATGCCTCCGCACCACACCGGGATGCCGGCATCCCGGCACAGATCATGGATCGCGACCGCCTCGAGATAGCCGCCGACGCGGCCGGCTTTGATGTTGATGATGGATGCCGAGCCCAGCGCGAGCGCGTCGGCGGCGGCCTTCGCCGAGACGATCGACTCGTCGAGGCAGACCGGCGTGCGCAGCCTGCGGGCGAGCGTCGCGTGGTCGACGAGGTCGTCCTCCTGCAGCGGCTGCTCGATGAGCAGCAGGTCGAATCGGTCGAGCTCTGCCAGGGTGTCGGCGTCGGCGAGCGTGTAGGCGGAGTTCGCGTCGACCTGCAGCGCGATCGTGCCGAAGGCGTCGCGCACCGCAGCGGTGTCGGCGATGTCGCGCCCGGGCTTGATCTTGATCTTGATGCGGGCGTAGCCCTCGTCGAGGTACCCGCCGACCGCGTCGACCAGGGCCGACGGGTCGCGCTGGATGCCGACCGAGACGCCGCTGGGAACACGGTCGCGGACGGCGCCGAGATACTCCCCGAGCGCGCGGCCCTCGCTGCGCAGCGCGGTGTCGAGCACCGCCAGCTCGAGCCCGGCCTTCACCATGCGGTGTCCGACGAACGGCGCGAGCGCGCCGGCCACCGCTTCGGGGGCGATCGTGCCGCGGTCGAGCAGGGCGGGCACCAGGAAGCGCAGCGCGACATCCCAGGCGCTCTGCGTGTACTCACTCGAGTAGAGCGGCGCGGCGCCGGTGACGATCTCGCCCCAGCCGTCGCCGCCGGCGGTGAGGGCGCGGACGACGATCACCTCGCGGACCGTCTCGGTCCCGAACGACGTCGTGAACGGGGATACCAGCGGCAGATGAAGAACGCGGAGCTCGAATCCCTCGAGGGCGACGGATGCCGCGGGCGTGGCGATGGGCATGCGCTCAGGCTACGCCCGGCCCACGACCCGCCGCGCTCAGTGGGCGAGTCCCAGCGCAGGTGTCTCGGGGACCACCGGCACGAACGTGCCGCGTGCGCGACGGGGTCCGGTGCGACGGGGAGCGCGGTGGCGTTCGCGGCGAAGCTTCGCCATCACCGCTGCCATCATGAGCTCGATGTGCTCGTGCATGATCGTCTCCACTTCTGCGTTGCTGCAGGAGAGGAGCGCACGAGCGTCGCGCTGATACGTCGATGTCAGTCGGGGATCTCGGCGAACGCCCGCACCGGGAAGGTGCCGAACCCCTCGACGGCGGGCGGAGCCGCCGTGAAGCGGGCTCCGCGGGGCGGAAGCGAGCCGAGGTTCGTGAGGTGCTCGACGACGTGCACCCCGGCACCCAGCAGCAGCGAGTGCGCGGGGCGTTCCCCGCCCGACTCGGTGTCGTCGATGTTGAGCGAATCGATGCCGACGAGCACGGCGCCGGCGTCGATGAGCCACTGTGCGCCTTCGCCGGTGAGGAACGGGGCGCCCGAGCCGTACTCGGGCCGACCGAACCAGCGGTCCCAGCCGGTGTGGAGCAGCACGGCCGCCCCGCGCACATCGCGATCGGCGAGCGTGGCGGCCCGGATCCCGCGGCGCTCAGGCGTCCACGCGTCCTCGAGGTGGAAGACCTCGGCACGCAGTCCGACCAGCGAGCCCAGGTCGAGGCCGGCGAGGTCGGAGCCGTCCGCGTAGCGGTGGAACGGGCTGTCGAGGTAGGTGCCGGTGTTCCCGATCATCGTGAGGATGTCGATCGCGAACTCCGTGCCCGGTGCGTAGCGCGCACGGGAATCCTCGCGGGTGAGGTGCGGCGTGATCGTCGGCGCCGGCAGCCCCGGATACGTCACCAGCCCGGCGCGGATCGGGTGGCTGAGGTCGACGACCCGTGTGCCCACGCCGGTCGCGGCGGCGGCAGCCACGCCTCGGCTGCCGCGGTGCTCCTCCTCCACCACGCGCAGCCCGCGCAGCTCGACCTCGTCGACGAGCGCCAGCCCGAGATGCTGCACCAGCAGCCGGCCGATGTCGTCCTCGGAGACGTCGGCGGACGGCAGGTCGAGGCGGAAGCCGGTGCCGGCGAGCGCTCCCCCGTTGGCGAAGCGGATGTCGAAGTCGAAGTGGGCGCGATACTCGGGCATGTCGCGAGCCTAGAACCGAGCGGGTCCCTCCGACTGCCGCATCCCGTCGGATTCCCGCCGTTCCGCGCGTGACCCCTATCGCCTCGCGACGAACAGATACCCGCGCTCGTCGTCGAAGCCGCCGATGCGCAGGCCGTCGGCGATGTTGCGCATGATCTCGTCACGCACGCGCACGCGCCAGGCCGCAGCATCCGCCGGATCGGTGCGCCGCAGCGACTCGATGTCGTGCGGCACCGCGACCGACGCCACCACCCGATCGTCCTCCGGCGTCGGTACGGGCGGCGCGGCGAGCGCCCACGACACCATGATGCGGTCGGTCTCGTCACCGCGGTTGATCCCGTCGTCCATCGCGCCGTAGTGGTTGACGAGGTACTCGGTCACGCGCGTGCCGAGCGTGCACAGGTTGAAATGCGCGTTGCGGGCGACCAGCGGGTCGAACGTCCAGGTGATGTGGCCGACCTCGCGGGCCAGCGCCCACTCGCGCTGATGCTGCTTGAGCAGCCTGCCGAGGCCCCGGCTCTGCAGCCCCGGCGTCACGCCGGTGATGTGGCTGTGCATGGTGCGCGCGGCGGGCGGCGCGAAGAAGCCGACGGAGGCCCCGACCATGCGCCCGCCCTCGTACAGGCCGACGGCGTAGTTGCCGGAGTGAGCCAGCGCGCGGAGCAGATTCGGCGGCATCCCGCCGCGGTCGCCGCCCCACACCTCGGCGAGCACGTGCGACGCGGTGTGGACGGCGTCGATCGTGTCGAGGGCGTGGATGTCGATGCCCGGCGGGGTCGCGGAGTCGGCCATGCGATCACGGTACTCCGGCCCGGGCGGTCGTCGCGCGGATAGCCTGGACGGATGCGCGCGCGGGATGAGGACGACAGAAGAAGACTCACCCGGATGCCGCGCCAGGGCGCCATCGTGGCGGTCCTGGCGATCGCCGGCCTCGCCTCGTCCTTCATGTTCACGCTGGTCGTGCCGATCCAGTCGAAGCTGCCCGAGCTGCTCGACGCCAGCCGGGAGGACACCGCGTGGGTCGTGACCTCGACCCTGCTCGCCGCGGCGATCATCACGCCCATCTCGGGCCGGCTCGGCGACATGTACGGCAAGCGGCGCATCGTGCTCGTGCTGCTCGCACTGCTCGTGCTGGGATCGGTGATCGCCGCTCTCTCGCCCGGCATCGTCGGCATCATCGTCGGCCGCACCCTGCAGGGCGCGGTCGTGGGCGTCGTGCCCCTCGGCATCTCGATCCTGCGCGACGTGCTGCACGAGAAGCGCGTCGACACCGCGATCGCCCTCATCAGCGCGACGCTGGGGGTCGGCGGCGCCCTCGGCCTGCCGATCAGCGCGTTCATCACCGAGCGCAGCGACTGGCACGTGCTGTTCTGGGTCGCCGCGGGCCTCGGAGCGGTGGTGTTCGCGCTCGTGCTGTGGATCGTTCCGGTGAGCGTGCTGCGCACCGCCGGCCGGTTCGACTTCGTCGGCGCGGCGGGTCTCAGCCTCGGTCTGCTCGGGATCCTGCTGGCGATCTCGCGCGGCAACGAGTGGGGCTGGCTCTCGCCGCCGGTGCTCGCACTCGGCGTCGGCGGCCTGGTGGTGCTGCTGGCCTGGGGCTGGTTCGAGCTGCGCATCGCCGAACCCCTCCTCGATCTGCGCGTCGCCGCGCGGCGCCCGGTGCTGCTGACCAACATCGCCTCGGTCGCGATGGGCTTCTCGCTGTTCGCGTCGAACGTCGTCTACCCGCAGATGCTCGAACTGCCCGTCGCCACCGGCGGCTTCGGCCTCTCGCTGCTGGCCGCGAGCCTCGTCGTGATGCCCGCGGGCATCGTGATGATGGTGCTCTCGCCGTTCTCCGGCCGGATGGCCCGCACGGTCGGACCCAAGCTGCTGCTCGTGCTCGGAGCGATCTCGCTCATCGCCGCGTACGGGTTCACGCTGCTGTTCTCGTCGGAGGTGTGGCACCTCGTCGTGGCGAACTTCCTCATCGGCGCCGGCATCGGCTTCGGCTACGCGGCGATGCCGATGCTCATCATGCGGTCGGTGCCGCAGTCCGAGACCGGTGCCTCCAACGGCCTCAACGCGCTCTTCCGCTCGCTCGGCACCAGTACCGCCGCCGCCATCGTCGGCGCAGTGCTGGCGACCTTCACCGTGTCGTACCAGGGCGCCCCCGTGCCGTCGGCCACCGGCTTCCAGCTCTCGTTCCTGCTCGGGGGCGCCGCGGCCGTCATCGCGCTCGTCGTCGCCCTCTTCATCCCGCGGCACCGCTCGGCCCAGGAGCGGCACCCCTCTCTCCCGGAGTGACCGTGAGCCCACTGTCGAGCGGGCTGGCGGGCCGCTAGCCTGACGTCATTCCACCGGGGGCGGCGACGGGAGCGATGATGGCCGAGCGCGACGAACGGGATCCGGAGCAGGTGCCGGTCGGGGCGCCCGACGGGGCGACCGCGGCCGGGGCCGAGGCATCCGCCACGACTTCCGGCGCCGCTGCCGCAGAGCGCAGCGGCACCGACGCGGCCGCCACAGCGGGCCCCGGCGATCACGACACGCGATTCTTCGGACAGCCCTGGTCCCTCGTCCACATCTTCTTCGTGGAGATGTGGGAGCGGTTCAGCTTCTACGGCATGCAGGGGATCCTGCTGCTGTACATGTACTACTCCGTGACCGAGGGCGGACTCGGGATGCCGGAGGCCACGGCCGCGGGGATCGTCGGCGCCTACGGCGGCACGGTGTACCTCTCGACGATCCTCGGGGCATGGGTCGCCGACCGGCTGCTCGGTTCGGAGCGCGTGCTGTTCTACAGCGCGATCGTCATCATGGCGGGGCACGTCGCGCTCTCGCTGATCCCGGGCTACTGGGGCCTGGGTGTCGGCCTCATCCTCGTCGCGGTCGGATCGGGAGGCCTGAAGGCGAATGCGACGGCGGTCGTCGGCACGCTCTACGCCCCCGACGACACGCGACGCGACGCCGGCTTCTCGCTGTTCTACCTCGGCATCAACCTGGGCGCGTTCTTCGGGCCGATCCTCACCGGCTGGGCGCAGGTGACGTGGGGCTTCCACGCCGGCTTCCTGCTCGCAGCGATCGGCATGGCCGCCGGACTCATCCAGTACTCGTTCGGCCGGCGCGGCCTGCCCGAGGATGCGAGCGTCGTCGCCAATCCGCTGCCGCGCAACCGCTACGGGCTGTGGGTGGGAATCGCCGTCGGCGCCGTGCTCGTGATCGTCGCCCTCGTGCTCCTGCAGGTGATCCGCGCCGACAACCTCGCGCAGGTCGTCATCCTGATCACGGTGGTCGCGGCGGTCGCGTACTTCGCCGTGATCCTGTCGTCGCGGGCCATCTCGCCGGTCGAGCGATCGCGGGTGTTCGGATTCATCCCGCTGTTCCTCGTGAGCGTCGCGTTCTGGTCGCTGTACCAGCAGCAGTTCACGGTGCTGACGATCTACTCCGACAAGCAGCTGGACCGCACCGTCTTCGGCATCGAACTGCCGCCGTCGGTCATCCAGTCGATCAACCCGATCTTCATCATCATCCTGTCGGGCGTGTTCGCCGCTTTGTGGACGAAACTCGGCGCCCGGCAGCCGTCCACGCCCGTGAAGTTCGGCCTCGCGTCGATCATCATGGGCATCGCGTTCCTGCTCTTCCTGCCCTTCACCGGCGGGGCGCCGAACTCGACCCCGATGCTGGCCATCGTGGGAATCCTGTTCGTCTTCACCGTCGCCGAGCTGCTGCTCTCGCCCGTCGGGCTGTCGGTGACGACGAAGCTGGCACCGACGCGCTTCCACACTCAGATGGTGGCGCTGTTCTTCCTCTCGGTGGCCCTCGGCACGTCGATCGCGGGCTGGCTGGCGAGCTTCTACGACCCCGAGAACGACCCGCAGGGCGAGGTGCCGTACTTCCTCACACTGGGTCTCATCGCGATCGCGGTCGGCGCCGTGCTGCTCGTGTTCGTGAAGCCGGTGCTCAAGCTGATGAGGGGCGTGCGCTGACGCACGCCCCTCACGGGCTCAGTGGCCGAACCGTCGATCAGACGCGATCGCCGCCTGCGGAGTACGGGGCGGAGGGCTGTGCGGCAGCCGGGGATTCGGCGCCGTAGCCGCCGCTCATCGCCTCGGCATCGCGCTCGGTGACTCCGTCATGCACTTCACCGCGCCAGCCGCCGGTCTCGCGGCCGCGCTCCTCCATGAACGACTGGAAGCGCTTGAGGTCGGCCTCGGCCTGGCGCTCGTCGATGTCGAGGGCAGCGCCCACCTTCTCGACGAACGTCTCGGGCAGCCACATCATCTCGAGATCGACGTGCGTGCCGCCATCGGCGTTCGGGCGGAAGGTGACGCGGCCGGTGTGGGTCTTGCCGTCGATGCTCGCCCACGCGATGAGCTGGTCGGGCACCTGCTCGGTGATCTCGGCCTCGAACTCACGGCGCACGCCGCCCACGCTCACGACCCACCGCGTGCGGGTGTCGTCGAGCTGCGTGACTTCCTTCACGGCGTGCAGGAAGCTCGGGAACGACTCGAACTGCGTCCACTGGTTGTACACGGGCCGGATCGGCGCATCGACGTCGATATCGGCGCTCATGGTGCTGGTTTTGGCCATGGTTCCTCCCTGGATCTGCGGTCCGCCCACGCTAGGCGCACCGGCACACGAGCCGGAGGGGGTTGACGATCGCCGTCCGGGCGTCTACCCGCGTCACGGGCCCCGCGACGACAGGGCAGAATCGATGCATGGCCGCCCACAGCCCGCATCTGCTCCCCGACCACGCCTGCCTCATCGTCCACGGCAGCGACCGGCCCGGGATCGTGGCCGCGGTGTCGGCCCTCATCACGCGCAACCAGGGCAACATCGTCGCGTTCGACCAGTACTCCGACGACCCGACCGGCGGCGCGTACTTCCAGCGGGTCGTGTTCCACCGGCCCGACCTCGCCGCGGCCCTGCCCGGGATCGAGGCCGACCTCGCCCGCACCCTCGGCGAGGGCTTCGACCTCGAGTGGACGATCACCGACCAGTCCGTGCCGAAGCGCATGGCGATCCTCGCGTCGAAGCAGGACCACTGCCTGCTCGACCTGCTGTGGCGTCACCGCCGCGGCGACCTGCCGGTCACGATCCCGATGGTGATCTCGAACCACACCACCGCCGCCGACGACGTGCGCTCGTTCGGGGTGCCGTTCTTCCACGTGCCCTCCACGCCGGGGCCCGACAAGTCGGCATCGGAGGCCGAGATCGTCACGCTGCTCGCGGGCAACGTCGACTTCGTGGTGCTCGCGCGGTACATGCAGATCCTGTCGGCGGACTTCCTCGAGAAGCTCGGGGTGCCGGTGATCAACATCCACCACTCGTTCCTCCCCGCCTTCATCGGCGCGGAGCCGTACAAGAAGGCGAAGGAGCGCGGCGTCAAGCTGATCGGCGCGACCTCGCACTACGTGACCGACGACCTCGACGAAGGTCCGATCATCGAGCAGGACACCATCCGCGTGACGCACGGCGACTCGGTGGCCGAGCTCGCCCGCCGCGGAGCGGACGTCGAGCGCCAGGTGCTCTCGCGCGCCGTGCTGTGGCACGCGCAGGACCGTGTGATCCGCCACGGCAACCACACGATCGTCTTCTGACCCGGGCCACGGCTCAGGGGCTGAAGGCGTCGATGAACCGGTCTCGGAAGGCATCCATGCGCCAGACCGGCGCGGTGGCTGACGGGCGCACGCCGTCATCCCACCCCCACGACTCGATGTGCTCGAGCACGGCGGGATCCTGAGCGACGATCGTCACCGGGACCTCGCTGTTCGCCTCGTCGCCGCTGACGATGCGCGACGGCTGGTGGTCGCCGACCACGATGAGCACGAGGTCGGACTGATCGAAGGCCGCGAGGTACGAGAACGTCGCCTCGAGCGAGTACGCGACCGACTCGGCGTAGAGCTGCCGCACGCGCCCGGGGTCGCCCCACACAGCGACAGCGGACTCGCCCTCATCCGGCTGCGAGGCGAAGACGCGGCCGTCGCCGAGCTGCGACCACGGCACGATCTTCGGCAGTGGAGTCCACGGGGTGTGCGACGAGACGAGGTCGACCTCCGCCATGACGGGCGCGTCGTCGCCGGAGAGGGCGCGCTCGTGGAAGGCCTGCCAGGTGTACTGGTCGGGCATCCTCGCGTACCCGAACGAGGGGCCGCGGTAGCCGAGGGTCCGGGCGTCGAGCACCGCGTCGAACCCGTAGAACGCCTCGCCCTCGTACCACTCGCGGTCGTTCGACGGCACCACGGCCAGGGTGCGCCACCCCGCGTCTGCGAATGCGCTGCTCAGCGTCATCCGGTCTTCCGCCATCAGTCGCGCGTACTTCGTCTGCGTGTCCACCCATACGCCGCTCTGCAGCGTCGCATGCGCGAGCCAGCTCACCCCGCCGAAGGTGGGCGAGGTCAGGAACGCGCTGCGCGCCGAGTATCCGCGCCGGGCGAGCACCGCGTCGCCCTCGTCGAGCACGCGGTCGACGGGCGCGGTGAACCCCGACGGCTCCACGGCGACACGGCCGTAGCTCTCGACGAACGCGATCACGACGTCCTTGCCGGCGAGCGCCGCGAACAGGTCCCCCGACGCCGGGGTTTCGAGCGAGTCCGCGGCGAGCGCGCGCTCGAATGCCGCCTGCTCGCGCACGCCGGCGACGGCACGGGACGAAGACTCGACCAGGGCCTCGCCGGTCCGGGATGCCGCCACCGGCGCACCCGGCACGAGCTGGGCACCCGCGAGAGAGCACACGATCCAGGTGGCCGCCACGGCGGAGACCACGCCCCGGCCCCGGCGACCGTCGTGCGCGACGAGCGTCCCGACCCGCAGCGCGGCGGCGGCCAGCACCCATCCGGCGAGACTCGCGACGGCCAGGATCAGCGCGACGACCGACGCGGCTCCGACCGGACCCATCGCATCGGACACGACCCCGTATGCCGAGACGAGCGATCCGCCGTCCTCGGCGAGGCTGAACGGGCGATCGATCGTCGATTCGTAGGCGAGGTCGAGACCGGCCACGACGACGGCCACCACGACGATGGCGGCATAGACGCCTGCAACGATCCGCCGCGCGAGCCGATGCGTGACGGCGGCCAGCACGAGCACGACGGCGATCGACTCGACGGGCACCGCCAGCAGCGCTGCCGACCCTTCGTCGCCGAGCGCACCGGGGACGAGCGGGGCGACGAGCAGCGTCGCGCACGCCAGGATCGTCATTGCGGCGCTGCGGAGCCCTCCTCCGGCCGCACCGGCCCCGAGGTCACGCCCCGCCGCCATCGAACCGGTCCGAGAGCGCGTAGCGCAGCAGCACCACGTCGGCGATCTGCCGCGCTTCGGCGAGCCGGGCGCGCCGGTGCGCCGTCCACGGGAAGGTGCCTGCGCCGACGAACCGCGGTGCCAGCGACTCCCCCACGAAGAACGGCGCGATCACGAGCTGCAACTCGTCGGCGATCTCCTCGACGAGGAACTGAGTGTGCATGCGCCCGCCGCCCTCGACCATCAGCCTCTCGACGCCGCGATCGCCGAGGTCGGCCACCACGTCGCGCATCGCCACCGTCTCGCCGAGCACCACGACCGTCGCCGCCCCGCCGAGCGTGCGCGTGATCCGCTCGCCCTCCGACCGCGGACAGTAGACGATCTTCTCGACATCTCCGGCGGTGAAGAAGGCGGAGTCGGCCGAGAGATCACCGCTTGCCGTGACGGTGACCTTCACGGGCGAGGCCGTGAGCCCGGCATCCAGCCGCTGCTGCTGCCGTTCCTCGCTGCGCACCAGCAGGCGGCAGTCGTCGCGGCGCACCGTCGACGCACCGACCATGATCGCGTCGCTGGCGGCGCGCAGCTGGTCGACCCGGTCGAAATCCTCGGCGTTCGACATCGCGAGGCGCTGGGGCGTCTCGGTGTCGAGATAGCCGTCGATCGACATGGCGCAGCTCAGGGTGACGTACGGCCGGCTCATGACACCGTCTCCTGAGCCCCGCGGCGCCGACGTACGAGGGAGACCGCGACGATCGCGGCGCCGGGCGCGAGGGCGATCGTCGCCAGCGCGCCGTACGCGGTCGCCGCCGTCAGCCCCGCGGCGGCCCCGACGCCCACGGCGCCGAACGCCCACGCCGCCGCGCCCTCTCTGGGGCCCCAGCCCCCGATGCTCAGCGGGATGGACGACGCGAGCACGGCGATCACGGCCGCGGCGCCCACGCGTTCGGCGGGCGCGTCGATGCCCACGGCGGCGCAGGCGACGAGGAACGTCGCGACATGTGCGACCACGACGACCGTCGACGACGCCACGACGCCGAGGACGGCGCCGGGCGTCGCGAAGGCTCCGCGCAGCATCGCCCATTCGCGCCCCAGCGCGGAGCGCGCTCGGCGATTCGCCGCGGCGATCGTGAGCGCCGCGATCGCGAGCATCACCGAGACCAGCAACACGGTCATGGCCGGACTGTAGGCCGAGAATCCGATCGCCGCCAGCACCCCGACGGCCAGCACGAGCTGCACCGCCTGCCCCGCCGCCCGTTCCGCGGCCACAGCCCGGGCCGCCTGGGCCAGCTGATCGACGCTGCGCCCGTGCGCCACGGCCCGGTGCACGTCGCCGACGACCCCGCCCGGCAGCACGGTGTTGAGGAACTGCGAACGGTAGTAGGCGCCGATCGACTCGAGCCATCCGAGCCGCAGTCCCAGGCGTCCGGCCAGGATGCGCCACCGCCACGCGGCTGCCGCGGTCGCGGCTGCCGCGAGCAGGACGGCCGCTCCGATGGCGGCGGGCGACACCGCCGCGAAACCCCGGACGAACGGCTCCGCGCCGACCGCGGCGACGATCGCCACCAGGACGACGAGGCCGATCGCGGCGCGGATCCACGAACCCCACCGCGCCGCGGAGGCGGTCGGGGAGCCCGTCCCCGGGCGCGTGACCACGGTCATGGCCACGCCAGCAGATCCTCGTGGTGCACGATCACGCGCAGTCGCCCGGCGGCGAGCTGGGCGGAGCGGCTCCGGCTGTACTCCTCCGCCCACTCCCGCAGTGCAGGGCGCTCCGCCACGGCCGCGGCGAGCCAGCCGTCCAGCCACTCCGCGATGAGCGGACGGTCCGCGCTGGACAGCGACCAGGGCGAGTCCGCGACCCTCACCGACCAGCCGCGCGACCGGAACAGGTCGGCCGCGACGACGACGGCATCCGGTCCGAGCAGGCGTCGTCCCTCGACCACGCGCCGCTGATGGTCATTGAACGCCGCCTCGAACACCCGGTCGCCGGGGTCGAGCGGGTCCAGCTCGACGCGGCCGTTCACCGTCAGGCCGAACAGCGCGGGACCTCCGACGGCGACGCACGCGTCGACGATGGCCTCCACCTCATCTGCAGCGAGCACGTCGAGCAGGGCGGATGCCGTCACGAGCGACGCGCCCTCGATGTCGGCGGCGCGCAGGTGCTCGAGTTCACCCACACGGGTCCGCATCGTTGTCGGGCCGCCGTCGGCGTCGTGCACGTCGGCCCGCGCCGCGTGCTCGAGAAGCGCCGGGTTCCAGTCGTGCAGCACCCACGTCTGCGGTCCCGGTAGAAGCGGTGCGAGCCAGCGCACCATCGACCCCGTGCCGCTGCCGAGGTCGTGCACGGTGAGCGGGGGTCGCAGCATCCGTGCCGCCCTCGTCGCCAGCGCTCGCGAGCGCGACTCCGCGTCGGCTCGCTCTCGCAGAGTCAGCCAGTCGGCGGACACCGGGATGACGACACTCACGTCAGTCCCGCCAGCGTCTGGTCGATCGTGCGCGCCGTCTCACGCCACGACGGGCGGTCGGGGGCGGAACGCCGCGCCGCGGCCGACAGACGTGCGCGCAGCCCTGGGTCCTCGATCCAGCGCCGCAGCGCGAAGCCGAGCGCCGTCGGGTCGCCGGGCGGCACAAGGATCGCCGCGTCTTCGGGCTGCGCGGCCTCCGGAAGACCTCCGACGCGGGAGGCGATGACCGGGATGCCGCGCCGCAGCGCGTCGCCGACGGCGATGCCGTAGCTCTCGGTGCGCGACGGGGCGATCAGCAGATCCGCGCGCGCGTACGCGGCGTCGAGGTCGTCGGGGGGCAGCACGCCCGCCCACGCGATCCGCTGCGAGAGGCCGGCGCGCGCGGCATCCGCCTCCAGCCTCTCGGCGAAGCCGCGATCGGAGTCGAGCGAACCCGCGATCGTGCACGACCACGACGGGTCGGCGGCGAGCCCTGCGAGCGCCTCGAGCAAGGTGTCCTGCCCCTTGTGAGGAGCGACGACGCCGACGCAGAGCAGCGAGCCGCCGGTGGTGGTGCCCGCCGCGGGCGCCGCCCTGTCGGCACCGGGAGTCGCCACCACGATGCGGTCGGCCGGGCTGAGGCACCGCCGGACGAGTTCGTCGCGCGCCCACTCGCTCGTCGCGATCACACGGTGCGCGTGCGCCAGGGCCGCGCGCTCCCCCTCGACCATGCGCGGGTCGGCGTGCTCGAACGCGTCGGCCACCATGTGCACGAGCACCGCGATCCGCAGCCGCCGGGCGGCGGCCTCGACCGCAGCGGAGGCGCCGATCGCGACCAGCCCGTCCACGAGCACGAGAGCATCGTCCGGCACGCCGTCGAAGGGGTCGCCGGGGGCGTCGGGCGCGACTTCCACCGGGTGCACGACCCACCCCATCCGCCGCAGCTCCGCCTCGACGTGCTGGTCGAAGACGTTCCCGCCGCTCACCCGCTGCGGATCGGCGACCCCGTGGGGGACGACGAACCACACGACAGGCGGGGCTGCGGTCACAGCGTCACCTCGTACGACGCCCAGGCGACGTGCGACTCGCGCAGCGTGACCTCGATCGCCGAGACCGTTCCTCCACCCAGCTCGCCTGCGCGCACAGCCACGACGAGCCGATCGGCCACCACCTTGCACAGCCGCTCGGTCGTGGTGTTCACCCCGGAGAACTCGGGCTCCTCGTCGAGATTGCGGTACGACAGCGTCGACAGGATGCCGCGCAGCGCCTCGGTGGCCCGCCCGATGTCGACCACCAGGCCGTCGGCGTCGAGGTCCGCCGCGCGGAAGGTGGCGTCGACGACGTAGGTGGCGCCATGCAGGCGCTGGGCCGGGCCGAACACCTCGCCTGCCAGGCTGTGGGCGATCATCATGTGGTCACGGACGGTCAGCGAGTAGGTCATGCAGAGTCCCTCCAGTCGATCGTGTGGCAGAGCCCGGGCGACGAACCGCCGGCGATCCCGGCCATGACGGCGGGAAGTTCGCGCCACGACGACTCGCCGGTGAGCAGGTGGTCGAAGCCGGGATCCTGCAGCAGGCGCAGGGCGAGTTCCAGGCGGTCGCCGGTCGAACGCGTGCCTCGCCGGCGCGGCGAGACCATGCCGACCTGGCTGGAGCGGATCGTCAGCCGGCGGGAATGGAAGTCGCCGCCGAGCTGCAGGCTCACCGGGCGATCGCCGAACCAGCTCGCCTCGATGATCTCGCCCTCGGTCGCGGCGCTCTCGATCGCCAGCTGCAGACCTTCGCCCGCACCGCTCGTGTCGATCACGACGTCCTGGTCGACGGGGGCTGCTCCGGGGTGGGCATAGGTCACGCCCAGCCGCTCGCACACAGCGGCCTTCGCGCGATCGACGTCGACGACCGTGACGGTGAGACCCGGGATGCCGGATGCCACCCGGGCGAGCGCGCACCCGATCATGCCCGCGCCGACGATCATGAGCCGATCGCCGACCAGGGGCGCGGCATCCCACAGGATGTTCACCGCGGTCTCGACCGCCCCCGCGAGCACCGCCCGGCGCGGCGGGACACCGTCAGGCACGACCGCGACCGACCGCTCCGGCACGACGTAGGACGACTGGTGCGGGTAGAGGGCGAACACCGTCCGGCCCCGCAGACGATCCGGACCCTGTTCGACGGTGCCGACATTGAGGTAGCCGTACTTGACCGGCCCGGGGAATTCGCCCTGCTGGAACGGGGCGCGCATGCGCTCCCGCTCGGTCTCGGGCACCTCACCGCGGAACACCAGCGACTCCGTGCCCCGGCTGACGCCCGTGTACAGCGTGCGGACGCGCACTTCACCGGGCTGCGCGTCCGCGACCGGCTCCTCGCGCAGCGCCCCCCGCGCGGGCGCCTCGACCCAGAAAGACGTGGCCATCGTCACCCTCGCACCGCGATCGATTGAACCGAGGCACTCCCCCGATACGTGTAACCGGTGGTATCCATGACGGAGGAACGGAGCTCCCCATGCCGAAGGTTCATCTCGCTCCGCTCTCGTCGGTGGTGGCGGGGGTCCTCGGCCTGTCCGCGGTCGCGCTCGTCTCCCCGCTCTCAGCAGCCGGATGGGCCGCCGGGCTCCTCTACCTTGTCGTCTCGAACGCTCTGCTCGCCAGGGGGTTGCAGACACGCGGGATGTCGGCCTTCGGGTGGGGGAACTGGACGACGGCCGGCCGCTCGACCCTCGTCGCCCTGGTGACCGCGCTCGTCGTGACGTCGTTCTCGTCGCCGGTCTCGCTTCCTCTGCTCATCGTCATGGCGAGCGTCGCGCTGGTGCTGGACGCCGTCGACGGCTGGCTCGCGCGCCGCACGCACAGCGAGACCGAGCTCGGGGCACGGTTCGACATGGAGGTGGATGCCTTCCTCCTGCTGGTCCTCAGCCTCTACGTCTCGCAGCTGCTGGGCGGGTGGGTCGTCGCGATCGGACTGCTGCGGTACGCGTTCGTCGTCGCGGGCCTGTTGCTGCCCTGGATGCGGGCGACCCTGCCACCGCGGTACTGGCGCAAGGTCGTCACGGCTTACGCCGGCGTGGCGCTCACTGCCGCGGCATCCGATCTCCTGCCGTTCTGGGCGGGGACCGCACTGGTCGCCGTCGCACTCGCGCTGCTGCTCGAGTCGTTCGCACGGGATGTGCTGTGGCTGGTCGCACGGCGCCCGGCCGTCACCACCCGCGCTGAAGCGGGTCATCGAAGGAATGGAGTGGACGCATGAACGAAGGCACTCGACGGGGGCTGTGGGCTCTCCGCATCTTGAGCGCCGTCTTCCTCCTCGCCGCCGGAGGGATCCATCTGTACCTGGTCTTCAACGGCGTCGGCGGCATCCTCGGCGTGATGTTCGTGCTCAACGCGATCGCCGCGCTCGTGCTCGCGATCGCCGTGGTCGCTCTGCGCGGGCGGCTGCTGCAGCTGGCGACGGTGCTCAGCCTGCTGTTCCTGATCGCGACGCTCGGCGCGCTGCTCTTGGCGCTGACGGTCGGTCTGTTCGGCATCACCGAGACGTGGGACTTCATGCTGGTGCCCGAGACCGTGATCGTCGAGTCGATCGGGATCGTGGTGCTCGCGGCGACGACCGTCGCCGTGTTCCGCAAGCCGCGGGAGTGAGGGGCGGTTCAGGGACTCTCGGTGTGGTGCGGCGCAGCCGCGTCGACCGCCTGGGCCGGCTCGGGGCCGGGGCCTCGGGCCGGCCAGACCACCAGCAGGAAAGCCGCAATGGGGCCGAAGAACACCGTCAGCACGAACCACGTGAGCGCCGAGCGGTTCCGCGTGCGCGCGTAGCCTCCGGCCAGGAGCGCCACGGTGATCCACAGCGCCGAGAGCATTCCCGTCACAGACGGATCCGATTCCATTGCGCGAACGTATCGCACTCCCCGCACGGGGGCAGCGACTGTCCCCGGAGTCTCTGTGAATAGGGCATGCTCGGGGTGTGGCGGGCGCTCCCTCTGGTTTCGAGTTCACCGTCCGTGGCGACGTCGTCGAGATCCGTCACCACGGACGACCCGCGACGACCCTGCGGAACGCCGCGGCAGCGAGGTTCCTCTCCGATGTCGAGCGCGGCGACCCGCAGCAGGTGATGGCGCGGGTGACCGGCAACTACAAGCGCGGGAACGAGCGGACGGTGCATCGCCCCCGCGGCGTCAGTTGATGATCTCGCCCCGCTCGTCGGCGCGCAGGACGGCGAGGCGTTCGTGCCACTGCTGGAGGGCTTCGGGCGTCAGCCGCATCCAGGCGTCGGTCTCGCCGGTCACCCGGAGCGGCGCGCTGCTCCGGTAGGACCGGGTCGGGTTGCCGGGGAACTTCTTGTCGGTGACGTTCGGGTCGTTCTCGAACTCGCCGATCGGCTCGACGATGTACACGCGAGGGGCCGCGTCGCCGGGCGCGAGCTCCGCCGCCAGCCCGGCGCCGTCCGGCAGAGCCGTGAAGTAGATGTGATTCATCACCACTTCCGGCCGATAGTTCGAACGGAATCCCGGGGTCAGCAGATCGCCGACGTGCAGGTCGGCCTTCGTGCCATGGAAGAACGGGCCTTCGTCGAGCGGTTCGGTCATCGAGACAGCCTGCGGGATGCGGGCGAAGGGTTCAAGGGTGGCCTGTCGGCGCGGAAGAGCACGAGGCTTTCGTGATCGGCCTTCGCGCCGAGGATAGCCGGAAGCCGAGCGATCTCCTCGAAGCCGAAGTCGGCGTGCATCCGCATCGACGCCGCGTTGTCGTCGTCGGTGAAGTAGTAGACCGTGCCGGATCGTTCCCAGATCCACTCGATCCTCGCGCGCGTGATGGCGCGTCCGACACCGCGGCGCCGGTGGTCCGGGTGCACGCTCACGCCGCCGAGGTAGTAGCCGGCGGGCGCTTCGCCGTCGGGATCCGTTTGATGGTGGGTCTTGCCCACCCCGACGATCGTGCCGCCGACAGCGGCGACGGCCACGTATCTGTCGGCGCGGGGCTCGAGGGTCGCGGCATCCCACGCGCGCCGTCCGCACGCAGCATGCACGGCGTTCACTGCCTCGAGGTCGTCGGGCACAGCCGGCCGGATCAGCACTCCGCCGAGCGTACCGTCCGCAGCCCCGCGGTGGGGAACGTCCGTGCCTCGGAGTACCGTGGGGCCCGCACGAGATCGAAGGAGTTCTCATGGGTGAGTCGACCGCAGAGTCAGAGTGGGTCTCCGCCGCCGAGTTCCACCGGGCGCAGGGCGTCGCGGACTGGCGCGTCACCGGGTCAGGTCCACAGGCTGTCTTCACCTCCACCTCGCTGGCTCATTCAGCCCGCTTGGTCGACCCAGTCGTCGCGGCAGCAGAACGATTCGGCGTGCTGCCCGACATCGACGTGCGCCCCGAGGGCGTGGTCGTGCGCGTCGCGTTCGGCGACGAGGGCATTCCCGCCGGCGCGACCGGCTTCGCGGCCGCAGTGTCCGAGGCCGCCACCGGCCTCTCGCTGACGGCCGACCCGTCGCGCGTGCAGTCGGTCGGCATCTATGTCGCACAGCACTCGCAGGTCGACGCGCGCCCGTTCTTCACCGCCGCGCTGGGCTATCAAGATCTCGGCGACACGGATGCCGTCGACCCGCTGCGCCGCGGGCCTCAGCTCGCTTTCAACCCGATCACCGGCGACACGCCCAGCCGCGGGAGGACCCACTTCGACGTGTTCGTGCCGGCCGACCAGGCTCAGGCACGAGTGGACGCCGCCCTCGCGGCCGGCGGGCGACTGGCCGACGATTCGCACGCACCCGCGTGGTGGTCGCTCGCGTCGCCCGACAACCACGGTGTCGACATCGCCGCCTGGACCGACACGTACGACTGACCCCTGATCGGTCGCCCTCGCCACCAGAGGTCGGTACGGTGGGGGCATTCGAGGAGTGGGTCGTGGCCTGGAGCACACGAGAGCTCGCCAATCTGGCGGGGACGACGGTGAACACCATCCGGCACTATCACCGGCTGGGACTGCTCGAGGTGCCGGAGCGCGAGGACAACGGCTACAAGCAGTACGAGGTGCGTCACCTGGTGCGACTGCTGCGCATCCGCCGGCTGACCGACCTCGGCGTGCCGTTGTCGCAGATCGGCACCGTCACGGCCGGTGAGGACAGCACGCCCGACGCGTTGCGCGAGATCGACGCGGACCTCGCGACGACCATCGAACGACTCCAGCAGGCACGTGCCGACATCGCGGTCATTCTGCGCGACGGCGCGCCCGCCGACACCCCCGCCGGCTTCGAGGCGGTGGCCTCGAAGCTGTCCGAGGCCGACAGCTCGATCATCCACATCTACAAGAAGCTGTACGACGACGACGCGCTCGCCGATCTGCGAGCGATGGTCGACGGCGACGACGACGTCCTCGGAGCGGAGATCGCCGCGCTCCCCGCGGACGCGGACGAAGCGAGCCGGGCGATGCTCGCCGAGCGGCTCGCGCCGATCATCGCGCAGATCATGACCGACTACCCATGGATCTCGGACCCGGGGGCGCACCTGTCACGGAGTCCTCTCGCCACGAAGGAGACCTTCATCGAGGCGATGGTGGAGCTGTACAACCCCGCGCAGCGCGACGTCATCGCCCGCGCCAGCATCCTCGCCCACGCGCAGCTTCGCGACGGAGCGGACGAGGGCGAAGACGACACCTGAGCGCACATTTCTCACAGCGTTTGACCATGTTCCGAGAACACGGCTTCTACTGAGCATCCGTCGGGGACGGACCCCGACATCGATCTCAGCAAGGAGTCGTTTCGTGAACCCCATCGAGGAGCTCGTCCTCAACTTCCAGAACCTGGTGGCTCAGGTGCCCGAATTCGTTCAGCCTTTCATCGTCCTGCTCGCCGGCGCCGTCCCCTTCATCGAAGGCGAGGGCGCGGCGATCATCGGCGTCGTCGGCGGCATCCTCCCGATCGTCGCCGCGATCGCAGCGGCAGTGGGCAACTTCCTCAGCGTGCTCATCGTGGTGCTGCTCAGCTCCCGTGCCCGTTCTGCCGTCCTCGGCCGCCAGAGCGCGCATGCCGTCGCCACCGTGCGAGGCGCCGGCGCCGTGACGACCCTGGAGGCCCCGCCTGCCAGGCCCGAGTCGAAGGGCCGCCTGCGCTTCAAGAAGTGGCTCGACCGCTTCGGCGTTCCCGGGGCCAGCATCCTCGGCCCGCTCGCCATCCCCACGCAGTTCACCGCCGCGATCCTCATCGCCGGAGGCACGTCCCGGTCCTGGGTGCTGCTGTGGCAGGGCGTCGCGATCGCGCTGTGGACGACCGTCGGCACGATCTCGGTCTGGCTCGCACTCCAGCTCGTCGTCTCGATCTGAGTGCGCGGCCCTGGCGCCCTGCACCTGATCTCCCAGGCGGGCGGCGGCCCGGGACCTCCCGTCATCCGGCGAGCTGGTCGCGGCGGCGCGTGAGGTAAGCGCGCTCGGCGGGGTTCCCGGCCAGGTCGAGGGCTCGGTCGTAGGCGACGCGGGACTCGACGCTCCGCCCGACCCGCCGCAGCAGGTCGGCGCGTGCGGCGTGGTACGCGTGGTACCCGCCGAGTGCACTGCCGAGTCGGTCGATCTCGGCGAGGGCGACGTCGGTGCCGTCCACCTCAGCCACCGCGATCGCTCGGTTGAGGAGCACGATCGGTGACGGGTCGACCCTGGCGAGCCGGTCGTACAGGACGAGGATCTGCGGCCAGTCGGTGTCGCGCGCGGTCGGGGCGTCCGTGTGCACCGCGTTGATCGCCGCAAGCAGCTGATATCGACCCGGCGGATCCGCGCCCGCGGCCACTGCGGCGATGCGGGCGCGGACGAGTGACTGTCCCTCGACGATCAGCGCCCGGTTCCACGCGCCGCGGTCCTGTTCGTCGATGGTCACCAGTTCGCCGGACTGCGACACGCGAGCGGGCCGCCGGGCGTCGGTGAGGAGCATCAGGGCGAGGAGACCCGCCACCTCGCCCTCCTCCGGGAGGAGGGCGTGCAGGAGACGGCCCAGCATGATCGCCTCCTCGGTCAGCTCGGCGCGCATCGGCTCGTCGCCGGCGGAGGCGAGGTATCCCTCGTTGAAGATGAGGTAGATCACGGTGAGCACGCCGTCGAGCCGCTCGTGAAGGTCCGACGGCGACGGCACACGGTACGGAACCCGGGCCGCCCTGATCTTCGCCTTCGCCCGGGTGATCCGCCGCGCCATCGTGGTCTCGGGCACGAGGAAGGCGTGGGCGATCTGCGGCACCGTGAGCCCGCCGAGCAGGCGCAGCGTCAATGCGACGCGCGCCTCCAGGGCGAGGGCCGGGTGGCAGCAGATGAAGACCAGCCGGAGCCGGTCGTCCTCCACCATTCCGGTCGGGTCGGGAGGAGTGTCATCCGAGAGCATCTGAGCCGCCCGATGCTTGTCGTCGCGATGGGACTCACGACGCAGCCTGTCGATCGCCTTCCGCGTCGCGGTCGTGGTGAGCCACGCACCGGGGTTAGGGGGCACGCCGTCGCGCGGCCACCGCTCCACGGCGGCGACGAACGCCTCGGCCGCTGCGTCTTCGGCGATGTCCAGATCGCCGAAGCGACGGGCGAGACCCGCCACAAGCCGCGCCCACTCCTCCCGGTGGGCGCGGGCGACGACGTCGTCGACCACGCGCGGCGTCACCCGCCGTCGGACGCGTGGCGTTCGACGATCTCGGTCATGTCGGAGGGGAAGCGGTGGACTTCCTGCGGCCAGTCGAGCGCGACGGCGAGGCGTCCGGCCCAGTAGCGTGCGGCGTCATCGTCGGCCACCTCAACGACGGTGAACCCGCCGAGGTGCTCCTTCGATTCGACGAACGGCCCATCGGTGAAGAACGCCGTGCCGTCCTTGTTCACGACGTGGAAGACCGCTGTCGAGGCGTCGATCCCGCCTTCGGCGAAGAGATAGACACCGGCGGCCTTCATGTCGTCCGTCACCACGCGTGAGGCCTCGCTCTTGCTGCGCAGCTCGTCGGCGGTGTGTTCGGGGACCCACTCGTCGTTGAATGCGATCAGGTACTTCGGCACTGTCGTGTCCTTTCGTCGGGACGGGAGCCGGTCGTGACTCTCGGTCGCGGTGGCCCGGATGGGACCGCACACTTCATCTACGAACGACGATGGTCGAATACGACACCCTCCCGGAGATTCACGGGCAGACGCGAAACCGACGGCCCTCGAAGCCGACGACGTCGCCGTGCTGCAGCTGACGTCCGCGGCGGCGATCGACCTCGCCGTTCACCGAGACGAAGCCGTCGATGATGGCTTCCTTGACATCGCCGCCCGAGTCGAGCACCCCGGCGAACTTCAGGAACTGCCCCAGGCGAATACCGTCGCTGCCGATCGAGACGTCGTCGATCGGGGCCGGATTGGTCATGTCGGAATGCTAACCGACGTGCACCCACCGACGCCGTACGCTCCCCTCTGCCCATATCCGCCGGTTCTGTCAAGCGCTTGTGACCCGGACAGCCACGCGGCGACACTGAAACCCATGACCCAGACGGAGCGACCCCCGTTCGAGTTCATCGGCCAGTGGGACGGGCAGTTCGTGGCCACCGCGATCCACAACGGCCACGATGTGCGGCCGGATCTCGCCGCGGAGTTCGCGCTGCCCGAACCGGATCGGCTGCGTGAGGAGGACCCGCACACGGACCGGATCGGCGCACTCATCCCCGCCCGCGTCGTCGTGCACCGGTCACGGTTCGAGGTCGATCTCAACCGCGCCCGCGACGAGGCCGTCTACCGCTCGTCGGAGGACGCCTGGGGACTCGAGATCCTGCGGCACCCGCCGCTGGCAGACGATCTCGTCGCCGGTTCGCTCGACGTCTACGACTCCTTCTACGCCGAGCTCGGCAGGCGCCTCGACGAGGTGGCGGCGCGAGGCCCGTTCGTCGTGTTCGACGTCCACTCCTACAACCACCGGCGCGACGGCGCCGACGCCGACCCGGCACCGGCCGAAGAGAACCCCGAGGTCAATGTCGGCACCGGCTCGCTGGACCGCGAGCGGTTCGGCGGAGTCGTGGATGCTTTCATCGACGCGCTCCACGGCGCACGCACCTCGACCGGACCCCTTGATGTGCGCGAGAACGTGCGCTTCCGCGGGCGCCAGCTCGCCGCGTGGACGCATGCCCGTTACCCGGACCGAGCGGTGGTGCTCGCGCTCGAGTTCAAGAAGACCTTCATGGACGAGTGGACCGGCGAGGCCGACTTCGGCCGCGTCGACGAGCTCGCGCGTGCTCTGGCGGAGACGACGCCGGCGGTGGAGGCATCCCTCCACCATCTGGTGGGCGTATGACGCCGAACGACCTGAGCGACGCTGTCGGACCGGAGACGAGCGCGATCGAAGCGGGCACGTTCTCGCCCGCCGATCTCGCGGCCGACCACGCCATGGCCTCCTTGGCCGGCACGGTGCGGTTCCTCCTCGAGATGACGCCCGTGAACGCCGATGAGGTGCGGGCCGCATTCCTCGCCGATCCGCGGACCGATCCGGTGTTCGAGTACCGCGAGCTCGACGTGGATCCCGACGTGCTCGATGCCCAGGTCGCCGCGATTCCGCTCGACGCCGTGACGGACGCCACCCTCGCCACGCTGCTCGCGAACCGGCACCGCGAGATGATCCTCCGGGTCGAGATGCTGCGTGCACGCGACACCGCCGACTTCCTGCAGCTCTCGATCGCCCAGTACGGGGCGGTGCTGCCGGCCCTCGTGCAGCGTGCGGAGGACCTCCTGGAGCGCCTTCCGCGCGGACGCTTGGAGTACGACTCGGTGGATGCTGCGGCATTTCTCGCCGCAGCCCAGGCGGAGATCGACCACTACCGGTCGATCGACCCCGACGTCGGAATCCACGCGGAGATCCGCGACGACGTGTCGGGCGTCCTCGTCGAGGGCGACACGCTGCTCATCTCGCACAACGCCTCGGTCGCCGGCGCGCGTGTCAACGCGCTCCTTCAGCACGAGGTGGGCACGCACCTCGTCACCCAGGTGAACGGCTCGGCGCAGCCGATCCGCATGATGGGTTCGGGGCTCGCCCACTACGACGAGACGCAGGAGGGTCTGGCGGTGCTCGCCGAGATCGCGTGCGGCGGCCTCACCGTCGCCCGGCTGCGTCAACTCGCCGCCCGCGTCGTCGCCGTGCACTCGATGGTCGGCGGCGCCAGCTTCGTCGAGACGCACCGCGTGCTCACCGGCTATGGTCTGCCGGCCGGCAGCGCGTACACGGTGGCCATGCGCGTGTACCGCGCCGGCGGCTTCACGAAGGACGCGATCTACCTGCGCGGGCTCCTCGCGCTCCTGGAGCACGTGGCGGGCGGCGGTTCGCTCGATCTCCTGTTCCTGGGCAAGTTCTCGCTGGAGGACCTCCCGCTGGTCGAGGACCTCGCGCAGCGGGGGCTCCTGGTTCCCGCGAAGATCACGCCGCGCTACCTCGCCGACCCTGCGGCCGGCGACCGGTTGCGGGATGCCGCCCGAGCAGACGACCTGCTCGCCCTGGTGAACGCGTAGTGTCCAGCTGACGACGGTGTCACCCCGCCGGTGACGATCCAACACACGGCCTCACCACCGCTGAGCGCCGTCGAAGAGGGGGAGAGCAATGAAGATCGGTTTCGTCGTGAACGACATCGCCACAGAGAAGCCGGAGTACACCACGACCCGGCTGGCGATGGCCGCCACCAAGCTGGGGCACGAAGTGTTCCTCCTCGGGCAGCGCGACTTCGGGTACGAGCCGGACGGCTCGTTGTGGGCGTACGTCGCCACACCCGAGCACAACAAGGCCTACCGCTCGCTCGAGCGATACCTCGAAGACGTGCAGAGCGCGACGCGCACCCGAGTGGGCATCGACGACCTGGATGTGGCCATGCTCCGCGCCGACCCGGCCACCGACGCGCTGGAGACTCCGTGGACGAACACGGCGGGACTCGCGTTCGGCCGGATGCTCGCCGAGAACGGCGTGCTCGTGGTCAACGAGCCGCGTTCCCTGGCCGAGGCGATGTCCAAGGCGTACTTCCAGTACTTCCCCGAGGCGGTGCGGCCCCGCACGATGATCAGCCGCGACGAGGACCGGGTGCGCGAGTTCATCTCCGAACTCGGCGGTCGCGCCGTGCTCAAGCCGCTGCAGGGGTCCGGCGGCTCCGGCGTGTTCCTGGTGAACATGAAGGAGGAGCCCAACATCACCCAGATCGTCGAGGCGATCTCGCGGGACGGCTACGTCGTCGCGCAGGAGTACCTGCCCGCGGCGACCGACGGCGACGTGCGCATGTTCGTCATGAACGGCCAGGCACTCGAGGTCGACGGCGCGTACGCCGCTTTCCGCCGCAGGCCGGGCGAGACCGACGTGCGCTCGAACATGTCGGCGGGCGGGAAGGCGGAGGCCGTGAAGGTCACCGACGAGATGCTGGGGCTGGTCGAAGCCGTGCGACCGAAGCTCGTGGCCGACGGGCTGTTCCTCGTCGGCCTCGACATCGTCGGCGACAAGCTCATGGAGGTCAACGTCTTCTCGCCGGGCGGCCTCGGCTCGTGCGCGGCGCTCTACGGGGTGGACTTCGCCGCCGCCGTCATCGACGATCTCGAGCGCAAGCTCGCGATCCGCGAGCACTACGGTTCGGAGCTCTTGAACATCCAGCTCGCCACCATGTGACGCGACGCGCCACCGGCAGGCCGGCACCCGGTCAGAACACGTACTCCATCAGTTCGACGCCCAGCGTGCGGAACGCCTCGTGCGCCCGCATGCGGTGGTAGATCGACAGATCGTCGAAGCACACGATCAGTGCGTAGGAGACACCGGCGCGCGGACCGGCGAGCACTCCCGCCTCCACGCGGATGCCGGCATCCCGCCCCGTCTTGTTGATGAAGAGCAGTCCGTGCTCGTCGTTCTCGTGCGAGAACGGGTCGAGTCCCGTCGCCGATGCCACGAGCGACAGGTCGTGGTTCAGACTCAGCCACTCGGCGACCTGCGCGCTCACGCTCGCCGACACGACCTGCGAGTTGACGAGCGCCGCGAAGACCTCGGCGAGCTCGCGTGCCGACCCGAGCGCGAAATGCGGCGCGTCGTCGGGGCCGCGCACGTCGCGGAAGCGGTCGAGCAGGGCGGACCGAGACAGCCCCATCCGTTCGATGCGCGCACGCACCGCCGAGATGCCCACCCGCGCCAGCAGCGCGTTGGCGGCGAGTGCGTCGCCCGTCGAGGCCGTCAGCACAGCGAGGTCGGACAGCGGCAGCGCCGGCGCCTTCAGATGCTGCCAGACGCCGCTGACCGTGACCGGTTCGACATACGAGCGGTCGATGATCTCGAGCGGATCGAGCGTGCCGGCCTCGAAGCCGGCGGCCACCTCGATGAGGAGCGGGACCACCCCGAGTCCCGCCACCGGCAGGGTGACGAAGTCGTCGCCCGCGAGCACCGATCCGCCCCGGTCGAGGTCGGTGATGCGCACCGAGATCTTGGCGCCGGATGCGGCGAGGTCGTCGAGCGCCTTCAGCGTCGACGTGAATGATCGGCGTCCGACCGCCGCCCTCCTCGGCGGTCTTCTGCTGGTGCTCCGTCGCGACCCCCGCAGCGACTCGGCATCCCTTCTGGGCTCAGTGCCCACGGGTGGGTTCCTTCCAGTGGAATCGGGTGGGTGAGCACGCGTCCCCAGGACGCGCACGGGTACATCTCACCAGATCGTGACGCGCTGCTCCTCATCGAGCCACAGGGCGTCCGATTCGGTCACGCCGAACGCGTCGTAGAACGCGTCGATGTTGCGCACGATCTGGTTGCAGCGGAACTCGTTCGGGGAGTGCGGGTCGATCGTCAGCAGGCGGATGCTCTCGGCATCCCGCGCCTTCTGCTGCCAGATCTGGCCCCAGCTCAGCAGCAGGCGCTGAACACCGGTGTACCCGTCGATCACGGGCGCCTCCTCGCCGCCGAGCGAGATCTCGTACGCCTTGAGCGCGATGCCGAGGCCGCCCAGGTCGCCGATGTTCTCGCCGATCGTGAGCGAGCCGTTGACCTTGTGGTCGCCGTCCAGGCCCTCCGGCGTGAGCTCGTCGTACTGCGCGATGAGGTTCTTGGTGCGCTCCTCGAACGCCGCACGGTCGTCGTCTGTCCACCAGTCGCGCAGCGAACCGTCGCCGTCGAAGCGGCTGCCCTGGTCGTCGAACCCGTGGCCGATCTCGTGGCCGATGACCGCGCCGATGCCGCCGTAGTTCGCCGCGGCGTCGCGGTCCGACTCGAAGAACGGGAACTGCAGGATCGCCGCAGGGAAGACGATCTCGTTCATCAGCGGGTTGTAGTACGCGTTGACCGTCTGCGGCGTCATGTACCACTCGTCGCGGTCGATCGGCTGGCCGACCTTCGCGAGCTGGCGGTCGTGCTCCCACACGTGGGCGCGACGCACGTTGCCGACGAGGTCGGTCGCATCGATCTCGAGCGACGAGTAGTCCTTCCACTTCACCGGGTAGCCGATCTTGGGCGTGAAAGCGTCGAGCTTCGCGAGCGCGCGCTCGCGGGTCTCGGGCGTCATCCACTCCAGGTCGGTGATCGACCGGCGGTAGGCCTCGATGAGGTTCGCGACCAGCTCGTCCATCGCGGTCTTCGACGCCGGCGGGAAGTGACGCTCGACGTAGACCCGTCCGATCGCCTCGCCCAGAGCCGCCTCGGCGAGCGCGACGCCGCGCTTCCACCGCTCGCGGTTGACGGGCACGCCGGTGAGCTGGGTGCCGTAGAAGGCGAAGTTCTCGTCGACGAACTCATCGGACAGGAATGCCGCCGAGCCGTGCACGATCGACCAGCGCAGCCACGCCTTCCAGTCGTCGAGCCGCTCGTCGGTCAGGAGCGCGCCGAGGCCCTCGAGGAAGCTCGGCTGGTAGACGTTGACTTCGGCGAACGCGTCGGGGTGCGCCGGGGCGATCCCCTCGAGCCACGGCGCCAGGTCGACGCCGGCGAGCGTCTGCACGTCGGCCCACGGCTTCAGGTTGTACGTGGCGACCGCGTCGCGGCTGCGCACGTTGTCCCAGTGGTGGGTGGCGAGCTCGGTCTCGAGCGCGAAGATGCGATCAGCGGATGCCGCGGCCTCGGCCACGCCGGCCAGCTCGAGCATCTTCTGCACGTGCGCGCGGAACGCGGTGCGCGTCGCCTCGAAGTTCTCGAGGCGGTAGTAGCTCTCGTCGGGCAGCGACAGGCCGCCCTGGATGACGAACGGCACGTAGCGCTGCGGGTTGCCGGGGTCGGGCTCGATGTAGAGGTGCACGACACCTGCGACCCCGTCGCGCTCGAGCTCGCCCACGGTGCGCAGGAACGAGGCGATCGAGTCGATCTCGTCGACCCGCGCGAGCTGGTCGGCGAGAGGCGCGGCGCCGAGGGCGGCGATGCGCTCGGTGTCCATGAAGCTCGTGTAGAGGTCGCCGATCTTGCGGGCCTCGGTACCCGGCTCGGCCGTCTGCGACTCCTCGACGATCGCGTGGACGTCTTTCTCGGCCTGCTCGGCGATGAGGTGGAACGAGCCCCAGCGTGCCTTGTCTTCGGGGATCTCGGTGCGTTCGAGCCACGCGCCGTTGACGTGACGGAAGAGGTCGTCCTGCGGGCGGATCTCAGCGCTGAGCTCGTCGAGCGCGAGACCGGATCGGGGGGCGTCGGTCATGCGTTCCACAATATGCGCCCCCGCCCCCAGGGAGAGTTGTTCACAGAACCAATCCGGGCTGTGACCGCATTGTGATGACCGGCCGGCGTCGCCGAGCGCACCTAGGCTCGAGGGGTGACGAGCCTGCCCGACACGCTGAACCGCGACATCCTGCGGCTCGCGGTCCCTGCGCTGGGCGCTCTCGTGGCCGAGCCCCTGTTCCTCATCGTCGACTCCGCCCTGGTGGGGCACCTCGGGATCACACCGCTCGCGGGCCTCGGCATCGCGTCGGCGGTGCTGCAGACGATCGTCGGGCTCATGGTGTTCCTGGCGTACTCGACGACCCCGGCCGTGGCACGGCGCTTCGGCGCCGGCGACCCGTCGCGCGCCGTCTCGGTCGGCATCGACGGCATGTGGCTCGCGCTCGGCATCGGTGGCGTGCTCGCCCTGATCGGCTATGTCGCGACGCCCTTCCTCGTCGGGCTGTTCGGAGCGACGCCGCTCGTCTCCGAGCAGGCCGAGATCTACCTCGGCATCTCGATGTGGGGCCTTCCGGCCATGCTCATCGTGTTCGCTGCGACCGGTCTGCTGCGCGGCATGCAGGACACCGTGACGCCGCTGTGGATCGCCGGCATCGGGTTCGCCGCCAACGCCCTGCTCAACTGGCTGTTCATCTACGGCGTCGGCTGGGGCATCGCCGGATCGGCGGTCGGCACCGTCCTCGCGCAGTGGGGCATGGTGGCCGCGTATGTCCTGGTCGTCGCCCGGCTCGCGCGGCGGCACGCGGCATCCGTCCGCCCTCAGCGCGAAGGGGTGCGCGGGTCGGCGCGCTCCGGCGGCTGGCTCTTCCTGCGCACGGTGTCGCTGCGCGTCGCCCTCCTCGCGACGGTCGCGGTCGCGACGGCGCTCGGCACCGGCGAGCTGGCCGGCTGGCAGGTCGCGTTCACGATCTTCTCGACCGCCGCGTTCGCGCTCGACGCGCTGGCGATCGCCGCACAGGCGCTCATCGGCAAGGGCCTCGGTGCCGAAGACCGTCCGATGGTGAAGCGCGTGCTCGCCCGCACACTGGCATGGGGCGCCTGGTTCGGCCTCATCGTGGGCGGCGTCATCGGGGCGTTCTCGGGCGTGATCGGCCTGCTGTTCACCGGTGATCCGCAGATCGCCGCGCTCGTTCAGCCCGCGCTGATCGTGCTTGCCGTGGCGCAGCCGATCTGCGGCGTCGTCTTCGTGCTCGACGGCGTGCTCATCGGTGCGGGCGATGCGCGGTACCTCGCCCTCGCCGGCGTGCTCAACCTGGTGCCGTACGCTCCCGCGCTCGTTCTCATCGGGATGCTCCAGCCGCACGGCGCCGCGGGCCTGGCCTGGCTGTCGGTCGCGTTCTTCGGCGTGTACATGCTGGCCCGCCTGGCCACACTCGGCTGGCGGGTGCGCGGCACGGCCTGGATGGCGATCCCCGCCTGACCGGCGGGCGCTCGGCTGCGGCTCACGCCCAGCGGCGGCACCACTCGTACATGACCACGGCCCCCGCCGCGCTGGCGTTGATCGACCGGGTCGACCCGTATTGGGTGATCTCGACCACAGCGGATGCCGCGGCCACCGCCTCGGGCGACAGCCCCGGACCCTCCTGTCCGAACAGCAGCACGCAGCGCTCCGGCAGGTCGGCGCGGTCGAGCGGCACCGATCCGGCGACGTTGTCGATCGCGATCACCGGGAGCGATGCGGCAGCCGCCCACTCCGTGAACGCCGCCACACTCTCGTGGTGACGCACGTGCTGGTACCGGTCGGTGACCATCGCCCCGCGCCGGTTCCAGCGGCGCCGGCCGACGATGTGCACCTCGGCCGCGAGGAACGCATTCGCGCTGCGCACGATCGAGCCGATGTTCATGTCGTGCTGCCAGTTCTCGATCGCGACGTGGAAGCCGTGCCGTCGCTGATCGAGGTCGGCCACGATCGCGTCCATGGTCCAGTAGCGGTACGCGTCGATCACGTTGCGGGCGTCGCCGTGGGCGAGCAGCTCGGGGTCGTAGCGCGGATCGTCCGGCCAGGCCTCCGGCCCTCCGGGCCACGGCCCCACCCCGACCGGCAGCGTCGGCTCGGGGGCGTCGTCGGGGGCGGTCACCGGCTCAGGCTATCCGCAGTACGCAGGAGTCGATCTTTTCGGTCGACCGAAATCCGGGTATGGTTTCGGCATGCCGAAAAATCCCGTCGACGTCGATCGGATGCCGCCGCCCACGCCCGCGCGGGCGAGCGGCCCTCCCACGACCCGGCGGGCGGCATGGCTGATCGGTCCCGCCCTCGTCGCCGGCGTCGCCTATCTCGACCCGGGCAACGTCGCCAGCAACATGACAGCCGGTGCCGTCTACGGCTACCTCCTGGTGTGGGTCGTCGTGCTCGGCAACGTGATGGCGTGGCTCATCCAGTACCTGTCGGCGAAGCTCGGGATCGTCACGGGGCAGAGCCTGCCCGAGACGCTCGGCCGCCGCATCCGCAACCCCTGGGGCCGCCGCGCCTACTGGCTGCAGGCCGAACTCGTCGCGATGGCGACCGACATCGCCGAAGTCATCGGCGGCGCGGTCGCGCTCAACCTGCTGTTCGGAGTGCCGCTGCTCTGGGGCGGGCTGATCACCGGCGTCGTCTCGATCGTGCTGCTGCTCATCCAGTCGCGCCGGGGGGCGCGCACGTTCGAGTTCGTGGTCATCGGCCTCGTCGTCATCATCGCGATCGGCTTCACGTACGGGGTGTTCGTCGCTCCGCCCGACCCGGCCGGCGTCGTCGCAGGCCTGGTGCCGCGCTTCGAGGACACCGGCTCGGTGCTGCTGGCCGCGTCGATCCTCGGTGCGACGATCATGCCGCACGCGATCTACGCCCACTCCGCGCTCGCGCGCGACCGCTTCGCGCCCACCCTCCCGCGCAGCGGCGATGCGTCGCCCGGCCCCCGCATCGAGGCGCCCCTCGACGAGCTGCGCGGCATCGGCACCGCCCGCCTGCTGCGCGCGACCAAGTGGGACGTCACGATCGCGATGCTCATCGCCGGCACGGTGAACCTCTGCATCCTGCTGCTCGCCGCCGCGAACCTCGCCGGTGTCCCCGGCACCGACACCCTCGAGGGCGCGTACGCCGCGCTCGACACCGGCCTGGGCCCCGCCGTCGCCACGCTCTTCGCCGTCGGCCTGCTCGCGAGCGGCCTGGCGTCGACTTCGGTCGGGGCGTACGCGGGAGCCGAGATCATGCACGGCCTGCTGCACATCCGGGTGCCGCTGCTCGCCCGCCGGCTGGTGACGCTGATCCCGGCGCTCGTCATCCTCGCCGCGGGCATCGACCCGACGCTCGCGCTCGTGCTGAGCCAGGTCGTGCTGTCGTTCGGCATCCCCTTCGCGCTGATCCCGCTCCTCGCTCTCACCGCGAAGTCCGACGTCCTGGGGCGGTTCCGCAACCGCGCGCTGACGACGGTCGCGGGGATCGCGGCATCCGTCTTCCTCATCGCGCTGAACGGGATCCTGCTGTGGCTGGTGCTCACGGGTTCGTGACGGCCCGCGGGTAGCCTGATCACGTGCCCTCCTCCCCCGCCATCGACGACTATCTGAAGACGATCTACCACCACACCGAGTGGCAGACCGATCGCATCACGCCGTCGCAGCTGGCGGCCGAGCTGGGGCTCGCGCCGTCGAGCGTCACCGAGATGGTGCAGAAGCTCGCCGCGCAGGATCTCGTCACCCACCGCCCGTACGGCCCGATCGCACTCACCGAGCCGGGCAGGCTGCGGGCGGCGGCGATCATCCGGCGCCATCGCCTGATCGAGACGTGGCTCGTGCGCGAGTTCGGCTACGCGTGGGACGAGGTGCACGATGAGGCCGAGGTGCTCGAACACGCGATCAGCGACCGGCTGCTCGAGGGCATCGACGAGCGCCTCGGACGCCCGCGCTTCGATCCGCACGGAGACGCGATTCCGGATGCGGCCGGCGCGGTCGAGCGCGTCCCGTTCGTGCTGCTCGCCGCGGCACCGGCCGGCCACACCGGGCGCGTGCTGCGCGTGAGCGACCGCGACCCCGACGTGCTGCGTGCCGTCGAGGCGGCCGGCGTCGAGGTGGGCGCCGATGCGACGGTGACGGATGCCGCGACCCTCCGCATCGGCGACGTCGACGTTGCGCTTCCGGCGGCCGCGGCCGACGCCGTCTGGCTCAGCGCCTGACGACCGTCTCGAAGGGCCAGCGCACGCCAGTCGCCTCCTCGGCTGCGTGCCACAGCCGCGCCGCGACGTCGGCGTCGAGCGTGATGCGCGACGCCCGCTGCCGGCGGGGCTCGCCGCGGGCGACCGTGCGAGGCCCCCAGAACTCGCCGCCCTCGACGGCGGGATCGACGAGGGCCCGCACGAGCGACCAGGCGCCGTGCTCCTTCGACTGGGCGATCGCGGCCTGAAGGTTGTCGCGAAACCTCTTCGACCGTGTCGGCGCGTTGACGCCCGCGATGCCGGGGGTGCGCCCGCTGGTCGAGTAGCCCGGATGCGCGACGACGCTCTCGACGGGCACGCCCGCGGCCCGCAGACGGCGGTCCGCCTCGAATCCCAGCGCCGTCGTCGCGATCTTCGACTGCACGTACGCGCGCCAGGCCGAGTATCCCTCGACGAGCTGCGGATCGACCGGGTCGTACGGGGTCAGCGACGTCGACATGCTGCCGACCCACACCATGCGGCCCGACCGGTCGGCGAGGGGCCGCAGCAGCTCTCCGGCGAGCGCGAAGTGACCCAGTGCATTGGTGGCGAGAACGAGCTCGTGCCCGTCCACCGTCATCTGACGCTCTTTCGGTGCGTGCACGATCCCGGCGTTGAGCAGCACGCCGTCGAGGCCGCCCTTGCCACGGATGCTCGCGGCCGCAGAGCGCACCGATCCGAGGTTGCTCGTGTCGAGGACGAGCGTCTCCGTGGCGCCGGGCGCGGCATCGGGAACCCGTCGCCGCACCGCCGCGCGTGCGGCGGCGAGCCGGTTCGGGTGCCGACCTGTCATGTAGACGCGGGCTCCGGCGCCGACGAGCTGCTCGGACGCGAAGAAGCCTAGGCCCGCGTTCGACCCGGTCACCAGATATGCGCGACCGGAGAGGTCGGGCAGGTGTCGGGGGTCCCAGGTCGTGCGCACGCTCCGACCATATCCCCGCGACCCCTAGGCTGGGCCCATGGGGACCCGTGCCGAGATCGAATGCTGGCTCACCGACATGGATGGGGTGCTGGTCCACGAGAACACGCCGATTCCGGGCGCCTCTCAGCTGCTGCAGCAGTGGCGCGACACCGGTACGCCGTTCCTGGTCCTGACGAACAACTCGATCTTCACGCCGCGTGATCTGAGCGCCCGGCTCCGGGCCTCGGGCCTCCTCGTTCCCGAGGAGTCGATCTGGACGTCGGCGCTCGCCACCGCCGACTTCCTCAAGTCGCAGATGCCCGGCGGGACCGCCTTCGTGATCGGCGAAGCCGGACTCACCACCGCCCTCCACGAGGCCGGGTTCATCATGACCGAGACCGAGCCGGACTACGTGGTCGTCGGCGAGACGCGCAACTACTCGTTCGAGGCGATCACGAAGGCGATCCGGTTCATCGGCGCCGGCGCCCGGTTCATCGCGACCAACCCGGACGCGACCGGCCCGTCGACGGACGGGGTGCTGCCGGCCACCGGTGCGATCTCGGCGCTGATCACGAAGGCGACCGGCATGGAGCCGTACGTCGTGGGCAAGCCGAACCCCATGATGTTCCGCTCCGCGATGAACCGCCTCGGCGCGCACTCCGAGAACACCGGCATGATCGGCGACCGCATGGACACCGACGTGGTCGCCGGCATCGAGGCCGGCCTGCACACCGTGCTCGTGCTCACCGGCATCAGCGACCCTGCCGAGATCCAGCGGTATCCGTTCCGCCCCGACGAGGTGCTCGACTCGGTCGCCGACCTGCTCGCCGAGCACCCTGTGGAGGCCGAGGAGACCGACATCCTCTGAGCAACCCGATGCGGACATGCCGCGTCCGCATCGGCCGATAGGGTCGCGGACATGGGAGCACTCGACGACGGCGAGAAGGTGGAGGCAGCGGATGCCGCATCCTGGCGGGCGTGGCTCGAGACCCACCATCGCACGTCGAAGGGCGCCTGGCTCATGCGTGCGCGGCGCGGGTCGGGCCTGACGTTCGTCGAGTACGAGGACGCGATCCGGCAGGCGTTGTGCTTCGGCTGGATCGACGGTCCGGTCCGCAGCTTCGACGAGGTGCGGGGCGGCCTGTGGTTCGCGCCGCGCCGGCCGTCGAGCGGGTGGGCCGCCACCAACAAGGCGCGTCTCATCGAGCTCGAGGCCGCGGGGCTCATGACGGAGGCGGGCCTGCGCGCGGTCGAGGTCGCGAAGCAGAACGGCGCCTGGACGGTGCTCGACAACGCCGAGGCGATGATCGAGCCCGACGACCTGGCCGCCGCGCTCGACGCGCAGCCCGAGGCCCGCGAGAAGTGGGACGCCTTCCCCCCATCGGCCCGCAAGATGGGCATCGGTGCGGTCGACGCGGCGCGGCGACCCGAGACACGCTCGGCGCGCATCGCGAAGATCGTGGCGGACGCCGCCGCAGACAGGAGACCCCGATGACGGAGCTCGAGCAGAACCTTCTCTTCGCCGGCACCGCCATCGTACTGGCGGGCACGCTGATCGTGTTCGTGTGGCAGTGGTGGCGGGGGCGTGGTCGCGACAGCGACGACTGACCGGTGCGCCAGCTGACCACCAGGGCCGGCGGCGCGCAGGCGACGACCGACTACTGCGGCTCGAGCCCCAGGTCGTCGAGGTCGATCGCGGCGAGCCACTGCAGCCCGGCGGCCTCGACGGCTGCCTGGGCGCCGGTCTTGCGGTCGACGATCACGGCGACGGCGACCGGCTCGGCGCCCTCCCGGCGCAACGCCTCGACGGCCTTGAGCGCCGACTGGCCCGTGGTCGAGGTGTCTTCGAGCACGACGACCCGCTTGCCCGCGACATCCGCTCCCTCCACCTGACGGCCGCGACCGTGGTCCTTTGGCTCCTTGCGCACGACGAAGGCGTCGAGGGGCATGTGGGTGCGCGCCGACTCGTGCATCACGGCATTGGCGATCGGGTCGGCCCCCAGCGTGAGACCGCCGACCGCGACGATGCCGTCGAGGTCGCGGATGAGATCGAGCATGATGCGCCCGATCGACGGGGCCGCGCGATGGTCGAGGGTGAGCTTGCGCATGTCGACGTAGTACGTCGCCTGGGCGCCGCTCGAGAGCGTGAAGTCGCCGTGGAACACCGCCTCATCCTGAATGAGGGCGATGAGGTACTGGCGGTCGGCTTCGAGCGCGGGCGTGGACGCGACGGTCATGTGGACGATTCTACGGATGCCCCGGAACGACGAAGTGCTCCCAATGACCCTCCGAGACGACCTCGACCGTGCCGTCGACGACCGTGATCGCGGTCTGATCGTCGATCGCGTAGGCGGGTCCGGGCATCGTCGCCGCCCACCGGCGCGCTGCCGCGGTGGTGTTCTCGTCCCAGCCCGGATAGTCGAGGTGCGGGAAGATCGAGAAGTCCACGACGCCCAGAGTCTCGTCGCCTCCGTCGGGTCGCCAGTCGACGAACTGCCCGCCGATGCGCGGCGTCATCACCATGCTGCCCGGGCTCACCCCCACCCACACGATGTCGGGCATGGCGGCGAGCTCGTCGGCCAGACCGGACTCGCGCATCCAGTGGCTGAGGTACATCGCCTCGCCGCCGTCCACCAGCAGCACGTCCGCATCGCGGACCCAGGGCAGCCATCGCTCCCGGCCGATGGTCGGCAGGGCCGTGAGTTCGAGGACGCCGACCGACTTCCAGCCGAGCGTCGTCAGCGCGCCGCCGCCCTCCCATCGCCCGGAGACGCCTTTCCAGACGGACTCGGGTGAGCACATCGGATGCCCCCACTGGGCGGTCGGGATGAACAGCGCCCGCGACTCGGCGACCGGCTTGCCGAGCAGGTCGACGAGCGCCGACCGGATCGATTCGTTCGTGATCCCGCCTGACGTGAGCAGCAGCTTCATGGACGTCCCGTCTCCTCGTTGCGCGACTGCTCGGCCAGGCTCCGGACCTGCCACTCGTGCACGTCGGTCAGCCAGTCCCATGGCGCCGGACGGCCGATGCGCGGGTCGTCGAAGTCGCCGCCGTCGCGCGCCGTCAGAACGTACGCACGGTCGAGCCGCAACCGCTCGCGCAGCTGGTCGCCCTCGCCCACCGAGCCGTGCCCGGGCACGACGCACCGCACGTCGTCGGCAAGGCTCTCGTAGAGCTGAAGCGCCGCGAGGTAGTCCTCGATCGGGTGGTGGGCCTGCAGATCGAGGAACGGCATCAGAATGTCGGACACCATGTCGCCGGCGACCAGCACGCCGCTGTCCTCGATCAGCAGGGCGGCGTGCCCTGGCGCGTGTGCGCGGTGCTCGAGGACACGCACCGTCGGGCCATCCCACGGGATGCGTTCGGCACCCGCGGGCAGCGCCGTCACGAGGCCGAGCAGTTCCATCGGAATCTCGTCGGCGTGCTCGGGGGGCAGGCCCTCGGCGATCTGATCCCGCCAGTCGGGCTGGACGAGCAGTTCGCGAAGGGATGCCGCGCACCTGGCGGTCCCGTAGCGGGGGGCGTCGCCGAACGCCTCATGCCAGAGCACGTGGTCCCAGTCGGGATGGGTCGCGAAGCCTGCGACGACCGGCTGGCCCAGCAATCGGAGATCCGCTGCGATGCAGGCCAGCTCGTCCCGCGTGATGCCGGGATCGACGAGCAGCACTCCGTCGCGCCCCTGCACGACGACCGCGTTGCTCTGCAGGAACTCGCTCTCGTGGACGAGCACACCCTCGGCGACGTGCGTGAGCACCCTCGCTCCTCTCGTCGATGTTCTCTGGTTGTAATATGCAATCGGTTCTGCGACGGTACTACGGCCGCGCGGCCGGTGCAACGGCCGCCGCGATCTGCGTCGGCCGCTCGTCCTAGGCTGGAGACCATGCGCTTGGCCACCTGGAACGTGAACTCGATCCGCGCCCGAGTCGATCGGATCGTCGACTTCGCGGTGCGTGAGCATCTCGACGTGCTCGCCATGCAGGAGATCAAGTGCAAGGTCGAGCAGTTCCCGTTCGCCGCGTTCGAAGACGCCGGCTTCCACGTCGAGGCGCACGGGTTCTCGCAGTGGAACGGCGTCGCGATCGCGAGCCGCGAGCCGGTCGAGAACGTGCGCACCGCGTTTCCGGGCATGCCCGGTTTCGAGAAGGGGCACAACGGACCGGATGCTCCGCAGGAGGCCCGCGCGATGGGCGCGACCGTCGGCGGAGTCGAGGTCTGGAGCCTCTACGTGCCGAACGGCCGCTCTCTCGGCGACCCTCATTACTTCTACAAGCTCGACTGGCTCGCGGCACTCGAGCAGTACACCCGCGATTCGCTGACCGCGAATCCCGACCTCGCCCTCGCCCTGGTCGGCGACTTCAACATCGCACCGACCGACGCCGACAACGGCGACCCCACCGTCGTGCAGGGCTTCGCGACCCATGTGTCGCCGCCCGAGCGGGAAGCCTTCGCTGCGCTCGAGAGCGCCGGGCTGACCGACGTCGTGCGCCCGCTCGTGCCGACCGGCTACACGTACTGGGACTACAAGCAGCTGCGGTTCCCGCGCAACGAGGGCATGCGCATCGACTTCATCCTGGGCTCGCACACGGTCGCCGATGCCGTGACCGGCGCCACGATCCACCGCAACGAGCGCAAGGGCGAGGCGCCGAGCGATCACGTGCCGGTGGTCGTCGACCTCGACCTCGAAGGCCCCGACGACGACGATCGCCCGATGATCTTCTGACGCGCCACGGCCGGTTCTCCCAGCCGCCCGTGTCAAGCGCTGGGCGCAGCATCCCTCCCCTGCCTACTCTGGGCGCATGGCGGTGAACGAGCTCTGGCTGGTCAGGCACGGGGAGAGTGTCGGCAACGTGGCGGCGACGCAGGCGGAACTCGAGGGGCTCGACACGATCCCGCTCGACATCCGCGATGCCGACGTTCCGCTGTCCGACACCGGCCGCGAGCAGGCTGCGGCGCTCGGTGAGTGGCTCGACGAGGGCGACGCCCGCATCGACGCCTACTGGGTCTCGCCGTACCTGCGCGCGCAGGAGACTCTGCGGATCGCGCTCGGCGAGCGCGCGACGGCCTCACCGCCCGCCCTCGACGAGCGATTGCGCGACCGGGAACTCGGCATCCTGGATCTGCTCACGCGCACGGGCGTGCAGCGCCTGCATCCGGAGGAGCGCGCGCGGCGCCTGCACCTCGGCAAGTTCTATCATCGGCCGCCCGGCGGCGAGTCGTGGGCGGACGTCGCGCTGCGGCTGCGGTCCTTCCTGCGGGACCGGCTCGACGGACCGGGCGAGAAGGCCATGATCGTCGCGCACGATGCGGTGGTCATGCTGCTGCTGTACGTGCTGCTCCCCCTACGCGAGGACGAGCTGCTCGACTTCGCCGCCGAGAACACCGTGCTCAACGCCTCGGTCACCCACCTCGTGCGCCGTGACCCGGGCTGGGAGCTGGTGACGTTCGCCGACGTCACCCACCTGCAGCGCGAGGGCGCGGATGTCACCGTGCACCCCGGGAACCCCGATGTCGAGCCGGCCTGAGCCCGTCGGTCCCGAGCTGCTGCGGGAATGGGGCCTCCCCGACCCTGGAGACTCCAAGAAGGCGCGCGGCGACGTGGTCATCGTCGGCGGCTCGCGCAGCGCGCCGGGTGCGGCGCTGCTCGCGGGCGAAGCAGCGCTGCGCGTCGGCGCCGGGCGCATCGCCCTCGCCGTGCCGGCGTCGATCGATGCGCAGGTGGGCGTCGCCCTGCCGGAATCCGGCGTGGTCGCACTGCCCGATCACGCCGACGACCCGTTCGAAGGCGACCTCCGCGACCACGTGGCCCGCGCCGACGTCGTCCTCGTCGGCCCCGGGTTCGACGATCCCGACGAGACGCGCGCGACCCTCCTCGCGGCAGTCGCCGCCGGTGCGCGGCGGCTGGTGCTCGATGCGTTCGCGCTCGGAGTGCTGCCCGGTGTCGAGCGCGACGCTCTGCCTCCCGAGGTGGTGCTGAGCCCGAACAAGGACGAGCTCGGCATCCTGCTCGATCGCGACCTGCGCGACGAGGCGACAGATGTCGCCGAGGTCGCGCGCCGCTTCGACGCCGTCGTCGGGTGCTACGGCACCGTCGCCCACCCGGACGGCCGCCTGTGGCGCGTGGGCGAAGGCGGGGCCGGGCTGGGCACATCGGGCAGCGGTGATGTGCTGGCCGGGGCGATCACGGGGTTCGTCGCGCGCGGCCTGCCGATCGAGCGCGCCGCGGTGTGGGGCGCCTGGGTGCATGCCCGCGCCGGGTCGCGCCTCGAGGAGCGCGTCGGCCTCGGCTTCCTCGCGCGAGATCTCACGGTCGAGCTGACCCCGACGGTGCGCGACACGCTGGCCGCCGACTGAGCCGGATCAGCCCTCGGTGGCCGGCGCCGGCGTGCAGCTCGCGGGCGGGTAGTTGCCGCTGAGCTGGAAGTCCCCGCAGGTGAGGAAGTGCTCCTGGTTGAGTCCGAGGACGAACGCGATGATCGCGACTCCGAGCACGACTCCTGCGATGAGCCACTTCGTGCCCGGGCTCGACTCGTGCGCGAAGTCGGGGAAGGCCACGCGGACCAGAACCCACAGCGTGAACGGGATGCCGATCAGCACTGCCAGAATCGCGACGACGTCGACGATCGCGATGAGCAGATCGGTCTCGTCGTCGGAGACGACGAACGACAGCACGAGCCAGAGCGACGGGAGCAGGAGCAGGAACGCCCGGACCAGCTTGCCCCCGACCGGCTTCCGCTCGACGAGAACGAACACGAAGGCGGCCGTCGACGCCGCCCACACCGTCAGGATGTCGTCGAAGAAGATCTCGCCGTAGACACCGAGGGTGAACGCCGGCCACCAGGCGATCACCGCCATGCCGACCATCACGACCCCGATGGGCACGTCGCGCCGGCGGCGCTCCGCCCCGACCCTGCCGGTCTCGCTCACACCCGCACGCTAGCGGGAGCCCGCGCGAGCCGACGGCGGCACACGCCGAGCGACCCGGCGCGCCCTCCGCTCATGCAACAAGCCCCGAGGCGCCGGTCGGGTCGATGTGGAAGGTCGCGGCGAAGCGTTCCAGCAGGGTCGCGTCGCCCGACACCACGGCCAGCACCTCGCGATCGATCGCCTCGGCCGGCGTGAGCTCGCCCGAGATGAGCAGCCGGATGCCCGGGCCCGCCGCGAACACGAGATCGGCATCGCCCGCGGGCATCGCTCCCCCGACCGGCGGAGCCGGCGGCGCGAGCTGGGCGATGCGCAGGCCGGCTCCGTCGACCTGCACACGCAGCGCGACGTCGGCGACGTGCACCTCGTAGTCGGCCGCGGGTAGGTCGGCCGCGGCATCCGCGCGGAATGCCGTCCGGAGCGCCATCGTGAGCGAGTCCGCGGTGACGACGTCTTCGGGGGCCGGGTCGCCCATCTGCGCGAAGCCCCACCGTCCGAGCGCGAGCACGATGGGCTCGAGCCGGCGACCGTACGGCGTCATCTCGTAGACGAGTCCGCAGTTCAGGAGCGGAACGCGCCGCACGACACCGCCCTCTTGCAGCTCCTTCAGGCGCGTGGAGAGGATGTTCGTGGGGATCCTGGGGAGGCCCTGCTTGAGGTCGGTGTAGCGTCGCGGCCCGACGAGCAGATCACGCACGATGAGCAGCGACCACCGCTCGCCGATCAGCTCGACGGCCGTCGTGACTCCGCAGTACTGCCCGTAGCTGCGGGACGCCATTCAGGCCTGCGCCGGCTCGGCTGCGTACGCGTCAGGACCCACCTCGACCGCCTGTGGCTCCATGAACATGAACTGGATGCCGTTGCCGTCGGGGTCTTCGAGGTCGCGGCTGTACATGAAGCCGTAGTCCTTGGGCTCGCTCGGCTCCGTTCCGCCGTTCGCGAGTCCCGCCTCCACGATCTGGTCGACCGCCTCGCGCGATTCACGGCTCATCGCGATCAGCACCTGCGCGTGCGTGGCCGGGTCGGCGAACTCCTTGTCGGTGAACGTCGAGAAGTACTCCTTGGTGAGCACCATGAAGTAGACGTTGTCGTCCCACACGATGCACGCGGCGTTCTCATCCGTGAACAGCGGGTTGATGCGGCGCGGACTCCGCCCTGCGGGGGAGGCTCGCGATTCGTGCGACCCCTACCGTGGAGGGATGTCCATCACCTCCCCCGCCCGGCGCACGCCCGCGTCGCCCGCGGAGCTGCGCAACGACGTCTGGCTCGCGGGCGCCCTGCTGCTCGGCGCGGTGCTCAGCGCCGCCCTCGGCTCGGTCGCCGGCATCTACGGCGACGAGACCCGGCAGGGCATGCAGTGGGCGCTCCTCTATGCCTTCGGCCTCACCGCCCCCCTGGCTCTGCGACGCCGCGCCCCCGAGATCGTCGCGGTCGTCATCGCCGCGGTGTTCTTCGTCGGCGTGACCATGCGCATCCCCGAGCTCTACGTCGGCAACATCGCGGTGTTCATCGCGATGTACACCGTGGGCGCGTGGGTCGACGACCGTCGACGCGCCATGATCGTCCGCGTCGCGATCATCGTCGGGATGTTCCTGTGGCTGCTGGTCACGACGTTCCAGTCCGCGACCGCGCCGACCGACGAGGGCCTCTCGCGCGAGGGCCTGTTCTCGCCGTTCGTCGCGTTCATGCTGATCCAGTTCCTCGTCAACGCCGCGTTCTTCGGCGGGGCGTACTACATGGGCGATCGCGCATACGCCTCGGCGCTCGAGCGGGCCGCCCTCGAGGAGCGCACCCGCGAACTCGAGAACGAGCGCGAGGTGACAGCCGCCCAGGCGGTGGCGCTCGACCGCGTGCGCATCGCCCGCGAGCTGCACGACGTCGTCGCCCACCATGTCTCGGCGATGGGCGTGCAGGCCGGTGCCGCCCGCGCCGTGATGGACCGCGATCCCGAGGCCGCCCGCGCCGCACTGTCGGTGGTCGAGGCATCCGCTCGCTCTGCTCTCGACGACCTTCGCCACCTGCTCGAGACGCTGCGCACGCCCGACGGAGAACCGCCGAACGCGTCGACCGTACGGCTCGCCGGGCTCGCCGGACTGGTCGCGCACGCCACCGCGAACGGCCTGCCCACGACCCTGACGGTCGTCGGCGAGGAGACACCCGTGCCCGACCTCGTGCAGGTGAACATCTACCGCGTCGCCCAGGAGGCGCTCACGAACGCGCGCCGCCACGGCGGACCGGATGCCGCGGCCGACGTGCGCCTGCGCTACGCAGGCGACGCGGTCGAGCTCGAGATCGTCAACACCGGGCGCGTCGTCGCGGCGCTGCGCCCGGGCCTCGGCATCGTCGGCATGCGCGAGCGCGCGGGCGCGTCGGGCGGGACGCTCGAGGCGGCGCCGCGCGCGCGGGGCGGATTCCTCGTGCGGCTGAGCGTGCCGCTGGCCGAGCGGGCCATCGCGTGACGGGCTCGCCGATCCGCGTGCTCCTCGTCGACGACCACGCCGTGATGCGCGCCGGATTCCGCATGATCCTCGAGGCGGCGGGCGACATCGCCATCGTGGGCGAGGCCGCGACCGGAGTGGAGGGCGTGGCGGCGGCATCCGCTCTGCACCCCGACGTGGTGTGCATGGACGTGCAGATGCCCGACATGGACGGGCTCGAGGCGACCCGGCGCATCGTCGCCGACCCGGCGATCGCCGCGGCCGTCGTGGTCGTGACGACCTTCGACCGTGACGACTACCTGTTCTCGGCGCTGTCGGCGGGGGCCAGCGGATTCCTGCTGAAGAACGCCGGCCCGGAGGAGCTCGTCTCGGCCGTGCGCGTCGCGGCGGCGGGCGACGCGCTGCTCGCGCCCGAGGTCACGCGGCGGGTGATCGCGCGCTTCGCCGACGCCGAGCCGTCCGCTCCCGCACCCCGGGTGGTGCCCGCCGGCGTTCCCGAGCTCACGGAGCGCGAGGACGAAGTGCTGCGCCTGGTGGCGCAGGCCCTGAGCAACGCCGAGATCGCCGAGCGGCTCTACATCGGCGAGGCGACGGTCAAGACGCACGTCTCGAACGTGCTGCAGAAGCTCGGCGCCCGTGACAGGGTCGCCGCCGTCGTGTACGCGCACCGCCACGGCCTGGCCTGACCCCCGCGGGAAACGCGGAACGCCCCGTGCCCCTCAGGGGCACGGGGCGTTCCGAGAGGCGGGATCAGGCCGCGACGGGAACCGACGCGTAGCGGTCGACGAGCGCACCGAAGGCCTCGAGGTAGCCGACGAGGAACTCGGCCGTCTGCTCGTTGGTCACCTCGCCGGTCTCGGTGAACAGGCCGGGGGTCGACTGCACGTATCCCTCGGGCTGGCCGAGCGTCGGGGCGTTGTAGTGGCTGAGGATCGCCTTGAGGTGCTGCTGCGCCGCAGCGGTGGCGATGCCGCCGCCCGAGGTGCCGATGACGGCGGTGGGCTTGCCATTGAACGAGCCCTGGCCCCACGGGCGGGCGGCCCAGTCGAGGGCGTTCTTCAGCACGCCGGGGATCGAGCGGCTGTACTCGGGGGTGACGATGATGACGCCGTCGACCTCGTCGATGGCGTCCTTGAAGTCGCGCGCGACCTGCGGGTAGTCGGCGTCGAAGTCGGGCGAGTAGAAGGGGAGGTCCTTGATCGGGATCTCGACCAGGGTCGTGCCCTCGGGCGCGAGGCGCTCGAGCGCCTTCGCGAGGCGACGATTGATCGAGGTCGACGAGATGCTGCCGACGATGTAGCCGATGGTCCGCTCGGACATGGGTGTGCTCCTTCTGGAAAAACGAAAAGACGTCCCGGTGGTGGCCACCGTGGACGTTCCACAACCATGCAAGCGCATCGATTCGAGATCTATTCCGGCGCATGGAGAAGTCGTCATCCAGCGACTCCCCCGCGTGGCTGACCGGGCGAAATCCCCCTTGAGGGGGAGGACGCGCGATCGCGGGCTCCGTAACGTCGGACGCAGGAATCGACAGGAGGAGCGGGATGCTGCAGCTGACGGGGATCACCAAGAGCTACGGAGGGCGGCGCGTGCTCGACGACGTCGCGTTCAACGTCGAACCGGGTAGGCTCACCGGCTTCGTGGGCGGCAACGGCGCGGGCAAGACGACGACGATGCGCATCGTCCTGGGTGTGCTCGCCAAGGACGGCGGCGACGTCCGGCTCGACGGCGCCGAGGTCACGGCGTCCGATCGCCGCCGCTTCGGCTACATGCCCGAAGAGCGCGGGCTCTACCCGAAGATGAAGGTGCTCGAGCACGTCGTGTACCTCGCGCGCCTGCACGGGTTCACGAAGGCGGATGCCACCGCCCGCGCCACCGCGCTGCTCGAGCAGCTCGGACTCGGCGAGCGCCTGAACGACAACGTCGAGACGCTCTCGCTCGGCAACCAGCAGCGTGCGCAGATCGCCGCCGCCCTGGTGCACGACCCGCAGGTCCTGATCCTCGATGAGCCCTTCTCGGGACTCGACCCGCTCGCTGTCGACGTCGTCGCAGGCGTGCTGCAGGAGCGCGCCGCCGGCGGCGCCGCCGTGCTCTTCTCGTCGCACCAGCTCGACGTCGTCGAGCGGCTGTGCGACGACCTCGTCATCATCGCCGGCGGCACGATCCGCGCGGCCGGTGCCCGCGACGTGCTGCGCGCTCAGCACTCCACCCGCCGCTTCGAGCTCGTGTCGACGGGGGATGCCGGCTGGCTGCGCTCCGAGCCCGGGGTCGAGGTCCTCGACTTCGACGGCGGCTACGCCGTGTTCGACGCCGACACCGACGAGACCGCCCAGCGCGTGCTGCGCCGGGCCGTAGACCAGGGCGATGTCGCGAGCTTCGCGCCGCAGCATCCCACCCTCGCCCAGATCTTCAAGGAGGTCATCCAGTGAGCACCCCCACCCGCATCCCCGCAGCCGGCCTCGGCACGGCTCAGGCAGTCTGGCTCGTCGCCGAGCGCGAGATCGGCTCGAAGCTGCGCAGCAAGGCGTTCGTCATCTCGACGGCGATCCTGCTGATCGGCGCGCTGGCGCTCGTCATCTGGGGTGGCTTCGCGGCCGCGAACTCCACCGGCACCCCGGTCGCGGTGACCGCGGATGCCTCGTCCGCCGTCGCGGACGTGCAGGGACTCGACATCACCGAGGTCGACGATCGCGCCGCCGCCGAGGCGCTCGTCGCGGACGGGGACGTCGACGCCGCCATCGTGGCCGATCCGGACTCGCCGGTCGGGATCGCCGTGATCGCGGACTCGAGCGCCCCGTCGCAGCTGCTGCTGCAGCTGTCGCAGGCGCCGACGGTCGTGCTGCTCGAGCCTCAGACCGGCAATCAGGCGCTCGGCTACCTCGCGGCGATCGGCTTCGGCGTCGTGTTCCTGTTCGCGGCCTCGATGTTCGGCGGCACGATCGCGCAGAGCGTCGTCGAAGAGAAGCAGACCCGTGTGGTCGAGCTGCTCATCTCGGCGATCCCGGTGCGCGCGCTGCTCGCCGGCAAGGTGATCGGCAACACGATCCTCGCGATGGGCCAGATCCTGCTGCTCGCGGCGATCGCGATCGTCGGCCTCACGGTCACCGGTCAGACGGCACTGCTGCAGGGGCTCGGCGGGCCGATCGCCTGGTTCGCGGTCTTCTTCCTGTTCGGGTTCATCCTGCTGGCGGCGCTGTTCGCGGCCGCGGCGTCGATGGTGTCGCGCATGGAGGACGTCGGCTCGACCACCACGCCGCTCACGATGCTGATCATGGCGCCGTACTTCCTGGTGATCTTCTTCTTCGACAACCCGCTCGTGCTGGGGATCATGTCGTACGTGCCGTTCTCCGCGCCGGTGGGCATGCCGATGCGACTGTTCCTCGGCGAGGCGCAGTGGTGGGAGCCGCTGCTCTCGCTCGCGATCCTCATCGCGACGTGCATCGCCGCGATCCTCGTCGGCTCGCGCATCTACGAGAACTCGCTGCTGCGCATGGGCGGCCGCGTGAAGCTCTCGGAGGCGCTCGCCGGCTGAGTTCGGTCCCGGATGCCTCGTCCCTCGCTCTGTGCGCGCGGGACGAGGCATCCATCGCTCACTCCGTCTTCAGCACCGCCAGGACGTTGCCCGACGGGTCGCGGAACCACGCGATCGCAGGGCCCATGTCGCGCGAGATGCCCTTCGCGTCGGTGGGGAACTCGGAGTCGTCGTAGATCTTGGTCACGACGCCGCGGGCGTTGAGGTCGTCGACCGCCGCCTCGACGTCGTCGACGTCGAAGTTCAGGATGGTGAAGACGGCGGGCTGGTGGTCCTCCTTCGGATAGACCATCACGCGCGCGCCGCTTCCGATCGTGAGTTCGAGGATGCCCATGTCGTACTCCTGCACGGGCAGGCCGAGGGTCTCGCCGTAGAACGTCTTCGCCGCGCCGAGGTCGGTGACGGCGAAGCTGCTGAAGGCGCGAGCGGGTGTGAACATGCTGTCTCCCTGGGTCGTGGCTGCAGCCAGCCTCCGCCTCCGGGCGCCCCGTGTCCAGGGGGTGCGGTGCGGCGCCGTCAGAGCCGCTCGACCACGGTCGCGACGCCCATGCCGCCGCCGATGCAGAGCGTGGCCAGGCCGTAGCGTCCGCCGGTGCGCTCGAGCTCGTCGATCAGCGTGCCGAGGATCATCGCGCCGGTGGCGCCGAGCGGGTGCCCCATCGCGATCGCGCCGCCGTTGACGTTGGTGCGCTCATGGGGGAAGTCGTCGAGGTCGCGCATGAGGCGCAGGGCGACGGAGGCGAAGGCCTCGTTGATCTCGACGAGGTCGATGTCGTGGATGCGGAGCCCGGCGCGCTCGAGGGCGAGCTTCGACGCCGGGCCCGGGCCGGTCAGCATGATCGTGTGCTCGGTGCTCACGACGGCGGCCGAGCGGATGCGGGCGCGCGGCGTGAGTCCGTGACGCGCACCGGCCCGCTCACTGCCGACGAGGACGAGGGCGGCGCCGTCGACGATGCCCGACGAGTTGCCGGCGTGGTGGACGTGCTGGATCGCGCTCGCCTGGGGATACTTCGCGAGCGCGAGGTCATCGTAGCCGGCGGCGCCCATCCCTGCGAAGGCCGGGGGCAGCGCGGCCAGGGTCTCGACCGTCGTGCCAGGTCGGATGATCTCGTCGCGCTCGAGCAGCGGCGCTCCGTCCGCGCCGAGGACGGGGATCACCGACCTGTCGAACCGGCCCTCCTCCCAGGCGCGGGCGGCGCGCTCGTGCGACGTCGCGGCGAAGCGGTCGACGTCGTCGCGCGTGTAGTCCTCGAGCGTCGCGATGAGGTCGGCGCTGATGCCCTGCGGCACGGAGTCGGGCGAGATCGCCGCCGCACGGTCGGTCGCGAACGGGCTGCCGTCGGAGCCCATCGGCACGCGGCTCATCGACTCGACGCCGCCCGCGAGGAAGAGGTCCTCCCAGCCGGACCGCACGCGTGCCGCCGCCTGATTGACGGCCTCGAGGCCCGAGCCGCAGAAGCGGTTGAGCTGCACTCCGGGGACCGAGTCGGGCAGGCCGGCGGCGAGCGCGGCGACCTTCGCGATGTCGGAGCCCTGGTCGCCGATCGGAGTGACGCACCCGAGGATGACGTCGTCGACTCCCGCCGGGTCGAGACCGGGATGCCGGGCGCGCAGCGCGTCGACGAGGCCCACGACGAGCTCGTGCGGCGCCACCCCGTGCAGGGCGCCGGTCGCCTTGCCGCGACCGCGCGGCGTGCGCACGGCATCGTAGACGTAGGCGTCGGTCATGGCGTCTCCCTTGATCGCTCATTCCATCGTGCCACCGTGCGCCCGGGGTCGGCGCGGGTGCCCTTCCCGCCCGAACCCCGGCTCAGCGCTCGACGAGCACGCCGTCGGCGTCTGCCCAGACGTGCCGGCCGGGCGTGAAGACCACGCCTGCGATCTCGACGGGCACGTCGACCTCGCCGACGCCGTCCTTCGCGCTCTTGCGCGGGTTCGAGCCGAGCGCCTTCACGCCGAGCGGGAGGGCGGCGATCGCCTCACGGTCGCGGATCGCTCCGTGCACGATGATCCCGGCCCATCCGTGCTCGACCGCCGTCGCGGCGATGAGGTCGCCGACGAGCGCCGACTGCAGCGAGCCGCCGCCGTCGATCACCAGCACGGCGCCGTCGCCCGGTGTGGCGAGCAGGGCCTTCACCAGCGCGTTGTCGCGGTGGCAGCGCACCGTGCGGACCGGTCCGTCGAACGCCACCCGGCCCCCGAGGTCGTGCAGCTGAAGGGAGAGCGAGTCGAGCGCGTCCCCGTGCTTGTCGTAGTGGTCGGCCGTCGCGATGGTCATGCCGCCACGCTACGACGCCCGCCCGGTGCTCCGCGCGTCGAACGGCGGGGAAGAAACGCCGGATTTCGTCGTGTGTGAAGCGTCGACGAGATCAGGCGATTCGACGAGAACAGGACGATTCGCGGAAGATCGGCCCGCATCCGCCGAATCGCCTGATCTCGGCGAGGAGGTGCCGGGCGCGGTCGCAGGCGCGGTCGTCGGCGCGGTCGCGGGTGCGGTCGCCGGCGCGGTCACCGCTCGACCGGGATGCGCGCCTCCGTCAGGCCACGGGCGACGCCTGAGACCCCGGGGCGGGCGGGTTCAGGTCGGGGTGCAGCGCCGTGAAAAGCGAGTACGGCTCGCCGTCGGGGTCGGGCTCGCGCTCCTTGAACTCCTCGAGCAGATCGACGATGCGCTGCTGCAGCTCGGCCTTGTGCTCTGCGTTGAGCTTGAGCCCGAGCCACGCGGTATCGAGTTCTTCGGGTTCGACGCCCTCGATCTGCTGCAGGAAGACCTCGACCAGCACGCGGCTCCGGTGCGGCATCGGGGTGCGCCACGACAGGCCCGTCGCCCGATACGGCACCTCACGCGCGCCCTGCGCTCCGACGCGCTCGGGCTGGGCCGCAAGGAAGCCGGTCTGCACGAGCGTGCGCACGTGATGGAGCATCGTGCCCGGGTTCACGCCGAGGAGCTCGGCGAGCTCCTTGTTCGTCCGCGACTCGAACGCGCACAGCCGCAGCACGCGCAGGCGCAGCGGTGAACTCAGCGCGCGAAGGCGCGCCTCGTCGGCGGGATCGGTCGGCGGGCGCATCTCGCCCCCGACACGCTGCTCGGTCACCACTCCAGACTAGGACACTGATTGACAACTCTCAATCAGTGTCCGACACTGATTGGCATGTCCCAATCACCGGACGCGCACGACGCCCCCGCTGACGTCGATGTCGACGACGCGATCCTGGCCGAGGCGCGGGCCGAGGCATCCGGAACCTCCTCCGCCGCGCGCGCCGACGCCGCAGCCGATGCGGATCAGCCCGACCCGCTTCCCAGCCCGTCGCCGAGCGGATCGCTCTGGCGGGACCCCAACTTCCTGACGCTGTGGAGCGGTCAGACCCTCAGCCAGTTCGGCGCGCAGATCGCCGAGCTCGCGATCCCGGTGCTCGCGGTGCTGCTGCTCAACGCCACCGAGTTCCAGGTGGGCGTGCTCAACGCGGCCAACGTCGCCGCCTTCCTGCTGGTCGGGCTGCCGGCGGGCGCATGGATCGACCGCATGCGCAAGCGCCACGTCATGATCGCCGCCGACGCCGTGCGGGCCGTCGCGCTCGCGCTCGTGCCGCTGCTGTGGATCCTCGGAGTCCTGCAGATCTGGCACCTCGTGGTCATCGCCGCGATCATCGGCATCGCCACGGTGTTCTTCGACGTGTCGTACCAGAGCATCGTGCCGTCGCTGGTGCGCCCGAACCAGATCGCCGAGGCGAACGGGAAGCTGCAGTCCACGTACGAGCTCGCCAACATCGCCGGCCCGGGATTCGGCGGCTGGCTGATCGGCGTGGTCACCGCGCCCGTCGCCGTGCTCGCGACGGCCGGCACCTATGTCGTGTCGGCGTTCGCGCTCTTGGTCACGCGCGACCATGAGGAGGAACACGACCCTGCCCGGCGCGGCCCGATCCTCCACGAGATCTGGGAGGGTCTGCGCTTCGTCTTCACCGAGAAGCTGCTGCGCCGCATCGTCGCGACGACGGGCACGTCGAACTTCTTCAACACGGTGTCGACCACGCTGCTGCCGCTGTTCCTGCTGCGCGAGCTCGGATTCTCCCCCGCGTCGCTCGGCCTGATCTTCTCGCTCGCCTCGGTGGGCGGACTGCTCGGTGCCATGGCCACCCCGCACATCGTGCGGCTGATCGGCGAGGGCCGCGCGATCCCTGCTGCCGCGCTCGGCTTCAGCTTCGTCGCCCTGCTGCTGCCGGTGGCGGCGCTCACCCCCGCGTTCGCCTTCCCGCTGCTGGTCGGCCAGTTCTTCGTGATGAGCTTCATGGTTCTCGTGTACAACATCACGCAGGTGACGTTCCGTCAGCGGATCACGCCGCCCCGCCTGCTCGGGCGCATGAACGCCTCGGTGCGCTTCGTCATCTGGGGCGTGATGCCGATCGCCGCGCTGCTCGCCGGTGTGCTCGGCACGTGGCTGGGCGTCATCCCGACGATGTGGGTCGGTGCGATCGGCCAGCTGCTGTCGGCGGTGTTCGTCGTGTTCTCGCCGTTCTGGTCGATGCGCGAGCTCCCCGACCAGCACACCGGATCCGCCGCATCCGCCGCATCCGCCGACGAGAAGTGACCCGGACCCGGCGGCTCACCCCTTCGCGACGGCCGCCCGGCCGCGGGTGACCCCCATCACGGCCAGCACCAGCTGTGCGAGGTAGGACAGGCCGATGAGCCCGGCGGCGATGGCGAACAGCGCCGCGGAGGTCTGCGCCGTGATGCCGAACCACGCCATGAGCACCGTCTCGAGCGGGCCGCTGTCGCCGGAGTCGGGCACGGTGAGCGCGCCGAGCACGATGCCGAGCCACAGCACAGCGCTCGCGATGTCGTAGAAGAGCCGCGTGGATCGCGCCCGCCGCACCTCGGGATCGAACAGCGTGATCACGGGCGGCACGAGCAGCAGCGCGATCACGATGAGGCCGTAGACGATCCCGAAGAAGCCGAGCCGGCCCACCTCGGCGCCGAGGTTCCCGCGTCCGATGAAGAACAGCACCGGCAGGAACACGGCCACCGGCCACTGGGCGTAGAACACGAAGCGACCGGTGCCCTCGATGTGCATGATCCGACCGTAGTACGCGAGCGGATGCCGCGCCCCGCGCTCTGCACGAACCTGACGGTTCGCACAAGACGGCCCCGCGTGGGGCCTCGGGGTGCTTAGGTGTGAGCATGAGTCCGCGCATCGTCTCGATCGGAACCGCCGTCCCGACGACCCGCGTCGCCCAGACAGAGGCCCGCGACCTCTTCGCGACGCAGCCCGGCGTCGACCGCCTGACCGCGCGGCTGATCCGTGCGGCCTTCGACGCTGCCGAGATCGAGCACCGGCATACCGTGCTCGCCCAGCTCGCCCGGTCGGGGGTGCCCGGTCCTGACGACGGCACGGCGTTCATCGACGCCGAGCGCGGCCTCCTCCGCCCGACGACCGGCACCCGGAACGACCTGTACATCCGCACCGCGCCTGCGCTCTACGCCGAGGCTGCCCGCGTCGCGATGGCGGACGCCGAGATCGAGGCATCCGCCATCACCCACGTCGTGACCGTCTCGTGCACCGGATTCTTCGCCCCCGGGCCGGACTACCGGCTCGTGCGCGACCTCGGCCTCGACCCGTCGGTCGAGCGCTACCACCTCGGCTTCATCGGCTGCGCGGCGGCGATGCCCGGACTGCGGCTCGCGTCGCGCATCGCCGATTCCGACCCGGCGGCCGTCGTGCTCGTCGTGTGCGTCGAGCTGTGCACGCTGCACATCCGGCCGTCGGCCGACCCGCAGCAGATCGTGGCCGCGTCGGTCTTCGCCGACGGGGCCGCCGCGGCCGTGGTCACCGCCGACCCCGGCGCGGGGCGCGAGGGCGGGCTCGAGCTCAACCGCTTCTCAACGGCGCTGACGGCGGAGGGTGAAGCCGACATGGTCTGGACCATCGGCGACCACGGGTTCGAGATGATCCTGTCGGCCGAGGTGCCCCGCATCGTCGGACGCGAGATCCGCGGCGCGGTCGACCGCTTCCTGGCGGGCGAGGCGACGCCCGACGTCTGGGCGGTCCATCCCGGCGGGCGCAGCGTGCTCGACCGGGTCAAGGCGGGCCTCGAGCTTCCGTCCACCGCCCTCGACGCCTCTCGAAGCGTGCTGCGCGACTACGGCAACATGTCGAGCGCCACGATCCTGTTCATCCTCGAGCGGTTGCTGCGCGATGACGCCGTCGCCGACGGTGCGCGGCTCGCCGCCCTGGCGTTCGGGCCCGGGCTGACCGTCGAATCGGCGCTCCTCACCAAGCGCGGCGCCCCAGGCTCTGCGGTCGCCGACGAGCCGGCGGCGGTCGCGGCGGTCGCCGGCGCATGAGCCTGGCGGTCCGCGACGTCGAGCTCGAGGAGCTCATGGACGATCCGGCCTGCGATCCGCGGCTCCTGCGCGCGACTCTGCGCCGGTTCGGCACCATCAATCGCCTCTTCTCGGGCTGGGGCTTCGCTTACCGAGTCCGCCTGGCCCCGCACCTCGCTTCGCTCGGCCGTCCCGCGCGCGTGCTCGACCTGGGCTCGGGGGGAGGCGACCTCGTGCTGCGGCTCGCGCGGCTCGCGGCCAAGGACGGGCTCGACGTCGCATGGACCGGCGTCGACCCCGACCCGCGCTCGCACGAGGTCGCGATCGGCCGGGACGCCCCGTCGAACGTGCGCTTCCGGCTGGCGGATGCCGCGACCCTGGTCGCCGAGGGCGAGACGTTCGACGCAGTGCTGTCCAACCATGTGCTGCACCACCTCGGCGACGACACGACGGCGTTCCTGTCGCAGTCCCGCGCGCTCTCGCACGGCGTGGTGCTGCACGGCGACATCGCGCGCGGCCGGATGCCGTACGTCCTGTACGCGGTGGCCGTCACCCCGTTCGCACCCGGGACCTTCCTGCGCACCGACGGACTGCGCTCGATCCGCCGCAGCTACACGCGCGACGAGCTGCGGCGCCTTCTCGACCGCGCGGAGCCCGGCGCCTGGAGCGTGACCGGACACGCACCGTTCCGGCTGCTCGCCACGGCACCCGGGCACGCCACGGCACCCGGGCTCGCGCCGGCGCCGGAACACGGTGCCGCGCGCACGGAGTCGCCGAGTGCCTGACGTCGTCGTCGTCGGCGCGGGGCCGGTCGGCATGCTGCTCGCGGGCGATCTCGCCCGTCGTGGCGTCGACGTCGCGCTGTACGAGCGCCGTCCCGCCGCCGGGGGCGGAACGCGGGCGATCGGCGTGCATGCGCCCGTGCTCGCCGCCCTCGAACCGGGCGGCGTGACCGAGCGACTGCTCGCGGCCGCGGCCCGGGTCCCCCGTGGCGAGGCGCGCTCGGACGGACGCGTCCTGGGCACGCTGTCGTTCTCGCGTCTGTCGACGCGGTTCCCGTTCGTCGCGACGCTGCCGCAGGCCGCGACCGAGGCGGTGCTCGCCGCCGACGCCCCCGAGCCGACCCGTGGGGCGACGGCGATGTCGATCGCACCCCGCGCTGACGGGGTGCGCGTGCGGATCGGCGTCGACGGGCGCCCGACCGAGCTCACGGCGCCGATCGTGGTCGTCGCGACCGGTGCCGGAGGGCGCGACCTCGTCTTCCGCCCCGGTGCCGTGCGCGCGCACGAGTATCGCGACCGGTACCTGATGGCGGATGCCGCGACCGGCCCTCGCGCCGACGACGACCTCGCCGTGATCCACCTCGATCGCGACGGCGTGCTCGAGTCGTTCCCGCTCCCGGACGGGTATCGGCGCTTCGTCACGTGGGACCGCCCGGGAGCAGACCCTGACCCCGCGGCACGCACCGCGCGCCTGCGCGCCGCCCTCGACGCGCGAGGAGAGGGCGAGGCATCCGTCGCCGTCTCACAGGCGACCGCCTTCGGCGTGCGGCGGGTGGTCGCCCCGCGCCTGCGCAACGGCCGGGTGATCGTGATCGGGGATGCCGCGCACGAGGTCAGCCCGATCGGCGGACAGGGCATGAACCTGGGTCTGCTCGACGCCGCGACCCTCGCGCCGCTGCTCGCGACGTGGGTGCGCAGCGGAGAAGCCCCGGACGCGGACCTGGCGCGATGGGAAGCACGCCGGATCGCGTCGGCCCGCACCGCCGCACGTCTGGCCGCGGCGAACACAGCGCTCGGGCGGAGCGCGCCTCGGGCCGTCGACGCGGGTCGGCGCGCGCTGGTCCGCACGATGCTGACCCCTCCCTTCGACCGCATCTTCGCCCGCGCCTACTCGATGGGGTTCGACGCCGACGCCTGACCGGCCTCGCGCGTCACCCCGCCTTACCCCGCCTCACCCCGCCTCACCCCGCCAGCGCGGCACCGCTCGCGACGAGCTGCGCGGCCAGCAGGAGCGCGGCGACCATGACGAGCCGGAACAGCACGCGCGCGGGAGGCCGCGCGAGCGCACGCACGATCGTCCACCCCGCGACCACGACGACGCCGGCGAAGAAGAGCCACGAGACGAGGGAGACCCTCGCGAGATCGCCTCCCGACGTGCCGAGGAGCACGGCGATCCCGCCGGCCAGCACCGCGCTCGCGGCGAGGACAGCCGAGACCCGCGCTCCCAGCCGGTGCGGCAGCCCGCGCACGCCGGTGCGGGCGTCGTCGTCGAGGTCGGGCAGGACGTTGGTCAGATGCACCGCCGAGCCCAGCGCCGCGCCCGCGATCCACGCCCAGCCCGGCGCGAACACCGGGTCGGGCGCCGACAGCGTCGCGAGCGACGGGAAGATCCCGAAGCTCACGATGAACGGCACGATCGACAGCACGCTCGACTTCAGCCCCGCGTTGTACGCCCACGCCGATCCGAGGAAGAGCGCGTGCGCCGCGAGCATCCGCCAGCCGAGAGGTGCCGACAGCGCGAGCGCGACGAGCAGGGCGACGGATGCCGCGCCCCACGCGGCCCGCAGCGACACGTCGCCCCGTGCGAGGGGCTTGTCGGTCCGGCCGACGGCTCGGTCGCGCGCCGCATCGAGCGCGTCGTTCGAGATGCCGATCGACACCTGGCCCGCGAAGACGGCGAGGGTCAGCATCGCCAGCCGCCACGGCTCGAGGCCGACGGCGAGGCCCAGCGTGAGCGCGAGCGTCGTGACGACCAGCGTCGGGCCGGGATGGGTCGATCCCCACAGGGCCCGGACGGTGCGCACGCTCCGATGCTCTCACGGAGCGGAAGCGTCAGTCCTCCAGCAGCTCGGCCTCGATGACCTCCTCCTCGTCGGCCTCGGGGACCGGTGAGGGACCCTCGCTGACGAGCGACAGCCCGGAGCCGTCCGCTGCGACATCCACCCGCACGACGTCGCCGTCGTGCACTCCGCCGCCGAGGATCGCCATCGCGAGGCGGTCCTGGATCTCGGACTGGATGAGCCGGCGCAGCGGCCGCGCACCGAACACCGGGTCGTAGCCGCGCTCGGCGAGCCAGCCTCGGGCGTCGGGTGTCACGGCCAGTGTGAGCCGGCGGTCCTTCAGCCTGCGCTGCAGCGCGAACACCGCGAGCTCGACGATCTGCGCGAGGTCGTCCTCGGTGAGCGCCTGGAAGATGACGATGTCGTCGAGGCGGTTCACGAACTCGGGCTTGAACGCCTGGCGGACGAGCCCCTGCACCTGTTCGCGCTTCTGCTCGGTCGAGAGGGTCGGGTCGATCAGGATCGGCGAGCCCAGGTTCGAGGTGAGGATCAGGATGACGTTCTTGAAGTCGACGGTGCGGCCCTGGCCGTCGGTCAGGCGACCGTCGTCCATGACCTGCAGCAGCACGTCGAAGACCTCGGGGTGCGCCTTCTCCACCTCGTCGAGCAGCACGACCGAGTACGGACGACGCCGCACCGCCTCGGTCAGCTGACCGCCCTGCTCGTAGCCGATGTACCCGGGAGGGGCGCCCACCAGCCGCGACACCGTGTGCTTCTCGCCGTACTCCGACATGTCGATGCGCACCATGGCGTGCTCGTCGTCGAAGAGGAACTCGGCGAGCGCCTTGGCGAGCTCGGTCTTGCCCACACCGGTAGGGCCGAGGAACAGGAACGAGCCGGTGGGCCGGTTCGGGTCGCTGATGCCGGCGCGCGAGCGCCGCACGGCGTCGGCCACCGCCTTGACGGCGTCCTTCTGGCCGATCAGGCGCTTGCCGAGCTCGGCTTCGAGGTGCAGCAGCTTCTCGGTCTCGCCCTGCAGGAGCCGGCCGACCGGGATGCCCGTCCACGCCGCGATGACCGCGGCGATGTCCTCGTCGGTGACCTGGTCGTTGACCATCCGGTCGCCGGCGGGCTCGTCGCGCTCGGCGTCGATCAGCTGCCGCTCGAGCGCCGGGATCTCGGCATAGAGCAGGCGCGATGCCTTCTCGAGGTTGCCTTCGCGCTGGGCGCGCTCCGCCTCCATGCGCGCGGCATCGAGCTTGGTCTTCAGGTCGCCCACGCGGTTGAGCGAGGCGCGCTCGTGCTCCCAGCGGGCCTGCAGGTCGCTGAGTCGCTCCTGCTCGCCCGCGAGGGTCTCGCGGAGGGCGGCGAGGCGCTCCTTCGAGGCGTCGTCCTTCTCCTTCTTGAGCGCGAGCTCCTCGAGCTTCAGGCGGTCGACGTGGCGGCGCAGCTCGTCGATCTCGAGCGGCGCGGAGTCGATCTCCATGCGCAGGCGGGAGGCGGCCTCGTCGATCAGGTCGATCGCCTTGTCGGGAAGCTGCCGGCTGGGGATGTAGCGGTGGCTGAGGGATGCTGCGGCCACGAGCGCCGCGTCGGCGATCGCCACCTTGTGGTGGGCCTCGTACCGCTCCTTGAGCCCGCGCAGGATCGCCACGGTGTCCTCGACCGAGGGCTCACCGACGTAGACCTGCTGGAAGCGGCGCTCGAGCGCGGCATCCTTCTCGATGAACTCCCGGTACTCGTTGAGCGTGGTCGCCCCGATCAGGCGCAGCTCGCCGCGCGCCAGCATGGGCTTGAGCATGTTGGACGCCGCGACGGAGCCCTCGCCGCCGCCCGCGCCCATGAGCACGTGCAGCTCGTCGATGAACGTGATGATGCGCCCGTCGGACTCGGTGATCTCCTTGAGGACGCTCTTGAGGCGCTCCTCGAACTGACCGCGGTACATCGCGCCGGCGACGAGCGCCGAGATGTCGAGCGTGACGAGCTCCTTGTCCTTGAGGGACTCGGCGACGTCGCCTGCGACGATGCGCTGCGCGAGGCCCTCGACGACAGCGGTCTTGCCGACGCCGGGCTCGCCGATGAGCACGGGGTTGTTCTTCGTGCGGCGGGTCAGCACCTGGCTGACGCGCCGGATCTCGCTGTCGCGGCCGATGACCGGATCGAGCTTGCCCTGGCGGGCCCGGTCGGTGAGGTTGATGCCGAACTGCTCGAGGGCGCTGCGCGCGTCCTCCTGTCCGGGCTGCTGGGTGGCGTTCATGTGTCTCCTGAAGTCTGCTCACAAAGTTGAGTCGTGATGACTCAACTTTAGCAGGAGAGTGGATGCCGCGGCAATGCGTGCGCCCGATCGTCAAGGGGTTGATTCGTCCGGCGAGCGGGAGAACGCTGGGAGCCACCCACACGAACAGAGGAGTTCATGATGAGCAGCACGACGGTCGCGCGCGTCACGACGATCACCGCACGGTCCCCCGAGAGCTTCGAGGCGGCTGTCCGAGAGGGCATCGCCCGCTCCCACCAGACGCTGCGCAACGTCAGCGGCGCGTGGGTGAAGGAGCAGAAGGTGGAGTGCACCGACGGCGCCATCACGTCCTACCAGGTGGTCCTGGAGGTGACGTTCGTCCTCGACGACTGACCTACGACCGGTCGCCGATCTCCGCGCGGGCATCGGCGTGCGCACGGCGCAGAGTCTCACCGACCCATTCGGTGCCCTTGTAGACGTTCCGCTCCCCGATGTCCGCGAGCAGCCCGCCCGCTTCGAGCGCGTCGAGCACACGGTCCTCGGTCGCGACCACCTTCAGGCTGGAGCCGGCGTCGCGCAGCTGATGCGCGAAGCGGCGCAGCACGTCGACGAGCGACAGCCCGATCTGATCGGTTCCCCGCAAGCGGACGATGACGACGGCATTGCGCGACGCCCGGCTGACTTCTGGAAGCTGCTTCTCGAAGATCGGCGCGCTGGCGAAGAACAGGCTGCCGTAGGGCTGCAGCACCAGCACGTCGTCGGACGGCACGACCGCAGGCGGCTCCGACTCGCGCAGGCGGCCGCCGGGCTCGATGTGCACAGCGCGCACGCGTACGCGGTTGGACTGCTGGCCGACGAACAGGATGATCCCGAGGCCGACGCCGGCGAGTACGGCGAACTGCAGCGGGATCACGAGCGTCAGCCCGAACGTGACCGCCATGACGGCCGTCGGCAACGGGCCCGACTTCGTCACCGAGTAGACCCGGCTGGGCTTGATCGCCCCGAATCCGACCACCATGAGCAGTCCCGCGAGCGCGGGCATGGCGATGAAGGCCACGAGGTCGGAGGCGGCGAACACGACGACGGCCATCACCGCCGCCGCGATGAAGAGCGCGAGGCGCGTCTTCGCGCCGGACTGCACGATGATGGACGATCCCGACATCGACCCTCCGACCGGCATGCCCTGGAAGAGGCCCGACACGACATTGCCCGCGCCCTGCCCGATGAAGTCGCGGTTCGCATCCGCCGGACGACCGTCGGCGCTGGGGATGCCGGCCGACACCGCCGCTCCCTGCACCAGGCCGATGAAGGCCAGCGACACCGCGGGGATGATCAGCACCGGGATGTCGGCGACGCTCGGCAGCACCGGCGCGGGCAGCCCGCGCGGAACGTCGACGATGTCGCGCAGCTGGGCCACCGGGTCGCCGACCCACAGGTTGAGGAGGACGGCGCACACCGAGCCGGCGATGACCGCGACGACGAGCCCCAGGCTACCCACGCGGGTCGGCCGCAGCACGACGATGAGCAGGATCGCGATGGTGCCGACCACGACCGACGCGATGTTCCACTGCCCGATGTGCACGAGCACGTCGATCGTCTTCAGCAGCCGGTTGGCACCCCGCCCGGGATAGCCGGTGAAGTTCGAGAGCTGCCCGAGGATGATGTTCACGCCGATCGCCGTGACGAACCCCGTCATCACCGCGGTCGGCACGAAGCTCACCAGCCGGCCGGCCCGGGCGAAGCCGGCGATCGCCATGACCACGCCCGTGAGGATCGCGAGCGTGAACAGCGCGCGGTCGGGATCCGGGCGAGAGGCGAGGTCGGCGTCCGACACGACCAGCGCCATCGCACTCGTCGCCTGGACGGCCATGAACGCGCTGCTCGTGACGAACGCGGCGCCGGCCATCCCGAACAGATAGGCGTAGAGCCCCGCGAGCGGATTCACGCCCGCGAGCAGCCCCGCCGCGAGACTGTCGGGGACGGCTTCCACGCCCAGCACCAGGCCGGCCGCGGCATCCTTCCCCAGAGTCTTGCGGGAGAACCACCGCCTCGGATCGATCCGCACGCTCACACCGTAGTGATGTGGACGCTGCGCGGCCTCGCCCGCCGCGGGTGGTTACGCGACGGGTTCGAGCATCGCCCCTGCGTCGCGCCGCGATTCGGCGGCCTCGATCCCTGCTGCCTCCCGCGCCTCGCGGGTGCAGCAGAACCGCGCCCGATAGGCCGTCGGGGTCGTGTCGAGGACGCGCGCGAAGTTCTGACGCAGCACGGCGGCCGACCCGAAGCCGCTCTCGTAGGCGATGCGGTCGAGTCCGAGGTCGGTCTTCTCGAGCAGCCGCTGCGCGTGGATGATGCGCTGACGCGCGAGCCACGCCGCGGGCGTCGCGCCGTAGTCGGCCTTGAAGCGCCGGGCGAACGTGCGCGGCGACATGTGGGCCTTCGAGGCGAGCTGGTCGACGCTGAGGTCGAGACGGAGGTTCTCGAGCATCCAGTCGGTCACCGGCGCGAGCGACAGCGACGCCACCTCGGGCAGCGGCCGGTCGATGAACTGCGCCTGTCCGCCGTCGCGCTGCGGGGGAACGACCATGCGGCGGGCGATCTTGTTGGTCATCTCGGCCCCGAGCTCCTGGCGCAGCAGGTGCAGGCAGGCGTCCAGGCCGGCCGCGGTGCCCGCGCTCGTGATGATGCGGCCGTCCTGCACGTACAGCACGTCGGGGTCGACGTGGACGGCGGGGTACATGCGGGCCATCGCGTCGGCGTACATCCAGTGCGTCGTCGCCTTGCGCCCGTCGAGCACACCGGACGCGGCCACGACGAACGAGCCGCTGCAGACGCTCAGCACCCACGCATCGCGCGCGACGGCCTGGCGGATCACGTCGAGCACGCGCTCGTCGGCGGTGCTGCGCGCCCAGTACTCGCGCGGCGTGGGTGACACGACGACCAGGTCGGCCTCATAGGCGAACGAGAGGTCGTGATCGACGTTGATCGAGAAGCCCATCTTGGAGTTCACGACGCCCGGGTCGGGTGTCACGATCCGGAAGTCGAAGTTCGGGATGCCGTCGGCGGAGCGATCGAGCCCGAAGGCCTCGCATGCGACGCCGAACTCGAACGGAGCGAACCCGTCCTGCACGATGACGGCGACCGTCTTCATGATGACCTCCTGGGGTGGGACTGCCATGGCAGTTTTCATGCGATGCGTGTCCATCCTGCCACTGTTGGCAGGACAACCACAAGCGTAGCGTTTCTGCCATGTTCATGGTGATTCTTCTCGCAGCACTGTCCGCTGTCGCGGTCGCCTCGACGATCACGGCACTTCGCAACGACGGATACCGTCGCACCCCGACCGACTGGTCACGACTCGTCTGACTCCGTCCCTCGCCCCCGGTCTTCAGGGACCGGGGCCGGGGCTTCAGCCGGCGATGACGCGGTCGTAGATCTCGACCATCGCCGCCGTGCGGGACGACTGCCGGAACCGCTCGCGGATCGTCGGGTCCACCTTCACCGGTGTTCCCGCGTCGATGGCGGCCACCGCGGTGCGCAGCGCCTCCGCCAGGGCCGCGGTCGAGGCATCCGTCCTCTTCCCCTCACCCACGCGCCAGAATCCCGCTCCGAGTTCGGCCGCGAGGTCGGTGTCGCTCACGATCGACGGCGTCCCCAGCGAGGCCGCCTCGAAGATCGTCATGCCCTGCGTCTCGAAGCCGATCGAGGTCTGCACGACCGCGTCGGCCGCGGCGATGCGACGGAGCGTCTCGTCATACGGCAGCCGCCCGGCGAAGACCACCGACGCCGCGGGCCGCGTGCGCGCGACCAACCGCTCGGCCGCGGCCAACTGGCCGCCCCCGCCGATGACCTCGACCTCGGCCCGCACGCCCGACTCCGCGAGTGCTTCGAGGAACGGCAGCAGACGCTTCTCTGGGCTCATGCGTCCGAGCCAGACGAGCCGCGCCGGACCCGGAGCGCGCTCCTCGGGCGCCTCGGCGAGGGTGGCGTCGAGGACCTCGTCGTCGATGCCGTTCCACACCACGTCGACGCGCGATCCGGGCGAGTGGAGGTCCAGGATGCCGCGGCGACCGCCCGGGACCACGCCGTGGTCCTCGAGCCGCCGTGCGAAGTGCGTGGAAGGTGCCGTCACGGCGTGCGAGCGCCCGGCGAATCGCCGGAGGAACGCCCAGCCGTCGGACCCGTCGGCGTCGCCGCTGGACTGCACGTCGAGCGAGCGCCGCTGCCAGGCGTTGAGCACCGCGAGGACGGCCGACGGGAAGGGCGCCGTCGCCTCGATGCCGACGTCGACGCGATTGTGCATGGTGTGCACCACGGGCAGTCCGTGCCGTGCGGCATAGCGGTGGCCGATGAACGCCCCCCAGAAATCACCCTGGATGTGCACGACGTCGACCGGCGGGCGGGCGGCGAGCGCGGCATCCACCCAGCGATCGGTTCCCCGGCCCGGCCACGACATCGAGTACTCGCGGTCGAACGTGATCGGGATCGACGGCATGTCGAGGTACGCGTCGTCGGCGGCGATGGATCTGCCCCGGGTGCTGTGCACGGCCGGCGCGACGATCGTGACGGCGTGGCCGGCGAGCTCGAGGAACCGCCGTTGCAGCCGCATCGACACCTGGGCTCCGCCGAGGGTCTCGACGTGCTGGTCGCCGAACATCACGACGTGCACGGGGGCTACTCCGGCAGCGGTTCGTCGCGGTACAGCGCCTCGAAGGTGTCGAGCGTGCGCTTCATGTCGTGCACCTTCACCCCGTCGAGCGACGCCTGCTGCATCTGCAGGCGATCCTCGGGTGAGAGCGTGAGCACCGCGGTGAGCTTCTCGGCGAGATCGTCCACATCGCCCGGGCGGAAGAGGTAGCCGTTCTCGCCGTCGTGCACCAGGTGCGGCAGCGCCACGGCATCGGCGGCGACGATGGGGAGGCCGGACGCCATCGCCTCCATGGTCGCGATGGACTGCAGCTCGGCGATCGACGCGATGACGAAGAGGCTCGCGTTCGTGAGGAGCGCCTTGAGCTCGTCGTCGGTGGTGTGACCGTGGAAGCGCACACGCTCGGTCAGGCCGAGCTCGCGCGTGAGCTCCTCGAGGTTGCGGCGCTGGTCTCCCTTGCCGACGATGTCGAACGTCACATCGAGCGCCGGGTCGAGCGTGGCGAGCGCCCGCAGCACGACGTCGATCTGCTTCTCGGTGGTGAGCCTGCCGACGAACACGAGGCGGTTGCCGTCTCGGGGCGTGAGGTCGGCGGTGTAGTTCGACGCCTCGATGCCGCAGCTGACCGGGATCACGCTCTGGATCTCGATGGTGCGCTCGAGGAACTCCGCCGCCTTGCGCGTGGGTGTGGTGACGGCGCGCGTCATGTCGAACGTGCGCTTGGCGTCCTCCCACGCGAGCTTGATCGCGTAGCGCGTCCACGAGGCGGGCAGCACTGTGAAGTCGAGCACGTTCTCGGCCATCACATGATTGGTCGCGACCACCGGGATGCCGCGCTGCCGGGCGATGCGCGTGAGTCCGCGGCCGATCACGATGTGCGACTGGATGTGCACGACATCGGGCTTGACCCGGTCGAGCACGCGCCGCGCGTAGTACTTCGAGCGGAACGGCAGCACGAAGGTGAGCCAGTCGTGCGGGTACCAGCGCCACGAGGCGATGCGGTGCATGGTCATCGGCTCGCCCTCGATCACCTCGGTGAAGGTGCCGTGAGCGCGATGGGTGGCGCTCGGCGCCATCACGTGCACGTCGTGGCCGCGCTTGACGAGGCCTGCGGCCAGTCGCTCCGCGAACCGGGCAGCGCCGTTGACGTGGGGCAGCCAGGTGTCGGCGCCGATCAGAATCGTCAGGGGTCGCTGGACTTCGGCGTCGGCCAGATGGTCGTCGGGCGTCGCGGACTCGGTCACGGGGTACAGGGGCCTGTCTGTGCGGCGGGGTTGTGCGCGGCGGGAAGGAGAGGGTGGCGCGGCATCCACTGTACCCGAGGGGTCCTGGTGAGCCCCGTACGCTGGAAGCATGCCCCGACTCCAGGCCGACGCCGATCCGACCCTGTGGGTGCCCGTGACCGAGTCCCTCGGGTTCAGGGGACGGCGGCACCGCAAGGCCGCGATCCGCATGCTGCTGTCCCAGGCGAACACCGCCGTGGGCGCGGCGCGGCCGGGCAGCGGCGTGGCCGCGTGGGCGATGAGCCAGGCCGCGCCCTTCCTCATGCGGCGGGCCGCCGGGCGGGTGCTGGTCTGGGTGTGGAAGGCCGACCCCGAGCTCGTCGTGACGATGGCCCAGGTGCAGGAGGCGACGCCCCAGCTGCGCACCGCCCGGGCCATGATGCCGATGGAGTACGACGACACCGAGTCGTTCCGCAGCAGCCACCTCGGCGTCGGCGAGAAGCTCGAAATGCCGCTCCCCTCCGACCCGCGCACGCCGCCGTTCGCCACCTACACGTGGGACACCGGCACTCACTTCGTCACCGTCACCGCGGTGTGCTCCGACCGCGAGCGCTTCGGCACCGTGATCGGATCGGTGGACGATCTCGCCCGCACGGTGCGCGTCGTCGACGACCTCGCCGTGGGCGAGGCGCCCGGCGTCCTGCGCATCGAGCCGAAGAACTGATCGCCCCGGCGCGCTGACGCGCCCTGGAACCGAAGGAGCCCGAGTGGTCGACATACGTCATCCGGCAGCCCATCGCCCGGTGCGCATCGGCGTGCAGCTCGCCCCGCAGCACGCGGGCTACAGCGCCTACCGCGACGCCGTGCTGCGCGCCGAGGACATGGGTGTCGACGCGATCTTCAACTGGGACCATTTCTTCCCGCTGACGTCGCCGTTCGCCGCCGAGCACTTCGAGGCCTGGACGGTGCTCGCCGCGATGGCCGAGCAGACCGAGCGCGTCGAGCTCGGCCCGCTCGTCAACTGCAGTTCGTATCGCAACCCCGATCTGCAGGCCGACATGGCCCGCACGGTCGACCACATCAGCGCGGGGGCCACGGGCACGGGCCGCCTCATCTTCGGCACCGGATCGGGCTGGGCCGAGCCGGATTACGTCGAGTACGGATACGAGTTCGGCACCGTCGGCTCGCGCCTCGACGACCTCGCCGCCGACCTGCCCCGCATCCGCTCCCGATGGGACCGGCTCAACCCTCCACCCACGCGACGGATCCCGATCCTCATCGGCGGCCAGGGCGAGCGCAAGACCCTGCGGCTCGTCGCCCAGCACGCCGACATCTGGCACACCTTCACGAAGCTCGACGACATGCCCCGCAAGATCGGAGTGCTGCACGAGTGGTGCGCGAAGGAGGGGCGCGACCCCGCCGAGATCGAGCTGTCGACCGGGTACACGATCCGCGGCTTCGGCCCGCTGCTGGAGGCGGATGCCCCGGCGCGGCTGTTCGAGCTCGGCTTCCGGCTCATCGTGCCCGCGATCGACGGACCGGATTACGACCTGTCGCCGCTCGTGCCGCTGCTCGCGTGGCGCGACCGGCTGAACGACGAGCTCGGGTGAGCGTCGTCTCGGAGCGACCGACCCGCCCTGCGGGAATCGTCCCTCGCGGGTGACGACGACGCCGGAACCGTCCTCCACGCTGGCAGTGTCCGTTTCGCGCCGCGCCGGAAGAGAGACATGTCCGCTCACCTCGTCGAAGTCGTCATCATCGGTCACCTCGGCCCGTCGCTGACCGCGGCGCTCGAGGGCTACGACGTGGTGGGGCGGGAAGACGGCACCTCGAGCGTCACCGGTATGGTGGGCGACCAGGCCGAGCTGCGGGCCCTGCTCGCCGTCTTCGACGGACTGAACATCGAGGTCGTGTCGGTCAACCGCGTGACCCCCGCCTGAAGGAGACCCGCGTGGCCGCCAGCATCCTCGACCAGTCCGTCCTGTGGCCGATCATCCTGCTGGTGGTGTTCGCGATCAACATCGTCGCGCTCATCGTCATCCCCCGGGGCCGCAAGCCGACGGCGGCGATGGCGTGGCTGCTGCTGATCTTCCTCCTCCCCTTCGTCGGCATCCTGCTCTTCCTGCTGATCGGCAGCGCCCGCCTGCCGAAAGCCCGGCGCGACGAACAGGCGCGCATCGACGGTCTGATCCGCGGGGCCGTCGATGCTCAGGGGCTGCGCACCGACGAGCCCGACTGGCCACGCTGGTTCCAGCGGGTCGTGCAGCAGAACGAGCGGCTCACCGCGCTGCCGGCGACCGAGGGGAACGAGGCATCCCTCTTCCCCGACTACCAGGGATCGATCGACGCCATGGCGGCCGAGATCGACATGGCGCACGCGTTCGTGCACGTCGAGTTCTTCATCGTGGCGTGGGACGACACGACGCGCGGCTTCTTCGCCGCCATGGAGCGCGCCGTCGCGCGCGGTGTCACCGTGCGGCTGCTCGCGGACTACGTCGCCACCCGCCGGCTCGGCAACTGCACGGCGACCCTCGCCGAGCTCGACCGCATCGGCGTGGAGTGGGCGTGGATGCTGCCGGTCATGCCCCTGAAGGGCAAGTATCAGCGCCCCGACCTGCGCAACCACCGCAAGATCGTGGTGGTCGACGGGCGCACGGCCTTCATGGGGTCGCAGAACCTCATCGACCGCACCTACGACTCGCCCAAGAACATCAAGCGCGGCCTGAAGTGGCAGGAGCTCATGACGCGCCTCACCGGCCCGGTCGTCACGGCGGTCAACGCGGTGTTCCTGTCGGACTGGCTGATCGAGACCGGCCAGGATCTCTCGACGATCGAGCACGTGCCGGCCACGGAGGTCGCGCGCTCGACCGCTCCCGATGCGCTGCTGTGCCAGGTGGTGCCGAGCGGCCCCGGCTACGACACCGAGAACAACCTGCGTCTGTTCCTCTCGCTCATCTACGGCGCGACCGAGAAGGTCATCCTGACGAGTCCGTACTTCGTGCCCGACGAGGCGATGGTCTACGCGATCACCACCGCCTGCCAGCGCGGGCTCGAAGTGCAGCTGTTCGTCTCGGAGATCGGCGACCAGGGGCTGGTTTACCACGCGCAGCGCTCGTACTACACGGCGCTGCTCGAGGCCGGCGTGAAGATCTTCCTCTACCCCGCGCCGTTCATCCTCCACTCGAAGCACTTCTCGATCGACGACGACATCGCGGTCATCGGGTCGAGCAACATGGACATCCGTTCGTTCAGCCTCAACATGGAGGTCTCGCTGCTCGTGCGCGGCGCGTCGTTCGTGGCCGAGATGCGCGAGGTCGAGCAGGCCTACCGCGACGCGGGGCGCGAGCTCACGCTGCGGGAGTGGCGCGACCAACCCGGCAAGGCGACCTTCCTCGACGGCCTCGCGCGGCTCACGTCGGCACTGAACTGACCGTATGGCCGACATGGTCCTGATCGAGGGCGGCACGTTCCTCATGGGCTCCGACGAGTTCTACCCCGACGAGCGGCCCGTGCACGAGCGAGCCGTCGACACCTTCCGCATCGACCGTCACGCCGTCACCAACGAGGAGTTCGCGGCATTCGTCGACGACACCGGCTACGTGACGGTCGCCGAACGCGAGCTCGATCTGGCGGACTTCCCGGGGGCGAACCCCGCCGACCTCGTGCCGGGATCCATGGTCTTCACACCCACCGCGGGCCCGGTCGACCTCGACGACTGGCGCAACTGGTGGCGCTGGCAGCCCGGTGCGCATTGGCGTCGGCCGCTCGGCGCCGGTTCATCGATCGACGAGCGGATGCGGCATCCGGTCGTCCATGTCGCGTTCGAGGACGCCACCGCCTACGCCGCATGGGCGGGCAAGCGGCTGCCCACCGAGGCGGAGCACGAGTACGCGGCCAGGGGCGGACTCTCCGGAGCGCGCTTCGCGTGGGGCGACGACATGCATCCGGGCGGGCGGGCGTTGGCCAATTCGTGGCTCGGGCGGTTCCCGTACCGGAATGAAGGGGTGGGGGATGCCGCGCCCGTCGGCTCGTATCCGCCCAACGGCTACGGGCTGTACGACATGACGGGCAACACGTGGGAGTGGACCAGCGACTACTGGACGCCACGGCACCTGCGACTGTCGGATCGACCCGTGGACCCTGGGCGCCGGCGGAACCTGCTCGCGGCCGCGAGCGCGCAGGAGGGGTTCTCGACCCCGCGCCGCGTCCTCAAGGGCGGCTCGCACCTGTGCTCGCCGGACTACTGCCTGCGGTTCCGGCCGGCGGCGCGGTCCGCGCAGGCCGAAGATACCGGCATGTCCCACATCGGCTTCCGGTGCGCGCGCGACGCGTGAGACCTAGACCTTGAGGTCCTGCCTCGGCACGACCACCTCGCGGATGATCAGCAGGATCGAGGCCATGACCGGCAGCGCGACCAGCACACCGATGACGCCCATCAGCGCGCCGCCGACCAGCGCCCCGATGAGCACGAGGGCCGCGGGGATCGCGACCGCGCGATTCATGACGCGTGGACTCACGACGTACGACTCCAGCTGGATGTAGATCAGATACGCGATCGCGAAGATCAGCGCCTGAAGCGGGCTGGTGAACAGCGCCACGCCGGTGCCGATGACGAGGAAGATCACCGAGCCGAACAGCGGGATGAGCGTCACGACGAAGGCCACGACGGCCATGAGCGCGGGGAACGGCAGCCGGATCACGAGGTGCAGCACGAACACGACTCCGGCGTTGAGGGCGGCGAGGATCACCGACCCGATCAGGGCGCTGCCCACAGAGTCGGTGATCCGCTCGGTGAGACTCTCGAGCCGGGGCCGGCTGCGCGCCGGCGCGAGAGCGTAGAAGGCGCCCTTGATGGACGAGAGCGAGGCGAGGAAGTAGAGCGTGAGGGCGACGACGATGAATGAGGCGGTGATGCCGCTCACGAAGGCGACGCCCACGGCGAGCACCCCGCCTCCGAGCGCAGCGATGGTCGACGGACTCGAGATCCACTCGCCGAGCCGTTCGAGGCCCGCCACGAGCGCGACCTGCGAGTCGGTGTTCAGTGCCGCGAACCACTCGGTCTCCGGAATGCCGGCGATCGACTCGGGAATGGCGTCGATGAACTCAGCGATCTGGGCGATGACGGGCGGCAGCACCCAGATCAGGAACCCCAGGAACAGCAGGGCGAAGCCGCCGAACACGATGGCGATCGCGCCGTCCCGTCTCACCCGGCGGCGCTCCAGGCGCCGAACGATGGGATCGAGCCCGACCGCCAGGAACATCGCCAGGACGATGTACACGAGGATGGTCGAGATCGCGCCGAGCGCGCTGCCGAGCACGAGGGCGCCCAGCACGCCCAGCGTCGTGATGAACCCGACGGCCAGCGGCCGGTCGAGCGCCGCCAGCACGTCGAGAAAACGCCGAGGCCGGTCCGGAAGCGGCAGGCCCTCCGCCTCGGAGACCGGACCCGGGCTCTCGGCGTCATCCATGCGGCCATGATGGCCGCGGTCGCTGCGGCTCTACGTCACCCGACGCGGGCGATCTCTCGGGCGTCGAGCAGGCCGAGGTCGACCGCGTGCTGGATCGCGGCATCCCTCCCCGAGACCCCCAGCTTGCGGTAGATGTGACCGAGGTGGGTCTTCACCGTGTTCGTCGACACGTAGCAGCGGGCCGCGATGTCGGCGATCGTGAGGCGGCTCGGCAGGAATGCGAGCAGCTCGAGCTCGCGCGGAGTGAGTTCCTCGACCAATCTGGGGTGTCGCTTTCCGCCGGCGGCGTGTGCGCGGGCGATGACGAAGCGTGCGAACTCGGTGCGCCCGCCGGTGAGCTCCTCCAGGAGGTCGACGACGCCGGGCCCGGCGCGCAGGAACGGATAGGCGAGCCATTCCGGCGCGGCGAGCGCGAGCGCCTTCTCGAACTGCTCCCGAGCCTGCGCGCGTCGCCCTTCCAGCGCGTGCATCCACCCGGTGACGATGGCCAGTTCGACGGACGCGAGCGGCTCCTCAGGGTCGGGCTCGAAGGCGAGCCGGCGCATCCGCGCGTGCGCCGCCGCCGCCTGCCCGTCGGCGAGCTGGGCCGCGATCTCCTCGAAGAGGACCGGCGACCAACCGGGGACGGGCGGTAGAGCCGGTGGAGCCGGGTTCGACGCCGTTCCGTTCAGCCGTGCCCGCCGCAGGCCGATGGCCACGAGCCACTGGCGCACGATGACCGGCGGAGGGCCCGGGGGTTCGACGGTCGCGAGCTGATCGTCCTCGGGGTCGATGAGCAGCCGGATGGCGTGGCCGACCCACATCAGCTGGGTGCGCTGGTTCGCAGCCGCGCGGACGATCCCCTCGCTCAGGGCGAGCGCTCCGACGTCCGGCTCGCCGCGCTGCACCGCCACGATCGCGCGGGCGAGGTAGGCGTCGGCCGGTGCGGGGTGCGACAGCAGTCCCGCGCTCCGGGCGGTCTCGAGGGCTTCGTCGGAATGGGCCGTGGCGGCGCCCAGCCTGCCGTCGATCGCCTCGACCAGGGCGAGGCTGCCGAGCAGGTGCACGCGGTACGGCGTGTACGCGAAACCCGGCAGGGCGATCGCGGTCGCCAGATGCCGTCGTGCGCCGGCGAGATCGCCGAGGAAGATGTGGGCACGGCCCAAGGAACCGCGCGCCAGGAACGCGAGGAAAGGCTTCGAGGTGAGTCCGAGCAGATCGGGCACCTCGACATCGGGGTGCGCGTCCAGGAGGGCGAGCGCGTCGACCGCCGCCCGCACGAACGGCTCGGGATGCGGGTGGAACTGCACGCTTGCGGCCAAGTACGCGAGCGCGACCTGCCGCTGGCCGATCGACAGATCGGCGCCCGCGAGGAGAGCCTGCATCGCGTCGACCGCCACCAGGCCGCGGCCGCTCATGCCCTCGGCGATCGCTCGGAGCAGTTCGGCGTCGATGTGGGTCGCCCGCACCTCGGCGGGCACGCGTTCGAGCCAACGGGCCACCGTGGCAGTGCGGGACTGCTCGAACACCTCGCGTCCGCTGAGGAGCACGCGCTCGATGGCGCGCTCCCACTTCCTCGCGCGCAGGAGATAGTCGACGGCGACCTCGAGGTCGCCCTCATCGAGGTGCCAGTCCGCGGCGATCTCGAGCAGGTTCGCCTCGGCGCCCGGATCATCGGCGCGCAGGCGGTACAGCAGCAGATCGCGGAAGAGCCGGTGGAATCGAAACCAGCCGGGGCGCTCGGGAACGGCGACGATGAACATCGAGTCACGCTCGAGATCCGCCAGGAACGCCGCGCCGCGGACGTCCGCGAGCGCCTCGACGAGCCCGGCGCACACTTCCTCGACGACCGCCAGCTGCGTGAGAGCTGCGCGGCGGGACGGCTCGAGGGCGTCGAGCACCTCCTCGCTGAGGTAGTCCACGACCAGCCGGTCGGTACCGGTGAGCTCGTCGACGACGCGATCGGGATCGTCGGCGAAGCGCAGGCTCAGCGCGGTGAGCTGCACGCCGACCGCCCATCCTTCGGTGCGCGCCGTCACCGCTGCGACGGCGTGCCCGCTCACCGGCTTGCCCGCGATGTGCTCGATGACCCGCGCGGTGGTGGAGTCGTCGAAGGCGAGCTCACGCTGCCGGATCTCGACCAGCCCGTGCTCGAGGCGGTGACGGCTCCAGCCGAGCTGCAGGTCGACGCGCGACGAGAAGACGGCGTGCACGTTCGGCGGCAGCAGGTCGACGAGGCGCCAGAGGTCGGTGAGGATGGAGGTCCCCGAGATGCGGTCGAGGTCGTCGAAGACGAGCACGAGGCGGCCGTCGAGTTCGCCGAGGCTGCCCGCGAGGTCGTCGAGGAATGCGTCGCCGAGGCGCCCCTCCGATGCTTCGAGCGGTGCGCCGGGTGGGTGCAGAGCCGGGACGACGGACCTGATCCCGTCGACGAGGCGCGCCGCGAAGGCGCCGGGCGAGTCATCGGCGGCCGTGATGTCAAACCACGCCACCGCGATGTCGGGGTGGGAGTGCGCCCACTGCGAGAGGAGGACGGTCTTGCCCGCGCCCGCGGGCGCGACGACCAGCGACAGCGGCGCTTCGATGCCGGCGTCCAGCTGCCTTCGCAGCGCCGGCCGATCGACGGCGTGCGACGGGATACGACGTGATCCAGACAACCCCTGAGCCTCCCTGGCGAGGTGGGCGTGAGCTCGGGGGAATCATCCCACAGGGGTGACGTGTGCGCGAGAGCGCCGCGGCGACAATGTCGGCAACATTCACCGGGAGGAAACCCGGAGAAACGCGACATCCTCCGAGAGGCCCGTGATGACGCCCCAGGTCGTGTGCATCCTGCTGCGAGGACACCTCGGACCCGCGCTCGTGGCGGCACTCGACGGCTTCGATGTCCGCGCGACAGACGACGGCTGCACCCGGGTCGTGGGCCGCGTGCCCGACCAGGCGAAGCTCATCGGCCTGCTCGACATGTTCGATGAGCTCCACATCGAAGTCGTGTCGGTCAATCCCCTGCCCGACGCCGGCGACGATTCACCCGCTCAGGGTGACGTCGCGCCCGGTCCGCCCTCGTAGTTTCGCAACTGCGGCGGGTGAATCGGTCCGCCCTCGACGATTGGCTGGAAACAATGGATCTCTGGAGTTGGGTCGCCTGGTTCTTCTGGGTCTTCGTGTTCGTGGCGTACCTCATGGTGCTCTTCTCGATCCTCGGCGACCTGTTCCGCGATCACACCCTCAGCGGGTGGTGGAAGGCCGTCTGGATCATCTTCCTGATCTTCGTGCCGTTCCTCACTGCGCTGGTCTACCTGATCGCCCGGGGCACGGGCATGCAGAAGCGCGCGATGGAGCAGGCCACCGAGATGCGCAAGCAGCAGGAGGAGTACATCCGTGCCACCGCGGGCACCGGCGGCGGCAGTGCCACCGACGACATCGCGAAGGCCAAGTCGCTGCTCGACTCCGGCGCGATCTCGCAGGCCGAGTTCGATGCGCTCAAGGCGAAGGCTCTCGCGGGCTGACGCTCGGCAGAGGAGGATGACGTCATGACGACCTTCGACTACGGTCCGATCGAGTTCTACGCGATCGGTTTCGACGGCGACAAGCCAGGCCCTGGCATCCTGCAGGCGATCGACGATCTCGTCGCTTCCGGCACGATCAATGTCCTCGACCTCGTCTTCGCGACACGGTCGCCCGAAGGTGAACTCACCGTGATGGAGCTGTCCGACACGACCGACGACGGCGGAGCCCCGGCCCTCGACCTCGCCGGGCTGGCGGGGATGGAAGACATCGAGGCGCTCGCTGAGCAGGTCCCGCCGGGGACCTCCGCGGCGATCCTCGTCGTCGAGCTGCTGTGGGCCAAGGCGTTCGCGGCGGCGCTCTACGACGCCGGCGGCGCCGTCATCGCGCGCGAGGGCATCCCGGCGCCCGTCGTCAACGCGTTCCTCGCCGAGAACGCCGACTGAAGGAGGCAGACATGATGCGCAGAGTGGGCCGCCCCGGCCTCATCGGAATGGCGGCACGCACCGCGGTCGTCGCGGGCACCGCGACCGCCGTCTCGGGGAGCGTGGCGCGGCATCAGCAGAACAAGGCGAACGAGCAGTACGAGCAGCAGGCGTACGAGGCCCAGCAGCAGCAGGCGGCGATGGACGCCGCTGCCGCGCAGGCCGTGGCTAACGCCCAGGCCGCCGCACCGCCCGCCGCCGCGCCGGCTGCCGGCGGCGACGACATGATGGCGAAGCTCACGCAGCTCGCCACCCTGCACTCGCAGGGCATCCTGTCGGACGAGGAGTTCGCGGCGGCCAAGGCCAAGCTCCTGTCCTGACAGCACCGACCGCGCTTCGGGGGCCGCATCCGCGAGGGTGCGGCCCTCGGCATCTCGCCATCGCCGGGTCAGCGCCCTTCGGTCTCGCCTTCCCCGGCGGGCTTGCCGAGCGCTTCGACCTTGGCGAGCAGCTGTCGCACCTGACCCCGGGTCGCGGGCTCCGCGTCGTCGTGGTTGCGCGCCGCGCGCTCGAAGATCCACGAGGCGAGCGTGGCGGTGATGATGCCGGAGAGCGCGATGCCACTGAACATCACGCCGGTTCCGACGGCGCGTCCCATCCAGGTCACCGGGAAGAAGTCGCCGTAGCCGGTGGTCGTGATGGTCACGCACGACCACCACACCGCGACACCGAAGCTAGTGATGTTGGCGTCGGGCGACGCGCGCTCGGCCTCGAGCACGGCGAGCGAGGCGATGTAGATCAGCAGAACGCCCGCGCCGGCGCCGTAGACCATGATCTGGGTGCGCAGCCGCGTGCCGGCGGACGGGCGCATGCCGGGGACGTGGGTCAGAGCCCGCAACAGCAGCACGAGGCGGAAGACGGGGATGACCGCGATCGCCAGCGTGCCCAGGTGCGTGCGGAACCAGACCCGGCGATCCTTCGCGAGCGAGAGACGCACGACGTAGTCGACGATGAACAGCGCCCACGTCGCCAGGATCACCGCGGTCACGACCACGTGCGCGACGCCTTCGAGGCCTCCGATGACCCGCCACGAGTACGCGATCAAGTACACGAGGGATGCCAGCACCAGCGGCACTTCGGTGCGGCGATGCCAGGTCTTCTCGTCCACACGCGCATCATCCCGCAGGACCCGCGACTCCCCGCGGGGGCGCGCGGGTCACGAAGCCGAGCGGGCGTCCTGTTCGAGCGCGGCGGCGTTGCGGATGAACAGCACGATCCACGTGAACACGAGGATGCCCGCGACGAGCTCCACGGCGGTCAGCGTGTAGTAGCCGATGAGGAAGAACACGGCCAGCACGAGCGTGACGGCGAGGAACAGCCAGCCGATGAGGATGAAGGGGCGCGGCATCCCGGTGATCCATCTCGGGAGTCCGATGACGAGCACGCCGTAGGCCACGACCATGCCGGAGGCGACTGCGGTGTGGATGCCGAAGAACACGTCGACGGGGAAGACACCGACGAGCGCGAGGAAGACACCGACGACGATCAGGCACACGCGCACGCGCACGACCCCCACCGGGTTGGCCGTCGGGATTCCGCGCGTCGCGTAGCGCGCGAGGGTCGTCACGAGAAAGCCCGCGACGATGAGCGTGAGGTTGAATGCGAGCGCCGACACGTTCGTGGTCATGCCGAGGGCGCTCAGGTTGTCCTTCCACCAGTTCGGGTCGCTCGCCGTCAGCATGCTCGCGAGCACGCCCAGCGCCAGGAAGACGGCGAGCACTGCGGCCAGCAGCTGCAGGTCCATGTGAGTCGCTGAGAAGAACGCCAGGTACGCCGTCATCGCGGCCGCCGCACCCGCGAGGATCAGCACCGGCAGGGCGAACACCTCGGCGCCGATGAACGCCCGCTCGAGCGTCACGGCGAGGATCGTCCAGCCCAGCAGCGCGATCACGGCGTGCGCGATCGCGAGGGCGATGATGTCGAGCACATCGAGCACCCGGACGCGCCCGTTCGGCCCGCGGTCGTGCAGCAGCCATCGTCCGGCGATCACCGCGACGAACGCGACCCCCGCCGATGCGACGGCGGCGAACTGGCCGATCGAGTCCGGACCCGAGATCGGCGCCGGCTGCAGACGGAAGGCGATCGCTGCGATGACCGCCACCACGACGAAGGCGACGGCGGCGATGCCGATCGCGAGGGACTCGAGCGACCGCTCGCTGGTGTCGCCGAGGATCCGGGATGCCGCGCTCCCCCGCCGTGTCGCGGGTGGTCGGTCGAGGGCATTGTCGGTCATGGCCGCCTCCGTGGCTGGGTCGACGAGGGATCGGGCGGGGGCACGGCGGTGCGGTCGCCCGAGAGCCAGCGCAGCCAGTGCGACTGCGGGTCGCCCTCGAGCACGAGCGTGCGGACGAACAGCGTGAGCGGGATGGACAGGATCGCTCCGAGCGGGCCGATGATGAAGGTCCAGAAGATGACCGAGAAGAAGCTCAGCGTGAGGCTCAGATCGACGGCGTCGCTGACGAACTTGGGCTGCACGAGCACCTGCAGCACGACGTTGACGACGCAGTAGATCGCGATGACGGCGAGCAGCATCGGCCAGCCGCCCACGACGAACGCGAGCACGGCCGGCGGGATCAGGCCGAGCACGAAGCCGATGTTGGGGATGAAGTTGGTGACGAACGCGAGAATCGCCCACACGAGCGGCGCGGGCACGCCGAGCCACAGCAGCGCGAAGCCGTCGATGATCGCGACGATCGCACCGAATGTGGCGTTGACGACGTAGTAGCGGCGCACCCCCGTGTTGAGCCGCTGGATGCGGGCGAGCGTCGGCGCCTTCGCGCGTCCGAACACCCGGCCCGCATCGCGATAGCGCGCGGCGTCGGCGGCCATGAAGATGATGTACGCGACGACGAAGAAGAGCGCGGTCGCGACGCCGAGCACTGCTCCGCCGAGGCTCGACGCCAGGCCGACGAGCGTCTCGGGATCGAGCACGGCGGCCGCGGCATCCGCTGCCTGATCGTCCAGGCCGGCCGACCGCAGCCACCCGAGGAAGCCCTGCACGCTGTCCTGCAGCTCATCGGAGAACTCACCGACCAGGCGAGCGAACTGCGTGCCGGCCAGCCACAGCAGCGCGCCCATCACAGCGAGCACGAGGTACGCCACCAGGATGACGGCGGTGGTGCCCGTCCAGTGCGGCCAGCCGCGGCGCTCGAGCGGCCGGCGGACCGGTTCGCAGATCACCACGAGGACGATCGCCAGCGCGACGGGTCCGACGAGTTCGCGCGCGAAGTACACGCCCGTGAGCACGATGACCGCGGCCGCGAGCCCGAGCACGGTCCGCATGCTCGACGACAGCAGCGGAGGCGGGGGTTCTGCGGCGGCGCGGGTCACGCGGCCAGGGTACCGACGGCGGGGCTCGCGTCTGCGCATTTCATCCCCGAAGTCACCCCCCGCGCGGCGAAGGACGGTGCCACACTGACGACATGTCAATGACGGACTCGCGGCCCCTGGCCGAGACCTGGTCCCCGCTGCCCACCCTGCAGGACCACCTGACCGAGGGCCGCACCGTGCGCGAGTCGCATCCCCGCGAGAGCCTCGCTGTGCTGCCGGAGGGCGAGCGCGACCCGATGGGGATCCTCGATCGGCAGGATTCGACCCGCGTACCCGAGCTGGTGCCCATCCGCACGCAGCGCATGAGCGAGAGCGCCTTCGCGTTCTATCGCGGCACGGCGGCGCTCATGGCCGCAGACCTCGCGCGTTCGCCCAGCAGCAGCATCGAGGTGGGGTCATGCGGTGACGCGCACGTGTCGAACTTCGGCCTGTTCGCGTCGCCGCAGCGCACGCTCGTGTTCGACCTCAACGACTTCGACGAGTCGGCCTGGGCGCCGTGGGAGTGGGACGTCAAGCGCCTGGTGACGAGCATCGTGATCGCCGGGCAATCCACCTCGCGTGACGACGAGGTGGTGCGGGATGCTGCGCTCAGCGCCGTGCGCACCTACGCGCGCGCCCTCGCCAGCGGCGCCAAGCGCAGTCCGCTCAAGCGCTACTACGACCACTTCGACGCCGACGCGGCCTCCGATTCGCTCGACCCGGAGTCGGCGGAGGCGCTGCGCAAGGCGGTGAAGGACGCCGAGAAGCGCACGTCGGCCCGTGCGGTGCGCAAGCTCACGTCGCTTGACGACGCCGGGCGGCTGGTGTTCGGCGAAACCCCGCCGACGATGACGCACGTCGATCCGCGCATCGAGCTGCGGATCAACGAGTTCGTCGCGCAGTACCAGCGGTCGGCGAACGTCGACATCCGCGTGCTGCTGCAGAAGTACCACGTCACCGACATCGCCCGCCGCGTGGTGGGTGTCGGCAGCGTCGGCACGCGCTGCTACCTGATCTCGATGTCGGACGGCGACGGCAGCGCGCTGATCCTGCAGGGGAAGGAGGCGGGTCAGAGCGTGCTCGTCGAGTACGGCGGCGTCGAGCAGCCCGAGGCCGTCGCCTGCTACATCGAGGAGAACGGCGAGGGCGGGCGCGTGGTGGCGATGCAGCGGATCCTGCAGGCGGTGTCGGATCCGTTCCTCGGCCACCTCACCGGTCCGTCGATCGACGGACCCGAGCGCTCCTTCTATGTGCGGCAGTTCCACGACAAGAAGGGCGGCTTCGACGTCGACACGCTCGAGGACGCCGCCTTCGGCTGGTACGCGGATGCGTGCGCCTCGACGCTCGCGCGCGCACACGGCCAGTCACCCAACGCGGCGGTCGTGGCCGGCTACGCGGGCGGAGGCCGGGTGGTCGGCGAGGCGATCCTGGAGTGGTCCTACGCCTACGCCGACCTGTCCCGTGCGGACTGGGAGCTCTTCCGTCGCCACCGCGGCGTGGGCGAGGCGGGCTGACCGGCGGGAAGGCTCAGGCCGCGTCCATCGGCTCCACTCGGAACGTGAGGGCGCGTCCCTGCCGGAACGGCTCCACCAGTTCGAAGTTCTCGAACGCGATGCCGCCCGGGATGGCATGCTCGCTCATCCAGTACGTGTGGCGCCCATTGACCTGCGCGACGAGCGCCGGGTCGGGGTCGGCTGCGATCCACGTCTGGACGCCGCGCTCCCCCGAGTACTGCCAGTGCGCTGCGGTGCCCTCGGCGTGCACCGCTTCGGACGGCGACGCCTCGTCGGGGAACGCCGACACCGACACCGCCTCGCCGTCGGCACGCAGCCGATCCAGCGGGAACGAGGCGTGCGGCGCGAAGTGGACGTCGCGGTAGTCGGGCCACAGCTCGGAGGCGATCGCGGCGCCGTCTGCGAGCTCAAGTCGCCGGAGCCTCGCCCAGTTGCCCATGGTGGCCGACAGGACGCAGACGGCGAGCGGCGTCGAGTCGGCCCGAGCCACGGCCGCGACGTCGAACTCGTGAGGTCGATCCGCACGGAAGGTCACGGTAACCCCGACATGCGCACCGTTCGCGAAGCGCTCGACGCCCACGTGCACGACCAGGCGCTCGACACCGTCCGGCCCGGTCTCGACGGTGCCGCGTGCGGGCTCGACGGGGTCGTGAGGCTGTTCGTCGTCGGGGTGGTCGACACTCCACATGCGAAGGCCCGGCACATCGTCCAGCCGGCTGCGCTCGAGTTCCGAGTATCCACGCTCCGTCGATCCGGCGGGAATCGGCTCTACCGCGAGGAAGTTCAGCAGCCGCTCGCGCGCGTGCCCGAGGTACGGCGTGTAGATCCGCAGCAGCCCGCGCGGGCCGGAGAGCGGGTGCAGTCCCACCTGGATCCCGTCCGGGTGTCCCCAGCGCGGTTCGCGGCGGACGCCGCCCGCCGCGACCGCGGGCCGCAGCCAGCCATCATCCACTTCCGCATCAGCCCATTCACGGCCCTCGGCGTCGACAGCCATGCTTCTTCTCCTTCGCCCCGGTCAGAGGCCCTCGACCCGGCCGACCAGGTTCACCTTGATGCCGATGCGGTCGAACATCGCCGCTTTGGCGATGAGCGCCTTGTCGGCGGTCTCGGCGTCGGGCGCATAGACGACCTGGGCGTGGTTGGCCTTGTGCCGTGCCATGAACTGGTCGCGCGAGACGTCGTGCAGCACGACGTGGGCGATCGGCCACTCGGGGTTCGTGGCGTCCTTGCGTCGCTGCGTCTCCTCGGCGGGCAGCTCGACGACCGATCCGCGGAAGATGTCCGCCTGCAGGATGCCGTCGGCGATGAAGACGCGTGAGATCACGACCTCACCCGGCTGGGAGATGCCGTTGATCGTGGCGCCACCGGCCGGGAAGAACACCGGTCCCTGGCGCCAGCCCTCGGCCCTGTCCCACCCGCCGAGGTGCGACGCCGGCACCGAGCCTGAGATCTCGTAGACCCAGACGAACTCCCCGTCGTACTCCTCGCCCCACCGCACGTCATGAAGCGTGTTGTCGGGCACGAGGCCCATCGCACGCCAGACCCGGTCGGTGATGAGCGCGTCGACCGCGACGCCCTCGTCGGCCTCGTTGAAGTGCGGGAACGCACGGCCCGCGAACAGCTCGCGCGAGCCGTCGCGCGAGAGCACCGGCGGCCGCTCCGTCGAGTTCAGCACGCCCTCGGCGAGGTCCGAGGCGGGCACCAGATCCTTGAGGCCCTGCTGGTACTGGATGCCGACGGCGTCGAGGCCGAAGTCGTCGGAGATGCGCAGCGCCGCGATGTACATCTTCATCTGCCAGCGCACCTGCGCCTCGGTCAGCTCGGTCTCCTCGTCGGTGCCGAAGCGGAACGTCATGCCGCGGTCGATCAGCCAGTCCCGGGCCGCGTCGGCTTCGGCATCCGTCACCGTCAGCATCTCGGCGTACAGCGCCGACTGCGACAGTCGCTCCTTGTAGATGCCGGTCGCGTTGAGCAGCTCGTCGTCGAAGATCGCGTTGTACATGCCCATGCAGCCCTCATCGAAGACGCCGATGATGGCCTTGTCCGCGAGCAGCTCATCGCCCAGAGCGCGCCCGAGCTCGACCTCGGGCGTCGCCGGCAGCTCACCGAGCGGACGCACGTGCGAGGCGTCGTGGGCGATGGAGCCGGTCTCGGTCCATTCCTTGAGCCCGGCCTTGAACCAGTCGTCGGTGAAGTCGACAGACCAGATCGTCGAGTAGTCCTTGCCCATCTTCGTGAGGCCGGCGTTGAGGCCGAGCAGCCCGACGAGGCCGGGCCAGTCGCCGGCGAAGTTCGCGACGGTGAGGATCGGTCCCTCATGGGTGCGCAGCCCTGCGAGGACGTGGTGCGAGTACTGCCACACCGCCTCGGCGACGATGAGGGGCGCGTCCGCGGGGATCGTCTTGAAGACCTCGAGGCCCATCCGCTGGCTCGAGATGAATCCGTGTCCGGTGGCGGGGTCGACGTCGTTGGCGCGGACGACCGTCCAGCCCAGCTCCGCGAGCGCCGCCGCGACGTCGGCCTCCATCTGCGCCTGCGTCGGCCAGCCCGCCGCGTTCGCCGACTCGCGCAGGTCGCCGCTCGCGATGAGGTACGCGGTCTTCGCGGGAACGGCCGTTCGCTCGCGGGTGACGGGGAGGGTGTAGGTGCTCATGCGGTCTCCTGTGGTGCGGGATGGTCGATGTCGGTGGGGTGGAGCGCGGCACTCTGGCCGGCCGCGAGTCGGAGGGGTCCGGATGCATCGCGTCCGGCGAGGATCACGCGGTCGAGGTCCAGTACCCCGCCATCCACGTGCAGGGCAAGCTCGGCGCCGTCGATCTCGACGCGCCCCCACGCGCTCCCGGTGGTGAACAGCGCACGCATCGGTCCGGAGGCGGCGGGCGCGAACGAGAGGGTGCGGGCCGGGGCATCCCACTGCGCTCCGGTGAAGGCGAGAAGCAGCCCCCACGACGCGAGCGAACGCGCATAGTGGTTGCCGCACTCGATCTCGTTCCACGGGTTGCGGGCGGTGCCGTCGTAGCGATCACGCAGGGTGCGCTCGAGGAGCAGGGCCTCGTCAGTCAGGCCCGCGTAGACGAGGGATGCCGCGACCTGGTGCTCGATGCCGGTCCACACCTCGTCGGAGTAGACGAACGGGATCGCGGGGCGGCCGCCGCGCGGCCACGACGCCAGCAGCAGTCCTCCCTCGTCGTTCAGGGCGTACACGCGCTGGGTGCTCTCGTGGGCGGTGAGATCTTCGCGGAAGTTGTGCCGCACGATCGCCTGAAGGGCGCTGCGCACTCGCTCACGGGGGAGCAGTTCGCCGAGGCCGTTGACGTACGCGTGGAACTGGCCGAGCAGCTGGTCGGAGAGCACGCCCTCGCCGTACTGATACCGGTGCGCGTCGACGTCATCGATGAGCTGCCGGTAGTACTCGCTGTTCCAGAGGCGCTCATCCATGCCCCGGGCGGCGCGCTCCGCCCTGGCGACCCAGTCGGCGGCCCGCTCGGTCTCGCCCAGGTGCGCGGCCATCCGCGCACCGGCGTGCAGGGCGGCGGCGAACATCGAGTTGGCCAGCGGGTCGATGCCGTGGAACTCGATGTCGTAGGTGTTGTGCAGCTCGCCGTCGAGCAGCCCGTCGTCATCGGTGTCCCACTCGCGTATCGCGTACTCGAGCGTGCGGACCGCGGCGGGCCACAGCTCGCGCAGGAAGTCGGTGTCGCCCGAGAAGCGCCACTCGCGGTGGAGGCGCAGCAGTGTGCCGAGCTGACCGTCGATCGCGGGCCCCATGAACCACGGCGCACCGCCGAACACGCCATTGGAGCGGAACTTCTGGGCTCCGGAGGCATCCGTCTCCAACAGATACTCGACGCGCCGCGCGCTCCGCTCGAGCGAGGGGAACAGCCATGCGACTGTCTGGGCGTAGGACCACACATGCGTGCAGGTTCCCTCGCAGGACCCGCCGTGATCGAACGAGCCTTCCCACGCGGCGAACACCGGGCCCTCGCCGAGCTGCGCGTTCGGCGACTCGACCACGAACGCAGTGGTGGAGCGGGCGGCCGCGATGTTCGCCCCGACGGCGTCGACGATCGCCGGGTCGAGGGTGCCGCCGTAGAGCGCCTCGACGAAGGCGAGGGTCTGGGCTTCGAGGTCCGCGAGTTCGCGATGGAGATGGGATGCCGCGGCCCATGCGTCCGGCCACAGCGTCGCGTAGTGGTTGCGCACGACGCCCTCGTCGGTGCGGTCGTCGCGCACGATGTGGCCGCGCCAGGACCGGTGCCGGTTCGGGAAGCTCCACGCGAGCACGAACTCGAAGTCGCGCGTCTCGCCCGGCGCGAGCTCGTGCACGATGCCGAGCGAGCCGGTGCGCAGGCGCGGAAGCCGCTCGAACAGGTCCGCCTCGCTCATATCGCCCGCGGAGTCGGAATCGGCGAAGAGCCCGCGCGGGCGGTCCTCGAGTGTGAGGCGGGGCTCCGGATCGAGCAGTCCGTCGTCCGACAGGTCGTTCCAGAACAGGCGGGGGCCGTCCGGCCAGAATCCGGTGACCCACTGCGGCTTCACGGTCGTCGACGTGTCGGTCGTGGTGAGGCTGAGCGTGCCGAAGCCGAGGTCGTCCCGCGGCAGCTCGATGCCGAAGTCGAGGCCGCGCACTCCGCCCTCGTCGCGCCAGCGCACCGTCTGCGGCGCACGCATCCCGAACGGTCCGTCGCCGCGCCCTGCGGTGTGCGACACACTCCCCGCCACGGTCACGCTGACAGGCCTGTCGCCGGGGTTCGTGATGGCATACCGCAGCACGGCAGCCGGGATGCCGGACGCATCGGCGTCGAGCGGAACGAGCGGGGTGAACGCCCGCAGCGACACCCCCACGGGCAGCACGTGGTCGTCGAAGTCGACGTCGACCACAGGGTACTCGCCGTGGAGGGTCGCGCCGCGCAGTCGCGGCAGTCCGGCCTGCCGCTCGAACGGGTAGCCGGCGTCCCAATCATGGCGTCCGGTCAACCGCGCCTCGAGCACCCGGGTGACGGGGTCTCCGCCCGCCGGACGAGCGTGGATCGCGAAGAAGGAGTAGGGGTTGATCCGGCCCTTGTCGGGCAGGTTCTCGAGCTCCCAGTCGCGCAGCTCGCCGCGGGCGCCGATCGAGACGTTGCCCGTGCCGATGCCGCCCAGCGGGAACGCGACGCGCTCCGACGTGTGGGGGATCCCCCGCGCGCGGCGCGTCATGCGAACACTCCCTCGGAGTACTCTGCGCGGCGCCGTTCGTCGGCGAGCTCGTGCACGAGGTCCTTGGTCGCCTCGTACAGCGCGAGGTACCGCGCGTAGAGACGGTCGTAGACCAGGGATGCCTCGGCGTCGGGCTCGATCCGCTCGGCGACGGGGTTCCACCGCGAGATGCCGGGAGCCCGACCTGCCGGGGCGACGGCCATGGCCGCGAGGTAGGCGGCGCCGTACGCCGCACCGATCGTCGTGCGTGGCACCTCCTGGATGAGCCCCGTGGCGTCCGACACGATCTGCAGCCAGAGTGCACCCTGCGTGCCGCCGCCCACGGCGACGATGCGGCGGATGTCGGCTCCCGCCGCGCGCATCGTCTCGACGTTGTGCCGGACCCCGAGCGCGGTCGCCTCGAGTGCGGCGCGGTAGAGGTCGCCGCGGGTGTGAGCGAGGGTGAGCCCCGCGATCACACCTCGGGCGTCGGGGTCGAGGATGGGAGTCCGCTCCCCCGCGAAGTACGGGAGCATCAACAGGCCGCGGGCTCCGGGACCGGACTCCGCCGCTTCCGCGAGGAGCGTCGGATGGTCCGTCGCAGTGAGGTCCTTCAGCCAGGCGGCGATCGCGCCCGAGGTCGCCAGGCCGCCGGCGAGGTTGCGGGTCGCGGGGAACGCGCCGACCGTGGTCCACATCGACGGCGAGCGTAGGGTCTCCGTGCCGGTCGCGATGAGGAACATCGTCGTGCCGTACATGAGCATGAGGTCGCCCGGTCCGTGCGCGCCGACGCTGACCGCCTCGGTCCACGCGTCGACGGTGCCGACGATGACCGGCGTTCCCTCGGGTATCCCCGTGGCGGCAGCCGCGGCATCCGTCACCGTCCCGGCGATGTCGCCCGGCCAGGCGAGCGCCGGAGCCTCGATTCCGGGGGCGAATCGCTGCCACCATGCGGAGTGCCACGCCTCGGCGCCGACGTCGTAGAGCGGGGAGGTCTGGCTGGCCGACTGGTGGTCGAGCACGTACGCGCCGGTCAGCTTGCGGGCCAGCCACGACGCCGGCATGAACAGCCGACGGGCGCGCGCGTACGCGTCGGGCTCGGTCTCGGCGACCCAGGCGATCTTCGGGCCGGCAGCCTGCGACGTGAGCCGGGAGCCGCCGACCCGCACGATCTCGTCCTCGCCCAGCTCGGCGGTCATGCGCTCGACCTGCTCGCCGGCACGGGTGTCGACGCCGTACAGGATCGCCGGGCGCACCGGTTCGTCAGCCTCGTCGGCGAGAAGAACGCACGGACCCATCCCACTCACACCCACAGCGACGATCTCGGCGGCGATGCCCTCTGCGTCGGCAGAGGCACGCAGTTCACGGGCGAGGAGGACGAACTCGTCCCACCACACGCCGGCTTCCATCTCCACCCAGCCGGTGCGCGGGCGCGAGACGTCGTGCGCCACGGTGGCCGTGACGAGGATGTGCCCCTCGTCATCGACGAGGACCGCCTTGCTGCTCGAGGTGCCGATGTCGACTCCGAGCGTGCAGCGTTCGGTCATCGCATCCTCCTCGATCGCGACGGCGGGCTCTGGGAACGCGTTCACTCTAGACGAAATCGATTTCATGATCAACCGCGCGAAACACGCCGCTTCTGAAACAGAGGCTGAGAGAAGGGGTCAACCGTGCGCGGCAGGATCCGCGGGCTGAACCTCGTTGCGGAGCACCACGGTGCGCGCGGGCTGGTCGTCGCCGTTGATGCGCTCGAGCAGCATCTTGGCCGCCGTGACCCCCATGTGCCGGGCGGGAAGCCGCACCACGGTGACCGCTCGCGGGGACAGCGTGGTGAAGGGGAGCGAGCCGACCACCGCGACGCCGATCTTGGGCGGCGTGAGTCCATGCTCGGTGAGCACCTGGATGGCACCCACCCCCAGGAGGTTGTTGCCGGCGACGACCGCATCGGGCGGCACCGGCAGGGCCAAGAGCTCCTCCATCGCCTCGCGCCCGCCGTCGACCCGGAACGTCGAGTACCGCAGCAGCTCGTCGTGGTCGGCGTCGGGGAAGTGGCGGGCGAGCACAGCGCGCCAGCCCTGCGCGCGCTCGTACGCCGTCTCGATGTGCTGTGGGCCCGTGATACAGGCGATCCGCCGGTAGCCGGCCTGCACCAGATTCTCGGTCGCCGCCTGCCCGGCCGTGCGGTTGGCCATGATGACGCCGTCGATGTCGTAGCCGGTGCCGCGGTCGACGGCCACGATGGGACGCCCCGTCGCGACGAGATCGTCGAGGTTCGTGTGGTCGGATGCGGCGGCGAGGATCACGCCCGCCATGTGCTCGGAGATGGCGATCTGGAGGTAGGTCGCCTCCTTCTCGATCTGCGAGTCGGTGTTGCAGAGCACGACGGAGTACCCCGCCTGTGACGCGACGTCTTCGACGCCGCGTGCCATCTCGGTGAAGTACGGATTCTCGATGTCGGGGATGACGAGGGCGATGACCTCGGATGCCTGACGGCGGAGAGTGCGCGCGGTGCGGTTCGGGGTGAAGTTGAGCTGCCGCGCCGCATCCCGCACGGCGACCGTCTTCTCGTCTGAGACCCCGATGCCGTTGAAGACGCGCGAAACAGTCGCGGGGGAGACCCCTGCCAGCTTCGCCACCTCGTAGATCGTGGCCATCGCCCCTGCCTCAGCCTGCGCCGGCCCGCGTTGACATTGCCGGTCAGCCAACAATACAGTGTTGAAATCGATTCCAGAAGCTCGCTGATCTGGCGTGCCGACGCAAGGAAGTGCTGAACGATGAGTTCCCCCCAGCTGCCCTCCCCCGACCTCTCGTCGATCTCGGCGCTGCGGCGCGTGCAGACGCGGTCGATCTCGCCCGAGAACTTCGACGGCTCGGCCGGAGGCGGCGGCCGCGCCACCGAGGGAACAGGGGCTGCGTGTGCCCGGGACCTGGGTCCGGGGTGGAAGATCTCGCCGAGCGTCGACGTCAAGGCGGGCGAGACGTTCGACCTCGCGAACATCGAGGGCGCGGGAAAGATCACGCACATCTGGATCACGACGCACAAGGACAACTGGCGCACGCTCATCCTGCGCGCGTACTGGGACGGCGCGGACGAGCCGGCCGTCGAGGTTCCCTACGGCGACTTCTTCTGCAACGGCTGGGGCGAGTTCGCCCAGGTGAACTCGCAGCCGATCGCTGCCAATCCGAACGGCGGCTTCAACTCGTACTGGCCGATGCCCTTCCGCGAGAGCGCACGACTCACCATCGAGAACACGTCCGTCGTCGACGTGCGCGTCTACTACCAGGTGACCTACGAGATGGGCGGCGACTACTCGGGCGACGGGTACTTCCACGCCCAGTGGCGACGGTCGAACCCGCTCGAGGAACTCGTCCCCCACACGATCCTCGAGGGCATCGAGGGTCAAGGGCAGTACGTCGGCACCTACATCGCGTGGGGTGTGAACTCCAACGGCTGGTGGGGCGAGGGCGAGATCAAGTTCTACCTCGACGACGACACCGACTACCCGACGATCTGCGGCACCGGGACCGAGGACTATTTCGGGGGCGCATGGAACTTCGACATCCCCGGCAAGGGTTACACCGAGTTCTCAACGCCCTACCTCGGCATGCCGCAGGTCATCCGGCCCGACGGTCTCTACGTGAGCCAGCAGCGGTTCGGCATGTACCGCTGGCACCTGCTCGACCCGATCCACTTCGCGACCGGCATCCCCAAGGTCGATATTCAGGCGCTCGGCTGGCGGAGCGGCTGGCGCTATCTGCCGCTGCGCGACGACATCGCCTCGACGGCGGTCTTCTACCTCGACCGGCCGACCGCTCGCCGGCCGAAGCCGCCGACGCCCGACGAGCTGGAGGTGCACCTCGGCACCGGTGCGGTTCCCGATGTCGGCGCGATGCCTCCGCGGGCGCCCCAGGACTGATCGGGTGCGTCCCCGTCGCGCGGCGCTGGCCGGGCTTGGCGCGTCGATGCTCGTTCTCGCCGCCTGCTCGGCGGGCAGCCTGCCCGACGACATCGAGTTCGCCGACGCCCTGCCGGGCGCGGCTCTGCGCGGCGCGGTCGCCGAAAAGGTCACTGCGGTCGGCGTCTCGGACGGCGACCTGTGGCCGAGCTGCTGGTCGGACGACGACGCGCTGTACACGGCGAACGGCGACGGCGCGGGCTTCGGCAACGAGTTCTTCGACATCGCGGTCAACCGCGTGACCGGTTCGCCGACCGACGAGAACGGCCTCGAGGGCGAGTTCCTCGCGGGCGGCGACGCGGTGGGTCAGGTCTGGTCGGGCGAGGGCTTCACACGCAAGCCGACCGGCATGCTGTGCGCCGACGGCACGCTCTATCTCGCAGTGCAGGACCTGCGCCTCGACTTCAACGAGGCCCCCGCCGCGACGATCGCGCGCAGCGACGATCACGGGAAGACCTGGGCCTGGGACGAATCCGCGCCGATGTTCGACGACGGCCTCTTCACGACGGTGTGGTTCGCCGACTACGGGCAGGAGAACGAGCACGCCCCCGAGCCGGGCTTCGCCTACGCGTACGGTCTCGACGGCAACTGGCGCGACTCCTTCGACGACTCCGTCGCCGATCCCACCGAGCTCTTCCTCGCCCGCGTTCCCCTCGATGCGGTGACGGATGCCGCGGCCTGGGAGTTCTACGCGGGCGAGCCGGGCGACTCCGAGCCGACCTGGACGGACGACATCACCGACAAGCACCCCGTTCTGGTCGACGAACGTCTGCAGCACCCGGGTGACGGTGCTGTCGAGTCGGGCGAGACGGTCGGCGCGCGGAACCTCAGCGTCATCTCGCAGGGCGGGGTGACCTACCTGCCGAAGCTGGAGCGCTACGTCTACACGTCGTGGACCGAGCTCACGTTCGAGTTCTACGAGTCCCCCACGCCCTGGGGTCCCTGGACGCTCTTCCTGTCGGAGGACTTCGGGCCGTACCCCTGGACAGACGAGCGCTTCGGCGGCTACGGCACCACGATCCCCTCGAAGTTCCTCTCAGACGACAACCGCTCGATGTGGGTGCAGTCGAACGTCTGCCCCTGCGCTCCCGCGGGCATGTCGTCGTACTGGCTGGGGCTGCGGCCCCTCCACCTCGAGCCGGTCTCATGACACCGGCGCATCCCTCGCCGCCGCGGAGCCGCTCCGCGCCCCGATGACGCGCCCGCCACCGGGGCGGGCACGAAGGAAGGAGAGAGTGCAATGACGCCTCTGAAGAGGATCACGGCCGCCGCGGCGGCCACCGGCCTGGTCGTAGCCGGAGCCGCAGGGCTCGGGCCTGCGAGTCCGGCTTTCGCGACCGACACCCCGACGCCGGTGACGGTCGTCGAGAAGCTGACCGGCCCCGACGCCCCGAACAACACATGGGGGCGATGGGACATCAAGGCGACCGACCTCGGCATCATGTGGGACGACGGCGACGGGCGGGTGCTGACCGCCTTCGGTGACACGTTCGGAAACGGCTGGACGGGGCCTGGCGGCGGCTCGGGGCCGAACGGCAACTGGCGCAGCAATGTCCTGGTGCGCTCGAGCGACAGCGATCTCTCCGACGGGATGCTGTTCGAGAGCGCCCCGCAGTCGCCCCAGGGCATCGCGAAGGAGCTCATCCCGTCGAAGAAGGTCAACGGCGACGAGATGACGACCATCCCGACCGCCGGCATCTCGGTGGGCGACCGTCAGTACATCGGGTTCATGTCGGTCAGGCAGTGGGGCGAGCCGGGCTACTGGGACACCAACTACGCCGGCATCGCGTATTCGGACGACGACGGTGAGAACTGGACGGAGTCCGACGCGAAGTGGGAGAACAACGCCGAGGGCACCCAACCGTTCCAGATGCAGGCGTACGTCAGGAGGGGCGGCGACATCTACGTATTCGGCACGCCCAACGGGCGCCACGGCGCCGTGCACGTCGCCAAAGTCACGGCGAAGAAGCTGCTCGACAAGTCGGCGTACCGCTACTGGGACGGCGAGCGCTGGTCGAAGACCGAGGCCGACGCGTCACCCGTGATCGACGCGCCCGCGAGCGAGCTCTCGGTGCAGTACGACGAATTCAGCAAACGCTACCTGCTCATGACACTGTCAGGACCCGACATCGTGATGCGCACCGCGAAGAGCCCGACCGGGCCGTGGACGGCGCCGCAGATCGTGGCGAGCAGCGCCGACTACCCAGGCCTCTACGGCGGGTACTTCCATCCGTGGAACGAGGACGGCGAGGTCTACTTCGCGATGTCGCAGTGGAGCCCGTACAACGTCTACCTGATGCGCATGCAGATCGACCGCTCGGGAACAATCGTGAACCCGAACCTCGTCGCGAACCCGAGCTTCGAGCGGGGCACGACGATGGGCGACGGCACGAACGGCACCTGGGGCTGCAGTCCGAACTGCGGCATCGACACCGCCCCGCCGCAGTCCTTCTCGGGTGATCGCAACGCCTTCGTGCGCTACAACACGGGCTGGCGGAACATCTGGCAGGACGTAGATGTCGAGCCCGGCACCGCCTACCGGCTCACGGGATTCCTTCGCACGTCGATCAACAGCGATGCCGGATTCTTCGGCGCGCGCACACTCGACGGCACGGTGATCGCCGAGGCGCACTTCGTCTCGATCGGTCCGTGGACGAAGTTCACCGTGGACTTCGAGAGCGGTGATCAAAATATGGTGCAGGTGTTCGCCGGGGTCTGGACGAACTCCGGCGACATCTGGCTGCAGGCCGACGACATCGCCGTCATCCGGCGCTGACGGCGTCCCTACCAGACCGGGCCGCCCTTCCAGGGGCGGCCCGGTCTTCTCGTGATCGCTACTTGATGCCGGCGAGGCGCACGCCGTTGACGATGTAGCGCTGGAAGATCAGCACCAGGATGATCGTCGGCAGTGCGGCAAGGGTCGAGCCGGCCATGAGCAGGCCCCACTCGTTGCCGCGCTCGGAGCGGAATCCGGCGAGGTACTGCATGATCTGCTGCAGACCGGGGTCCTGGATCGTGAGGATCGGCCAGACGTACGCGTTCCAGTAGGCGAGGTACGAGCCGACGCCCACGACGACGAACACGCCCTGCGACTGCGGCAGGAAGATCGACCAGAAGATGCGCCAGCGCCCGGCTCCATCGATCAGCGCAGCCTCCTCGATCGCGATCGGGGTGTTCAGGTAGAACTGCCGGATGAAGAACATCTGAGCGGCCGCCGCGACGCCCGGGATGATCAGCACCGCGAGGGTGTTGAGCATGCCGAGGTTCGACACGACGACGAACGACGTGAGCAGGATCGCCATGCCGGGGATGAACATCGGCGTGATGCAGTAGATCCACCAGAACCGCTTGCCGCGGAAGTCCAGGCGAGCGAAGACGTACGCCGCGAACGAGTTCACCGTGAGGCTGAGGCCCGTGAAGATCACCGCACCGATGAAGGTCAGCACCATCGCCTGCACGAAGGCGGGGTCCTGCAGGATGTCGACGTAGTTCTGCCAGATCCAGATCTCCGGGAAGAACTGGAAGGGCGTCTTGACGACCTCGCTCTTGCCCTTGAAGCCCGAGATGACCATCCACGCCAGCGGGAGCATCGTGCTGACGACGATGAGGGTGGCGAGGGCGTAGGTCCAGATGCGACGTGAGACGGAAGTGTTCATGAGTGCGGGTCCCTACGCGTCGATCGCCTTATCCGACCGGATCAGCCGGAAGATCAGCACGCTGATGGTGCCGAGGACGAAGAAGAGGATGAGTGCGGCGGTGAGCGAGAAGCTCGTCGCGTAGGGGGTGGGGTCCTTGAAGGTGTTGAAGATGAAGAGGTTGGGCGTCATCGTGGCGTTCGTCGGCCCGCCTCCGGTCATGATGAGCGGCAGCTCGAACTGCTGCATCCCGGCGATCGTGGCCGTGACCAGCAGATAGAGGAGCACGTTCTTCATCAGCGGGATGGTGATGAACCACGTGCGCTGGAAGTAGTTGGCGCCCTCGAGCTGCGCGGCTTCGTAGTAGCTCTGCGGGATGTCGTACATGCCGGCGAGCATGATCAAGGTCGTGATGCCGAAGGCGAGCCAGATGCCGGGAATCGAGATGGCCGGCAGGGCGAGGTTCGGGTCCGACAGGAACGCGTACGGGCCGAGACCGACGAAGCTGAGCAGCCAGTTGATGATGCCGCCGTCGGCGCGGTACATGAAGATGAACACGATCGAGGCGACCACGGCCGAGACCACCGTCGGGGTGTAGACCGTCGTCTTGAGCAGGCCGGCGAGCTTGATGCCGCACGTGCGGATGAAGCTGGCCATGAGGAACGCGATGATCATGATCGCGGGCACCGTGTAGACCACGTACATCGCGCCGATGCCGATCGAGTGCCAGAACTTGGGGTCCTCCAGCACGTATCGGTAGAACTGCAGCCCTACGAAGACAGGATCCTCGTAGAAGCTGATCTCGAACGTCGAGAGATAGAACGACCAGATCAGCGGCCACCACACGAAGATGCCGAGCAGCACGATCATCGGGGCGAGCATCAGGTACGCCGTCCGGTTGTCCATCATGTGCTTGCTCACACGCTCGCGCGTGCGGCGACGACGGCCCTTGACGGGCGCCTCCACCTCGAGCGCGACGCTCGCAGCGGTGCCCATGTGTGTCGTCGTCTGCGGCGACATCGTCATGGCGGTCTCCTTCGACTCGTTGGGGGATATCAGGGAGAAGGGGCGGATGCCGCGGCATCCGCCCCACTCCTCGTTCTCAGCCGCCGGTGCCTGTGCCAGCCAGCTTCTGCTTCTCGATGACATCCTCGATCGCCGCTTGCGCCTCCTCGAGGGCGGCCGGGATGTCACCGCCCTTCATGGCCTTCTCGATCGCAGTCGCGAAGGCGAGGCTGACGTCCCACGGGTACGCGGGCTCCGACTTGGCGTAGGGGACGATCTGCTCGGTGATGGTGGCGAGGAACGGGCTCGCGCTGGCCTCCTCGGTCGCTGCGAGCGCCTCGGTCACCGACAGGCGCGCCGGATACTTCGAGAAGCCGGTGGCCGTGAAGAAGTCCACGAGCCGGTCGGTGTCGTCGGCGAGCAGCCACTCCACGAACTCCGCAGCGCCCTCCTGCGACTTCGACTTCGAGTCGACGGTGAGCGTCCAGCCGCCGAGGGTCGAGGTCGGAAGGGTCTGGTCGCCGTTGTGCGACGGGAACGGCGCGACCTCCGTGTTCTCCCACACGTTCGCCCAGTCGGGGTTCTGCGAGAGCTGGCCGAGCGCCCAGGAACCGCACGCGCTCATGGCCACCTTGCCCTCGCCGAAGAACGAGCAGTCCGCGTAGCCGTACGTCGGCTCCTGCGGCATGAGCTTCTCGGTGTAGAGCGTCTGGTAGAGGCCGAGCAGCTCTTCGTACGCCGGGTCGGTCGCATCCGCGGTCGACCAGTCGCCGCGCAGCGGCAGGTCGCCTGCCGTGTTGTACTGCAGGCCCCAGCTCGACCAGCCCAGGTCGGGCGCGGTCTGGGCGATGTTCATGCCGTAGACGCCGTCGCCGGTGAGCTTGCGCGCGTCGTCGACGAGCTCATCCCAGTCGGTCGGCGGAGCGTCGATGCCTGCCGCCTCGAGCAGGTCGGCGCGGTAGAAGAGCACCGTCGACGGCTCGACGAGCAGCGGGTATCCGTAGACGCCCTCGTCCACGCTCACGAACGGCTTGATGTTCTCCGCGATGTCGGCGAACGCCTCGTCGTCCATGAGCGTCGTGAGGTCGGCCAGCTGGCCGTTAGCCTGCATCGGCTTGATGTTGCCGTAGTTCGTCGTCTTCACGTCGGGCGCCTTGCCGGCGGCCTGGGCGGCCTTGAGCTTCTGGTCCCACGTGTCAGCGGGGACGACGAGATACTGCACCTCGACGTCGTCGCTCTGGGCGTTGAACTCGTTGACCTGCTCCTTGAACCACGCCTGCTGGTAGTCCTCGAACTGCTGCTGCCAGAAGATGACCTTCGCCTTGCCGTCCTCCGTGGTCGGCGCACCGCCGCCTCCGGCGCAGCCGGCGAGCAGTGCGCCCGCCGAGGCGGTCGCCACGACGGCGAGCGCGAGCCTGCTGTTTCTCTTGTGCATTCGTCCCTCCTCAGGAACTCGACTCCGCGATGAGTCGAAGCTGTGGCCGGTCAGGAAGCCCGGTCTGACATCGATCGGTGAATCGCGGCGGCGCCGCGGATCGGCACTGATCTCGTCTGGTGGTCAGAGTATGCGAAATCGATTTCAAGCGCAATGCCGACGGAAGCTGCTCACCCTTGCCGCACGGCGTGATCGGCGCCACTGCGGGCGTGAGGTCGCGCTGAAAGACACCTCTCAGCGTGCGGCGGCGGCTCCGAGACGCGCACCTGGTCACTCTGTATCGATTTCACAACGACGGGCTAGAAGGCCCCGGGTTCGGTCTTCTCGAGGTCGGTCGAGAACCAGAAGACGTTGTAGGGATCCCAGAGGGACAGGGCGAAGTAGATCGTGCGGCCGTCGTCAGAGACGTATCTGGGATTCATGTACGGCGAGTACAGACCAGGGTACTCCGCGCTGGAGACGAGCTCGATCGGGTCACCCCATGGTCCCCATGGCGTGACCCCTTCGCGGATGAATGCGCTGCCGCCGTCCGAGTACGTCATGACCCAGCGTTCGAGGTACGTCGACCACATCACCGACAACTCGCCGATCGTTCCCTCGACCACCGTCTCGGCAGCCGTCAGGTCGGCGTCCCAGCGGGGCTCGCCCGCGGCATCCACTCCCGAGAAGTACGTGTACGCGGTGAGATCCTCGACCGCCTCCTCGGAGGCGGGCACGCGCATCAGCTGCACTCCCCCGAACCGGCCGGAGGGGATCGACCAGAAGTACACGTACTCGACGCCGTCCTCCATGACGTGCGCCGGTGCAACTTGGATGAAGTTCGAATCACCCGGCCAGCGCGGGTTCTCGAGGGCGGTCCACGATTCGCCGCCGTCGGTGGACCTGGCCAGCCCGGAGTAGTTCGCGTCCCAGGCTCCTGGCTCACCCCAGAAGTTGACGGACATGTAGGCGATGTACAGCGTCTCGCCGATCGCGAAGCCGTGAGTCGGGATCTTGGTGACCTCGCCCTTGCCGTCATTGGGGTCGTGGTCGCCCTCGACGAGCGCCGCCGCCCAGCCGATGTCGTCTGCCGGAGCCCACCCGTCGAAGGTGATCCCGTCGGTCGGATCGTCGTCGGTCGTCCACGCCGAGACGTTCGATCGCCAGATCCCACCCTGCCCGCCGATCGAGTCGGGATCGCGCTCGCCGAAGGTGTCGCCGAAGAAGAAGTAGGTTCGGTCTCCCAGATTCGTCATCGACCCCAGGTCGGTGCCGGCGACGGCAGCGGTCTCAGTGTCGTTCATCGCCCCGGGCCCGGTGAGCTGCGCGATCTCGGTGAGGTTCGACACGCCCTCCAGCACGAACGGCTTGTCGGGGTCGGCGTCGACGTCCACGGCCCCTGTGCCCGTGCAGCCGGCCATTGCCATGACACCGATGATGACGGATGCCGCAGCCGCGGCTCGGATTCGTGAACGGGTCGCCTGCGCAGCCATGATCCTCCTCGATCGTCAGGTGTCACGATACGAGGCTGGGGGCGAAATGAGAAATCGATTTCAGATCGAGCTCAGTGAGACGAGCTCACGGCGGCTCGACCGCGGTCGGTCAGCGCTCGTCGTCGCCCGCATGGCCGGCCGGGGCCTCGGCCGGCGACTCTCCCGGACTGATCGGCTGGCGGGGACGCCACACGACGAGCTCGGTCGCGCGGCGCACCCGCGTGCCGTGGCGCAGGGTCACGACCGCTCCGGTCGCGCCCGCCGCGAAGACGCGGGCGCCGGGGCGACGTTCGAGTTCGGTGCGCACCCGCTCCTCGAGGTCGCGGACGCGGCCGTGCAGTTCGCGGACCCGGTCTTCCAGTTCGAGGATGCGCGCGATCGCCGGGAGGCCGATGCCGTCGGCCGACATCCGCGCGACCTCGCGCAGCTGCGCGACGTGGCGGAGCGAATAGCGGCGCGAGCCTCCCGACGTGCGCGCGGGCACGACCAGCCCGAGGCGGTCGTACTGACGGAGGGTCTGCGGATGCATGCCGGAGAGCTCCGCGGCGACGGCGATCGCGAAGATCGGTGCCTCGTCGTCGATGTCGTGCTGCTCACCCATGCCGGCTCACCTCCCTCCGACCTATCCTCCTAGCCGCGCGCCTTCGCCATGAGGTCGGCACGCGGGTTCTCCTTCGGCTCGAGCGCGTGGTACCGCTCGAGTGCCTCGCGGGCCGCGTCGTCGAGGTGCGACGGCACAGCCACCTGGACCTCGGCGAGCAGGTCGCCGGTGCCTTTGGCGGTCTGCACGCCGCGGCCCTTCACGCGGAGTACGCGCCCCGACGGAGTGCCGGGCGCGACGCGCAGCTTCACCGGCTCGCCGCCCAGGGTCGGGACCTCGATGGTCGCGCCGAGCGCGGCCTCGGTGAACGTCACCGGGATCGTCACGCGAAGGTTGAGCCCGTCGCGCGTGAACACCGGATGCGGTCGCACGGCGACCTGCACGACGACGTCGCCGTTCTCGCCGCCGTCCGGCGACGGCCGGCCCCGGCCGCGCAGGCGGATCTTCTGGCCGTCGGACACGCCTGCCGGGATCTTCACCTTGAACGGACGGCCGTCCTCGCCCTGGAGCGTGATGGTCTCGCCCTTGGTCGCGGTGACAAAGTCGATCGTCGTCCGCGCCGTGACGTCGGCCCCGCGGGTCGGACCGCCGTACCCGCGGTAGCCGCCCGTCGACTGACCGAACCGGCCGGTGCCGAAGCCGCCGCCCTGCTGGTTGAACATCGAGAAGATGTCGTCGAAGTCCTCGGCCGACTGATAGCGGCCGCCGCCGCGCCCCTGGTTGAACATCGAGAAGACGTCCTCGAAGCCGCCGGCTCCGCCCTGTCCGCCGGCCGTGAAGCGCGCGCCCGAGCCCATGGCACGGATCTGGTCGTACTCCTTGCGCTGCTCGGCGTCGGAGAGCACCGAGTACGCCTCGCTGACCTCTTTGAACTTCGCCTCGGCCTTGGCATCGCCCTGGTTGGAGTCGGGGTGGTACTTCCGCGCGAGCTTGCGGTAGGTCTTCTTGAGGTCAGTGTCGCTGACGTCCTTGGACACACCGAGGATCGAGTAGAAGTCCTTGTCGAACCAGTCCTGACTGGCCATAGGTGCCCTCCGGACTACTCGGCCGGCACCGCGACGACGACCTTCGCCGGGCGAAGCTCGACGGAGCCGAGTCGGTAGCCGATCTCGACGACCTCGAGGATCGTGGGCTCGGTCGTGCCGGGGGTCGGCGCCTGGAAGATGGCCTCGTGCTGCTGCGGATCGAACGCCTCGCCGGGTGCACCGTAGGTGACCAGGCCGATGCGCTCGGCAACGCCGCGCAGCTTCTCGGCGATCGCGGCGAAGGGTGAGCCCTCCTCGAGGTCACCGTGCTTCTCAGCCCGGTCGAGGTCGTCGAGCACGGGCAGGAGGCCCTTCGCGACCGCCCCCTTGGCGCGCTCGATCTCGAGCTCTCGCTGGTCCTCCGTACGGCGGCGGTAGTTGGCGTACTCCGCCTGGAGGCGCTTGAGATCGTTGAGCAGCTGCGATTCGAGGTCGGCGATCACGGCGTCTTCGGCCGCGGCATCCGCGTTCTGTGTCGCACCGAGGATGTCATCGATCGTCAGCTCGTCGTCCTGGCCCTCCTGCGGGTCGGACCCGGAAGCCTGTGCTTCCGGGTCCTCGCCGCCGGGGACCTCGTTCTCGAAGTCCTTGTCGGCCATGGTTACTTCTTGTCTTCCTCGTCGTCGATGACCTCGGCGTCAACCACGTCCTCGTCGGACTCGGTCTGGCCGGAGCCGTCGGCGGGCTGCTCACCCGACGCGTCGGGAGCCGGCTGCGACGCCTGGTTGGAGGCGTAGATCGCCTCGCCCAGCTTGCCCTGGCTCTGGTTCAGCTTGTCGAACGCCGTCTTCACAGCCTCGTCGTCGTCGCCCGCGAGCGCCGTCTTGAGAGCGTCGACGTCGGCCTGGACCTCGGTCTTGACGTCTTCGGGCAGCTTGTCGTCGTTCTCCTTGATGAGCTTCTCGATCGAGTACGAGAGGGTCTCGGCCTGGTTGCGCACCTCGGCGGCCTCACGGCGCTTCTTGTCTTCGGCGGCGTGCTCCTCGGCCTCACGCACCATGCGCTCGATGTCGTCCTTGGGCAGCGAGGAGCCGCCGGTGATCGTCATCGACTGCTCCTTGCCGGTGCCCTTGTCCTTCGCCGAGACGTGCACGATGCCGTTGGCGTCGATGTCGAAGGTGACCTCGATCTGCGGGATGCCGCGGGGAGCCGGCGCGATGCCGGTGAGCTCGAACGTGCCGAGCGGCTTGTTGTCGCGCGTGAACTCGCGCTCACCCTGGAAGACCTGGATCGCGACGGACGGCTGGTTGTCGTCGGCCGTCGTGAAGGTCTCCGAGCGCTTCGTCGGGATGGCGGTGTTGCGCTCGATGAGCTTGGTCATGATGCCGCCCTTGGTCTCGATGCCGAGGCTCAGGGGGGTCACGTCGATGAGCAGGACGTCCTTGCGCTCGCCCTTGAGGACACCGGCCTGGAGGGCAGCGCCGACGGCGACGACCTCATCGGGGTTGACGCCCTTGTTGGGCTCCTTCCCGGCCTCGCGCTGCACGAGCTCGCTCACCGCGGGCATACGGGTCGAGCCGCCGACGAGCACGACGTGGTCGATGTCGGCGACCTTGATGCCGGCCTCGCGGATGACGTCCTCGAACGGCTTCTTGGTGCGGTCGAGGAGGTCCTTGGTGAGGTCCTCGAACTTGGCGCGCGTGATCGTCTCGGAAAGCGACACCGGGCCCGAGTCGGTCAGCGAGAGGTACGGGAGGTTTACGCTCGTGCTCGTCGAGGACGAGAGCTCCTTCTTCGCCTGCTCGGCGGCCTCCTTGAGGCGCTGCAGGGCGATCTTGTCGCCCGAGACGTCGACACCCGTCGTGTCCTTGAACTGCTTGATGAAGTAGTCGACGAGGCGCTGGTCCCAGTCGTCACCTCCGAGGCGGTTGTCACCGGCGGTCGCGCGCACCTGGATCGTCGAGAAGTCGTCGTCCTTGCCCACCTCGAGCAGGGAGACGTCGAAGGTTCCGCCACCGAGGTCGAAGACGAGGATGAGCTCGTCCTCCTTGCCCTTGTCGAGGCCGTACGCGAGAGCGGCGGCGGTGGGCTCGTTGATGATGCGGAGCACGTTGAGGCCCGCGATCTCGCCGGCCTCCTTCGTTGCCTGGCGCTCGGCGTCGTTGAAGTACGCCGGAACCGTGATGACGGCATCCGTCACCGTGTCGCCCAGGTACTGCTCGGCGTCGCGCTTCAGCTTCTGCAGGATGCGGGCCGAGATCTCCTGCGGCGTCCACTTCTTGCCGTCGACGTCGAAGCCCCAGTCGGTGCCCATGTGACGCTTGACGGACGAGACGGTGCGGTCGACGTTGGTGACCGCCTGGCGCTTCGCGGTCTCACCGACGAGCACCTCGCCGTCCTTCGTGAACGCGACGACCGACGGGGTCGTGCGGAAGCCCTCGGCGTTGGCGATGACCTTCGGCTCGCCACCCTCGAGGACGCTGACGACCGAGTTGGTCGTACCGAGGTCGATTCCGACAGCACGTGCCATGTGTTCTCTCCTTCTTGTGGGCGAAGCGGATGCCTCGGCCCGTGGTTGATGGGAAGTCTGCTCGCGCTCGACAGAGAGGTTGAGTCGCGATGACTCAAGGCTACTCGCGGGTGTCGAGCGTGTCAAATGAAGTTGATATGACCCGACTCAACTTTGGATCCAGTCGGACTTTGGAACCCACTCAGACAGAGTGGGCGAGGGTCTGCAGCAGCACGACCACGAGTCCGAGCGTGACGAGGATCGTGAGCGCCAGCAGCTGCTTCCACAGGTCCAGGCGCGAACGGCGCACCGCGAACCAGCCGATCACAGCGAGCGTGGCGACGTAGACGATCTCGGCCGCGCGGAGTGCCGCAGGCAGTGGCAGGACACCGAACCATGCGAGCGCCAGAAGGATCATCGGCGTGACGAGGGTGCCCAGCGCCCCACCCGCGATGCGCAGCTGCGCCCTCAGCTCGGCGCCTCCCGGGAAGTCGCGGTGGACGGCGAGGTGCGAGATCACGCCCGACACGAACCCTGCCGCGGTGATGCCGACGACGCCGAGCAGGAGCGCCAACACCGCATGGCCGGCGTCGTGCGCGTCGTTCGACGACACGACGAGGACGATCGCGAGTCCGGTGAAGGTCGCGTAGACGCGCTCCTTGAAGTACTCGACGAATTCCGGCGCGTCCTCGCCCAGCCTCTGGCGCGCGCGGGCGGTGCCTCCGTGCGTCGGCGGCGGGGGCGCCTCGTGGTGCTGGCCCACGCGGTGACGCGGACCCTGCGCGTGATGCGGACCTTCACCGCGACGCAGGGCCTGCCCGCGTGGGGGCTCAGTGCCGAGCGGCGCGGAGCCGGGCGGGGCGGAGTCGGGCAGGGCGGAGCCGGGCAGGTCCGCCTCGGGCGGGGTGCCGGGCGGCTCGCTGTCCGGCGGTGCGGCGTCGTTCATCGATCCTCCCGTCGGAGTCCGCGTTGCGGTGAGCCTAACCCTGGAGGGCGCCGGTCGGCGGGCATCGGCGGGCGCGGCATCCCTCCCGCTCGTTCGTGCGATCCGGGAGGATGGCCGCATGCCGCTTCCGTACGACCTGCAGCCGCTGCGCGGCCCGCGCGTCACGCTCGATGCGCTGCGCCCCGACGATTTCGCCGACCTGTATGCCCTTCAGTCCGACCCCGACGTGTGCCGGTACCTGCTGTATGAGCCGCGGTCGCGTGAAGAGGTCGCCCGAGTGCTGGAACGGGATGCCGCGGCCACCCGCCTCGAGAAAGCCGGCGACTACCTTCAGCCGGCGATCCGGGACGAGCACGGGGCGTTCCTCGGCACGATGTACCTCGAGCTGCACAGCGGCGTTCCCGATCGCAGCGCCGAGATCGGCTGGATCATCGCTCCGCACGCGCAGGGACGCGGCTATGGGGCGGAGGCGGCGAGCGTGCTGCTCGACCTGGCGTTCGGCGACCTCGGGTTGCATCGCGTGTATGCGGAGCTCGATCCGCGGAACGAGGCCTCCGTCCGGCTGTGCGCCCGTCTCGGCATGCGCCATGAGGGGCACTTCGTGGAGCACATGTGGCTCAAGGGCGAGTGGACCGACACCGGGCACTACGCGGTCCTCGAGCGCGAGTGGCATGGCGGACGCGATGACGGGAGCACGGCTCGAGCCGGGTGAGCGCCGGTGTCAATGGCTGAGCCGGGTGAACACTGGTCACTGTCTGAGCCGGGTGAGCGCCGGTTCGCGGTCCTCGCGCGGACCGGTGGCGTGTTCGTGACCGGACGGACTTGTCCACACGAGAAGCTCGTCCTCGAATCGTGCCCACCAGCGGGTGTGGTGCTTGAGCCGGTGATGCGTGCGGCAGAGGTGCGCGAGGTTGTCGTGGTCGGTGCAGCCGCCGTCGGCCCAGTCGTCGGTGTGATCGACGTCGCACGAGGACGCCGCACGGTCGCACCCCGGAAATCGGCAGGTGCCATCGCGGTCGGCGAGCCAGGCGCGCAACGCGGCCGGCACCCGGTAGGTCTCGCGGTCGAGGCAGAGCCGGACCCCGGTCACGGGGTGCGTGAGCACGCGACGCCAGGAGTCCGCCCCCGCCGCGAGCGTCTTGGCGACATCGAGCGGGATCGGGCCGTACCCGTCGATCACCGCGGGCTCGTCACCGCGCCCGAGCAGGGTCAGGGCGGGGACCGTGAGCGTCACCCCGACCCGGACCGGGCGCAGCGACGCTGCGTCAGCGCCGTCGACGAGCCCGACTGGGCGCCCGGAGCGCAGCACCGCGTCGACGAGGGCATCGAAGCGGAGCTGCGACATCGTGCGTGGGTCGCCCGCCGCAGTCTCATCCATCGCGGTGCCGGTGAGCAGCGTGTGCGCCAGCTGCACCTGCATGATCGGGCCGTAGGCCATCAGCCACCCCATGCCGTCTCGCGCCGGCTGTACGGTCACTCCTCGTGATCGCGCCGCACGCTCGGACCGCTCGTCGATCGTCTCGGGGTCGAGGTGCTCGCGGACGCGGCGGCAGCGATGGGCGAACCGGTTCGCCGTGACGTCGAGGCGGCCCGAGAGCACGGCCTGCTCGAACGCCCCGCGGTCGAGCGGGCGGAACAGCTGCGCATCTTCGACCAGCGCCCTGGCGTGCGCGTAGGAGATGTCACCGCAGCGCAGCGCCTCGGTCGTGGCGGGGAGGTCGGCGCACAGCACTCGTGCTTCGGCGATGAGGGTCGCGGCAGCCCGCTCGCTGACACGAAGCACGCAGGCCACTTCGGCGCGGGTCGACCGGGCGACCCAGTCCGAGGCATCCGCCGCCCCTCCTTTCGAGCCGGGCGCTCCCTCGACGTCGCCCATCGTCACGATCAACTCTTCGTGCGACTCGTTCGCGCGCCGCAGGGCGTCGAGCAGCATGGTGCGCTCGGCTTCGAGCGCGGCGAGGTTTCGGCGCACGCGGTCGAGCTCACCGACGATGACAGCAGCGTCGTCGCAGTGGAGGGCGTCGGTGCTGCACATACCCTGACTTTAGAACATACCTACGACACTCCCCCGGCGACGGGAGCTCAGGAGCAAGGGCGGAGCGCCACCCGCCCTATCCCAGCAGCGTCTCGGCCGACGAGGCCTTCGGGTCGGGCAGCCGCCGCATCCGGAACGCGTTCAGCACGCCCAGCCCCGCGGCGAGGATGGGGATGAGAAGCGCCACCTGCAGCGCGACGTGCCGCGCCTCGGTGTTGATGCGGATGACCTCGGCCGCGGCATCCGGCGGCTCATCGGCCACCAACTCGGCGAGCCCGGTGTTCGACATCAGCTGCGCGTCCTCTTCGAGCACGCTGGAGACCTGCTGCTTCTGCTCCGTCGACAGCACCGTGCTCGCGTCGGCGAGCGACGTGAACGACACGGCGAGCGTCGCGAGCATGATGGCTCCGGCGAATGCGAGACCGAACGAGAGGCCGAACGATCCCGCCGCCGAGTTGACCCCGGCCGCCTCGCTGACCCGCTCGTCGGAGATCGGCGAGAGCGTGTAGTTGTTGAGCTGCGAGACGAGCAGACCGAGCCCCGAGCCGGTGATGAGCAGCGGAATCGCGAGCCACCACCCCGTGTCGGCGATCGGCACGAGCGGCACGATCGCGATCAGCCCGACGAGGGCGAGGGCGAAGCCGGTCAGGATCAGATTGGCCGGGCGGCCCTTCGCGCCGCGTCCGGCCCAGATCGCGACGGCGAACATGCTCAGCGACAGCGGCGCGATCGACAGGCCGGCCTGCAGGGCGTTGTACTCGAGCACCATCTGCAGGTACAGCGGCAGCACGATCATCGTGCCGCCCAGCGCGATCTGCTGCAGCAGCTGCCCGCTCACGCCGGTGCGGAACGGCTTCGACGCGAACAGCGCGGGATCGAGCAGGACCGGCTTGCCCTTCTTCTTGCGAGAACGGAGCCACCACGCCAGCCCGCCCAGCGCGACCGCGCCGAGGCCGATGATCAGCCCGACATAGCCGCCGCCTTCCTGCCACACCAGGATCCCGAGCACGACGCCGCCCATGCCGATCACCGACAGCGCCGCTCCGACGAGGTCGATCGAGCGATCACCGGTGTACTTCACGTCCTTCACCAGGCCGATCCCCAGCAGCACCACCGCGATGATGACCGCTTCGAGCGCGAAGGCGACGCGATACGACCAGAACGTCGTGATGAACCCGCCGAGTAGGGGACCCACTGCCGCCGCGATCGCCGCCGACGCGCCGACGAGCGCGTAGACGCGCTTCTGATGCTCGCCGGCGAAGTTGCCGTGGATGAGCGATTGCATCGCAGGAAGGAGAAGGGATGCTCCGATCCCGCCGATCACCGCCCAGAAGATGATCACCGCGGTCAGGCTCTGGGCAAACGTCATCGCGACGGCTCCGACCGCATAGCCGAGCAGACCGAGGATGTAGGCGAGCTTGCGTCCGATCAGGTCGCCTGTCTTGCCGCCGATGAGGATGAACGCGGCGGAGACGAGAGCTTCGAGCGCGATCGCGCCCTGCACGCCGCTCGCGGTCGTGCCCAGCTCGTTCACGACGGCCGAGATCGACACGTTCATGATCGACGTGTCGACGACGAGCACGAACATCGCCATCGCGAGGAGCAGCGCAAGGCGACCGTTGAAGGGCGGCGCGGCGCCCGGTGCATCGGACATGACGGAAGCGAACCACGGCGGAACCCGCACGAACAGATCCTGCGGCAGAGATCACCCGGGTGAACATCGCCCAGGGTCGGCGGCCGGTACTCTGGCCTGGCGTCGCGACGAGGCGGCGCGCTCGCGGGCGCCACCCGCCGTTCACCGAAGGACCATACCGTGACGACCATGGGACCCGACCACTCCCCCGACGAGCCCATCTTCCGCCCGCCTGCGCCGCCGGCGGCGGCCAACACCGGTGCGATCCGGCCCTTCGCGGACGTCTTCCAGGAGGCCGGTTCCGAAGCCCCCGTGCCGCGCAAGCGCGTGATCTCCTGGGCGCTGTGGGACTGGGCGACGCAGCCCTTCAACTCGGTGCTGCTCACCTTCGTCTGGGTGCCGAGCTTCCTCGTCTCGCCGTTCTTCCTCGATCCCGCCGTCGCCGCCTCCGGCATCGTGAACGGCGAGGAGATCGACTGCGACACCACCGCGAACGCGCTGACGGAGTTCTGCCGCGCGCTGGGCGGTCTCGATGCGAACCTCGGCTGGGGCATCATGATCGCCGGCGTCCTCATCGCCCTGCTCGCGCCGGTGCTCGGTCAGCGCGCCGACGCCACCGGGCGCCGCAAGCTCATGCTCGGGATCTTCACCGGGCTCCTCATCCTCAGCCAGCTCGCGATGGCCTTCATCCCCGGCACTCCGTCGCTCTTCTGGTTCGGGGTCGCGATGATCGCGTTCGGGAGCATCGTCGGCGAGATCGCGGGCGCCAACTACAACGCCCTGCTCGTGTCGGTGTCGACCCCCAAGACCGTCGGCCGCGTCTCCGGACTGGGCTGGGGGTTCGGCTACATCGGCGGCATCGTCGCGCTCGTGATCGTCGTGGGCCTCATCCTGGGCGGCGTCCTCGACGGAACGCAGGCGATCACCTTCCAGCTCATCGCTGCAGGGGCGACCGTCTGGACGATCTTGTTCTGCATCCCGATCTTCCGGAACGTGCCGGAGCCGCCGCCGTCGCCCGACGCCAAGCGGGTCGGATTCTTCGCCGGCTACGTCGAGCTCGTCCGCTCGGTGGCGCGCCTGTGGCGCGAACACCGCCCGACGCTGTGGTTCCTGCTGGCGTCCGCGGTGTACCGCGACGGTCTCGCCGCCGTGTTCACCTTCGGCACCGTGATCGCCGCCCGCGTCTTCGGGTTCGGCTTCACCGATCTGGTCATCTTCGGCGTCGTGCTGAACCTCGTCGCGGGCATCTCGACGATGCTCGCCGGTCGTCTCGACGACCGCTTCGGACCGAAGACGGTCATCCTGGTCGCGATCGGCGGGATCATCGCGTGCTGCCTCGCCGTGTTCATCGGCGCGGGCGCGGGCAAGGGTCTGTTCTGGGCCGCGGGCATCGTGCTGGCATCGCTCGTCGGTCCCGCGCAGGCCGCATCGCGCTCGTTCCTCGCCCGCGTGACGCCCGTCGGCCAGGAAGGCGAGATCTTCGGCCTCTACGCCACGACCGGCCGGGCCGCGAGCTGGATGGCGCCGCTGCTCTGGGGAGCGTTCATCGCCGTCGCCGGCAACCAGACCCTGTACGGCATCCTCGGGATCGCGCTGATCCTCGCGATCGGCTTCGTGCTTCTGCTGTTCGTCAAGGCCCCGCCGCGCACGCACCCCGTGTAACGGGCGGCTGAGGCGCGGCGCCCCGCGCCGTCACCAGGGCCAGGCGTCTGCGAGCTTCGTGAGCAGTCGCGCGAGGTCGGCTCGCTCCTCGTCGGTGAACCCGGCCAGGGCGGTGTCGATGGCCTCACGGCGCTCGCCGCGGAACCCCCGCACGAGGGCGGCACCGGCATCCGTCAGTGCCACACGGGTCCGCCGCGCGTCTTCGGGGTCGGCTTCACGGCGCACGAGCCCCAGCTGGAACGCCTGCTGCACGAGCCGCGAGGCACGCGGCTGATCGACTCCGACGGCCTCGGCGATCTCACCGACGGAGAGCGGGTGGGATGCCGCGGCCAGCGCCTCGAGCAGGCGCATGCGGGCCGGACCGCCGATACGCGGACCGCCTCCCCACGGCGGACCGCCGTGCCCGTGGTGCGCGCCGCCGCGGCCCCAGGGCCCATCGCCATGGTGATGCGGACCGCGGCCGGAGTGGCCGTGGGCGTCGGGACCCTCCCACGGCGGACGCGGGATGCGGCGGCCGCGCAGCTTCGAGAGGGCTGAGGCGATGTCATCGGCCGGAGTGGGGTTCGGGGGCATGGGATCAATTTACATGCGACTTGACATACAAACCATTCGCATGTCACAGTACATGTACATGTATTTCGACATGCAATCAGGCGGCCTCCGGTGCCGCCTCCGGAAAGGACCTCCCATGAACGACGACGACAACACACAGAACTCCCCCGCCGACGACAGCGCCGGCAACCCCACCGACCGTCGCCCGCTCGGCTACTGGCTGCGCGCCGTCGACGAGCTGCTCACGAGCGAGTTCGCCGCAGCATTCCGGAACGAGGGCGTCACGCGCCGCGATTGGATGCTGCTGAACCTGCTCGCCGGCGAGGTCGATGCTCCCGAGGCCGCAGAGCGCCTCGCTCGCAAGAGCAAGCGACTGCGTCGGCTGGAAGACCTCGGCTGGGCCGAGGAGCAGGGCGACGGAACCTGGGCGCTCACACACGCCGGCCGCGAGGCGCACGCCCGTCTCGGCGAGGTCGTGAGCGGCATCCGCTCCCGCGTCGCGGGTGCCGTCCCCGACGAGGAGTTCGCCACCACCCTCGCCTCCCTCGAGGCGATCGCCCGCGAGCTCGGGTGGGACGAGACCCGTCCGTTCGCCGGACGACGCGGCTTCGGGCGCGGCTTCGGCCCCGGACGCCGGTTCGGCGGACCGCGCGGCTTCGGGTTCGGGCCCGGCCACGGGTTCGGCCCGGGCCACGGCTTCGGCCCGGGCGCGTCGCGGTCCGAGGCGTGGGCCTACGGCCATGACGACGACGGATGCCGTGGTCACGGCGGGCACCGCCACGACCACGCCCGTCACGAGCATGGTCACGCCCCTCACGAGCATGGCCACGGCCACGGCGGCGGCCACGGCCAGCACGGCCAGCACGGCCACCACGGTCACCACCCCCGCCACGGCGACAAGGGCGGCGAGCGCGCGTACGAGCGCGGCTTCGACGCCGGATTCCGCCGCGGTCAGGCGGCCGGCGCCGCCTGAGCCGACGCCCCGGCGTCGAAGCGGCGGGAGATTCGTGCGCTCGCGGCGTTTCCAGAACGTCGCCGGGCGGGTTTCTCCCGCCGCTTCGACGTGTCGGCGCCGCACGACTCGTAACACGCACGCCACACGGCCGGAGCACAATGGAGCCGATGACCACCCCGGCTCTGCTCGCGATCTCACACGGCACGTCCTCCCCCGAGGGCCAGGCCGCGGTGGCGGCGCTCGTCGCGGCCGTCGCGGCGCGACTTCCCGACGTCACCGTGCGGCTCGGCCACGTCGACGTTCAGCAGCCCGATGTCGCGGCATCCCTCGACGCCCTCCCCGGTGACCGGCCGGTCGTCATCGTGCCGCTGCTGCTGTCGGCGGGCTACCACGTGCGGGTCGACCTGAAGAAGCAGACTGCCGGGCGCGCGGGAGTGACGATCGCCCCCGCCCTCGGCCCCGACCCGAGGCTCGCCGATCAGCTCGTCGCGCGGCTCGCGCAGCTCGGCCCCGATCCGGGGAGCGCGGTCGTGCTCGCCGTCGCCGGGTCGAGCGACGACAGGGCGAACGACGACTGCCGTACGGTCGGCGCGTTGCTCGCCGAGCGCCTGGGGCGACCGGTCGAGGTCGGCTTCCTGGCCGCAGCCGAGCCGCGCCTCGGCGCGGCCGTGGCATCGGCGCGCGAGTCGGCGGCCGGACGCGTCCTCGTGGCGAACTACCTCCTGGCACCCGGCTACTTCCACGACCTCGCCGCGCGCGTGTCGGGCAACTCCCCCGTAGCCCGCCCGCTGCTCGACGACGACGGGCCCGCGGCATCCCTCATCGACATCGTCATCGACCGCTACCGCAGCGCAATCCCCGCATAGCGGGCGCTTTTTTCTGGACGCGCTCCGACAACCCCGCTCAGCCGCAACCTCTGTGACGCACCGTTACGCAGGGTGACGCCCCTTGACACGCGCCTAGGTCGGGGGCTCGCGGCACTTCTACTCTCGCCGAATGGGCTCGCCAGAGTCCGCCCCGGCGACGCCCGGGGACTCCTCCGGAGGCCACCGTGACCATCAGCGACACCGACACCCGCGCCGCGGCGCCGCCTCCCGCGCGCACCGGCGGAGCCACCGCGCGTCCGCCACGGCCGTCGTCCAAGCCCAACGGGCAGTGGAAAATCGACGGCACGACGCCCCTGAACGGCAACGAGGAGTGGAAGCAGGTCGACGACGGCCTGGCTGTGCGCGAGCGCATCGAAAGGATCTACTCGAAGGGCGGCTTCGCGAGCATCGACCCGACCGATCTGCACGGCCGCTTCCGCGTGTGGGGGCTGTACACGCAGCGCAAGCCCGGAATCGACGGCGGGCGCACCGCGACCCTCGAACCGCACGAACTCGAGGACGCCTACTTCATGCTCCGCGTCCGCATCGACGGCGGCCAGCTGACCACCGAGCAGCTGCGCGTGATCGCCGGCATCTCGCAGGAGTTCGGGCGCGACACCGCCGACCTCACCGACCGGCAGAACATCCAGCTGCACTGGGTGGAGGTCGAGTCGATGCCCGAGATCTGGCGGCGCCTGGAAGCGGTCGGACTGGGCACGACCGAGGCCTGCGGTGATGTGCCGCGTGTCGTGCTCGGGTCACCCGTCGCAGGCATCGCCGCCGACGAGCTCATCGACCCGACGCCGCACATCGACGAGATCACATCGCGGTTCATCGGCGATCCGTCGCTCGCCAACCTCCCGCGCAAGTTCAAGTCGGCGATCACCGGGCACCCCAGCCAGGACGTCGTGCACGAGATCAACGACGTCGCCTTCGTCGCGGTCGAGCATCCCGAGTTCGGCGTCGGCTACGACCTGTGGGTCGGCGGCGGCCTGTCGACGACCCCGCGTCTCGCCGAGCGGCTGGGTGTCTTCGTGTCGCCGGATCGGGTGGCGGATGCCTGGCACGGCGTCGCCCAGATCTTCCGCGACTACGGCTACCGGCGGCTGCGCAACAAGGCGCGCCTGAAGTTCCTCCTCGCGGAGTGGGGCGCCGAGAAGTTCCGCCGGGTGCTCCAGGAGGAGTACCTCGGCTACGCCCTCCCCGACGGACCGGCCGCGCCGAAGCCGCTCGCACACGGCGACCACGTCGGCGTGCACCGGCAGAAGGACGGCCGCTTCTACGTCGGCGTCACCCCGATCGTCGGCCGGGTCTCGGGCCGGATCCTCGCGCAGCTCGCCGACCTCGTCGAGGCGCACGGCTCGACCCGGCTGCGCACCACTCCGCACCAGAAGCTCGTCATCCTCGACATCCCCGAGGACCGCGTCGACTCGCTCGTCGCAGGCCTCGACGAGCTCGGGCTCTCGGCGCGTCCGAGCCTGATCCGCCGTGGCACGATCGCCTGCACGGGCATCGAGTTCTGCAAGCTGGCGATCGTCGAGACCAAGGCCTACGCGACGGCCGCCGTGCTCGACCTCGAGAAGCGTCTCGAGCAGTTCGAGCTGCCGCATCCGATCTCCCTCCACGTCAACGGCTGCCCCAACTCGTGCGCGCGCATCCAGACCGCCGACATCGGCCTCAAGGGACAGCTCGTCACGATCGACGGCGAGCAGGTGCCCGGCTACCAGGTGCACCTCGGCGGCGGACTCGTGAGCGCCGACCGCGACGAGGCCGGGCTCGGCCGAACCGTGCGGGGCCTGAAGGTGGGCGCCGACGGCATCGCCGACTACGTCGACCGGGTGGTGCGCCGTTTTCTTTCGGAACGGGATGCCGCGGCCGACGAGACCTTCGCCCAGTGGGCGCACCGCGCCGACGAGGAGAGTCTCCAATGACCGTGTCGCTTGCGCCCCGCGTCGCCGTGAAGCGCTCGGCCGAAGAGCTGCGGGCTCTCGCAGAGCGAGGCAACCTCGAGCTGGGAAGTCTCACCGAGCACGAGGCATCCCCCGCCGACGTCGTCGCCTGGGTCGCGCGCAACTTCTCGATGACGTCGGCGGCGGTCGCATGCTCGATGGCGGATGCCGCGCTGCCGCACCTCGTCGCCGAGCACCTGCCCGGCGTCGACGTGCTGTTCCTCGACACCGGCTACCACTTCGCCGAGACGCGCTTCACGCGTGATGAGGTCGGCCGCGTGCTCGACGTGCGGATCGTCGACGTGCTGCCCGAGCAGACCGTTGCGCAGCAGGACGCCGATTTCGGCGCGAAGCTGTTCGAGCGCGACGCGGCGCTCTGCTGCGAGCGCCGCAAGGTGACCCCGCTCCGCGATGCCCTCGCCGGCTACGAGGTCTGGTTCACGGGCGTGCGCCGCGACGAGGCACCGACCCGCACCCAAACCCCTCTCGTCACGTGGGACGAGCGCAACGGCCTGGTGAAGGTGAACCCCGTCGCCGCCTGGACCTTCGACGACCTGCTCGACTACGCCGGCGCCCACCGGGTGCCCGTCAACCTCCTGGTCTCGAACGGCTACCCGTCCATCGGGTGCGAGCCGTGCACCCAGCCGGTCGCCCCCGGCGAAGACCCCCGTTCCGGCCGCTGGGCCGGGCTCTCCAAGACCGAATGCGGGCTCCACGTATGACCGAGACCATCGCCGCTCCCACCACGCCGTCGGCGCTGGGCACGCTCGACCTGCTCGAGGCCGAGGCGATCCATGTCATCCGGGAGGTCGTGGCCGAGTTCGAGCGGCCTGTGCTGCTGTTCTCCGGCGGCAAGGACTCCGTCGTCGTGCTGCACCTCGCCACCAAGGCGTTCGCCCCCGGTCGCGTGCCGTTCCCGGTGCTGCACGTCGACACCGGCCACAACTTCCCCGAGGTCATCGCGTTCCGCGACGAGACCGTCGAGCGTCTCGGCCTACGCCTCGATGTCGCCCGCGTGCAGGACTACATCGACGACGGCCGCCTGCAGGAGCGCGCCGACGGGACCCGCAACCCGCTGCAGACCCTTCCGCTGCTCGACGCGATCGCCGCAGGCCGGCACGACGCGGTCTTCGGCGGCGCACGCCGCGACGAAGACAAGGCCCGCGCGAAGGAGCGCATCATCTCGCTGCGCGACGAGTTCGGCCAGTGGGACCCGCGCAACCAGCGGCCCGAGCTGTGGAGCTTGTACAACGGCCGCCACACTCCGGGCCAGCATGTGCGCGCCTTCCCGATCTCGAACTGGACCGAGCTCGACGTCTGGCGCTACATCGAGCGCGAGGGCATCCCCCTTCCTCCGCTCTACTTCGCGCACGAGCGCGAGGTCTATGCCCGCGACGGCATGTGGCGCCCCGTCGGCGAGTTCTCACCCCCGCGCGAGGGTGAGACCGTCGAGCGCCGCACGGTGCGCTACCGCACGGTGGGCGACATGAGCTGCACCGGGGCAGTGGAGTCGGATGCCGCATCCCTCGCCGACATCGTGGCCGAAGTGGCCATCTCGACCCTCACCGAGCGCGGCGCCACGCGCGCCGACGACCGCCTCAGCGAGGCGGCCATGGAGGACCGCAAGAAGGACGGGTACTTCTGATGCTGGATCTCGATACGCCTTCGGCTCCCCGTTCGGCGGGGGTTCCCACGCTCTTCCGGTTCGCGACCGCAGGATCGGTCGACGACGGCAAGTCGACGCTCGTCGGACGGCTGCTGCACGACTCGAAGGCGATCCTCGCCGACCAGCTCGAGCAGGTCGCCCGCACGTCGGCCGAGCGCGGCTTCGCCCACGGCGCCTTCGATTTCGCGCTGCTGACCGACGGCCTGCGGGCCGAGCGCGAGCAGGGCATCACGATCGACGTCGCCTACCGCTACTTCTCGACGGGCTCCCGGTCGTTCATCCTCGCCGACTGTCCCGGCCACGTGCAGTACACGCGCAACATGGTCACCGGCGCGACGACGGCCGACGCCGTCGTCGTGCTCGTCGACGGGCGCAAGGGCGTGCTCGAGCAGACCCGCCGGCATCTCGCCGTCGTCGCACTGCTGCGCGTTCCGCACGTGATCGTCGCGGTCAACAAGATCGACCTGATCGGATTCTCGGCGGATGCCTTCGCCGACGTCGCGGCGCAGGCCCGAGCGGTAGCGACCGAGCTCGACATCGACGACCTCCACGTGCTCCCCGTCTCGGCGCTGGATGGCGACAACGTCGTGGATCGCTCCGATCGCACCCCCTGGTACGACGGGCCTTCGCTGCTCGATCTGCTCGAGACCCTGCCCGCGACGGGATCGCTCGGCGACGACCCGCACGCCGCTCCCGAACCGCTGCGTCTCCCGGTGCAGCTCGTGCTGAGGCCGCAGGGCGGGCTCTCGCCCGAGCTCGCCGCCGACCCCGTCGAAGCCGAGCTGCTGCGCGACTACCGCGCTGTCGCCGGGCGCATCTCGTCTGGCGCTGTGCGCATCGGCGACCGGGTGCAGCTGTTCCCGTCCGGCATCGCGACGACGGTCACCGGCATCCGCTCCTCCGGTCGCCCGGTCGACGAGGCTGTCGCCCCGCAGTCGGTGTCGCTCGAGTTCGCCGACGACCTCGACACGGCGCGCGGCGCGCTGGTGGTCGCCGAGGGCACGCTCCCGGTCGGTCGGCGCGAGGCCGACGTCGAGCTGTTCAACCTCGACGCCCGGCCGATCACCCCCGGTCAGCGGGTGGTGGTCAAGCACGGCACGACGACGGTGCAGGCGATCGTCGCGCAGATCGAGTCGCGCTACGACCTCGACGCCCTGATCCACGCACCCGCGCAGATCCTGCACACCAACGACATCGGCCGCGCGCGCCTGCGCCTGGCCGCCGACCTTCCGCTCGAGCCGTACGCCTCGAGCCGGCACGGGGGCTCGTTCCTCGTGATCCATCCGTCCGACGGCGCCACCCTGGCCGCCGGCATCGTGCGCGACTGACGCGCACCCGTCCTGCTCCACCCCGTGCCATCTGAGGAGGCGAACCGTGAACACCATCCGCACCGCGACGACGATCACCACTCTGGGACTCGCAGTCGTCATGATGGCCGGGTGCGCCTCCGCCGCCGGAAGTACGCGTGAGCCCGAGGACGTGACCGAGGTTCGCCTCGGCTACTTCGCGAACGTCACGCACGCACCGGCGCTCGTCGGACTCGAGGAGGGCCTCTTCGAGGAGTCGCTCGGCGACATCGACCTGTCGACCTCGGTCTTCAACGCCGGTCCGGCGGCGATCGAGGCGCTCACGGCGGGGGCGATCGATGCGACCTACATCGGCCCGAACCCGTCGATCAACACGTTCATCCAGTCGGGCGGCGAGTCGGCCCGCATCGTCGCCGGCGTCGCGACCGGCGGCGCCGCCCTCGTCGTCCGCCCGGGCATCGACAGCCCGCAGCAGCTGGCGGGCACGACCCTCGCGACTCCGCAGCTCGGCAACACCCAGGACGTGGCGCTGCGCGTCTACCTCGCCGGCCAGGGCTACGAGACCGACCCGTCGGGGGGCGGCGACGTGTCGATCACTCCGACCGAGAACGCCCAGACGCTCACCCTCTTCCTGCAGGGCGCGATCGACGGCGCCTGGCTGCCCGAGCCGTGGGTGTCGCGGCTCGTCGTCGACGAAGGTGCCGAAGTGCTCGTCGACGAGGCCGAGCTGTGGCCCGACGGCGCGTTCCCGACGACCGTCCTGCTCGTGCGCGCCGAGTTCCTCGAGCAGCATCCCGACGTCGTCGCGCAGCTCCTCGAAGGACACGTCGCCGCGGTGCAGTGGATCGCCGACAACGCGGCCGAGGCCCCCGGCGTCATCAACGCGGCGATCGAGGCCGAGACGGGGAAGCCGCTCAGCGACCCGGTCATCGAGCGCGCCCTCGAGCACGTGACCTTCTCGGTCGACCCGCGCGCGCAGGCATTCGAGACCCTTGTCGCCAACGGCCTCGAGGCCGGCACGCAGAAGGACGGCTCGATCGACGGACTGTTCGACCTGCGCATCCTCAACGGCCTGCTCGAGGCGGGCGGTGCAGAGCAGGTCTCGGCGGCAGGGCTCGGGGAGGACTCGCCGTGACGGCGTCCCGTCCCACGGCAGCGGGCGTCGCGTCCCCGGGCGCAGACGCCGCAGCGCCCCCCGTCGCTGTGCCCCGCTCCGGCACGCCGAACCTGCTCGGGCCGAGCTTCGACGGCGTGACGCCGGTGCCCGCACGCACTCCCGCACCGGAGCCGGCGGTGCGCATCGACGGCGTCTCGAAGCGGTTCGGCCGCGGACCACTCGTGCTCGACGACGTCGCCCTCGACATCGCGCCGGGCGAGTTCGTGTGCCTGCTGGGCGCGTCGGGATGCGGCAAGTCGACGCTGCTCAACCTGATCGCCGGCCTCGACCGGCCCTCGGTCGGCTCGATCGCAACGCCGGCGGAGGGCTCGGCGGTCATGTTCCAGGAGTCCGCCCTCATGCCGTGGCTGACCGCGCGCCGCAATGTCGAACTCGCCCTGCGGCTGCGCGGGGTGCCGCGCGGCGAGCGTCGCGAGAAGGCGCTCGCGCTGCTCGATACGGTGAATCTCGCGGATGCCGCGGAGAAGCGCCCGCACGAGCTGTCAGGCGGCATGCGCCAGCGCGTCGCCCTCGCCCGCGCGCTCGCGCAGGACCGGCCGGTGCTGCTGATGGACGAGCCGTTCGCCGCTCTCGACGCCATCACACGCGATCTGCTCCACGAGGAGCTCGAGCGCGTGTGGCGCGCGACCGGCCGCACGATCGTGTTCGTCACCCACAACGTCCGCGAGGCGGCGAGGCTCGGCCAGCGCGTCGTGCTCATGGGCAGCCGGCCGGGCCGGATCGTGCAGGAGTGGACGATCGCCAAGACCCGCGGCCGTCGCATCGAGTCGCCCGAGGTCGCCGCCCTGTCGGTGGAGATCACCGAGCAGCTGCGGAAGGAGATCCGCCGCAATGCCGCGTGACATCACCGTCGAAGCGCCGCGGGCCGAGGCATCCGCTCCCGACGACCTGCGCAGCCTCGCTGCCGGACTCGACCGCCTGCAGACCGACGCCGGCCCGGGCTCCGCGCGCTGGCGGCGGATCACCGAGAGCGTCGTGCCGCCCATCGTCTTCGTACTGCTGCTGCTCGTCGCGTGGCAGGCGTACGTCGTCCTCGCGCAGCCGCGCCCCGATATCGTGCCGAGCCCCGTCGACGTCGCGAACGCCCTCGGCTCGGCGTGGGACTCCGGCCGTCTGCAGGAGGCCGTCGCCACGAGCCTCGAACGCGGCGTGGTCGGCTTCCTCATCGCGATCGCGGTCGGCACCCCGATCGGGCTGCTGCTGGCCGAGGTGCGCCCCATCCGTCGCGCGGTCGGACCCATCATCTCGGGGCTGCAGGTGCTCCCCTCGGTCGCGTGGGTCCCCGCCGCGATCATCTGGTTCGGGCTGTCCGACGCGACCGTCTACTTCGTGATCCTGATGGGCGCGATCCCGTCGATCGTGAACGGCCTCATCGCCGGCATCGACCAGGTGCCGCCGCAGCTGCGGCGCGTCGGCACCGTCCTCGGCGCGTCGCGCTGGCAGCTGGCGACGGCCGTCATCCTCCCCGCGGCGCTGCCCGGGTACCTCGCCGGCCTCAAGCAGGGCTGGGCGTTCTCGTGGCGCTCGCTCATGGCGGCCGAGATCATCGCCGTCGGCGGCACGATCGGGTTCGGGCTCGGCTCGATGCTGCAGCAGTCGCGCGAGCTGGCCGACCTCGCGGGCGTGCTCGGCACCATCATCCTGATCCTCCTCATCGGCATCCTGATCGAGCTCGTCTTCTTCGGACCCCTGGAGCGACGGATGCTGAGGCGCCGGGGTCTGCTCGTCACGGGAGGCGCCCGATGACCCGGCGACCGGAATCCACCGGCAAGGTCTGGCTCGTGGGCGCCGGGCCAGGCGACGCGGAACTGCTCACTGTCAAGGGACTGCGCGCCCTCGAGCGGGCGGACGTGATCGTGGCCGACCGGCTCGGCGCACGGGGCGTGCTCGACGGTCTCGCTGCGGAGGGCGTGGGACTCACGGCCGAGGTCGTCGACGTCGGAAAGCTGCCCGGCCACCACGCCGTGCCCCAGGACGCGATCAACGCCCTGCTCATTCAGCTCGCTCGAGACGGGAAGCGCGTCGTGCGGCTCAAGGGCGGCGATCCGTACGTGTTCGGCCGCGGCGGCGAGGAGCTCGCGGCCTGCCAGGAGGCGGGGATCGAGGTCGAGGTCGTGCCCGGCATCACCAGCGCCATCTCGGTGCCTGCGCTCGCCGGCATCCCCCTCACCCATCGCGGTCTTGCGACGGCGTTCACCGTCGCCACCGGCCACGACCAGATCCGCGAGCTCGGCGGCGGGCGCGACCACACGGTGGTGCTGCTCATGGGCATCGGCACCCTCGCGCACTCCGCTCTGATCCTCGCCCGCGGCGAGCGGGGGTCCGGCTGCCCCGTGGCGGTCGTCGAGGACGGCTACGGCCCGGGCCAGCGGGTCACGATCGGGACGCTCGCCACCATCGCCGCGCAGGCCGCCGCCCGCGGAGTCCGCTCCCCCGCCGTCGTGGTGGTCGGCGACGTCGTGCGCCTCAGCGCGTATGCCCCCGACGCGATCGCGACCGCTGATCTGTCTGCTTTCGACCCCCTCGGCTCACCCGCCTCGCGCGGCGACGCCCCCGGAAAGGCTCTTGCACAATGACCTCATCGTCCATCGACAACCTCCGCGTCGCGATCGCCGGCGCCGGCCCGGCCGGCATCTATGCGGGCAACATCCTGTCCGCTTCCGTGCGGGAGGCCGGCGGTCGTGTCGCGATCGACCTCTTCGAGTCGCTGCCCGCCCCCTACGGCCTGATCCGCTACGGTGTCGCGCCAGACCACCCGCGAATCAAGGGCATCGTGACGTCGCTGCACGAGATGCTCGACGCCGGCTCCATCCGGTTCCTGGGCAACGTGGAGGTCGGCCGCGACCTGGCGCTCGACGAGTTGCACGAGCGGTACGACGCGGTGATCCTGGCGACCGGCGCGATCCGCGACGCGGCACTCAACATCCCCGGCATCGACCTGCCCGGGTCGTTCGGCGCCGCCGACTTCGTCGCCTGGTTCGACGGTCACCCCGACGTGCCGACCGACTGGACCCTCGACGCCGAACAGGTCGCCGTGATCGGCAACGGCAACGTCGCGCTCGACGTGGCGCGCATCCTCGCGAAGCACCCCGAGGACCTGCGGTCGACCGAGATCGCCGACAACGTGCTCGCCGGGCTCGAGGCATCCGCCGTCACCGATGTGCACGTGTTCGGCCGCCGCGGCCCGGCCGACATCAAGTTCACGCCGATCGAGCTGCGGGAGCTGGGCGAGGTTCCCGGTGTCGACATCGTCGTCCACGACGAGGATTTCGCCCACCTCGGGGGCGTGGTGCCCGCCACCAACCAGCTCAAGGTGATGCTGCGCATCCTCGACGGCTGGCGCACGCGCCCCTCGACCGGCGCGAGCCGCCGCCTGCACCTGCACTTCCACCACTCGCCCGTCGAGGTGCTCGGCGGCGATCGGGTCGAGGCGGTGCGCTTCGAGCGGACCGCACCGACCGGCGACGGCCGGGTGCGAGGCACGGGCGAGTTCCGCGAGGTGGCGGTGCAGCAGGTGTACCGCGCGGTCGGCTACCACGGCACGCCTGTGGTCGACGCGCCCTTCGACGACGCCCGCGGTGTGATCCCCAACGTCGAGGGCCGTGTGGACGGTGCGGACGGTCACGTGCCGGGTCTCTACGCCACCGGCTGGATCAAGCGCGGCCCCGTCGGGCTGATCGGCCACACCAAGTCCGATGCGATGGAGACGATCGCGCATCTCGTCGCCGACGCGACCGAGGGCCGGCTCACCGCGCCCCGGATCGACGGCGATGTCGTCGAGCTGCTCGATGAGCGCGAGGTCGCGTACACGACGTGGGACGGCTGGCTCGCGCTCGACGCCCATGAGCGCGCTCTCGGCGAATCGCACCGGTTCACGCGCGAGCGCGTCAAGGTCGTCCCGCGCGCCGAGCAGGTGGACATCTCGCGGTCGGGAGCGCTGATCCGCACATGACGTACGTCATCGCGCTGCCCTGCGTCGATGTCAAGGACCGGGCCTGCATCGACGAATGCCCGGTGGACTGCATCTACGAAGGCGACCGCTCGCTCTACATACACCCCGACGAGTGCGTCGACTGCGGTGCGTGCGAGCCGGTGTGCCCCGTCGAGGCGATCTACTACGAGGACGACCTTCCCGACGAGTGGCAGGACTACTACAAGGCCAACGTCGAGTTCTTCGACGATGTGGGCTCGCCCGGCGGCGCCGCCAAGGTGGGCGTGATCCACAAGGACCACCCGATCATCGCCGCGCTGCCCCCGCAAGAGGAGGAGTCGCATGACTGAATCGGCATATAAGGCCGGCGTGTCGCAGGTCGAGGTGGATGTGATCGTCATCGGCGGTGGTCCGGCGGGACTGTCGGCCGCGCTCAACCTCGGACGCTCGCGGGCATCCGTGGTCGTGGTCGATGCCGGCCGGCCGCGCAACGCGGCCACCCTGCGCTCCCACGGATTCCTCACGCGCGATGGCGTTCCGCCCCTCGAGCTGCGCAAGCTCGCACGCACGGAGCTCGCGGCGTACCCGAGCGTCAGCCTGCTCGACCGCACGGTGGTGACGGCTCTGCTGCCGACGGATTCTCCGAACGGCATGCGTTTCATCGCCGCCCTGAAGGGGCCTGCCGGCCGCACCCCGCCAGCCGTCGCCGCACGATCGGTGCTCATCGCGACCGGGATGCGCGAGACCCTGCCCGAGATCCCGAGCCTGCGCGCGTTCTACGGCATGTCGCTGTTCAGCTGCGCGGCCTGCGACGCATGGGAGCTGCAGGATCGTCCGCTCGCCCTCATCGGCGAGACGCCCGACCTCGCGGTGCGGGCGCGTCTCATCTCCCGCTGGACCGACCGCCTCACGGTGTTCACGAACGGGGCGGACGTGGTCGACACCGTCGAGGAGGCCGAGCTCGCAGCATCCGGAATCATCGTCGAACGCCGCGGCATCGACGATCTCGAAGGGGACCGCGGCGCCGTGTCGGCGGTGCGCCTCGTCGACGGCTCACGCGTCGAGGTCACGGGCGGGTTCGTGCGGCCGCAGTGGCAGCCGGCGCTGGACTTCCTGTCGGCGTTCGAGGCGGACCGTGACGACGATGGCGCGCTCACCGTCGACCGCTCGGGACGCACGTCGGTGCCGGGTCTGTATGCGGCGGGGGATGCCGCGTCCCCCGGTCCACAGCAGCTCATCGTCGCCGCGGGCCAGGGTGCGCGTGCCGCCGCGGTGCTGGTGCACGACTCGGTCGGGGTGCGCACGGCGCATTGAGGTGGTCCGGGGTGCTCAGGGCCCCCGGGAGGTCGGCCGGCGTGCTCAGGGCCGCCGGGCGGTCGGCCGAGCTGTTCAGGGTCGCCGGGCGTAGACCGACGCCTCGGATTCGTCGATGACGAAGCGGAGGGATGTGCCTTCGGGGAACTCGGCGCGCAGCTCCTCCGACGCGGTGGCCGTCACGGTGAACGACGCCGTCGGAGGGAAGCCCTCGCCCGCGCAGCCCATGGTCAGCATCATGCCCTGGTCGCTGTACACGAACACGCACCGCGTCGAGCGGTCCTCCTCGGGCTGACCCCAGGCGTTGCGGACCTCGACGACGGTGAGGTCGCGGAAGTCCTCGAACACGACCGAGCCGTCCTGCATCGGGCCGAAGAGGTCGCTGTTCCACTCCGCCTCCGACGCGGTTGCGAGCACGGTGACCCGGTTGCCGGGAAGCGCAGGGATCACCGTGGCCAGAACGGCGCCGAGGACCAGGCCCGCGCCGCCGACCGCGGCCATCCACGGCCAGATCCGTCGAGGTCGCCGATCCGGCTCGTCACCCGTGGCGACCGCGGTCGTCCCGGACGCTTCGGGGACGGATGCCGCGGCCACCTGTGCTGCTTCCGTGGCGGCGTGTCCGGGTGCGAGGCCCGTGGCGGCGGGTGCGGGTTCTGCGTCCGTGTCAGCGGGTGCCGGCGCTGCGTCAGCGGCTGTCGATGCCGGGTTCGGGGTCTGCGCGCGGTCCTCGAGCTCGCGCAGCCGGGCCAGCGCATCCGGATCGTCGAGGATGTCGGCTGCCGGACCATATGCGCGGGCACGCAGCATCCGCAGCTCGTCACTCCACTCGTGATCCATCGCTCATATCCTGACACCCTGCGGCGCGCCGAGGACGAACGGTGCGACGACGTCGAGGCGTCAGGCTCCGAGCTGCAGCGAGTCCGCCCAGACCTTGCGACCCTCCACGAGCATGTCTCGCACCTGCGCCTGGTGCGTCTCGGCCGGCGAAGCGGCGTCGGGCCACGACTCGGTCTGCTCGAGTGCCCACGTCGTCCACTCGATGATGTGGACGTAGTGGCCGATCATGAACGTGTTCGACAGAGCGAACAGGTGGCGGCGCTGGGGGAACGAGCCGCCCGTCTCGCTGATGTTCACCGCGTAGCGGGCGAACAGTGCGCGGGCCGTTTCGGCCTGCGAACGGATCGTCTCCAGGGTGCGACGGAGCTCGTCGATCGAACCCTGGTCCGAGACGAGGACCCGGATCATCCCTTCGAACTCGAGGGCGACGGGCTCCGGGTCGGCGGCCAGCCACGCGGCGAGCGCCTCCCGGCCCGCGTCGGTGATCGTGTAGACCGTCCGGCCGCGTCTGCCGGAGTGCTCTTCGCGCGCGGTCACCAGGCCGGTGGCCAGCAATTTGTGCACGACGTTGTACCGCTGACGGTCGGCGCGGGGCCAGAGCAGCTCCACGCCGCGACCCAGTTGCTCGGCGAGCTGGTAGGCCGACCAGTCGCTCGTCGCCAGCAGACCGAGGGTCAGGTACGCGGTCGTGGTGAGCTCGCGTGGGGGCACAGCATCCTTCTTTCAGAAAATCATCGACGCGGCCCGTCCCGATCCCTATACTGCAAACTGCAGTAGCCTTCGGGTCGAACGTGGCCGAATCGTGTGGGGACACGGGTCACGGACTGGGGCGGGCTCGATCGCAAGGTTGGCCTGCGCCCGATGGCGCTGGGGTAGCCATCGGGGTGGTGCCGGCACCGCTCGCCGGTTCCACCCCGATTGCTCGATCGGGGCCCGAGGGTCAGCCGCCCATGGCTCCTGCATCGGTCTGCCCGACATCGGTGCGGTGGAAGCTCTGGAACGACCGGGACGCCGTCGGCCCACGCTGGCCCTGATAGCGATTGCCGTACGGCCCCGAGCCATAGGGATTCTCAGCAGGCGAGGTGAGGCGGAAATAGCAGACCTGGCCGATCTTCATGCCAGGCCAGAGTTTGATGGGCAGCGTCGCGACGTTCGACAGCTCGAGCGTGACGTGGCCCGAGAAACCGGGGTCGATGAAACCGGCCGTGGAGTGGGTCAGCAGGCCCAGACGGCCGAGCGAGGACTTGCCCTCGAGGCGGGCGGCGATGTCGTCAGGCAGGGTGATCTGCTCGAACGTCGAGCCGAGCGCGAACTCGCCGGGGTGCAGGATGAAGGGCTCCGACGGGTCGACCTCGATGAGGCGCGTGAGCTCGGGCTGGTCCTCGGCAGGGTCGATGAACGGGTACTTGTGATTGTCGAACAGCCGGAAGTAGCGGTCGAGCCGCACATCGACACTCGACGGCTGCACCATCTCGGGATCCCACGGCTGGAGCCCGATGCGACCCGCGTCGAGCTCATGGCGGATGTCGCGATCGGAGAGCAGCACGAGGTCAGCCTACCCGCGGCGCGGACGCATCTGCTTCGACCTGTGGATGCGCTCTGTTATTCTTTCCAGACGCCGAAAGGCGTGCCCGGGGATGTAGTTCAATGGCAGAACTTCAGCTTCCCAAGCTGATAGCGCGGGTTCGATTCCCGTCATCCCCTCCATTTACGTCACGGCCGCGGGCTAGGGTCGGAAGCGTGTCTCGAAAGCCGGCGGGTGCTGCGCTCGTCCTCGCTGTGGTGCTCCTCTGTTCCGGTTGCACGTCGTTCCCGAGCCCGCCGGGGTCCGTCAGAGACGACTATCCCGGCACGTGCGTGCCGGGAGAGCTGTCGTGGCCGACCGACTTCCTGGAATCGCTCGCGGGGGAGTCGTCGGCGGTAGGCGGTGAGATCGTCGGCCTTCGGCTCGAGTACCTGGAATCGCGGTGGGTCTGGCGTCTGAGGAACGCCGACACGAAGCTCGACGCCTTCGGCGAGCGGGTCGACGAACCGGGCTTCGGCAGAGAGTCGCTCATCGACGTGCGGACTCTGGAGCCGATCGCGACCCACGAAGTCACGCTGACTCAGGCCGAGCAGGGCACGCCGGCGCTTGCGGCGCTCGAAGCAGCTCAGCAGTCGGGCGAGCAATGGCCGAGCCCGCTGATCATCGAGATGACCCGCGTCCTCGACGGCGATCAGGCAGCGTGGCAAATAACGACGTGCGACACGGAGAGCAATCAGCACACGGTGATGACGCTGGGCTGATCGCACGGTCCCGGGCGTATGACGCGAGCGCGCCGGCCGCGAGGGGTCGCTCGACGGCAACAGCGTCAGTCGACCGTTAATCGAGTTCGACAGCAACCCAGGCGGATTCCGGAACGCGGTCTCCGGAATCAACCAGCCACCCTGATAGTGCGGCAAGACCCAGCCCGATCGTCATCGCCGCCAGTGCGCCCGACCCGACGATGATCCATGCCTTGCGCGCGTCCGGAGCCATGGGACTGACCCTATAGACGTCGACCGCCTGGTCGCGAGCGGTCGAGGCTCGGTGGCCCACCCCTGTTCCGAGCGGCGATCGACCGATCGAATCTGAACGCCGGATAAATTCGCAGGACCCGACTGCTCCGAGCGGAACGCCGGGCTTTCGCTGATGGCCGACTTGCACTTCGGTGCTACCGCTGCGACTAGCTGAGCCTGTTTGGACTCTTGTCCCACCACCACTTTGTGCGCGACCTCTGACGGGCTTCCCAAATCTCAGCTTGGGATTGGATCACGCGGAGGACTCTACCCCGGTCGTAGTCGGGGAACGCATCCTGAATGAGCTCGGGGAGGTATCGATCGTCGCTGGCGTAGACGGACTCGTCGCTAATGAACATGAAGTTCGATGCGTCCAGGTAGAGGAGAAGATCTTCTGGGCGCGCGGATGCCAGCCTGATCACTTCAGCGACCCCGTCGCCGAACTTCTGCTGCATTGCCTGCCGCGACGGAACGTCCTTTCCTGGAGCCGCCCGCGACTGATAGCCCCGGTATGCAGCGATTTCAGACCAGGGCATTCCCGCCCAGATTCGCAATGCCACTTCGACCAACTCAAGGGAGTCTGTTAGCGCTCTTAGTCTTGTCGCCTGGGTCAGTCCGAAGCCATCTCCACTCGGCCAGTCGTCATCGCTGTCGATGCTGACCAGGATCGACAGCGCGGCTATCTGGAGCGCGAGCGCACTGCGTGCGAAACACAGATTCTCTCCTATGCGCATAGCACTCGCTCCTCCCTCAAGCGTCAAGGTTTAGTTGACACTTGCAGAGTCGGGGTGGATCACCCTGATGTCAAGAGGAGGTGAGGAAATGCCCAAACGACGCAGAAATGACGGTGGCCACGCCGTCCGGGAGTGGTTGGTAGCCCTAAGCCCGTATGTCGTGGCCATCGCCGCTTTGATCAGTCAGCTGTGGATCAGCGCACTGCTCCCCCCAGCATGACACACGGCCTGCAGGGGAGCACCGAGGCCAGTCCCCTGCAGGCCGTGCTGGAAGCCGAAATGGACTTGCGGCCTGCTTCGCCGTGGGTGGTGAACCCGAGCGCTCACTGACCGACCCTGTTCCGAGCGTTCTGTCTGAAGCTGGTCCTCTGTGACCACGGACTCCTCCTCGAGTCGCGAACCGGCTCCCACGCGGTGCACTAGGGTCTTGGACCAATCGAAGGCGATCGGGGGTTCGATGAAACGTCTCGGAAGACGAGTCGCGTTCACCACAGCGCTCGTGGTTGCGACCTCCCTGGTCGCGACGGGTTGCGCGGCGGGCGGTCAATCGGGAAGTCGGCACACGCTGTATGACGACCTCGACTCACTGGCCCGGGACAGCTCGACGATCGTCGTGGGATCCGTCAGAGATCAACGCCAGGAGACATCCGCGGGATTCAGCTCCACGATCTCGACGGTCGAAGTCACCAACAGTCCTGCGAACCCGAGCCTCGGCTCGAACCTCGACTCCGGCGCGGTGCCCGTAGCAGTCGGAGAAATGATCCAGGTTCGACAGGATGGGCCGGAGCCCAGCGTTCTTCAATCGGGGCAGGAGTACCTGCTCTACCTGACGCCCAGCATGCTCTCCGGGGAGGAGTCCACGCATTTCTTCATCACCGGAGCGGTTGCAGGGGCGTACGTGAGGAACGGTGATGACTTCACCCGCGTCGCCGTCGACAGCGGCGATCAGCTCCCCGAAACGATCAGCATCGCAGGCACAGAGGGCTGATGGAGCCCCCGACAACCAGGTCCTCGCACCGCGGCATCATCCCGACCAACCTGCCGTTCACCAAGGGCCAGCACTTCCGGTGCAGACTGCGCCACCGCTAGCCTCAGCACCATGATGTCGAGCGACGGCGAACAGACCCGCAGCGGTTCGGAGATCGATGCCGCCATCGAGCGCGCGCTCGCGGGCGCGAACCTGCGCCCTGGCGATGCCGCAACGACCTCTGCCTTCGTGGCGGTGGAGCACGAGCCTTCCGCCGCCGAACTCGGCGACGGGGTCGGAGTCGGCGACGGCGACGGCGACGGCGACTGATCACCGGGAGCGGTGGGGCATGCCGTTGCTGCGAGACGTCGTCCTGCCCACGCTCGGCGCAATCGCCGCGCTGGCTGCGACCGGGCGGGCGATCCGGCTCATCGGTGGCGACGACCCCCGCGAGGACCAGGCCGTGCATGCGCTCCAGGAGGCATTCGGCCACCGGCCGGACGACGGCGATGCCGCCTTCGTCACACGCCCCGCCGACCCGGCTGAGCGTGAGCCGATCGACCGCCTCAGCGGCCCGCTCTCGTGGTACTCCGGCGTGCCGCAGACCATCGCGAACGGGGCGGTCTGGTGCGGCGTCACCTGGCTGCTGACGCGCGACCGACGCTCAGCAATCGCCCCTGCTGCAGTGCTCGCCCTCGAGACCGCGTGCTTCGTCGCATCTGCGGCGCTCGTGGGACGACCACGACCGCAGCGGGTGTGGCGCCCTGAGCAGCCTCATGCGACCTCGTCGTTCCCTTCCGGGCACACGGCAGCGGCCTTCGCGCTCCACGGCACGCTCGCCGACCTGCTCGACAGTCGCGGCGTCCGTGGCGCACAGCTCTTCGGACCGCTCCTTCGGTACGGCATTCCCGGCGCCATCGCGTTCTCGCGGGTCTACCGCGGCCAGCACCATGTCTCGGACGTCGTCGCGGGCGTCATGCTGGGACGGTGGAGCGCCGCTGTCGTGCGGCGCGGGCTCATCTCCGGTCTACCGGCACCGAGGTGATGAGGGCCCGAGGATCACGATCAACCAGTCCGGCATGCGGCCTCCCCGCTCTGACGGTTCGCACACCAATCCAACCTCACGGCGGCGAGGGGTATCGGCCGACGCCCGCACCGCCTCCTATCCGGTGACACGACGGAAGACTCCCCGGGCCACCGGGGCGCCGGTCAGGGAGCGTCAGAGCTTCGCCGAGGAGGTGAGACACGATGTACGCCCACATCGACGTGCTGGGGTTCATCGCCTCGGTGATCTCGTTCGTCCTCTGGTGGCCGCAGGCGGCGCTGGTGTGGAGGTGCCGCCAGCACGGGGAGCAGCTCCGAGGAGTGTCCACCCCTTCTCAGGTGCTCCTCTTGATGAACGCATGCCTCTGGGGGGCATACGCGGTAGGCACCGGCTCGCTCTGGGTCGGTGCGCCAGGGCTCGTCAACGGTCCGCTCGCCATCGTCACCATCGTTCTTCTCAGACGATCCCGACGACTGCCGGAGAAAGCCCGAGGCTCCACGGCGGATAAAGTGGCGAGGTGACAGCGCCCGCTCCGCCGAGTCCCACCCCTGTGCCGCGGCCGGGTGCCGTCTACTTCCTGGGTCGAGTGGTTCTGCGGCCGTTGTTCTGGATTCTGTACCGCCCCCGCATCGTCGGGCGAGCGAACCTGCCGGAACGCGGGCCGGTGCTGCTGGCGAGCAACCACCTGGCGGCGCTCGACACGGTGATCATCCCGACATCCGCGAGCCGCCCCGTCCAGTTCCTGATCAAGTCGTCGTACTTCACCGGCCCCGGGATCCTCGGCCGCTTCGCACGATGGTTCTTCACCTCGATCGGCGGGGTCCCCGTCCACCGCGCGACCGGTCGCGATGCCCGCGCCGCGCTCGATGCCGGGAGCAGCATCCTGCGGGCCGGGAGCGTGTTCGCGGTGTTCCCTGAAGGAACCCGGTCACGCGACGGGAAGCTTCACGCCGGCCACGGTGGCGCGGCATGGATGGCGCGCGACACGGGCGCCGCGGTCGTGCCCGTCGGACTCATCGGAACCGGCACCATCAAGCCGCTGACCCACCTGCTGCCGGGGAGGCCGCGCGTCGAGGTGCACTTTGGTGAACCGCTCGATCTCACCGATCTGCAGGGCGTGCCCGACGGCAAGGCGCGTCGCGAGATCACCGAGCGCATGATGGCCGCCATCGCGCGCCTGAGCGGCCAGGAACGCTCCGGCAGCGTGAACGCGACCTCGCGCGACTGAACTGCTCAGGCCGTCCCGAGACGGCAGGAGCGGTGAGTGCCGAGCTGTGACGCAGCGCGAGCACACCGCGCCGATACATTGACAGGATGCCCTTCGCCATCCTCTTCACGCTGGTCCTCGCCCTGCTGGCCGCCTTCCAGCTCGCGCTGGCGCTCGGTGCACCGTGGGGGCGCTTGGCGTGGGGCGGGCAGGACCGCGTGCTGCCTGCCCACAAGCGGATCGGCAGTGTGATCTCCATCCTGATCTACGCGTTCATGGCGGTGGTGGCGTGGGATCGCGTCGGTGCGATCAGCGTCTTCCCTGACCTGTTCTCACAGATCGCGATGTGGGTGATCTTCGCCTACTCGGTGCTCGGGATCCTGATGAACGCGATCTCCCGCAGCAAGCCGGAGCGCTACACGATGGTGCCCGTGACGATCGTGCTCTCGGTGCTTTCGTTCCTGATCGCCATGGGGTACGGCGAGGTGGCCCTGGCGGTCTGACCTGCGCTCTCGAGGCGTTCCGTCCGTCACAGCGCGGCGAGCACTACGGACCGGCGCGCAGCGCGGTCACCAGCTCGGCGCGGGCGAGCTCGATCTGCTCGGTGCCGAGATAGGCCGAGTGCTTCGCCACCGTCCACTGGTAGCCCGGGGCCGTCTCGGTCGCGCCGCGGTCGACCGGGTTGCGGGCACTGTCGTAGCTGAACACCGGAAAGCCGAGGAAGTCGGTGCGCCGCCAGAGATTCCGCCAGCGCGGGTCGCCCTTCGCCCCCGCGCCGAGCAGCGCCGTCAGCGACTCATCCCGATATGCCGCGGCGTGCACCTCGGCCTTGGAAGCCTTGATGCTCTCCTCGTCGGCTGCAGCACCCGGCCCGGGGAACTCCGCGAGCACCTGCGTCTTCCACGGGTCCCGCTTCCACAGGGACGGAGCGGTCAGACCGGGCACGCCCAGCACCTGATAGCCGAACACCGAAGGGAAGTACCGACTGAAGTAGGCGCGCAGCTGGCTGCCGTACGAGAGCAGAGCCAGGCGCTCGGTCAATCGCGGGCTCTCCGGGTCGTCCTCCACGATCGTCTCGCCGCGGAGAGCCAGGATCGTCGCGGCGGAGATGGTCGATCCCATCGAGTGCGCCGTCAGCATGACGGCGGGCAACGGAGCGGCGGCATCTGCCCGCGGTTGCCGCAGGAACCGCCTGGTGTGCTCCGCGAGCTCGGGAACGGCTCGTTCCGCGAAACAGGGCGGCGCGAACGGGTGTCCCGCTCGCGGGAAGAACGCGACGACGTCCCAGAAGACGCCCAGAGGACGATCAGCACTGGATGCCGCATTCGCGACGACCGCCGCTGCGGCGACGACCGCCAGCGCGACGAGCACCGAGGTCGCGGCTGTGCGCAGCCCCGCCGGGAGGCCGGGCGCCCACTCGGCGAGGATGAGCTTCGCCTCGTCGAAGGCGATCGAAGAAGACAGAGCGAGGAAGCCGACGGCAGCGAACACGGCGATCCACGCGAACAGCGGCTCGCCGCGGTGGAGCAGGTGCGACGACCGTCGAGCGAGGGCGCGAATCCGGACCCGTTCGTCCGGGTCGTCGAGTGGGTCGGGGTACGTCGCGCCCGGCGCATCCACCCCACCCCCTGCCGCAGCATCGACTTCGTCATCCGGCGCACTGCCCCTCCACTTGAGCTCGGGGAGCGTGAACTTCACGAGTTTCGCGAGGTTGATCCCGATCGCGAGGATGAGCAGCAGAACGATCCCGACGACCACCGCCAGGAGCAGCACCGCGAAGCGCTCGTACGCGTCGGGCACGTTCCACTCGGTGACCGGCAACGGGTCGCCGGGTTCGCGCCAGATGCGGTCGGTCTCGGGCGGTGCAGGAGCGCCCAGCCAGGAGGCGACCCCCAGCACGAGGAGGCTCGACAGCGCCATCGACACGAAGAGCGACAGCAGCATGACCACTGCCGCCCCCTGGCCGCGCCAGGCGCGGAAGCGCAGCTCGCCGGCATCCGACTCCCCCTCGGCGACAGCCGGGTTCGGCTGGGACGTCCGTGAGATGAGCAAGTGGAGCAGCACGAACGCGATGGCCGCTCCGGTGAGCACCCATTGCAGGGCGGAGTCGGAGAGCACCTGACTCGCCAGCAGCGCGCCCGCGCCCAGGCTGAGGACGATCGCGCTGGTGCGACGACGCCACGTCGAGCGCAGTCGCCAGCTCAGCGCATACAGCGCGAGGAACAGCGCCACAGACATGAGCACGAGCGGGGCAGTGATCAGACCGGTGAACTGATCGGCGACCTTCGCCGGGTCGGTCGACGGCAGGAACGTCAGCACGAGCCACACGAGGTAGCCGAGCACGGCGTAGCCGAGGCAGCTGAGCGCGTAGACGCGCTTGCGGGCATTGCGCTTGTCGGGGGTCTGCTTCTGCTGGGCCAGCCGAACGGGGTTCATCGTCTTCGCCGTCTGCGTCGCCTGCGGCGGCGTGCTCGAGGCGATGATCACCCCGATCACGACGAGCACGAGGCCGACTCCCGCCACGACCACGAAGGCCATCGGCATCCCGTCGATCGGTCCGAGGCACGTGGCGAGGTCTTTGGTCAACGGGGCGCCCAGGCAGTCGGCATCGGGAAACGCCGCATCCCAGGCGAGCAGGAACAGCACCAGCACGAACGCGCCGGCCACATGCAGCCATTCCGAGGTGTCGCGACTGCGCGCGGCCGACCAGAACCCGCGCGTCGCGAGGAGCGGCCGGCCTGCGTCCTCCTGACTGCCGATCTGCTCGCCGAACTTCTCGATCCGGGCTTCGAACCGCACGCGCCCACGGCGTGCGATCGAGTAGAGGACGAGGATGATGAGCACCGGGATGAGGCCGAGGAGGGCCGCCCGACTGTCGACGTCGAACTCGCGCAGGCCGTCGAAGATCGCGGGCAGAGCCGCACACACCCTGTCGGCTTCGTCGACGCTGCCGCGGAAGCACTGCACCGCGACGAGGTCGATCGCGACCGAGCAGAACGCGGCCACCGCGATGAACGTGAGCACGAGCCCGAAGACGCGCACCGTCCCCGAGCCGATGTCGCCGTGCCACGCGCGCGTGGTGCCGTCGGGCTGGGGCCTGATCTCACGCGTCCAGTAGGCGAGGTTCACCAGCGCATAGGGAAGCAGCAGGAACCAGCCGACATGCACGAACGCCCGCCCGACTGCGGCGAGCGCTCCGCCACCGGTGCGGGTCTGCGCGCCCCATGAGAAGGCATGCGTGGACGTGATGCCGTCACCGTTGACGGCTTTGTCCTTGCGCGCCCAGAACGAGCCGAGGGCATCGCCGTCGACGCGTTCGATGGCGTCGGGCTCGGACTCGAGCATCTCGGCCGGGGGCGTATTGCTCACTCCGTGGACCCTGATGTCGAGGATCAGCGGCGACGGCGGGGCCGTCGATTGCGCGTCAGTCATGGACACTTCCCGGATGCGTCGGTGCCGCCGGATAGATCAGCACGATGGTACTGCGCAGAGGCCTCTGCGCGACATGCTGATACGGTCGCAACGAACGGCCCGTAGTCCGGGCGGTGTGTCGTCAGGCGAGCGGCTCGGCCGACTCGCGCGCGGCCCGTGCGGACGACTGGACCGCGCCGATGCTGGCGGCGATGACCAGGGCGATGCCGACGATCTCGAGCCAGGCCAGGTGCTGGCCGAGGAAGACGAACCCGGCGAGTGCCGCCGTCGCCGGTGCCAGGCTCATCAGGATCGCGAAGACCGCCGCCGGCAGCCGGCGCAGAGCCACCAGCTCGAGGGCGTAGGGGATCGTCGACGACAGCACGGCGACGGCGGCACCGAGGGCGACGATCTCGATCCGCAGCAGGGCTGAGCCGGCATCCACCACACCGAACGGCAGCGCCAGCACCGCGCCGACCGCCATCGCCAGCGCGAGCCCGTCGAGCTTGGGGAAGGCCTGGCCGACCCTCGCCGACGCGAGGATGTAGAACGCCCAGCTCGCCGCGGCGCCGAGCGCGAAGAGCACGCCGAGGGGGTCGAGCCTGTCCCATCCGCCGCCGCCGAGCGCCACGACTCCCCCCAGTGCGAGAAGCGCCCAGAGCCAGGCGGACGCGCGTCTGCTCGCCACGATCGACAGGACCAGCGGGCCGAGCACCTCGATGGTGACCGTGACGCCGAGCGGGAGCCGCTCGAGCGCGAGGTAGAACAGGGCGTTCATGGTCGCGAGGACGACTCCGAACCAGATCACGCCCGTCCATGCGTGGCGCGAGTGCCCCCGCAGCGTCGGGCGCGCGATCAGGAGGAGGATCGCCGCCGAGAAGACGAGCCGCAGCATCACCATGCCGAGCGGTCCGACGGTGGGGAACAGCAGGACGGCCAGCGAAGCGCCGACCTCCTGGCAGGCGAGGCCGGCGACGACGAGGAGGATCGCAGGAGTGGTTCCCGCGCCGCCGCGCGTCACCGAGTCACTGCGCCGGGGTCGCGCAGATCGCGTTCGCGGCGATCTTCTCGTGGTACTGCTCGGCGGTCCACGGCAACCCGGCCTCGGGTGCCGTCTGACCGGAGGCGGCAGGCGCCTTCGATGCGATCGCAGCCAGCTCCCACGCGAGCTGCGCGCCCACGCCCGAGTTGGCAGCGGAGTCGTTGAGCACGACGGCGACCGTCAGGCCGGAGGACGGGTCGGAGAACGCCGCCGTGATGTAGCCCGGCACCGCCCCGAACTGCCCGACCAGCGGGCCCGCCAGGACCGCACCGCCGGCCATGTTGAACCAGGACGGGGCGCCGACCCCCGCGGGGACAGGATCGTCGAACCGGTCGTCCTTGCCGGGCAGCAGCGCGCCGGTCGCGAGGGCCTGCGCGTAGCGCCCGAGTTCGGTGATGGTGCTCGACACCCCGCTGTCGGTGAACCCGGTGGTGATCGACACGTTTGAAACGTCACGCGGCTCGGCGCAGTTGTTCTTGCCGTCCTTCATCCGCGGTGCGTACAGGCCGGTCAGGACCGATCCCGACGGCAGCGCCAGCTGGGTGGCCTCGAGGTCGAGCGGGTCGGCGACGTAGTCCTGGATGAGCTCGGCTGCAGACCGCTCGAGGGCCCGCTCGAGCGCGAGCCCGAGCAACACGTAGCCGGCGTCGGAGTCGCGGTACGCGGCGCCGGGCTCGCCCGACCGCGGCTCGCCCAGCCCGAAGCTGGCCAGCTCGCGCGGGCTCCACCGGCGCTCGGGGTTCGACAGCCAGACCGGCGTCAGGTGCTTCGAATACGACCCGATGCCCGACGTGCCGTCGCACAGCTGCTCGAGGGTGACGTCGGTGAGCGTGGGAACGCTCGGCACCCACGTCGCGACGGGGTCGTTGAGTTTGACCTTGCCCTCGGCGGCCGCCGCGTAGAGCACGTCGCAGGTCATCGCCCGTGTCACGAGCCCGGCCCGGAACTGCATGTCCGCATCGACCTTGCCGCCGTCGACCGGATTCTGCGTGCCGAGTCCCGCAACCCAGCTGCCGCTCCACGGCACCCAGACCCCGACGATGGCGCCCGACGACCCGGTCGCCTCCATCGCGTTGGTGACGGCATCCTTCAGCTGCTCGACGGTGGCCTCGGCGAGCTTGCCGTCCGCCTGCGGAGGCACGTCGACTTCGACGTGCTTGTCGGGGGAGCATCCTGCGAGGGCGAGCGTGACGACGATCGCGGCGGATGCCGCAGCCATGGCGCGGCGTGTCGCGAGTCGGGCCGTCATTCTCACCCCCCGGTGATCGTCCTCTAGATTCAAACACACCCGGGCACGACTGACTCTCTCAGCGTTCTTTAGGCTGACCCTCATGACGCACCACTTCGACGAGTCCGCGCTGGCGGGCGTCTTGGGCCACATGAACGGCGACCACGGGGACGACAACGTCCTGATCGCCCGGGCGTTCGGCCCTGAGGGCGTGGTCGGCGCGGTGATGACCGGCTTCGACGGCGACGGCGGCACGTGGGAGGCGACGCTGTCCGACGGCAGCGCGGTCCAGGTGCGCGCCCCCTGGCCCGGGGGGCCGATCGCCGAGCGTCCCGAGGTGCGCCGGGAGATCGTCGCCCTCTACGACGAAGCGTGCCGGCGGTTGGGCGTGGTGCCGCGGCCGCATGCCTGATCACCCGACGGCCATAGGTTAGGCGAACCTAATCTGTCTAGAATGGGGCCATGAGCGACCCGATCCCGTTCTCCGCTGCGCTGCGTGAGCGCTCGAGCCGCGCCCATTCGTCCAGCGAGCACGCCGGCTTCATGGCCGACCTCATGAAGGGCGAGGGGACGCGCGAGGACTACATCGCACTCGTCGCGCAGCACTGGTTCATCTACGAGGCGCTCGAGCGCACCGCCGATCGGATGCGCAACGACCCCGTCGCCGCCGTCTTCATCAGCGACAAGCTCACCCGTCTGCCGGCCCTCGAGGCCGACCTGGAGTTCCTCGTCGGCCCGGACTGGCGCAAGACCATCACGCCGCTGCCGACCACCCGTGCATACGTCGACCGCATCAACGAGGTCGGCGCCACATGGGCGGGCGGGTTCGTCGCCCACCACTACACCCGCTACCTCGGCGACCTCTCGGGCGGCCAGTTCATCGGACGCCTCATGGCTCGCCGGTTCGGCTTCGAGACCAATGGGATCGGCTTCTACCTCTTCGACGACATCGCCGACCCGAAGGCGTTCAAAGAGGTGTACCGCGAGCAGTTGGATGCCGCGCCGTGGGACGCCGCGGAGCAGGAGCGCGTCATCGACGAGGTGCTGCTGGCCTACCGCTTCAACACGGAGCTGTTCGACGACCTCGCACTCGCGAAGGCGGCGCAGGTCGCCTGAGGCGTCTCAGCGACCCGAGCCGGCCGCGGACTGTGCCCGCACACCGGCCATGAACCTCTGCACGTCGGGGTCGACGCGGATGTCGCTCGGACGAAGCGGTCGCGAGAGATACAGCCCGTCGAGCGATGTCAGCCGCGACAGGGCGACGTACGTCTGACCCGGAGCGAACGCGCCCGAGCCCAGGTCGACGATCGCTCGGTCATACGTCTTGCCCTGCGACTTGTGGATCGTGACCGCCCACGCCAGGCGCAGCGGGAACTGCGTGAACTCCGCGACGATCTCGCGAGACAGCGATTTGGAGCCGGCGTCGTACGCGTAGCGGAACCTCTCCCACACGGCGGGCTCCACGTCGAACTCCTGACCCTCCACCTCGACGCGCACCGTGCCACCGGCGATCCGGGTGACCGTGCCGATCGTGCCGTTGACCCAGCGCGGCGGTTCGCCGTACGACTGGACGTCATTGCGCAGGAACATCACCTGGGCACCGACCTTCAGCTTCAGCTCGACGTCGGCGGGGTACGCGGCATCCCCGCGTCCGAAGTCTCCGCTGATCTCGGCCATCGCGGTCTGCTCGCGCCCCACGAGCTCGTTCAGGTGTCGGCGGTTGATGCTGTTGACGATGTCGTTGCGCGTGGCGAGCGTGATGATCGGATGCTCCCCGTCGCGCGGATCCGGGGGCGTGCGGGCGCCGGTGTCGTTGAGGATCTGGGCGATGTCGGCGGTGACCCGGCCGTAGCGCACGGCATTGAGCATCGCCTTGAAGCCCGGATCGGACTGCCGGTGGATGTCGACAAGCTCGCGGATGTGCAGGTCGGCGCCGTACGACCCGACATCGAGGATGCCGTCGCGCGCGGCCTCGCCGACCCAGACCTTCGCGTCGAAGAACCAGAAGGAGCGGTAGTGGTCGCGCACATACCGCAGCTCATCGCCGCGCGGGGGCACCGGGGCGAGCTGGTACGGGTCGCCGAACATCACGATCTGCACGCCGCCGAACGGCTCACCGCGCCGCCCCCGGGCTTTGCGCAGCGAGCGGTCGATCGCGTCCATGAGGTCGGCGTTGACCATCGAGATCTCATCGATCACGAGTGTGTCGATGGCGTTGAGCAGCTTGCGGGTCGCGTCGGACTGGTCTTCCTCCTGCGAACCGATGATCCCGAGGGGGAGCTTGAACAGCGAATGGATCGTCTGCCCCTCGACGTTGAGTGCCGCGACACCGGTCGGCGCGCACACCGCGATCGACTTGCTCGTGTGCCACGCGAGGTGCTGCAGCAGCGTCGACTTACCGGTGCCGGCGCGGCCGGTCACGAACACGTGCTCCCGCGTGTCTTCGATGAGCCGGAACAGAGCCTCCTGCTCGGCGGAGAGAGGCGGCGTGGTCACCGATCAATGCTAACGAGCGGATGCCGCGCCCCGGCCGCCCGCGGCGGTTCGGTGGAGACTCGCCTTCCACACCGACGTCGGCCCAGATGTGTGACACCAGGTTTCGGGCTCGACGCGGGATGCTTCCTAGACTGGGGGTGTGGACCAAGGGGCGGTGGGCACGACAGCCGGTCGCGAGTCTGCGCCGCCGGCTCCGTCCGCGAGCCCGGGGAACGAGGCATCCGTTCTCATCCAGCCGCCGCGCAAGCGCCGCCTCACGCTCGCCCTGGATCTCACCCTGCTCGCCGTCGTCGGCGTGCTGCTGATCGCGGCGACGGCCGCGGCCGTCGGGGCCATCCAGACGCAGTTCTACAGCCCGAGCGCGTTCGTCGAGCGCTACCTCGGCATGCTCTCCGACGGCAGGGCGGCCGAGGCGCTCACGGTGCCGGGCGTCGCGGTCGAGTCGGCCGAGCTCGAGGCGGCCGGGCTGCCCGCGTCGGCGTCGGAAGCGCTGCTGCGCCGGGCCGCGCTCGCGCCGCTCTCGGACGCGCGGGTGGTGTCCGAGGAGACCGACGGCGACATCACGCGCGTCACGGTCGAATACGTCGCGGCGGGCTACGACGGCACCACGACGTTCGATGTCGCCCCGAACGGCATGATCGGCATCGCGCCGACGTGGCGCTTCGCGACCAGCCCGCTGGCCGTGATGGACCTCGTGGTCAAGGGGTCGATGGTGTTCTCGGTGAACGGCTTCGAGATCGACAAGCGGCAGGTTTCGGTGGATGGAGCGGATGCCGAGCCGCTCGACCCGCTTCCGCTGCTGGTCTTCTCACCCGGCCTGTACTCGGTCTCGGTCGACACCGCCATCTCGGCGACGCCCGGCGTCGCGGTGCTCTCGGACAGCCCGTTCCGCTCGATCCCCGTCGAGATCCAGGCCGAGGCCACCGACGAGTTCGTGGCGGTCGTGCAGCAGGAGGTCGAGGCGTTCCTCACCGAGTGCGCGACGCAGGAGGTGCTCCAGCCGACCGGGTGCCCGTTCGGCTACACCGTGCAGGACCGCATCGACTCGCTGCCGAAGTGGTCGATCGCACGGCAGCCCACGGTCGCCGTCACGCCCGAGGGCGCAGGCTGGCGCATCGCACCCACCGAGGCCGTCGCCCACATCGAGGTCGACATCCAGTCTCTGTTCGACGGCTCGATCACCCACGTGGCCGAGGATGTGCCCTTCATCGTCGAGGGCCAGATCACCGTGCAGCCCGACGGACGGGCTTCGATCGTCGTGACCGGACCCGACACGCAATAGGCCGGGTCAGCGGGTCTGCCGGGCGTCGCGCGCGGCGAGCTCGGCGAGCCGCGCGTTGTACTCCTCGAGCTCGGCGTCGCCCGTGCGGTCCGCGTGCCGGTCGCGACGCTTCTGGTCGCGGGCATCGCTCCTGCTCCACTGGATCGCGACGATGATCGCCAGGATGAGCGTCGGGATCTCGCCGATCGACCACGCGACACCGCCGCCGACGTACTGGTCTTCGAGCGGCGTCGCGCCCCACGTGCGCCCCATCGAGCCGAACCACTCGGCGATCATGAGCCCTTCCTGCATCATGATCGCGATGCCGAAGAACGCGTGCATCGCCATGACGCCGATGAGCAGCAGCAGCCGGCCGGGGTACGGCAGCCGGTAGGGGACCGGATCGATCCCGATGAGCGTCAGCACGAAGAGATAGCCGGTGATGAGGAAGTGGGCGACCATCCACTCGTGACCGAGGTGGTCGTACAGCGACCAGCGGAACAGATCGGTGTAGTAGAAGACCCACAGCGACCCGATGAACAGCCCGGCCGCGACGAACGGGTTCGTCAGCACCCTGGCCACCGGCGAGTGCACGGCCCAGAGGATCCACTCGCGCCCGCCGCGCGTGCCGTCCTCGCGCTTGCGGATGGCACGGGCCGCGAGGGTCACCGGGGCGCCCGCCACCAGCATGAGCGGCACTGCCATGGTGAGGAGCATGTGGCCGACCATGTGCACGCTGAAGAGGTAGTCCTGGTAGACGTTGATGGCGCCGCCGGTCACCCACACCAGCAGAGCGAGTCCGATCATCCACAGCACGGTGCGGTAGATCGGCCAGGCATCGCCGCGGCGCCGCAGGCGCCAGACGCCCATCGCGTAGAAGAAGACGCCGAACCCGGCCGCGACGGCCCACAGCAGGTCAATGTTCCACGATGTGAGCCAGCCCAACGGTGTGAGCTCGGGCGGCAGCGGGGCACCGGTCAGCACCTCGGCGGGCGTCGGCGGCCCCGGCAGCACGGACGACCCGGGCGGAGGTGTTCGGGCGAGTGCCGCCGCGGCGCCCGATGCCGCGCCCATGAGCACGAGTTCGAACACGATCAGAGTCCAGAAGGCGCGGGATGCGGCATCCCCCCGCAGCCTGCCGATCAGCCGGGTGCGGTACCACGCCCCGAAGGCGCCGAGCGCGATCAGCGCCACGATCTTGACGCACAGGATCGCGCCGTAGGGCGACAGCAGGGCGTCCCAGGTCTGCAGGCCGATCGCCGCGCGCACGGTGCCCGACGCCGCGACCACGACGAACGCGGCGATCGCGATGCTCGAGTACCGCGCGACGACGGTGGCGAGGCGGTCGCGATCGAGCAGGGGGCGCACCACCACGAGCAGGACGAGGCCGCCGAGCCAGACCGCCGCGGCGATGATGTGCAGGATGAGCGCGGTCATCGCCTCATGATGGAACGCCTCTTCGCCCGAGTGGCCCTGGGTGCCCATCGGCACGAGCGAGGCGGCCGCGAGGATCGCGACGAAGAGGGTCGCCGTCCACGAGCGCACCGCGAACGTGAGAACGGTCAGCGCCGCACCCGCGACCGTGGTGATCAGCCACGTGCGGCCGACTTCGGTCTCGATGACGAAACGGCCGAGCTGCGCGCCGAACTCGGGGCCGGCGTCGATCGCGGGGTTGAAGGCGTCGACGAAGGTGAGGAATCCGGTCACGGCCGCCGAGACGGTGAAGATCGCCGCGGAGATGGACGCCACATCCAGCGCGATGTCGAACTCGCGCTCCCCCGCGCGCAGCGCGTAGAGCGCCGTCACGAGCGCTCCGACCATGCCGGCGGCGGAGAGGTTGACGACCAGCTTGACGACGGGGAGTCCCCAGCGCGCGACCGGGCCGGGGTCGCCGATCGCGAGCGGAGCGGCGCCGCCGCCGAACGCCAGCGCCCAGATCAGCACGACGAGCGCGCTGACGACGAGGATCACGGGCCCTGCGGCCCGCAGGGCGCGGGGACTCACCCCTCCAGCCTAGGCGCGGAACCGGGCACCATCCGCCGCCGGCGGGAATGCAGAAGGGGGATGCCGCGGCATCCCCCTTCTTGTGTGGTCGTCGTTACTTGACGGCGGCCTTGAGCTTCGAGCCCGCGGTGACCTTGACGCGCTGGCCGGCGGGGATCTTGATCTCCTCACCCGTCTGCGGGTTGCGACCGGTGCGGGCGGAGGTCTCGACGCGCTCGAACGAGATCCAGCCCGGGATGGAGACCTTGCTGCCCTTGGCGACGGCCTCGGAGACCGTCGAGAAGAGGGAGTCGAGCACGCCCGACACGGCGGACTGGCTCTGCCCGGTCGCGCTGGCGATGCTCGCGACGAGTTCGGTCTTGGTGATGGACTTGTCGGCCATGGGGATTGTCCTCCAAGGCGGCGGAATCGCCGCCTTTTCATTGCTCGGACCGGACGGCATGCGCCCCCCGGCTGGTCGGATCGACCGCCTTGAATGTACCTGACTTCGCGCGCAGATCCGCGTATTTCCGGGGTTTTCGGACGTTCCGGGCGGCGTGTCGGGGGTGAAAGTGACCCCTGTGGCCGATGTGACGACGGTTTCGGGGTCGTTCGAAGGGCTCCGCCGACGTCAGGGGCGGTGGGAGTCGACGACTCCGCGGGCCGTTCGAGCGAAGGCGGGAGCCACGCGATCCTGGCCGTCGAGGTACCCGCCGACGAGCGCGGCGTCGCGCAGGAGCACGAGGGATGCGGCCACATCGGCGGGGTTGGAGAGCCCTGCGGCGGCGGCCGCCTGCTCGAGAGTCGCGCGGAACCAGTCGCGGTGGTCATCGATCAGCGATCGCACCGGCCCCGCGTCGGGGTACTCGGCCGCCGCATTGATGAACGGGCAGCCGCGTGTGTGGCGCTCCCGGATGTCCTGCTCGATGCCCGCGATCACCAGATCGAGCAGCACCTCGGGGTCGGTCGACGCGGCGCCGGCCTCGGCGAACAGAGCGCGCAGGCGTTCGTCTTCGCCCCGGAGGTAGGCGAGGACGAGCCCTTCCTTGCCGTCGAACTGCTTGTACATCGTCGCCCGCGTCACACCCGCCGCCTCGATGATGCGATCGACGCCGACCGAGTGGATGCCCTCCCTGTAGAAGAGGTCGGTCGCAGCATCCAGCAGCCGCTTCCGGGCAGGGGAGGGGCGCGTACTCGCAGCGGGCGCATGGGGGGTGCTCATGGGTGATCCTCCGGCTCCATCGTGCCACTTCCGAACGGCTTCGAATTCTGTGGGAATAGTCTTGCGTAGATAGAACGTTCGGTCTACCATCGGTACACATCAGCAGCCCACCGCAGCCGGACACCCACAGGAGAATGAAATGAACGCCACGACCAAGACCCCCATCGTCCTCATCCACGGACTCTGGATGACCCCCAAGAGCTGGGACACCTGGGCGGAGCGCTTCCGCGCCGCCGGCCACCAGGTCATCGTCCCCGGCTGGCCCGGCATCGACGACAGGTCGGTCGACGACATCCGCACCAACCCGGCCGCCCTGAAGGGGATCGGCCTGAAGCAGATCGCCGACAACTACGAGCGCATCATCCGCGCCCTGCCCCAGAAGCCGATCATCATCGGCCACTCGTTCGGCGGAGTGCTCACCCAGATGCTGGCCGACCGCGGCCTCGGCGTCGCCTACGTCGGCGTCGCACCCGGCCAGACGGCCGGCGTCACCGCTCTCCCGCTGTCGACGCTGTGGACCGGAACGCCGATCCTCTCCAACCCGTTCGACCGCAACGGCGCCAAGCCACTGTCGAAGCGGCACTTCCACTTCACGTTCGGCAACGACCTGCCCCGCGAGGAGTCCGACCGCCTCTGGGCGGAGTACGCGGTCAACTCGTACAACCGCGTCTTCTTCGAAGGCGTGCTCTCGGTGCTCAACGAGAAGGGCGGCGTCACCCACGTCGACTACGGCCGGGCCGACCGTGCTCCGCTCCTCGTCATCACGGGCGAGATCGACCACGTCGCGCCGCCGGCGATCGGCGAAGCCATCGTGAAGAAGTACCGCGCAACGGGCAGCCCTGCGATCGTCGACTACAAGACGTACCCCGGTCGCACCCACCGCCTGGTGAGCCAGGACGGTTGGGAGGAGATCGCCGACTACGCGCTGGAGTGGGCCACGACCCACCAGGTGCGCGAGAACGAGCCGGTCAGCTGATCGGGCCAGGACGCCGGCAGGCGCACGCCTGCGGTCACGCGTGGAGCCGGCGCAGGGCCGCGACGACATCGTCGTGCCATCGGCGGGCGGCAGGAAGCACGCCGGTGAAGATCGGGGCGTCGTGCGTCACGCCCATGTACCGCACCACGCTGGCGTCGACACCGGCCGCGCGCAGGGCCGCCCCGTAGGCGTCGCCGTCTCCGCGCAGCGGGTCGTACTCGGCGGTGAGGATGACCGCAGGCGGCAGCCCGGCATGCGATGAGGCTCGCAGCGGCGATGCGTAGGGCTCCCGGGCGTCCTGCGGTCGTTCCAGGTACGTGCGGGCGACCGAGCGCAGCTCCCTCACTGTCAGGAATCGCGGGATGCCGAGTGCGCGCATGGCTCCGAGATCGAGGTGGGCGCCGGTCAGGTCTACGACCGGCACCTCGAGCACCTGGACGCCCAGCGGATGGTTCGCGCGATCCCGGTTGACGATCGTCAGCGCCGCGGCGAGGCTGCCGCCGGCGGAGATTCCCATCACGCCGATCCGGCTCGGGTCGACGCCGAGCCCGCCGGCCGAGCCGACCAGCCAGTCCAGGGCCGCCGCGGCCTGCTCGATCTGAACCGGATACCGGTGCTCGGGCGCCAGCGCGTAGTCGACCGCGGCGATCGCGACGTGGGCGTCGACGCAGCGGCGGCGGTACGCGGCATCCGTCGTCGGATAGTCGATGCCGCCGATGCGGAATGCTCCCCCGAAGAACGCCAGGACGGCAGGCACAGGTGCGTCACCGACGACGGGCGGGTGATAGATCCGCACGCGGACGGAGGGATGCCCCGGCACGTCCACCCGGTGCTCGGTGATGCGCACCTCGGGTCCTGGCGTGCCGACCGTGCTCAGCTCGGTGCGATCCCACGCGAGCGCCGCGCGGCGATGCCGCGCCCGGGCCTTCGCACGAGGACCGAGCGGGGCGGACTTCTCGGCCGCGGTCTTCTCCGGCGCGCTCTTCTCCTGCGCGCCGGCTCCCGTGGGCTTCGCGGCAGCCGGAAGCACGGCGCCGCGGCGGAACGGCCACAGCGCGGTCATGCGAGCACGCGCGGAGCTCAGCGCCTGGTCGAACATGTACTTGCGATGCACGCGCAGGCGCTCGGCGAAGAACGGGTCCAGCGGCATGTCACCATCCTGGCGCGACCCGGCGTGCGGGTGCACTCGGTTGACAAGCGGAAGGCCCGGAGTTCCGAGGAACTCCGGGCCTTCCGCTGAAGCTGTGGTGCTTACCAGCTCGACTTGGTCACGCCGGGCAGCTCGCCACGGTGTGCCATGTCACGGAAGCGGACACGCGAGATGCCGAACTTCGTGAGGACACCGCGGGGGCGGCCGTCGATGACGTCGCGCGAGCGGACGCGAGCGGGCGACGCGTTGCGGGGCAGTTTCTGCAGGCCCACGCGAGCGGCCTCGCGCTGCTCGTCGGTCGAGTCGGGCGAGACGAGCGCCTTCTTCAGTTCGGCGCGCTTCGCCGCGTAGCGGTCGACGACCACCTTGCGCTGCTCGTTGCGCGCGATCTTGCTCTTCTTAGCCATAGGTCAGCGCTCCTCTCGGAATTCGACGTGCTTGCGGACGACCGGGTCGTACTTCTTGAGCACGATGCGGTCGGGGTTGTTGCGGCGGTTCTTGCGCGTCACGTAGGTGTAGCCCGTGCCGGCGGTCGAACGCAGCTTGATGATCGGACGGACGTCCTGTGCCTTCTTGGCCATTAGAGCTTCACACCCTTCGCCTGGAGGTCACGCACGACCGCCTCGATGCCGCGGGCGTCGATGACCTTGATGCCCTTGGCCGAAACGTTGAGCTTGATGTTGCGACCCAGCGACGGAACGAAGTAGGTCTTCTTCTGCACGTTCGGATCGAAGCGGCGCTTCGTCCGGCGGTGCGAGTGCGAGATGTTGTGACCGAAGCCGGGAACTGCTCCAGTCACCTGGCACACTGCTGCCATAGTGATGTCTCCTTAGTACCGTGGAGCCGGACGGCCCCACCCAAGATCCCTTGTCTGCACCCCATGACTCACCGGACCGATTCCGGCCCGGAGGAGGTGTGGGATACGAACTGCGTGCTGGAGTGCGCGCAGACAAAGAGTCAGTCTAGCACGGGCGGCGTGTCGCGCTTGACTGGGGCGCCCACGCCTCAGTCGAGCGGGTGGGCGACGCGGATGACGCCCTCGGGATCCCATGCGTACGCGACCCGGCGCAGCCGCTCGGCATCCGGCCCGTACAGACTCGCCGCGGTCGTGGGCCGCTCGGCGAAGTTCTTCACGACGGTGGGCGACGCGAACGGCTGCATCCGGGCGGCGACGGCGGTCGCCGCATCCTTCACCGCGGTGAGCGCGCCGGGAAACGGCACCAGCCCGACCGCGAACACGAGTCCGGCACCGTCGATCGCCGAGACGGCGCCGCCGGTGGTCCGGCCGGGCGTCGTGCCGCCGCCGAGGTGACGCAGTTCGATCGACAGCAGCGACTGCGACGAAGGCTCGAGGGCGACGTCGAGCAGTGCGTCCATCGACGCCGCGGTGATGTCGGTCAGCACGACGGCCTCGCCGAACGCCGGAGCGGGGTGCGCGGGATCACCGTGCACGGTGCTCAACTCCGCCGGAGACATCGGGCGCACCGAGTCGAGCTCGGGGCGAAGGTCACGCAGGGGCTGCAGCAGGGTCGCGGCGGTCGCGGCATCCGCCTGAATCGCCGCCTCGACGGCCACGAAGGAGCGGCCGCGCAGGAAGTCGGGGATCTCGGGAATCGGCGGGTAGCGGAGCACCCGCGCGAGAGAGGTGACCGATTCGGGCAGCTCGGCGATCCACTCGCGCCAGGCGTGGGCGACGTCGGCCGCACGCTCGAGCGGCCACATCAGCGCGCCCGCGTGGAGATCACCGATCTCGTGCAGCTGAAGCTCGATCGCCGTGACGATCACGGGGGCGATGCCCCCGCGCACCGCCCAGAAGAGGTCCGGGTGATGCTCGGCGTCGACTCGGACCACGTGCCCCTGCGCGTCGACCGCGTCGATCGAGAGGATGCTGTTGGCTCCGAGGCCGTGGGAACGGGCCAGCCAACCGAGCCCGCCGCCGAGAGTCGACCCGACGACGCCGACGGAGGGGGCCATGCCCGAGACCGCCGCGCATCCGTGCTCGGCCACGGCCGTGGCGAGCGCCGCTGCGGTGACGCCGGCGCCGACCCGCGCGATGCGGGCTTCGGCGTCGATCGTGATGCCGTCGAGCCGCGCGGTGCGCAGGAGGATCGTGTCCGTGAGCGGACCGAGCGATCCGGCCGCGTGGCCGGTGCTCTGCGGGGCGACGTGCAGTCCGAGCCGACGCGCGCAGGTCACAGTCGTCGCGACGTCCTGGGCGTCGGCGGCGACGACGACAGCAGCCGGCTGCTGGTCGACCAGCAGCTGCCACGCGGAGCGGGCGGTGTCCCAGCCGTCCTCGCCGGGGAGGAACAGCTCGCCCGAGAGGTCCGCTCGGAGTCGCTCGAAGTGTTCACCGGGCAGCACCGGCTCGTCGGCGGCGGATGCCGCGCCGGCAGAGGCAGCCTGGTCGGGGGTGGGGAGGGAGGTGTCGATCGTCACTGTGATTGCTCTTTCGTCTTCGATGTCTTCGTTCCGTGCCCGGCGTCGCGCAGGGCGGCCGGCGTCGCGCGGGGCGACAGGTGTCGCGCGGCCGGCGTCGCGCGCAAGGCGCACTCGACCGCTCAGCGTCGGGCTCCGGCGGCAAGGAGTGCGTCCAGCACGGCCGTGATACCTGCGGGACCAGGAGATCTCCGGATCGCGGCGCCGATGCGTTCCGCGTTGCTCCGGTAGGAGGGGTCGCGCAGCAGCGCATCGACGGCTCTGCCGACCTGAGCGGGCGCGACGCGGCCGTCGCGCGGCCGCAGTCGCAGCCCCGCGCCGCTCCAGGCGACCCGCGCCGAGACCTCGGACTTGTCTTCGCTGTCGCCGGCCGCGACGATCGGCACGCCATGGGCGAGTGCGTACTGGACCCCGCCGTAGCCGCCGTTGGTGACGAGCGCGCTCAGGTGCGGGAACAGACGGTCGTACGGCAGGTAGGGGGCGATGCGGGCATTGTCCGGAAGCGCGAGGGAGGGAACGTCGCGTCCACCCGTCGTGGCGATCACCAGGACGTCGCGGTCGGCGAGCGCTTCGAACGCGGGCAGGACGAGCTCGGAGAGGTCGCCGTTGGCGACCGTTCCCTGCGTCACGTGGACGACCGGCCGCCCGTCGTGCAGGTCGTTCCACCACTCCGGCACCTCGACGCTCGACGCGTCGGCGAGCGAGACCGGGCCGACGAAGTGCACGGGCGTCGTGAGATCGCTGCGGGAGTATTCGAACTCGGGCACGCTGAACTGCACCACGGCGTCGGCCGCGGAGGGGTAGTCCATCACGGGCACGCTCAGCTCGACGCCGACGAGGTCCCGCACCATGCGCTCGGCGTTGCGCTGCAGCTCGGCGAACACGAAGCGATCGGTCGTCCACGTGAGGAATCGGTTGCGGACGCGCCCCAGGGGCCCGGCAAGCGGCGGGATGCCGAGGGCGAACGGTGCGGTGTCGCGACTGCGCAGGCCCAATGGCACGATGCCGAGATTGATCACGAGTGGTCGCTGGTGCGCCGGGCGCGCGAGCATCAGCATCGCGCCGAGGAACATGCTCTCGCTGAGCACGGCATCGGCCGGCTCCGCTGCCAGCAGCTCATCGAGCGCACGCAGCTGGCTCGGCGCCGGCTCGAGGAAGATGTGCTGCAGGTCCCAGCGGGGGCCGGCGACACCCCGGAGTCCGACGCGGCCCGGGAACGCGGCATCCATGTCCCGATCGTCGTAGTCGGCGTCGGCCGGAAGTGGGAACCAGCGCGCGCCGGTGGCCCCCACCGCCTCGCGGTAGCGACCGCCCGTGAGGAATCGCACATCATGGCCGGCCGCCACGAGCGTGCGGGCGACAGCGAGCAGCGGGGTGACATGACCATGCACCGGAGTGCTGCAGATGACGAGAGACAGCATCGGATTCTCCAACTGGTAGGGTTGTGAAAGTACTCGTGGAGTATTCACTACCCTGGCAGGAAAGTCAATGACCCCATACGTGTCGCCCCTGCGCGAAGCGCAGGCTGCGCAGACCCGAGCCCGCATCCTCGACGCGGCGATCCGCGTGTTCGGCGAGGCCGGCTACTCTGGTGCATCCCTCGGCCGCATCGCGAACGAGGCCGGCGTCTCGCTCGAGACGGTGAAGCAGAACGGACCCAAGGCGGCTCTGCTGCTGGCCGGCTTCGATCACGCGTTCGCCGGCAACGAGGGCGAGGGGCCGCTGCATACCCGCGAACTCGGCGAGACGGCGGAGGAGCTCGACCCGAGCGAGCTGCTGCCCTTCCTGGTCGATTTCGTCGCGAGCGCCAACGCCCGCGTCGCACGCCTGTGGCCCCGGCTGCTCGAGGCCGCCGCCGGCGACGACGACGTTGCGGAGCGGCTGCGCGAGCTGCAGGCCAACCGCCGGTCCGACATGCTCGGTGCCGTCGCGATGTTCCGCCGCCGGGGCGTGTGCGACAGCACTCGATCCGACGGGGAGCTCGCCGACGCGCTGTCGTTCGTCATCTCGCCGGAGAGCCACACCCAGCTGGTCGCCGAGGCGGGCTGGAGTGAAGAGGCGTACCGCGCCTGGCTCGTCCGCGCGGTCGAGCGCGTGGTGCTGACCGACTGACCCGCCTGAGCTCAGAGCTCGGCGGCGCCGCGGCCCCAGCGGAACGGCGAGACCGTCGGCTCGCCGGGGATCCAGAACCGCCAGGGGAAGGCGGAGGTGCCGGCCACACCGGCCACCCCGACACGCGGCCCCGAGGCGAACCCCGCGACCGGCTCGGCGGCGAGCGCGAGCCGCGCGACCGCGCCGTGGTGGGGGGTGCCGGTGATCGCGTCGACCCCGTCGTGGAGCGGATGCCGCAGCCCCACCGCATCGCCGAGACGGCCAGGTCCGCGCGCAAGGTCGCGTGGCGTGCGCGCGGCGGGACGGCGGCCGAACGCGGTGTCGATGCCTTCGATCACCTCGCCGCCGCGCAGGAGCACACCGCCGGCGATCCCGTCGGGTCCGCAGACGACGTTCACACAAGAGTGGATGCCGTGACTGAGATAGACGTAGAGGTGCCCGGGCTCGCCCCACATGGTGGCGTTGCGTGCCGTCGGTCCCATGCGGGCGTGCGACCCCGGATCGGGCACCGGCCCGGTGCCGCGACCGTGGTACGCCTCGACTTCGGTGAGACGCACGGTCACCGTCGCGCCCGCCACGGTCGTGGTGAGGTGGGCGCCGAGAAGCCGGGGGGCGACCTCGGCGGGAAGGCCGGCCAGGTCGGCGCGCGTCGCTGCGCGCACCTCGTCACCCGCCATGGCGCGAGTCTACGTGGAGAGCCGCATCAAGCCGGAGGCACCTGGCACCACGAGATCGACGACCCCGCGAGTGCGCTGACCTGGTTGCCGTCCGCGAGCTCGAGGACCCTGGTCTCGGTGCGCTCGGGGAGCGGCAGCTGGTACGTGTCGTAGGGGTTGGCCACGGCATCCGGCGCGACCAGCACCGCGGCGTAGCGTGCACTGGGCGACACGCACACCTGCAGCACGGCATCCGTGTCGGCGACCTCGCTCAGCAGACGCGTGGTTCCGTCGGGCGCGACGAGCGAGAGCGACGTGCGGCCCGTCGGCACGCCGTCCGCCTCGAGCACCGCCGCGGTGCGGATGCTCGAGCCGTCGGGCAGCGGGGTCACCGTGCTGACCGGACCGGGATCGTCGTCGGGTGCCACGAGCGGGCTGTCGGCGGCGTCGGTCAGGTCGATCGACACCAGCCCCTCCACCCGCTCGACGACCGCCTCGGTCGAGCCGCGCGCGATGCCCTCGATCGTCACGGCCGAGCCGAGCGCCGTCGCGCCCTCGCCCTCGGAGCCCGTCAGCAGCAGCGACCCGTCGAACGACAGGAGCAGGATGCTGTCGGTGTCGGGAACGAAGCGCCACTCGGCGATGCGCGGATCGGCGCCCTCGACGGCGATCTCGACCGGCTCGGCATCGGGGTCCCGCAGCGACATCGTGTAGAGCAGACTCTCGCGTCCGGAGTCGGCCGTGAGCGCGGCATCCGAGAAGGTGTACCCGATCGTGTCGCCGCGGTCAGCGCTCTGCAGATTCGACACGAACCCGTCGCCGGGGAGCGTGAGATCGCGCGCGTTCGCGCCGTCGAGGTCGGTCATGACGAGCCCAGCACGGTCGTCTTCGGTGCGCACCGACACCACGAGGTGGGTCGACGTCGCGCGGAAGTCCTCGATGTGCGGGTGCGTGAAGACGGGCTCGGCGTTCTCGCCCGAGAGGTCGGTGCGGAAGATCGTGTCGCCGTCGGCGCCCCGCTGGAGCAGCTCGACCTGGGCCGCGGGCGTGCGGAAGGTCTGGGTGATCCCCGCCGTCGGACCGCCGCCCAGCGACGTGACGCCGGCGATCTCCACGGTGTACTCGGTGTCGTCCCACAGCGGGAGGGCGAAGCGGATGCCCACGCTGCGCCCGGCGGTGTCGACCGCGAACGGCGTCGCGGGCGTGACGGTGACCTGCGACGGGTCCACCTCGGCGAGCGACTGAGTGGTGGTGATGATGAGACGACCGCCGGATGCCGCGGCCGCCGCAGCCGGATCGACCTGCACCTGCGTCACCCGTGGTCCCTGCGCGACCGTCGCTGCGGCACCGGCCAGTCCGAACACCGCCAGCACAGCGACGACGATCGCGAAGGCGCCGGCGAACGCGCGACCGCGCCGACGGCGGCCGTGCGAGCGGCGCGTCGACGGCTCAGTACTCATACGGGTCCTCGGGCTCGTCGATCTCCTCGACCGACGCCGCGTCGATCTCGAGACGCCCGTCGGAGGTGGCCCGCACGGTGCCGGTCACCGTCACCCACTGCCCCGTCCCCGGGTTCCCCGCGCCGCCCACGGCGACGCTCGCGGGCTGCGCGTCGATCACGCAGTGCGTGATGACCAGCCGTGTCAGGTCGAAGGCGCCGTCCTCGCCGGGGGTGACGAATCCGGTGAGCTCGATCGGATCGCCGTCGAACGCCTCCGGATCGGTGGCCGTCGCGAAGACCGTGGCCCACTCGCCCACCCCGAACGACGACGTGTCTCCGGTCTCGGCGAGGGTGACGGCATCCGCTCCTGCGAACAGCGGAGTCGCGCCGACGTCGCGCGACATCGCGAGCTCGGCGGAAAGCGACGCAGGCGGCAGCACGAGGGTGAGGACCGCGATTCCGGATGCCGCGACCCCGCCCACCACGGTCGCTGCGACGCCGAGCGGGTGCGCCGTGTGATGGTGGGTGTCTTCGCCGGCGTGAGCGTCTACGTCGCCGTGGTCATGGCCGTGATCGGCCTCGGCGCCGAGCGGCAGCGCGAACGACGCGATCGCGCCGACGAGCGCGACGACCGCCATCGACACCGCGAACCAGGTGGAGTCGGGGTTGATGTAGAGGCCGAGCCGGCCGGTCACGGCGAGGCCGAGCGTGACGACGGCGAGGATCGCGGCGAGCCCGACTCCGAGCCACCGCGTGCCGATCCACTCCGTCCTACGCAAGGAGGTTCACCGCCGTCCCGATGGCGAAGGCCGACAGCACGACGATGACGACCATGCCGGCGAGCGTGCGGGTGGTGAACGTCGTGCGCATGAGCGCGAGCATCTTGACGTCGACGAGCGGCCCGACGAGCAGGAACGCCACGATCGATCCGGGCGTGAACGTCGAGGCGAACGACAGGGCGAAGAACGCATCGACGTTCGAGCAGATCGAGACCACCATCGCGAGGGCGATCATGGCGACGATCGACAGCGCCGGGTTCGAGCCGATCGCGAGCAGCGTCTCGCGTGGGATCAGCACCTGCACGGCGCCGGCGAGCGCCGAGCCGATGATGAGCGCGGGCATGACCGCGCGCAGCTCGACGACGAACTGGGCGATGCTGCGACGGCCTTTCCCGCCGGGCTCGTGCGTCACCAGCTCGCAGGTGTCGCGGAACCGGTCGGTGAGCAGCGCATCGGGCGACGGGTGACGGCTGTAGAGCCAACCGATCAGGTTCGCGATGAGGTAGCCGCCGACGAGGCGTGCGATGAGGATGCCGTCGCTGAAGCCGAACGCCTGGTGCGTGGTGATGATGACGATCGGGTTCACGATCGGAGCCGCGATGAGGAAGGTCATCGTCTCCGGCACGCTGAACCCGCGCATGAGCAGGCCGCGCGCGAACGGCACGTTCCCGCACTCGCATACCGGCACGATCATGCCGAGCAGCGAGAGCACGGCTCGACGGGCCCACGCGCGGCGCGGCATCCATCGCTCGAGCACTCCCGGCGGCACCCACACCTGCACCGCGATCGACAGGATCACGCCGAGCATCACGAACGGCAGGGACTCGATCAGCACACTGATCGCGAGGGTCAGGCCGTCCTGCGCACGCGTGGGGAGCGACGCCGGGAACAGCGTCGGCACGAGCCAATCGATGAGGAACAGCGCCGCGACCACGCCCGCGCCGATCGCGAGCGTGACGAGCGTGCGAGCTGTGCGCGTCGGGGCCGCCGGCCGAAGGTCAGTCCGCGTCACGCTTCTCGTCCCGGGCCTTCGCGCAGGTGGCGCACAGCCCGAAGATGTCGACGATGTGCTCGGCGTCGCGGAAGCCGTTGCGCTCGGCGGTCCGCTTGGCCCACTGCTCGACATCCGTCGCCTCGATCTCGACGGTGAGTCCGCAGCTGCGGCAGATCAGGTGGTGGTGGTGCCCGGTGCTGGTACAGGCGCGGTAGAGCGCCTCGCCCTCGGGACTCTGCAGGGAGTCGGCGTCGCCCTGGGCCGCGAGGCCGGCGAGCGCCCGGTAGACGGTGGCCAGCCCGATGCCGGTGTTCTCGTCGCGCAGCGTCGCGTGAAGCGACTGCGCGCTGACGAATCCGCGGGCGTCGGCAAGCGCTTCGCGCACGCGTTCGCGCTGCCACGTATTGCGCTGGGCCATAGGGGCAAGTCTACCGGCGGCCCCCTGAGCGCCGGCCGGGCCCGCCCGCCTGCGCCCCTGCCGCTCGCCTGTGCCCCTGACGCTCGCCTGTCGCAATGTGCTGCCGCGCACGGCGTTTCGTGACAGGTGAGCTCCCTGCTCACCCGGGCCTGCTGCTCACCCGGGCCTGCCGCTCGCCTGTCGCATCGTGCCGCCGCGCACGGCGTTTCGTGACAGGCGAGCCCCCTGCTCACCCGGGCCTGCCGCTCACCGGGTCCCGCTCACCCCCTGACCTGGTGCTCATCTGTCGCAATGTGCCGCCGCGCACGGCGTTTCATGACAGGTGAGCGAAGGGGAGTCGGCGCTGAGCGGCCGTGTCAGGCGGCGCGTCAGGCGGCGCGTCAGGCGGCGGCGCGGATCACGCGGCCACGGCGGGACCCGACGACGCGGCACACCAGGTAGATCACGAACGAGATCGTCGTGATGTACGGGCTCACGGGCAGCGTGCCCATGATCGCGAGCAGGATGCCGCCCACTGCCGATACGAACCCGAAGAGCGCGGCGAGGAGCGGCACCGAGATCGGCACGGTCGCTACCCGCATCGCCGCCGCGGCCGGGGTGACCAGCAGCGCCATCACGAGCAGGGCGCCGATGATGTGCACGGCGACGGCCACGATCAGCCCGAGCAGCACCATGAACGCCAGCGACACCGCGGTCGTCGGCACACCGCGCGCCGCCGCCGACTGGGGGTCCAGCGAATCGAAGCGCAGCGGCCGCCAGATCAGGAGCAGCCCGAGGAGGGCGATCGCGCTGATCACGATGAGCCAGCCGAGCTGACCCGACTGCACCGAGACGATCTGGCCCGTGAGCAGGCTGAACCGGTTGGCGCTGCGCCCGTCGTACAGCGAGAGGAACAGGATGCCGAGCCCCAGCCCGAACGGCATGAGCACGCCGATGATCGAATTGCGGTCGCGCGCCCGCGCGCCGAGCCACCCGATGATCGCCGCGGCGAGGATCGACCCCACGATCGATCCGGTGACGACGTCGACGCCGATCAGGAGGGCCGCCGCCGCACCCGCGAACGACAGCTCGCTGATGCCGTGCACGGCGAACGCCATGTCGCGCTGCATCACGAGCACGCCGATCAGCCCGCCGACGAGGCCCAGCACGGCCCCCGCCCACACGGAGTTCGACACGAGCCCGAGGATCTCGCCATAGACGGGCAGGCCACCGAACATCGCATCGGCGATGTCGTCCCAGTTCATGCGTGGTCCTCATCGTGGGCGTGATGGTGGTGGGATGCCTCGGCATCGGGCGCACCGACGACCACGAGCCGGTCACCCGCGCGCAGCACGAACACGGGAGCACCGTAGAGGTCGGTGAGCACCCGCGAGTTGAGCACCTCGTCGGGGGTGCCGAGCGTGAAGCGCCCGTTCGCGAGGTAGAGGATGCGGTCGACCTTGCCCAGGACGGGGTTGATGTCATGCGTGACGAGCAGGACCGCGGCATCCTTCTCCCGCCGATGCCGGTCGATGAGGCCGATCACCGCCTGCTGGTTCGCCAGGTCGAGGCTCGTCAGCGGCTCGTCGCACAGCAGCAGGCCGGGCTCGTCGGCGAGCGCCTGACCGGCGCGCAGTCGCTGCTGCTCGCCGCCCGACAGCTCGCCCACCGGCCGGTCGGCGAAGTCCCGCGCGCCGACGGCGTCGATGAGGTCGTCCACCCGGGCGTGGTCGCCGCGGCGCGGGATGGGCAGCCCGAACCGGTGGCCCGAGACGCCGAGGGTGACGAGGTCGCGCCCGCGCAGCGCGGTGTCGGGCGGCAGCGGCCGGCTCTGCGGCAGGTACCCGACGCGACGGCTGCCCCGCTTGCGCACCGGCTCGCCGAGGACCGTGATCGAGCCTGCGCTCAGCGGCTCGAGCCCGAGGATCGCCCGCAGCAGTGTGGTCTTGCCCGACCCGCTCGGCCCCAGCACGGCGATCAGTTCGCCCGGCCGGACGGTCAGATCGAGTCCGGCCCAGAGCTCGCGGTCGTCGCGGCGGAGTGCGGCGCCGCGGATCTCGAGGACGGGAGCGGGGTCGCTCACGACTCCAGCGCGCCGCTCAGCGCTTCGATGTTCGCCTGCATCCACGAGATGTAAGTCTGGCCCTCGGGGAGCGTTTCCGAAAACGCCATGCTGGGGATGCCGCGACCGTCCGCCTCGCCGACGATCTGCGCAGTCTCGGCCCCGGCGGTCTGCGTGTTGGTGATGACGAGCTTCACGTCGCCGTCCTCGAAGCGGGCGATCGATTCGAGGAGCGTCGCGGGCGCGACATCCTGTCCCTCTTCCACCGCCTCGGTGAAGGCGTCGGGTGTGACGTTCTCGAGACCGGCGGCAGCGATGAGGTACGCGGGTACGGGCTCGGTGACGAAGACCTCGGCGCCCGCGTGGGCGGCCGCGATGTCGGCGAGCGAGTCCTCGAGGCCCTCGACCTCGGCGACGAACGCCTCGGCGTTCGCGGCAAAGACGTCGGCGTCGGCCGGGCTCAGTGCCTCGAGCTGCGCGGCGACGCCGAGTGCGAGTTCCGCCATCGCGTGCGGGTCGTACCAGACGTGCTCGTTGAACCCCTCGATGTGCTCGTGCCCGTGGTCGCCGTCCTCGTCGGCGTGGTCGCTGTCGCCGCTGTCATCGTGCGCTGCGCCGCCTGTCCACTCGTCCGAGAACTCGACGGCGGTGAGGACGGGGACCTCGGCGCCGCTCGACTCGATCAGCGCGTCGATGAACGCGTCGTAGCCGCCGCCGTTCTCGATGACGAGGTCGGCCTTCGCGACGGAGAGCTGGTCGCGCGCGCTCGGCTCGAAGGAGTGCGGATCCTGCGACTCGTTCGACACGATCGACGTCACCTCGACGAGGTCGCCGCCGATCTGCTCGGCGATCTGGCCGTACACGTTCGTCGACGCGACGACCGATACGCCGCCGTCAGCGCCGTCTCCCGCCGGTGTGCCGCCCGCGCAGCCGGCAAGTGCGAGAGCGGATGCTGCGGCCAGGCCGAGCACGATCAGCCAACGTCGGGGGGAGGTCATTCCCCTACTCTAACGCTATTGATAATCGTTCTCAAACCACCCGGCGGAGGACACCGTCGAACGGGCGGTCTCAGTCCAGCAGGAGGGCGGGCTCCTCGAGGATGGACGCGACGTCGGCGATGAAGCGGGACATCCCGTCGCCGTCGACCACGCGGTGGTCGAACGAGCCGGCGACCGTCGTCACGAAGCGGGGGCGCACCTCACCGTCGACGACCCACGGCTTCTGACGGATCGTGCCCAGCGCTACGATGCCCGACTCGCCGGGATTGATGATCGGGGTGCCGGCGTCCATGCCGAAGACGCCGATGTTCGTGATCGTGATCGTGCCGTGCTGCTGATCGGCCGGAGTCGTCTTGCCGTCGCGCGCCGTCTGCGTGAGCTTCTCGAGCGCCCGGGCGAGCTCACGCATCGAGAGGTCCTGCGCGTCCTTGATGTTCGGCACCAGCAGCCCCCGCGGCGTCGCGGCCGCGATGCCCAGGTTGACGTACCGGCGCACGCGGATCTCGGCGCCGTTCTCACCGTCGACCCACGCCGCGTTCACCATCGGCGTGCGCCGCGCGGCCCAGATCACGGCGCGCGCCATGATGAGCAGCGGCGAGACGCGCACGTCGGCGAAGTCGGGCGAGGCCTTCAGCCGCTTGACGAGCTCCATCGTGCGCGTGGCGTCCACGTCGGTCCACACCGAGACGTGCGGCGCAGAATAGGCCGACTGCACCATCGCCGTCGAGGTCGCCTTGCGCACGCCCTTGACGGCGATCGTCTCCTCGCGGCCGGCCGCGTCGGGGGCCGGCACCGCCGGGGCGACGACTGCCGGACGGGATGCCGCGACCGGGATCGTCTCCTCCCGCACGTCGCCCCAGTCGGGCGTCTCGATGTTGCGGAAGACGCTGGCCTGCGACGCGTGCTTCACGACGTCGTCGCGGGTCACCTCACCGGCGGGGCCGGTGGGCGCGACCGCGGTCAGCTCGACGCCCAGGTCGCGCGCGAGCTTTCGGATCGGGGGCTTGGCGACGACGCCGACGGATGCCTCGACCCGCTGCTGTGCGGTGGCGGCAGGCTTGCGGCGGCGCGACTGCACGGGTCCGCCCGTGCCGTAGCCGACCAGGACCGCACCCTCGCCTTCGCCCGCGGCGGCCGGCGCATCGGCCGGGGCGCCGTGCTCGGACTGTCCGACAGTGGCCGGGCCTGCGGCATCCGCTCCCGCTGTGATCGTGATGATGGGCGCGCCGACGTCCACGGTCTCGCCCTCTGCGACGAGCAGGTCGCCGACCGTGCCCGCGAAGGGCGACGGCAGCTCGACGAGCGACTTGGCGGTCTCGATCTCGACGAGGACGTCGTTGACCGCGACGGTGTCGCCGGGCGCGACGTGCCACGACACGATCTCGGCCTCGGTGAGGCCTTCGCCGACATCGGGGAGGACGAACGTCTGGGTGCTCATGTGCGGTCCTTTCGACGCATCCGCTCGGCGTGCTCTCCGCCGGTGCGGTGTTCGCGAGACGGCGCATCCGTGTCGAGACGACGTCTGCTGCACGCCGTTTCGCCGCGCAGATGCTGTCTCGCGGGGAGGGAGGTGGGGAGGAGCGGGGCGGGGGCGGGCACGGGGCGGTGGGTGGAGGGGGTGAGTAGGCGAGGGAACGGTCGACGGCTTCGAGGATGCGGTGGGTGGTGGGGGTCAGTAGGCGAGGGAACGGTCGACGGCTTCGAGGATGCGGTCGGCGTCGGGCAGGTACGTGCCTTCGAGCTTGGCCGGGGGGAACGGCACGTCGAAGCCCGACACCCGCAGCACCGGGGCCTCGAGGGCGTAGAAGGCGCGCTCCATGACGGTCGCCGCGACCTCGCCGCCGAGGCTGGCGAAGCCGGGCGCCTCCTGCGCGTAGACCATGCGACCGGTGCGGCGGACGGAGTCGAGGATCGGCCCGTAGTCGATGGGCGACAGCGAGCGCACATCCACGACCTCACAGCTCGTGCCCTCGCTCTCGGCGAGCGCCGCCGCCTGCAGCAGCGTCGTCACCATCGCGCCATGACCGACGAGCGTGACGTCGGTGCCGCGGCGCACGATGCGGCTCGCGTGCAGCGGCAGCGCGCGGGAGGTCGTGTCGACCTCGCCCTTCTGCCAGTACTTGCTCTTCGGCTCGAGGAAGATCACGGGGTCGGGCGAGGCGATGGCGTCCTGGATCATCCAGTACGCGTCGTTCGCCGTCGACGGGCTGACCACGCGCAGCCCGGGGGTGTGCGCGAAGTACGCCTCGGGGCTCTCCTGGTGGTGCTCGACGGCGCCGATGTGCCCGCCGTAGGGGATGCGGATCACGACGGGCATCTGCAGCGCACCCTCGTGGCGGTTCGTGAACTTCGCGAGCTGCGACGTGATCTGGTCGAACGCGGGGAAGACGAACCCGTCGAACTGGATCTCGCACACCGGCCGGAACCCGGCCATGGCGAGCCCGATCGCGGTGCCGACGATGCCGGACTCGGCCAGCGGGGTGTCGAGCACGCGGCGGTCGCCGAACTCGGCCTGCAGGCCCTCGGTCACGCGGAACACGCCGCCGAGCTTGCCGATGTCCTCACCCATGAGCAGCACGCGGTCGCTGCCGGCGAGCGCCGCCCGCAGACCCGCGTTGAGCGCACGGCTGATGGGCATGGTGGTCACGTCGGTCACGATGCTCCCTCCTCGAAGGATGCCTCGTACCCGGCGAGCCACTCCCTCTGCTCCTCGACGAGCGGGTGCGACTCTGAGTACACGTGGTCGAACATGAGCGCGGTGTCGATTCCGCCGAGAGCGTTCGTGCGCGTGCGGACGTCATCGGCGACGGCCTGCGCCTCGGCGTCGACGTCGGCGAAGAACGCGTCGGACGCGCCTCGCCCACGGAGGTAGGCCGCCATGCGGGCGATCGGGTCGCGGCGGCGCCACGACTCCTCCTCATCGGACGTCCGGTACTTGGTGGGGTCGTCGCTCGTGGTGTGCGCGCCCATGCGATACGTCATCGCCTCGATCGCGCGGGGGCCCTCGCCCGACCGGGCCTCGTCGAGCGCGACGCGGGTGACCGCCCAGCTCGCGAGCACGTCGTTGCCGTCGACCGGGATGCTCGGCATGCCGTAACCCTCGCCGCGCTTGAACAGCGGCGCGCGCGACTGCGTCGCGACCGGCACCGAGATCGCCCACTGATTGTTCTGCAGGAAGAAGACCTCGGGCGTGCGGTAGCTCGCGGCGAACACCATCGCCTCATGCACGTCGCCCTGGCTGGACGCGCCGTCGCCGTAGTAGACGATGACAGCCTCGTCACGCTCCGGGTCGCCCGTGCCGCAGCGCCCGTCGAAGACGAGCCCCATGCCGAAGCCGGTCGCGTGCAGCGTCTGCGCGCCGAGCACCAGCGTGTAGATGTGCGTGTTGCCGTTCTTCGGGTCGGTCGGGTCCCACCCGCCGTGGGTGAGGCCGCGCATCAGCCGGATGATGTCGAGCGGGTCGACCCCGCGGATGCGCGTGACGACGTGCTCGCGGTACGACGGGAACAGGTGGTCCTGGGTGCGCGCGGCGCGGGCGGAGCCGACCTGCGCGGCCTCCTGGCCGAAGCTCGGCGGCCACAGCGCGAGCTGCCCCTGGCGCTGCAGGTTGGTCGCCTGCACGTCGAACGCCCGGATGACCGCCATGTCGCGGTAGAAGCCCTCGAGGTCGGCGTCGGCCAGTCCGTCGACGAGCGCGCGGTACGGCTCGGCGGCCGGCGACGGGGCGAACGTGCCGTCTGCGGCGAGGAAGCGGACCGTGCCCGGACCGTCGGCCGGTGCGGCTGCCGCGACCTCGACCGACCCGTCGATCGACGTCACCGCTCGACGCTCTCTCGCGTGCCGGCGTGACCGGCGGGGAGATCGCCGGCGACGGATGCCGCGATCCGCAGCACCTTCTCGACCGACTCCGCTTCGCCGACCGAGATCCGGATGCCGTCGCCCGCGAACGGGCGGACGATCACCCCCGCCTCGTCGAACGCCTGCGCGGCGGCGAGCGTCTCGTCGCCGGTGGGCAGCCACACGAAGTTGCCCTGCGCGTCGGGGACCCGCCAGCCGGCGTCGCGCAGCGCGGCGACGAGCTGGTCGCGCCGCTCGGCGATCGCGCGGACCCGGTCGAGCAGCTCGACCTCGGCGTCGAGGCTGGCGAGCGCGGCGACCTCGGCCTGGGCCGTGACCGACAGCGGGATGCTCGTGCTGCGGGCCGCGTCGAGGATGCGCTTGTGGCCGACGGCGTAGCCCACCCGGAGCCCCGCGAGCCCGAAGGCCTTGGAGAACGTGCGAAGCACGACCACGTTCGGGTGGGTGGCGTTGCCCAGCACGAGCAGGCCGTCGACCGCGTCGGGGTCGGTGACGAACTCGGCGTACGCCTCGTCGAGGATGACCAACACTTCGGACGGAACCTGCGCGATGAACGCGTCGAACTCGGCCTGGGTGACGATCGGCCCGGTCGGGTTGTTCGGGCTGCACACGATGATGGCGCGCGTGCGCTCGGTGATCGCGGCCGCCATCGCCGGGAGGTCGTGGCGGGCGCCCTCCGTGAGCGGCACCTCGACGGCCGTCGCCCCGGCGACGACGGCGAGCCACGGGTACGCCTCGAACGAGCGCCAGGCGTAGACCACCTCGTCGCCCGGACCCGACGTCGCGAGGATGAGCTGCGCGAGGATCGAGACGCTGCCGGCTCCGATGTGCACCTCGTCGGAGGCAACGCCGAACCGCTCGGCCAGGCGCTCGCGGAGGCGGGCGGCCGAGGCATCCGGGTATCGGTTCACGGCGGTCGCGGAGCGGATCGCCTCGACGACGCCGGACAGGGGGTCGAAGGGGTTCTCGTTGCTCGACAGCTTGAACGCGTCGCCACCGGCCTGCCGACCCTGCTTGTACGGAGGGAGTGCGGCGATCTCGGGGCGGACGCGGATGGGGATGTCGGATGCGTCGGTCACCCTGCGAGTCTACGAGCGCGCCGTATGCCGACGGGAGGATACGTGGGCGTCCGAACACCTGGCACGGCATCCTCGCACCCGCGCAGAGCGCGTGCCAGACTGTGCTCACTATGGGCTTCATCATCCGCGTCGTCGTCAATGCCTTCGCGATCTGGGTCGTCACTCTGATCACGGCTCTGCAGGTCACGGTCATCCCGTTCCCGCCCGGCGAGACCCTCCAGCTCGTGCTCACACTGCTGGCGGTCGCTGCCATCTTCGCCCTCGTCAACACGATCCTCGGCACCGTCATCAAGGTGCTGGCGTTCCCGCTGTACATCCTCACGCTCGGCCTCATCGGCCTGCTCATCAATGCGTTCCTGCTGTGGTTCACGGCCTGGATCACGAGCTTCTGGAGCTGGGGGCTGCGCGTCGAGGACTTCTGGCTCGGCCTCGTGGCGGCGATCATCATCTCGCTGATCAACTGGATCTTCGGCATCATCCTGCGCCCGCGGAAGAAGGACTGACGCCGTCGCCCCGCTCGGCGGCGAACTCCAGCACCTCCACCGACTCGGCGTCGGCGAACCCCGCGAACACGTCGCGGACCTGGCCCATGCGGGGATCGCTGGATGCGTCGACGAGGACCGCGGTGTCGGTGTACGACATCATCCGGTGCGCCGGTACGCCGAGATCGCCGAGCCCGGACGGGGAGTCGGCCTCGCGCTCCGCGACGAAGCTGCCCGGCGCGCCCACCCCTCCGTCGTGACCCGCTCCGGCGAGCGCGGCGACAGGGTCGTCGGTGTGCCGGATGGCCACGCTCAGCGTTCCGGGACCGACGTCCGCCTCGACGGGTGAGCCGAACGACACGAGCGTGCGCACGTCGTACTCACCCTCGAGCGCAAGATGCGACGTGATCATCGCGCCCTGCGAGTGCCCGAACGCGTGGACGACATCGCCGGGCTCGGCGCCGGCCGCAGCGAGAGCCGCCTCGGTCGCCTCGTACGATGCCGAGGACGACCCCGCGTAGAGCTGCGCGTTCGACAGGTTGTCCCACGGATCGTCGCCGCCCGCCGCGAATGTCTGCATGCCCGCCACATAGACGGCGTACTGCCGCGAGCCGTCGGCCATCGTGTACCGCTCGACGCGCACGCGTGAGTCACCCCCGCCGGGCATTCGCCGCGCGGCACCGGCGAGGCCGGCCGGCGCGGCGGTCGGCGTCTCGACGGGAGGCACACGCGTCAGCGTCACCGGCTGGCGGCCCCGCCCCGTGAGGCGCGCGTCGGGCCCGAGCCGGCCGAACCCGCCGACCCCTGCCGCGACCCCCAGACCGAGCGCGAGCCCGCCGAGCGCCACGCCGCCGACGATCGCACCGGTCGCGTTGACCTCGTTGCCGAGGACGACGCCCACCTCGGTGGACTCGCGGACGAGGTCGCCGGGCGCGTTCACCGTCCACCAGAACCGGGCCTCCGCAGCCGCCGCCGCGGCGTCGGGATACCGTGCGACCACGGCCCCGCGCAGGCGATCGATGCGCGCGGCCGCGTCGCGATCGGCCGAGAGCACGGCGGCATGATGCTGCGCGTCGAGCTCGACGAGTTCGTACACCGCAGCCGCCTCGCGGAGCGCGTCGGCGATCTCGCGCGCGCCCGCGAGGGACGCTGTCAGCCGAGAGCGCAGAGTCGCAGCAGCCCCGGCGACCTCCCACGCGTGGGCGCGCTCGGCGAAGAGCATCATCTCGAGCGAGCCGACGCGGTGGCACAGCGCGTCGAGATCCTCGCGCGCCGCGAGGAACTGCGCGGCGGTGCGCCGCAGCGTCTCGGTGTCGACGGCGACGACCCCGCCGCCGCTGAACTGCAGGTCGTCGCTCATCAGAGGCCCGGCTCCCATGAGAACAGTGCCGCATCACGCGCGCGCGTCGCCGACAGGCGCGCGGTCTCGGCGAGGCACACCAGGCTCGACACCTCGCCGGCCCACTCCTCGGCTCGGGCGTGGAACACGGTCGCGGCGGACGATTGCCAGTCGGTGGCCGCGGCCAGCGCCCGCGCGAGAGCTGCGGCGTCGCCGAGCCGATCGCTGACCGCCCCCAGTTCCCTCGCGACGATGTCGAGCTGGGAGGCGACCCCCGCCGCCCACGTCGTATCGTGCATCGCCCCATGCTCGCCGGACGCGACAGCGCGCCGCCGACGTCGGCCCCGACCTGTGTACGGCGCCGCGGCCCGCACGCCTGTGAAGGAGGAGCGCGGATGCCGCGGCATCCGCTCTCTCACGAAACGAGAGGACGCCGCCCCGGCGAGCAGGGCGGCGTCCTCGTCGTCAGCCGGGGGTCACAGGAACGAGAGGAGCCCCTTCACTCCGACGATCACCGTCGCGGTGTCGGTCGCGACGTTGCCCGCGGCATCCGTCGCCGTGTAGGTGAAGGTGTAGATCGCCCCGTTCACCGCCTTCACCGTGAAGTGGGTGTCGTCGATCTCGGTCCATGATGCACGCGGCTTGCCGTTGGTCGTCACACTCGTGAGCTCCACCGTCACCTCGCCGCGATCGTCGTCGGCGTGGAGGTAGACCCAGACGCTGCGGTCCTTGTTGTTCGGCACGAGGATGAACGACGGAACGGCGATCGCCTCGATGGTCGGCGCCGTCGTGTCGGGCGGCGTCAGCTCGAGGCCGACGAGCACCGGGTCATGGTCGCTCGACCGGTAGGGGTCGGGCGCCCACAGCGCGTCCTGCGCCGGCTGCTTGAACGACATGTCGTAGTCGATCAGGCTCGGCTCGTCGGCGTTGATGTTCCACGGCGACGCGCCGCGGACGTCTTCGAGCAGTCCGGGACCGGCCAGCGCGTGGTCGAGGTAGCCGTTCTCGCCGTCGAACACATAGCTGTACGCGTCCTCACCCTGGTACTTCAGGTTGAGGTCGGTGTAGCCCTTCGCCGTGAGCGCCGTGATCGGGTCTTCCTTGTCGTAGGCGTTCAGGTCGCCGATGATCAGCTCACGGCCGACGGTGCCCTGACCGGTCGGGTCGGTGGCGAGCCAGTCGGCGAGCGCGTTCGCCGCGTTCGTGCGCACGATGTTGCAGTTGCCCTGCAGCGGGTCCTCCGGCTCGCCGGTGCACGCCGAGCCTTTCGACTTGAGGTGATTCACGACGACGGTGAACGCGGCGCCGCGCGCGTCCTGGAACGTCTGTGTGAGACCGGGACGGTTGCGGCTGTCGAGCCAGCGCGGGTCCTTCGCCTGATTCATCAGGGCGAAGTCGCCGACCGGCGTGACCGTGGCCGGCTTGTAGATGATCGCCGTCGTGATCACGTCCGTGCCGATCTTGCCCGTGACGAGCGGCGCGTAGACCTCGGAGCCCAGCTCCTCGTTGAGCGCCGTGGTGAGGGTCTTCAGCGCCTGCGAGTCGGCGTTGTTCTCGATCTCGATGAGGCCGAAGACGTCGGCGTCGATCGCGGCGAGGGCCGACACGATCTTCGCCTCCTGACGGTCGAGCTCCTCCTGGGTGTTCGCACCGCGCGCGATGTCGTCGTCGGCAGACGTGTTCGGGTCGTCCAGCGTCGTGAAGTAGTTCAGGACGTTGAAGCTCGACACGACGAGATCGCCGCCGACCGCGGGAACCTCGGGCCGCGGGTTGGTCGCCGTGTAGATCGGCTTGCCGGTGGGCTGGATGGCGTACGTTCCGAAGCGGTCATCGAGGATGCCGGTCACGTTCTTCAGGGTGTCGCCACCGCGGAAGGTGTTGTCGAGGGTGAACACGTCGCCGTTCGGGTGGAACGCAGGATCGGGATTCTGGATGCTGCGCCCGTCGTCGATCGTGATCCGCTCGGCCACGTTCGACAGGTCCAGTGCGGCCGCCCGCGGGTCGCTCGGCAGGTACCGCGCCGTCGGGACCGACTGGCGGGTCAGGCCGACGTCGACCGTGCCGTAGCGCGCGAACTCGAAGTACTCGAGGATCGACAGCGTCTGCGGGAGCGTGACGTACATGCCCTCGAGCGCCTCGCGCTGAGCGGGCGTGGCGGGGAGCGAGAACGACGTCGGCGCCGGGAGCGTCGCTCCCGAATCGCAGATCTCCACGTCGGCGAGCACGATCTCGGTCGTCCCCTCGAATTCCTTCACCTCGCCGGCCACGCTGACCACATCGCCGACGGCGACCTCGGCGCCGTTCTGCGCGTAGACGAAGATGCCGTCCGACGTGGCAGAGTCGCCGTCGCCGCCGTCCTGCACGAAGTAGCCGTTGAAGCCGCCGGTCTGGAAGTCGCCGACGACCGTGCCCTTGACGAGCACATCGGTCCCCGCGACGGGCGATGCCATGCCTGAGCCCTGCACCGAGCCGATGGTGACGTGCGTCAGGTCGCACCCCGCCTCGATGTCGGGCGGGTCGACGGGCGGAACGGTCAAGGAGTTCGCCTTGCCCGGGGTGTACGCGGCCTCGCCGTCGATCAGCGTGCCGGTGAAGCCGGGGATGCCGGCCAGATCGAAGTCGTTGCGCACCCAGTCGGCGGTGGTGTCGGTGTCGGTGCCGTCGGGGATGCGGGATGCCCCGCCCGGCGCAAACGGCAGTCCGTCGTACGAGACCCCCAGCGTCAGACCGCCGTAGGTGCGGTCGGAGGCGCCGCCGTCATGCACGGCCACCGCGTCGACGACCTCGAAGCCGAGGCCCTCGTCGATGACGCCGTCGTCGTCCGAATCGATGTCGGTGCCGAGCGCGGGAACGGCGCCGGTCACGAGGAGCAGGCTGAGCGTGCCGTTCTCGAGCGCACCGTTCGCGAGCGATGCCAGGCTGCGGCCGGTGGCGTCGGCCGCCGGGAAGGAGATGACCTCGTCGACCACGCCGAAGGCAGGCGTCGTGGTGGCGTCGCCCTCGATCTCGAGGACGCGGTAGCCCGACAGGTCGGTGCCCGGAGTGGCCAGCAGCTCGACGAACTCGACGTCGTCGCCGGCGGTGCTCGCCGAGAACTCGTTGATCACGACCTTCTGCACGGGAGGCTCGCCGCCGCAGTTCGCGGTGTGGGTGCCGAGGCCGTCGAAGGTGTCGATCGCGAAGCCGTCCCACTCGTCGGCGGGAGTGAACGCGTTCGCGCCGTCGGTGTCGCCGACGCACACGTCGGCCTGGCGGCGGAGGGTGGCATCCTGCGCACCGGTCGCGCCCGTGCCCCACTCGGTGCCGGGATCGAACCCGATCTGCCCGAAGACGTCGACGGCGGTGGAGCCGTTGAAGAGTGCGATGACGTCGTCGCCGTTGTACCAGCTGCCGGTGGCGATCTGATCGCCGAGCGCCTGGAGCGCCTCGGACGCCTGGCTGTTGACGACCACGAAGGCGTCACCGGCGGCGACGGTGCCCGACAGCGGCACGGTGAGTGTGGAGGTGCCGGAGCCGTTGAAGTACATCTTGATCGAATAGCCGGTCAGGTCGACGGGCGCGGCGGTGGGGTTGAAGACCTCGACGGCCTTGTTGTTGCTCGACCCCTCGACCATCTCGCTGATGAACAGCTCGGTCGGGGCTTCGGCTGCCACCGCGGAGGGCGCGATCAGCCCGGTCAGGGCGATGGCACCGGCGGCGACTATGGCGACGGTTGCTCGAGTGGAACGGCGCACAGATCCTCCTGGACATGAGAGAAGGCCGGTAGGCCTTCGGCGCAAGGCTAGGCGAGCGCGTGTCGCGCCGAAAGGGCTATTGGAGGAGAGTTCGATAACGTTCGGTGAAGATCGGGCGGAGCAGCATCCGTCACCTCTTGGGCACCCCCCTCTCGGCGCGCAAGAATGGAGGTCATGACGGCCACCCCCGGCGATCCCTTTCGCGTGGTCTTCGTCTGCACCGGGAACATCTGCCGTTCACCCATGGCCGATGTGGTCTTCCGAGGATTCGCGGATGCCGCGGGCCTGGGCTCGCGCGTCGCGTCGACGAGCGCCGGCACCGGCGACTGGCACGTCGGCGAGCGCGCCGACCAGCGCACCATCGACGCCCTGACGCGCGCCGGCTACGACGGCACGCGGCACCGCGCGCGGCAGTTCACCCACGCCGACTTCACCCACAGCGACCTCGTGATCGCGCTCGATCGCAGCCACGAGCGCATCCTGCGGGGGTGGGCGCGCAACGAGTCGGACGCCGACAAGATCGCCCTGCTGCTGCGGTTCGATCCATCGGCCACCACGCTCGACGTGCCCGATCCGTACTATGCCGGGCCCGGAATGTTCGACGAGGTGCTCGGTATGATCGAGAGTGCGAGCCGGGCGCTCTTCCGGCAGCTCGAACCCGCGATCCGTCCGGTGCACTGACATCGGCGCCGCCCTCTGCGTCTCGACGGGAGCATCGTGACCTCTCTCCATCCCACCGCTCTTCCGTGGCAGCCGCTGAGCCCGCTCGACGGTCGCTACCGCGAAGCCGTCACCGGGCTCGCCGACTACCTCTCGGAGGCGGGGCTCAACCGCGCGCGCGTCGAGGTCGAGGTCGAGTGGCTGATCGCCCTCACCGACCGGTCGCTGTTCGGCACATCACCGCTGAGCGACGATGAGAAGGCGCGCCTCCGCGCCCTCTACCTCGAGTTCGGCCAGGCCGAGATCGACTGGCTGGCCGAGAAGGAGGCGGTGACCCGCCACGACGTGAAGGCCGTCGAGTACCTGGTGCGCGACCGCCTCTCGACGCTGGGGCTCGACTCGATCGCCGAACTGACCCACTTCGCCTGCACGAGCGAGGACATCAACTCCACCTCGTACGCACTCACGGTGCAGCGCGCGGTGGAGCGGGTGTGGCTGCCGAAGCTGCGTGCGGTCATCGACGCGCTCACCGACCTCGCCGTCCGCCACCGCGACGCCGCGATGCTCTCCCGCACCCACGGCCAGCCCGCCACGCCGTCCACGATGGGCAAGGAGCTCGCCGTGTTCGCGTGGCGCCTCACGCGCGTGGCCGACCAGATCGCGGCCGGCGACTACCTCGCGAAGTTCTCCGGCGCCACAGGCACCTGGTCGGCGCACCTGTCGGCCGATCCCGACGTCGACTGGCCCGAACTCACCCGCTCGTTCATCGAAGGTCTCGGCCTCGGCTTCAACGTGCTCACGACGCAGATCGAGTCGCACGACTGGCAGGTCGAGCTTTACGATCGCGTGCGGCATGCCGGCGGCATCCTGCACAATCTCGCCACCGACGTGTGGACCTACATCTCCATCGGGTACTTCACGCAGATCCCCGTCGCCGGCGCGACGGGCTCGTCGACGATGCCGCACAAGATCAACCCGATCCGCTTCGAGAACGCCGAGGCCAATCTCGAGATCGCGGGCGGCCTTCTCGGCACGCTCTCGCAGACGCTCGTCACGAGCCGCCTGCAGCGCGATCTCACCGACTCGACGACGCAGCGCAACATCGGCGTCGCGTTCGGCCACTCGCTGCTGGCGCTCGACAACCTGAAGCGCGGGCTGAGCGAGATCTCCCTCGCCGAGGACGTGCTGCTGGCCGATCTCGACGCGAACTGGGAGGTGCTCGCCGAGGCGATCCAGACCGTCGTGCGGGCGGAGATCGCCGCCGGTCGCTCGCAGATCAGCGACCCCTATGCGCTGCTGAAGGACCTCACCCGCGGCCGCCGTGTCGGCGCCGCGGAGCTCGCCGAGTTCGTGCGCGGACTCGACATCGGCGACGCGGCGAAGGAGCGACTGCTCGCCCTCACCCCGGCGACGTACGACGGCCTCGCGTCGAAGCTGGTCGACGAGCTCGGCTGAGGCTCAGACCTTTCGCCTGCGGGAGCCGGCCGGGAGTCCACGAGAACCGGCCGGCAGTCCCCGAGAACAGGCCGGCAGTCCCCGAGAACAGGTGATCTGGCGGAGACAGGAAGATTCGGGGGGAAACGTCCTGCGTACGCCAGATCTCCTGTTCTGGGCGAGGGCGACTGGGTCCACGGACGGCGCATCGTGGCGAGGGGCGCGGGGCGCTTGGCTCGCTCAACGACCCGCGGGGTGGCCGCGCCTACGAGCTCGGCCGGAAGGGGTCAGGCCTTCGGGCCGGCGCCGGGCGCGGCATCCGACGGGTCATCCTCATCGGGCATGAGCACCGGCTTGTCGATCGTCTTCGTCACCTGAGCCGGGTCGACGGCGAGGAGCAGGAGCGACACGATCAGCAGCACGGCGATGAACGTGATGCCGGCGATGATGAGCGCGAGCACGAGGGCGGCCCGCGTCTGCTCGCTTCCGCCTGCCTGGAAGAAGCCCATCGACACGAGCGTGACGATGCCGGCGAACAGGGCGGCCGCGAACGCGAGCCCGAGCAGCTGCAGGGGCTTCATGAGGTCGCGGCGGGTGGGGCGGTCGTCGCTCACGCGGGATCCTTCTGCTCGGCGGGGGCGGACGCCGGGGCCTCGGTGACGACCTCGGCTTCCTTGCGGGGCGAGAAGCCCGCGATCCCCAGGTATACGGCGACGATCGCGGCGTAGACGCCGAAGATGCCGACGGCGATGATGATGCCGGTCAGGGTGCCGGTCATGCCCGCTTCCTCGACGCGGTAGGTGAGTGCGTAGCCGGCGGGGACGAGCGCCAGCGCGATGCCCAGCAGCACGCCGACCGTCCCGACCACGACGCCGTCGCGGGCGTCGGACCGCGGCCCCGGGTCCACGACCGGGCGCACGTCGGCGACGCCGGGAGCGATGTCGCGCCGGGCACGCGGACCCCGCATCCCGCGCCAGCCGGCGATGAGCTCGAGCGCTCCGCTCACGAGGGCCCACGCGATCACGACGGAGAAGAACCCCGTCACGGTGCGCAGCGGCATCAGGCCGCCGGCCATGCCGGCGACGAGGGTCACACCGCCGAGAGAGGCGGCGGGCCAGCGCCGGCCCGCGGGGTAGACGAGCCACACCGAGAGGAGCAGCACGAGGCCGGTCGCGATCGCGAAGCCGCTGAACACCGACATCCCGACCTGCGCGGAGTGGTCGGGCGAGAACGTGATCATGACCGCGGCGAGCGCCGCGAACGCGGCGCGTGCGAGCTGCACGTGGCGCACGTCGAACGTGCGGGCGGAAGAAGCTGAGGTCACGGCGGATTCCTGCGAGACGGAAGGGATGCCTCCAGTCTAGTTCGGCCCGCTGGGATGGGCCGCCTCGGCTCGGGCGCCGGCGGTCACCCGAGCGAGTCGAGGATCTCCACGAGCAGCTCGTACGTCGTCAGCGGGCTGATGATCGCGAAGCGCAGCACCGGCTCGCCGGCGTGCGAGCTGGGCACCACGAAGCCGCGCTGCTCCTCGAGCAGGCGGTCGGACCACGCCTGGTAATCGACGGCCGACCAGCCCTCCCTGCGGAAGACCACCACCGAGAGCTGCGGGTCGCGCACGAGCGACAGGCCGTCTCGCCGCTCGATCTCGTCGGCGATGCGCCGGGCGAGGTCGATGCCGTGCGCGATGGTCGCCCGGTACTGCTCGGTGCCGTGGGTCGCCAGCGAGAACCACAGCGGCAGACCGCGTGAGCGCCGGGTGAGCTGGATCGCGAGGTCGGACGGGTTCCAGTCCGGCGACTCGGTCAGCGTGTCGAGGTACTCCGCCTTCTGCGTGTGCGCGCGCAGCGCGAGGGAGGGCTCGCGGTAGATCAGCGCACAGGCGTCGAAGGGCGCGAAAAGCCACTTGTGCGGATCGACGATCACCGAGTCGGCGAGTTCGACGCCCGCGAACGCCGGGCGCAGCTCCTCGACGAGCATGGCCGCGAGTCCGTACGCGCCATCGACGTGCAGCCAGATGTCGTGCGCCTTCGTCGCGGCGGCGACGCCGGCGATGTCGTCGACGATGCCGAAGTTGGTCGTGCCGCCGGTCGCGACCACGGCGAACACCGCATCCGCGTGCTCGTCGAGCGCGCGGGCGACCGCATCTCCGTGCAGACGCCCGTCGGCGCCGGGAGGCGCGGTGATGACGTCGACGTCCATCACGGCAGCGGCGGACGCGATCGACGAGTGCGCCTCGGCGCTGCACAGCACCGCCCAGCGCGCCGGGTCGGGGCGGCCCGCGTCGCGGTTGCGCTGGCGCGCGGCATCCCGAGCCGTCACGAGAGCCGAGAGATTGCCGATCGTGCCGCCCTGCACGAACACCCCGCCCGCCGACGCGGGCAGCCCGAACTCGCGGGCGAGCCAGTGCAGCACCTCGTTCTCGGCGAAGACGGCGCCGGCGCCCTCCATCCACGAGCCGCCGTAGATCGCGGATGCGGACACCACGACGTCGAACGCGAGCGACGCCTTGCTCGGTGCGGAGGGGATGAACGACAGATACCCCGGGTGGTCGGTCGAGATGCATGCCGGGGCCAGCACGTTCTCGAACAGTGCGATGGCGCGGCGAGCGCCGATGCCCTCCTCGGTGATGGAACCGGACGCGAGACGGGACAGGTCGTTCGGACGCATCGGCTTGTCGAGCGGCACGTCCTTGTAGAGCGCACGGCGCCGCGCGTAGTCGAGCACGTCGTCGACGGTGTGGCGGGTCTCGTCGGAGATGGCGTGCATCTGCTCGGGGGCTGGCGAGGTCATGGCTTCTCCACGGATCGGGTGACAGTCCACGGTAGATCCCGCCGCGCGGGTTGTCACTCCGGTGGTCGGGGAACTGATCAGGATTGGAGAAGCGGATGCCGCGGCCCCTGCGTAGCGTGAAGCTCGAGGTCGCAGGGCCGACCGCACACCGTGAAGGAGAACGGCATGAGCGAGAAGGCAACGTCGAAGGAGACGACGAGCGGACTGTCCGCCGAAGAGCGCGCCGCCGTCAAAGAGCGCGCCAAAGAGCTGCGGGCACAGGAGAAGGCCGGGAAGAACCGGGAAGCGGGGCTCAAGTCCGTGCTCGACGCCATCGCGAAGCTGGACGGCAGTGACAAGAAGATCTGCGAAGGACTCGTGAAGGTCGTCGGAGAGGTCGCCCCCGAGCTCGTCGGCAAGACCTACTACGGCATGCCGGGCTTCGCCAACGCGGACGGCAAGATGGTCGTCTTCGTGCAGCCTGCCGACAAGTTCAAGACCCGCTACGCGACGCTGGGCTTCGAGCACCCCTCCCACCTCGACGACGGCGACATGTGGGCGACCGCGTTCGCCGTACTCGACTGGAACGACACCGTCGAGAAGCGGGTCACCGAGCTCGTGACCAAGGCGGTCTCGTAGGCGTCAGGCGGCGCGGAACCGGGGCGAGCCGAGCACGCGCTCGACGGTCAGCTCGAGCACGACCCGCTCGGGGTTCACGCGCGGTTGGCGGTAGCGCGCCGCGTACAACTCGACGGCGTGGGCGACGGCATCCGCTTCTTCATTGATCCGTGCAGTGCCTTCGAAACTGATCCAGCGCGCGCGGTCGACCGAGCAGATCGTCGCCCGGCCGCGCCGCTGGGCGTTGAGGAACTTCTGCGTGCCGCGGGTGCCGATCACGCGCACCACACCGTCCTCGTAGGTGAAGCCGACGGGCACGGCGTGGATGCGGTCGTCGCGCCCGAGGGTGGACAGGGTGGCGAGGTGGTACTCGCGGAGGAACTCGAGGGCGTCGTCGGTCAGCACCGGTCCAGCCTCGCACGCGGCGGCGGTGCTCAGCCCTTCGCCGGGAGCCGGTACACCGACACGTGGCTGCGAGACTCGCCGGTGAAGGCGCTGCGGTCCCAGTCCGCCCACCGGGACTCGAGCTCGAAGCCGGCGAGGCGCGCCATGAGGTCGAGTTCGCTCGGCCAGATGTAACGGTGGGGCGACCGCCCGATGCGGGCCTCGCGACTGCCCGTGATCTCGGGGCCGAAGCGCACGTGGTGGGAGACGATCAGCTGCTGCAGCGTGTCGACCGTGTCGACGAGCAGATAGCCGGGTTCGCTCACCTCCACCGTGCCGCGGTAACCGGGCGCGAGTGCCCGCAGTTCGGGCACCCACAGCTCGATGACGAAGCATCCGCCGGGGGCGAGGTGGCGTGCCGCGTTGCGGAAGCACTCGACCTGGGCCTCCTGCGTCAGCAGGTTCGAGATCGTGTTGTACACGAGGTAGGCGAGCGCGAACCCCTCGCCGGCGTAGGCGGTGGTCATGTCGCCCTCGACGACCGGCAGCCGCTCGGCGCTCGCTTTCTCGCGGAGGCGCGCGATCATGGCCGTCGACAGCTCGATGCCGACGACCTCGACACCGGCGTCGCGCAACGGGATCGCGATGCGTCCGGTGCCGACAGCGAACTCGACTGCTCGTCCGCTGTGCGCGAGCTCGGCGAGCACGTCGACGGTCGGGCCGAGCACGTCGGCGGAGAACATCCCCTCGCCGGGGGTGTCATAGCTCTGCGCGACCTCGGCATCCCAGAGCCTCTGCTGGTCGACCATCGGGCCATCCTGGCCCGATGGGCCGGCGTGGTCAACAGGTGCGCCCACGAACGGGCGCGCACGGGTGGCCTACTACCTATCAGCCCGACCGTGCAGATCGCCGACGCGACCGGCCGCTGCACGGCATACCGACCGTGCCGGCCTGCGCCGCGCGAGTCGTGCAGGATGCTCCGCACCCACCGGGGCACTCATTCGAGGAGCACGAGCTCTCGCGTTGCGCGCGTCATGGCCACGTATCGGTCGACCGCCCCCGTGATCCCTCCTCCGAACGAGTCGGGGTCGACCACGACGACGAGGTCGAACTCCAGCCCCTTGGCGAGCTGGGGCGTGAGCGCGCTGACCCGCTCCGCAGCGGCCGTCTGGTCGTGACCGATCACCGCCACCGTCCCCCGATCGTTCGCGGCGAGCCAGCCGGAGACGATCTCGCCGAGCTCGGCGATCTCACCTCGCCGGACCGGAATCCCGGTGCTGCGGATCGCGACCGGCACGCTCGCGTCGGGCAGGACCGAGCGGATCACCGGCGCCGCCGCCTCCATCACCTCGGCGGGCGTGCGGTAGCCGACGGTCAGCGTCGACACGGTCACCGCGTCGAGGCCGCTCCGAGCCAGCCGCTCTTCCCACGACTCGGCGAAGCCGCGGCGCGCCTGGGCCCGGTCGCCGACGATCGTGAAGCTCCGCGACGGACACCGGCGCAGCAGCATCCGCCACTGCGCATCGGTGAGCTCCTGCGCCTCGTCGACGACGATGTGCGCGAACGGGCCCGCGAGCGGATCGGCGGTCACAGCGACCGACTGCTCGAGCACACCTCGCAGATCCTGCCCGCGAAGCATCGACATGACTCTCATCTCGGAGTCGTCGGTCGCGATGAGGTCGCGCATGACGTCGGCCATGAGCCGGTCCGCGGCGGCAGCGTCCTGCTTCGCTCGCTGCCGCTCGACGTGCGCCCGCGGGTCACCGACGAGCAGTCGTGCGGCATCCAGGTGCGGAAGGTCCGCATAGGTCCACTCCGGATGCTGCGCCCCCACCAGCGCCGCAACCTCGTCGTCACCCAACCAGGGCGCGCACATGCGCAGCATCGCGGGTGACGACCACAGGCCTCGCAGGAGCTTGTCGGGATCCAGCAGCGGCCAGGCGCGGTCGAAGAGGATCCGGAGTTCGTCGTCGTTCTGCAGGATGCTCCGAGCATCCTGCCTCTCCGTGTCCGCCAGGTCGTAGGCGTCGAACTCGCCCTCGCCACTCCGGTCGCCGTCGGGGCGTTCGTCGTCGATGCCGGCTCCTGCGTCGCCCCACCCCTCGTCCCACCGGTGATCCGCCGAGCCTTCGTCGTCACCGACGGCCCCATGGATGCGATCGGCGAGCACGTCGAGCAGCCGCTCCCACGCGCGCTCGCGCACCTCGTTGTGCGCGGCATCCGGTTCGTGATCGAAGATCTCGGCCCAGTCGGCGGCGCTGACGCGCATCCCACCCCACGCGGTCTCGACGATTACGTCCCGTGTCGGCGGCTTCTGCCACATCCGCACGGCCCTCTCGACAGCATCCACGAGGCGTCCGTCGGCCTTGATCGCTCGCACGACCGGATCGGATTCGCCCCGCGGGGCACCGCTCGTCGCCACGAGGTCACCGAGGGCCGCGACGACCGCGCCTTCCTCGCCGAGACTCGGGAGCACGTCATCGATGTAGGCGACATACGGGCGGTGAGGTCCGACGAACAGCAATCCTCCCTCACCCGCCTCGTCACTGAGTCGAGGCTCGGAGTAGAGCAGGTACGCCGCCCGATGCAGCGCGACGACCGTCTTCCCCGTGCCCGGTCCGCCTTCCACGACCAGCGCGCCCCGCGAACCGGCCCGCACGATGGCGTCCTGGTCAGCCTGGATGGTCGCCAGCACGTCCCGCATTCGAGACGAGCGGCGGGCGTCGAGGCTCGCGATGAACGCCGCGTCGTCGTCGAGAGCGGCCGTGCGATCGACGCCGTCCGGCGCGAACACCTCATCCCAGTAGTCGACGACCCGCCCGCCCTTCCAGCGGTAGCGACGGCGACTCGTGATCCCCATCGGCTCGGCGGGACTCGCGGCGAAGAACGGCTCGGCCGCCTGCGCCCGCCAATCGACGAGAAGGCGCTGGTCATCGTCTCCGCCGAGCCCGAATCGGCCGATGTAGGTCGTCGATCCGTCCTCATGGACGAGACGACCCAGACACGCGTCGATGCCGAACCTGCGCAGCACGTTGACACGCGATGAGAGTCTGCGGATGTCCAGGTCCCGCTCGAGCACGGTCTGGCCGCCGTGCACCGGCTGGCGACGCAGCGCATGGAGGCGCGCTTCGACCTCGGCGACCTCCCTCGCGAGCGTTGCGCGGATCGTCGCGAAGTGCCGCTCGTCGTCTGCGATCAGCGTCGCGCTCGCCTTCCGCCGCAGTTCCTCCGCAAGATCGAAAGCGCTCTCGCCCGTCCCGGTCATCCGTCCGAATCCCCCTCACGTCGGCGCAAGAAATCCACCGCGACCTGCGATTCTGCCGCACGAGGGGGCCCTTGCCACAAGGCCCCTCTCGTCAGCGATAATGGAAAGGGAAGAGGCGCGTGGGGTCGGCCCGACAGTTCACCCCACTGGCACGATTGCGCCGAGCGCCGCCCTCAAATCGGCCTTCGCCTTCGCGCATCGACTGCGAGCAAGTGCCGATCGACGGCGCTCGAAGCGTCGACGACGTCGCGGTGGCCGTGCTTCCTGTGCGGCAGCCGCGATCATCGCGTGCAAGGCAGCGGGATCTGCCGCGCGTGCAGCAGGGGCTGAGCGATCCAGCAGCGCGTCCAGGGGATCGAGGGACATGGTGCCTCCAGTTGAGAAGTGGTTCTACTTCATACCTGTCCGGCATAAGCCGATTCGTCCACGCGACGCCAACGCCGCGTCACCAACCCGACCACCGAGACGTCCAGATGGACACACCGTCGACATTTCATCTGCGAAATGGACAACTCCGACCCGAACCAGCACTACTGGAAGTCGCCTGCCGGTGCCATGTCGGTGAAGCGCGAGAAGTGGCCCTGGAATGCCACGGTGATCGTGTCGGTGGGCCCGTTGCGGTGCTTGGCCACGATCAGATCGGCCTCGCCCGCTCGGGGCGACTCTTTCTCATACGCGGCCTCGCGGTGCAGGAGCACGACCATGTCGGCGTCCTGCTCGATCGAGCCCGACTCACGGAGGTCGGACAGCGCGGGCTTCTTGTCGGCGCGCTGCTCGGGACCACGGTTCAACTGCGACAGCGCGATCACCGGGCACTGCAGCTCCTTCGCGAGGAGCTTGAGGGCACGCGAGAACTCCGAGACCTCCTGCTGACGCGACTCGACGCGCTTGCCGCTCGTCATGAGCTGGAGGTAGTCGATCACGACCATCTTCAGCCCGGCCTTCTGCTTGAGACGACGGCACTTCGCGCGGATCTCGACGAGCGTCATGTTCGGGCTGTCGTCGATGTACAGCGGCGCGTCGTTGATGCGACCTCGCGTCGCGGCGATCGTCGTCCAATCGCGCGAGTCGAGCGTTCCCTTGCGCATCGCCTGCAGCGGGATCGATCCCTCGGCGCTCATGAGGCGCATCGCGATCTCGCTGCGCCCCATCTCGAGGGAGAAGAAGATCGTCGGCATGTCGTGCTTGATCGCCGCGGCCCGCGCGAAGTCGAGGGCGAGAGTCGACTTACCCATGGCGGGTCGTGCGGCGATGATGATCATCTGGCCGGGGTGCAGACCGTTGGTGAGCTGGTCGAGACCCGAGAAACCGGTCGGGATGCCGGTCATCTGGCCGTCGCGACCGCGGGCCGCCTCGATCTCCTCCACGGCCGCGTCGACGGCGATCGTGAGGGGCACGTAGTCTTCTGCGGCCTCGGCGCCGGTGACCGAGTAGATCTCGGCCTGCGCATTGTTGACGAGGTCGAGCGCCTCGCCCTGACCCGAGTAGCCCATCTGCACGATGCGGGTGCCGGCGTCGACGAGGCGGCGCAGCAGCGCACGCTCCGAGACGATGGACGCGTAGTACCCCGCGTTGGCGGCGGTCGGGACGATGGAGGTCAGCGTGTGCAGGTAGTCGGCACCGCCGGCGCGCTGCAGCTCGCCCGTCTTGATCAGCTCGTCGGTGACCGCGACGACATCGGTCGGCTCACCGTGCGAGTAGAGGGTGAGGATCGCCTCGAAGATCAGCTCGTGCTTCGGGATGTAGAAGTCGGCGCCGCGGAGCGTCTCGATGACGTCGGCCACGGCATCCTTCGACAGCAACATGCCTCCGAGCGCGCTCTGCTCGGCGAGGAGGTCGTGCGGGGGAGTCCGCTCGAACTCACGGGGTCCGCCGCCCATGCGCTCTTCGGAGATGTCGGCGATCGACATGAATGCAGGATCCTCCATGTGTTCGGGTTCCGTCCGGGCGGCTCGCCGAGTCGGGTGCGCACGCGCCGCAGAAGGAACACGGCTGTCGTGAAGCGGGTGCGGCGGGAGAGCCGGCGCTGACCCGGACCTCGTCGTCTCAGACGTGCCGTGCTCTCCCCCGGAGTGCCGAAGTCCACGGTAGGCAGGGGTTCCGACAGCCGCAACAGAGGCTGTGGATAACTCTGTGGAGAGACTGCGTGAAACGCCGATAGACCTGTGAACAACACCTGTGGAGAACGCGGGCAGGTCGGCGGTGTCACCCGAGAGAAAGGTCTCTTGACCAGGCATTCCCGATTCCACAGGTTGTGGAGGGCGATGTGGTTGAAGTCGCGCTTGAAGGTTGCCCGTCGGATGGCCCCCTGTGCACAATTCCGCGGCTCTTGTGAGCAACCGTCCTTCCGACGATCGCCCGCGAGAAGACCCTGGACACCGCTGGGGGAGAGCGCTAACCTGTTCCGTCCAGGCACCCTCAGGCGCATTCCGCTCGGAATGCGTGACGCTGTTCGTCGTGGGAGGTGAACATGGAGATCGCTGCCTCGCAGTTGCCGAGGATCTGGCGGCCGGCCCTCATCGGGGCCGCGACCGTGTTCGCATGGTTCGTCCTCTCGCTGCTGCTCGGGCTCGGCTCCGGGTTCGCGCACGCGGAGGAGGGCGATGACGACGGCACGGGTCTGCTGGGTGCCGTCACCTCTGCCGCCGACCGCACGGCGGTCACGGTCACCACGACCGTGACGAGGACCACCTCCACCGTCACCGACGTGGTGAACACGGTCGTCGAGGTGGCACCCCCTCCGGCGCAGCAGCCCGTGCGGCAGGTCGCGCAGACTGCCGGTGCGACGGTGAACACCGTCACGAAGCCGGTCGTCGAGGTCGTCTCGAACGACGTCGTGGGCACCGTCACCACCCCCGTCGTGGACGTGATCATCCAGGTTCCGGTGGTCGGTGGTATCGTCACCGGGACGGGCCTCGACCAGGCCGTCACCGACGTCAGCGGCACTGTCGACGACACGATCGGCGGACTCACCGGAGCGGTCACCGACACCGGTTCCGCCATCGGTCAGCCGCCCGTCGGCACGCCCGGGCTCCCTTCGGTGACACCGGCGAATCCGGTGCTCCCGGGTCCAAACCACTCCGACCAGCCGGCCGGTGCCGAGACGCCGGTCGCCTCGGCACCGGGGCTCGGCCCAGACATGGCTGCGGCGCCCGCGATCGGCGGGGCCGCGGCATCCGCTCGTCTGCTGTTCTGGGACGGAGCGCACGAGGGCTTCGCCGCTCCGCCCGCCGCTGTCGCGTCGTCCGCGGCGTCGTCTGACGCCCGTGGACCCTCCACTCCGGCGGGAGAGCTCTGCCCGCCGACTGCTTCTTCCTCGGGACCCGGTGGTGCGGGTTCCGGCGCCTGGGCGCTCGTCGCCGTCGGTCCACTCGCCGTTCTCCGTGCCTGGGGGCGTCGTGCCGGACCGGAGGACGACCTCGCGCCGCCGGCGCCTGCAGGATCCACCGACGTCTCCCCTGACTGATCCGCTCCTCCCGCCTCCTCGAGGCGAACGAGCATCGGCGCGCACCCTCGCGCGCCACGACACATCAGTCACATCGAAGGGGAAACATCATGCGTACATTCATCAAGCGCGCCCTGGTGGGCACGCTTCTCGCCGGAGGCATCACGCTGCTCGGCGCAACGGTCGCCAACGCGGCCGAGACCACGGGGGAGGACGGACTGCTCTCGGGCACCCAGGCCCTCCTCGACGTGAACCTCCCGGTGACGATCAGCGGCACCTCGCTGTCGGTCATCGGCGACTCCTCGAGCCAGACCTCGGCCGCCACGGCCCCGGCTCCCGCACCGGCGGCCCCGGCTCCCGCACCGGCGGCCCCGGCTCCCGCACCGGCGGCGAGCACCAGCGGCCAGGACGGCGCGGCCTCGGGAACACAGGCGCTCGTCACCGCGACGGTGCCGGTCACCGTGTCGGGGAACGCGATCTCGGTCGTCGGTGATTCTTCATCGACGGATGCCGCGACCCCGGCTCCCGCTCAGCCCGGAGCGGCCGCGCCCGCGGCCGCTCCGGCGACCACGTCCGGCGCGGACGGGCTGCTCTCGGGCACCCAGGGGGTCGTGTCGGTGAACGTGCCTGTCACGGTGGGCGGCAACGCCGTCTCCGTCGTCGGCGACAGTGCCGGCGCGGACTCGGCGAGCACGGTCGGCACCCCTGGCGGCGGTTCGGCCACCGAGACGATCACGGACGGACAGGACTCGATCGCCGGCGGCACGCAGGTCGTCGCTCCCGTCGCCGTACCGGTGAACGTCGGGGGCAACGCCATCTCGGTGATCGGCGACAGCGCCAGCTCGGGCGCCACGACGGCGCCGGGTTCGACCGGCGGCGCCGGCACGGCCACCGGGGGCGATACCGACGGCACCGACTCGATCGCAGGCGGCACCCAGGTGATCGCACCCATCGCCGCGCCGGTCACCGCCGGCGGCAACGCCGTCTCGGTCATCGGCGACAGCACAACGGTCGTCCCCGCGGCGCCGGTCGACCCGACGGATCCCACCGACCCGACCGGTCCGACGGATCCCGCCGCCCCGACGGACCCGAGCGACCCGACCGACCCTGTCGGCCCGGTCAGCCCGGCCGGTCCGGCTGACCCGAACGGCACCGATGTGTCCGCTGACGGCGGCGACGTGACCGGTTCGCCGGCCGGTGCCAGCGTGACCGGTTCGCCGGCCGTGGCCGGCGCCGCCGCACTCGCCGAGACGGGAGGGATGGGCGCGCTCCCCGCGCTGCTGCTGGGCATGGTGCTGCTCGCGGCGGGCGCGACGGCGCTCGGGTCTCGGCGGCGCACGGCCTGACCCGCGCGCACAGACCAGGCGGATGTCGCGACCGGGGGGTTCGCGGCATCCGACTGCGGAGGGGCGAAACGGCGGATGCCGCGGACCCGAAGGTCCGCGGCATCCGCTCTCGTTCGCTGCGTACTATTTGGCAGCAACCACCTGCAGGGTGATCACGGCGGTGAGGTCGTCGCGCAGACGGACCGTCGCCTCGTGCTCGCCCACCGACTTGATCGGGGAGGTGATGTGGATCTTGCGCTTGTCGAGCTCGCCCAGGCCGGCGGCCTTGACGGCGTCGGCGACGGCCTCGGTCTTCACCGAGCCGAACAGACGGCCCTCGGCGCCGGCCTTGACGACCAGGCGGACCTTGTTGGACTCGAGGGCGTCCTTGAGGGCCACGGCCTCTTCGTGGACGTGGATCGCGCGAGCGTCACGGGCGGCGCGGATCGACGCCACCTGCTTCTCGCCGCCACGGGTCCACGCGACCGCGAAGCCCTGGGGGATGAGGTAGTTGCGGGCGAACCCGTTCTTGACCTCGACCACGTCACCGGCGCTACCGAGCCCGGCGACCTCATTCGTGAGAATCAGCTTTGCCATTGCGGTGCTCCTTAGCGGCCAGCGCCAGCGTAGGGCAGGAGCGCCATCTCGCGCGCGTTCTTGATCGCCTTGGCGATCAGACGCTGCTCCTGCACCGAGACACCGGTGATACGACGGGCGCGGATCTTGCCACGCTCCGAGATGAACTTGCGAAGAGTCGCGACGTCCTTGTAGTCGATGAGACCGACACGGATCGCCTTCGCGGGGGCAGCGTTCTTCGCGCCCTTCCGCGGCTTCCGGCGGTCGCCGGTTGCCTTTCCAGCCATGGGTGTTTCCTTACTGAGAGATGAGATTCAACGGATGCCGCGGCATCCGGATGTCGTTTAGAACGGGGTGTCGTCGCCGTAGGCGCCCGGGGCAGCCCACGCGTCGCCGCCACCGGCGCTGCCACCGGAGGCGTTCGACGAACCGGGGGTCGACCACGGCTCGTCGGCGACCTGCGCCTGACCACGGGACTGACCGCCGCCGCCTGCCGCACGCGTGACCTGAGCGGTCGCGTAGCGGAGCGAGGGGCCGATCTCGTCGATCTCGAGCTCGATCGCGGTGCGCTTCTCGCCCTCGCGCGTCTCGTAGCTGCGCTGCTTCAGGCGACCGGTCGCGATGACGCGGGAGCCCTTCGTCAGCGAGCCCGCGACGTGCTCGGCGAACTCGCGCCACACGCTCGCGCGGAGGAACAGCGCTTCGCCGTCCTTCCACTCGTTCGCCTGGCGGTCGAAGTTGCGCGGCGTCGACGCGATCGTGAAGTTCGCGACGGGGAGACCGTTCTGCGTGTAGCGCAGCTCGGGATCAGCCGTGAGGTTGCCCACGACGGTGATGATCGTCTCGCCGGCCATCGTCGTTACGCGTCCTGCTTGACGGGCTTCGCGGGACGGGCGGCCTTGCGGGCGGCCTTCTCGTCGGCGCGGGCCTTCTCGGACGCGATCATGGCGATCGCCTCTTCGGCGCGGAGCACCTTGGTGCGCATGACCTGCTCGTTGAGGTTGAGCTGACGGTCGAGCTCCTGAGTGGTCTCGCTCGTAGCGGTGAAGTTCACGACGGCGTAGATGCCCTCGGTCTTCTTCTGGATCTCGTACGCCAGACGGCGGCGACCCCAGATGTCGATGTTCTCAATCGAGCCACCATCGTTGGTGATGACCTTGAGGAACTTGTCGAGGTTCGGAGCGACCTGGCGCTCGTCGATCTCAGGGTTCAGAATGACCATGAGTTCGTACTGGTGCGTCACTAACCCACCTCCTTCGGACTTGAACGGCTGTCGGGCATTTCCCGGCAGCAGGAGGGTGTGTTGCACGTCATCCGGCTTCCCGCGCACAGGGGCGCGTGCGGACAACCCTCCTATGGTACCGGATGCCAGGTCAGCCGCCGAATCCACCCGCATCTCCGCCGCCGGCCTCGAGCAGCTCGAGCACCCACGCCCGGTCGGCATCGCGCGACGGCGTTGCAAGCGGGTACTGCGCGGGCGTCGAAGAGAGGGAGATCGGATGCCGCACCCCCGGCGTCTGGGCCTCTCCGGCGCCGATCACCGGGTCGAGGCCGAGGAGGCGCGCCCGCTCAGCCCGGCGAGCGGCCCTGTTCCGCCTTCCCGTGCCGAGACGACGTCATCGCGACGAGACGCCCCTCCGGAGCCGACGTCTCGTCGCGATCGCGTCGTCTCGCCGCCCGAAGAAGGGGCGGGGGAGGGAGGAGGGGAGGGGGCGGGCGTCACCGGAAGGCCCCGATGCCGGTGAGGTGCTGCCCGAGGATCAGCGTGTGCACCTCGTCCGTGCCCTCGTAGGTGCGCACCGACTCGAGGTTCGCGGCATGGCGGATGGGCGAGTTCTCGAGCAGCACGCCGTCGCCGCCCAGGATCGTCCGCGCCTCGCGCGCGATGGCGATCGCCTCCCGCACGTTGTTGAGCTTGCCCAGCGACACCTGCGCCGGAGTGAGGGTGCCGGCATCCTTCGCCCGTCCGATCTGGAGGGCGAGCAGCGCACCCTTCTGCAGCTCGACGACCATGTTCACGAGCTTCTGCTGCGTCAGCTGGAACGACGCCAACGGCACCCCGAACTGCTGTCGACGCAGCGCGTGACGCAGCGCGACCTCGTAGCTGTCGCGGCCCGCGCCGAGTGCTCCCCAGACGATGCCGTACCGCGCCTCGTTGAGTGCCGAGAACGGACCGCGCAGGCCGCTGGCCCCCGGAAGGAGAGCGGATGCCGGCAGCCGCACGTCGTCGAAGTGCAGCTCGGCCTGGATCGACGCCCGCATCGATCCCTTCGGCTCGAGCACCGTCGCCTCGAAACCGGGTGCATCGGTCGGCACGAGGAACCCGCGCACTCCGTCGTCGGTCTGCGCCCACACGACGACGAGCTGGGCGATCGTCGCGAGACCGATCCAGCGCTTGGCGCCCGACAGGATCCAGTCGGCACCGTCGCGGCGTGCGAAGGTCGTCATGCTCGAGGGATCGGATCCGGCGGTCGGCTCAGTGAGTCCGAAGGCGCCGATCACCTCGCCGGATGCCATGCGCGGCAGCCATTCCTGCTTCTGCTCCTCCGATCCCCACCGGTGGATCGAGCCCATGGCGAGCGAGCCCTGCACCGACACGAAGGTGCGCAGCCCGGAGTCGCCGGCCTCGAGCTCGAGCGCGGCGAGGCCGTACTCCACGTTGCTGCGGCCGGGGCATCCGTAGCCCTTCAGGGTCATTCCGAGCACACCGAGCTCGCCGAACCCGCGCGCGAGTTCCACCGGGAAGTGCGCGCGATCGAACCAGCCCGCGATGTGCGGGCGGATCTCGTCGTCGACGAACGCGCGCACGCGGTCGCGGGTGGCCCGCTCGTGGTCGCTCAGCAGCGCGTCGATTCCGAGGATGTCGGATGCCTCGCGCAGCGCCTCGAGGTCGTCGGGGTTCCGGGGCTCCATCGCCGCCTCCTCTGGGGTTCTCGTCGCCCATTCTGCCGGGAGGGGCTGCGTCGGCGTGCCCGGGTAGCGTGAAGGCATGACCCTCCCGAGCGCAGCGACGGCCCCGTCCTACCCGTTCGACGCGCGGCCTCTCGTCGAGCCTGTCGACGCGGCCGAGGCGCGCGCGTACGCCAAGCGGCTTCGCGAGAGCGGTCGCGTGCCGGGGATGTTCACCGGATCGAGTGCCGTGGTCCTGGTGGTGGTGGGCGTCTTCGTCGTGGCGTTCGGGTCGGTGTTCGTCACGATGTTCGTCTCGATCTTCACGTCGCTCGCGGGCGCCGTGGGCGAGGGCGGCGGCTTCACCGGTGCCCTGTTCGGCGTGCTGCCGTTCCTGGTGATCGGCGTGGCGATCACGCTCGCGGTCGTCGGCTTCACGGCCGCCGGGCGCACCGCCGCCGTGAGGATGTTCCGGCTCGACCGCTTCGCGCGCGCCAACGGGATGAGCTACCAGCCCCGGTTCGACAGCCCCGGACTGCCGGGCATGATCTTCAGCATCGGCAGCGCCCGGCAGGCCAGCGACCTCGTGCGCGGCGACCGTCCGCGTTTCGTCGAATTCGCGAACTACCGCTACACCACCGGGTCCGGCAAGAACAAGACGACGCACACCTGGGGCTACGTGGCGGTGAAGCTCGACGTGCCTCTGCCGCACATCGTGCTCGACGCGAAGGGCAACAACGGCATCTTCGGGTCGAACCTGCCCGCGACCTTCGACAAGGACCAGCGCCTGAGCCTGGAGGGCGACTTCGACGAGTACTTCTCGCTCTACTGCCCGCAGGGTTACGAGCCCGACGCCCTCTACCTGTTCACGCCCGACATCATGGCGCGTTTCATCGACAACGCCGCGGCACTCGACGTCGAGATCGTCGACGACTGGCTCTTCCTCTATGCGAAGCGCGACTTCTCGACGCTCGACCCGGCGACGTGGGCATGGCTGTTCTCGGTGGTCGGCGCCCTGCTCGACAAGTTCGCGCAGTGGGCGCGCTGGCGCGACGACCGGTTGCGCGCGCAGGCGCAGGTGAGGACGGATGCCGCGACCGCGGCGTCGATCGGGGCCGGGGACGCGGCATCCGCTGTGCCCTTCGTCGCTCCGCTCGATGCGCTGCGTCCGCCGCCGGGCGTCGCCCCGCAAGGACGCCGGCTGCAGCGCGGCGTGCCATGGGTGTCGATCATCGCGATGGGCGCCGTGGTGCTGTGGTGGATCGTCTCGCAGACCGGCGTGCTCGGTCTGTTCTTCCGCTGAGACCCGGCCGCGTACCTGGGCGCGCCCGGCGCCACCCTGCCGGGCGACGTGCGTCAGTCCGCAGCGACCTGCGGTGCCAGCCCGAAGTGCGTGAGCTCGGCATCGTCGAGCATGCGGCTGCGGATGATGAACCGGTTGCCCGTGGGGCCCTCGACGCTGAACCCTGCGCCGCGGCCCGGCACGACGTCGATCGTGAGGTGGGTGTACTTCCAGTACTCGAACTGCGCCGCAGAGATGTAGACCTCGATCGCGTCGTCCAGCCCGACGTCGAGCGACCCGAGGCGCACGTCCGACGGGCCGACGAGGAACATCCCGACCGGGAAGCACATCGGTGCGCTCCCGTCGCAGCATCCGCCGGACTGGTGGAACATCAGCGGGCCGTGCTGCGTCGTGAGCCGACGAAGAAGGGATGCCGCAGCATCCGTCACCGCCACCCGTGAGCGGATGCGGGTCTCGGCGTCTGTCATCGCGGGTCCTTTCGCGGCGTCGTGCGACGTGGGTCGCCGGAACTCGGACAACCCGGATGGAGCGCGTGGGATCGCTCCACCCGGGCAGGTCCGATCAGAAGAAGCCCATCGCGCCTTCGGCGTACGACACGAGCAGGTTCTTCGTCTGCTGGTAGTGGTCGAGCATCTTGAGGTGGTTCTCACGGCCGATGCCGGACTGCTTGTACCCACCGAACGCCGCGTGCGCGGGGTACTGGTGGTAAGTGTTCGTCCAGACGCGTCCGGCCTCGATTGCGCGACCGGCGCGGTAGGCCGTGTCTCCCGAGCGGCTCCAGACGCCGGCGCCCAGGCCGTACAGCGTGTCGTTGGCGATCGAGATCGCGTCGTCGAAGTCGTCGAACGACGTGACCGAGACGACCGGCCCGAAGATCTCCTCCTGGAAGATGCGCATGTCGTTCGTGCCCTCGAACACCGTCGGCGCGACGTAGAAGCCCTCGCTGAGGTCGCCGCCGAGGTCGACCCGCTCGCCGCCCACGAGCAGCTTCGCGCCGCCCTGCGTGCCGATGTCGATGTAGGACAGGATCTTCTCGAGCTGGTCGTTGGATGCCTGCGCGCCGATCATCGTCGCCGGGTCCAGCGGATTGCCCTGCACGATCTTCGATACGCGCTCGAGCCCGTCGCCGAGGAAGCGGTCGTAGATCGAGCGCTGGATGAGCGCGCGCGACGGGCAGGTGCACACCTCGCCCTGGTTGAGCGCGAAGAAGGTGAAGCCCTCCAGCGCCTTGTCGTAGTACCCGTCGTCCGTCGAGCGGGCGACGTCCTCGAAGAAGACGTTGGCGCTCTTGCCGCCGAGCTCGAGGGTCACCGGGATGAGGTTCTGCGACGCGTACTGCATGATGAGGCGGCCGGTGGTGGTCTCACCGGTGAAGGCGACCTTGCGGATGCGCTTGTGCTGAGCGAGCGGCGCCCCCGCCTCGATCCCGAAGCCGTTCACGATGTTCACGACGCCGGCGGGGAGGAGGTCGCCGATGATGTCGAACAGGAACAGGATGGATGCCGGCGTCTGCTCGGCCGGCTTCAGCACGACGCAGTTGCCTGCGGCGAGCGCGGGCGCGAGCTTCCACGTCGCCATGAGGATCGGGAAGTTCCACGGGATGATCTGGCCGACCACACCGAGGGGCTCGTTGAAGTGGTAGGCGACGGTGTCTTCGTCGAGCTGGCTCAGCGAACCCTCCTGCGCGCGCAGCACGCCGGCGAAGTAGCGGAAGTGATCGACCGCGAGCGGGATGTCGGCGGCCAGCGTCTCGCGGACGGGCTTGCCGTTCTCCCACGTCTCGGCGACGGCGATCTTCTCGAGGTTCTGCTCGATGCGGTCGGCGATCCTGTTGAGGATCACGGCGCGCTCGGCGGGGGTCGTGCGCTTCCACGACTCGAACGCCTTCCACGCGACGTCGACGGCGCGGTCGACATCTTCCACGGTGCCGCGGCCGACCTCGGTGAACGGCTTGCCGTTGACGGGGCTGATGTTCTCGAAGTACTGGCCCTTGATCGGCTCCACCCACTCGCCGCCGATGTAGTGGCCATAGCGGGGACGGTAGTCGGCGATCGAGCCGCGCTGCCCGGGGGCGGCGTAGACGCTCGACACGCCCTCTTCGACGATGGTCATGCTGGTCTCCTTCGACGCTGGCGCGACGGTCCTCGTCGCGTGCCGTCGAAGGTAGGCGACCCGACGTTGCATTCCGTTGCATCCTGTCGTCGGCGCACTCCGGCCCCCGCGCGATCCGGGGCGCACCGAGTCGGCGATCAGGCGTCCGCTTCGAGCTTCTCGACGCGTGCGACAAGTCCGGCGCGCTTCGGCGATCGTGCCGGCAGCATCGACAGGCAGAGCCTCAGCAGCTCGAGGTCGTCGGCCGCGGCATCCGTCTCGGAGAAGGCGAGCAGGACGTCGACGGATGCCTCGGCCAGCAGTGCTTCGCGGAGGGCGGTGCGCACCGTGGCGCGGAAGTCCTCGACACCCGGCGCGACCGAGTCGGGGAGCACGTCGCCCCGGTAGGCGGCGAGCGCCACGCGGTGGGCGCCGCGGTCGAGCAGCGAGAGCAGCCGATGGGCGTCGGTCTCGAGCTCGATCCCCAGGCGATACGGACGCGACTCGGGCACGAGCGCGGGCGCGGTGCGCTCGAGAACCTTGCGCAGGCGCACCATCTCGGCGCGGACGGTCACGACCGCCGAGGGGTCGCCGTACACGAGCTCGGCCAGCCGCTCTGCGGAGAGGCCCTGCCGGTGCACGGCGAGCATCAGCAGCAGCTCGGCGTGACGCGGCGCGAGTGCCGACACGGTCTCGGTGCCGTCGCCGTCGACCTCCAGCTGCCCGCGATCGCGTCCCAGCACGCTGAGCGCAGCACGGGTAGCGGTCACCGTGCGGGCGGTCCGGCGCGGCGCGCGCGCCGGCTGTGCGCGGGCGCGAAGCCGCGCGACCAGGAGCTCGCCCTCGATGGCGCGGGCCGTGGCATCCACCAGCAGCTGCGCCTGCGGTGAGGCGGCCTCGGCTCCGCCGGTGACATCGATCACCCCCAGCAGCCTGCGGGTCTCGGGGTCGTGCACCGGCGCCGCCGTGCACGACCACGGCTGCACCAGCCGGTTGAAGTGCTCGGCACCGTGGATCTGCAGCGACGCGTCGAGGGCGAGCGCCGTGCCCGGAGCCGACGTGCCGACGGCGTCCTCCGACCAGTTGGCGCCCTCGACGAAGCCCATGTCGCCGGTGAGGGAGCGCACACGCCGATCGCCCTCGACCCACAGCAGGCGCCCGGCCTCGTCGCCGACGGCCACGATCACGCCCGATTCGTCGGCGCCGCCCGGCAGGAGGAGTCCGCGCACCATGTCGATGACGCCCACGAGCGGATGGCTTCTGCGATACTCGGCGAGCGACTCGCCGTCGAGCTCGAGAGGCGGCAGTGCCTCGGCGCCGACGAGGTTGGCGATCGATCGCCGCCACGACTCGCGCACCAGCGCCCGCACATCGGCCAGCCGCTCATCCGCCGCGTTGCCCGCCAGGAACTCCTCGTGCGCGCGCTCGATCAGCAGGCGGGAGGTCTCGGGCGACACCCCGCGCCGCTGGGACCACGGCGATGACATGGGGCTCCGATCGACGTCGGGGAGCGTGCGTCCCAGTGTAGGCGCGCCCGGTCAGCCGCGGGCGGCCCACCACTCCCGGAGCCGGCGCTCGGCTTCGTCCTCGCCGATGATGCCCTCGTCCAGGCGCAGGTCGAGCAGGAACCGGTACGCCTCGCCCACCTCGCGTCCCGGCGGGATGCCGAGCACCTCCTGAATGCGGTTGCCGTCGAGCTCGGGCCGCATCGCGGCCAGCTCCTCCTGCGCGGACAGCTCGGCGATACGCCGCTCGATGTCGTCGTACGCGCGGGCCAGGCGGCCCGCCTTCTTGGCGTTCCGGGTGGTCACGTCGGCCCGCGTGATGATGTGCAGGCGCTCGAGCTCGTCGCCCGCGTCGCGCACGTAGCGGCGCACGGCCGAGTCCGTCCAGGCGCCCTCGGAGTATCCGAAGAACCGCAGGTGCAGCTCGATCAGGCGCGTGACGACGCCGATCGTGTCGGCGTCGAATCGCAGGGCCTGCAGGCGCTTGCGGGCGAGCCGCGCGCCCTTGATGTCGTGGTGGTAGAACGTCACGCCGCCGCCCGGTTCCAGCCGGCGCGTCGCCGGCTTGCCGATGTCGTGCAGCAGCGCCGCGAGCCGCAGCGGCACGTCGGGTGCGGCATCCGGATTCCGTGTCTTCTCCAGGTCGATCGCCTGTCGCAGCACAGTCAGCGAGTGCTCGTACACGTCCTTGTGGTGATGGTGCTCGTCGACCTCGAGCTGCAGCGCCGGGATCTCGGGCAGGAACTGCGCCATGAGTCCCGATTCGACGAGCAGGCGGATGCCGCGCACCGGGTCGTCGGTCTGCAGCAGCCGCACGAGTTCGCCGTGGATGCGCTCGGGGCTGACGATCGACAGCGTCTCGCGCAGCTCCGCCATGGCCGCCGCCGTCGCCGGGTGGACCTCGAAGCCGAGCTGCGACGCGAACCGTGCGGCGCGCAGCATCCGGAGCGGATCCTCTCCGAAGCTCACCGACGGATCGGCGGGTGTGCGCAGCCGTCCGGCGACGAGGTCTTCGACGCCTCCGGTCGGGTCGACCAGCGTGCGGCCGGGGACCCGGAGTGCCATGGAGTTCACGGTGAAGTCGCGGCGCACGAGGTCGCCCTCGAGGGTGTCGCCGAACTCGACCGTCGGCTTGCGCGTGACGCCGTCGTAGCTGTCGGCGCGGTACGTCGTGACCTCGACCTGCTCGCCCGCGACCTTCGCGCCGATCGTGCCGAACGCGCGCCCGATATCCCACTGCGCGGTGCTGATCGGCTTGACGATGCGCAGGATCTCGTCGGGCAGAGCGTCGGTCGTGAAGTCGAGGTCGTTCGTCGTGCGACCCAGCAGCGCGTCGCGCACCGGACCGCCGACGATCGCCAGGTCGTGCCCGGCGGCGGCGAAGGCGTCGGCGAGCGTCGAGACGACGGGAGACGCGGCGAGCGCGCCGAGGCGCACGATGCCCTCGGCCATGTTGAGCATGGCATCGAGCCTACCGAGCGCGGTGCGGCTGGTTGTGCGCGGGCTCGGGGGGCCGGGTCGGGGGACCGGGTTGGGCCTGGTCCGGGTCGGGCCCCATTGCCGTTGCCCGAAACAGGAGATCTGACGGAGGCAGGACAGGTTGGGCGGAATGCTCCTGTACTCGCCAGATCTCCTGTTCTGGGAGACGGGTCTCGGGGCCGGGTCGGGCCTGGCGGGCCCAGGCCGTTGCCCGAAACAGGAGATCTGACGGAGGCAGGACGAGTTGGGCCGAATGCTCCTGTACTCGCCAGACCTCCTGTTCTGGGAGACGTCCGGGGACCCCAGGCCCCGGACGCCGAACCCCGGACACCGAAGACCGGACACCGAAGGCCCGAACACGGCGGCCGGACGCGACGCCGAAGGCCGGACGCCGCGGCCGGAATCCGGGCTAGGCGAAGCGCAGGAAGCCGGTGAAGGTCAGCTCGCGAACCCTCGGCAGGAGGTCGGCACGCAGGGCCGCGGCATCCGCTTCGAGGAGTTCCGCGATCGCGTCGATCAGCACCCCCACCGGCAGGTCGCCGTCGCACGCGCCCACGAGCGCGGCGAGCCCCGGGTCGACGCCGAGTGCGCGACCGAACCCGCCGCCCTGACGGAGCTCTATCACCGTCGGATCCTCCTGCCCCGGGATGTGGTGGCGGGCCTCGGTCACGTCGGGCGAGACCACCAGAGCGGATGCCGCGAGCCCCTCGTCATCGAGCGCGGTGAGCCGGTCGTGCGCGGCGAGCGCCTCGGCCAGGTGCACGCCGAGTCCGTCGCCCGGCAGCGACTGGTGCAGCGGCTCGAAGCGCCGCAGCGTCGGCTCGCCTTCGGCGGGCCGGCGCAGCAGCAGGTAGCCGAACCCGACCTCGGTGACCTCGCGGGCCGTGAAGTCGTCGAGCCATGCGTCGATGAGCCGCGAGAACCCGGGCGTGCCGGGCAGTGTGCCGCCGTCGCGGACCCAGAGCTCCGCGTACGACAGCGGGTCGAGGCTCTCTCGCTCGACCACCCACGCGTCGAGCGGTACCGCGGACTCCTCCACCCAGCCACGCACGCGTTCGAGCCCCGGCACGCCGGCGCGCGTCTCCCAGTTGCCCAGCAGCTGCGCGACCCCGCCCGGCTCGAGGTGCCCGCCGACGCCGCGGACGAAGGCGGCGACGACGTCATCGCCCTCCATGCCGCCGTCGCGGTACTCGTACGCCGGCACGTCGGCGACCCGCGGCGTGATGACGAACGGCGGGTTCGAGACCACGCGGTCGAACCGCTCGCCGGTGACGGGCTCGAAGAGACTGCCGAGCCGGACTTCGATGCCGTCGACACCGTTCAGCAGCGCGTTGAGCCGAGTGAAGGCGAGGGCACGCTCGGAGATGTCGGTCGCGACGACGTGGTCGACCGACCGCCGGGCGCGCAGCGCCTGGATGCCGCAGCCGGCGCCGATGTCGAGCCCGCGCCGGGCGGGCGTCGGCAGCTGCAGTGCTGCGAGGGTCAGCGACGCACCACCGACACCGAGAACGTGGTCCTCGGGGAGCGGTCCGCCGAGCGCGGCCTCATCGAGGTCGCTCGCGATCCACCACGAGCTCCCGCCGTCGGCTGACGCATCGGCGTAGGACTGCGGTCGCACCACGGCGAGCGGCCGCACATCGTCGCCGTCGACCTCGGCGAGTCCGAGACGCACGAGCCCGTCGACCCCGGTGCGGGGAAGAGCGAGGGTGACGGATGCTGCGGGCTGCGGCATCCCGAGCATGAAGAGCCGCCCGAGCACCGCCACCGCGTCCGCGCGTCCACCGAGTGCGCGGTCGGCGGGCGCACGCAGGCCGCGTGCGATGGCATCGTCGGCCGCGTCGCCCCACCCGGAGCGGAGCGCCTCGGCGGTGTAGCCCGCGGAGCGCAGGTCGTCGGCCAGGTCGCGACAGCGGGCGGGATCGGGTTCGGGGAGCACGGGTCCATTCAACCCTGCGTCGCCGCGCGGCGCCCGCGTACCGGAACCTCGGAGGGTGCGACCGTAGAATCTGACTCGATCGTGCGGTCAGACATCGCACAGGAGCGAACCACACAGAATGACCGTGATCCCCCCGGGAAGGCCCGCCCGTCGCCGCGCCTCACGCGCCGCCACGGTGGTCGTGGCGATCCTGACGGCACTGGCGCTGGTGACTCCGGCGGGGGCGCTCGCCGACACGCCCACGCCGTCGCCGACCCCCGCACCGCCGATCCCCGCCGGCACGACCGCGTTCACGCTCGCGCCCATCTCGAACGGCGTCGTACGGCCCGGTGACCCGCTGGTGGTGTCGCTCACGCTCCAGAACGAAACGCTGACGCCGACCGCGCCGGTCACCGCGACACTGGCCCTCGGCCGCGCCCCGCTCGCCGACCGCACCGCTCTCGCGGCGTGGCTCGACGGCGAGGAGGCGGGCGTCACGACCCAGGCCGTCGCGACGGCCGCGATGGAGTCCGTGCCGTCGGGCTCATCGCGGGTCGCCGCCGCGCGCGTCGAAGCCGCCGACCCCGTGCTGAAGGGACTCGCGCCGGGCGTGTATCCGCTGCGCGCCACCTACGGCACGCCCTCCGGCACGGTGACGTCGACGAGCGCGATGGTCGTGCCTCCGACCGACGGCGACGAGGTCGGGATCGGCGTCGTCGTGCCGATCACCGCGGACCCGACTGCCCGTGGACTGCTCACCGCCGACGAGCTCACCGAGCTGACCGCTCCGGGCGGCGCTCTCACCGCGCAGCTCGACGGCGTCGAGGGCACGGCGGCGATCCTCGCCGTCGACCCGGCGATCCCCGCCGCCATCCGCGTGCTCGGCAGCTCGGCTCCGGAGACGGCGACGGCGTGGCTCGAACGGCTCGAGGAACTGCCCAACTCGCGGTTCGCCCTGCAGTTCGGCGACGCGGACGTCGTCCCCCAGCTCGAGTCGGGCCTCGCCCGGCCGCTCGCCCCGACATCGCTCAGCGCGTACATGCAGCCGGCGGACTTCGTTCCCGATCCCGAATCGGACTCCGACTCCGACTCCGCACCGCCACCGCAGGCCACCCCGACGCCCACCCCGACCGAGCCGGTCGACCCCGAAGCGCCGGTGTACCCGACGCTGCCCGAGCTGCTCGACATCGGCGCAGGCTCGCGCACGGCCGTCTACTGGCCGGTCGCCGGGACCGCGGGCCCGGCCGTCGTCGAGAGCCTGGGCGACATCCGGATCGACGACCAGTCGTCGCTGACCCTCCTCTCCTCCACGTCCACCGCTGCCGGCCGTGCCGGCGACACCGTGCCGGCGCACGGGCGTGCCGGCGACGCCGACCTGCTCGTCTACGACGCCGACGTGAGCGACGCCCTCGCGGCGGCGTCGGGACTCGAGGAGCCTCCGCTGCGCGGCGCAGCACTGGCCGAGGCGACCGCGTATCTGGCGTTCGCGACGGCGGAGTCCGGTGGCGCGCCGCTCCTGGTGAACCTGGGCCGCAACCCCGACCGCTCGCGTGTCGCCCTCGGCACGACGATCGGCGCCGCGACGAGCGCGCCCGACGTCACGCCCTTCACCCTCGGCGGACTGGCGAATTCCGCGGTGAGCGCGGTCGAGATCGAGGACGCGCCTGAAGAGACGGTACGAACGGACGTGGCATCCGCTCTCCTGCAGGACGAAGGCGAGCTCGCCCGGTTCGCGACGATCCTCGACGACACCAGCCTCCTCACCGGTCCGCAGCGCGCCGAGATCCTGCAGCTGCTGGGCACGGGGTGGCTGGCCGACGACGCCGGCTGGACCGCGGCGATCTCCGACCATCGGGCCGCGACAGCGGCCACGCTCGACTCGGTGGGACTCGTTCCCACGAGCGAGATCAACCTGTTCGGCTCGAACGTCGGCCTGCGGTTCTGGGTTCGCAACGACCTGCCCTACCCGGTGAACCTCGTGCTCTACGTCACGCCCGACAATCTGCGCCTGAACGTGCAGCGAGCCAATCCGCTGGTCGCCGCCGCCGGCAGCAACAGCCGCGTCGAGGTGCCCGTCGAGGCCCGCGTCGGCAACGGCGAGGTCACCCTCGAGCTGCAGCTGCGCAGCCGGGCGAGCGTCGCCATCGGCGACCCCGAGTCGGTCGACGTGAATGTGCGCGCGGAATGGGAGAGCTTCGGGCTCGCGGCCCTCGGCGTGGTCGTCGGCGGCCTGCTGCTGCTCGGCGTCGTGCGGACCGTGCTGCGTCTGCGTGCGCGCCGACGGGGAGCGGATGCCGCGGCCGACGGCGGGGGCGCCCACGAGCCGGAGGAGACGTCGTGAGCATCGGGCGGGCCAGTGCGCTGATCGGCGCCGGGACGATCGTCTCGCGCGTCACGGGATTGGTGCGGACCATCGTGCTGGTGTGGGCGGTCGGCGCGACCACCGCGGGAGGCAACGCCTTCGCCGTGGCCAACCAGCTGCCGAACAACATCTACGCGATCATCTCGGTCGGTCTGCTGAGCGCGGTCGTGGTGCCGCAGATCGTCAAGGCCGCGGCGCACGACGACGGCGGCAGCGCGTTCGTGTCGAAGCTGTTCACCCTCGGCACGGTCGTGCTGCTGGGCACGGCGGCCGTCGCGACCGTCGCCGCACCCTGGCTCGTCGTGTTCTACGCACCGGACTACGGCCCCGAGCAGCAGGCCCTGGCCACGGCCTTCGCGTACTGGTGCCTGCCTCAGATCCTCTTCTACGGCCTGTTCGCGCTGGTCGGCGAAGCGCTCAACGCGCGCCGGGTGTACGGGCCGTATACGTGGGCGCCGATCGTCAACAACGTCGTCTCGATCGCCGGGTTCCTGGTCTTCATCTGGCTGTTCGGCTCCGGCACGGCGTCGACGCAGTGGTCGCCCGAGATGATCGCCGTGCTGGCGGGCACCGCGACGCTCGGGATCGTCGTGCAGACCGGCATCCTGTTCCTGTTCTGGCGGAAGACGGGGATGCACGTGCGTCCCGACTTCCGCTGGCGCGGCGTGGGACTCGGCCAGATCGGCCGCCTCGCGGGCTGGACGTTCCTGATGGTCCTCGCGGGCCAGCTCGCCGGCGTCGTGCAGTCGCGCGTGATGTCGCAGATCCCCGAGGGCGATCCGGGGTTCTTCGTCGCCGGCAACGCCTGGCTGATCTTCATGCTCCCGTACTCGATCATCGTGCTCTCGATCGGGACGCCCTACTTCACGCAGCTCAGCGAGCACGCCGGTGCCGGTCGCGATGATGACGTCCGCGCGGACGTCGGCCGCAGCATCCGCACCCTCGGTCTTTTCATCGTCGCCGCGACCGCGGCCCTCGCGGTGGCGGCGGTGCCGATGTCGCGCATCTTCACCAACTCGCGCGAGGAAGCCGTCGGAGCAGCGGGGGTGCTGCTCTGCTACCTGGTCAGCCTCATCCCGCTCGCCGTGCTCTTCGTGATCCAGCGAACGTTCTACGCGTACGACGACACGCGCACGCCGTTCTTCTTCACGCTCGGCCAGTGCGTGATCGTCGTGCTGACGGCGCTGGCGGCGTCGTGGGCGGCGAGCGCGGAGGTGATCGCGATGTCGCAGCTCGCCGCGGCGGTGGCACTCGGCCAGTCGTTCGCGAGCGTGTGCCAGGTGATCGCCGCGACCTGGCTGCTGCAGCGCCGCCTCGGCGGATTGCGGATCGGGTCGTGGATGCTGGCGCTCGGCCGCTTCGCGCTGGCCGCGCTGCCCGCCGCCGGCGCGGGCTGGCTCACCTTCCAGCTGCTGGGAGGAACCGACGGCTGGACGGTGTCGGACAAGATCCTCGGAGTACTCGGGTCCGCCGTGATCGGCGCCGTCGTGCTGGTCGTCTACGTCGCGTTCCTGGCCCTTCTCCGCGCGCCCGAGCTGTCCGCCGCGTTGGCCCTCGCCCGGCGCGTTCTGCCCGGCGGGCGCTGACCGTGCCCGCGGAATGCTCCGCGGTTACCATGTGTTGAGCAGTACGGGGCGGAAGTGCCCTGCAACAGAAGGGGTCGCAGTGCGTCACGTCATCATCATCGGTTCGGGTCCTGCGGGGTACACGGCAGCGATCTACGCGGCACGTGCCAACCTCGAGCCGCTCGTGGTCGCCAGCTCCGTCGAGGCCGGCGGTGACCTGATGACCACCACCGACGTCGAGAACTTCCCCGGCTTCCCGGAAGGCATCCAGGGCCCCGACCTGATGACCCGCATGCAGGAGCAGGCCGAGCGGTTCGGCACTGAGGTGCTGTACGACGATGTCGTCTCGCTCGAGCTCGACGGCCCGGTGAAGAAGGTCGTCCTGGGCAGCGGTGCCGAGTACGAAGCACGCTCGATCGTCTACGCGACGGGGTCCGCGCACCGCAAGATCGGCATCGAGGGCGAAGAGCGCCTCTCCGGCCGCGGTGTGTCGTACTGTGCGACGTGCGACGGGTTCTTCTTCCGCGAGCGTGTCATCGCCGTCGTGGGCGGTGGCGACTCCGCGATGGAGGAGGCCACCTTCCTGACCAAGTTCGCGTCCAAGGTGTACGTCATCCACCGCCGCGACGAGCTGCGCGCGTCGAAGATCATGCAGGAGCGGGCGTTCGCGAACGAGAAGATCGAGTTCGTCTGGAACAGCGAGGTCGTCGACGTTCTGGGCGACGACGCGGTCACCGGTCTGGTGCTCGAGAACACCGTCGACGGCACGCGCAGCGACCTGGCGATCGACGGCCTGTTCGTCGCGATCGGCAACGACCCGCGCACCCACCTCGTCCACGACAAGCTCGAGCTCACCCCCGAAGGCACGATCTGGGTCGACGGCCGTTCGTCGCGTACGTCGGTGCCCGGCGTGTTCGCCGCGGGCGACGTCATCGACCCGACGTACCGCCAGGCGGTGACCGCAGCCGGCAGCGGAACGGTCGCGGCACTCGATGTCGAGCACTACCTCGCCTCGCTCGGCGAAGCGGGCGCCCCTGACGCCGCCGGCGACCAGATCGAAGGTCTGCCCGAGGCCGATCCCGAGCAGACCGCCGCCTGACCTCGCTGCGTCGTACTGCGGAACAATCCCGCCGCGCGGCGCGTTGTGACCGACGTACGACTTCCCATCTAAGGAGAGAACATGACCGCCAAGGCGACGACGTCCGCCACGTTCGACCAGGATGTGCTCCAGGCCGACGGCCCGGTGCTCGTGGACTTCTGGGCTGAGTGGTGCGGTCCCTGCCGCATGGTCTCGCCGGTCCTCGACCAGATTCAGGCGGAGCACCCCGGCAAGATCACCATCCTGAAGCTGAACGTCGACGAGAACCCCGACCTCGCCATGAAGTACCAGATCACGTCGATCCCGGCGATGAAGGTCTTCAACAAGGGACAGGTCGAGACGACGATCATCGGCGCCAAGCCCAAGTTCGCGCTCGAGAAGGACCTCGAGGCCTACATCGGCTGAGTCCGTTCGAAGCGTGAACCCCGCCGGCCTGCGTTCACCGCTGGTCGGCGGGGTTCTTCGTTGCATGCCGGTTGAGGCATCCATTCACTCCGGAAGAAATCCGCGAGAGGATGTCGATCCCGGCCCCTCTCGTTCGACGTACAGAATGAGGGTGCCGGAGCGCGGCCCTCCGGGTCGAGGGCCCGCAACGACGAAGGAGCAGGACATGCGTTACATGCTGATCATGCAGGTGGAGCCCGAAGCCGCGGCCAAGGCGTCGGAGGAGCTCGACATGAAGCAGGTGATCGCCGCGATGAGCGCCTACAACGAAGAGCTTCAGAAGGCCGGGGTCTTCCTCTCGGCGGAGGGTCTCTCCGATGCAAGCGAGGGATTCCGCGTCGACTTCTCCTCGGTGCCGCCGGCGGTCACGGACGGCCCGTTCGCCGAGGCTCGCGAGGTGTTCACCGGCTTCTGGATCCTCGAGGTCGCCAGTCGCGAAGAGGCCGAGCACTGGGCGAAGCAGTGCCCCCTCGGTCCGGGCGTCGCGCTCGAGGTGCGGCGGGTCAACGAGTTCGCTGACTTCGAGTCCGTCGACCCCGAGTGGGTCGAGAAGGCCCAGGAGTGGCGGGCCGCCAACGCTTGAGGGTGTGATCAGGACGCGTCTGCGCGCACCGTGGCATCCCAGCGGCGGTGCGTGTTGGCGTCGCCGAGCAGTCGCCACACGGCGCGCGTGAGCTCGGGATACTCCAGGGCGATCTGTCGCAGCACGCGATAGTGGCGCGCGGCGTTCGGCCGGGAGCCGCCGTTCGCCTCGATGTTCTCGGCGCGGAGCGTGAAGACGACGAGCTCATCGACGGTGGGCAGGTCGTCCATGAAGTCCCACGGGTCTTCGCCGGCTCGAAGTCGCTCGGCGATCACCACGGCGAGTTCGTCGGATGCCTCGGCACGCAGAAGCTCGAGACTGGCCCGGCGGCGCGGGGTCTGGTCTGCGTTCGGCACCCATCAAGGGTACGACGCCGCATCGACCTCAGGCCGCGTTCCACGCCTACGCTGACATCATGACCGACGTCGACGTGCACGCCCGCCGCGCGGTCGAGGCGGTCTGGAGGGCCGAGTCCGCGCGGATCGTCGCCGCGCTGACCCGCCACACCGGCGACTTCGCCTGGGCGGAGGATCTCGCGCAGGATGCACTCGTCGAAGCCGTCGCGAAGTGGCCGGCGGACGGCATCCCCGACAATCCCGGAGCCTGGCTGCTGTCGGTCGCCAAGCGTCGGGCCATCGACGGGTGGCGGCGGCGTGAGCGCCTCACCCAGCGTGAGCCACTGCTCGCCGTCGATGTGCGGGACGCCGAACGAGTCGACTCGGTGCCCGAGCTCGCCGATCCCGACCGCATCGACGATGACGTGCTGCGGCTGGTGTTCGTCGCGTGCCACCCGGTGCTCTCCGCCCAGGCGCGGCTCGCTCTGACCCTGCGCACGGTGGCAGGTCTCACCACCGACCAGATCGCGCGCGTGCTGCTGATGACCGTGCCGACCGTCCAGCAGCGGATCGTGCGGGCGAAGCGCACCCTGGCCGATGCGGGCGTGCCGTTCGAGGTGCCCGACCGTGCCGAGCGTCCGGCGCGTCTCGCCAGCGTGCTGCAGGTGATCTATCTGCTCTTCACCGAGGGCTACGCCGCGGCGGAAGGCGATCGTCCGGTGCGGCCCGAGGTGGCGCGCGAGGCCGTGCGGCTCGCGCGACAGCTGCACGCACTCGCGCCGGACGAGCCCGAGGTCGATGCGCTCATCGCCCTGATGGAGTTCCAGTCGTCGCGGTTCACCGCCCGCATCGACCGGGACGGCCTGCCGCTGACCCTGGGCGAGCAGGACCGACGCCGGTGGGACCGTTCCGCCATCGCACGTGGACGAGAGGCGATGAGGAGAGCGGATGCCTCGCCCCGCGGGCTCGGCTACTACGGTCTCCAAGCGTCGATCGCCGAATGTCACGCGATCGCCCCGTCGTTCGACGAAACGGACTGGGACCGCATCCTCCGGTTGTACGACGCGCTGGTGATGCTCGCGCCGACTGCTGTCGTGCGCCTCAACCGAGCCGTCGCCTTCTCGATGGTCGAGGGGCCGGAGGCGGCGCTGCACATGGTGGACGCGCTGGAGCCCGAACTCGGCGACTTCCGGCCGTTGCGGGCGGTGCGCGCCGAACTGCTCGAACGGATGGGGAGATCGGATGCCGCGGCCGCCGATTTCCTGGCGGCGGCGGCGTTGCCCGGCAACGACGCCGAAGCGACCGTGCTCAGGCGGCGGGCCGCCGCTCTTCGTACGGACGCGGAACAGGGTGCGGCCGGCTCGGAGGTCGATCGGGCTGTGCCGTAGCCGGCTGGCTCAGGCCGGGCCGTAGCCGGTCGGCTCAGGCGGGGCGGTAGTCGGTCGGCTCAGGCGGGGCCGACGGGGGTGAGACTCAGGCCGGGCCCCCGAAGCCGGTCTCGCCGAGCTCCTCCAGGATGCGGTTGAGGTCCTGGATGGACGCGAAATCTATGCTGATCTGGCCTTTACGCGCAGTCAGAGAGATCCGGACGCGGGTGTTGAGGCGATCGCCCAGGCGCTCGGCGACTTCGTCGAGGTGACCGCGGCGCGCGCCGGCGGTGGGCTTCGACGGGCGGCGGGCCCCGGCATCCGCCATCTTGGCCGCAGCCTCGGCGGAGCGCACCGACAGATCCTCGTTGACGATCTTGTCGGAGAGCCGCTGCATGGCCTCCGGGGTGTCGAGCGACAGGATGGCCCGGGCGTGGCCGGCGGTGAGCACGCCGGCGGCGACGCGCTGCTGCACCGGCACCGGGAGCTTCAGCAGGCGGATCGTGTTGCTGATCTGGGGGCGCGAGCGGCCGATGCGGCTGGCGAGCTCCTCCTGGGTGATGCCGAAGTCCTCGAGGAGCTGCTGGTAGGCCGATGCCTCTTCGAGCGGGTTGAGCTCCGAGCGGTGGAGGTTCTCGAGCAACGCGTCGCGCAGCAGGTGCTCATCCGCCGTCTCGCGGACGATCGCCGGGATGGATGTGAGGCCCGCCTCGCGCGCGGCACGGGTGCGACGCTCGCCCATGATGAGCTCGTAGTCGCCGTCCTCGTTCGCGCGGACGACGACCGGCTGCAGAACCCCGAACTCGCGCACGCTGTGGACGAGCTCGGCGAGGTCTTCGGGGTTGAAGTGCGTCCGCGGCTGGCGCGGATTCGGCACGATCGAGTGAGGGTCGATGTGCGTGAGGCGCGCGCCGGGAACCTGTACGAGGTCCTCGGTGGGCGTGTCGTCGGGCGTCGCGTCGGTCTCCGCCCCGGCGGGAGCGTCGTCGGTGGCGACGGCGCGCGGGAAGAAGACGTCCGAAGGGCGGTCCTCCGCCGGTTCCGTCGTCGGGATCAGCGCGCCGATCCCCCGTCCTAGGCCTGTGCGCTTGGCCATCAGGCTCCCCCTTCGATCTTCGATTCGACGTGCTGTTCCGCGGCGCTCTCGCCCGCGGCACTCTTCACCGCGACGGGCTGACCGTCGCGGCGGATGATCTCGACGGCTGCTTCGCGGTATGCGATCGCGCCGGCCGACTGCCCATCGTAGGCGATGACGGTCTGGCCGAAGCTCGGCGCCTCAGACACACGCACCGAACGCGGGATGACGGTGTCGAGCACTTCCTTGGCGAAGTGCTCGCGCACCTCCTCGGCGACCTGCTGCGCGAGACGGGTGCGACCGTCGTACATGGTGAGCACGATCGTGCTCAGGGTGAGGCCCGGGTTGAGGTGCTTCTGGATCATGCGGACGGTCCCGAGCAGCTGGCTCAGGCCCTCGAGCGCGTAGTACTCGCACTGGATCGGGATGAGCAGCTCCCCCGCGGCCGTGAACGCGTTGATCGTGAGCAGACCCAGAGACGGCGGGCAGTCGATGAGCACGAAATCGATGTGCTCATCGAGGTTCGCGAGGTACTCGTCGAGTGCCGTCTTGAGACGGTGCTCACGGGCGACCTGCGAAACGAGCTCGATCTCGGCCCCGGCGAGGTGGATCGTGCTGGGCGCGCACAGCAGATTCGGCGATTCCGGGCTGACCTGCACGATGTCGGCGAGCGGGAATTCGTCGATGAGCACGTCGTAGACGCTCGGGATGTCGGCGGTGTGGGGCACTCCCAGTGCCGTCGACGCGTTTCCCTGTGGGTCCAGATCGATCACGAGCACCTTGGCCCCGACGGAGGCCAGGGCAGCCGCAACGTTGACGGTGGTCGTCGTCTTGCCGACGCCGCCCTTCTGGTTCGAGACGGTCAGCACGCGGGTGCGACCCGTGAGTTGAACGTCCGCACTCTCGAGCGCACGGCGTCGTGCGGAGAGGTCGGCGAGTTCACGTGCGAGAGGGGTGTCGTCGAACGAGAAGGGTGCCGCGGCCGCCGACTCGTCGGGCTGTTTCACGTGAAACACTCTCCCTCTCGCGAGCGATCAACAACGCCATCCACTCTATCCCGCCCTCACCCCATTCCCGTTCTCTCCCCTCTCCCTCGCGCCGGTCGAGTAGGCGCCCAGCGCCATATCGAGACCCCCTCCGCCCTCCCGCCCGCGCCCGCCGGTCGAGTAGGCGCGCAGCGCCGTATCGAGACCCCACTCCACCTTCCCGCCCGCTCCCGCCGGTCGAGTAGGCGCGCAGCGCCGTATCGAGACCCACCCCACCCTCGCCAGATCTCGATACACGCGCGTCGCGCGCACTCGATCAGCGGACGCGCCCACTCTCTCCCGCCGGTCGAGTAGGCGCGCAGCGCCGTATCGAGACCCACCCCACCCTCGCCAGATCTCGATACACGCGCTTCGCGCGCACTCGATCAGCGACCCGGCCATACGCTTCCCGCCCGTCGAGTAGGCGCGCAGCGCCATATCGAGACCCACCCAACCCTCACCAGATCTCGATACACGCGCTTCGCGCGCACTCGATCAGCAACCCCGGCCATACGCTTCCCGCCGGTCGAGTAGGCGCGCATCGCCATATCGAGACCCACCCAACCCTCGCCAGATCTCGATACACGCGCTTCGCGCGCACTCGATGAGCGACCACCGACCACTCGCTTCCCGCCGGTCGAGTAGGCGCGAAGCGCCGTATCGAGACCCCCACGTCGGCCTTGTGCCACCGGTCGAGTAGGCACGCAGCGCCGTATCGACACCTCCCTCACCGCAGGTCTCGATCTTGATCACGCGCTACGCGCGCACGCGATCAACGACCCCTCTGCCTTCCCCGCCGGTCGAGTAGGCGCGCAGCGCCGTATCGAGGATCTCGTTCAACGCGATCCAACGGCGTACGCGTGCACGGGCCGTTTCACGTGAAACATCGCCGGCTCAATGGGACCCCGAGAAGTCCTTCTTGCTCAGACCCGGCAGCTTCTCGATCTGCTCCTTTGCCAAGGCGAGTCGCTTAGCCCGACTCCAACCCTGCACCTGCTTCTCACGCAGATAGGCGTCACTGACGCGGTCGAACTCTTCGAAATAGAGAAGCTTCACCGGCAGCCTCGTTCTCGTATAGAGGGACCCTTCCCCCTCGCCGTGCTGGGCCAGCCTGTGTTCGAGGTCGCGCGTGCTTCCGACGTAGAGGGTTCGGTCCGAGCACTCGAGGATATACATGTACGCCATCGGCCCAGGTTGGCCGATCCATGCCCCCTGCATTCCGCCTGCGGGACCATCGGTACAAACCGCGCCGGTGTGAGAGCTCTGTGGAGAAGCCGCGGTATCCGAGGGCCCGCATGAATCCGACCCGATGCGTGCGAAGCGGGGTCGCATACCGGGCAGGTTTCGATACGGCGCTGGCCCGCCCCGCTTCGACGGCGGGGTCGGCTGAATGTTTCACGTGAAACGGGGACGCTCGCACCGCAAACACACCGCTATCCCGCGCTCGCCCACCACTCGACCAGCGGAAATCGCGTCCGCCGCGGCGCGTGCAGCGAGATCTCGCAGGACCGTTGGTCTCGATACGGCGCTGGCGCGCCTACTCGACAGGCATGGCACGGGGGAGCCGCCGATCGAGTTCTGCGGCGTGCGTGTGTCAAGATCAAGGCGAGAGGTGGGTTATCGATATGGCGCTTCGCGCCTACTCGACCGACGGGCGGGGCAACGGGCGGGCGGGTTTCGATACGGCGCTGGCGCGCCTACTCGACCGGCGGGGTCCGCTGCCATGTCTTCACGTGAAACGACGGCACATACCGTCAAATCTCCGCAAGGCCAGCGTTAGTGCCGCCGATCGAGCGCGTGAGTCGACATCAACACAGGTGGAGGTCTCGATACGGCGCTGGCGCGCCTACTCGACCGGCGGGGTCGACCTGCATGTTTCACGTGAAACGAGGGCACATGCCTGTAATAACGCCGATCGAGTGCGCGCGCAGCGCGTGTATCGAGATTTCCAAGGCTGAGTGGTCTCGATACGGCGCTGCGCGCCACTCGACCGGCGGGGAACGCCCCGTTTCACGTGAAACGGGAGGCTGCGCGTCTCCTCGAGAGGCGTCAGCGAACGGTGGCGCGCACGACGCGCGACGGCTCGGCGAGAAGGCCCTCGCCGACCATCTCGACCCGCGCGTTCGTCACTCGGAACTTGCGCAGCTGCTTCTCGGCCGCCTCGATCTCGTTCCCCGCACTCGCGCCTTTCAACAGGATCAGCTCACCGCCATCGCGTACCAGCGGCGCTGTGATCGGCACCAAGGTGCGAAGAGCCGAGACAGCGCGAGCCGTCACGGCGTCGAGCACGGGGCCGAAGCGCCAGTCCTCCGCTCGTGCGCGAACGATCTCGACGTTGTCGAGCCCGAGCTCGCCGGCCTGCTCGGTGAGCCACGCCACCCGGCGCTCCATCGGCTCGATGAGCACCCACTCGATGTCGGGCCGCGCGATGGCCAGTACCAGACCGGGGAGCCCTGCGCCCGACCCCACATCGCCGACGCGACCGGGAGCAAAGAGCGGCGCGATCACCGCGCTGTTCAGGATGTGCCGGGTCCACAAGCGGGGGAGTTCGAGCGGACCGATGAGCCCGCGCTCTTCGCCATGCTCGGCCAAGGCCGTGGTGAACTTGCGCGCGAGAGCAACGCGGTCGCCGAAGATCTGAACGGCCGCAGCCGGCTCCTGCTCGAGCTCCGTCATTGATGCCTCATCCAACGCAATCCCGATGTTTCACGTGAAACGGACTGGGTTTCAGCCGCGGCGGATCACCGTGTGACGGTCAGCGCCTTCGCCGTACGACTCCGAGACGAACCCACGCTCTGCCACGATGTCGTGGACCAGCTTGCGCTCGTAGCTCGACATGGCGGGCAGCGAGGCCTGAGAGGCGCCTTCCTCGAGCCGCTCGATCGCGCGGTCGACGAGTGTCGCCAGCTGCGCCTGGCGCGTGTTGCGGGATCCGCCCACATCGAGGATCAGTCGCGAGAACCGTCCGGTGCGGTTCTGCACAGCGATGCGCGTGAGCTCCTGCAGTGCCTGCACCGTGTCGGGGTCGGCGATCAGCGACACCGAACCGCCCTCCGGCGCCTCCACCGAGACGTAGGCGCGTCCGGCCCGGACATCCAGGTCGAGGTCCCCGTCGATGTCGGCGATGTCGAGCAGACCCTCCAGGAAGTCGGCGGCGATGTCGCCTTCCTCCTCGAGTTGGGCGACGGTGGCGGGCAACCGGTCGTCGGTGGTGTCGACGGGGGCGTGCTCGGAAGGCGTGGTCATGTCGTGATCCTCGTGTGGACGTCGGGTCGGGGCCGTCAGGAAGCGGAATCGGAGCCGCCGGAGTCGGCGTCGCCGACCGCCGCGGCTGACCCACCCTGTTTCTGGCCAGGCTGCTTCTGCTGCTTCTGCTGTGCCTGCTTCTTGGCGCGCTGCTTGCTCACCGGCTGCTGGCGCTTCGGGGTCGCGGCACGGGCACGCTCGGCCTCTTCGTACAGACGCTTCTGCTCGGCGAGGTACTTCTCCATCGGGACGACCTTGCCCGACGAATCGATGGCTTTGCCCTTGCGAGCCAGGCGCTCCTCGCGCTCCTTGGCCGCCTCAGAGCCGGGCGTCGGCATCTCGCGAATCACGAGGAACTGCTGACCCATCGTCCACAGGTTCGACACGAACCAGTAGATGACGACACCGAGCGGGAAGAAGACGCCCGAGAAGACGAAGGCGAAGGGCAGGACCCAGAGCATGATCTTCTGCATCTGGTAGGCCTGGCCGGTCTTGGCCTCGGGGGAGAGGTTCTTCGAGATGATCTGCAGCTGCGTGAAGAACTGCGACGCGATCATCAGCACGACGAGCGTCGCGAGGATGGCGATCGCGGCGGTGTTGCCGGTGTTGACGGCATCGATCAGAGTCTCGTGCAGCGACGCGACACCGAAGAGCTTGGCGTTGTAGAACTCCTGCGTGAGCTCGGCACTCAGCAGTCCGACGCCACCGATGCCCGCGTTCGCATGCTTCGTGACGTCGTTCAGCACGCTGAACAGCGCGAAGAAGATCGGCATCTGAACGAGCAGCGGAAGGCAGCTCGAGACAGGCGTGGTGCCGTGCTTCTTGTACAGCGCCATGGTCTCGCGGCTCATCGCCTCGCGCGAGAGCTGATCACGCTTGCCCTTGTACTTCTCCTGAACTTTCCGCAGTTCAGGGGCAATTTCCATCATTTTGCGCTGGCTCTTGATCTGCTTCACGAAGAGCGGGATCAGCGCCGAGCGCACCACGATCACGAGACCGACGATCGACAGCACCCACGTGATGCCGTCCGCCGGCGGAAGGCCGATCGCGGTGAAGAGCCAGTGCCAGGCGACCAGCACGGCCTCGACCGCCCACTTGAGGGGCCACAGGATGGTTCCGATCAGGTCGAAGCCACCGTCTGTGGGTGCGGGTGTCGGGGTGGAGGCCAGCAAGAGATCCATGCGGAGGATCAGTCCTTTCCAGAGGGGACTGGCACGACGAACCCGTGGGGGGTCAGCGCATGCCGGAAGTTCGCGTGCGGCGGGACGTCATCGACGCCGCCCTCCGCCCAGGGATGGCAGCGAGCGAGGCGGGCTGCGGTGAGCGCCGCACCCTTAAGGGCGCCGTGCCGCTGAACGGCGCCGACCGCGTACGCCGAGCACGACGGGAAGTACTTGCAGACGTCGCCGTACGTGTGCGAGATCGTGGCGCGGTAGCCATGCAGCAACGCGAGAACGGCGTTGCGGGGGAGCAGGGGCACGGCACGAAGCGAGCCAGAGGGCTCGAAGTGCGCGTCGCCGACGGCGTACGCCGGCAGAACGCTCATGCCGCCCTCCGGGCCAAGCATCGGGCGACCTCGTCACGGAGTTCGCTGAACGGCGCCGTCGCCGCACTGGGCAGCGCGCGGATCACGATGTCGTTGCCGTCCCGCACGGCGGGAAGCGCCTCGGCACACAAGGCCTTGAGACGCCGGCGGACGGTATTGCGCACGACGGCCCCGCCCACCTGCTTGCTGACGATGAAACCGAACCGCGCCGGGCCATCGGCCACGGCGCTGTTCACATAGGTCACGGTGTGCGTTCCGGCACACCGACGGCCCCGACGGACGACGGCCTTGTACTCCGCTCCGCGGGTGAGTCGGTTCGGCCTCGCCAGCACCGCTCGGGGTCAGGCCGAGAGCTCGGTGCGGCCCTTGCCGCGACGAGCCGAGAGGATGGCGCGACCGGCGCGGGTGCGCATGCGGGCACGGAAGCCGTGCTTCTTGGCGCGACGGCGGTTGTTGGGCTGGAAGGTGCGCTTGCTCATGGGATCACTTCCGGATCAGGTGTCACCGGGACTCTGAGACCGGGGACGCTACGTACAACGGGACTGCCGCGAGGGCATAAGTCAACCGATTTAGGGTACGCCGAGCCGCCTGAGAACTCAAACCGAGGCCGTGGGCCGGCCATTATCCACGGACCGGCACATCGACCCTGGCAACGACACACCCGCCCGATCTACAGTGGAGTTTGCTCCGGGGACGCCCGCGAACTAGCGTTGCTCCGGCAGTTATCCACAGGCCCGATGCACTCGTTCCGCGGCCTCCGGTGGACTCATCAACAACCCGGGGGGGCCATGACACCGCACGAAATTCCAGATGTTCCCGTCTGGACGGCCGTGCTCGATGAGCTCACCCGCGACGAGCGGATCACCCCGCAGCTCCATGGCTTCCTGAGCCTCGCGGTGCCGCAGGGGGTCATGGGCGGAACGCTCTACCTCGACGTCCCCAACGACCTCACGGCCGCGCAGTTCACGAAGCGCATGCGCACCCCGATCATGGAGGCCCTCGCCAACGTCGAGCAGGACGACGCGCAGCCAGCCAGCACGTTCCGTGTGGTGGTCAACCCGGAACTCGTCGACGCCCACGTCACCGCGCCCATCCCGGTGCAGTCCGCCGCGCAGCCGATCTCGCAGCCGACGGCCGCGCCGGCGGCGGTCCTGCATCCACAGCGCGAAGAGGCTCCGGATGCCGCATCCGCCGTCTCCCGCAGCGACACGCGCCTCAATCCGAAGTACACCTTCGACAACTTCGTCATCGGACAGTCCAACCGCTTCGCGCATGCCGCCGCGGTCGCAGTGGCCGAAGCGCCGGCCAAGGCATACAACCCGCTGTTCATCTACGGTGACTCCGGCCTCGGCAAGACGCACCTCCTCCACGCCATCGGCGAGTACGCGATGAGCCTCTACAGCGGCATCCGCGTGCGCTACGTCTCGAGCGAGGAGTTCACGAACGACTTCATCAACTCGATCGCGAACAACCGCGGATCCGCATTCCAGGCGCGGTACCGCGACGTCGACGTGCTGCTGATCGACGACATCCAGTTCCTCCAGGGGCGCGCCGAGACCCAGGAAGCGTTCTTCCACACGTTCAATACCCTGCACGACCACGACAAGCAGGTCGTGATCACGAGTGATGTGCCGCCGAAGCACCTGACCGGCTTCGAGGACCGCATGCGCAGCCGGTTCGAGTGGGGCCTCATCACCGATGTGCAGGCGCCCGACCTCGAGACCCGTATCGCCATCCTCCGCAAGAAGGCGCAGTCCGAGCGGCTCCACATTCCGGACGAGGTCCTCGAGTACATCGCGACGGTCGTCTCGTCGAACATCCGCGAGCTCGAGGGCGCCCTCATCCGCGTCTCGGCGTTCGCCAGCCTCAACAGGTCGACGCTCGACATGTCGCTGGCCCAGACCGTGCTGCGCGACATCGTCGACCAGGACGACGCGAACGTCATCTCGCCGACCGACATCATCACGGCGACCGCACAGTACTTCAAGCTCACCGTCGACGACCTCTACGGCTCGAGCCGTTCGCAGTCGGTCGCGACCGCCCGGCAGATCGCCATGTACCTGTGCCGTGAGCGCACCAGCCTCTCGCTGCCGAAGATCGGCCAGCTGTTCGGAAACCGCGACCACACGACCGTGATGTACGCGTACAAGAAGATCAGCGACCTCATGAAAGAGCGTCGCTCGATCTACAACCAGGTGTCCGAGATCACCGCTCAGCTGGGCCGCAACGGCCGCTGATCCGGGGTGCGGTCATATGCCGCAAGAGGTGCTTGACAGCCGGGCTCGGACAGGGCCATTATTCGCGTTCTTCACAGTGTGGAAAACCTGTGGATAACTCCACAACCCTGCGGAAACGTTGTGGGCGACGAGTGCAAGCCTGTGGATGAATGTCGAAACAGACCTCGTCGCGCCCGAGCTGTCCCGCACGCCCTCCGCAGCCGTTCCACATCTCACAGACATGTGATTCCCAACTCCCGTCTGGGATCGGCTGAGTTGTGCACAGTTTCCACAGCCGTTAACACCATGACAAGAAGTATTTGAAGATTCCCCGGTCCGATCACCTTGACGGTGGAAAGACCGGTGGAGGGATGCTGCGTCCCATTCGGGACTGGCATCGTCACGGCCTACCACTAGCATTGGAGGCCCAACCGCAGTCGAGGGAGCATCCGTGAAGTTCCACGTCAATCGCGATGTGTTCAGCGAAGCCGTGTCATTCGTCGTCAAGCTCCTTCCGCAGCGGAACCCGCAGCCGATCCTTGCGGGCGTGCTGATCGAGGCATCCGATGAAGGACTCTCGCTCGCGGCCTTCGATTACGAGGCATCCGCTCGCACGACGATCGAAGCGACGGTCGACGAGCCGGGCACGATCCTCGTCCACGGTCGTCTGCTGTCCGAGATCGCGAGCCGGCTTCCCAATGCCCCGATCCAGGTCGAGGTCGACGACGACGGCGGCATCCTCCTCACCTGCGGTTCGGCGCGCTTCACGCTCGCATCCATGCCTGTACAGGAGTACCCGGCGATCCCCGAAGTCACCGGCGACTCCGGTCTCGTCCCGTCCGAGGACTTCGCGACCGCGATCGCGCAGGTCGCCTTCGCGGCCTCACGCGACGATGTGACCCCGGTCCTCACGGGCGTTCAGCTCGAGGTCTCGGGCACGGGCCTCAGCCTCGTCGCGACCGACCGTTACCGCGTCGCGCTGCGTGAGATCCCGTGGGACGGCGGCGGCACGGCGTCCGACGAGTCGACCACCGCGCTGGTGCCGGCGCGCACCCTGACGGAGGTCGGCAAGACCTTCGCGCACGGCGGTGACATCTCGATCGCGTTCTCGGGTTCGGGAGACCGCGAGATCATCGCGTTCACCGCGGGCAATAAGACCGTCACCTCGCTGCTGATCAAGGGCAACTTCCCGCCCGTGCGCCGGCTCTTCCCCGAGGCGACCGAGCACCACGCGGTCGTGAACACCGCGGAGCTCGCCGAAGCCGTGCGGCGTGTGTCGCTCGTGCTCGATCGGTCCGCGCCGCTGCGTTTCACGTTCACGACCGACAGCGTGTCGATGGATGCCTCGGGCACCGAGCAGGCGCGGGCGACCGAGTCCGTCGACGCGAACCTGGTCGGTGAGGATGTCACGCTCGGACTCAACCCGCAGTACCTGCTCGAGTCGCTGAGCGCCGTGAAGAGCGAGTTCGTGCGCATCACGTTCACCTCGAGCGACAACGCCAACAAGCTGAGCCCGGTGCTGATCACGCCGCAAACGTCCGTCGACAAGGCCGGCGCGGACTCCTTCCGCTACCTGCTGCAGCCGAACCTCCTCCTGCGCTGATCCCAGCACCCCTCCCGCGCGGCGGTCCTGAACCGACCAGGGCGTCGCCGTCGCTCATTAGGCTTGACCGGTGATCGTGGAGCAGCTGAGTCTCGTCGACTTCCGCAATTACGCGGCCGCCGACGTCACGCTCGCGCCCGGTCCCAACGTCTTCGTGGGCCGCAACGGTCAGGGCAAGACCAACCTCGCCGAAGCCATCGGATTCTTCGCGACGCTCGGGTCGCATCGCGTGTCGAACGACGCCCCGATGGTGCGTGACGGCGCGGATGCCGCGATCATCCGCGCGCGTCTCGCCCACGGTGGCCGCCGGGTGCTGCTCGAGGCGCAGCTGAACCGTCAGGGTTCCAACAAGGCCCGCGTCAACGGGGCGCCGGTGAAGCCGGCCGAGCTCCCGCGCTACGCGCAGGTCGTGCTCTTCGCCCCCGAAGACCTGCAGATCGTCCGCGGCGATCCGTCGGCTCGGCGCCGTTTCGCCGACCAGCTCCTGGTGCAGCGGGCACCGCGCATGGCCGGCGTGCTCGCCGACTACGAGCGCGTCCTCAAGCAGCGCACAGCCCTGCTCAAGTCCGCCAAGGCCCGAGGCATCCGCGGTGACGCGCTCACCACCCTCGACGTGTGGGACGACAAGCTCGTCGCACTCGGCACCGAACTCATCGAAGCGCGCCTCGGGCTCACCGCCGATCTCGCCGAGCCGCTCGCCGCGGCGTACGCCGCGATCGCCGGAGCGGATCACCGTCCCGAGGCCGTCTGGGCTCTGTCGGTCACCGGCGGAGATCCCGAAGAGGGCGCGGATGCACCCGCGGCCGCGGCATCCGGCTCCCGCGTCGCGGACCTCTTCCGCCAGTCGCTGGCCGCGCGCCGCACGGCCGAGCTCGAACGCGGTCTGACCCTGGTCGGTCCGCACCGTGACGACCTCGTGCTCCGCGTGCGTGGACTGCCGGTCAAGGGCTACGCATCGCACGGCGAATCGTGGTCGGTCGCGCTCGCGCTGCGGCTCGCCTCGGCCGAGCTGCTGCGCGCGGAGTCGCGCCTCGGAGACCCGGTGCTCATCCTCGACGACGTGTTCGCCGAGCTCGACGCCGATCGTCGCGCGCGCCTCGCGCAGCTCGCCGGCGGATACGAGCAGGTCGTCGTTACCGCGGCCGTGGAAGAAGACGTCCCGTCGGCGCTGCGCGCGCGGATCGTCCGTGTCGAGGCGGGCACGATTCTGGAGGCGACGGATGCCTGATCCCGACATCCACGCCGAGGGCGAAGCATCCGCTCCTTCCCCCGGATCCATTCCCGAGACCGTCGCGACCTACCTTCGCCTGCGCGGGCTCGAGCCGTCGGCGCGGTCCTTCCGCAAGCGCCGGCGCCGGGCGGTCGACGACGAGAACGCTCCCTTCACGCCGGGGCGTGACCCGCGCGGCGTCGGGGATGTGCTGGCGGCGCTCACCCGCGAGGCGGGCTGGGACAAGGAGCTGGCCCGCGAAGACGTGGTGCGGGCCTGGTCGGATGTCGCCGGTGAAGACACCGCGCGGCACACCCGACCGGTCGCGTTCTCGGAGGGCACGCTCACCGTCCAGGCCGACTCGACGGCCTGGGCGAAGCAGCTCCAGCTGATGCGCGCGCACATCCTCTCGGAGATCGTCCGGCGGTTCCCTGAGGCAGGGGTCGACGCGATCCGTTTCATCGGGCCGGACGTCCCCTCCTGGAAATGGGGTCCCAGAACGATTCCAGGGCGTGGTCCACGCGATACCTACGGATAAGTGACGGTCGGAGCTGTCTGAGGCGCTTTCAGAGCCTCACAGAGGCGTGTAACGCTCGTGATGCCCCTGTGAACCGATAGACTGTCGAGGTCCCTATCGAAGGATCCGGAGACCCCGCGAAGATGACGTCCGACACCCCCGACAACGTTCCTGAGGAACCTGAAACGCCCAACCGGGCTCCCAGCGAATACGGGGCAGACGCCATTCAGGTGCTCGAGGGCCTCGAAGCCGTCCGCAAGCGCCCCGGCATGTACATCGGCTCGACCGGTGAACGCGGACTGCACCACCTGGTGTACGAGATCGTCGACAACTCGGTCGACGAGGCGCTGGCTGGGTACTGCGACACGATCGAGGTGACGATCCTGCCCGACGGCGGCATCCGTGTCGTCGACAACGGCCGCGGCATCCCCGTCGACATGCACCGCACCGAGGGCAAGTCGACCGTCGAGGTCGTCCTCACCGTGCTGCACGCCGGCGGCAAGTTCGGCGGCGGCGGCTACGCCGTCTCGGGTGGTCTGCACGGCGTCGGCTCATCCGTCGTGAACGCCCTCTCGTCGCGCCTCGAGGTCGAGGTCAAGCGCCAGGGGTCGGCATGGCGTCAGTCGTACCGCGACGGCGGCCAGCCGCAGGCTCCGCTCGCGAAAGCGGAAGACACCGATGAGACCGGCACGACCATCGAGTTCTGGCCCGACGACACGATCTTCGAGTCGGTCCACTTCGACTACGACACGCTGCGCACCCGCTTCCAGCAGACCGCGTTCCTCAACAAGGGGCTGCGCATCATCCTCAGCGACCAGCGTCCTAGCTCGGCCTATGTCGCCGACGCGAAGGACGGCGGTTCCGAGGAGCGCCAGCCGCACGACGACTTCCTGTACGAGCGCGGTCTCGTCGACTACGTCGAGTACCTCAACAAGGTGCGTCACGCCGAGGTCGTCAACGACGAGATCATCGAGATCGAGTCGGAAGACACGATCCGCCACATCTCGCTGGAACTCGCGATGCAGTGGACCACCAGCTACACCGAGAACGTGTTCACCTTCGCGAACACGATCAACACGCACGAGGGCGGCACGCACGAGGAGGGCTTCCGCGCTGCGCTCACCACGCGCATCAACGCCTACGCGCGCGACAAGAACCTCCTCAAGGAGAAGGACGACAACCTCACCGGCGATGACATCCGCGAGGGTCTCACCGCCGTGATCTCGGTCAAGCTCTCCGAGCCGCAGTTCGAGGGCCAGACCAAGACCAAGCTCGGCAACACCGAGGCCAAGGCATTCGTGCAGAAGGTCGTGGGCGACCAGCTCGCCGACTGGCTCGACCGCAATCCGGTGCAGGCGAAGCGCATCATCACGAAGGCGATCGACGCGGCGACCGCCCGCCTGGCTGCGCGCAAAGCCCGCGAGACCGCGCGCCGCAAGAGCGTGTTCGAGTCGGCGGCCATGCCCGACAAGCTCAAGGACTGCACGAGCAAGGACCCGTCGATCAGCGAGATCTTCCTCGTCGAGGGCGACTCGGCCGGCGGCTCGGCGGTCTCCGGCCGCGACCCGCACACGCAGGCGATCCTGGCCCTGCGCGGCAAGATCCTCAATGTCGAACGCGCGCGCCTCGACAAGGCTCTGTCGAACAAGGAAGTCCAGGCGATGATCCAGGCCTTCGGCACGGGCATCGGCGAGGACTTCGACATCGACAAGGCGCGGTATCACAAGATCGTGCTGATGGCGGATGCCGACGTCGACGGCCAGCACATCACCACGCTGCTCCTCACCCTGCTGTTCCGCTACATGCGCGGACTCATCGAGGCCGGCTTCGTCTATCTCGCGATGCCGCCGCTGTACCGGCTCAAGTGGACCAACGCGCCGCACGAGTACGTGTACTCCGACAAGGAGCGCGACGCCCTCCTCGCGGACGGTCTCGCGAACGGCAAGCGGATCCCGAAGGATTCCGGCATCCAGCGCTACAAGGGCCTCGGCGAGATGAACGCCAAGGAACTGTGGGAGACCACGATGGACCACACCACGCGCACGCTGCGGCAGGTGACCATCGACGACGCGGCGGCGGCCGACGAGGTCTTCTCCGTGCTGATGGGCGAGGACGTGGAGTCCCGCCGCACCTTCATCCAGCGCAACGCGAAAGACGTCCGCTTCCTCGACATCTAGCGCCTCGCGCGGCGGAAGCATCCATCGCGCGCACGCGGAGCGACACGAAACGCAGAGAACGAAAGACGAGAGATGGCAGAAGACGAGCGTCCGGACCTGAACGCGGACCACGAGCACGGCCGCATCGATCAGGTCGACCTGCAGCTCGAGATGCAGCGCAGCTACCTCGACTACGCGATGGCGGTCATCATCGGCCGCGCGCTGCCCGATGTGCGCGACGGCCTCAAGCCCGTGCACCGCCGGGTGATCTACGGCATGTACGACGGCGGGTTCCGTCCCGACAAGTCCTTCTCGAAGTGCGCGCGCGTGGTCGGCGAGGTGATGGGCCAGTACCACCCGCACGGTGACAGCGCGATCTACGACGCGCTCGTCCGTCTCGTGCAGCCGTGGTCGCTGCGATACCCCCTCGCGCAGGGTCAGGGCAACTTCGGCTCGCCGGGGAACATGGGCGCGGCCGCTCCTCGGTACACCGAGACGAAGATGGCTCAGCTCGCGCTCGAGATGGTGCGCGACATCGAGGAAGAGACCGTTGACTTCCACGACAACTACGACGGGCAGACCCAGGAGCCGTCCGTCCTGCCGGCGCGGTTTCCCAACCTCCTCGTCAACGGCTCGGTGGGCATCGCGGTCGGCATGGCGACGAACATTCCGCCGCACAACCTGCGCGAGGTGTCGGCCGGTGCTCTCTGGGCGCTGGAGCACCCGGATGCCTCGCGCGACGAGCTCCTCGACGCGCTCATGGAGCGCATCCCCGGGCCCGACTTCCCGACCGGTGCGCAGATCCTCGGTACCAAGGGCATTCGCGAGGCGTACCGCACGGGTCGGGGTTCGATCACCATGCGCGCGGTCGTCGCGATCGAAGAGATCCAGGGTCGCACGTGCCTCGTGATCACCGAGCTGCCGTACCAGGTCAACCCCGACAACCTGGCCGTGAAGATCGGCGATCTCGCCCGCGACGGCAAGATCACGGGCATCGCCGACATCCGTGACGAGACGTCGGACCGCACCGGCCAGCGGCTGGTCGTCGTGCTCAAGCGCGACGCCGTCGCGAAGGTCGTGCTGAACAACCTCTACAAGCACACCCAGCTGCAGGACAACTTCGGCGCCAACATGCTGGCGATCGTCGACAACGTGCCGCGCACCCTTCCCCTCGACGGCTTCATCACGCTGTGGCTCGAGCACCAGATCGACGTGATCGTGCGGCGCACGACGTTCCGTCTGCGTGAGGCCGAGAAGCGCATGCACATCCTGCGCGGCTACCTCAAGGCTCTCGACGCCCTCGATGAGGTCATCGCGCTCATCCGTCGGTCCCCGACGGTCGATGACGCCCGCGAGGGACTGAAGAAGCTCCTCGAGATCGACGACGACCAGGCCGACGCGATCCTGCAGATGCAGCTGCGTCGCCTTGCCGCCCTCGAGCGTCAGAAGATCATCGACCAGGCCGCCGAGCTCGAGACGCTCATCGCGGACTACAAGGAGATCCTGGCCAAGCCCGAGCGCCAGCGCGCCATCGTCCGCGAAGAGCTGACCGCTATCGTCGACCGGTTCGGCGACGATCGCCGCACGCAGATCATGCCCGGCTACGACGGCGACATGTCGATCGAGGATCTGATCCCCGAAGAGGAGATGGTGATCTCGGTCACCCGCGCCGGCTACATCAAGCGCACGCGCAGCGACAACTACCGCTCGCAGCACCGCGGCGGCAAGGGCGTCAAGGGGGCGCAGCTGCGCGCCGACGACGTCGTCGAGCACTTCTTCGTCACCACGACGCACCACTGGCTGCTGTTCTTCACCAACAAGGGTCGCGTCTACCGGGCGAAGGCCTACGAGGTGCCGGAGGCCGGGCGCGATGCGAAGGGCCAGCACGTCGCCAACCTGCTCGCACTGCAGCCGGATGAAGAGATCGCGCAGATCCTCGACATCCGCGACTACTCCGTGGCGACGTACCTCGTGCTCGCCACGAGGAACGGCCTGGTGAAGAAGACCCGCCTCACCGATTACGACACCAACCGCCAGGGCGGCATCATCGCGATCAAGCTGCGCGGGAACGGCGACGACGACGAGGCGACCGACGAGCCGAGCGGCGCGGAGGACGAGGTCGTCAGCGCCCTGCTCGTCGACGAGGGCGACGACATCCTGCTCATCAGCCGCCACGGCATGTCGCTGCGGTTCTCGGCGACCGACGGGGCTCTCCGTCCGATGGGTCGTTCCACGTCCGGAGTGAAGGGCATGGACTTCCGCGCCGGCGACACGCTGCTCTCGGCGTCGGTCGCGCGCGACGACCAGTTCGTGTTCGTCGTGACCGAGGGCGGCTACGCGAAGCGAACCGAAGTCGCCCAGTACCGCCTGCAGAACCGCGGCGGACTCGGCATCAAGGTGGCGCGTCTCAGCGAGGATCGCGGCGATCTCGCCGGTGGTCTCATGGTCTCCGAAGACGACGAGGTCCTTGTGGTTCTTGCCAGCGGCAAGGTGGTACGCTCTGCCGTGGCCGAGGTCCCAGCCAAGGGCCGCGACACCATGGGTGTCGTGTTCGCCCGTGCCGCCGACGAAGATCGCATCATCGCGATCGCACGAAACGGTGAGCGGGGCTTGGCCGACAACGCAGAGGCCGCCGACCAGGAGTCCGGCACACCCCCCGAGGCCTCTCCCGAGACCCCCGAAGAGAGTACTGACGCATGAGCACGGTAGCCGACAAGCTCGCCAAGAAGTCCACCCACCGGACGTCCGCCAAGCAGGTCCGCCTGCGCCTGGTGTACATCGACTTCTGGTCGGCCGTGAAGCTGTCGTTCCTCGCCGCGATCGCGATCGCGGTGGTGACGGTGGTGTCGTTCGTCCTCGTCTTCTTCGTTCTGCAGGCGACCAACGTCATCACGCGCGCCGACGAGTTCTTCGGCAACTTCACCGATGGCACCATCCTGCTCTCGAACTTCGTGAGCCTGCCGCAGGTGCTGGCCTTCTCGGCGATCGTCGCGATCCTCAACCTCATCGTGGTGACGGTGCTCGGTGCTGTGCTCGCCGGAATCTATAACCTGGCGGTCAAGGTGACGGGCGGCCTGCTGGTCGGCTTCACCTCGAACTGACACTCCTCGACCGAACGGGCCCGATCGACGATCGGGCCCGTTCGCGCGTCCGCCGCCGATTCGTGAAAACGGCGCCGGTCGGGTAAAGTCTCTGAGGTTGATGACGCGAAAGCGTCGCAGCAGACGGGGCTATAGCTCAGGCGGTTAGAGCGCTTCACTGATAATGAAGAGGTCCCAGGTTCAAGTCCTGGTAGCCCCACCAAATCCACAGCCCCGGGGCCTTAGCTCAGTTGGTAGAGCGCCTGCTTTGCAAGCAGGATGTCAGGAGTTCGAATCTCCTAGGCTCCACAATGTGAGAAGGACCGGCCCGAAGGGTCGGTCCTTCACGCGTCTATCGGGCACTGCGATTCGAGGGGGAGCCGGTCCGTCACGCGTTGTCGGAGCCGGTTAGGGTGAAGCATGGACCTGCGCGTCGCGGCCTACGCGGTCGTCATGGACGGTGATGGCCGGCTCCTCCTCGCACACTGGAACGAGGGCCGCCGCGCGGCGTGGACGATGCCCGGCGGCGGCCTCGAACCCGGCGAAGATCCCGAGCGGGCCGCGTGCCGCGAGGTTCGCGAAGAGACCGGCTACAAAGTCGCGATCGACGAACTGCTCGGCATCCATTCGCGGGTCATCCCTCCCGGACGTCGCCTCACCCCCGGTGTGACCGAGCCGCTGCACACCCTGCGCATCGTCTACCGGGCGCACGTCGTCGGCGGCAAGCTGCGCAACGAGAAGAACGGGTCGACGGATCGCGCGAGCTGGTTCCCGCTCGCCGAGGTCGACGACCTGCAGCGCGTCAAACTCGTCGACATCGCGCGCGAGATGGCGGGGATCTGAATGAGCGGATGCCGCTACCCGGCGGCCTGCGAGATGTCGGCCACGGTCGCGCCGTAGGCCGAGATGAGATCATCGGCGTCGACGAAGAGACTGTACCCGTGGGCACCCGCCCCCATCGCGACGCGCTGACCCACCATCTGCTCGTCCGCGTAGACGGGCCAGTCGTGTGTGCTCCCGATCGGGACGATCGTTCCCCGCTCGTAGCCGGTCGCCTCGAGGGCGCGCTGCGGGTCGGGCAGCTGCAGCTTGTTGACCCCCACCACGGCCCGCAGCTTCGGCCACGAGATCGCGCGATCGCCGGGCACGAGCGCGAAAAGGTACGTGTCGTCGCTGCGTTTCACCACAAGGGTCTTCACGATGCCCGCGGGGGCGATGCCGAGGAGCTCGGCCGCCTCGACGAGGCTGTTCGCGGCGGGCCGCTCGCGGATCTCGATGTCGAGCCCGCGAGCGGATGCCGCGTCTTTCACCCGGTCGAGGGGATCAGGCATCCGGTGCGCGCAGCGGGTCGTCGGCCACCCACAGCTCGTCGTCGGCACGGAGCGTCTGCCACGCGGCGTACAGCACACCGAGAGCGGCGGCGACACCGAGGATGATGGCGATGACGCCGCCGGCGCCCATGCCCTTCTTGACCGGTACCGGCGCAGGCTTCTTGAATGCCGAGAAGTCGAGGCCGCGGCCCGACGCCAGGCGGGAGCGCGTGTCGTTCGCGGCATCCCACACCGACATGGCAGACCCGACGACGGCACCCGCCGCGGGGATCACCGTGCTGTTCACGACGCGCTTGCCCTTTTCGACGTAGGGCGCGGCGTAGGTCTCGTAGCCGGCGGCGACGCGGGGCTTGACCTGCTCGCGGTTCAGGTGGCCGAGCTGCCGGCCGGCTTCTCGGGCGACCGACGCGGCCTCACCGACCAGGACCTGCTGCGACTCCCACAGGCTGGTCGCCTGTGTCTGGAGCTTGCGGAGTTCCTTCTTGCGCTTGCGGCTGAGGCTCACGATGCCCTCCTGATCGAACCGGGGATCTGGTTCGACCCATCTTGCCAGACCTGCGCAGAGGCGGGAGGGGTTGCACAGAACTCTGGAAGAATGTAGCAATGCCGATTCCCACCGCTGTCGCCACTTTCCACACCAACTACGGCGACATCGTCGTCAACCTCTTCGGTGACCACGCACCGCGCACCGTCCAGAACTTCATCGGCCTCGCCGACGGAACGGGTTCCTGGACGCACCCTGCCACCGGCAAGCCCGGCGAGGGTCCCCTCTATAAGGACGTCGTCTTCCACCGCATCATCTCGGGCTTCATGATCCAGGGCGGCGACCCGCTCGGCCAGGGCGTGGGCGGACCGGGCTACACGTTCAACGACGAGATCAGCCCCGAGCTCACCTTCACCGAGCCGTACAAGCTCGCGATGGCCAACGCCGGTCTGCGCCGCAATGCGATCACGGGCAAGGCCGAAGGCACGAACGGCTCGCAGTTCTTCATCACGGTTCCCGGCCAGGGCGGGCGCGGCCCCGAGTGGCTGCAGGGCAAGCACACCATCTTCGGCGAGGTCGCCGACGACGCATCGAAGGCCGTCGTCGACACCATCGCCGAGGTGCCGACGGCCGCGGGCGACCGCCCGATCGAGCCCGTCGTGCTGCAGTCCGTCGATATCGCCGCGGCCTGAGGCCTCGCCGCGTCGTGACCGCTGACGATCTCCGTCGCAACAGCGACAACTTCTGCTACCGGCACCCCGACCGGCAGAGCTTCGTGCTCTGCCAGCGGTGCCTGCGCACCATCTGCCCCGAGTGCCAGACTCCCGCTGCGGTGGGCGTCATCTGCCCGGAGTGCCTGCGCGACCAGCAGAAGGCCGCCTCACCCGCACAGCGGAAGGCGGAGCGTCGGTGGTCACGCTCGCGCCCGGTGGCGGTGGCCGACACACGGCCGCTCGTCACCTACTCGATCATCGGGATCACGCTCTTCGTCTACCTGCTCACGCTGATCCCGGGCATCGGCTCGACCATCCAGCAGAACCTGCTCTACTTCGCGCCGGCGCTGTACCCCGAACTCACCGGGCGCTTCGAGCCGTGGCGGCTGCTGACCGCCGCGCTCGTGCACGGCAGCTTCTTCCACGTCGGCCTCAACATGCTGGCGCTGTGGATGATCGGCCGCAGTCTCGAGCCGCTGCTCGGGCGCTGGCGGTTCGTCACGCTGTACCTGCTGAGTGCGCTCGGCGGCTCGGTGGCGGTGACTCTGCTGTCGTTCCTGACGCCGGTGGTCGGGGCATCCGGTGCCATCTTCGGGCTCTTCGGGGCGCTCTTCGTGATCGGCCGGCACATCGGCGCCAACATCGGCGGCATCGCGATCATCCTCGCGGTGAACCTGGCCATCGGGTTCATCCCGGGGTTCAACGTGTCGTGGCAGGCCCACGTCGGCGGCCTGCTCACCGGTCTGCTGGTGGCGTTCATCTTCACCCGCACGCGGTCGCGTGAGCGCCGCGGGCTCCAGATCGCGTTGCTCGTCGCAGTGTTCCTCGGGCTCGTCGCGCTGCTGCTCGTGCCGGTGTTCGCGCCGGGGCTCGTGTTGCGCTGACGAGAGTTATCCACAGGTTCATCCACACATGGGGATGAATCACATCCGTGTAATTCACACCTGTTAACAACGTTGTTAACAAGTCCGCGCAGCGAAAAGCCCCGGTCTCGCCGGGGCTTTCGAGTCGTCGCGGGTGTGCCGGCTATCGCCAGCGCGTGGTCATCAGGAAGCCGAGGAAGGCGATGCCGAATCCGATCACGAGGTTCCAGGCGTCGATGCCGGGGATCGGGTATCGCATGCCGCTCAGGTAGAAGACGAGCACCCATACCAGTCCGACCAGCATCAGGCCGATCATGATCGGCTTGAACCACACCGGGTTGGGTGCAGCTTCGCCTTCTGCGCGTTCGACGAGCGAGTCGTCCTCTTTGCCGGGTCGTGCCATGCGAGAAGTCTAACTGCCAGGCGCCCCTCAGCGTGCGCTGGCTAGAATCCAGCTGTGGAGGAAGCTGTCGCCGGCGGCCTGGGGGATGCCGGACCCCGTCGCTCACGCGCGCGTGCGCCACAGCGCACATCCGTCGTCGGCGTCCTCGGCGAGCTGCTCATCACCGCTGGAGTCATCGTGCTCCTTTATGTCGTCTGGCAGCTGTGGGTCGGTGACCTGATCTACGGGGCCGAGCGCAACGCCACCGGCCACGAGCTCTCGCAGGAATGGGCCGCGGCATATCCGGGCACCAATGAGCCCGACGACGCCGCCCCCGATGAGCCGGTGACGGCCGAGCCCATCATCCTCGATGAGCCCGGCGACGGCGAGCGTTTCGGCGTGATGCACATTCCCCGCTTCGGCGCCGACTACGCCGTGCCGATGGCCGGCGGGGTGTCGCGACCAGTGACGCTCGACCCGATCGGCATCGGTCACTACCCCGGCACGAGCATGCCGGGTGAGGCCGGGAACTTCGCGGTCGCCGCCCACCGCACGACGTGGGGCAAGCCGTTCAACCGCATCGCCGATCTCCGCGTCGGCGACGCCATCGTGGTCGAGACCGAGGATGGGTGGTACACCTACCGGTTCCGCACGCTCGAGTACGTGACGCCCGATGAGGTCGAGGTGCTGCTGCCCGTGCCGCAGAAGCTCGACGTGCCCGCCGGAACGAGCTACATCACCATGACCAGCTGCAGTCCCATGTACTCGCTCGCCGAGCGCATCGTCGCCTACGGCGTCTTCGAGTCGTTCACGCCGCGCTCCGCCGGAGAGCCCGCGTCGCTGGCGGTGATCGCCTGATGTACGCCGCTCTGTGGCGGATCCTCCCCGGCCCCTGGTGGGTGCGGGTCCTGATCCTCGTGATCCTGGCGGCGGCGGTGCTCTACGGCCTGGTGTTCTACGCGTTCCCGTGGGTCAGCCAGTTCGTCAACCCGCAGGAAGTCACCGTCGAGTGACCGCATGCCGATGAGCCCGTCGCCGATCCTCGTCGTCGACAACCACGACAGCTTCGTCCACACGCTGGTCGGGTATCTCCACGAGCTCGGCGCCGACACCGACCTGGTCGAGGCGGATGCCGTAGCCGACGCGGCTGAGCTGATCGCGCCCTACCGCGGCGTGCTCGTCTCCCCCGGGCCCGGCACGCCGGCCGACGCCGGCGCGTCGATCGCGGTCGTCCGTGCGGCCGCGGGGCGCGGCATCCCACTCCTCGGTGTCTGTCTCGGCCACCAGGCCATCGGCGAGGCCTTCGGGGCCACCGTCGACCATGCGCGCGAACTCATGCACGGCATGACGTCGCCGGTGCACCACGACGGCAGTGCGCTGTACCGGGGTCTCCCCGACCCGTTCACGGCCACCCGCTACCACTCGCTCGCCATCGTGCCCGAGACGCTGCCCGACGAGCTGCTCGTGACGAGCCGCACGCCGGGCGGCGTGATCATGGGCGTCGCGCACCGCACCGCGCCCATCGTCGGGGTTCAGTTCCACCCCGAGAGCGTGCTCACCGAGGGCGGGCACCGGCTGCTGGGCAACTGGCTGGAGACGGTCGGATTCCCGGATGCCGCCTCCCGCGGCGCCGCGCTGAGCCCGCGTCGCTGATCCGGAGGCCAGGCCCGGTGCACAGCGCCTACTCGCCCGAGCAGAACCCGAGTTCGATGGTGGAGTGGACGGGCACGTCGCCCGGCGCGAGGGACTGCGTCGACACGGTCGGCGGCGCGGCGGCGGGGCACGACGGATCTTCCTTGGTCGTCACGGTGAGCTCGACCGCCTCGAGCTCGCGCTTCGCCGCCTCGACGGTGTAGCCGGTGACGTCGTTGATCGTGACCTTGCCCGAGGCGACTTCGATGTTCACGACCGTGCCGACGGGAACGCTCGCCCCCTCTGCCTGATCAGCCGAAATCACGGTGCCGGCAGCGAGGGCGGCGTCGTTGCGCTGCGTCACGGAGCCGAGGGTGAGCCCGGCGTCCTCGAGCGCGGCGGACGCGGCATCCTGTCCGAGACCGGTGAGGGCGGGGACGGTCGCCATCTCCTGCCCGAGCGAGACGTAGACGGTGATGGCCTGCTCGGGGTTGACCGACGCTCCTGCTTCCGGGTCGGTGCCGATGACGATCCCCTCCGCCACGTCGCCGTTCTCGACGTCTTCGCGAATCGCGAGCAACTCGTTGTCGAGGAGCTCCTGATTGGCGCGGTCGTACGTCATCCCGGCCACGTCCGGTACGAGGCGGGCATTGGCCGGCACGTTCTCGGCCGGGTTGATCGAGAGCACCCAGAACAGGATCGAGATGAGCAGCACGGCCAGCACGCCGACGCCGGCCCAGATCCACGCGACCGGCGGACCGGCCTGTGTGCGCTTCATCGTCGTGTCGGTGCTGAGCTGACGGAGCGAGCGCGCGGTCTCGGCGGCCTGCTTCGGGTTCGGCCCGTACAGCTCGCTGGTGAGCGCGCCCACCTGCCGCTTGCTGGGAGACCGGCCGTCGATCGTGGCATCGAGCGCCTCGCGGAAGCTCGCGGCGTCCTGGTAGCGCTGGTACGGATCCTTGGCGAGGGCGCGCAGAGCGACGGCGTCGAGCGACCGCGGCACGGACTCGTTGACCTCCGATGGAGGCAGCGGCGCTTCGCTCACGTGCTGGTAGGCGACGGCGACCGGCGACTCGCCGCGGAACGGCTGGCGACCGGCGAGCAGCTCGTACAGCACGACACCGGCCGAGTACAGGTCGGCCCGCGCATCGACGGGCTCGCCCTTGGCCTGCTCGGGCGAGAAGTACGCGGCCGTGCCGAGGATGGCGGTCGTCTCGGCGACGGTCGACGAGCTGTCCGACACCGCGCGCGCGATGCCGAAGTCCATGACCTTCACCTGGCCGGCGTGGGTGACCATGACATTGCCGGGCTTGATGTCACGGTGGACGACACCGGCGCGGTGGGAGTACTCGAGTGCTTCCAGGATGCCGTCGACGTAGCGCACCGCATCGGTGACGGGAACCGGCCCGGCCGCGATGATGTCCTTCAGCAGTGAGCCCTTGACGAGCTCCATGATGATGTACGGCACGGGGTGGATCGAGCCGTCGGGATAGGTCACGGTGTCTTCGCCCGCGTCGTACACGCGCACGATCGTCGGGTGGGCCATGCGCGACGCGGCCTGCGCCTCGAGGCGGAACCGCGTGCGGAAGGTGTTGTCGCCGGCGAGCTCGCGGTCGAGGATCTTGATCGCGACGGCACGACCGAGCGTCAGGTCGTAACCCCGGTAGACGCTGGCCATGCCACCGCGCCCGATGAGCTCGTCGATGCGATAGCGCCCCGAAAGCACGCGTGGCTCAGCAGTCACAGTCTCTCCCTGCGTGGTCAACAGCCAGACTAGCCGAGCGAAGGGACCGCGCCGTCCGGCGTCGGCCCCTCGCGAGCGTCAGGGCGTGCCGCCGTCGCCGCCCTCGCCGCTGTTGTCGCCGCCGTCGGCGGGCGCCTGGATCGTCGCGCTCGCCTCGGGAGACGCTCCCGACGTGCGCTCTCCCGACGGACCGCCGCTGCACGTGACCGTGTAGGTGACGAGCACATTGCCCGACTGGTCGTTCGGCACGGTGACCTGCGCCGACCGATCGGCCTGGCCGAACGACGATGTGGACTGGCCGTTCGCGAACGTGCCCTTGGTCGCGGTGAGGTTGTACGCGCTCACCGATCCCTCGCCGGGCGGGCAGGTGTACTGCGGCCAGGTGACGTTGATCGTGCCACCCGGCGCGACCTCGGCCGCGTCGAACGCGGGGGCGGACGGCGCCGGCATCGGCGTCTGCGGACCGTAGGCGGTCAGGTTGATCGTCGTGCCCTGCTCGACTCGTCCGGTGGGATTGACGTCGTAGACCAGACCCTGGTCGGCCTCGGTCGGCGCGGCGTTGCCCTCGGCGCAGTTGGCGACGAGGTCGGCACCCTCGACGATGGCGCGCGCGTCGGCACACGTCTTCCCCATCAGCCCGAGCGCGCTCACGTCGACGCGCTCCGCAGTCGGTGTCGGGGTGGGGGTCGGGGTTGTCGGAGTGGCGGAGGGCGTCGTGGCGGAGGGCGTGGTCGGCCCGGGGCCGGGGTCGTCCTGGTTCGCGAAGATCGCCCAGAGCGTTCCGCCGAGCACGAGCAGCAGCAGCACGATCAGCGCGATGAGCGGCCACGTCCACGGGCTGCGCTTCTTCTTGGCGGGCTCTTCTTCGACCTCCACCGCGTCGGCGTCGCCGGCGGGGAGCAGCATGGTCGCCGCCCCGGTGGCTCCACCGGCGGTGAGGACCTGCGTCATGTCGTCGCCGACCGCGGAGCCGGTGGCGATCGCAGGGACGGCTGCGGCGGCGGCCGCGACATCCCCCCGGCGGAGCGCGGTCGCGGCACGCGCGACAGCGGCGGCCGACGCGGGCCGGTCCTCGGGCTTCTTGGCGATCATCGCCATCACGAGGTTCTGCACCGGCACCGCCACCGTGGGCGGCAGCGGCGGCGGCTGCTCGTTGATCTGCGCCATCGCGATGGCGACCTGGGACTCGCCCGTGAACGGACGTTTGCCGGCCAGGCACTCGTACGCCACGATGCCGAGCGAATAGGTGTCGGTGGCGGGGGATGCCGGGTGCCCGGAGGCCTGCTCGGGCGAGAGGTACTGCACCGTGCCCATGACCTGACCGGTCGCGGTGAGCGGCACCTGGTCGGCGATGCGTGCGATGCCGAAGTCGGTGATCTTCACGCGACCGTCGGGAGTGATCAGCAGGTTGCCCGGCTTGATGTCGCGGTGCACGAGCCCGGCCGCGTGGGCCGCCTGGAGCGCGGCCGAGGTCTGGGCGACCACATCGAGCGTCTTGTCGGTAGACAGCGACCCGTCGCGTTCGAGGATCGTCGAGAGCGCTTCGCCCGGAACCAGCTCCATCACGAGGAAGGCGCTGCCGTTCTCCTCGCCGTAGTCGAAGACACTCGCGATGCCCTCGTGGTTCACGAGGGCCGCGTGCCGGGCTTCGGCGCGGAAGCGCTCGAGGAACCCGGGATCGCCCATGTACTCGTCTTTGAGGATCTTGATGGCGACCGTCCGTCCGATGACGTGGTCGGTCGCCTCCCAGACCTCACCCATGCCGCCGATCGCGATCCGCGAATCAAGCTCGTAGCGGCCGCCGAAGGTCACGCCCTGCGTCGGTCTCATCTGCCCAGCACCGCCTCCATGACCTTCTTTGCGATAGGCGCGGCGATGGTGTTGCCGCTCCCTGCCTGACCTTGCCCGCCGCCGTCTTCGACGACGACCGCCACGGCGACCTGCGGGCTCTCCGCGGGCGCGAACCCGGTGAACCACAGCGTGTATGGATCGTCCGGGCCGTTCTCCGAGGTACCGGTCTTACCGGCCACGTCGACGCCCTCTATTCTTGCACCCGACGCCGCGCCATCACTGACATTGGCGACCATCATCGCAACCAGCTCCTCGGCGATGCCGTCGTCCAGCGCCCGGCCGTACTCCGAGCTCTCGTACGTCTGCTGCACCGACAGGTCGGGACCGATCACGCGGTCGACCATGCGCGGATTCATCACGAGTCCGCCGTTGGCGATGCCGGCCGAGACCATGGCGATCTGCAGCGGCGTCGCCGTGACCTGACCCTGACCGAAGCCGGTCAGAGCCGTCTGCGCGTCGTCGAGGGCGCGCGGGTAGCTCGACGGCGTCGACACGAGGGGCAGTTCGAACGAGAAGTTGAAGCCGTACTTCTCGGCCTCCTCGCGGATCGCGGTGTCGCCGAGTTCGACGGCGAGCTCCGCGAACGGGATGTTGCAGCTGAGGCGCAGCGCGTCGGCGAGGGTCACCGTCGCTCCCGGGCCGCACGTGCCGCCGCTCGCGTTGTGCACCACGCTGCTCGACTGCGGCAGCTGGTACGTCGCGGGATTCGGGAAGGTCGACTCGGGGGTGTAGTCCCCCGATGCCAGCGCGGCCGACGCGACGACGAGCTTGAACGTCGACCCGGGCGGGTTCAGATCGCCGCCGATCGCGCGGTTCGACAGCGGCTTGCCGGGGTCGGCCACGAGCGCGTCGTAGGTCGCGTTGACCTCGGTCGTGTTGTGCGCGGCGAGCAGGTTCGTGTCGAAGCTGGGGCTCGTCACCATCGCGAGCACGCGTCCGGTGGACGGCTCGATCGCGAGGATGCCGCCCTCGAGGTCGCCCAGCGCCTCGTATGCGGCGCGCTGCACGGCCGCGTCGAGCGAGAGCACGACGTTGGATCCGCGCGGCGGCTGGCCGGTGAAGATCCGCTCGATCCGCGACAGGAACTGCGAGCCCGCGGTGCCGCTCAGATACGAGTTCATCGCTTGCTCGATGCCGGTGGACGAGCCGAGCGCCGGGTTGATGTAGCCCGTGACGGGTGCCCACATGTCGGCGTCGGTGTACACGCGCTGCCAGCTGTAGACGTCGTCCGACGCGACCGACGACGCGATCGCGGCGCCGCTGGCGATGATCGAGCCGCGCTGCACCTCGAACGAGTCGTACAGCGCGCGCGTGTTGCGGGGATTCTGCGCGAGCTCCTCCGCGTTGACGACCTGGATCCAGCTGGTGGAGCCGAACAGCGCGAGGAACATGATCAGCATCAGGATGCTGAGACGGCGGAGTTCTTTGGTCATGTCACCCGATCACCACCCGGGGGCGGCTGCGGACGGCATCCGAGATGCGCAGCAGCAGCGCGACGATGATCCAGTTCGCCACGAGCGACGAACCGCCGGCCGCGAGGAACGGCGTCGTCAGACCGGTGAGCGGGATGACGCGGGTCACGCCGCCGACCATGATGAACACCTGCAGGGCGATCGTGAAGGACAGGCCCGTCGCGAGCAGCTTGCCGAAGTCGTCCTGCCCGGCGAGTCCGATGCGGATGCCGCGGCTCGTGAAGACCATGTAGAGGCACAGGATCGCGAAAACGCCGACGAGCCCGAGCTCCTCGCCGAGCGCCGGGAGGATGTAGTCGCTCTCGGCGACGGGCGTGAGGTACGGACGCCCCTGGCCGAGACCGGTGCCGATCAGGCCGCCCTGGGCAAGGCCGAAGATGCCCTGCACGAGCTGATAGCTGCCCCCGTTCGCGTCGATGACCTCGGGGTTGAAGGCATCCAGCCAGTTCGTGAATCGCCCGTTCACGTAGGACAGCACCTGCGACGCGAGCAGTGCGCCCGCGGCGGCCAGGGCCACACCGATGAGCACCCAGCTGGTCTTGCCGGTGGCGACGTAGAGCATCGCGACGAACATGCCGAAGATCAGCAGGCCCGTGCCGAGATCGCGCTGCATCACGATGATGCCGAGCGAGATCAGCCAGATCACGAGAAGGGGACCGAGTTCACGCGCCCGTGGCCACGTCACGCCGAGGAACCGCGTGCCGACCGACGTCAGGCTCTCGCGCGTGCGCACGAGGTAGCCCGCGAAGAAGATCGCGAGGGCGATCTTGGCGAGCTCGCCCGGCTGGAACGAGAAGAAGCCGAGCGAGACCCACACGTCGGCGTTCGCGTCGGTGCCGAGGCCCGGGATGATCGGCAGGATCAGCAGGCCGATGCCGACGAAGCCGAAGATGTACGTGTAGCGGAACAGCACGCGGTAATTGCGCAGCAGCAGCACCACGAGCACGGCGCCGATGAGGGCGATCGCTGCCCACGCGAGCTGACGGGTCGAGAACGCCTCCCAGCCGTGGCGGTCGCGTGCGATGTCGATGCGGTAGATCATCGCGAGGCCGAGGCCGGTCAGGAGGGTCGCGATCGGCACGACGAAGGGGTCGGCGTCGCGTGCGCGCAGGCGCAGCACGATGTGCAGCGCGACGACGAGCGCGGTCAGCCCGCCGCAGTAGACGAGGAAGGTCCAGTCGATTGCGTCGGTGGCGCCCAGCTGCACGAGCGCGACCGCGGATCCGTTGATCGCGAAGGCGAACACCAGCAGCGCGAGCTCGCGGTTGCGCTGCGTCTGCGGCACGCGGATGCGCCGCAGGGCTCGCACGACCGCGGTGTCGGTGGAGACCGCCTCGGTTGCGGTGGTCGGGCCGCTCATCCGCCTCCTCCCGCGGTTTCGCTGATGGACTGCACGATACGACGCGCGTCTGAGAGGGAACTCGCCGAGATGGTCTGCTCGACGGTCGCCCGCGCGAACTCCGACAGCGAGTCGAGCGGGATCTGCGTGTCTTCGTACGCCGTCGAGAGCGAGATCGGTCCGATGCCCTGCTGCACGCCCTGGAAGATCACGACGGTGTCTTCGTCGGCGCCGACGTAGTAGCGGGTCTGGGTCCACTGGTAGCCGATCCACAGTGCGCCCGCGAGGATCGCGAGCACGAGCAGCACACCGACGAACCAGCCGATCCGGCGCCGGCGCACGCGGCGGCGGTCCTCTTCGATGAGCTCCTCGAGGAACTCGGCCGCGGGCTCGAAGTGCGTCGGCTCGTTCGCGGCCTGACGGTTCGGGTGCAGCCAGCTCGTGCGCCCGGGGCGCGCCGCGGGCACCTCGACTCCGACCGGGTTCGACGCGGAGCCGACGACCGTGGGGGTGCCGGAGAAGAGCGGATGCTGTCCCCCGACGTCGACGATGACGATCGTGACGTTGTCGGGCGCGCCGCCGTCGAGCGCCTGCTTCAGCAGGTTGTCGGCGGTGCGGCCGGGGGCCAACCCCATGGCGAGGGCCTTCGACGTGTGCGAATCGTCGACGACGCCCGAGAGTCCGTCGGAGCAGAGCAGCCAGCGATCGCCCGGCTGCGTCGGCATGATGAAGGTGTCGAGCTCGGGATCAGGGTCCATGTCGCCGAGCACGCGCATGAGCACGGAGCGACGGGGGTGGTAGCGGGCTTCTTCGGGTGTGATGCGTCCCGAGTCGACGAGCCGCTGCACGAAGGTGTGGTCCGTCGTGATCTGGGTGAGCGCGCCATCGCGGAAGAGGTAGATGCGGGAGTCGCCGATGTGGGCGATGACGGCGTAGTCGTCGACCATCACGAGCGCGCTGACGGTCGTGCCCATGCCGGCCAGTTCCGGGCGGTCGTGCACGGTGTCGATCAGCTGAGTTGCGGTGTCCCCGATCGCATCGCGCAGTTCGCGCTCGGCCTCGGCCGTCGATCCGTAGGGCCGGTCGAGGGTCTGGAGGCGGGCGATCGCGAGGCTCGACGCGACGTCGCCGCCGGCGTGGCCGCCCATGCCGTCGGCCACCACGAACAGGTTCGAGCCGGCGTACCCGGAGTCCTGGTTGTTGGAGCGCACCTTGCCGGTGTGCGAGATGGCGGCGCTCGAGCCCTGGAAGACCATAGGTGGTGGTGCCCGCCGCTACTTCCGGAGCTCGAAGGTCGTCGCGCCCACCTTGATCGGCGCGCCGATGGTGACGGGCGCGGGGGCGGTGACGCGGGTGCCGTCGTGCCAGGTGCCGTTGGTCGAGTCGAGGTCCTGGATCATCCACTGGTCGCCCCACAGCACGAGGCGTGCGTGGTGGCTGGAGGTGTAGTCGTCGCGGATGACGAGGGCCGACTCGCTCGAGCGGCCGATCGTCAGCGGCTCATTGCCGAGGGGCAGTTCGATGCCGGCCTTCGGCCCGCTGGTGATGACGATGCGCGAGACCGAGCCGGCCGTGGCCGGCCCGCCCTTGGGGCCGGCGGGTGGTGCTGCGGCCTTGGCCACCGGCGCGGTGGCTCCGGCGGTCCGCCCGGCTGCGGCAGGTGCCGGGGCGCCCGCGGGGGCGGCCTCGGGCATCTTGCGCACCTTCACGCCGAACAGGTCGGCGCGCAGCGAGTAGATCACGGCGAAGACGAAGGCCCACAGCAGCACGAGGAAGCCGATGCGCAACAGGAGGAGGGTCAGTTCGCTCACGACAGCGGCCCTCCGTCGCGCAGGTCGTAGGCGCGTGTGGCGTCCTCGGCCGTCATCGTCGGCTTGGGCGGGGGTGCCGCCTGGGCGACGACATGGAAGACGATGTCGGTGCGGCCGATGGTGACGGTCGAGTCCGGCGGCAGCGCGGCCTCGCCCACCTTGCGGCCGTCGAGCAGCGTGCCGTTGGTCGACTTGAGGTCGCGGACCATCGCGCGCTCGCCGTCCCACAGGATCTCGACGTGCTTGCGGCTGGTGCCGGCGTCGGCGACGGTGATGTCGGCGTCGCTCCCGCGGCCGATCACGGTGCGGCCCTTGACGAGCGGATGCCGCTTCCCTGCGATGTCGACGACGCCGCGCCACGACACCCGGCCGCCCTGCGCGGTCGACGACTCGACCCGGAGCGTGCCCGTGGCGATCTGGTCGTCACGCTGCAGCGCGATCGAGACGGGACCCGCGAACGAGTATCCCTGCGATTTCGCGTGCTTGTGCACGAGGGTGTCGAGCTCGTGCTGCAGCGCGCCGCCGAGCGCGCCCATCTTCTCGTCGTCGGCGGGCGACAGGTGCACCGTGAAGGTGTTGGGCGCGAGGATGCGGTCGCGGCTCACGACGGCAGCCTTCTTGTCGAGCTCGCTCCGCAGTGCGGAGGCGATCTCGACAGGCTGGATGCCGCTGCGGAAGGTCTTCGCGAACGCGCTGTTCACTGCGCGCTCGAGACCTTTCTCGAAGCTGTCAAGTAGTCCCACGGGGCTCCTCGGACGGGGGGTGCCGGTTGGTACATGCTAGTTGCACAGCCTGGGATGCCCGCGACCGCCTCCCGGGAAGCCCGGTTCGGGCGGGCGCGCGGTGCGTGATATCCTCGGGAAGTTGAGTTTCGCGGTGTCCTCGGATGCCGCGGCTCGCGCGAGTGGCGGAATAGGCAGACGCGCTGGCTTCAGGTGCCAGTGCCCGAAAGGGCGTGGGGGTTCAACTCCCCCCTCGCGCACAGCGAAGATACGCGAAGAGCCGGTCGGAGGCGAAGACCTCCGACCGGCTCTTTCGTTCTCTCTGCGGGGATCCGCTCGGGTGCGTCAGTCCCCGGCGACCACACGGAGTCCCGTCGCCGCTGCGGCGTCCTCGAGGGATCCGAGGGGCGTGAGGTCCGTGAACCCGGCGTCCTCGAGCAGGTCGATGGCCTGGCCCGCGCGATTGCCGGAGCGGCAGTAGACGAGGTACTCGGCGTTCGGGTCGAGTGTGGGGATCGCCGCCTGCAGGTCGCCGCCGGTCACGTCGAGGAGGAGCGCATCCTTGAGGTGCCCGGACGCATGCTCAGCGGGAGTGCGGACATCGATGACCACGGCGTCGGGACTCAGGCTGGGCGCCGGCGCGGCGCCGGCGGCACAGGACGTGAGTGCGGCGACGGTGACGAGCGCGGACAGGGCGGTGAGGGCGACGCGTCGCAGGGGCGGCCGGCCGGGTCGAAGGCGCGTCATCGGGCGCAGGTGCAGCGGTCGGCTTCGGGAATGCCCGTGAGGGCCTCGTCGATGTGCTGGCCGCAGCCGGCCCAGGTGGGCTTGCCGCACGAGGAGCAGGTGATCTGTGCGCACATGTGAATTGCCTCCGGTCAGTTCTCGGTTTCGGCGATCTGCCGACGGATGTCGTCCATGTCCAGCTCCCGCGCCTTCTCGATCAGCAGCTCGAGCTGCGCCGCGGGCAGCGCCCCGGGCTCTTTGTAGACGAGCACGCCGTCGCGGACCACCATCAGGGTGGGGATGGACGTGATGCGGTGGGCGGCGGCGAGTTCGCGCTGCGCCTCGGTGTCGACCTTCGCGAAGGCGATGTCGGGGTGTCGGTCGGACGCGGCTTCGTAGACCGCCGCGAACGCGCGGCAGGGGCCGCACCACTCCGCCCAGAAGTCGACGAGCACGATGCCGTCGCCTCGGGTTGCGGCGCCGAATGTCTCGATCGTCAGATTCATCGTCGTCATGGGTCACCGCCCGAAGAGGCGCGCGAAGAATCCGCGGCGCTCGGATTGTGCGGCGTGAACCTCTTGGCGAGTGTGGCTGCCGTTGCACCACTCCGACGCGGGCACGCTCTTGCGCACCGTGGCGACGTGCTGACCGCAACCTGCCCACGTCGTCTTCCCGCACGTGCGACACGTCGTCGCTCGACACATGGTCTCTCCTGTCCTTATACCCCCTCCAGTATCGAAGGGCTGGCCCAATAATACCCATGGGGGTATGCTGGATGTCAATTCGAAGGAGTTCTCCATGGATGATGCAGCCGCGCTCGACGCACTCGGTCACGACCCTGAGGCGAAGCGAAAGGTCGTCAACCGGCTGAAGCGAGCCCACGGGCAGCTGGCTGCCGTGATCAACGCCGTCGAGAACGACGCGCACTGCCGCGACGTGGTGCAGCAGCTCGCCGCCGTCTCGAAGGCCCTCGACCGGGCCGGCTTCCTCGTGATCTCCACCGCCCTGCGCGAGTGCCTGACCGACCCCGACGGGGCGGAGGCCACTCAGCCCGAGGAGCTCGAGAAGCTCTTCCTGTCTCTCGCGTGATCGACCGCGTCCGTCGGGGCGCCGCGCCGCCTTCGGACCGCCGTCGCTATTCCAGCGTCGGCACGAGGGTGAAGACGATCTCCTCGACCTCGCGTCCGAGCCCGGGTGCGTAGTCGACGTTGCGCGACACCTCGGTGAAGCCGAGCCGTGTGAGCACGGTGATCGACCCGACGTTGTGGGCCGCGGCGCGCGCGAAGAGCGGACGAGCCGGCTCGCGCGACACGAGCTGACGCATCGCCGCCGTCGCGATGCCGCGGCCGCGGGCATGCGGTGCGATCCAGAAGCTGACCTCGCGGTCGCCGTCGATCGTGAAGGCGGCGGCGGTGCCGGCGAAGCCGCCGTTCTCGGTCACGACCTGCAGCAGGACGTCGGGGTTCGAGCGCTGGCGGCCGATCCACGCGTCGAACGCCGGACGATCGTCGGGGTCGGAGGCGGTGAAGGCCGCCATGGCGATCCCCTCGGGATCGCGCATCATCTCGAACACGGCATCGAGGTCGTCATCGTCGAGGTCCCGCAGCTCGATGTGGCTCACACGACCACCGTAGCGAGCGCCGCCGACTCAGGTCAGGCCGTGGAGTTCTCGCAGCAGCGACTCGGCCCTGTCGCCGTCGCGCCGGGCGAGGGCATCCCGGAACTCCTCGTATGACGAGGACCGGCCGAGAGGACACTCGATGGTCGGTCGCCATGTCGCGATGTTCCGCCGGATGGCCAGCTCGGCCTCGCGCATGAACAGCAGGATCGCGACGTTGCCGGTGGCGCGTGTGAGTGCGGCGAAGAAGACATGGCTCGTGCGCATGAGCTCGGCATAGTCGTCGGCACGGGATGCCTCGATCACGGCGTTGAGCTCGGCGACGACGCCGTCGAGCACGTCGTCGGACGCGTGGACGATCGCCATGCGGGCGGCGTTGCACATGAGATAGGCCACGAACTCGAGGGTGTCCGCCTGCGCCTTGCTGTTGGGGGTGGAGACCCGCGTATAGCGGTGGGGCGAGACCTCGACGAGTCCGACCCGCTCGAGGCGCTGCAGCGCCTCGCGCACCGGGGTGCGCGACACCCCCAGCCACTCCGCCAGATCGTGGTCGCGCAGGCGCTCGCCGGGCGCGAGGCTGCCGTCGAGGATCGCCTCGCCCAGGCGCGCGTAGACCTCGTCACCGAGAACGGTGCCGCGGGGAACGAGAGGGGCGAGGGGCACGGACATGCTGGCGACCAGTGTACGACGCCCGGATTCAGGTGCATGGACTCTCCCTGACCTCCGCGGAGGCTCGCTCACCTGTGCGGGAACGCCCCTCGAGACCTGGTGCGGACCGCCGTTTCGACCTCGCCGTTCAGCCGATATATCGGTACGATGTGGGGGTCACGCTTCTGCGTGGCCTATCCGGGGGGATCCGTCGACGCCCGGGCTTCGAGCACTGCTCAGCCCGGGCGTCCGATGGGAGTCGCGGGCTTCCGTGCGCGCACTCTGCAACATTTCTGTCACGCCCGCGAAAACCCCTAGCGCACACGCCCCCTTACACCATTACGTTGGAGGGGACTCGTCGCATCAGCGCGGGCACCATCAAGGAACGGCAAGTAATGAGCACGCAGGGCACCGTCAAGTGGTTCAACTCGGAGAAGGGCTTCGGCTTCATCGCTCCCGATGAGGGTGGCGCAGACGTCTTCGCGCACTACACCGCCATCGCGGCGAGCGGATACCGCTCCCTCGAGGAGAACCAGCGGGTCGAGTTCGAGATCGCCCAGGGCCCCAAGGGCCTGCAGGCGGAGAACATCCGCCCCATCTGATCCTCCCGGACCCTCGGGTCCGGCTTCCACGGAGCTGCGCCGCGGCACTCCCCGCCGTCTCGGACGGTGAGCGGATGCCCCGGCCCAGTCACGCGCCCGGCCATCGCCGGGCGCTTTCCTTTTCCGCTGAGTCACTCGCGGTCGCCGCGCACCAGTTCCATCCCCGCACCCGCGAACTGACGCAGCGTCGCGTCGGGGAGGAACGCGCGGGTCAGTCCCGCGCCGATGCGCGTGAGGTCGGCTTCGTCGCGGAAGAGCAGATACATGGTCTCGTAGCGCGGGTGGAACTTGCTCTTGAAGCGGTGCAGCGACTGGAAGCCGTAGACGGGCTCGAGCGAGTCCGCCAGCCAGTCCGAGAGCGAGGCGATGGCGCCGGCGTCCGGTGGATAGTCGTGCGCCAGCGGCGCACCCGACAGCGACATGATCTCGGCGCCCTCCTCGGAGAACTGGCGAGCGGACGATCCGATGAGGAACTCCATCACCGGCCCGAACCCGCCGTCGCGCCGGCGCATGAGGTCGAGCGTCCACCCGCGCACCGTACCGTCGCCGCCGTAGACGGGCAGCCACGACAGGAAGCCGTCGACATCGCCCTGCGGAGAGATGGCCAGCGCGAGCCGCACCTCGGGGTCCTCGGCCTGGTCGAGCGTGCCGAGCGTGAACCCCATCTCGGGCAGGCCCTTGTCACCCACCCACATCTCCGAGATCGCACGCAGCTGCTGGCGGATGCCCCACGGTTCGTCGGCGAGCCGCGTCAGGCGGAACGTCATCCCCTCGCGTCCCGCCCGGTTGAGCGAGGTGCGCACCGCGCTCCACTGCTTGCCGGTGAACTCGAGGCCGGGAAGGTCGACGATCGTGTCGTCGGCGACCACGATGCCGCGCCATCCGGCGGGCACGGCTGCGCGCGTCGCCTCGCCCGCACTGAAGAAGCACGGCACGAGGCCCGCGTGCTCGGCAGCGCGGATGAACTCGGCGACGGACGCGTTTCGGGATGCCTCGGCCCCGAGCGGGTCGGCCAGCACGATCGCCACTCCGGCCCGCCGCTGGTAGGCGATGATGCCGCCGGACTCGGTGCGGGCGTAGCTGTTGCCGTCCCACGTGGTCATCCACGACAGGGTGCCGCCCCCGTGCGCCCGGAGCGCGTCCTTGACCTCGTCGATGGTGGGCCCGGGCTGCACGCCGAGTGTGCTCTTGCGCCGGGCGCGGAACGCGCGCCGCACCCAGGCGAGGTACACGAGCAGCAGGAGCCACATCGCCGACTGCGCGAGCGCGACGTTGAAGTCGCCGATCTGGTCATCGAGGCGCTCCGGCCCCAGCACGGCAGCGAGCACGATGATGAGCGCACCGGTGAGCACGTTGACCACGGCGAGCACGATCGTCCAGATCCACGCCCAGCGCCGCCCGCGGCGCAGGCCGTTGGCGAGGATCGCGATGACCACCACGTCGAGGGCGATGTCGAGGAATGAGCCGCCGGCAGCCTGGGTGTGGCCGAACGGGCCGTCGGTCGGCACGAGCAGGGTGAGCACCTCCACCGCCAGGATCACCAGCACAGCCACGAACGCGATGAGCCGCTGCTCGCGGACCGTGGTGCGCTGGATGCGCAGCGATCGGTCGACGAACAGCACCAGCAGCACGGCGAACGCGTGCTCGAGGTCGGCCAGCGAGCCCCAGAAGAACAGCGTCACGAACGAGAAGCCGAGCACGACCAGCCACGCCCGGACCCGCCACGGCGAGACCAGCAGGCCGGCGGCCGCCGCGATCCCCGCGAGTGTGCCACCCGAGGGCCCGACGTCGAGCACCGTCGCCTCCATCTGCGCCCACGGCCACGGCAGGGCCGACGCGAGCCACAGGAACAGTGCGCTGGCGAAGATCGCGAAGAGCTGGCCGATGCCGAAGTAGCCGAATGCGGCGAGCGAGCCGCGGCGGTGCTCGAGGTACGCGAGGCCGGCGAAGCTGGGGATCACGAAGGCGTAGACGATCGGGTGGTTCACGAAGAACGTGCCGGTGACGGGCGTCCACCATCGTCCTTCGAGGAGTGCCGGCAGACCGTAGGCGACGGTGTCGAAGAGCGGATCGTCCGCGAACGGGCGCCACAGGCCGCCCCACACGATCCCCACCAGCAGCACGATGGCGATGAGCGACAGCGTGACGGGGATCCGTGCGAGCACGGCGAGGACAGGACGGCTCGATCGCGACTCGGCGTCGGTCATGCCCTCACGATAGCGAGGGGGTCCGGATCAGCGCCCGCCGAGCCGGGAGTACTCGGCGAGGGCCTTGGCATCCTCGGCATGGCGCAGGGCGCGGCGCGCGGCGTCGAGCGCGGCGACCGGGTCGTCGACCTGTCGGGCGCGGGCGAGCTCGTCCTGGGCGGAGAGCAGACGTGCGCGGGCGTCTGCGCCGCCGCGGGAGTGCGCGACGGATGCCTCGGCCTGCGCGATGGCGCTGCGAGCGGCGGCGAGCGTCCCCGGCAGCGCGGTGCGCGCTCCGCGGATGCGCTGCTGCGCGGTGCGTGCGTCGCCGAGGGCGAGGTCGAGTCGTCCGCGCAGGCGCGCGATGCGGTCGACGGAGCGCGACGGATGGCGCGCGGCATCCGCTTCCACCTTCGTCAGCTCCGACTCGATCGCCCGCAGCTCCGCGCCGAGCCGCTCGGCGTCGGCGGGGTCGAGGTGCTCGCGCGTCACGCCGGCCTGGCGCAGCGCAGTGCGCGCGGCGTCGATCTCTCCGGGCACGGCCTGCGCGGCCTGGAGCACGAGCCGGTGCGTCTCCTCGAGGATGCGCGCGTCCGACTCGGCCGTGCGCAGCGCGCGCTCGGCGGAGGCGAGCTCGGCGAGGACGCTCTGCGAGGGGTCGGCGGACCGCGCCTGCGCCGCGTCGAGCAGGCGCGACGCCTCGTCGGCAGCGGCGGCGGCGGCGTGGGCGGCGCGCGAGGCATCCCTCCACTCCTCTTCGGCGAAGCGGGCCGACAGCTCGCCGACCAGCGCGGCGGGGTCGCCCATCGATGCGCGCAGCTGGGCGAGGCGCTCGCGGGCGGCGGCGACCTGGCTCGCGGCGGACACGTTCGCGCGCACCCACTCGGCATGCTCGGCCCGTGCGCTCGCGATCACCGCGAGGGCGTCGGCGGACCGTCGGTCGATGCGTGCGGCGAGGCGGCGGATCTCGGCGGGAGCGGCGTCGGGCGCCGACAGGGCGCGGTACTCGTCGAAGGACTCATCGCGCACATGCTGGGCGGTCATGCGCGCCCGCCGCAGCGAGACCGGCGCCCCGCCCCCGTAGAGCGCGCCCGACAGGCCGACCTCCAGATCGAGCTCGGCGACCGCGTCGTCGAGCCGGACCAGCGTCGCGCCGGCGCGCGTGCGCTCCTGCTCGGCCGCCGCGCGAGCGCGCGGAGAACGACGGGAACGTCGGATGGCCCAGGCCAGGACGGCGACGAGGATGGCCGTCACGCCGAACACGACCAGCGCGGGCACCAGCCACGCGAGGATCGCCCCGACGCTCTCAGCCATCGGAGTCCTCGAAGAGGAGCAGCGTGCGCAGCTGTGCCACGTCGTCGACCGCGGCCTGTGCACCGTCGGCCTCGTGCGGCCAGCTGAAACCCCAGCGCACGAAGATGACCGGCACGTCGTTGGCCGCTCCCCCCTCGACGTCGTGATGCCGGTCTCCGACGAGCACGGGGCGGCTCGTGTCGGCCCCGGCCGCCGCGAGACGGCGCAGGGCCTCCGCCACGATGTCGGACTTCGCGCTGAGCGTCTTCTCGTCGGGCGTCGCGCCCGCGATCGCGGTGAGCGACGTGGAGAGGTCGAAATGGTCCATCAGGGCGACGACCTGCACCTCGGGCTTCGAACTGGCTGTCGCCTGCGGGATGCCGGCTGCCGCGACATCCCGGATCAGCACATCGATGCCGTCGAAGAGCTTGGCGCCCGTCGTGTACCCGTCGGCCTTGCCGAGCACGCGGTAGAACGCGACCGCCTCGCTGGACTCGGCGGGTGACATGCCGACGTTGACCTGGAACGACTCGTACATCGGCGGGCCGATCCAGTGCACCAGCTCGGCGCGGGTCGGCGGACGCTTGCCGAAGTGCTCGAGGGTGACCGTCAGCCGGCGCAGGATGCCGTCGGAGGCGTCGACGATCGTGCCGTCGACGTCCCACAGCACACAGGTCCAGGGAGATCGGCTCGGCATGCCTTCCACCCTATGGGGCGCGGCGCACCCCCTCGTCGTACAGGCAGGGCGCCGGGCGGGGGCGCGGGGTCAGAACAGGCGGGGGGCGCCGGACTCGATGCCCTTCATGCCCTCGTAGTCGAGGGTGACGCAGCGGATGCCGCGGTCGGCGGCGAGCACCTTCGCCTGGGGCTTGATCTCCTGCGCGGCGAAGACGCCGGTCACGGGTGCGAGGTGCGGGTCGCGGCCGAGGAGCTCGAGGTAGCGCGTGAGCTGCTCGACGCCGTCGATGTCGCCGCGGCGCTTCACCTCGACCGCGATCGTGCCGCCGGCGGGATCGCGCAGCAGCAGATCGACCGGTCCGATCGCCGTGGGGAACTCGCGGCGCACGAGCGTGAGGTTCTCGCCGAGCACGTCGACCTGCTCGGCCAGCAGGCGCTGCAGGTCGGCCTCGACGCCGTCCTTCTGCAGGCCGGGGTCGATGCCGAGCTCGTGCGACGTGTCGTGCAGCACCTCGTAGATGCGCACGAGCAGCGCGTCGCCGGTCTTGGCGTGCGTCACGCGCCAGTACTCGCGCACTCCCGCGGCGGCGGACTCGGCATCCGGCTCCTCCACCTCCAGGCGGCACGGCGGGCTCATCCAGTTCAACGGCTTGTACGAGCCGCCGTCGGAGTGCACCAGCAGGCTGCCGTCGCCCTTGTGCACGAGCAGACGCGTCGCGAGCGGGAGATGCGCGGTCAGCCGACCGGTGTAGTCGACGGAGCAGCGGGCGATGACGAGACGCACCCGAAGAGCCTAGCCCGCGCCCGGACCGCTGCGATCAGTGGTGCGGGTGACCCGCACCGACCTTGGAGCCGGCGATCGGCTTGGCGGCGCCCGACGCGAGACCCGACAGCGCGATGAGGCCGACGATGATCCACAGCGTGGGCAGGATGCCGATCTGGTTGCTGATCCAGCCGAGCGCGGGCGGGCCGCACAGGAAGGCCAGGTATCCGATGGTGGCGGCTGCCGAGACGGATGCCGCGGCCTTGGCCGGGTCGTCGGCGGCCGCCGACATGCCCAGCGGGAAGCCGAGCGACGCTCCGGCGCCCCACAAGGCGATGCCGACGAAGGCGATCGGGAGGTTCGGCGCGAGGATGAACAGGATGAGTCCGACGCCGGCGGCCACGGCGAGGACGCGGAGCGTCCACACGCGACCGATGCGGTCGACGATCGGGCCGCCGAGGACGCGGAAGACGGTCATCGACACCGAGAACACGGTGAGGGCGATCGCGCCGACCGCCTCGGTCTCGCCGTGGCCGTCGACCATCGCGATCGTCAGCCAGTCGTTGGCGCTGCCCTCTGCGAACGCCATGCCGAGCATGATCGCTCCGATGGCGTAGGTGCGCGGATCGCGCCACACGGCGAGCTGCTCTGCGAGGCGCTCGCGGCGGGTGGCGGGTGTCGCCGGATCGTCGTGCATGGTCTCGCGGATCGGCACCGCCCGCAGGGCGACCAGCCCGGCGATCAGCACGAGGATGCCGACGATCCACAGGTGCCAGGCGACGCCGACGCTCCAGACGGCCATCAGCACGCCGATGCCGGCTCCGGCGACCGTTCCCAGGCTGAAGAAGGCGTGGAAGAGCGGCATCAGCGTCTTCTCGAAGGCCTGTTCCACCGCGGCCGCCTCGACGTTCATCATGACGTCGGTCGCGCTCATGCCCACGCCCATGAGCGCGAGCCCGATCGCGGTGACGGCGTAGGACGCGAGGAACTCGACCCCGAGTCCGACCACCGCGACGCCGAGCGAGAACGTGACGATCGTCAGGAACATGCCGCGGCGGGCGCCGAGCCGCACGACGAGCACGTTCGCGAGCGACAGGCCGACGATCGCCGCAGCGCCGGAGATGAACAGCAGGATGCCGATCTCGGCGTCATCGATGCCGAGGTCCCTCTTCACAGCCGGCAGGCGCGACGCCCAGGACGCGAAGCCGAGGCCCGTCACGAAGAAGATCGTGAAGACGGCGGTGCGCCAGTTGACGAGCTGAGAGCGCGAGAGAACCTTGTCCACCCGACAACGGTAGCGGCCGATCCGACGCTTGTCGAATCGATTCGACGCCCGTCATGACGGCGGGGTACCATCGAACCGACATGAGCACGCGCCGAGCCACCATCTCCGACGTCGCACGCGAAGCGGGCGTCTCGCCGTCGACCGCTTCCGTCGTGTTCAGCGGCAAGACCAAGGTCTCCGAGGCCACGCGCCGCCGCGTGCTCGACGCCGCGTCGGCGCTCGGCTACACCGGACCCGATCCGCGGGCCGCCTCGCTGCGCCGCGGCCGCTCCGGCATCGTCGGCGTCGTGTTCGAGGAGCACCTCGGAACCGCCTTCCTCGACCCGGTCAAGACGCTCATGATGGACGGCCTCTCCGACGGCGTCGCGCCGCTCGGCGCCGGCCTCCTGCTGCTGCGCGACACCGAGCCGGACGGCGGCACGTCGCTCACGACCGCGCCGCTCGACGCCGCCGTCCTCGTCGGCTGCAGCGGGCACCTGCGTCGCTCGCTCGACGCCGTCAAGGCACGCGGCATCCCGGTCGTCGTCATCGAGGGGGATGCCGGCGACGACGTGCCCCGCATCGGCCTCGACAACCGCGAAGCCCAGCGTCAGGCCGCGAGCCACCTGCGCGCGCTGGGGCACACGCGGGTCGCAATCGTCGCGCTGCCGGCACGCGCCGGCTGGGAGGGCGGCTGGATCCTCGACGGCACCGCGATCACGGTGGACGTCACGCGAGAGCGCCTCGCCGGGGCCATGGACGTGTTCCCGGATGCCGCGGCCTACGCCGCCGCCGGAAGCTTCATCGACGAGGGACTCGCGGCCGGCCGGCTGATCTTCGCCGACCCCGCCGAGCGGCCGACCGCCGTCATCGCGCAGAGCGACCTGCTCGCGGCGGGGGTGATCCGCGCCGCCGAAGAGGCGGGACTCCGCGTTCCCGAGGACGTCAGCGTGACCGGCTTCGACGGCATCGTGGTCGACGGGCTCGCGCCGTACGAGCTGACGACGCTCGTGCAGCCTGCCGCCGACAAGGGCCGAGCGGCGGGCCGGGCCGTGACGGCGATGCTCGACGGCGAGGGTGCGGCGTCCATCAGCTTCACGTGCGAGTTCCGCGAGGGCAACACGACGGGCCCCGCACCCGCCTGACCCTGCCGGCCGCCTGACCCTGCCGGCCGACCCCGCCCGCCGTCGCGAGACATCGCGTTTACGACGAGACGGCGTGCGTGGGCGGGTGTTTCGTCGCGGATGCGCCGCCTCGCGGACGGGGCCGCGGGGCGGGCGAGGACCGGGCAGCGGGCGGGCGAGGACCGGGCAGGTCAGGATCGCTGCGGGCCGAGCGTCAGCGTGCGCTCGCCGAAGTCGGCGATCGTGTAGCGGCCGCAGTCGATCAGCTCGGCGTCGTCGAGCGAGGCGCCGCCGGGCAGGGCGAACGGCACCGACTGATCGTCGATCACGAGGAACGACACCTCGCCGACCCGGAAGTCGTCGCGGTTGACGAGCCACGCGTAGCCGCGCAGCTCATGGTCCACCTGCACGAGGTGCCGCGGGTCGTCGAGGTGCGCCTTGGCCGGCCGGATCGTCCAGAACTGACCGGCTCCGGTGCGGGACGCGGCATCCGTCCACTCCACGACGCAGTCGAGATCGGCATCGGGCGCGTTCGCGGCGGACGCGATGCGGGGGATGCCGAGGGCCGACGCGAGCAGCAGCGCAAGGGCCGTCGCCCCGGCGAGCACGGGGAGGCCGAGGGGGCGGGCCGTCCGGTGCGGCAGCAGCGCGGGCAGCACCACGAGGCCGAGCACGGGCGCGAACCCGATGGGCTGCAGGTAGCGCGCGGCATGCGTCCCGAGCACGACCGCACCCACGACGACGAGGACCGGCATCACCCACCCGCACGCCGCCACGAGGGCCGCGCCGACGTCGCCCCGCCGGACCAGCAGGACGGACGCCGACACGCACCACACCCAGAGCGCGAACCCGAGCGTCAGCCCCAGCGCGCCGACCGGGGTGCTCGCGCGCTCGCCGAGCAGGAACGCGTAGTAGCCGGCCGACTCGAGCCATCGCGACGGATCGGCGTAGCCGGCGCCGGTGTTCGCGATCATCCCGGCGAGCGGGAGTCGCAGCACCAGACCTGCGACCGATCCGCCCACGAGCGCGACGATCAGCCATACCGCGGTCCGGCGCCGCGACGTGCCCCCGCGCCACGCGACGACGGCCAGCACGGCCGCCACAGGAACGACCGCCCACGCCGCGAACAGCGGATTGGTGAGGACGGATGCCGCGCCCACGGCCGCCAGCACCCAGGCCGGTCCGCGGCGCCCGGGCCGATCGAGCGCGCGTCGCACGAGTCCGACCGCCACCACCGAGGCGATCACGGTCGCGCTGTAGTACGTCGTCGTCAGCAGAAGCGATGCGGGCTCGAGCGCATCCCGGCTCGGCGACCACTCGGTGATCGCGAGCAGCCCGAACCCCGACAGCGCGAGAAGGGCCCCCGCGATCGGCGCGCGCTCCGCGCCGGCGGCGCCGGCGGCGAGCCGCAGCGCTCCGTACAGCGCGAGCAGCGTGACGATCGCGGCGGCGGCGAGCGTGCCGGCGACGCCCAGTCCGAGCAGGGAGAGCAGCACGACGAGGGCGCTCTCCGGCAGGAAGAGCACCGTCGACATCGCCCAGTCCTGCGGCTGACCGACGGCGACGGAGCGGGCCACGAGCGTCGTGACGAGCGAGTCGCCGTCGCGGAACAGCAGCACCGCCCTCGGGCCCGCGGCGACCGCAGCGGTGACCGCGATCGCGATCGCGATCGCCGCGAGGGCGCCCAGCACCTCGCGCGGCCAACGTGGTGCGCGCGTCACGGCGGGGTCGACGGCCACGGGTCCACTCTGGCACGCCGGGTCGCGGTATCCGCTCCGCTCTTCCGTGCGTCCGGACGACCTGCACTCGCCGCTTCCGATGCCTCGCGCGAACGCGCCCGCCGTTTCGCCCCGGTAGACTTCACGAGACATCTGATCGCCCGAGCTGCGCGCGGGAGCCCCCGGCCGACGACCATGAGGAGGCCCCCATGCTCCTCATCCTCGGTGCGTTCGCGCTCCTGCCCCTCGTGCTCCCGTGGCTGGTCGGCCGCATCGGCGCCCGCGCCTTCTACGTCGCAGCCGTGCTGCCGCTCGTCGGCCTCGGTCACGCCGTCGCCGCGACGCCCGCCGTGCTGGCAGGCGACCCGCCCTTCGAGTCCTACGACTGGATCTCGCCGCTCGGCATCGAGCTCTCGATGCGGATGGACACCCTCGAGTGGCTCATGACGCTCATCGTCACCGGCGTCGGCGCGCTCGTGATGATCTACTGCCGCTGGTACTTTCGGGGCAAGAGCGAGAACCTCGGCCAGTTCTCCGCCGTGCTGCTCGCCTTCGCGGGCGCCATGTACGGACTCGTGCTGACCGACGACCTCGTCGTGCTCGTCATGTTCTGGGAGATCACGAGCATCCTGTCGTACCTGCTCATCGGCTACTACAACCAACGAGCCGCGAGTCGCCGTGCCGCCCTGCAGGCCCTGCTGGTGACGACGCTCGGCGGCCTGGTCATGCTGATCGGCGTCGTGCTGCTCGTCGTCGACGCAGGCACGTCGAGCATCTCGACGATCCTCGCCGAGTCTCCCACCGGACCGGTCGTCGATGCGGCCCTCGTGCTGCTGCTCGTCGGCGCGCTGAGCAAGTCGGCGATCTTCCCCTTCCACTTCTGGCTGCCCGGCGCCATGGCCGCGCCGACCCCGGTCAGCGCGTACCTGCACGCCGCGGCCATGGTGAAGGCCGGCATCTACCTCATCGCGCTCCTCGCGCCGGTGTTCGCCGTGGCGCCGACATGGCGCCCGATCGTGATCTCGCTCGGCGTCTTCACGATGCTGCTGGCGGGCTTCCAGGCGCTCCGCGAGACCGACCTCAAGCGCATCCTCGCGTTCGGGACGGTCAGCCAGCTCGGGCTGCTCACCGTCGTGCTCGGGTTCGGCACGCGCGACACCGCGCTCGCCGGGCTCGCGCTGCTGCTCAGCCACGCCCTGTTCAAGTCGGCGCTGTTCCTCGTCGTCGGCGTGATCGACCGCCAGCTCTCGACGCGCGACATCGCCGAGCTGAGCGGCGTCGGCCGGCAGGCGCCCGTCATGGCGACGTTCTCGTTCATCGCGGTCGCCTCGATGATCGGCATCATCCCCACGATCGGCTTCGTCGCGAAGGAGGGCGCGCTCACCGCCCTGCTCGACGAGGCCCTCGCCGGCTCACCGTGGGGCATCGTCGCCTTCGCCGGAGTCGTGCTGGGATCGGTGCTCACGGCCGCGTACGGCTTCCGCTTCCTGTGGGGCGCGTTCTGGACGAAGAAGGATGCTTCGCGCCAGGCTGTGCCCACGACCGAGTGGCCCGACCCGCCGATCGGGTTCCTCGCAGCCCCCGTCGTGCTGGCGGCCCTCACCGTCGTGGCCGGCTTCCTCGCGCCGCAGCTCGACGTCGCGTTCGCGGGCTACGCCGACCAGGCGCCCGCCGGTGCGGCGGAGCATCCGGCCCATCTCGCGCTCTGGCACGGCTTCGAACCGGCGCTGTGGTTCTCGCTCGGCACGATCGCGGCCGGCGCCGTCGTGTTCTGGCTGACGGCACGTGCGGGATGGTCGAAGCGGATGCTGCCGTTCACCGCGGCCGACGTCTACAACAGCGTCCTCCGCGGCATCGCCCGGCTCTCGGTGGTCACGACGAGCTTCACCCAGCGGGGTTCCCTGCCCGTCTACGTCGGGACGATCTTCGTGGTGTTCGTCGCGGCCGAGGGCACCGCGCTGATCGCGAGCCCGGCCTGGCGGGCGGAACTCGACCTGTTCCAGACGCCGACCCAGCTCGTCGTCGCCCCGATCATGATCGTGGCCGGGCTCGTCGCGGTGCGGGCGCGCAAGCGCTACACCGGCGTCGTGCTGGTCTCGGCGACGGGCCTGGGCATGGTGATGCTGTTCGCGACGAGCGGTGCCCCCGACCTCGCACTCACGCAGATCCTCGTCGAGACGGTGACGCTGGTCGCCTTTGCCCTTGTGCTCCGGCGGATCCCCGCGCGCCTCGGCGAGCACAACGCCTCGGTGTGGCCGGTGGCGCGTGCCGTGCTCGGCGCCGCAGTCGGCGCGACGATGGCGGCGGTCGCCCTGGTGGCGACCTCGGCGCGCAGCACGAAGCCGATCTCGGAGCGCTTCCCCGAGCTCGCGTACGAGCTCGGCCACGGCAAGAACGTCGTGAACGTCGCCCTCGTCGACCTGCGCGGCTGGGACACCATGGGCGAGCTGTCGGTGCTCATCCTCGCCGCCACGGGCGTGGCATCCCTCGTCTTCGTCACCCACCGCGCCGACACGTGGTCGCGCGTCATCGCGCCGCTCCCGGCGTCCGTCGCGCGCACCCGCCGACCGCTCGTCGAGACGGCCGAGGGCGTCAAGCCGCGCGGCTCGGGCGGCGGGCGCATGGCGTGGCTCGTGGGCGGTCAGCGCGTGCGGCCCGAGAACCGCTCGATCATGCTCGAGGTGATCGTGCGCATCCTCTTCCACACGATCATCGTCGTGTCGCTGTACCTGCTGTTCGCCGGCCACAACCTGCCGGGCGGCGGCTTCGCGGGCGGCCTGGTGGCGGGCATGGCGCTGGTCATGCGCTACGTCGCGGGCGGCCGCTACGAACTCGGCGCCGCGGCCCCCACCGACGCCGGGCGCCTGCTGGGCATCGGCATGTCGATCGCCGTCGCCTGCGCGATCGTGCCGCTGTTCTTCGGTGCCGCCCCGCTCACGAGCTTCTTCTTCGAAGCGGACCTTCCGTTGCTCGGGCACGTGGAGTTCGTCACCTCGACGCTCTTCGACATCGGCGTCTACCTCGTGGTCATCGGCCTCGTGCTCGACGTGCTGCGCAGCCTCGGCGCCGAGGTGGATCGTCAGGCGCTCGAAGCCGACGAGGGCCACCGGCCGGAGGTGACCGTCTCATGACCGTCTCCGGGGTCCTCATCATCGTCATGGCCGTGCTCTTCGCATGCGGCGTGTACGCGATGCTCGAGCGCAGCCTGACCCGCGTGCTCATCGGCTTCCTGCTGCTCGGCAACGCCGCCAATCTCCTGCTGCTGATCGTGATGGGCGAGCCCGGAATCGCCCCCTTCTTCGGCGCCGCGGCCGATCCCGAGGACATGTCCGACCCGCTCCCGCAGGCGCTGACGCTCACCGCCATCGTCATCACGTTCGCCGTGTCGGCCTTCCTCCTCGCCCTGATCTACCGCTCCTGGCAGCTCGGCCAGGCAGACACCGTCGAGGACGACGAGGCCGACCGCGCCGTGCGCGAACGCACCGCCGACGTCGACGAGACGATGGACGAGGAGATCGAGATCGAGGACGAGGACGACGACGCGACGACGGACTTCGTGGGGCTCGACACCTCGCCGATCACCGTGCTCGGTCCGCGCGACTTCGCCGGCCTGCGCGACGACGCGCCCGTCGACAGCCGTCGCCCCGAGCGCAAGGACGGTGACGACGCATGATCGGCTTCGCCCCCGCCCTGGTGCCGCTGCTCGTGACGCTGCCCCTGCTGGGTGCGGCCATCGCGCTCATCGCCGGCCGTCACCGGCACACCCAGGTGGCCGTCTCGGTGACCACCTTCTCGCTCACGACCGTCATCTCGGCCATCCTGCTCTACGTCGTCGACTCGACCGGCGCCGCGATCGCGGTCTCGGTGGGAGGGTGGCCGATCCCGTTCGGCATCGTGCTCTACGTCGACCGGCTCGCGGCCCTGCTCGTGCTCGTCTCGAGCATCGTGCTGCTCGCCGTCCTCCTGTTCTCGGTCGGCCAGGGCGCCGCCGACGGCGACGATGAGACGCCGGTCTCGATCTTCCACCCGTCGTACCTGATCCTGGCTGCGGGCATCTTCAACGCCTTCATCGCCGGCGACCTCTTCAATCTCTACGTCGGCTTCGAGATCCTGCTCGTCGCCTCGTACGTGCTGATCACCCTGGGATCGACCGAGTCGCGCATCCGCACCGGCGTGGTCTACATCGTCGTGTCGCTCGTGTCGTCGATCCTGTTCCTCGCGTCGATCGCGATGATCTACGGCGCCCTCGGCACCGTGAACATGGTGCAGATCTCGGAGCGCATGGGAGAGCTCCCGCAGGAGACCCAGCTCGTCCTGCACCTCATGCTGCTGCTCGCCTTCAGCATCAAGGCCGCCGTCTTCCCGCTGTCGTTCTGGCTGCCCGACTCGTACCCGACCGCGCCCGCCCCCGTCACGGCGGTGTTCGCCGGCTTGCTGACCAAGGTCGGCGTCTACGCGATCATCCGCACCGAGACCGAGCTCTTCCTCGACAACGACGTCAACCAGCTGCTGCTCTGGGTGGCACTCGCGACGATGATCGTGGGCGTGCTCGGCGCCGTGGCACAGGCGGAGCTCAAGCGCATCCTGTCGTTCACGCTGGTGAGCCACATCGGCTACATGATCTTCGGGCTCGCGATCGCGACGCCCGCGGCGATCGGCGCGACGATCTACTACATGGTCCACCACATCGTGGTGCAGACGACCCTGTTCCTCGCCGTCGGACTCGTGGAGCGCCGCGCCGGCAGCACCTCCATCCTGCGGGTGAAGGGCCTGATGAAGGCTGCGCCGGTCATCGCCGTGCTCTACTTCATCCCCGCGGTGAACCTCGGCGGTCTGCCGCCCTTCTCGGGGTTCATCGGCAAGTTCGCGCTCTTCGACGCCGCGGCCGAGGTGGGGACGCCCATCATGATGGTGCTCATCGTGGGCGGCATCGTCACCTCGCTCCTCACGCTCTACGCGCTCATGCGCGCATGGAACCTCTCGTTCTGGCGCGAAGAGGACGACTCGGCCGAGACCGAGGCGCGCATCTCGTACCTGGGTGCATCGCCCGGCGGAGTGGACACCGAGCGCCGCGTCATCCCGAAGATCATGACGGCGTCGACGGCGGGCATGGTGGCCGTGACCGTCGCGCTGACCATCTTCGCTGGGCCGCTCTACGACGTATGCACCCGCATCGGCGCAGCCCTGCTCGAGCCGGTCACGCTCGTGCAGCTCGAAGAGCAGCACGAGGTCAGCACCGGCGTCGACGACGGGGAGGTGGTGCTGCCGTGAGCGAACCGGTCGACACCGTCCCCCGGGGCGACAAGCGGACGCTGCTGACCCAGCTCTGGCGTCAGCTGCCGTTCTTCCTGTGGCTCATCGCGCTGTGGATGCTGCTGTGGGGGCAGTTCACCTGGGTCGCGTTCCTCACCGGGCTGATCGCCGCGATCTTCGTCACGCGGATCTTCCGCCTGCCGCCGGTCGAGCTCTCGGGTCGCGTGAACGTCGGGTACGGAGCGATCTTCGTGCTCGCGTTCCTCGCCGCCCTGGTGCGCGGATCGCTGACCGTCGCCGCACAGGTGCTCGACTTCCGGCAACAGCCCGGGACGGCCATCATCGCGGTGCCGATGATCACCGACGACGACCTCATCATGACGCACACGGGGGTCACCGCCTCGCTCATCCCCGGATCGCTCATCGTCGAGACCGACCGCGACCGCCGCATCCTGTACCTCCACGTCATCGGAGTCCGGAACGCGCGGGACGTCGAGCGGCAGCGGGCCAGCGTGCAGACGTGGGAGCGCCGCATCGTCATGGCGGTGGGTTCGCGCGCGCAGGTGGCGGCGGTGCGAGCGGATGCCGCGTCCCGCACCGGAGGTGCCTCGTGAACGTTCTGCTGCTCGCCATCTACGTCGTGTTCGGCGTCGCCGCGCTTCTCACGGTGTGGCGCATCATCATCGGACCATCGATCCTCGACCGGGCCGTGGCATCCGATGTGCTCCTGACCGAGGTGATGTGCGTGCTCGGCGCGGAGATGGCGATCAACCACCACACCCGCACGCTCCCCGTGCTGCTGATCATCGCCGCCGTCGGAGTGTTCGGGTCGATCTCGATCGCCCGGTTCGTTGCACGAAGGGACAACGCACAGCGATGACCATCGATGCCTGGCTGGACCTCTCCGCGCTGATCCTGATCCTCGCGGGGGCGATCCTGTGCCTCACAGCCGCCATCGGTCTGCTGCGGTTCCGCGACGTGCTCACGCGCCTGCACGCGGCGACCAAGCCGCAGGTGCTCGGTCTCATCCTGATCTGCCTCGCGATCGCACTGTCGCTGCGATCGTGGCCGGTCGTCGCCTTCCTCGTGCCGATCGTGCTCATCCAGCTCGCGACCGCACCGCTGTCGGCGCACATGGTCGGCCGTCAGGCCTACCGCAACGGCACCATCGACGAGCCGAGTCTCATCGTCGACGAGCTGGCCGACTCGCGTCGCACCCCGCCCGCCGCCGGCGGCTGAGCGCGTTTCCTCTCGCGGCGGGTCAGCCGGCGGGGGTGAGGGTCAGGGTGTTCGTCGTCGCCTCGGCGATCGCGTCGCGCGAGAACGCCCACGGCGTGAGCTCCGCCTCCTGCCAGGCCGCCGTCTGGTCGATGTAGTTCGGGTGGAAGGCGTGCCCGCTCGTGCCGGTCAGCTGGTTCCAACTCGAGTCGTCGAAGTCGGCCAGGTCGACGATCATGCGCATCGACGGCACCGTGACGGTGGCGAAGCCCTCGGCGTCCATGACCCAGCCCGTGGCGTTGACGACTGATGAGCCGCCGCCGACCGGGAACGGGCCGCGATTGAAGAGCCACTCGATCGGCGCGATGCCCGACGACCCGAAGGTGTCGCTGCGCAGGGGAAGCGCATGCAGCGAACCCCAGTTCCACTTCGACGGGTTCTCACCCTGCAGCTCGACGATCCGCTGGTAGGCATCGACGGCCGAGCGCTTCAGCATCTCCTGCTGGTTCGCGACGCCCAGCGACTCGTTCGTCCACCACTCCGACGCGGGATCGCGCAGCAGCCCATCGACGACGAGGAACAGGCGGGCCTGGTCCGACAGCGGGACAGGATTCTCGCGCCCCTCGACGAAGAGGTTGCGGGCGAGCTCGCTCCACAGGACGTTCGCATAGGCGGCGGCCGCGGAGGAGGCGTCGTTCTGGGCGTCCCACGTGCGCAGCAGGTCGAGCGCGGCATCCGTCCCCTCATCGCCGGTCTGCAGCTCGCTGTAGGCGCCCGACAGACGCATGCCGAGGAAGAAGCCGTTGTCGGCCTGGATGTTGCGCATGTCCTCGGCCGTCAGAGGGCCATTCGCCGAGGCGCGCTGCAGCAGGTCGGCGATGCGCGCCGCGCGCCAGCCGTAGTCCCAGTCGCGCGTGAGGAAGTGCGGGTACTCGTCGCCGACCACCGCGTTGTTGGCCGTGACGATGTAGCCCTCGTCGGGGTTGTAGGAGACGGGCAGCTCCTCGAAGGGGATGAAGCCCTGCCAGTCGTACGCCGAGTCCCAGCCGGGCTGCGGCATCGAGCCGTCACCGGCACCGCGGATCGGCAGCGAGCCCGGCGTCTGGTACCCGATGTTGCCGTCGACGTCGGCGTAGACGAGGTTCTGTGCGGGCACGGCGAAGAGCGCCGCAGCGGTGCGGAACTCGGTGAAGTCCTGAGCGCGGTTGAGGGCGAAGATGGCCGACGGGGTGGTGGACGGCGTGAGGGCCGTCCACTGCAGGCTCACCGCGTAGTCACCCGACGGAGCGTCGGACGGGGGCGTGACGGTGCCTCCGGTGCCCGTGTACGGGTCGTCGGCGACGGACGTATAGGCGTCGGTGAGGCCCGAGATGATCGGGCCGTGCACCGTCGAGCGGATCTCGAGCTCGACGTCGTCGCCACCGGCCACTTCGAGGGTCTCGGTGCGGACGTCGAGTGGCACGAGGGCCCCGTCGCGCCAGTAGCTGTCGCCCTCGACCTTCTCCAGGTACAGGTCGGTGACGTCGGTGGTGAGGTTGGTGAATCCCCAGGCGATGCGGCCGTTGTGCCCGATGATCACGCCCGGCACGCCCGAGAAGCCGAACCCGGCGACGTTGTACGCGCACTCCTCCGAGACGACCTTGCACCTGAGGCCGACCTGATGCCACACGCTCGGGAGCGAGGCGCCGAGGTGCGGGTCGTTGGCGAGGAGCGGCATGCCGCTCTCGGTGAGGTCACCCGAGACGACCCACGAGTTCGAGCCGATGCCCTCACCGACACCGCCGACCAGCGTGCTCACGGCCTCGATGACGCCGTCGACCTCCGACCACTCGATCGACGCGGTGGCCGCCTTCGCCTCGGCGTCGGGCTCGATGTCGGCGAGGGCGCCGACGGCGGGAATCGAGGAGATGGACGGCACGATCACCGGGTTGCGGTCGAAGGGATACGCGGGGTACAGCTGCTGCATCTGCTCCTGGCTGAACCCGGGCGCCATGACGGCGCGCTCCGTCTCCTCTTCGAGGTTGGAGCGGAGGTCCCAGGCCATCGCCTTGAGCCAGGCGACCGAGTCGGCCGGCGTCCACGGCTCGATCTCGTACGCGTCGTTCTGCAATCCGAGCACCGCGTACTCGAACGAGGCGTCGGCGCCCTGATGATCGGCGAGGTAGGCGTTCACGCCGTCGGCATAGGCGTCGTAGTACGCGCGGGTGGTCTCGTCCAGCGCCTCGACCTCCTGCTCGGCGATCGCCCGCCAGCCGAGCGTGCGCAGGAACCGGTCGGTCGGCAGCTGCGACTCGCCGAACAGCTCCGACAGGCGGCCGCTGGTCACGTGGCGGCGGAAGTCCATCTCCCAGAAGCGGTCCTGCGCGTGGACGTACCCCTGTGCGAAGAAGAGGTCGTCGGCCGTGGTCGCCGTGATCGTCGGAACGCCGAGCACATCGCGCTGGACGGTGACCTCGTCGCCGAGTCCGGCGACCGCGACGGCGCCGTCCAGCTGCGGGAACGAGCGCTGGATCGTGTAGACCACGAACCCGGTTGCGATCAGCGCGAGCACGACGATGCCGGCGACGATGCTGTAGACCGTGATGCCGATCGTGCGGCCCACGGAACGGCGGCGCGGCACCTCGGTCGTCTCGGCGTCGACGTGCTCAGGGGAGGACTTCAGCATTGAAGAGCTTTCGGATCGGGCGTGGCTAGGACGCGATGTCACGCACCGCGACCTCAGTGTCGCGCATTCGGGTTCGCGCGGCACCGCCCTGCATCGTATCCCGGGCCCGATCACGCGGCGAATCCTCCGGGGAGAACTTGGCGTCCCCGTCTCCCCCGGGCGCGAGGCGCGGCGCGCGGTCGTCGCGGGTCAGTCCGTGCCGGCGTCGTACATCGCCGACTCGGATGCTGCCTCGATCGCTTCGTCGAGGGCGTCGGCCGCGGCATCCTGCGACTCGGCGCGCCCGGTGATCTCGTCGGCCTCACCCGCCGTCACGCGGCCCACGAGGTCGCCGGCGGCTCCGCCGATGATGCCGGCGGCGGCGTAGTGCTCGAGGCGGCTGCGCGAGTCCGCGATGTCGAGGTTGCGCATGGTGAGCTGGCCGATGCGGTCGGTCGGGCCGAACGCGGCGTCGCCCACACGCTCCATCGAGAGCTTCTCGGGGTGGTACGACAGGCCGGGGCCGGTGGTGTCGAGGATCGTGTAGTCCTCGCCGCGGCGCAGGCGCAGCGTCACCGAGCCGGTGATCGTCGAGCCGACCCACTTCTGGATCGACTCGCGCAGCATGAGGGACTGCGGCTCGAGCCAGCGGCCCTCGTACATGAGGCGGCCGAGGCGACGGCCCTGCTCGTGGTAGGTCGCGAGCGTGTCTTCGTTCAGGATGCCGTTGACCAGGCGCTCGTACGCCGTGAACAGCAGGGCCATGCCGGGGGCCTCGTAGATGCCGCGAGACTTCGCCTCGATGATGCGGTTCTCGATCTGGTCGCTCATGCCCAGGCCGTGACGGCCGCCGATGCGGTTCGCCTCGAAGACGAGCTCGACGGGGTCGGCGTACTCCACGCCGTTGAGGGCGACCGGGCGACCGGCTTCGAAGGACACCGTGACGTCTTCGGCCTCGATCTGGACCGACGGGTCCCAGAACCGCACGCCCATGATGGGCTCGACGGTCTCGAGTGACACGTCGAGGTGCTCGAGGGTCTTCGCCTCGTGCGTGGCGCCCCAGATGTTCGCGTCCGTCGAGTACGCCTTCTCCACCGAGTCTCGGTACGGGAAGCCGTGCTCGACGAGCCACTCGCTCATCTCCTTGCGACCCCCGAGCTCGGTGACGAAGTCGGCGTCGAGCCACGGCTTGTAGATGCGCAGCGCGGGGTTGGCCAGCAGGCCGTAGCGGTAGAACCGCTCGATGTCGTTGCCCTTGTAGGTCGAGCCGTCGCCCCAGATGTCGACGCCGTCATCCTTCATGGCGCGCACGAGCAGTGTGCCCGTCACCGCGCGGCCGATCGGCGTGGTGTTGAAGTAGGTGCGCCCGCCGGAGCGGATGTGGAAAGCGCCGCAGGCGAGGGCGCCGAAGCCCTCCTCGACGAGCGCCGGCTTGCAGTCGACGAGGCGCGACACCTCGGCGCCGTATGTGAGGGCACGGTCGGGGATCGACTCGATGTCGTCTTCGTCGGGCTGGCCGAGGTCACCGGTGTAGGTGCACGGGATCGCGCCCTTGTCGCGCATCCACGCCACGGCGACGGAGGTGTCCAGACCCCCGGAGAAGGCGATGCCGACGCGCTCGCCGACGGGCAGGGACTGAAGGACCTTCGACATGGTCTCCAGTCTAGTTGCGGGCATGATCGCACATTTTCGGTGTGACGGGGCGGAATGGCGCGAGAGCCCACAAAGGGCCAAGGTTGGAGTATGAGCATTCACGTGAACGCCGACAATTTCGCGCGTGCGGAAACCGACCGCATGTTCGCGGACATCCAGCGCGATGCCGGCGGCGTGAACACCTTCCGGCACAACCGCGAGCCCGCGTCGATCGACGCGCAGACGGTCATCCGGCTGAACCGCGACACCCTCTACAGCTTCGCGATCGTCGACCTGTCCGAAGGGGCCACGCTCGTCGTCCCCGACGCCGGCGAGCGGTACCTCTCGGTGATGATCGTCGACCGCGACCACTACGTGCGCGCGGTCCTCCACGACGCCGGTGCCTACGACCTCGCCGAACGGGCGCCGGGCGCGGACTATGTGCTCGTCGCCGCCCGCACGCTGGTGGATCCCGACGACCCCGATGACCTGGCGCGCGTGGCCGAGGTTCAGGACGCCCTGCGGCTCGAGGCTGCATCGGAGGTCGCCTTCGTCGGCGACGAGTACGACCCCGCGTCGCTCGACGCCACGCGCAGCGCGCTCCTCGCGCTCGCCGCAGGACTCCGCTCGTTCGAGCGCACGTTCGGCTCGCGCGACGAGGTCGACCCGGTGCGGCACCTGATCGGAACCGCCGCCGGATGGGGCGGCCTGCCGGTGTCGGAGGCGTCGTACGTCGGCGTGGACCCTCAGCTTCCGGTCGGCTTCTACGACCTGTCGATGCACGACGTGCCGGTCGACGCGTTCTGGTCGGTCTCGGTCTACAACGCCGAGGGCTACTTCCAGCCGAACGATGAGGGGCGCTACACCGTCAACAGCGTCACGGGACACCGTGACGAGGACGGCGTCGTGACCGTGCACTTCACGCCGCCGGGGGCGGCGACCGAGCCCAACAGCATCCCGCTTCCCGAAGGCTGGAACTACCTCATCCGCCTCTACCGCCCCCAGCCGGCGTTCGCCGCCGGCGAGTGGCATGTGCCCGATCTGGTGCGCCGTCGCGACCGTGAGGCGGAGTTCGCCGCCGATCATCCGACGGATGAGGGGACGGATGCCGCGGCCGGCGACGACGTGATCGACGAGGTTCCGCGGCACGACGACGGCGTCGGTGCGGGTGAGCCGGACGCGGCCGGGTCCGACGGGGCGGCCGACGCGGAGCCCGGGGCCGAGCCGGCCGCCGCCGCTGAGCCGGCCACCGACGCCGAGGCCTACGAGGGTCCCGACGTGGAAGTGTCCGACGACGTCGCCCCGCCCGCGAACGCGGCCGACGGGGCACACCGCGCGGCCGACGGAGCACATCGCGAGGCCGACACCGGAGCGGCTCCCGTCGCGTAGCAGGGGCCGGCGCAGCATCCACTCTCTCGTTGTCAGTGGCCCTCGACTTCGGCCTGTCGCGCCTCGATCCACTCCTCTTCGACGTGGTCGCCGGTGAGGTGATCGAGTTCGCGCTCCGCGCCGACGCGCCGGCCCCACCACACGATGAGCGAGGCGAAGACGAGGAAGGCGACCGAGATGACGGCGATCCAGAACACCACCGTCGGCCATCCGCCGGCGCCGTTCGGGTTCAGGAACGGATAGGGGTACCAGTACGGGTCGCCGGTCACAGGGTTCGTCACGAGCGGTCCGCGCATCATCGTGTAGAGGACCCAGAGGATCGGGAAGGCGATGATCGCCCACACCGCGCGCCACGGCAGCGCGCGGCGGAGCGGTCCCACGAACAGATCGGCGAGCAGGAACAGCGGGCCGATGAGGTGGAGCACCTCGTTCGACCACGGGATCGGCGCGCTGCCCTGGTCGAGCACGATCTGGCGCAGCAGCAGGTTGTAGACCACGCCCGTGATGATCATGTAGGTCGTCACGCACGCCAGCGCCAGCGCCAGCGCGGGCGGCTCGGCGTTCGAATGACGGCCCCGGGTGAAGAACCACAGCGCGGCCCAGATCAGCACCGCCGCCGCGAGGCTGTTCGAGAGGATCGTGAAGAAGCTGAAGAAGTTCGCCAGGGTCGTGCCGACGTCACGACCCAGCTCGGCCGCCGTCGACAGCGACTTCGCCAGCTGCGCGACGACGGCGGCGATGATCAGGGCGGCCATCGCGAGCCGCATGACGGACCAGGTCTGCGCCCACGCCTTCGATCGCATGGCGCCACCTTAGCGGCGGGCCGGCGGCGCCGCCCCGATAGGATGGGGTGTAACCGTCCGATAACGGGGGAGTAGCCCATGCCAGGCATCGTGATCGTCGGAGTCCAGTGGGGAGACGAGGGCAAGGGCAAGGCCACCGATCTCCTGGGCGACCGCACCGACTGGGTCGTCAAGTTCAACGGCGGCAACAACGCGGGCCACACGGTCGTCATCGGCGACGAGAAGTACGCTCTGCACCTCCTCCCCAGCGGCATCCTGTCGCCCGGCGTGAACGCGGTGATCGGCAACGGCGTGGTGATCGACCTCGAGGTGCTGTTCGCCGAGCTCGAGGCCCTGCACGCGCGCGGCGTCGACACCTCTCGCCTGCGGGTGAGCGCCAACGCCCACATCATCACGCAGTACCACCGCACGCTCGACAAGGTCACCGAGCGGTTCCTCGGCAAGCGACAGATCGGCACGACCGGTCGCGGCATCGGCCCCGCGTACGCCGACAAGATCAACCGCGTCGGCATCCGCGTGCAGGATCTCTTCGACGAGAACATCCTGCGCCAGAAGGTCGACGGCGCGCTCGACCAGAAGAACCACCTGCTGGTGAAGATCTTCAACCGTCGCGCCATCACCGCCGATGAGATCGTCGAAGACCTCCTCTCGTACGCCGACCGCCTTCGCCCGATGGTCGCCGACACCGGCCTGCTCCTCAACGAGGCGCTCGACGCGGGCGACGTCGTCGTGTTCGAGGGCGGCCAGGCCACGATGCTCGACGTCGACCACGGCACGTACCCGTTCGTCACGTCCTCGTCGGCGACCGCCGGCGGCGCCGCGACCGGCTCGGGCGTCGGCCCCAACCGCCTCGACCGGATCGTCGGCATCGTCAAGGCCTACACGACCCGTGTGGGTGCCGGTCCGTTCCCGACCGAGCTCTTCGACGAGAACGGCGACTTCCTGCGCTCGCGCGGGTTCGAGTTCGGCACGACCACCGGTCGCCCGCGCCGCGTCGGCTGGTACGACGCGCCCATCACCCGCTACGCGACGCGCATCAACGGCATCACCGACCTCGTGCTCACGAAGCTCGACATCCTCACCGGGCTCGACCAGATCCCGGTCTGCGTCGCGTACGAGGTCGAGGGCGAGCAGTTCGACGAAGTGCCGGTCAACCAGTCGGACTTCCACCACGCCAAGCCGATCCTCGAGTACTTCCCCGGCTGGAAGCAGGACATCTCGACCGCGCGCACGTTCGAGGACCTCCCGCGCGAGGCACAGGAGTACGTCCTCGCCCTCGAGGCGATGAGCGGCACGCGCATCTCGGTGATCGGCGTCGGCGCTGCCCGTGACGCGGTGATCGTGCGCCACGACCTCATCGACTGACCCGGGCTGCCCGACGACCTTCCGCGCACCTGTCGCTTTGCTCGGACGCACCTGTCGCTTTGCTCGGACGCACCTGTCGCTTTGCTCGGACGCACCTGTCGCTTCGCTCGGAACAGGTGTTCTGGCGGAGGCAGGACCATGGACGGCGAGAACGTCCTGTTCTCGCCGGAACACCTGTTCTCGGACCGTAGGAGTGCTGCATGAGATTCTGGCTGGGCGGGTACACCGCCGACATGGACGGCGTCGCGAGCGGCATCGGGATGCTGCACGCCGGCGCCCCGGACGACGGATCGGCGGGCGGTCCCCTGAGCTTCGCGGGGGAGGTCGCGCGCGCCGACTCCCCCTCGTGGGTCGCCGCGCATCCCATGCGCGACGTGGTCTACGCGGCCCTCGAGGCGCGGGGCGCCGTGCAGGCATTCCGGCGCACGGGCGAGGCATCCTTCGTCCCGCTCGGCGAAGCAGTCCCCGCGGGTGAGGCGACCTGCCACGTCGCGGTGGCGCCGGACGGCGGGTCGCTGATCGCGTCGTGCTGGGGTGACGGTCGCGTCGTGCGCATGTCGCTGGATGCCGCAGGCCGGCCCTCGTCGCCGGTGATCGCTGCGGCGGCCGTCGATCCGCATGGTCCCGACGGCGATGCGGCGGGCGCCGGCTCGGCCGACCTCGACCTGGCCGCTGCCGCGCGCGCCCTGCGCGACGCGGCAGGGCCGGAGTACGCGCACCTCGTGCCCGACCACGACGCAGCCGCCGCCGACGGAGACGCGGAAGCCGCGGCATCCGCTCGCCCATCCCGTGCCCACCAGGCCACGTTCCTGCCCGGCGGGCTCATCGTGACGACCGATCTGGGGCACGACCTCGTGCGGTTCTGGCGGGCCGGCCCGGCGGGACTGCGACCCGGCCAGCAGGTCGCCCTGCCGAAGGGGAGCGGCCCCCGGCACGTCGTCGTGCACCCGAGCGGCCATCTGTACGTGGTGACGGAGTTCTCGTGCGAGGTGTTCGCGCTCGCCGCGTCGGCCGACGGCACGTGGCGGGTCGTGGGCGGCACCGCGCTCGGCGCCGGAGGCGTGCTGCCGGGCGACTCGGCGGCCGAGCTTGCGGCATCGCGTGACGGCGAGTTCCTCTACGCGGGCGTGCGCGGCAGCAACACCCTCGCGACCGTGCGCGTGCGCGGCGCCGGTGAGACGCTCAGCCCCGTCGCGCTCGTGGACGCGGGAGTGGACTGGCCGCGCCACCACGTCGTCGTGCGCGACACGCTGCTGGTCGCGGGGCAGCGCTCCGACGAGGTGGCGTCGCTCACGCTCGACCTGCGCACGGGCGTGCCGGGTCGGGTGCGCCACCGCACCCCGGCGCCGTCTCCGACCTGCCTTCTGCCGGCGTCCTGACGCTCCGCGCCTGCGCGTGGCCTAGCGCTTCGCGTCCTGCCGCGGGATGAACACCTGCTTGATGATCAGCAGGATCGACGCGGTGACCGGGATCGCGACGAGCGCTCCGAGCAGGCCGAGTAGCGTGCCGCCGACCATCGCTCCGATGACGACGAGCGCACCCGGCACCGAGATCGCCTTGTTCATGACGCGCGGCGTCAGCACGTAGGCCTCGAGCTGCATGTAGATCAGGTAGACGATCGCGAAGATCAGCGCGGGAAGCCACCCGGTGAACAGGGCGATGATCGTGGCGGTGATCCAGTAGAGCACCGAACCGATGAGCGGGATGAGGGTGATGAGGAACGCGAGCACGCCCATGAGCGCGGGGAAGGGCAGGCCGAGGAACAGGTGGAGGAAGAAGGCCACGAGCGAGTTGCAGAACGCCAGGACGACCATGCCCATCAGATAGGCGCCGATCGAGTCGGTGATCTGGTTCGTCATCGCCGTCGCCTTCGGGCGGTTCCGGGCGGGCGCGAACTGCATGAACGCCACCTTCATGGCGGGGAGCCCGGCCAGGAAGTACAGGCTCAGCACGAGCACGATGATGAGGCCGGAGATCGTCGTGCCGACGCTGAGGGCGAAGTTGAGCACGCCGCCGCCGATCGTCGCGAGGTTCGCCGGGTTCGCGAGGAACGACTTCAGCTGGGTCACCATGTCGCCGACCTGGCTGCCGAACGTGCTCGTGAGCCAGCCGTAGAAGTCCGACGCCTGGAACTGCGTCACGAGGTCGGGCAGGTCGGTGATGAACGAAGTGATCTGCTTCACCAGCGTGGGCACGACGAGCAGCAGGACTCCGGCGAAGATGACGGCGAAGACCGTGTAGACGATGATGATCGCCCACGCGCGGCCGACCTTGTGCCGCTCGAACCACCGCACGACGGGGTCGAGGCCCAGCGCGACGAAGAGCGCGAACACGACGTAGATGATGATCGTCGAGAGGTTCCAGAAGGCCAGGCCGAGAAGAATGGCGACCAGCCCGCCGAGCGTCAGCAGCAGGCCGAGGCTGAACGGGTGATTGAGGTTCGCCCAGAAGGTCTTCGACTCGGGGGCCTCGCCCGAGAGCTCCGCGACGCCGTCGGGCACCGCATCGCCCTGCGCGTGCGCCGCGTTCGTGCCCGAACCCGGGTCGGCGGCCAGCGGAGCGAGGGTCTCGGCGTCGCTCGCGCCCAGCGAGGAGGAGGCGTCGTCGGTCATGCGTCACACTCTAGGGGCGGGGGTGGGGTCGAACGACGGGCCGCTCCGCAAATCACCCCGTGCGGGCGACACACGCCGGAAGCCGGCCGAACCGCTCGGGTATCGTCGTTGCGGAGGAGGACCCATGACCGAGGACCCGACGACCACGCTGCACCGGCTGCGCAGCAGCATCGACAACATCGACGCCTCGCTCGTCTACCTTCTCGCCGAGCGCTTCAAGGCGACGAAGCAGGTCGGTCACCTGAAGGCCGAGCACGGGATGCCGGCGTCCGACCCCGCGCGCGAGGAGCAGCAGGTCGCCCGCCTCCGCCGCCTGGCCGAAGAGGCCGACCTCGACCCCGCGTTCGCCGAGAAGTGGTTCAACTTCGTCGTCGCCGAGGTCATCCGCCACCACACCGAGGCGGCCGACAGCCGCTGACCCGCGAGGCTACGGGACCGCGCGGCGGAGCGTCAGGTACGACACCCCGGCCAGCACCGCGCCGAGCAGCAGCCCCCACAGGGCCAGTCCGAGGGCGCCCTGCGTCGCGAACCAGGTGAACACCTCGGTCCAGGCATCCATCCGGCCGACGAGATACATCCACAGCACCAGCAGCGCGCCGAGCCCGACGAGCACCAGCGTGACCGCGATCGTGCCGGCCCTCTTGTAGATGGTGGCCGCCCAGAAGCCCGAGACGAAGACCAGCATCGCGGCGGTGAACCAGAACACCAGCGCGACGGCGGGCCCGCCCTCCCACACCCAGGGGAGGTAGAAGAAGTAGCCGTTGAGTCCCCAGCCGCCGGTCGCGTTCTCGATGGCGCCGCCGACGACGTACACCGAAGCGAGGACGAGGCTCGACGCCGCCGCGGTGAGCAGTGTGCCGATGTAGAACTCGCGCCGCGTCACGCTCATCGCCTGTGAGAACGGGAAGCTGAGGGTCAGGGACTGGACGCCGACGACGCAGAAGTACCAGAGCGGTGCCTGGGCGCCGCCGCCGTACTTCTCGCCGGTCACGCCTGCGCTCTCGAGCATGGCGTAGATGGCGAGGGTGAGCAGGAATGCGCCGCCCAGCACGAGCAGCGGAACCCAGATGTAGGTCTGCCGGTTGATCAGCTGCATGCGGACGACGTTGACGGTGCGGCTCATCGCAGTGCTCCTTCGTCGAGGGGGGTCTGTTCCGTGCTGCCGGCGGCGTGCTGGGTGGTGCGCACGATGAGCTGCTGCAGCGACACCGGAGCGACCTCCAGGCCCTCGGCATCGATTCGCACGCGGTCGGCGTCGGTGAGGGTGCCGAGCACCGTGACCGAAGAGACGTGGCCCAGGCTCTCGCGATGGATCACCTCACGGCCGGCGATGAATCGCTCGACCGCGGCCGAGGGGCCTACGATGTTCGCGGCGCGGTCGCGCACGGCATCCGTGTCCTCATCCATGATGATGCGGCCGCGATCGATCACGATCACGCGCTCGATGAGGTTGGAGACCTCGTCGATCAGGTGGCTGGACAGGATGATCGTGCGCGGGTGCGCGGCATAGTCGGCGAGCAGCCGATCGTAGAAGATCTGCCGGGCGACGGCGTCGAGGCCGAGGTAGGGCTCGTCGAAGAACGTGACCTCGGCGCGCGACGCGAGCCCGATGATGACGCCCACGGCCGAGAGCTGCCCACGCGACAGCTTCTTGATGCGCCGGTTCATCGGCAGCTGGAAGTCGTCGATGAGGCGGTCGGCCAGCTCCTGGCTCCAGTTCGGGAAGAACAGCCGTGCCGTCTTGAACGCGTGCGCGGGCTTGGCGTCGTCCGGGTACTTCTGGCTCTCGCGCACGAAGCACATGCGCCCGAGCACCTTCGCGTTCTCGTACGGATTCTCGCCGAACACGCGGACCTCGCCGTGCGTGGGGAAGTTCTGCGCGGTGAGGATGGACATGACCGTGGTCTTGCCGGCGCCGTTGCGCCCCAGCAGGCCATAGATCGTGTCCTTCTCGATCGTGAAGGTCACGTCGTCGACGGCGAGCGTCTCGCGGTAGCGCTTGGTGAGCCCCTTCACCTCGATCACGTGCGTCATCGTGCGTCTCCTTCGGTAGCGATAGCGGCAGCCGCCGCGCTCGCGCGGTCGCGGATCAGGTCGGTGAGGTCCTCGGCACCGAGTCCGAGCGTGCGTGCCTCGGCGAGCAGCGGCTCGACGTAGCGGTCGGCGAAGGCGGCGCGTCGCTCTGCGAGCAGGCGCTCGCGGGCGCCCGGCGCGACGAACATGCCGATCCCGCGCCGCTTGTAGATCACGCCCTTGTCGACGAGCATGGCGATTCCCTTCGCGGCAGTGGCGGGGTTGATGCGGTAGAAGCCGGCGAGCTCGTTCGTCGACGGAGCACGGCCCTCTTCGGGCAGGCTGCCGTCGACGATGGAGTCCTCCACGCTCTCGGCGATCTGGAGGAACAGCGCCCGGCCTTCTTCGATCACATAGACCCCGCTTTGTCGGTTACTTACCTGACTAAGTAACCATAGAACCGGATGCTGCGCAAGAGCGGGCAGCGCGGCCCGGCGGCCCGCACCGGGTGATATCACGCGTGCGCGGGTAGCGAGCAGGGCGGCACCTGTCGAATTTGCCCTGGTCCGAGAAGGATGACACGTTGGATCCGGCCCACTGCGGGCCACTCCCGACCAGTCCGCGGTCGCGGCAGAGCCCTGGGGGGCACGCCGCGCACGTACGGTCGGCGGCCTTTGCGCGGATCCGACATCCGCTGCCGAGTCGGCTCACCCCTCGTGCGGCGAGCCCCGTGGCCGCCACCCGGGCGTAACCGATGCAGCTCCCTGCACCGGGGCTGCCGAGGTGCAGTGTGACCCTTCCGCCTGCCATCGAGGCGAAGAACCTGTTCAAGGTCTTCGGACGAAATCCCCACAGCATCGTCGAGCGCCTGCGCGCCGGTCAGAGTCGCGCCGACGTGGCCGACTCCGGCACGGCCGCGGTCATCGACGCCGGCTTCACCGTCCAGCCGGGGGAGATCTTCGTGATCATGGGGCTCTCCGGATCGGGCAAGTCCACGATCATCCGCATGCTCAACGGTCTTCTGCCGCCGACCGCCGGAGAGGTGCTCGTCCACGGGCAGAGCATCACCGCCGCGTCCCCGCAGCGACTGCGCGGCGTGCGCCGTCAGTCGGTGTCGATGGTGTTCCAGCACTTCGCGCTGCTCCCGCACCGCACCGTGATCGACAACGCCGCGTATGCGCTCGAGATCCAGGGCGTTCCCCGCGCCGAACGTCGCGAACGGGCGCTCGAGATCCTCGCGAAGGTGGGACTCGACGACCGCGCTGAGGCGATGCCCGACGAGCTCTCGGGCGGCATGCGACAGCGCGTCGGTCTCGCCCGCGCGCTGACCGCGGGAACCGACATCCTGCTCATGGATGAGGCGTTCTCGGCGCTCGACCCGCTGATCCGCCGCGAGATGCAGGAGCAGCTCGTCGAGCTGCAGCGCGAGCTCGGCCGCACGATCGTGTTCATCACCCACGATCTGAACGAGGCGATGTACCTGGGCGACCGCATCGCGGTCATGCGCGACGGACGCATCGTCCAGACCGGTACGCCGGAGGACATCCTGACCGATCCCGCGAACGACTACGTCGCACAGTTCGTCCAGGACGTCGATCGCGCCCGTGTGCTTACGGCGGGCTCGGTCATGGCTCCGCCGGCGGCGGCGACACCGCTCAGCGCGGGTGTGCGGGGAGCCCTGCGCGTCATGCGCGACCTCCAGGTCGGGTCCGTCGCCGTCCTCGAGGGCCGTCGCTACCTCGGATCGGTGAGCGACCGCGCAGTCGTCCGCGCCGTGAAGGCCGGCAGCACCGACCTGCGCTCCCTCATCTCGAACGCGCAGCCCGTCGTGTCGCCGAACGACCCGCTCACCGAGGTGGTGGAGCGCGCCGTCGAGAGCCCGATCCCCATCGCCGTGGTCGATGACCAGCGTCGCCTCGTCGGAACGATCCCGCGCGTCACCCTGCTCGCCGCGCTGGGCAACGTCGACCCTCAGACGACCGAGATCCCGATCATCGAGGCGCCGTCATCGGTGCCGCAGGCAGAGCTCATGAGCACGCTCGTGGCGGTGGGCGAGTCCGTGGGACAGCCCACGACGGAAGGAGGTGCGTGATGGAGGGTCTGCGACTTCCGCTGGGCGACGCCGTCGAGGCGTTCGTCGACTTCCTCGGCGACTCGCTCGGGTGGCTCTTCGATGCGATCGCTCTCGCGCTCGCCGTCGTATACGACGGGCTCGACTGGGTGCTGCGCACGCCGCCGTTCTGGGTGGTGATCCTCGTCCTCGCGGCGATCGCCCTGTGGGTCAAAGGCGTCAAGCTGGCCGTCGGCACCGCCCTCGGACTCGTCCTGATCGTGGCCGTCGACCAGTGGGATGCGGCGATGGACACGCTCGCCCTCGTGCTCGTGGCTTCGGCGATCGCCATCGCGATCGGCATCCCGGTCGGCATCTGGGCGGCGCGCAACGACCACGTCTCGCGCGTCGTGCGTCCTGCGTTGGACTTCCTTCAGACGATGCCGGCGTTCGTCTATCTGATCCCTGCGATCATCTTCTTCGGCGTGGGCGCGGTGCCTGGGATGATCGCGACCATCCTGTTCGCGCTGGCGCCCGGGGTGCGCCTGACCGAGCTCGGCATCCGCGGCGTCGACCGGGAGGTGGTCGAGGCGGGTCACGCCTTCGGTGCGACACCCGGGCGCATCCTGCGCCAGATCCAGCTTCCACTCGCGCTGCCGAGCATCATGGCGGGTGTCAACCAGGTGATCATGCTCAGCCTGTCGATGGTCGTCATCGCCGGCATGGTCGGCGCCGGCGGACTGGGCGGCGAGATCGTCCGTGCGATCGGACGCATCGATGTGGGGCTCGGGTTCGAGGCGGGCATCGCCGTCGTGATCATCGCCATGATCCTCGACCGCACGACATCGGCGCTCGCGGTGCAGAGCAGGCGCACGGGGCGAGGGACGCGCGCGTCCAGGCGCGCCGCGTCCGCGTCGGCGGAGACCGCGGCCGCTGCGGCATGAGGCGAGCGGATGCCTCGAGCCGAGGCATCCGCTCATCACAGACCAGGCGGGAGCATCGCCCGCCGGAGGTGCGCGACCTTCGCGCGCCTGACCAAGACCGATCCGTGCGACAGCAGCGCGGATGGAGAGGAAGTCACGATGATGACCAAGAGAAAGCATGCACTCGCAGGGGTCGCGCTCGTCGGCGCGGCGGCCATCGCACTCACCGGCTGCGCGGGCGGCGCCGAGGAGACCGGCGACGGCCCGGCCGACCGGCCGATCGAGATCGCGGTCTTCAACGGCTGGGATGAGGGCATCGCCGCGTCGCACCTGTGGGAGAGCGTCCTCGAGGCGCAGGGATACGACGTCAACCTGACCTATGCCGACGTCGCTCCGATCTACGCTGGTCTGGCCAAGGGCGACTTCGACCTCGTGCTCGACACGTGGCTGCCCACGACGCACGCCGACTACCTCGAGCAGTACGGCGACGACCTCGTCGACCTCGGGGCATGGAACGACGAGGCCTCGCTGACGATCGCCGTCAACGAGGACGCCCCGATCGACTCGCTCGAGGAGCTCGCCGCCAACGCCGACGAGTTCGGCGGCCAGATCGTCGGGATCGAGCCGGGATCCGGCCTCATGCGCATCACCGGTGACGAGGTCGTGCCCGGCTACGGCCTCGAGGACATGACGCTCGTGGAATCGTCCACGCCCGCGATGCTCTCGGAGCTGAAGTCGGCGACGGACGGCGGGGAGAACATCGTCGTCACGCTGTGGCGGCCGCACTGGGCGTACAACGCCTTCCCGCTGAAGGACCTCGAAGACCCGCAGGGTCTGCTCGGCGACGCCGAGAGCATCCACTCGGTGTCGTCGGCGACGTTCGCCGACGAGTTCCCGGAGGTCAACGACTGGATCGCGGACTTCCAGATGCCCAGCGAGCTGCTGTACTCGCTCGAGGACGCGCTGTTCAACGGCGAGTCGAGCGGCGACTACGCGCCCGTCGTCGAGACGTGGATCGCGGACAACCAGGAATGGGTGGACGGCCTCACGTCCTGACACCCCGAGACACCGCGCGCGGGCGCGGCGGAGCCTGGCTCCGTCGCGCCCGTCCTGTCACGGATGGGACTTCGGGTGGATCACGCGGCCCGGCGGCGCGGGATCGCCGGCCGAGCGGGCTGGGATCGGCCACGGCGCCGGCTGCGGCTGCGGCTGCGGGGCCGCGTCGGCCTGGGGGCCGGATGACGGCGTTGCGGCCGCCGGAGGCGGGGTCGTCGAGGGACGCGCGGGCGCGGCATCCGTCCCCTTCTCAGCCTGGGCGGGAGAGGGGAGCTCGAGCGAGACCTTCGACTCGAGCACCTCGATCGCACCGTCGGAGAGCGAGATGAGGCCGTCGAGCTCCTGCCGCACGCGGCGGTAGGCGAGTTGCCGCTCGGCGGGTGTCGCGGCCTGGTCGATGGCGACGGTCAGCAGCTGCTTGGCGGTGTCGAGGCGCTTGCGCTCGACTTCGGTGAAGCTGGAGTCCTTGAGTCGGCGCGCATCGCGCTCGGCGACGTCGAACGCCACCTCGAAGTCGGCGACGGCGTTGCGGTACTCGGCGAGCTGCTCCTTCGTCAGCCGCGCCTTGGGCGACGCGGGCCGCAGTCCGTCGGCGATGCGCTTCGCGCGCAGGAACGCGGCGGTGAGCGGCTGGCGTCCGTCGCTCATCGCCGGGAACGCGATGATCTTCGCGACGTCGAGCTCGTACTCGAGCCAGCGGTGGGTGACCGCGTCGTGCGTCGCGAAGAGCCGCTCGAGCTGCGTGGCCTGCGTCTCGCGCGAGGCCTGCGGACCGCCGACCGTGGTCGCGGTGGGCGAGGTGACGGGCGGGAGGGATGCCGCGGCCACCGCCTGGCCGCGCGCAGCCGCCTTCAGCTCGGCCTTGGCGTGCAGCACCTCGAGCCGGCGCTTGTGCCGCCGGCGCGCGCCCCGTTCCCAGGCGCCACCGACGGCGCTCATCACGCCGAAGAGCGGGAAGATGAGCCACCAGTATTGACCCAGGAAGTCGAAGAACGGCTCCACCCTGTCATGGTAACGGGCATGCCTGACCTCGTCGCACGCTCTGGGCAGGCGCCCAGCCTGGGCGGGCAGGCCGTCGTCAGTGCGGCGCCGAGTCGGGCGGCTTCGCCGAGAACTTGCGCGGCAGCACCACGGCCGACCGCAGCCCCTCGATGACGGGGATGGCGGCGTCGATCATGTCGGCGACCGAGCCGAGCACGCCGGCCACGCCGCCCTGCGGAGCGGGGGTCGTGCCGGGCACTCCCGCCTGCCGCTCGGCCTCAGTGAGGGCAGCGTCCATGGCGGCGACGGCGTCGCGGTACCGCACATACTCTTCCGGCGCGATGCGGCGTCCGGCGGTCGGGCGCAGCCACTGGGCCTCGCGCTGTGCGTGGAGGAAGGCGACGGTGGCGGGATGCCGCGAGTCGGTCAGTTGCGGATACGCCAGCGCCTTGTCGACGTCGGTCTCGTACGAGAGCCACCGGGCGTTCACGGCGTCCTGCGCCGCGTAGAGCCGCTCGATCGGCAGCGGCTCGGCGGTCGACGATGCGCGGTACTGGCTGTACGAGGCCTTCACGCGGGCGCGGCTCGCGCGCAGCGCGTACGACGCAGACTTCTCGGCGTTCCGGGCCGTCTGCAGCGCGCGCTTCGCCTCGAGGGGCACCATCCCCGTCGTGCGCGAGCGGGCGGCGAGCACGTCGGCCTGCGCAACGCGCACCTGCGCCCGTGCGGCGACGAGCGCGCGGTAGGCCTGCGACTCCTCGTGACGGGCGGCGTCGAGCTCGAGTCGTCGCGCTCGGCGACGACCCGTCGTCAGGCCCATGTAGGAAGCGGCTCCGACGCCCGCGGCAGCCGGAGCGGCCCACCACCAGCCCTGCACGAGCAGGATGAGAGGCTCCACCCTGCCATGGTAGCCGCGGCGCCGCGCGCCGGGCCGGGGTCGCGGTGAACGATCCGCCGGATCGAGTGCGACGACGCGCGGAGCCCGCCGCCGTGTATCGAGATCAGCCGAAGAGCAGCGCGAAGACCGTGGCGCCGCCGCCGACGAGGATGAGGGCGACGATCGTCACCCACGCGATGACCTTGACCCGCTTCTGCCGCGTGTCGTTGAAACCGCTGTACTCGTCGTCGTCCGCCGCCATGGTTTCGATCTTAGGCGGTGTGCTCGGTGATGATCGGGCCGAAGGCGTCGGGCAGCGTCGAGGTCGACGCGTCGCGCAGCTCGGCGAGCGGCACCGTGAACAGGCCCTGCACCTCGAGCGCCGGTGCGTCGCCGTCTGCGGCGACGTCGGTCACGCCGATGCGCAGCACCGGGTAGCCCCGGCCCTCGCACAATCCGCGGAACTTCACGTCGTCCTCGCGCGGGACCGACACGATGACGCGACCCGTCGACTCCGAGAACAGCGCGGTCGCGGCATCCACTCCATCGCGATCCTGGATCTCGTTCAGCCACACCCGCGCACCGACGCCGAAGCGCATGACCGCCTCGGCGAGAGCCTGCGCGAGTCCGCCCGACGACAGGTCGTGCGCGCTCGAGACCAGCGACTGCTGCGACGCGGCGTGGATGAGCTCGGCGAGCTTCTTCTCCTGCGCGAGGTCGACCGCCGGCGGGCGTCCGCCGAGGTGGCCGTGGATGGTGCCTGCCCACTGCGAGCCCGAGAGCTCGGTGGCCGTCACGCCGAGGAGGTAGATGTTCTCGCCGGCGTCCTGCCAGCCCGACGGGATGCGGCGGGCGACGTCGTCGATGATGCCGAGCACGCCGACCACGGGCGTCGGGAAGATCGGCTGGTCGCCGGTCTGGTTGTAGAACGAGACGTTGCCGCCGGTGACGGGCACGCCGAGTTCGAGGCAGGCGTCGGACAGCCCGTCGACGGTCTGCGAGAACTGCCACATCACCTCGGGGTTCTCGGGCGAGCCGAAGTTGAGGCAGTCGGTGACGGCGGTGGGCACCGCGCCGGTGACGGCGACGTTGCGATAGGCCTCGGCGAGGGCGAGCTTCGCGCCCTGGTACGGGTCGAGCTGGCAGTAGCGGCCGTTGCAGTCGGTGGCGATCGCGAAGCCGAGGCCCGAGTGCTCGTCGACGCGGATCATGCCCGCGTCGTCGGGGAACGACAGCGCCGTGTTGCCCATGACGTAGTAGTCGTACTGGTTCGTGATCCACGACGTGTCGGCGAGGTTGGGGCTCGCGACGAGCTGGACGAACTGGCGGCGCAGCGTGTCGGGGTCGACGTCGCGGGTGAGGGCGGAGGCCGAGTCGTCGCGCAGCGCGTCGATCCACGTCGGGTAGGCGACGGGGCGCTCGTACACCGGGCCGTCGACCGCGACGGTCGAGGGGTCGACGTTAACGATCTCCTCGCCGTGCCAGAAGATCTGCAGTCGTCCGTCGCCGGTCACCTCGCCGAGCACGCTGGTCTCGACATCCCACTTCTCCACGACCGCGAGGAACGCGTCGAGCTTCTCGGGAGCCACGATCGCCATCATGCGCTCCTGGCTCTCGCTCATGAGGATCTCTTCGGGCGTGAGCGTGGGGTCGCGCAGCAGGACGTTCTCGAGGTCGACGCGCATGCCCGAGCCGCCGTTCGCGGCGAGCTCCGACGTCGCGCACGAGATGCCGGCGGCGCCGAGGTCCTGGATGGCCTCGACGAGCTCGTCGCGGTAGAGCTCGAGGCAGCACTCGATGAGCACCTTCTCGGCGAACGGGTCGCCGACCTGCACGGCGGGGCGCTTGGTCGGGCCGCCGTCGGCGAAGGTGTCGGAGGCGAGGATGGATGCTCCGCCGATGCCGTCGCCGCCGGTGCGGGCGCCGAACAGCACGACCTTGTTGCCGGCGCCGGTGGCGTTGGCGAGCTTGAGGTCTTCGTGGCGCAGCACGCCGACCGCGAGGGCGTTGACCAGCGGGTTGCCCTGGTAGACGGCGTCGAAGACGGTCTCGCCGCCGATGTTCGGCAGACCGAGGCAGTTGCCGTAGAACGAGATGCCGCTCACGACACCGTGCACCACGCGCGCGGTGTCGGGGTTGTCGATGGCGCCGAAGCGCAGCTGGTCCATGACGGCGACCGGACGCGCCCCCATCGAGATGATGTCGCGGACGATGCCGCCGACCCCGGTCGCGGCGCCCTGGAACGGCTCGATGTAGCTGGGGTGGTTGTGCGACTCGACCTTGAAGGTGACGGCCCAGCCCTCGCCGATGTCGACCACGCCGGCGTTCTGGCCCATGCCCACCATCAGGCGGGTCTTCATCTCGTCGGAGACCTTCTCGCCGAACTTGCGGAGGTAGATCTTCGACGACTTGTACGAGCAGTGCTCCGACCACATGACGGAGTACATCGCCAGCTCGCCCGAGGTGGGGCGGCGGCCGAGGATCTCACGGATCCTGTCGTACTCGTCGGGCTTGAGTCCGAGCGCCGCGTACGGCTGCTCCTTCTCCGGCGTGGCGGCGGCGTTTTCGACGGTGTCGGCAGCCGGGCGTGCGGCTGCGGGCGTCGGAGAGGGGGTGGTCACGCGGCTGAGCTCCAGGAATCGGGGATGCCGGACCCGACCAGTCTAGTTCGGCCGCGGCATCCGCTCGCCCTGTGCGTCGGCGGGAGCAGGAGAGGGTTGACGGATGCCGCGACCCGGCGTAACGTACAACCAAATGGTTGTAGATTCAGGACTCAGCGATGAACAGATCGACCGCGTGTTCCACGCGCTCGCCGCAGCGACGCGGCGCGACATCCTCCGGCGAGCGATCGAGGGCGAGTACTCGGTCTCGGCGCTCGCGGGCGAGTACGACATGTCGTTCGCGGCAGTGCAGAAGCACGTCGCGGTGCTCGAGGCGGCCGGTCTCATCATCAAGCGCGCCGAAGGGCGCGAGCGTCTCGTCCGGGCGGACCCGGTCATGATCGCCCGCGCCCGCGCACTCCTCGCGCGTTACGAGGAGCTCTGGCGCTCGCGCATCGACCGGCTCGATGCGCTGCTCGCCGAGCCCGCACCGGGGAACACCGGCCATCCCGGCCGTCCCGGCACCGACACCACCGATCCCACCCAAGGAGCATGAGATGCCCGTCACCGATGTCACCACCGATCCCGAAGCGCTCACCATGACGCTCACGGCCGACTTCGACGCGCCCGTGGAGCGGCTGTGGGCCGCCTTCACCGAGCCGCAGCAGCTGGAGCGCTTCTGGGGCCCTCCGGGCTGGCCGGCGCGCTTCCCGACGTTCGACTTCTCGGTCGGAGGGCGCGCGGTCTACTACATGACCAGCCCGCAGGGCGAGAAGTCGTACGGGTCGTGGGAGTTCCTCGAGATCGACGCGCCGCGCGGCTTCACTGTGCTCGACAACTTCGCCAACGAAGACGGCGCACCGCTCGAAGGCATGCCCGTCATGCGGGTCGTCTTCACCTTCGAGCCGACGGCGACCGGCTCCCGCATGGTCAACGTCTCGCACTTCGCATCGGCCGACGCGCTGCAGCAGGTCGTCGACTTCGGCGCCGTCGAAGGCTCCACCATGGCGATCAACCAGCTCGACCGTGTGCTCGAAGGGCTGCGCGCCTATGCCGCGGGCAAGGGCACGCAGACCGAGATCCTCGACGACACGCACGTGCGCATCACACGCCTCATCGAGGGACCCATGGACCTGGTGTGGCGAGCTCACCAGGAGCCGCAGCTGCTCGAGAAGTGGATGCTCGGTCCCGACGGCTGGCGGATGACCGTGTGCGAGGTCGATCCCGCCGTCGGCGGGAAGTACCGCTACCAGTGGGCGCCCACCGAAGGCACCGAGGGCGAGCCCTTCGGGTTCGACGGCGAGACGGTGCTCTCGGAGGCGCCGCGCCGCGCGGTCACCACCGAGCACATGACCGGCACCGACTACCCGTCGACGCTCAACGACCTCAACCTCGACGAAGAGGACGGCGCGACCCTCATCACACTGCTCATCGAGTATCCCGACAAGGAGACGCGCGACATCGTCCTCGGCACCGGGATGACCGAGGGCATGGAGGCCAGCTACGCCCGCCTCGAAGGAGTGCTGGCCGCGGTCTGACCTCGACCCCCTGGGCGCTCAGGCCCCGAGGCTCCCCGAGCCCTCCGGGCTCCGGGCTCGGGCCCTGGGCCCCCGAGCCCTTGGACCCTCGAGCCCTTGGCCCCTCGAGCCCCTTTGCTCACCTGTCACGATCTGCCGGGTCGAACGGCAGAACGTGACAGGTGAGCGGGGGTGTCAGGCCGCTCGGAACCGGTTCACCATCGGGCAGTCGAACGGGTCGCGCGCGGCGAGGCCGACGCGGTTCAGGTAGTCGATGACGATGCCGTACGACTGGATCAGGCTGGTCTCGGTGTACGGCACGCCGCGCGTCCGGCACTGCTCGATCACGATCTCGCGCGCCTTGGAGAGGTACGGCCGGGCCATGCTCGGGAAGAGGTGGTGCTCGACCTGGTAGTTCAGGCCGCCCATGAGCGCCGTCGCCCACCAGCCGCCGCGGATGTTGCGCGAGGTGCGCACCTGCTTCGAGAAGAAGTCCAGCTTGGCGTCGGGGGCGATGATCGGCATGCCCTTGTGGTTCGGCGCGAACGATGCGCCCATGTACACGCCGAAGACGGCGAGCTGCACGCCGAGGAAGGCGAACGCCATGCCCAGCGGCAGGAACATGAAGATCGGGGTCAGCAGCACGGCGAACCGCAGGGTGATCAGGCCCAGCTCGATCCAGCGGTCCTTGACCTCGCCGCGGCTGAGCAGATGCTTGAGACCGAGCGCGTGCAGATTCGCACCCTCGAGCGTGAGGAGGGGGAAGAACAGCCAGCCCTGCTTGCGGGTGATCAGGGCCCCCAGGCGGCCCACCTTCGCGGCGTCCTCCTCGAGGAACCTGATGGTGTCGACCTCGATGTCGGCGTCCTTGCCCACGCGGTTCGGGTTGGCGTGGTGCCGGTTGTGCTTGTTGTTCCACCACGACAGGCTGATGCCGACCACTCCGGCGGCGAGGAAGCGGCCGAGCCGGTCGTTCGCCGGACCCGACGCGAGGATCTGCCGGTGTGCGGCCTCGTGGGCCAGGAACGCCACCTGCGTGAAGAGGATGCCGAGCGCTCCGGCGATCAGCAGCTGGTACCAGGTGTCGCCCAGCAGGATGAAGCCGGTGATGGCCCCGCCGAATCCCAGCACGAGCGCGGCGCCCACGAGGGCGTAGAACCACTCGGCACGGCGCAGGAGACCGGTCTCGCGAACGACCTGCGATACCTCGGTGTAGGCACGGGCCACGGGCGGGAACGTCTCGGCCCCGGCGTACGTCTGGCGCACAGCGCCGGGACGACCTTCGGGGGCGACGGTGGTGAGGATGGCGATGATTGCACCTGCTCTGGGTCGGATGCCGACCTCGAGGTCGACGCGGAGCCACAGGCGGATGCCGATCGCTTAGGCCCACCCTACGCACGTGCATATGGCCCGACCGGAATGGGTGCGGACTCCCAGGTACCTCGGTGAGCACGCACAGAAACCACCCGCGCGCAACGCCGGGTTCGGCATCCTTCCCCCACCTACGATGGCCTCGTGGACTTCTCCCTCGAATTCACCCCCGACCTGATCGCCGTCTTCCTCACGCTCTTCGTGCTCGAGGTGGTCCTGGGTGTCGACAACGTCATCTTCATCTCGATCCTCGCGTCCAAGCTGCCGAAGGAGCAGCAGGCGAAGGCCCGCAACCTCGGCCTGACGCTCGCGATGGTCATGCGGGTGATCCTCGTGCTCTTCGCGGGCTGGATCATCACACTGAAGGAGGACGTCTTCTTCATCGGCGAGATGGGCTTCTCGTGGAAGGATCTCATCCTCATCGCGGGTGGCCTGTTCCTCGTCTACAAGGCCGTCACCGAGATCCACCACAAGCTCGAAGGCGCCGAGGAGGAGCACGGCGGTGTGGGTCGCAAGACGATCACCTTCGGCTCGGTGCTCCTGCAGATCCTGCTCCTCGACCTCGTCTTCTCGCTCGACTCGGTCATCACCGCGGTAGGCATGACCGAGAGCCTGGTCGTGATCATCACGGTCGTTGTGCTGTCGTTCGGCATCATGCTGTTCGCGGCGCGGTTCATCTTCGCCTTCGTGAACAAGCACCCCACCGTGAAGATGCTGGCGCTGTCGTTCCTCCTCCTCATCGGCGTGTTCCTCGTCGCCGAAGGCTTCGAGATCAAGATCGACAAGGCGTTCATCTACGGGCCGATGGCGTTCGCGATCTTCGTCGAGGGACTCAACCTCTGGGCAGCCTCGCGCAAGGCGAAGCGCGAGCAGCGTCGCCGCATCCCGGTGCAGCTGCGCCCGCAGTACCCCGACGTGGACGAGTCCGTCGCGGTCTCCTCGGCGCTCGGCGCCTCGGGCGGCGCGGTGGGCCTCTCGCGCAAGCCCGTTGCCGGAGACACGACCGCCGAGAACGAGCGCGCCGGCCTGGGCTGATCCGGCTCGCCGGACGGGCAGGTCAGGCGCGGTCGATCACGAGGCGGTAGCCCATGCCCTGCTCGGTGAGCAGGTGCCTCGGCCGGGCCGGATCCGCTTCGAGCTTCTTGCGCAACTGCGACAGGTACAGCCGCAGGTAGCCGGTGTCGGTGACCTGCTCGGTGCCCCAGATCTCCTTCAGCAGCGCCCGCCGCGTCACGAGCGCTCCCGGATGCCGCACCAGCACCTCGAGGATCTGCCACTCGGTCGGTGTGAGGTGCACCAGTGCACCGCCACGTGTGACGGCGCGCGCAGACAGGTCGACCCGCACATCGCCGAACGACACGACGGGCTGGTCGTCGGATGCCGGAGCACGGCGCGACAGGGCGCGCAGGCGTGCGAGCAGCTCGTCGATCTGGAACGGCTTCGTCACGAAGTCGTCGGCCCCGGCATCCAGCGCGTCCACCTTGTCGGCCGAGCCGGTGCGCCCCGACACCACGATGATCGGGGCGGTGGTCCAGCCCCGCAGCGCCTCGATGACCTGCATGCCGTCGAGGCGCGGCATCCCGAGGTCGACCATCACGATGTCGGGGCGCTCCTTCGCGGCGAGGGCGATGGCTGCGGCGCCGTCGGGGGCGGCGATCACGTCGTAGCCGTGGGCCGACAGCGTGATCCGCAGCGCGCGGACGAGCTGCGGGTCGTCGTCGGCGACGAGCACCTTCACGACGCGCTCCCCGCGACCGGCAGGGCGACCACCATCGTCAGCCCTCCTCCGGGCGTGTCCTCGGGCGTGAGCGTACCGCCCATGCCGTCGGTGAAGCCCTTCGACAGCGCCAGCCCGAGTCCGAGACCCGCGGTGTTGTCGGTGTCTCCGAGGCGCTGGAACGGCGCGAACATCTCGTTCCGCCGCTCCGGTGCGACGCCGGCGCCATGGTCGGCGATGCGCACCTCGGCCATCGACCCGCTCACCCTCGTGCTGATCTCGACGCGCGTGCCGTCGGGCGCGTGACGCTGGGCGTTCGCCAGGACGTTGACGAGCACGCGCTGCAGCAGCACCGGGTCGGCCGCGATCGCCGGAAGCTCGGCGTCGAGGGCGAGGTCGACGGCGTCGGGTCCGAGGTCGAGCTCTTCGAGCGCGGAGAGGATCGCCTCCGCCGCGTCGACCGGTCGCAGCGAGACGGCGAGCACGCCGGCCTGGACGCGGCCGACGTCGAGGAGGTCGGTCACGAGCGTCGACAGGGTCGCGAGGCTCTCGTCCGCGGTGGTGAGGAGTTCCGACCGGTCGGCGTCGGAGAGGGCCGGCCCCGCGGCACGCAGGCCGCCGACGGCGGCGATGGCGGCGGCAAGGGGTCGCCGCACGTCGTGGCTCACCGCCGACAGCAGCGCGCTGCGCACCTGGTCGGCGACCGCGAGCGACTCCGCCGCGCGCGCCGCCTGGGTGAGCTCGGCACGTTCCAGGGCGGCACCGAGCTGGGCGACCACGACGTCGAGCAGGCGGCGCTCCGAGGCATCCGGAGCGCGACCGTGGAGCTCGAGCACCGCTCGGGGCTCGCCGTTGCGCCTGCCGACGGGCACGGACTCGAAGCGGCCGTCGCGCACCGGCTCGCCGTCGGTGGCGAGCAGTGTGCCGTCGCCGTCGACGAGCCGTACCCCGGCAAGCCCGAACGCCTCGCGCGTGCGGCCGACAAGGGCGGGCACCGCGCTCTCGCCGCGCAGCACGTTGCCCGCCACAGTCGCCAGCAGCTCGGCCTCGGCCGTCGCGCGCTGCGCGATGCGAGCGCGTCGGGCCGCCTGGTCGACGATGTAGCTCACGAGCAGCGCGATGAGGACGTAGAGGAAGAGCGCCCACAGGTGAAGCGGGTCGGATACGGCGACGGTGAACAGCGGCGCGACGAAGAGGAAATCGAGCGTGAGCCCTGACAGCACGGCGGCGAACAGCGCCGGCCAGATGCCGCCGACGAGCGCGACGATCACGACGAGCAGCTGGAAGGCCAGCACGTCCGACGTGATCGACTCGGGTGTGCGCGCGCTGGAGAGCAGCCAGGTGAGCAGAGGGCCGAACACGAGCGCGACGGCGAAGCCCAGCACGACCCGCTCCCGGCTGAGGGCACCGCCGGTCACGCGCGGAAGCGCCGATCGCCCGCCCGCTCGGGCATGGGCCACCACGTGCACATCCATGTCTCCGGCGTCACGCACGACCGTCGACCCGACTCCCGGTCTCGACAGCGCGGTGGCGATTCGACCGCGGCGGCTGACGCCGACAACGAGCTGGCCGGCGCGCTGGGCGCGCGCGAACTCGACGACCGCGCGGGCGATGTCGCCTCCGATGACCTGGTGGTAGGTGCCGCCGAGCGACTCCACCAGGGCCCGCTGCGCCGCGAGCTCCGTGGGCTCGACCGGGCGGCCGGCGCCCTCGGTCGCGACGTGGAGGGCATGCAGCTCAGCGTCTCCGGCGCGCTCGGCGATGCGCGCGGCGCGACGGATCAGCGTCTCTCCCTCAGGCCCGCCGCTCAGCGCGACCACGACGCGCTCCCGCGCGCCGGTGCGGTCATCGATTTCGCCCACGTCTCGATCCAACACCCGTGCGCGCCCGCATCCCTCCTGTCCTCACGGTTTCCATGCGGACACGGCGGGTCGATGGTGCTAGGCGCGCGCCAGGTCGTCCTCGAGCGCGACCCACGCGAGCATCGCGCACTTGACGCGCGCGACATACTTCGAGACGCCCGACAGTGCGGCGGCGTCGAGGTAGACGTCCTCGTCGAGCTCGATGGTGCCGCGCGAGCGGAGCGCCTCGCGGAAGCCGTCGATGAGAGCGGATGCCTCGGCCCGCGGCATCCCTTCCGCCAACTCCGCCAGCATCGACGCCGACGCCTGCGAGATGGAGCAGCCGGCGCCCTCCCACGTGACGTCGCGGATGCTCTCGCCGTCGTCGCTGAGCCGCACGCGCACGGTGAGGTCGTCGCCGCACAGCGGGTTGTGCTGGTGGGATGTCGCGCTGCGACCCTCCTCGTCGGCGAGGCCGAACCCGACCTTGCGCCTGGAGTGGTCGAGGATGAGCTCCTGGTAGAGCGACTCGAGCCCGCTCATGCGCCCGCTCCGAAGAACCCGCGCACGCCGGCGACGGCTTCGAGCAGCTGGTCGACCTCATCGGCGGTGTTGTAGAGCGCGGCAGAGGCGCGCACGGAGGCGGTCAGGCCGAAGCGGCGGTGCAGAGGCTGCGCGCAGTGGTGCCCGACGCGCACCGCGATGCCGCGGTCGTCGAGGAACTGGCTCACGTCGTGCGCGTGCACGCCGTCGACGTCAAACGCCCAGAGGCCGACCCGCTCGACGCCCTCGGCGTCGCCCAGCAGGCGGATGCCCGGGATCCGGCGCAGGCCCTCGCCCATGCGGGCCTCGAGCGCGCGCTCGTGCGCGTGCACGGCGGGCATGCCGACGGCGTCGAGGTAGCGCACGGCGGCGGCGAGCCCGATCGCCTGCGACGCAGGCTGGGTGCCGGCCTCGAACCGCTGCGGCGGCGGCAGATACTCGGCCTCGTCGAGCGTGACGGTGGTGATCATCGACCCGCCGGTGAGGAACGGCGGCAGGTCGTCGAGCACGTCGGCGCGGCCGTAGAGACCGCCGATCGCGTAGGGGCCGAGCATCTTGTGGCCCGAGAAGACGGCGAGGTCGACCCCGAGCGCCGGCAGGTCGAGCGGCAGATGCGGGGCGGACTGGCAGGCGTCGAGCACGGTCAGCGCGCCGACCGCCTGCGCCAGGGCGACGAGTTCGGCGACCGGGTTGACGATGCCCAGCACGTTCGAGACATGGGGGAAGGCGACGACGCGCGATCGGTTCGAGATGACGGATGCCGCGGCATCCAGATCGATCGTCCCGTCCTCTCGCACCGGGATGTGCCGCAGCACGGCGCCCGTGCGCGCGGCGAGCTCCTGCCACGGGATGAGGTTCGCGTGGTGCTCGCTCTCGGTGACGACGAGGTCGTCGCCTGGACGCAGGGCGAAGCGAGCGCTGCCGGGGGCACCACGCCCCGCGGTCGCGTTCCCGAGGGAGTACGCGACGAGGTTGAGGCCCGCCGTCGCCCCGTTGGTCCAGACCAGCTGTTCGGGAGGCGCTCCGACGAAGCCGGCGACAGTCGCCCGGGCGTCCTCGAACAGCTCGGTCGCCTCGGCGGCGAGCGTGTGGGCGCCGCGGTGGACGCCCGCGTTCGTCCGGGTCAGGAACTCGACCTCGGCGTCGATGACCGCCTGCGGCTTCTGGCTCGTCGCCGCCGAGTCGAGGTAGACGAGGGGTGCGCCGCCGACCCGTTCCGAAAGGAGCGGGAAGTCGGCGCGGATGGCCGCGAGGTCGAGCACGGCAGAAGATGACACCCATCCAGGCTACGCGGGTCGGCGCCGCGGCGGGTGGGGTCGAGGGTCACCCCGGCGGGATCTGCACGCCGGCGGACTCGGGATGCTCGACGCCCTGCGCGGGCGGCCCCGCCGGACGGGTCGCGCGGCGTCCGTGCGTGCGCACCGCGGGGTACGGCGCAGGGCGGCCGGCCCGCTCGTCGCCGGGAAGCGGCCGCGACCGGCGCCCGTAGATGAGCTCGGACGAGTCGAGCAGCCACGGCACGAGCGTGATCGAGACGCCGTGCACGAGCATGAGCGCCTGGGCGATGCGCCGCGACCGCCGATTGTGCAGCAGCGACTCCCACCAGTGGCCCACGATGTACTGCGGCAGGTAGACGGTGACCACCGACGAACCGAACTTCTCGCGGTACTGCTTGATGAAGCGGGCGACGGGGGTGGCGTACGAGCGGTACGGCGACTCGATGATCACGAGTTCCACGGGAACGCGATGCTCGACCCACTGGCGCTGGAGCTCGGCGGCATCCTCCTCGCTGACGGCGACGTGCACCGCGATGGTCCTGTCGTGATCGGCGGCGAGGGCGTAGTCGACGGCCTTGAGCACGGGCTTCTGCAACCGGTTCACGAGGATGATCGCGAGGTCGCCGTCGGCGCCGAACCGGGTCGTGTCGTCCGCACGGATCTCCTGCTCGACGTCGCGGTAGTAGCGGTTCACCCCGATCATCAGCACCGAGAGCACCGGGATCGCGATGAAGACGAGCCATGCGCCGTGCGTGAACTTCGTGATCGTCACGATCAGCAGGACCGAGATCGTCATCGCCGCTCCGAGGGCGTTGATCGCGAGTCCGCTGTAGGCCGAACGGCGTTCACGGCGAGCGGATGCCGCGGCCGCGGCATCCGTCGACGATCCGGTCAGCTCGCGCAGCGCCCGCCTCCAGTGGCGCACCATGCCGATCTGGCCGATCGAGAACGAGACGAACACGCCGATGATGTAGAGCTGGATCAGCGTCGTGAGATTCGCACGGTAGATGATCAGCACCGCTATCGCGGCGATGCCCAGGAGGATCATGCCGTTCGAGTACACGAGGCGGTCGCCGCGGGTGTTGAGCGCCTTCGGCGCGAAGCCGTCGCGGGCGAGCACGGCGCCGAGCAGCGGGAAGCCGTTGAACGCGGTGTTGGCCGCCAGCAGCAGCACGCACGCCGTCGCGGCCTGGATCACGTAGAAGGGGATCGATCCCATCCCGAAGGTGGCGGCCGCGACCTGCGCCATGAGGCTGGGCTGCGGCTGCGTCGCGCAGTCGAAGCCGATCAGATGACAGGGATTCTCGGCGTAGTGCACTCCCGAGACCAGGGCGAGAGCGGTGAGCCCGGAGAACAGCAGGATCGCGATGCCGCCCATGAAGGTCAGCGTCATCTGGGCGTTGCGGATCTTCGGCTTGCGGAACGCGGGCACGCCGTTGGAGACGGCCTCGACGCCCGTGAGTGCGGAGCATCCGCTCGAGAACGCGCGCAGGACGAGGAGGATCACCGCTGCCTGCGTCAGCTGCTCGGCCTGGACGCCGTACTCAGCGCTCGATGCGACCGGCGGATCACCCATCAGGGTGCGGGTGAGGCCGACGACGATCATGACCGCCACCGACCCGACGAACACGTACGTGGGGATCGCGAACGCGAAGGACGCCTCCCGCACGCCGCGCAGGTTCACGATGATGATCAGGATGACGAAGCCCACCGCGAGCTCGATGCGTCCCGGGTCGAGTTCGGGGATCGCCGAGATGATGTTGTCCACGCCGGAGGCCACGGACACCGCGACGGTGAGCACGTAGTCGACCAGGAGTGCGGCAGCGACCACCACCCCCGGCACCTCGCCGAGGTTCTTCCGGGCGACCTCGTAGTCGCCGCCTCCCGACGGGTACGCCTTGATGAGCTGCCGGTAGCTCGCGACGACCACGACGAGGAGCACCACGACCGCGGCGGCGACCCACGGCGAGAACGCGAGGAACGCGGTGCCGCCGATGAGCAGGATCATCAGCAGCTCCTGCGGGGCGTATGCCACCGAGCTCAGCGCGTCCGAGGCGAAGATCGGCAGGGCGCGCCGCTTGGGCAGCAGCTGCTCGTCCAGGGTCTCGGAGGTGAGCGGGTCGCCCAGGATCAGGCGCTTGGCGAGCGGCGGTCCGTCGCCCGGCTCTCGGGGTTCGCTTGTCACGGCAGGCGACACTACGCTCGCAGCACCGGGGCGAGCGGCATCCTCACGGAATCCATGCGCACCGCGGGCGGTGGGGCGGTCGCAGGCGCTCTGGGATGATCGGAGGCGTGGACGATCGGGTGATGCTCGGTGCCTTCGCGATCGCTCTCGGCGTGGTCGCGGGAGTGGTGCTCTTCGTGCCGTTCGTCGCGATCAGCTACCGCCGCCGCGGGGGACTGGGCCTCGGCCGCTTCGCGCTGTGGGCTTCGGCGCTCGTGTACCTCATGGCGATCTGGACGTATACGCTCCTGCCGCTCCCCGACCCCGACGTGCTGACCTGTGCGGGCGTGAACCTCGAGCTCTTCGCCTTCGTCGGCGAGCTCCGCGATGCCGGACTGCGGCCGGGAACCCTCCTGTCGGATCCGAACGCTCTTCAGCTGCTTCTCAACGTGCTGCTGTTCATCCCGCTGGGCTTCTTCCTGCGCGTGCTGGGCGGCCGGGGCATCGTGGTCGCGGCGCTCACCGGCCTCGGGCTCTCGGCCGTCATCGAGTTCACGCAGCTGACCGGCGTGTGGGGCCTGTACCCGTGCGCGTACCGGGTGTTCGACGTCGACGACCTGCTGACCAACACGCTCGGCGCGGTGGTGGGCTCTGTCCTCTCCCTCGCCGTGCCGCGCGCGTACCGAGGGATGGCCCGTGCTGCCGACGCCGACCGGCCGCGGCCCGTCACGCGCTCCCGCCGGCTGCTCGCGATGGCGTGCGACCTCGTGGGGTCATGGCTCGTCGCGCTCACGACCGGGGTGCTCTTCCAGCTCGCCCTCTACGCGCTGGGCGCGCGCGACGAGGTGCGCACCGGCGGCGCGGCGGCGGTCGTGTCGTCCGTCGTCACGATCATCGTCTGGCTCACCGTCGTGCTGACGACGGGACGCACGGTGGGCGATCTGGCGGTGCGGCTGCGGTTCCAGGGCGGCCCGCTGCCGGTCTGGCTCGCCCGCGTGCTCCGCTTCGCCGGCGGGATCGGCGGGTTCCTCGTCCTCTTCGCGCTGCCCGGAGCCTGGGACTTCGTGGGCTGGCTCTTCGCCCTCGGCTCGCTGATCCTCGTGTTCACCACGCCGGACGGACGCGGGCTGCCCGGTCTCGCGTCGGGGCAGTACGTCGCCGACGCACGGGAGCCGCTCGACCCCGACGAGCCGAGGCGCCCGCGTTCCGCCCGCTGGCGATGACGGAGAGCGGATGCCCGCGCCGCGGCATCCGCTGATCACTCAGCCGAGCGCGTCTCCAGGAACTCGCGCGCCGCGACGACCAGGCTCGCGACGCCGTTGTCGAGCGTCGGCTGCAGCACCGGTGCGAAGAACGGAGAGTGATTGGTGGGGATGTCGCGCTCGACCGAGTCCGCGGCGACGGCGGCGGCATACACGTCGGGGTCGACCCCGCCCCAGAACCAGAAGACCAGGGGCGCGCCGGACTCACGGGCGAACCACGACACGTCCTCGCTGCCGGTGAACATGCCGGGGTCGATCACGGTGCCCTCGCCGAACGCGGCGTCGAACGCGGTCCGCAGGCGCGCGGTGGCGTCGACGTCGTTGATCGTCGGCGGGAGCGAGTGGTCGATCGTGATCACGGGCGGCTCTTCGGCCCCGGAGGCCTGCGCCTCGGCGCGCACGACCCGCTCGACCTTCTCGAGCACACGCGTGCGGGCGTCGTCGTCGGGGTAGCGCAGGCTGAGTTCGAGCTTCGCCTCGGCCGGGATGATGTTGTTCTTGAGCCCGGCGTGGATGGATCCGACCGTGACGACGGCGACGTCGCGCGGGTCGACCTCGCGCGAGACGATCGTCTGCAGTCGCATGACCGTGGCGGCGGCCATGACGACGGGGTCGATGGTCGAGTGCGGTCGGGAGCCGTGCCCACCGCGGCCGAGCAGCTTCACGACGAGCCCATCGGAGGCGGCCATCTGGGTGCCGCTGCGCACGCCGATCGTGCCGGCGGGGAGCGGGGTGACGTGCTGGCCGAGCACGATGTCGGGCTTCGGGAAGCGGTCGAGCACGCCGTCGGCGATCATCGCCTGCGACCCGGCGCCGTACTCCTCGGCGGGCTGGAAGACGGCGACGATCGTGCCGCTCCACTCGTCCTTCGTCGCCACGAGCCGCTCGAGCGCACCCAGCATGGCCGAGACGTGCATGTCGTGGCCGCACGCGTGCATGACCGGCACGTCGGTGCCCGACGGATCGGTGCCGCGCGCGGTGCTCGCGTACTCGAGGCCGGTCTGCTCGGGAACGGGCAGGGCGTCCATATCGGCGCGCAGCCACACGACCGGGCCGTCGCCGTTGCGGATGACGCCGGCGACACCGGTCTTGCCGATGCCCTCCTCGAACTCGATGCCGAGATCGGCGAGATGCCGCGTGATGACCCCTGCCGTGCGCGTCTCCTGGAACGACAGTTCGGGATGCCGGTGCAGGTCGGTGTACAGGGCCTCGAGGTCGATCGTCATGCGGTCGAGCCTATCCGGCGGTCCTCGACCGGACCTCCCGGGTGCCAGGGTGCCAGGGTGCCTGGGTGCCTGGGTGCCTGGGTGCCTGGGTGCCTGGGGGCCAGGGTGCCTGGGTGCCTGGGTGCCTGGGTGCCTGGGTGCCTCACCTGTCACGATGTGCCGCTTCGGACGGCCTTTCGTGACAGGTGAGCGAGTGGATCGGTGGCCCACGATCGCTCGCCTGTCACGATGTGCCGCTTCGGGTGGCGTTTCGTGACAGGTGAGCGAGGGGTCGGGTGAGCGAGGGGCGGGTGAGCGAGGGGGCCGGTTGAGCGAGGGGGCCGGATGAGCGAGGGTTCGGGTGAGCGAGGGGTCGGGTGAGCGAGGGGTCGGGTGAGCGACGGGGCCGGATGAGCGCGGGGACGGGTGAGCGGGGGGTGGATCAGCCGGGCAGGCGGGCGGTCGAGCCCCGCACGATCAGCTCGTACGGCAGCTCGCCCGGCTGGTGGACGGGCGGCGTCGTGTACTTCGCCTCCAGCTCGGCGAGGATCGCGTCGGCCGCGCGCTCGCCCTGGCCCTTCGGGAACTGGTCGACGGTGGTGAGGCGGAAGAACTCCCCGAGCTCGTGGCCGTCGATGCCGACGACGGAGAGGTCCTCGGGCACGCGGTAGCCGAGCTCGCGCGCGGCGAGCAGGGCTCCGATCGCCATCTCGTCCGAGGCGGCGAAGATCGCCGTCGGACGCCCGCCCGGCTTGCCCAGCAGCTGCTTTGCGGCGCGGAATCCGCCCTCGATCGTGAAGTCGGCCGGCTCGAAGAGCGACGGCTTGACCTCGATGCCGGCGTCCGCCAGGGCCTGCTCGAAGCCCTGTCGACGGTGCGTCGGGATGTGGAAGTCGATGTCGAACTCGGGACTCGCGCCGATGTGGGCGATCTCGCGGTGCCCGAGAGCGAGCAGGTGCTCCGTCGCCAGCCGGGCGACCGCCACGTCGTCGACCGTCAGGGTCGTCAGCCGCGGGTTGGGGCCGCCGATCGCGATGACGGGCAGGTCGAGGGCGAGCAGCTGCTGCGACTCCTCGTCACCGATCTCGATCGAGATCGCGATGACGCCGTCGACGCGCTGGCGACGAAGGAACGTGTCGAAGACGTCCCGCCGCTCGGCGCGATCCGCGGTCAGGCTGTAGAGCGTGATGTCGTAGCCCCGGCGCATGAGCGCCGACGCGATGCCGCTCAGCACCGTCGAGAAGAACCAGCGGTCGAGGAACGGGACCAGCACGCCGATGTTGCGCGTCCGGCCGGAGGCGAGGCTCGACGCCGACGCAGAGACGACGTATCCGAGGCTCTTGGCAGCCGCCTCCACGCGGGCTTTGGTCGAATCCGAGACGTGGCCGCGGCCGCTCAGCGCGCGCGAGACGGTCGCCGTCGAGACGCCGGCCTGCCGGGCCACCTCGTCGATGCTGACCACGTCGTCACCTCTCCCCGCGGATCGGGACGGCGTCCCCCGCGCTCATCGTCCGGCGCGGTGCCGGACGCACTCAGTCGTCGGCGAGCCACACCGTCGTATCGGCCGGAAGCTCGTTCCCCAGGACCGGTCCGCTCGATGCGATCACGATACCGGTCGGCATCGGCACCGGCGTGGCGCCGGTGTTGCCGACGACGGTCACGCTTCCGTTGCGGAAGGCCACGACGTCGGTTCCCAGGCCTTCGACCCACTCGAGCGTGCCCGCACCGAGGCCGCGTGCGCGGCGAGCGGCGATGAGCGAACGGTAGAGCGAAAGCGTCGAATCGGCGTCGTCGACCTGGACGTCGCGGGCGAGCGTCGCCCACTCCGCAGGCTGCGGCAGCCAGGAGTCGCCCGTCGGGCTGAACCCGTAGGCCGGGGCATCCGACGTCCACGGAATCGGCACGCGGCAGCCGTCCCGACCGTAGCGCTCGCCGTCGGTGCGGAACCATGTCGGGTCCTGACGGGCGTCGCCGGGGATGTCGATGACCTCGGGCAGGCCGAGCTCCTCGCCCTGGTAGAGGTATGCCGAGCCGGGCAGGCCGAGCATCAGGGTGGTCGCGGCGCGAGCACGGCGGAGGCCGACCTCGGGAACCGGCTTGCCGGGGGAGTCCGGGCCGATGCCGTGGCCCTGCGGGTTCTCGGCGGTCAGCGCGAGACGCGAGGCGTGGCGCACGACGTCGTGGTTCGAGAGCACCCAGGTGCTGGGGGCGCCGACCGCGGCGTAGGCCGCGATGGACTCGGCGATCACCGAGCGGAGGGCCGGTGCGGCCCACGCGGTCTCGAGGTAGGCGAAGTTGAACGCCTGGTGCATCTCGTCGGGGCGCACCCACAGCGCGGTCTGCTCGGGAGTGGGCAGCCACGCCTCGGCGCACAGCGCGCGGTCGCCGTCGTACTCGGCGAGAAGCGTGTGCCAGTCGCGGTACACCTCGTGCACGCCGTCCTGACCCCAGTACGGCACGTTCGCCTCTTCGCCGCCCATCGAGCCGGCCTCGGGGTCGGGCGTGTAGTCGGGCAGACCGTCGGCCTTGACCAGGCCGTGGGCGACGTCGACGCGGAAGCCGTCGACGCCGCGGTCGAGCCAGAACCGCAGGATGCGGCGGAACTCCTCGCGCACCTCTTCATTCGACCAGTCGAAGTCGGGCTGCGACGAGTCGAAGAGGTGCAGGTACCACTGACCGGGAGTGCCGTCGGCCTCGACGACGCGGGTCCACGCCGGGCCGCCGAAGACGGACTCCCAGTTGTTCGGGGGCAGCTCGCCCTCGACGCCCTTGCCGTCGCGGAACATGTAGCGCGCACGCTCGGGACTGCCGGGGGCGGCGGCCAGAGCCTGCTGGAACCACTCGTGCTGGTCGGAGGAGTGGTTGGGGACGAGATCGACGATCAGACGGATGCCGCGCGCATGCGCCCCCTCGAGCATGTCGTCGAAGTCGCCCAGCGTGCCGAACAGCGGGTCGACGTCGCAGTAGTCGGAGACGTCGTATCCGGCGTCCTTCTGCGGGGAGCGCTGGAAAGGGCTCAGCCAGATGGCGTCGACACCGAGATCGCGCAGATCGTCGAGACGCGAGGTGATGCCGGGGAGGTCGCCGATGCCGTCGCCCGAGCTGTCGGAGAATGAGCGCGGGTAGATCTGGTAGATGACGGCGGTGCGCCACCACTCGCTGCCGGTGGTGTCGATCGGCGCGTCGGCGCGCTCGGCGGTCTGCGAAGAAGTCATCCCGACAGGATACTGCAAGCGCTTACATTCCCCGTGCGGACTGGCCGCATTCATAGCAGCGCACCAGGTGAGCGGTATCTCGAGCGGTATCGTGAGGCGGTGAACGAAGCCCTGTCCCGTGCCGAGTCGCTCATCCGCACGATCCCCGACTACCCCGAAGCGGGGGTGCTCTTCCGCGACATCACGCCGCTCCTGGCGGACGCCTCGGCGCTCCGCACCGTGATCCACGCGCTCGTCGAGCCGTTCGCGGGTGAGTTCGACGTCGTCGCCGGAGTCGAGGCGCGCGGCTTCCTGCTCGCGGGCGCGGTGGCGATGGACGCGGGCGCGGGCCTGGTGCCGATCCGCAAGGCGGGCAAGCTGCCCCGGCCCGCGGCATCCGTCGACTACGCCCTCGAGTACGGGACGGCGACGATCGAGGCGCACGACGACATCCGCGATGGCATGCGCGTGCTGCTCGTCGACGACGTGCTCGCCACCGGCGGCACCCTGGTCGCGGCGCACGCGCTGGTCGAGCGTCTTGGCGGCACCGTGGTGGGCACGTCCGTGCTGATGGAGCTCGAGGCCCTCGGCGGCCGCGCCCTCGTCGGCGACGTGCACGCCGTCTTCACCGCCTGACCCGGGGCCCGCCGGCGCGCTCGACCGAAGCCCCGGTCGAACCGCCGGGAGATCTCGCTCCCACGCCGCCGTGCGGGGGCGGCAGGATGCCGACAGCCCCACCGTTCGTCCCGACCGTTCGACCGCGCGCGGCGCTACTCTGTGGCCAGCTCGCCGAAGGAGTCGTCATGGTCGGTCACCGTCGCGTATCCGTGCTCATCCTCGCCGTCGCGGGACTGGCCACGCTGAACGGGTGCGCGCCCGCTCCGTCCAGCGCGGAGGGCGGGTTCGGGCTCCCGCGGCTGCCGGCCGCCGAGGCCGAGGGCATCGCGACGGACGCGGAACGGCTCGAGGGCGCCCTGCAGGTGGGGCCGAATGGATGCTTCCTCTTCGCCGTACCCGGTGACTCCGCCGCCGCCGCGCACGGCACGTGGATCGTGTGGCCCGAGACCGCCGAGCAGGACGGTGCTGCGGTGGTGCTCGCGGACGGCACACGACTCGGCGACGGCGACCCGCTCACGGGCGCGGGTGAGGTGGTCGGACTCGAGGAGCTCCCTGACGGGATGAGCGACAGCTCGTACTTCGGATCGTTCGGGCGCTTCTGCGGCGCGGACGAACGTCGTGTGCTCGTGCTGACGAGCGTGACAACCGGCTGACTCGCCTCCGGAAGGCGCTCGAGTCATCCCTTCGCGGCTCGCCTGCGGGAGCGCTACCCGCCGAGCACGACGTTGCGCGGCTCCTCGCCGGCCAGCATCCGATCGATCTGCGAACGCACGAGCCGGGCGATGCGCGGGCCCATCGCCGAGGACGCACCGCCGACGTGCGGCGTGATCAGCACGCCGGGAAGCGACCAGAGCGGATGCCCCGGCGGCAGCGGCTCGGGATCCACGACGTCGATCGCCGCGCGCACCCGGCCCCGGCGCACATGGTCGACGAGCGCGTCGGTGTCGACGAGCGACCCGCGCCCCACGTTCACGACGAGCGCACCGTCGGGCAGAGCGGCGAGGAAGGCATCGTCCACCATGCCTCGCGTCGCGTCGCCGCCGGGCAGGGTGAGGATAACGATCTCGGCCGCGCCGAGGAGGCTCGGCAGGTCGTCGACGCCGTGCACCGGCATCCCGTCCTCTTCACGTGCTCTGCTGGCGACCAACGTCAGCCGCACCTCGAACGGTGCCAGCCGCGCGGCGACCGCCTTGCCGACGCCGCCGTAGCCCAGCAGCAGCACGCGCCGGTCGGCGAGGCTCTGCGTGAAGGCGGGCTGCCAGCGTCCGGCGGCGGTGTCGACGGCGAACCGGTCGAGGTGGCGCTGTGCTGCGATCGCGAGTCCCACCGCGAGCTCGGCCGTCGACGTCTCGTGCACCGTGGCCGCATTGGCGAACGTCAGACCGCGCGGGAGCACCTCGTCGACGCCTTCGTAGCCGATCGACTGGCTCTGCACGAGACGCGTGGGCACGCCTTCGAGGCGCGCGAGCACCTTCGCCATCTCCATGTACGGCGGCACGACGATGTCGAAGCGCGCGCGCGGCGCGGGCCCGTCCATGGGCCATACGACCAGGTCGACATCGGCGGGCAGCGCGCCCAGGTCGGCGGCCAGCTTCTCGGTCGGAACGCTCACGGTAAGAGTCACGCCTCCACGGTATCGGCGTGCTGGGGCGACGGCGCGGGCGTGCGGCGCTACGCTCGCGTCGAGCGGCGGCGATGCGGCCGGCCGCGGTACGGAGGAGGCGACGATGGTTCCCGAGATCAACTACTGGGCTGTGCTGGTGGCGACGCTGTCGACCATGCTCGTCGGTTCGATCTGGTACGCGCCGAAGGTCTTCGGCACGCGCTGGGCGAAGCTGGCGAACGTCGACATGAACCGCGACCAGACGGCGCTGCAGGCGTGGATGCCGATCATCGTGACGGTCTTCGTGAGCTTCGTGTCGGCGTGGGTGCTTGCCGGCGCGACCGCCATCTCGTGGCACTTCTACGGCAGCGGGTTCCTGCTGGCGGCGCTCGGCACCGCGGTGATCCTGTGGGCGGGCTTCACTGCGGCGCGCTTCATCACGCACGACCAGTTCGAGGGGCGGCCGACGTCGCTGACCGTCATGAACATCGCCCACGAGCTCGTCACGTTCGTGGTCATGGCCATCATCATCGGCGTGTGGCCGCCGGCCGGCACCGTCTGAGCGCCCGGCGGGCGCGAGCACAACGCCGCGCCCGCCCCCGCCCTGTGCCTGCGAGACGTCGCGCCTGCGGTGAGACGACGTGCGGGGGACGTCGTTTCGTCGCGCCTGCGATGTCTCGCGGAGAGGCGAGGCGAGGAGCGGATGCCGTGGCCTCGGGCGCCGGGAAACGCCGGCGCGAGCACAGCACCGCGCCGCCCGCGCCCTGTGCCTGCGAGACGTCGCGCCTGCGGTGAGACGACGTGCGGGGGACGTCGTTTCGTCGCGCCTGCGATGTCTCGCGGGGAATGGAGGATGCGGCGCGTCAGGCGGCTGCGCCGACCACGGCGGCGAGCGCCGAGGTGAAGAACGGCAGGCCGTCGACGCCCGAGCGCATGGCGGCGGAGGTGTCGGGGCCGAAACCGGCCTCGACGGCGTGCTCGGGGTGGGGCATGAGGCCCACCACATTGCCGCGCTCGTTGGTGAGGCCGGCGATGTCGCGCAGGGAGCCGTTGGGGTTGACGCCGACGTAGCGGAACGCGACGAGCCCCTCGCCCTCGAGGCGGTCGAGCTCGGACTCCGAGGCGATGTAGCCGCCGTCGGCGTTCTTGAGCGGGATGACGATCTCCTGGCCGGTGGCGAAGTCGCTCGTCCAGGCGGTGTCGTTGTTCTCGACCCGGAGCTTCTGGTCGCGGCGGATGAACTGCTGGTGCGCGTTGCGGATCAGGCCGCCGGGCAGCAGGTGCGCCTCGACGAGCATCTGGAAGCCGTTGCAGATGCCGAGCACGGGCATGCCCTTGGCCGCGGCATCCTTGACCTCCGACATGATCGGCGCGAGCGCCGCGATCGCTCCGGCGCGCAGGTAGTCGCCGTAGCTGAATCCGCCGGGGAGCACGAGCGCGTCGACGCCCTCGAGGTCGTGCGAGCCGTGCCACAGGGCGACCGCCTCGCCGCCGGCGAGTTCGATCGCGCGCCGGGCGTCGCGGTCGTCGAGCGAGCCGGGGAAAGTGATGACACCGATGCGGGCGGTCACTCGACCACCTCGACGCCCACCACATCCTCGATCACGGAGTTGGAGAGGATCTCGTCGGCGACCTGACGCGCGGTGGCGAGCACGTCGTCGGTGACCTCGCCCTCGACGGTGAGCTCGAACCGCTTGCCGATGCGCACCGAGGTGAACGCGTCTTGGCCCAGACGCGCGAGTGCGCCGGAGACGGCCTTCCCCTGCGGGTCGAGCAGCTCGGCCTTGGGCATGACGTCGACGACGATGGTGGGCATACGAGAGCTCCAGGAGTCGCGGGAAGGGGTCCTGCCCAGTCTACGGGCCGAGGCATCCGCTCGTCTCCCGGGGTCGTGGATGTGTCGTGATGCAACCGTGACACGTTCGTGGGAGCGCTCCCTTGACATCCGTGGGAGCGATCCCATACGGTGATCCTCAGTCCGGTGGGAACGCTCCCATGGCACCGCGGTCCGGAACCCGTCCCGAGCCGCTCACACCCTGCAACACATTTCGACCCTGACAACACAAAGGAGTGACAGTGAACTCACGCGCCTTCCGTCGAAGCGCCGTGGCAGTTGCCGCCTTCTCGGCCTCGGCCATCGTCCTCGCCGGCTGCGCCGGCGGCGGCGGCAGCCAGCCGTCCGCGGATTCCGACGAGCCCATCACGCTCACGATCGCCACGTTCAACGATTTCGGCTACACCGACGAGCTCCTCCAGGAGTACATGGACGAGAACCCGAACGTGACGATCGTCCACAACCGTGCCGCCGAGTCTGGCGACGCGCGCGCGAACTACTTCCAGAAGCTGGGCAAGGAAGGCCTCGCCGACATCGAGGCCGTCGAGATCGACTGGTTCGCTGAGGCGATGCAGTACTCCGACCTGCTCGCCGAGGCTCCCGACAGCGTCAAGGGCCGCTGGCTCGACTGGAAGGAAGCCGCCGCCACCGACGGCGACGGACGTCTCGTCGGCTTCGGCACCGACATCGGCCCGCAGGGCATCTGCTACCGCGCCGACCTGTTCGAGGCCGCCGGCCTGCCCAGCGACCGCGAGGGCGTCGCCGAGCTGTTCAACGGCGACTGGGAGAACTTCCTCGACGTCGCCGACCAGTACAAGGAAGCCACCGGCAAGCCGATGATCGACTCGGCGAACTCGGTGCTCCAGGGCATCGTCAACCAGATCGAGTACACGTACACCGAGCCCGACGGCACGGTCATCGCCACCGACAACCCCGAGATCCAGGCCGCCTACGAGCTCGTCACCGAGCGCGCGGTCCCGAACTCGGCGTACGCCGGCCAGTGGTCCGACGACTGGTTCGCCTCGATGGCCAACGGCGAGTTCGCGACGATGCTCTGCCCGGGCTGGATGCTCGGCGTCATCTCGGGCAACGCTCCCGACGTCACCGGCTGGGACATCGCCGATGTCTTCCCGAACGGCGGCGGCAACTGGGGCGGCTCGTACCTGACCGTTCCTGCCAACGGCGCCAACGTCGACGCAGCGCTCGCGCTCGCCGACTGGCTCACCGCCCCCGAGCAGCAGGTCAAGGCGTTCACCAACGCGGGCACCTTCCCCAGCCAGCTCGAGGCGTACGAGGACCCGACCCTCACCGACGCGACGAACGAGTACTTCAACGACGCTCCGACCGGTCAGATCCTCAGCGCCCGCGCCGAGGCCGTCACGGTCGCTCCCTTCAAGGACGCGAGCTACTTCAAGTACCACGACGCGCTCCAGAACGCGGTCACGCGCGTCTTCGACGGTGTCGAGGACGAGCAGACCTCGTGGGACACCTGGGTCGCCGAGGTCGAGGCCTTCTGATAGGCGTCGTCTAGCCACCACGGCCGCTCGCCCGGCCGTGGCCTGAACGAGGGAGGAGTGTGCGCGGGTCTCACCCGGCCCGCGTGCACTCCTCCTGCACCGCCCCGCCTCTTCCCCGAACAACGAATCGGAGCCTCCGGTGACCTCGACCGCAACCCGCCCCACGGCATCCGGGCCGGCCGACCGGCCGACTCCCGTACGCCAGCCGCGCGTGATCTCCTTCTCCCACCGCCTCAGCCGCTGGGACCTCAAGCTCTCGCCGTACCTCTACATCTCGCCGTTCTTCATCGTCTTCGCGATCGTCGGCCTGTTCCCGATCGCCTACACCGCGGTGATCTCGTTCCAGAACTGGGACCTGGTGCGCAACTCCGGCGAGTTCGTCGGGTTCGACCAGTACATCTGGATCCTGCAGAACCCGCAGTTCTGGACGGCGCTGCGCAACACCTTCAGCATCTTCCTGCTGTCGACGGTGCCGCAGCTCATCCTCGCGATCTTCATCGCCGCGATGCTCGACCGCAACATCCGCGCCAAGACGTTCTGGCGCATGGGCGTGCTGCTGCCCTACGTGATGGCGCCGGTCGCCGTCGCCCTCATCTTCAGCAACATGTTCGGCGACAACCACGGCCTGGTGAACAACATCCTCACCGACCTCGGGCTGCAGCCGATCCCGTGGCACAAGGACCCGTTCTGGAGTCACATCGCCATCGCCACGATGGTCAACTTCCGGTGGACCGGCTACAACGCGCTGATCCTCCTCGCCGCGATGCAGGCCATCCCGCGCGACTATTACGAAGCGGCGACGGTCGACGGCGCCGGCGCGTTCCGCCAGTTCATCTCGATCACGGTGCCCTCGCTGCGTCCGACGCTGATCTTCGTGATCATCACGTCGACGATCGGCGGTCTGCAGATCTTCGATGAGCCGCGCATGTACGACAACACCGGTGAAGGCGGGGCGGCGCAGCAGTGGCTGACGATCACCCTGTTCCTCTACAACATCGGCTGGCGGGAGTGGAACTTCGGGCGGGCGGCGGCGCTCGCGTGGATCCTGTTCCTCATCATCCTCGTGATCGGCCTCATCAACCTCGTCGTCACCCGAAGGCTCGTCCGAGACGAGGGCGGCCGCGGCGTCGTGTCACCGCGCAAGAAGGGATTCCGCCGATGAGCATCAGCACTCCTCCGCCGCTCGCGACCATCGAAGAGGGCATCCCGCGCGAAGCCGCGCGTCGTCGCAACAACCGCACGACCAAGATCCGCGGCTATCGGCCGGGGTTCTGGGTCTACGCCGGCCTCGGCATCGTGATCCTGTCGGCGGTGTTCCCCTACTACTGGTCGTTCCTGATCGGCTCGGGCGACTCGTCGACGATCAACGACCCGAACATGTCGTGGATCCCCGGCGGCAACTTCGTCGCCAACGCGATGTCGGTGATGAACGACCCGGCCGTGAACTTCTGGCCGGCGCTGTGGAACTCGATCTACAGCTCGACCCTCATCGCCGCCGCCGTCGTCATCACCTCGACGCTCGCGGGCTGGGCGTTCGCGAAGCTGCGCTTCCGCGGCAGCAAGGCCCTTCTCGTCTTCGTCGTCGCGACGATGGCCGTGCCCATGCAGCTGGGCGTCGTGCCGCTCTACATCCTGTTCGCCGACCTCGGCTGGACCGGCCAGATCGGCGCGATCATCATCCCCGCGCTCACCAGCGCGTTCGGCGTGTTCTGGATGACGCAGTACCTGCAGCAGTCCGTGCCCGACGAGCTGATCGAGGCGGCGCGCGTCGACGGAGCATCCATGATCCGCACCTTCTGGGTGATCGGCGTCACGGCGGCGCGACCGGCTGCGGCGATGCTGTTCCTGTTCACCTTCGTGGGCGCCTGGAACAACTTCTTCTGGCCGTTCATCGTGCTCGACCGGCAGAACCCGACGCTGCCCGTGGCGCTGTCGCTGCTCCAGTCGAACTACTTCGTCGACTATTCGGTCGTCCTCGCCGGGGTGCTGCTGTCGACCATCCCGCTGCTGATCCTCTTCGCCTTCGCGGGCAAGCAGCTCGTCAGCGGCATCATGGCCGGCGCCGTCAAGGGCTGACCGGCAGCATCCCGCCGCTCTTCGAACCACTTCAGAAAGGACGCCGTCCGCATGACCGCGACCACTGCGCGAGCCTTCCCGTCGAACTTCCTCTTCGGCGCGGCCACCGCCGCCTTCCAGATCGAGGGGGCCGCCCTCGAGGACGGCCGCCGCGCCTCCATCTGGGACGCCTTCTGCCGCGTGCCGGGAGCCGTCATCAACGCCGACAACGGCGACGTCGCGTGCGACCACTACCACCGCTACGCCGACGACGTCGCGCTGATGAAGTCGATGGGCCTGCAGACGTACCGCTTCTCGACGTCGTGGTCGCGCGTGCGGCCCGACGGCGGCGCGCTCAACCCGCAGGGCGTCGACTTCTACAAGCGGCTGGTCGATGAGCTGCTGGATGCCGACATCCTGCCCTGGCTGACCCTGTACCACTGGGACCTGCCCCAGGCCCTGCAGGAGAAGGGCGGCTGGGCCGACCGCGACACCGCCGACAGGTTCACCGAGTACGCACTCGACATGCACGACGCGCTCGGCGACCGCGTGAACGTCTGGACGACGCTCAACGAGCCGTGGTGCTCGTCGTTCCTGAGCTACACGGCCGGTCTCCACGCGCCGGGTCACTACAGCGTCGAGGAGGGCGTGCTGGCCGCGCACCACCTGCTGCTCGGCCACGGTCAGACCGTGCGCGAGCTGCGGGCGCGCGATGCGTCGCTCAACCTCGGCCTCACGCTGAACCTGACGGTCGCCGACCCGGTCGACGAGAACGACCCCGCCGACCTCGACGCCGCGCGCCGAATCGACGGCCAGTTCAACCGCTGGTTCCTCGACCCGGTGTTCCGCGGTGCGTACCCGGCCGATGTGGTGGAAGACATCAGGAGGGTGGATGCCGCGGCCATCGCCGCATGGGAGTCCGCGGTGCGCCCGGGCGACCTCGAGGCCATCTCGACGCCCATCGACACGCTCGGCGTGAACTACTACCACGGCGAGTTCGTCGGCGGACACGCGCCCGCGGTGGCGCCGATCGGCGGCGACGCGCCGACCGACCGGCCCGGCGCTTCGCCCTTCCCGTCGCACGAGGGCATCTTCTGGCACGAGCGCGGCCTGCCGCGCACGCCGATGCACTGGGAGGTGCAGCCCGAGGGCCTCACGCGCCTGCTCGGCCGGGTGTGGGACGAGTACGCCCAGCCGGCCGGCACGGTGCTCTTCGTCACCGAGAACGGCGCCGCCTACGACGACGAGCGCGTCGTCGAGGACGGCGAGGTGCGGGTGCACGACGCCGATCGCGCCGACTTCGTCCGCGCGCATCTGGGTGCGATCCTCGACGCGGTGGAAGCCGGGGTCGATGTACGGGGATACTTCTACTGGTCGCTCCTCGACAACTTCGAGTGGGCGTGGGGGTACGAGAAGCGGTTCGGCATCGTCCGGGTCGACTACGACACCCAGCTGCGCACGGTGAAGGACAGCGGTCGCGAGTACAGCCGCATCATCGCCGCGCGTCAGCTGGAGCGAGAGACGGCGACCGTCGGGTCGTAGCATCCCGAAAGGAAAGGCAGACGGCATGACGACGGACGCGATGCGCGGATCGGTGACGATCGAGGAGGTCGCCGCGGCTGCGGGTGTCTCCCGATCGACGGTCTCGCGGGTCGTGAACGGCTCGACCGCCGTGAGCCCCGAGGCGCTCGAGGCGGTCAAGCGCGCGATCTCGGACCTCAACTACGTGCCCAACCGCGCCGCCCGCTCGCTCGCGAGCCGGCAGACGCACGCGATCGCGCTCGTCGTACCCGAAGACACCACGCGCTTCTTCGGCGACCCCTTCTTCGCGGCGATCGTGTCGGGCATCAACGCGCGGCTGAGCCGGTCGGACTACGTCCTCAACCTGTTCATCGCTAACGACGACCCGGGCGACAAGACCACGAGCTACGTCCGCAGCGGCGCGGTCGACGGCGCGATCATCGTGTCGCACCACACGAGCGACAGCTTCATCGACCGCATCGCCTCGGCCGTGCCGGTCGTCTACGGCGGTCGGCCCGTGCGCGAGCGCGAGCGCGACTACTACGTCGACGTCGACAACGTCCGCGGCGGACACGACGCGACGACCTACCTGATCGAGCGCGGGCACCGGAACATCGCCACGATCACCGGACCTCTGACGATGCCCGCGGGTGTCGACCGCCTGCAGGGCTACCGCGACGCGCTGCGGGCATGGGATCTGCCCGAGGGCGAGGTCGTCGACGGCAACTTCACCGCCGACGGGGGTGCCGACGCGATGCGGACGATCCTCGCCGCCGGCGAGCGTCCCGACGCGATCTTCATCGCAAGCGACCTCATGGCCCGCGGCGCCCTCACGGTGCTGGCCTCGGCCGGACTGCGCGTGCCGGAGGACATCGCGATCATGGGCTTCGACGACTCGCCGGTCGCCACGTCGGTGACGCCGCAGCTGACGACCATGCGCCAGCCGTCGTTCGCACAGGGCGAGCGCATGGCGACGGTGCTGCTCGACCTGCTCGCCGGCCGCCACCCGCGGCACGTGACGATCCTCGAGACGGAGCTCGTCGTCCGCGACTCCGTCTGAGCCCGAGGATCCCCGCGCACGCGCACGCGCTCGCGCGCCCTCGACCCGCGGCGGTGGGAACCGCGTCAGCCGCGGCCAGGTGCTGTCGCGACGAGAAGGTTCGCCCAGGGGTCGTCGAACGACAGGTCGCGGCCGTCGTCGCGCACCTGGAATCCGTGGTGCCGCAGCCGCTCGGACAGCTCGCCCACCGCGTCGGCGTCGGGCAGCGCGAGGTCCACGCGTCCGAGGCCGAGCGCGGGCATGCGGGGGCCGGCTCCGCGCGAGTTCCACACGTTCATCGCCATGTGATGGTGGTAGCCGCCGGCGCTCACGAACAGCGCCTGGTCGCCCAGCGTCGCGGTCGCGTCGAACCCGAGCGCGTCGATGTAGAAGGAGCGGGCGGTCGCGACATCCCCCACCGAGAGATGCACGTGACCGACGGATGCCGCATCCCCGGCCGTCGCGCCGAGTGCGGCCTCCTCGGTGAGGTGCTGGCCGAGGAAGCCGTTCGGGTCGAGATAGAGGGTCGCCATCTCGACCTGCCCGTGCGTCCACGACCATTCCGTGCGCGCACGATCCCAGTACAGCTCGATGCCGTTGCCCTCGGGGTCGGTGAAGTAGAACGCCTGGCTGACGAGGTGGTCGGCCGATCCCGTGAACGTTCCGGGCGCATGGCGCGCGACCGAGTACAGCGCAGCAGCCAGGGCGGTCTGCGTCTCGAAGAGGATCGCCGTGTGGAAGAGCCCCGCCGACCCGGGTGTCGCCTGCCGCAGCGACGGCTCGTGCCGGAGGATCACGATCGGGCGCCCGGCGCGGCCCAGCGTGACGGTGTCGCCCTCGGCGGCGAGGACCTGCAGCGTCACGACGTCGCGGTAGTACGCCGTCATCGCGTCGAGGTCGCCGACGAGCAGCGTCACGGCGCCCATCGACGTGTCGGCGGCGAGCCGGTCGCCGTGGTCTGCGGGAAGGTCAGTCATGTGTACCTACAACTATCTTCCGACGCCGGCTATTCCCGGAGCGACCGCCTCAGCGCTCCGGAGCGTTCTCGGGGTCGCCACCCAGCGGGCCGACCGCCGGGATCGGGCCGCCGTCGTCGGCCCCGGTCCGGCGCCAGCGCGCGATCGCGTTGCCGAGGTGGTAGATCAGCAGGGCGGCGGCGGCGCCGATCACGATCGCGCCGAGCTGGAACTCGCCCCACTGCATCGTGAAGCCCGCGATCGCGATGACGAGGGAGACGGCGCCGGTGTACTGATTGACCGGCCGCGAGAAGTCCACGCGGTTGTCGACCCAGATCTTGATGCCGATGATGCCGATGAGTCCGTAGAGCGCCGTCGTCACGCCGCCGAGCACGCCCGCCGGCACCGAGGCGATGACGGCGCCGATCTTCGGCGACAGCGCGAGCAGCACGGCGACGATGCCCGCGACCCAGTAGGCGGCCGTCGAGTACACGCGGGTCGCGGCCATGACGCCGATGTTCTCGCCGTACGTCGTGGTTCCCGAGCCGCCGAAGAAGCCGGCGAGCGTGGTCGCGGCCCCGTCGGCGATGAGTGCACGGCCGGTGTGCTGGTTGACCGAGGCATCCGTCATCGTCGCCACCCCGCGCACGTGCCCCACGTTCTCGGCGATCAGCACGAGCACCACGGGCAGGAACATCGCGATGACGCTCCACGTGCCCGGCGCGGCGAAGTCGGCGAGGTGGAACTCGGGCAGCCCGAACCAGGCCGCCTCGTCGGCGGCGGAGAAGTCGACCTCGCCGAAGAGCAGGGCGACGACGTAGCCCACGATCACGCCGAGGAAGATCGAGATGCGGCCGAGGAAGCCGCGGAACAGCACGCTGAACAGGATCACCGCGACGAGGGTGATGGATGCCGTCACCGGCTGCTGCTCGAAGTTGTCCCACGCGACCGGGGCGAGGTTGAACCCGATCAGTGCGACGATCGCGCCGGCGACCACCGGCGGCATGAGCTTGTCGATCCAGCCCATGCCCGCGAACTGCACGACGAAGCCCACCGCCGCGAGGAGGACGCCGACGGCGACGATGCCCGCGAGGGCGGAGCCCATGCCCTGCGACGCGGTCGCCGCAGTCACCGGCGCGATGAACGCGAACGACGAGCCCAGGTAGCTGGGGAGCTTGTTGCGGGTGACGACGAGGAAGAGAAGGGTGCCGATGCCCGAGAAGAAGAGGGTCGTCGAGACGGGGAAGCCCGTGATCACCGGAACGAGGAACGTGGCGCCGAACATCGCCACGACGTGCTGCGCGCCGATCGCCACGGTCGCCGGCCAATTCAGCCGCTCGCCGGGCTTGACCACCTGGCCGGGTTCGACGGTCCGGCCGTTGCCGTGAAGGGTCCACAGAGGCATGCGCGCTCCTTGCGCTCGAGGATGATGCGTCCCTCACCCTAGCGACGGTGCGGGCCGGCGGAGTTCCGGGGTCAGGCGGCGGTGAGGCGCTCGAGCAGTTCGCGGTAGCGGGCCGTGGTGCGCTCGATCACGTCGGCGGGGAGGGCCGGCGGCTCGCCCTCGCGCGGCGGCGGCCAGTTCGCGGCCAGCCAGTCGCGGACGATCTGCTTGTCGAAGCTCGCCATGCGCTCCTCGGGGGTCGTGCCCGACGCCCAGGCCGCGGCATCCCAGTACCGAGACGAATCGCTCGTGAGCACCTCGTCGGCGAGGGTCATCACGCCGTCGTCGTCGATGCCGAACTCGAACTTCGTGTCGGCGAGGATCACACCGTGCTGCTCGGCGGTGCGCGCAGCCCGCGTGTAGATCTCGAGCGACAGGTCGCGCAGCTCGGCGGCGCGCTCTGCGCCCACCAGCTCGACCGTGCGCTCGTACGTGATGTTCTCGTCGTGCTCGCCCATCGGGGCCTTCCACGCCGGGGTGTAGATCGGCTCGGGGAGCCGATCGCCGTTCCGCAGCCCCGCCGGCAGGACGATGCCGCACACCGTGCCGTTCTCGCGGTACTCGGCCCAGCCCGAGCCGGTGAGGTAGCCGCGCACGACGCATTCGATCGGCTGCATGTCGAGGCTCTTCACGACCATGGCGCGGCCGGTGACGGCATCCGGGATCAACGACTGCAGATCATCGGCGGTGTTCGCCTCGCCGTCCGCGCCGAGGGTCAGCACGTGCGACGACGCGAGATGGTTCGGGATGCCGCGGCCGCCGTCCGCGCCCGCCAGCTGGTCGAACCACCACAGGCTGAGCGTGGTCAGCAGCACGCCCTTGTCGGGGATGCCGGGCGACAGCACGTGGTCGAACGCGCTCACGCGGTCGCTCGCGACGACGAGCATGCGCTCGGCCGTGGCGGCGTCGGACGCGTCGGCGGGGACGTACAGGTCGCGGACCTTGCCGGAGTACACATGCCGCCAGCCGGGCAGTTCGAGGGGGCTCGTCACCTGCCCATTATCCCGGGCCGCGCCCGCCGCCGAGCGCCGCCTACGGGCGGGGCGTCGCGCGCGGAGTTCCGCGGACCGACCCGGGTGGGCGCCGAGGAGGCGTAGAGTCCCCCCGGACTCTACGACACGGAGCGATATGAAGGATGCGATGACCGAACAGACGACTCGGGCCGCGGCATCCGCTCGCCCGTCCCAGGCTCCCCGCAGTCCGTGGCCCGCGCTGTGGGCACTGGTCATCGGGTTCTTCATGATCCTCATCGACACGACGATCGTGTCGGTGGCGAACCCCGCCATCAAGGCGGCGCTCGACCCCGAGACGAACAACCTCGACAACGTGGTGTGGGTGACGTCGGCGTACCTCCTGGCGTACGCGGTGCCGCTGCTCATCACGGGTCGCCTGGGCGACCGGTTCGGACCGAAGAACATCTACCTCATCGGGCTCGCGGTGTTCACCCTCGCCTCGCTCGCGTGCGGTCTGTCGCCGACCCTCGGCGCGCTGATCGCGTTCCGCGCCGTGCAGGGCCTCGGCGCGGCGATGATGACGCCGCAGACGATGGCGGTCATCACCCGCACCTTCCCGCCGAATCAGCGCGGGGCGGCGATGGGCCTGTGGGGCGCCACCTCGGGCGTCGCGATGCTCGTCGGCCCGCTCGCCGGCGGTCTGCTCGTCGACGGCCTCGGCTGGGAGTGGATCTTCTTCATCAACATCCCGGTCGGGATCGTGGGCTTCGTCCTCGCCTGGATCCTCGTGCCGAAGCTCGAGACGCACCCGCACAAGTTCGACCTCGTTGGCGTCGTGCTGAGTGCGGTCGCCCTGTTCCTCATCGTGTTCGGCCTGCAGGAGGGCGAGACCTACGACTGGGGCGTGATCTGGGGCCCGATCACGGTGTGGGGGCTGATCCTCGCCGGCGCCGTCGTGCTCGCGCTGTTCATCTGGCAGCAGGCGAAGACGAAGAGCGAGGCGCTCGTGCCGCTGGAGCTGTTCCGCGACCGCAACTTCTCGGTGGCGAACCTCGGCATCGCGACCGTCGGCTTCACCGTGACGAGCATGTCGCTGCCGCTGATGTTCTTCATCCAGCTCGGTCGCGGGCTCACTCCGACCGAGGCGGCACTGCTGCTCGTGCCGATGGCCGTCGCGGCCGGCGTGCTCTCCCCGATCGCCGGTCGCTGGCTCGACCGCACCGACCCGCGCGTCCTGCTCGTCCCCGGACTGCTGCTCGTCACGGGGTCGCTCGTCCTCTACTCGTTCCTGATGAACCTCGACACCCCGATCTGGATGTTCCTCATCCCGTCGTTCATCATGGGCGTCGGCAATGCCGGCATGTGGGGTCCGCTCGCGACGACCGCGACGCGCAACCTCGCGCCGCGCCAGGCCGGCGCCGGAGCGGGCATCTACAACACCATGCGCACGATCGGCTCGGTGCTCGGCTCGGCATCGATCGCCGTGTTCATGCAGGCTCGCCTCGAGGCGAACCTCCCGGGTGCCTCCGAAGCGCCGGCGGGTTTCGGCGACGGCGCGCTCCCTCCGCAGATCGCCGAGCCGTTCTCGACAGCGATGGCGCAGGCGATCCTGCTGCCGGCGGCTGTGCTGCTGATCGGCGTGGTCGCGGTGCTGTTCCTTCGTCGCCCGTCGCCGACGCCGACCGCCGAGTGGCAGGCCGCCGAGGAGGCCGTGTAGGACGCGCATGGGTGCGTTCCAGCCGCGCCGAACTGCGCTGCGGGCGGCGGAAGGCCGCGAGACGGCGCGGTCGAGCCGTCAGTCCTCGACGACGCGGGCCGCGATGTCCGTGCGATGCTGCCCGCCCTCGAGCTCGATGGCGGCGACCGACCGGTAGACGCGGTCGCGCGCCTCGGTGAACGTCGTTCCCAGTCCGACCACGTTCAGCACGCGCCCGCCGGTCGCGACGAGTCCGCCCTCGGTCTCGGCCGTGGCCGCGTGAGCGAGATGCACGCCCTCGACGGCGGCCGCGGCATCCAATCCGCTCAACGGCCGGCCGGTCACGGGTGACTGCGGATATCCCTCGCTCGCCAGGACCACGGTCACGGCGACCGCGTCGGCGAAGGCGGGCCGGGGGCGGCTCTCGAGATTGCCGGATGCTGCGGCCAGCAGCAGCTCGGACAGCGGGTCGACGAGCCGGGGCAGCACGACCTGCGTCTCGGGGTCGCCGAAGCGCGCGTTGAACTCGATGACCTTGACACCGGCATCGGTGAGGATGAGCCCGGCGTAGAGGAGGCCGATGAACGGCGTGCCCTCGGCGTCGAGCCGGCGGATGACCGGCTCGGCCACCTCGCGCGTGACGAGATCGACGAACTCGTCCTCGCCGCCGAAGCGCTCCGACAGCCACGGCAGCGGCGAGTACGCGCCCATGCCTCCGGTGTTGGGGCCGGCGTCGGAGTCGAGCAGGCGCTTGTAGTCCTGCGCGGGGCTGAGCGGAAGCACGTGGTCGCCGTCGCTCAGGAAGAACAGCGACACCTCGGGCCCGGAGAGGAACTCCTCAACGAGCACCGGGCCGGAAGGAAGGTAAGCGTCGGCGTGTGCGATCGCCGCGGCGCGGTCTTCGGTGACGATGACGCCCTTGCCCGCAGCCAGGCCGTCGGCCTTCACCACATAGGGGGATCCGAGGTCGTCGAGCGCTGCCTCGAGTTCGACGCGGTTCGCGGCCCGCAGCGCGCGGCCGGTGGGGACGCCCGCGGCATCCATGATGCGCTTGGCGAACGCCTTGGAGCCCTCGAGCTGAGCCGCGGCTCTGCCGGGGCCGAACACCGGGATGCCGCGCTCGCGCAGGGCGTCGGCGACGCCGGCGACCAGCGGAGCCTCAGGCCCGATCACCACGAGGTCGACGGCGTTCCCGTTCGCGAAGACCGTGACGGCGGCGGGGTCGTCGGCGTCGAGCGCCACGACCTCGGCGTCCTGCGCGATGCCGGCGTTGCCCGGAGCCGCGAAGATCTCGTGCTCCGTGTCTTCCGAGCGCAGGGCGAGGATGATGGCGTGCTCGCGCGCGCCCGAGCCGAGTACGAGGATCTTCACCCGACCAGCCTACCGAGCGCTTCGCACCGCGTTCCGGCTGGCCGGAGTCAGGCGACACGCCGCCGGCACCGACCCGGGGAGCGGCGCCAACGGCGTGTTTCCTGACGGTGGCACGGATGCGGGCGGCGACGCGGGAACCGGACGCGGCGGCGTGGCCGCCCCTACCCGCCTCCGCGCGGCGTAGCGTTGACTCATGCCGCGAAGGATCACGACCGACGAGGGACGCACCGCCCTCGAAGCCGTGCATGCGGCGGGTGAGGCATCCCTCCCCTCCCGCACCGACCTCGCGACCGCCGTCCGCTACCTGCTGCAGCTGCTGGCGGAGAAGGCCCCGGGCAACTCGGTTGAGGTTCGCGTACCGCCGTTCGGTGCGGTGCAGGTCGTCGACGGCCCGCGCCACACCCGCGGGACGCCGCCGAACGTCGTCGAGACCGATCCCGCGACGTGGATCGCCCTCGCAACCGGACAAGAGCTGTGGACGGATGCCGCCGCCCAGGGCCGCATCCTCGCATCCGGCACGCGCGCCGACATCTCCGACCTGCTCCCGTTGCGCCCCTGACCGCGGCCCCCGCCGCTCGACGGCCGGGTCGGTGCCGCCGCTCGGCAGGAGTGGGACAATGGAGGCATGCCGGATCACGTCGAGGACCACATCGAGACCGTGCGCGTCCGCCGCGCACCGAAGATCTCGGTCTTCCTGCTCGCCGGCGCCGCGCTCGGCGTCGTGGTCGCGATGATCCTCACGTTCGCGTTCGACGGCTCCGCCGAGAAGAGCCCGAACACCGGGCTCGTCTACTCGCAGGGCCAGGTCTTCGGGTTCCTGCTCCTCGTCTGCATCCCCGTCGGGCTCGCGCTCGCCGGCTTCGTCGCCCTGTGGTTCGACCGTCGTTCGAGCAAGCGCACGCGCGAGGTCACGGTCGATCACGAGTCGGTGCAGGTCGACGAGGACCGCCCCGCCTCCTGACGGCCGCGCGCCTCAACCCGCACCGCCCCGCCTCGTGACGCCGGTGCGCCTCAGCTCGCGCCCACCTCAGGCCAGCTCGGCGATGATCGGGTGGATCGCCGCGTCGAACGCCGCGACGTCGCCGCGCAGGCCGTCGGTGACGGCGATCGTGAGCGAGCCGATCCACCACACGCCGCGCTGAGTCAGCGGCAGCACCTGCACGTTGAGCTCGAACGAGTGGGCGCGCCGGCCGACCTGACGCTCGTGCTCGGCGATCGCGCTCGCATACGCCCGGTACGCCGTTCCGGTGCCGGGGCTGGCGTCGCGTCGATAGCGGGCATGAGCGGACTGCGTGAACGCCAGGGCCTCCGCCGCATGCGGCGTGACGGCGGCGCGCAGCTCGTCGCAGCCCTCCGACGGCAGGGCGAGGAGCGTGTCGAACCCATCGACCAGGTCGAGCGGAACGGGAGACGGGTGCGCCTGCGGCTCGACCGTCATCGCCCAGTACTCGCGCCACTGACGTTCGAGCAGGGCCTGGGCCTCTTCGGACCGCTCGTTGACGCGGGGAGGGATGCCGCGCAGCTGCGGCAGCTCGTCCGGGGAGCGGATGCCCAGCACCTGTCGCAGATAGAGCGCGAGAAGGACGGGCTGACCGGCGTCTTCGCGGATCAGCCACTCCGGAGCACCGGTGCCGCCCATGCCGCCATTCTAGAACCGGCCACTGCCATCGAGCCCGCTGATCCACAGGTATGCAACCCCGTCGAGTGTCCACGGATGCCGCCTGCTCGACCCGGGCTACGGCGTTTCCGTGGACACTCGACGGAGGGGCAGCGGCCGCCGTCACGCGGCATCCGCCCTCGCCGTCGCGCCGGTAGGCTGGAGGCGTGGCCTCCTCTTCGCCCGATGCCCCCTCTTCCACGCCCGTGAACCCCTACGCGGCGGCCGGAGTCGACACCGCCGCCGGCGACCTCGCCGTCGAGCTGATGAAGTCGGCCGTCCGCCGTACGCACGGACCCGAGGTGCTCGGCGGGGTCGGCGGCTTCGCCGGACTCTTCGACGCTTCGGCCTTCAAGACGTACGACAAGCCGCTGCTCGCGACGAGCACCGACGGCGTCGGGACCAAGGTCGCGATCGCGCAGGCGATCGACAAGCACGACACGATCGGGCTCGACCTGGTCGGCATGGTCGTCGACGACATCGTCGTGGTGGGCGCGAAGCCGCTCTTCATGACCGACTACATCGCGTGCGGCAAGGTCTTCCCCGAGCGCATCGCCGACATCGTCCGCGGCATCGCCGCCGGCTGCCACGAGACCGGGACCGCCCTCGTCGGCGGAGAGACCGCCGAGCACCCCGGCCTGCTCGGCATCAACGACTACGACGTCGCGGGCGCCGCGACCGGCGTCGTCGAGGCGGGTGGCGTGCTCGGGGCCGAACGCGTGCGCGACGGCGACGTCGTGCTCGCGCTCGCCAGCTCGGGCCTGCACTCCAACGGCTACTCGCTCGTGCGTCACATCGTCGCGGGCGCCGGCATCCAGTACGGCGACCGCGCCGCCGACCTCGGCTCGCATGTCACCTGGGGCGAGGCGCTGCTGGAGCCCACGCGCCTCTACACCCAGCCCCTCCTGCGCCTCATCGCCCAGACCGGCGACGCCGTCCACGCGCTCAGCCACGTGACCGGCGGCGGCATCGCGGCGAATCTGGCGCGTGTGCTCCCGCAGGGCACGTGGGTCGAGGTCGACCGGTCGACCTGGTCGCCGCCGCCCGTCTTCCGTGTGCTGGCCGACCTCGGCGATCTCGATCTGGAGTCCACCGAGGGCACCTGGAACCTCGGCATCGGGTTCCTGGCCGTCGTGTCGGCCGAGAAGGCGGAGGCAGCGGCATCCGCTCTCACCGCCGAAGGCATCGCGACCTGGCAGGTAGGCGTCGTGCGCGACGGCAGCCGGCCGGGCGGCGAGTTCGAGCAGGGCGCCAAGGGCGTCGACGGCGGCGCGGTGCGCCTCGTCGGCGCATTCGGCGAGAACAACGGAGCGAAGTAACACCCCATGTGCGGAATCGTCGGGATGGTGGGCCGCGGCTCGGTCAACCAGGAGATCTACGACTCACTCCTCCTGCTGCAGCATCGAGGTCAGGACTCCACGGGCATCGCCACCGCGGAGACCAACGGCGTCTTCCACGTGCACAAGGAGAAGGGCCAGGTGCGCGAGGCGTTCCGCACGCGCGACATGCGCGCGCTCCTCGGCAACCTCGGCCTCGGTCACGTGCGCTACGCGACCAAGGGCACGGCGTCGAGCGAGGAGGAGGCCCAGCCGTTCTACGTGAACGCGCCGTACGGCATCGTCCTCGTGCACAACGGCAATCTCACCAACACCCGCGAGCTCACCGACGAGCTCTTCCACAAGGATCGCCGGCACCTCAACACGTCGTCCGACACCGAGCTGCTCGTGAATGTGCTCGCCAACGAGCTGCAGAGCTCGATCTCGGGCGTCGAGCTCGAGCCCGAGCAGATCTTCCAGGCAGTGACCCGCGTGCACGAGCGCGTGGAGGGGTCGTATGCCGCCATCGCGCTCATCGCCGGCCACGGCCTGCTCGCGTTCCGCGACCCGTACGGCATCCGTCCCCTCATCCTCGGCACGCGCAAGAACGACGACGGCAGCTATGAATGGGTCGTCACGAGCGAGTCGCTCGTGCTGGAGAACGGCGAGTTCGAGGTCGTGCGCGACGTCGACCCCGGCGAGGCGGTGTTCGTCGACCTCGACGGCCACCTGCACACCCACCAGTGCGCGGTCGACCCGAGGCTGGTCCCGTGCTCGTTCGAGTACGTGTACCTCGCACGGCCCGACTCGGTCATGAACGGCATCTCGGTCTACGAGGCCCGGCTGCGCATGGGTGATCGCCTGGCCGACACGATCGCCAAGTACACGCCCCCGGGGGCGATCGACGTCGTCATGCCGATCCCCGACTCTTCGCGCCCCGCAGCGATGCAGGTCGCGCGCAAGCTGGGCATCGAGTACCGCGAGGGCTTCTACAAGAACCGCTACGTCGGCCGGACGTTCATCATGCCGGGACAGGCGGCCCGCAAGAAGAGCGTGCGCCAGAAGCTCAACGCGATGTCGAGCGAGTTCAAGGGCAAGAACGTGCTGCTGATCGATGACTCGATCGTGCGGGGAACGACATCGAAGCAGATCATCCAGATGGCGCGGGATGCCGGAGCCAAGAGCGTCACGTTCGCGTCCGCGGCCCCGCCCGTGCGCTACCCGCACGTCTACGGCATCAACATGCCGTCGCGCCACGAGCTGGTCGCGCACGGCCGTACGATCCCCGAGATCGCCGAGGAGCTCGGCGCCGACTACATGGTCTACCAGGAGGTCGAGGACCTGAAGGCGGCGATCCTCGAGGGGTCCGACGTCGACGACCTCGACATGAGCTGCTTCGACGGGCGCTACGTCACCGGAACGGTGACCGAGGAGTACCTGGCGTGGGTCGAAGGCTCCCAGGAGTCCTGACACACGCGCGGCCGGGGCATCCGGCGGCACGTAGGCTTGACCGGTGAGTTCCCCCGCCCGTCCGCTCTGGTACGGGCGCGCACTCGCCCTCGTCGGCATCGTGCTCTTCGCGTTCTCGCTGCGTTCGGCCGTCGCCTCGCTCTCACCGCTGTTCGACCACATCTCCGCCGAGTTCGACGTACCGGCCGCGGTGATCGGGCTCATCGGGACCGCGCCCCCCGTCTGCTACGCGGTGTTCGGCCTGCTGACACCCGCGCTCGAGCGCAGGTTCGGCCTCGAGCGCCTCGCGGTGGCTGCGATGGTGGTGGTCGCACTCGGGCTGATCGCACGCGCCCTCGCGCCGAACTCCGGCCTGCTGCTGGCGGGGACCGCGCTCATCTTCGCGGCGGTCGGCAGCGGCAACATCCTCTTGCCGCCGCTCGTCAAGCGCTACTTCCCCGATCGCATCGGCCTCATGACGACGGTGTTCTCCACCACCATGGCGGTGTCGACCTTCGTCCCCCCGCTCTTCGCCGTTCCGGTGGCGGATGCTGCGGGCTGGCGCGTCTCGCTGGGGCTCTGGGCCGTCCTCGCCGTCGTCGCGTTGGTCCCCTGGGTCGGCCTCGCGCTGCGACAGCATGCCGCTGCGAGCGATGACGACATCGATCAGCCACCGCCGGGCGTCCTGGGACGCATGTGGCGCGTCCCGCTCGCCTGGGCGCTGACGGTCGGCTTCGCCGTATCGAGCACCCTGGCATACACCTCGTTCGTCTGGCTGCCCACGATCCTCGTGGATGTCGCCGGCGTCACTCCCGCGATCGCGGGAGTGCTCCTCGCGCTCTTCGCGTTCATGGGCTTGCCGGCGTCGCTCGTCGTGCCGTTGCTGGTGACGCGCTGGAACGTGACCCGCGCGCTGTTCGGCGTCGCGGTGAGCACCGGACTCGCCGGCATCGCGGGCCTGCTCTTCGCTCCGTCGACGGCGCCGTGGCTGTGGGTCGGGCTGCTCGGGCTCGCGCCCCTGCTGTTCCCGATGATCCTGGTGCTGCTCGGGCTGCGGACGCGCACCCATGAGGGAGCCGTCGCCCTCAGCGGGTTCGTGCAGAGCGTCGGGTACGCGATCGCGGCACTGTTCCCGTTCGGGATCGGCCTGATCCACGATGTCACCGGCTCGTGGACGGTGCCGCTCCTCATCCTCGCCGCGGTGGTCGCGGCCGCGATCCCCGCGGGAGTCGTCGCGGCGCGCAGGCACACCGTCGAAGATGACTGGGAGCGCCGTCACGGCGCGTGGTGAGGCATCCGCTCAGGGGCGCCGGAGGAGTGCGTAGGGGCTACGCCTTCTCGTCTTCGTACTCGTCGGAGTACTGGTCTGCCCACTTGTCGACGTACTGGTCGTCGGACGGGTGTCCGAGCTCGCGCTCGAGCGCCCCGTAGTTGACGCTGTGCACGTCGTACTTGAGTTCGCGGGCGATCTTGGTGTGCTTCGCCTTCTGACGGCCACGCCCCATGCGAGACCCCCTCATTTGTGAGTCGCGGGCAATCTGTCGGCCCGCCGCAACGACGCCGGCTCGAGGCCGGTAAGAGTAGCATTCAGGATAACACGGAGCCTCCGCACCCCGGCCGGCTCCGGCGCTGTTGTGGCATCGGCACGCGAGGAAGCGAGGACGCATGACGGACGAGGCATCGGACCGGGCGGAAACCACCCCGTCGAACGAGGCGGTGATGGGCGCGGTCATCGTGGGGGTCGTCCCCGACCAGTCCACCCGCGTGCTGGGCGAGGGAGCGCGCTACGCGAAGCTGCTCGGCGCCCCGCTCCTCGTCGTGCATGTCGACGTCACGCGGTTCGTCACGTACGAAGACCCCGACGGGTATGTCCACTCCGCGCCGATCGACCTCAACATCGCCGCGGGCGAGGGCGAGCTCGCCAAGGTCACAGAGACGGTGACCGCATTCCTCTCCGGACATGACATCGACTGGACCATCCAGCAGCTCGTCGGCGACCCCGCCATGGCGATCAAGCACCTGGCCGAGAAGATCGACGCGAAGCTCATCGTCGTCGGGACGCGCAAGCGCGGGCTCGGCGAGTCGATCCGCGAGTTCTTCACCGGCTCGGTGGCCGCCCGGCTCGCGCACCGGCAGCACCGCAGCATCCTGGTCGTGCCGCTCGGCGAGCCGGTGGCCGACGACGAGGACATCTGGCCGGGGCAGTGAGCCCCTCCGACCGCGGCCCCGCTGCGCTCGACGAACGAGCGCAGCGAGACGGTTCCGGCGTCAGCCCTTGAGCGTGCGGGTGACGTCGCGCGCGATGCGGTCGAGGTCGTCCGCGAGTTCGTCCACGAACGTCGCGGCCAGGACACCGCCGCGGGCCACGTGCGACCGGAGGTCGCTGCGCAGCCGTGCACGGAACTCGCTGATCGCGGCATCCGCTCGATGCAGCTGTTCCCGCGTGAGCACGCGCGGGTCGTCGCTCTCGGCCGGCTGCGGCGCGCTCTGACGCTCGTCCGCGCTCGCGGCGGCGAGGTCGGCTCGCAGGCTCTTCATCGCCTCGCGCACACTGCCGCGCACCTCGTCGGCGATCAGGCGCACCGAGTCGGCGAGGCCGGCCTCGATGCCCTCGAGGTCGCCGGCGCGGGACTGCACCTCGGCGTGCCCGGCCTCGGTGATCGAGTACACGGTCTTGCGGCCGTCGATCGACTTGGTGACGAGTCCCTCCTCCTCGAGCTTGGCGAGGCGAGGATAGATCGTGCCCGCGCTGGGCGTGTACGTGCCGCCGGTGCGGTCGGACAGCGCCTGCATGATGTCGTAGCCGTGCCGGGGACCCTCGTCGAGGAGGTTCAGCAGGTACAGGCGCAGGTCGCCGTGGGAGAAGACGGGGCTCATCACCACTCCTCCTCAGTCGACTCGTCCGCGGACTCGACCGCGGGGCCCGTCGGCGCGGCCGGCGCAGCCGGCGCGGAGGACCGGCGGAGAACCGTGACGTCTCCCGAGACGGAGTTGGCTCGCACATCGGCGAAGTTGCCGCTGAGCTCGCCGACGGATCCCGAGAAGTTCGTCGTGGGACCTGTGCCCTTGCCCGAGCGGACGACGCCGTCGATCTGCACGCGACCGCTGACGCTGCGCACCACGAAGTTGGCCGGGTACCCCTCATCGAGGCGGACGGTCGACGCGCCGCTGACCGTGTTGAGGTTCACGGCGTGGAGCTCGCCCGTCGAGTCGATCAGCATCGACCCCGAGACGGTGTCGACCGTCGCCTTGCGCAGCGAGCCGGTGGCCGCCACGTCGCCCGAGACGCTGTTGGCGTTGAGCGAGCCGACCAGCTCGCGCACCTGCACGTCGCCGGAGACGGCGTTGACGGTGAGGTCGCCGGTGAGCCCGTCGACGATGATGTCGCCGGAGACGGTGTTGAGGCGCGCATCGGTGTGCAGTCCCGACACGAGGGCGCTCGCGCTCACCACACCGAGCGTCAGCGCCACCGAGCGGGGGACCGCGACGCTGATCTCGGCCTTGGGGCCGCCGTCGCCGAAGTTGCGGAAGACCTCGAGGAAGTTGTCCCACCGCAGCTGCGGGTGGTCGATCTCGACCTGGTCTCCGACGACCTCGATGCGGAGGTCCTTGATGGTGACGCCGTGCACCTCGATGCGGGCGCCCGGCTCGTCGTGGGCGATGACGTCGATCTGGCCTCCGACCAGGCCGACCTTGAGGCGGCTGACCGTCTCGAGGTCGATGACGCGGGTCTCGCCCGGGTGGATGATCCACTTTTCCAGGGTCATGGTGTTCTCCAGGGGTATCAGGGATGGTCGCGATATATCGCGTGTGGCGAGACTAACACGATATATCGCGAGATTGTCAAGAGACGTTCTCGACCCGCGCTTGACCTTGACGCAACGTCAACCTTTAGCGTGGTGGACATGAACGAGGACGAGTGGTCGATCCAGCAGATCGCGAAGCTCGCCGGCACGACGAGTCGCACCCTGCGGCACTACGGCGACATCGGGCTGCTTCCCGCGTCCCGCGTCGGAGCCAACGGCTACCGGTACTACGACCAGGCCGCGCTCGTGCGCCTGCAGCGCATCCTGCTGCTGCGCGACCTCGGCCTCGGACTTCCGCAGATCGCGGATGTCCTCGGGCGCGACTCGTCCGAGGCGCATGCCCTCGAGAGCCACCTGGCGTGGCTCAGGCAGGAACAGGATCGGCTGACGCGACAGGTCGCAGCGGTCGAGACGACCATCACCGCATTGAAAGGAGGTGAACGACTGATGGCAGAGAACATGTTCGACGGCTTCGACCACACCCGGTACAAGGATGAGGTCGAGGAGCGCTGGGGTGAGAAGGCCTACGCCGACAGCGACCGCTGGTGGCGCGGCATGGGCGCCGACGACAAGAAGGCGTGGCAGCAGCGCGTGTCAGACCTCGGTCGCGACTGGATCGCGGCCGCCGAGAGCGGCATCACGCCCGACAGTGACGAGGCGCAGGCCGTTGCACGTCGGCACGTGGAGTGGCTGACCGGCATCCCCGGCACGCCCGCCGCGGTGCCCGGCGGCGACGTCAAGGCCTATGTGATCGGGCTGGGCGAGATGTACGTGGCCGATCCGCGATTCGGCGCGAACTATGCGACGAGCGCGGGTGGCACCGCCGGCGCGGAGTTCGTGCGGGACGCCCTGCGCGTCTACGCCGACGCGAACCTCTAGAGCAGAAACACGGATGCCGCAGCCCGATGGGCTGCGGCATCCGTGGTTTCCGGAGAGATGGATCCGGAGTGTCAGACGCGTCGGCTCCCGCTGATTACTCGGAACAGGAACGCGATGAGGGCGATCACACCGACGATCAGGGCGACCCACAGCAGCCAGCTCAGGGCGCTGTTCAGGCCTCCGACGATCGCCAGCACGACAGCGACGACGATGATGATGATCAGGGCGAGGTTCATGGAGGTTCTCCTTCTCCTTCGTCGGTGCGCGGGGTCTGCGCATCGGATGCCTTTCGGGCAGTGACACCACAGTGGCACCCGGGATTCCGCGCCGACAAGGGCTTGACGACCCCTTGTCCACGGTGATAGCCGGGCGTGCGGGGTGACGCCGTGTGAGCCGTAGGGCGGCGGGGGCGCGCTGTCAAGCCCACCGCACTGCGCCCTCTCAGGTTCTACCGTGGCGTCACCACCCACACCATCGAGGAGGAGCCATGCCTCGCGGACGCGGTTCTGCCAGCCTCAAGGATCCGGAGCTCTACGAGGAGCTCCGCGATGACGGGGCCTCCAAGGAGAAAGCCGCGCGCATCTCGAACGCCGCCGCGCGCGCCGGGCGCAAGAAGGTCGGCGAACGCGGCGGGGAGTCGGGTTCGTACGACGACTGGACGGTCGACGAGCTGCGCAAACGGGCCAAGGAACTCGGGATCACGGGATACTCGGGAAAGAAGAAGGCCCAGCTCATCGACATGCTGCGCAACCACTGACACGCGCTCGGGGGCGCAGCCGCCGCGAACAGAAGGAAAAGTGACGGATGCCGAAGCTGATGCGCGTGCGCCCCTTCCAGGACCCCGGATACACCCGGCGGCGCGCGGGTTCGGGCTTTCGCTACGTCGATGCCAAGGGGGCGGCCTGTCCTGATGGGCACCTCGAGCGCATCCGCGCGCTGGTCATCCCGCCGGCGTGGGAGGACGTCTGGATCTGCGTCCGCCCTGACGGTCACATCCAGGCCGTCGGCACCGATGACGCCGGCCGACGTCAATACATCTACCACCCGGAGTGGACGGCCGGTCGCGACAAGCGGAAGTACGCCCGCGCCCTGCAGCTCGCTCAGACCCTGCCCCGCGCTCGCGCGCGGGTGACGACATCGCTGCGTCGCAGCGCGCTCGACCGCGAACGCGTCCTGGCGGTGGCGTTCCGCCTGCTCGACCAGGCCGCCCCGCGCATCGGCTCCGAGCGGTATCTCAACGCGCACGGCAGCCGCGGGCTGACCACCTTGCAGCGGCGGGATGCCTCGGTCGAGGCATCCGTCGTCACTCTCTCGTTCCCCGGCAAGAGCGGCAAGCGACAGTACCTCGAGGTCGACGACGGCGACCTCGCCGCAGCCGTCGAGATCCTTGCCGCAGGCCGACCCCGGTCGGCGCTTCTCTCGTGGGAGCGCGGACGGCGGCGCGTGGCGCTCACGCCGAGCGAGGTGAACGACTACGTGCGCTCCCTGACCGGCGGGCGGTTCACGGCCAAGGACTTCCGTACGCTGCGCGGCACGATCATGGCCGCCGAGGCTCTGGCCCGCATCGGCACCGTCGACACCGCGACCGACCGCAAGCGCGCCGAGAACCTCGCGGTGCGCGCCACGGCCGAGGCCCTCGGCAACACGCCCTCCGTCGCGCGAGGCTCGTACATCGACCCCCGCGTCTTCGTCCGGTACCGCGACGGCCAGCTGCTCGACCTGTCGGTCTCGCCGGAGTCGGCGATCCTGGCGCTCATCCGGGGTCGGCGCTGAGCCGCGTGCCGCGGCTCCGTCCGAGCGGCTGATGGCCGCTAGCGTGTGGGGATGACCTCGCGCCGGCAGCCCGTCGACCTGCGCACGCTCGGCTACGTGGTGGTCGGCGGTGCGCTGGGGGTGTTCGCGCGGGCGGTCCTGCTCGCCCCGGTCGACGACGCCGTGGTCCTCCCGTGGCTGACGCTCGCGGTCAACGCGATCGGGTCATTGCTGCTCGGCGTGGTCGTCGGCGTGCTCGCCGACCGGCATCCGCACGCCCGGGCCTTCTTGGGCACCGGCGTGCTCGGCGGATTCACCACCTACAGCGCGCTCGCCGTGCAGACGGCCGGATGGCTGGCCACGCCGTGGCCGGCGCTCGCGCTGGCTGCGGCATCCGTCCTCCTCGGCGCGCTCGCCGCGCTCGCCGGACTCCTCGCGGGCCGCGGGCTGGCCGGACGCCCGGTCGCCGTCCCCGAGCCGGGGGAGGCCGAGTGAGCCGCTGGCTGGAGCTGCTGGTCGTCGCCGTCGCCGGAGGGGCGGGGGCGGGCCTGCGCTACGTGCTCGACCGCATCATCGGCACGCGCGGGCGAGGCGAGTTCCCGCTCGGGATCCTCGTGGTCAACATCACGGGCTCGCTCGCCCTCGGGCTGCTGACCGGGCTCGGTACGGTCGTCGTTCCGCAGCTGGCCATGGTGCTCGGCACCGGACTGCTGGGCGGGTACACGACCTTCAGCGCCGTCTCCGTCGACTCCGTGCTGCTGGCCGAACGAGGGCGGTGGCGGGATGCCGCGGCCGACCTGTTCGGCACGCTCGTCCTGTGCGTCGCGGCGGCCGCCGCGGGCGTCGGCGCGGGGCTGTGGATCGCCGCCGCCGCGGGCGGAGGGTGAGGGCGGAATCTCAGGCCGCGAGCCCGGACGCGGATGAGATACTTGACTCGATACATTCCCTATCCGTCACGCTCCGGCGCGCATCGCCGCGTCCCCATTCCCGCGAAGGCATCCGTGTCGAACCTCGCCGTCCTCAGTCTCAAGAACCGTGCCCTGATCGCACTGATCACGATCGTCGCCGCGATCTTCGGCAGCCTCGCGCTCGTGAACCTCAAGCAGGAGCTCATCCCCTCGATCGAGTTCCCGGGGCTGATCGTCGTCTCGTCCTACCCAGGCGCCTCGCCCGAGGTCGTCGCGACGGATGTCTCGAGCCCGATCGAGACCGCCATCCAGGGCGTCCCGGGCCTCGAGGCCAGCACGGCGACGAGCACGACGAACGCGTCGGTGATCCAGGCGTCGTTCTCGTATGGCACGAATCTCGCGACCGCCGAGCAGAAGATGACGCAGGCGATCAACCGCATCAAGGCCCAGCTGCCCGAGGGCGTCGAGCCCAATGTGCTCAGCGCGAGCATCGATGACTTCCCGGTGATCTCGCTCGCGGTGAGCGGCTTCGACGATGCCGAGTCGATCCAGGCCCAGCTCGAGGCGTCGATCGTGCCCGAGCTCGAAGACGTCGCCGGGGTCAACGCCGCCCAGGTCGTCGGCGGCGTGGGGGAGCGCGTCACCATCACGCCCGACGCGGCCGCGCTCGCCCGGTCCGGCTTCAGCCAGCAGGCGATCCGCGACGCCCTCGAGCAGAACGGCGTGCTCTTCCCGGGCGGCGAGATCACCGAGGACGGCGAGACGCTCACCGTGCAGACCGGGTCGAAGATCACCACGGTCGACGAGATCGCGGCGCTGCCGCTCGTGCCGGCGAATGCGGAGCAGATCGCCGCAGGCGTCAGGACCATCGGCGGGGTCGCCGCCGTCGTGCAGGAGCAGGAGCCGATCACGAGCATCTCGCGCGTGGACGGCGAGCCGGCGCTGACGATCGCCGTCACCAAGCTGCCCGCCGCCAACACCGTCGACGTCTCGCGCGGCGTGCTCGCCGTGCTGCCCGAGCTCGAGGAGACCCTCGGCGGAGCCGAGTTCACCGTCGTCTTCGATCAGGCCCCCTACATCCAGGAGTCCATCGACACGCTCGCGAAGGAGGGCCTGCTCGGCCTCGTCTTCGCCGTGCTGGTGATCTTCGTCTTCCTGCTCTCGGTGCGCTCGACGCTGGTCGCGGCGATCTCGATCCCGACGAGCGTGCTCATCACCTTCATCGGCATCCAGGCGTTCGGGTACTCGCTGAACATCCTGACGCTCGGCGCCCTCACGATCGCGATCGGACGCGTCGTCGACGACTCGATCGTCGTCATCGAGAACATCAAGCGACACTACGTCGGCGATGCCGACAAGGGCGACGCGATCCGCCGTGCGGTGCGCGAGGTCGCGGCGGCCATCACCGCGTCGACCATCACGACGGTCGCCGTGTTCCTCCCGATCGCCTTCGTCGGCGACGTCACCGGCGAGCTGTTCCGGCCGTTCGCCCTGACCGTGACGATCGCGATGACGGCCTCGCTGCTGGTCGCCCTCACGATCGTGCCCGTGCTGGCGTACTGGTTCCTCAAGCCCGGCAAGCCGATCCTCGACGAGCAGGGCGCCGCGATCGATCCCGAGGACCCCGCCGCGCCGCCCAGCCGACTGCAGAAGTCCTACCTGCCGATCCTGCGCTGGACGCTCAAGCACTCGTGGGTCACTCTGCTCCTCGCCGTGCTCGTGCTCGTGGGCACGGCAGCGGCCGCGCCGTTCATGAAGACGAACTTCCTCGGCGATTCCGGCCAGAACACGTTCACGATGACGCAGGACATCGGCCCCGCTCCGAGCCTCGAAGCCGAGAGCGCCGCCGCCGCCGACGTCGAAGAGGTGCTCCTCGGCATCGACGGCATCGAGACCGTGCAGGTGTCGATCGGCTCGAGCGGCTCGGCGCTGCGCGACGCGTTCGCGGGCGGCGGCACCGGCATCACGTACTCGATCACGACCGACCCGGCCGTCGACCAGGTCGCCCTGCGCCAGGAGGTGCAGGAGGCCGTCGCCGACCTCGAGGACGCCGGCCAGATCACCGTCTCGACCGCGCAGGGCGGCTTCGGCTCGAATGACATCGAGATCGATGTCACGGCGCCGGACTCCGACACGCTCACCGAGGCGGCGGACGCCGTCGTCGCAGCGGTCGAGGGCGAGGACGGCATCGGGCAGGTCTCGAGCAACCTCGCCGCGTCGCTGCCGTACATCGCCGTGACGGTCGATCGCGACGCCGCCGCGGAGCTCGGCCTGTCGGAGGTCGCTGTCGGCGCGCTCGTGTCGAACACGATGCAGCCGCAGCGGATCGGCACCGTCGAGATCGACGACACGGCACTCACGGTCTATCTCGCGGCCTCGGCCACTCCCGCGTCGCTCGACGAGCTGCGGCAGCTCGCGGTGCCCAGCGCGCGTGGCCCGATCCCACTCGAGCAGGTCGCCACCGTCGAGGAGAGCGTCGGCCCCACGTCGATCACGACCCAGCGCGGCCAGCGCACCGCGACCGTCACCGTGACGCCGTCCACGGACGACCTCGCGACGGCGTCGGCTACCGTCACGCTCGCGCTCGAGGACGCCGACCTGCCCGCGTCGGCTGACGCGTCGCTCGGCGGCGTGGTGACGCAGCAGCAGGACGCCTTCTCGCAGCTCGGCCTCGCGCTGCTCGCCGCAATCCTGATCGTCTACATCGTGATGGTCGCGACGTTCAAGTCGCTCCGCCAGCCGCTGCTGCTGCTGATCTCGGTGCCGTTCGCCGCCACCGGCGCGATCCTGCTCCAGATCATCACGGGCGTGCCGCTCGGCGTCGCCTCGCTCATCGGCGTGCTGATGCTCATCGGCATCGTCGTGACGAATGCCATCGTGCTCGTCGACCTCGTGAACCAGTACCGCGAGAAGGGCCTCTCGGCCCACGACGCGACCGTCGCCGGCGGATCGCGCCGTCTGCGGCCGATCCTCATGACGGCCCTCGCGACGATCTTCGCGCTGACCCCCATGGCCATGGGCATCACGGGTCAGGGCGGGTTCATCTCGCAGCCGCTCGCGATCGTCGTGATCGGCGGACTGGTGTCGTCGACCGTGCTCACGCTGCTCGTGCTGCCCACGCTCTACAACCTCGTCGAAGGCGCCAGGGAGCGCCGCCTCGCGCGCCGCCGCGGTGATGGGGACGCCGTCGCGTCGACCGGGTCGTCGACGGGCGGAGCGGATGCTGCGAGCCCCGCGCTCGTCGGAGCAGCCGCAAGTGCTGCGGTGATGACCCGCCGCGAGCGGCGTGCGCTGGCCGCCGGCGCCGCGGCCCCGGTGGTCGTGGCGGAGGAGCCCGTCGCCGGCGCGGAACCGGAGGCCGAGGAGGCGACGTCTGCGGACGCCGAGTCCGTGGTCGAGGCCGAGGCTGTGGTGGAGACGGAGCCTGCGGTCGAGACGGAACCTGTGGTTGACATGGATTCCGTGGTCGAGGCCGAGCCGGTGGTCGAGACGGAGCCCGTGGTCGAGACCGACCCCGTGGTCGAAGCGGAGCCCAGGGTGGAGACCGAGCCTGTCGAGGAGCACCCCGCCGAAGAGCACCCCGCCGACGGGCAGCCCGCCGACGGGCACTCCGAGGTAGACCCCGACCAGCACCGCGAGGAGTGACCCTGCGCGCCACTCCGCGCGGGTGGCGCCGGGTCAGTCGCGCTGACCGGCGACGCCGAGGAAGCGGATGAAGACGGCGATCCACCCGAAGATCAGCGCGAAGACGATGATCTCGAACGCGGTGAGGGAGAAATAGCCCACCGCGGGCACGAACAGGATCACCGACAGCAGCGTCGCCCCGAGGAAGGCCCACGACGAGACGAAGTAGGTGCGCGGCATCCCTCTCAGCAGGATCGGGCCGCTGATGAGCAGCACCAGGAACATCGCCGCCATGCCCGAGGCCGACAGGTTGTGGAGGACGAGGTTCACGTCGACGGGGAAGATGCCGACACACGCGAGCATCACGCCCATCACGACGAACAGCGCAGGAACGACCTTCGCCCCGCGGCGGTGGGTGAGAACGCCCGCTTCGGCGAGCGCGCTCATGTCGTTGGCGATATAGACCGCGAACGTCGTCACGAGCAGGCCCCCCGCGATGAGCGTGCCGTTGAAGACCCAGCTCGACAGGTTGTCGAAGGTTCCGAGCTGGCTGAAGTGCACCATCCACCACTGCGGATCCGGTGTGGTCACCATGGCGGTGAGCGTCCCGATCACGATGAACGCCATGAGCAGCGACGACATGCGCTGCGTCGTCATGCGCGACACCGATAAGTACACGACGTATGCCGTCAGCCCGAGAGTGACCGTCATCAGCACGACGGCCCAGAACACGATGACCGGAAGCCCGATGAACCCGAGGGCGAGCACACGGTACAGCGCGTACGTCGCGAGGAATGCGAGCACGGTGTGCACGATCACGACCGAGATCGTGTTCACCGTGAACTTCCACGAGGGAAGGGTCCGTCGCCACTCCTGACCCGGCTGATTGCGCGTGCGCCAGTATCCGGCGGCCGAGACGACCGCGGCGACGACCGCTGAGCCGCCGGCCGCCCAGAGCGCGAACGGGTCGTCGCCCGCCAGGCTGAGCGAAGGGACGACGAGCGCGACGACGAGGCCGTAGAGCGCGCCGAGGACGCCGGCACCGAGTGCGAGGTAGACCGCCTCGGACTCCGTGCGCCGAGTGGGGACCGGACCGGGGCCGTCGACTGCGGCCGCCGTGCGTGGCGAGGTCATGGCGTCAGTGTAGGACGGCGGGATGCCGCGTCCTCGCGACGCGCGCGGGGGATGTCGCGCGTCGGTGCCGGGCGCTGAGCGTCAGCCGGCGCGGTGCAGCCAGGGGCGCAGCAGGCGCGTGACCCGGGGCAGCACGACGTAGGTCATGATCGGCGTCAGCAGCAGGGTCGCGAAGAGGACGCGTACGACAAGAGGCCAGTCGCCGAAGCCGGGGACGAAGCCGAGCAGCCATGAGGCGAGAAGGTTCGTGGGGAAGAAGCCGAGCCAGATCGCGACGGCCTGCTTCCAGCGAGGCGGTGCTGCGGGGATCGGCTGCTGGATCGGGCCGGTCGAGGCAGCGGCATCCGATCGCTCTCCTGATACAGGGCGCTCGACGTGAGTCGCGAAGGAAGCGTCGAACCAGCCCTCGATGCCGGTGCGGCGCTCGACGCGGACCTCACTCGCGAATGCGCGGCCCGAGTCGAGCCACCATTCACGCTGGGGTGACTGCTCCCACGCTTCGAGGGTCGGGATGTCGCGGAACCGGTAGAGCATGTACCAGAGGTCGCTCCCCTCGCCGGCCCTGACCCAGCCCGAACCGAGGAAGCCGGTGAAACCGGTCGCGAGATCCGTACCGGCCTGCATCCAGCTTGTCGCTTCGACAGTGCGGGACGGGTCGATCCGCCGTTCGATCGCGACGGTGATGGGGTGGGCCACGGGTTCTGCCATGTCGTCCATTCCACACGATCGGCGGGCGCCATCGCGGCCTCCTCGGTGAACGTGGACTCCTCGGCCGGGTGCGCGCATGCGGCGAGCACGCGCGGCAGCACGATCAGCCACGCGCCGACGGAAGCGAAGCCGAAGAACTCGAAGCAGGCGAGGGTGATGACACCGGACGTGAGCAGAACCATCCCCGAGGCGAGCAGGGCGACGCAGCCGCTCGACGCCACGCGGAACACGCGGGTGAAGCCGGGGATGCCGAGGCTCCACGCCACGATGGCGAGGAGCGAGAGGCCGAGCCCGGCCGCGGCGAGGTCGTGCAGCTCGGTGCTGACTGTGAGGGGGATGAGGCCGACGACCGTGAGGTGCAGGCCGGCCGAGACTACCGACGTGCGGAAGGCCCGGGATACCAGGCGGTGGGTGGTCCGGGGGAGGACGGTGACGACGACGACGCCGTAGGTGGCGAGCAGGAATCCGGCGATGATCGCGGTGGAGTTGAAGACGTGGGCGGAGAAGTCATCGAACGTGCCGAGCTGCGAGAAGTGCAGCTGCCACCACAGCGGATCGCGGGTGGTGAGCACGGCGACGAGCACGCCGACGACGAGCGCGCTGATGGCGCCACGGCTGAAGTGGTGCGCACCATGAGGCGGGTGCTCCCGTGCGGAGAGCACCCCTGTGGTCTGTGTGGCGCTTGAGCGCTCAGGCGGTGCGAGGAGGGTCAACGTACTCACGTTCTCTATGTGCGCCGATACTCCGAACACGCCGACCCCCCAAGCCGTACGCCTCGGAGATCGCCGCGCTAACGCGGACTTGATCCCCAGATCGCGAATGAACCGCTGGGCATATGATAACGCCCTGTACATGAGAACCTGCAAGGTGTGTGGTTTTCCCACCGGCGAGTTCCCAGACGCTTCGGGTAATCTCGACACGTCGGCTCTGGACACCGCGCGGTGCGCGCGGATGGGTTTGTGAGTCCAAGGGGCCGATGGTGGAGACGACTCCGTCTCGACGACCATCCATCGAATGGCCCCCGGCCGACGACAGTCCGGGTTACTCCCCGCCGCCAGCGCGGCGTCGCACGCGTGCGATCTTCAGGAGCGCTGTTCTCACAGAACAACCCAGAAGGACACCACCATGCCCAAGAGCAAGAAGCCGGCCGGCGGCCGCCCCGCCAAGAACTTCGAGCCGCGCTACGCGGCCAAGTCGAGCTACCAGGACCGCAAGCGCCGGCCGGGAGATGCGTCCGCCGGCAAGCCCGGCAGCAAGAGCCCGAGCCACCGCGGCTACCGGCCCGAGGAGTCGACGGATGCTGCGCCCAAGCGCCGCTGGTCTGCTCAGGAGCGCGCGGGCCGCGACCAGGCACGCGGCATCCGCACCCACTCGGGCGCCGGTCGTGACGACCGCGCCCGCCGCGACGACCGTCCGGCCCGTGCGTACGATGACCGGCCGAAGCGTTCGTACGACGACCGTCCGAAGCGTTCGTTCGAGGATCGTCCGGCCCGTTCGTACGACGACCGTCCGCGTCGCGATGACCGCAGCGGACGCCCGGCGCACCTTGACCGCGTCGACCGCGATGACCGCCGGTCGTTCGGCGACGCCCGCCCGTCGTACCGCCGCGATGACCGCCCGGCTCGCTCGTTCGACGACCGTCCGCGCCGCGATGCCCGTCCGGCTCGCTCGTTCGACGACCGTCCGCGTCGCGATGCCCGTCCAGCTCGGTCGGATTGGAACGCGCCCGCCCGCACGGCTGCGCACGAAGCACACGTCGACGTCGTGCACGAGCGCCTGCAGGCCGAGGCCGTGCAGGCCGGCGAGGTCGCCGATGTGACGTTCGCAGACCTGGGTCTCGGCGACAACATCGTCCGTACGCTCGCCGACCTCGGTGCGGCGACGCCGTTCCCGATCCAGGCCGCCACGATCACCCCGATCCTCGAGGGCAAGGACGTGCTCGCTCGCGGCCGCACCGGCTCGGGCAAGACGATCGCCTTCGGGGCTCCGCTCGTCGAGAGCGTCCTGCGCTCGCAGGCGGGTCAGCGTCGTGAGTTCGGCCGCGCGCCGAAGGCCCTCATCCTCGCCCCCACACGCGAGCTCGCCCTGCAGATCGACCGCACGATCCAGCCGATCGCGCGCAGCGTCGGCCTCTTCACCACGCAGATCTACGGCGGTGTGCCGCAGGGTCGCCAGGTCGGTGCGCTCAGGAAGGGCGTCGACATCATCATCGGCACCCCGGGCCGCATCGAGGACCTCGTGAACCAGGGCAAGCTCGACCTGTCGCAGATCCGCATCGCGGTGCTCGACGAGGCCGACCACATGTGCGAGCTGGGCTTCCTCGAGCCGGTGCAGCGCATCCTGCGCCACACGGCGGAGGGCAGCCAGAAGCTGCTGTTCTCGGCGACCCTCGACCGCGAGGTCGCCGCGCTGGTCGACGAGTTCCTCGTCGAGCCTGCCGTCTACGAAGTGGCCGGCGAGGATCAGGACTCCGGCACCATCGACCACCGCGTGCTCGTCATCGAGCACCGCGACAAGGGCGAGATCCTCGAGTCGCTCGTCGAGCGTGACGGCAAGACCCTCGTCTTCGCCCGGACGCGCGCGTACGCCGAGATGCTCGCCGAGCAGCTCGACGACGCGGGCATCCGCGCGCTCGCGCTGCACGGCGACCTGAACCAGGCCAAGCGCACGCGCAACCTCGAGCGCCTGACGTCGGGCCGGGTGCAGGTGCTCGTCGCGACGGACGTCGCGGCACGCGGCATCCATGTCGACGACATCGACCTCGTGGTGCAGGCCGACGCTCCCGACGAGTACAAGACGTACCTGCACCGCTCGGGCCGCACGGGCCGTGCCGGGCGCTCGGGCACCGTCGTCACGCTGATCACCCGTCAGCGCCGACGTCGCATGACGGAGCTGCTCGACCGCGCGGAGATCGACGCTCCCTTCGATGAGGTGCGTCCCGGCGACGATCTGCTCGAAGAGCTCAGCGGTCGCCAGCTGTCGAACGTCGACGCGTAAGCAGCAGCGCCGACAAGGCCCGATCCCGCACGGGGTCGGGCCTTTCGCACGCTCCGGGCGCGCGTCAGGCGCCGGCGGGCACGCGTCCGATCCGCGCGACCACGTCGGGGTCACCGCCGAGCGCCCGCAGGCGCGTGCGCAGTGCGGTCGCGGCACGCTCGTACGGCTCGGGGCTGCCGTGCAGCAGTGAGCGCGTGTTGGCCGCCTCGAGGAACGAGACCGCCTCGAACGTCAGCTGCCGCGCGTCGTCGAGTCCGGGCAGCTCGCCGGCATCCATCGCGCGCTGGATCGAGAGTGCGAGGTAGTCCTCCCACTCCATCGACGCTGCGACGACGGCATCTCGGATCGGCCCCGGCTTGGCGTCGTACTCGACCGAGGTGGCCGCGAAGAAGCAGCCGCCGCGGAACACGCGATCGTCGGAGTAGGCCAGCCACGCCCGGATGAGCGCGCAAACCCGCGTCAGTCCGTGCCCGGACTCGGCACGTGCCGGGGTCACGACCCGGTCGATGAAGACCTCTCGCGCGGCGGCGACCGTGGCGAGCTGCAGCTGCTCCTTCGAGCCGAAGAGCGTCGCGACCCCGCTCTTGCTGTGGCCCGCGGCATCGGCCAGTCGTCCGATGGTGAGGCCCTCGAGCCCCTCTACCGATGCGGTGTCGATCGCGTGCGCGAGGATCACGCGCCGCGATTCGTCGCCTCGCACGCGGCGGCCGTCACGTTGCTCTTGCGCCATGTCGACAGGTTACCGTACGATCGTTCGTATTCATACGTACGACCGTTCGTACATCTCCCTCGGATCGGAGCAATCGTGGATCTCGCACTCTCGACGGCCGGCGCCTTGGTGCGCACGGGCGGCCGTCTCTCGCCCGAGCTCGGCGCGGCGGTCGCACTGCCCTTCTTCGCTCGCATCGCGCGCACCCGCCCGGTCAACGCGGGTGCGCAGGACACGATGTGGGCCGCCCGTCGCTCGACCGTCCGCATCCCGGGACTCACACGGCGCGGAGTGGACGTGGTGGTCTACGAGTGGGGCGCCGGCGACGACGTCATGGTGCTGGCCCACGGCTGGGATGGGCGGGCGAGCCAGTTCGCCGTTCTGGTGCGCGACCTTGTCGCCGAGGGGTACCGCGTTGTGGCGTTCGACGCTCCGGCGCACGGCGACACGATCGCGCGCGGAAGCTACCTGATCGACTGGCTCGACATCCTCGAGGCGATCCGGCGTCGCTTCGGCCGGTTGCACACCGTCGTCGGCCACTCGTTCGGCGGTCTGGCGACGCTCGTGGCCGCAGCCGATGGGCTGCTTGTCGACCGGGTGGTGACCGTGGCGGCTCCGGCGGACGCCGACCTGTTGCTGCAGCAGTTCCAGGCGATGCTGCGCTTCGACGACCGCACCGCCGCCGCGTTGCGCGCGCACTTCGCCGAGCACTACTTCCCGGGGCATCGCGATCCGTTCGCACGGCTGTCGCCGGCGCGCCGGCCCCTGCCTCGCGGCGTGCGACTGCTCGCCGTCCACGACGAGGGCGACCGCGTCGTGCCGTTCGGCGAGCTCACGCGTATCACTGACGCCAACCCCGCAGCCGAGGTCGTCGAGACGCGCGGTCTCGGCCACAACCGCGTCCTGGAATCGGACGTGTTCCTCGACGCCGTGCTGGAGTTCGTCGCCGTGCCCGTGACCGTGCCGGAGCCTGCTCAGGCGGAGGCCGCGGCTCAGTTCTCCCGCCCCTAGAAAAGTCGCGGCTCGGCGACGGCCGCCGCAGACGCTCGCCCGCGCGAGGTCGTGACGATCCCCGACGCCCGGGCGTCCGCCCGAGCGGCGAGTCCCGAGACGGGGGTGCCCCGCGGGTGGTCGTCCTCGGCTCGGCCGTCGAGGCCGTGCACCCGCAGCAGGGGGCGCACGCGCTTCGCGAGCCAAGCGCGATACGCCTTCGGAGCGTTGGCGGACGCGCCGGGGTACAGCCCGAGATACGACGACACGAGTTCGGGATGCTGCTGCTCCAGCCACTGCATGAACCACTGCTTCGCGCCCGGCCTCAGGTGCAGCGCCCCGTAGACCACGCGGGTTGCGCCGGCCGCTTTGATGCGAGTGAGGGCGTCGTCGATCGCTGCGATCGAGTCGGTGAGATGGGGGATGATCGGCATGAGGAACACGGTCACGTGGAAGCCCGCCTCGGTCGCGGCGCGCACGGTCTCGAGCCGCGCGGCAGCGGTCGGCGTTCCGGGCTCGATGAGGTGCTGGAGGGCGTCGTCGAAGATCGCGATCGACATGGCGATCGATACCCGGACGGATGCCGCGGCCTCGCGCAGCAGCGGCAGGTCACGGCGCAGGAGCGTGCCCTTGGTGAGGATCGAGAACGGGGTTCCCGACTCGGTCAGCGCGCTCACGATGCCGGGCATCAGCTTGTAGCGGCCCTCGGCGCGCTGGTACGGGTCGGTGTTGGTGCCGAGCATGACCGGCTCGTGCGCCCAGGAGCCGCGGCGCAGTTCCTTCTCGAGCACCTCGGCGACGTTGATCTTGACGATGACCTGACTGTCGAAGTCGCGGCCTGCATCGAGCTCGAGGTACTCGTGTGTGCCGCGGGCGAAGCAGTTGTGGCTCACGACGCCGTTGGCGATGAAGTCCCCGGTCGACGTCGTGATGTCGACCATGTCGACGGTTTCGCCGAGGTCCTCGATCGACACGATCCGCAGTGGGGCATCCGACTTCACGGCAGCCCCGAGAAGTGCGAGCTTTCGCGTGATCGCCGGCTGGACGAGTTCGAAGAATCGTCGGCGCTCGGCGTGGCCGCCGCGGAGCCGCACGGACGTGACGCCGTTCGGTCGGATGGGCTCGATCGCGACGTCGAAGTCGTAGGCGACCAGCGCGTTGTGTATCGCCGCGATCATCTGAGGATCCTTGTTCGAGATGCGCAGAATCCCCTGGCTGCAACTCCCCTCCGCATCGAAGACGCCCGCCAGGAGGCCGCGGCGCCAGTCCGGCGACGGGTCTTGCGGCCACGACACCAGAGACGTGATGGCCTCATAGTCAGCGGCGCGCGACGTGAAGATCGCGTCCATCGCTCGACGGTTCGCGGTGGCTTCGGCGAAGACGCGAGTGTTCGTCGTCACTCCGCTCCTCGCGAGGTAGCGCCGCGATCGGTCCAGAGCCTCGGTGTCGGCGAGCGCCAATCGGAAGCGGTGGGCGATGTAGGTCCCACGGCCGTTGGTGCGCGGATACTCGCGCTTGAGCATCATGGCATCGCCGCGGATCATGCCCGTCAGATAGCCCGTGCGATACGCCGGGGACTCGGAGTGGTCGATGGCCGTCGGGCCCATGCCGAAACCCAGCAGCTTGTTGTTCGTCGTCAGGAACGGCCGCTGAGGCGAGCCGCTGGGCGCGGGCCGCACATACTTCCAGCCGCGCTCCGTCAGGAATCGGTGGTCAGCGCTCGCGATCAGCTCGGTGCCGTCCGCGAGCCGCACGCGGTGAGCGCGCTTCCGTGTAGACCACTTCGCAGAGACGGTCGCGGCGGTGTATCGCCGGTACGAGCCTTCTCGCTGGGTCCCGACGACCATGTCGCCGACCGCGAGGTCTCGCAGCGCTTTGCTTCGGCCGTCTGCCATAAGGATCATCGTCGACGGATCCAGGCAGTACACACAGGCATGACTGCATCCGCGATAGGGGTTCACGGTCCAGTCGAACGGCATCGCCGACGCGCCGGGAACGTGGTTGAGCGCGGTCTTGCAGAGGACCTCGTGGAACGTCACCCCGGCGAACTCGGGTGTGGTCACCGATTGGACGAGGCCGTTCAGGTGCTCGAGGCCGGGCAGGGCCGCGGCATCCGCCACTCCCAATTCCTGCCCCTGCCACCTCATCCATCAATGGGAACAGATGTTCGAGAGTATGTCAACAGCGCGCACCGCGCGATCGAACACCGCACAGCCGTGGTCGCGCCTCCCTGTGCCGGGCGCCGACTCGGGTGAGAATGGCATGGTGACGGCGCCCGGTTCGTCCGACTCCCCGGTTTCTCGTCGTGCCGCCAGAGAGCAGCGCGAAGAGGCTGCTCGGCGCGCCCGCAGGACGGCGCCCGAGGGACTCGGGGGATTCGTCCTTCCCGAAGACGAGGACGCGCCGCCCGTCGCGCGCGCGCCGGAAGCCAGTCCCTTCCTCCTGCCCGCCGAGGTCCGCGCGGCCGTCGCCCAGTACGGGTCGCCGGCCACACGCGCGACGTCGCGCTCGCGGGTCTCTGCCCAGCCGGGTGCGCTCCGGCGCAGTCGCCGGACCGAGCCGATGGTGCGCGAGAGCGCTCGACGAGCGGCGCGGGCCGAGCGACTGCTGACCGCCGACGGCGCCGAGGGTCCCCCGTCGCGGCATGTTCGTCCGCGGTTCGCGCGCGGCGGCGTCGCGCTGCTGATCGCGGTGGGCGGCGCCCTGCTTCTCGGGTCGACCGCAGCCGTGACGGCGCTCGTCTCGGGAGGCACGCCGGATGTCGCGGCCCAGGCGCAGCTGCTGTCCGACGCGCCACCGTCGGTCTCGGCCCTTCCGGTGCCGGTCGTGAAGCAGATGCAGGTCGCCGCGGACATCTGTGGCGTGCCCGAGGTCATGAGCGCCCTCGAGGCCCACGACGACGCCGGCGCGATCACGGCGGCGGGCGGTGCCGAGTCGTTCCGCTCCGCGGTCGCCGAGGGCCGGGCGAGGTGCGTCGACCTCGGAGATCCGACGCGCGTGTGGACCGTCGTCAACAAGGCGCGTCCCTACTCGCCCGTCGACTACCGCCCGACGGGACTCGTCATGCCCGACGGTGTGCGGAGCATCGAAGGCGGGGCACTCCGGTCGGACGCGGCATCCGCGCTCACTGCCATGGTCACCGCGGCGCGCGAAGCCGGCGTCGGCGAGATCGCGCTCGAGAGCGGCTTCCGCTCCTACTCGACGCAGCAGGGGAGCTACGGACGCCACGTCGATCAGCGGGGCCAGGACGGCGCCGATCTGGTGAGCGCGCGGCCGGGTCACAGCGAGCACCAGTCGGGCCTCGCCGGCGACGTCGTCGCCTGCGCGGGTGGCTGCGGCACGCTCGACGACCTGGCCGCGACGGCGCAAGGCGCGTGGATCGTCGAGCACGGGTGGGAGCACGGCTGGATCGTGCGGTACGTCGCGGGCGCGACCGGCGTCACCGGCTACTCGCCGGAGCCGTGGCACCTGCGGTACATCGGCCCCGAGCTCTCGCGGGCGTACCACGACGGTGGATGGACCTCGCTCGAAGAGTTCTTCGGGCTCGAGCCCGCCCCCGGCTACGTCGGCTGAGTCGCGTTCGACGCCGCTCGCGGGCACGGTGAAACGGCCGGTCCGGGCCGGTTTGAGGCATCCCACAAACAGCGGTACCCAGTTTCACGATCCTTAGGACGCGATCTCACAGACGCCCCGATCTCACCGCGCGTGGCCTTTATGATCGAGTCGAGCCACGGGTGAGCGGCACGACCGCGCGCCGACGACATGCTCGAAGACGAGAGGAAGGCGCACATATGGAGCGCAACATCTACGACGAGGACCACGACGCGTTCCGCGACGTCGTCAAGGAGTTCATCAAGCGCTACGCGTCCGACGAGAAGCGCAAGCAGTGGGATGCCGCGGGCGAGATCGACCGCGAGACCATGCTCGCCGCGGGCCAGTCCGGCATCATCGGGCTGTCGGTTCCGGAGGAGTTCGGCGGCGCGGGCATGCTGCAGGACTTCCGCTTCCGCTCGATCGTGCTCGAGGAGACGATCGGTGCGGGCCTCGGGTCGCTGGCCGGTGCGCTGGGCATCCAGGACGACCTCGCGATTCCCTACATCGTGCACATGGGCACCCAGGAGCAGAAGGAGAAGTGGCTCCCCGGCATGGCGACCGGCGAGATCCTCGGCGCCCTCGCGATGACCGAGCCGGGCGCGGGCAGCGACCTGCGCGGCATCAAGACCACCGCCAAGAAGGTCGACGGCGGCTACATCGTCAACGGTGCCAAGACGTTCATCTCGTCGGGCAAGACGGCCGACATCGTCGTGACGTTCGTCAAGACCGGCGAGGGCAACCGTCCCGACGCGTTCAGCCTCCTCATCCTCGAGGACGGCATGGAAGGCTTCGACCACAGCAAGAAGCTCGAGAAGATGGGCTTCCACGGCTGGGACACCGCCGAGCTCTCGTTCAGCGACGTGTTCGTGCCCGAAGCCAACCTCATCGGGGGCAAGGAAGGCCTCGGCTTCATCCAGCTCATGATGAATCTGCCCCTCGAGCGCCTGTCGATCGGTGTCGCGGCCGCTGCTGCCGGCGAGGCCGCCTTCAACTGGACGCGCGAGTATGTGCTCAGCCGCGAGGCCTTCGGCCAGCCGATCGCCGACTTCCAGAACACGCGCTTCAAGCTCGCCGACATGGCGACCACCGTCGATGTGATGTGGGCGTACAACGACCGCGCGATGATGCTCTACAAGGACCAGAAGCTCACGGCCGAGGAGGCCGCGAAGGTCAAGTTCTGGTCGACAGACCGCGAGTGGGAGCTGCTCGACATCGGCGTGCAGCTGCACGGAGGGTACGGCTACATCACCGAGTACCCGATCGCCCGTGCGTTCCTCGACGCCCGCGTGCACCGCATCTACGGCGGCACGAACGAGATCATGCGCGACCTCGTCAGCCGTCAGATCGTCGGCAAGCGCTGATCGCAGGCTGACGACGCGGTTCCGGATGCCGCGGCCCGGCCCCTCTCGAAGGGCTCGGGCCGCGGCATCCGTCGCCTGTGCCCTCTCACGTGGCTTCCCGGCCGGGTCGGGGCATCCGGATGCTCACCTGTCGCGAAGTGCCGCCCCGCTCGGCACTTCGTGACAGGTGAGCCGGGGAGGGATGGGATGCTGGGGCCCGGCGCTAGGCGAGGCCCCAGGGGAACAGGGCCCAGAACAGCCCGGCCGAGACCACCCAGAAGAGCACGACGAACACGGCGTCGCGGCTGCGGAACGGCACGAGGTGACGCTCGGTGCGGTCGGGGTGCGCGCCGAACGCGCGCGCGTCCATCGCCAGAGCGACCCGCTCGGCGTGCCGGATCGCACCGGCCATGAGCGGCACGATGTATCCGAACCACCGGGCGATGGCGGCGAACGGCCCGCGGCCGCCGTGGGCGCCGCGCACGCGGTGCGCCTGACGGATGACGTCGAGCTCGTGCCCGAACCGCGGCACGAACCGGAACGCCGCGAGGGCCGTGTAGCCGATGCGGTACGGCACGCGCAGCTGCTGCACCGCTGCCCGCACGAAGTCGGGACCGGTCGTCGACAGCCCGACGAGCAGGGTCAGCGCCACGATCGCCGCGATGCGCAGCCCGGTCGCGAGGCCGACTTCGAGCGCTCCGCCGTACAGGGTCCATGACCCGATCTGCCAGACGACGACCGACTGGTCGACCCTCGCGGCATCCGCCCACACCGAGAAGCCGAGGCCGACGACCGCCGCGGCCGCAGGCAGCGCCACGAGGATGGCCGCGAGGCGTCCGGTGAACGTCACGCCGATCAGCAGGATCGCGTAGCTGAGCGCGAGGAAGGCGAGCGGGGTCGCGGCATCCCGCACGAACACCAGCAGCACCATCGCGGGCAGCGGCGCGGCGATCTTCGCCAGCGGATTGAGGCCGTACAGGAACCGCACGGGCGAAGCGGTGGGGCGCTCGGCGTAGGGGTCGATGCCGCCGCGCAGCGTCTGGGCGGCCGAGAGCGGCTCGGTCGCGCTCATGCCGTGCCTCCCCTCGCTGCGGGAAGGTCGGCGAGACGGGCGATGCCGGTGAGTTCGGGATGCCGCTCCAGGCCGAGCAGTGCTCGCTGCAGCGGCGGCAGGCGAAGCCCCGCACCCTCGATCAGCTCGGCGTCGGCGAACACGTCGGCGGTGGGGCCTGCGGCGCGCACCCGTCCGTCGGCGAGGATCACCGTGCGGTGGGCGTACTCCGTCACGAGCTGCATGTCGTGGGTCACGACGACGATCGTCGTGCCGTCCTCGTTGAGCTCGCGGAGCAGAGTGAGCAGTTCGTCGGCGCGGGCGCGGTCCTGGCCGAACGTCGGTTCGTCGAGCACGAGGACGGGCGCGCCGGCGACGAGGGCCGTTCCCACCGAGAGACGCCGCTTCTGGCCGCCCGACAGCAGGAACGGGTGCGTGTCGGCCTTGTCGTCGAGTCCGAAGCGCACGAGCAGCTCCATCGTGCGGCGGCGGACGTCGTCGTCGGCGAGGTGCTGCCGGCGCAGGCCGTGCGCCACCTCGTCGAAGACGGTGTGCGCGATGAACTGGTGCTCGGGGTTCTGGAAGACGAAGCCGATGCGGGCGGACAGGGTGCGCGCGTCGACTCGGCCCACGTCGACAGCGCCGACGCGCACCGTCCCCTTCGGCGGCGGTACGACACCCGCGAGCGCCTGGATGAGGCTCGTCTTGCCGGCGCCGTTCGCCCCGACGATCGCGACGAACTCGCCCGCGGCGATGTCGAGGTCAATCCCATGCAGCGCCTCGGTGCGCCCGCGGCGGAGCGTGAGGCCGCGCACCGAGATGAGCGGGGTCGGGGCGGGGCGGTTCGGCGTCCCGTTCGCAGGAACGGTCGGCGGAGAGGGGGCGTTTCGGCCCGGTTCCGCCCTGTCGGCGGGATCGGTCCTGCGAACGGTACGCGCGGCGGGATCAGCGCCGGCGGCGGTGTCCGCGGCGGGATCGGCGGCGGCGGGGTCCAGGGCATCCGGGGGCGCGGGGGCCAGGGCATCCGGGGCCGCGGAGTCAGGTGCGTCGGCGGCGTCGAGGCCCGCCCGCAGTTCTTCGGGCGACAGCGGCAAGTGGTCGAGCGCGTACCCGGCCCGGCGCAGCCGCAGCGCGGCTATGGCCGACACGGGCAGCCACACGCCCATCGCGTGCAGCTCTTCGGCGCGCCCGCGCAGCACCTCGTCGACGCTGCCGTCCGCCGCGACGCGTCCGTCGTGATCGAGGACGACCACGCGGTCGACGAAGCCGACGGCGGCGTCGAGGTTGTGCTCCACCAGCAGGATCGCGCGGTCGCCGTCGGCGACGAGGTCGGCGAGGGCCGCGTAGACCTCCTCGATGCCCTGCGGGTCGAGGTTGGCGGTCGGCTCGTCGAGCACGAGCAGCGGCGAGCCCATCGCCAGCGCGCAGGCGATCGCCAGCCGCTGCCGACCCCCGCCCGAGAGCCGGTCGGGGTTGTCGCCGCGGCGCTCCCACAGCCCGACGCGGCGCAGCGCGGCCTCGGCCCGGGCGAGCACGTCGGCCACCGGCATCCGCAGATTCTCCGGGCCGAAGGCCACCTCGTCGAGGAGCGTGCCGGTCACGAGCTGCGCGTCGGGGTCCTGGAACACCATCGCGACGTGCCTGCTCAGCTCCGCGACGGGCGTCGTCGCGGTGTCGAGACCGGCGACCTCGATCGATCCGCCGAGGTCGGCAGGCACGGCGTGGGGGATCAGTCCGTTGAGCGCGAGCGTGAGTGTCGACTTGCCCGAACCGCTGGGGCCGAGCAGGAGCACGACCTCCCCGGCGGCGATGTCGAAGGTGACGGATGCCGGCACCGCCGCCTTCTCACCGTCATATGTCACGGCGAGATCGCGGATCCGCACGAGGGGGCCGCCGGAGCCCGCCGCGAGCGCGGCGGAAGGGTCGCGCTGTGGTGCGGTCACGGGGCTTCCTGGCGGAGTGGACTAAGTGTCTCCTAACTTAGTCGACCCTAACCCGAGCGCGTACCGATCGGTCAGCGCGTGCGGGGTCGCGCGACGCCCGCTCGGCGCAGCGCGCGCCCGACGCCCAGGCCGACGGCGGTCCAGGCGACGGGCCCGAGCACCGACAGTATGAGGTACAGGATCTGCGCCCACAGCGGCATCGCGCCGAGGTGGGCGGCGAAGAAGACAGCGAGCGCGACCACGACGCCGATCACCAGGGCTGAGACGAAGAAGCGCCACGGCGCCCACGAGCGATAGCGCACGAGAGCGGCGACGAGCTCTTGGATGCCGCCGAAGAGGATCGCGGTGCCGATGTACTGCCCCGCGTAGATCGGGGCGATCGCGATGCCGACGAGCGCCGCCACACCGTGCGTGATCAGCGCGACCCACGGCAGGCGCAGCGCCTCCTGGGCGATGATGCCGGGAAGGACGTGGACGCCGAGCACGAAGCCGTAGACGATCGGGAGGGCTGCCAGGACGGGGATGGTGATCCACCCGGCGATGCCGCCGAGGACGCCCGTCGCGACGCCGATGGCGGCGCAGGTGAGCAGAACGCTCGTCGAGAGTCGGGTGTCGGCGGCCACCAGCCCAGCGTACTGTCCGCCGGCCCGGCCTTCGTCCGGTGATCAGACCCGTCGGCGACGTCGGGTGAGCCGCACCGCGGGCAGCGGCGGGGCGGGGATGCGCTCGTCGCCGTGGTCCACGACGTGCCCGAAGCGCTCGCCGCCGGCTTCCCACGCCTCGCGGGCCTCGACGATCTCCTCGTGGGTGCGGCCGACGAAGTTCCACCACATGACGATGTCGTCTTCGAAGGGCTCGCCGCCGAGCAGGAACAGCGTCGCGCCGCCCACGCTCGACACATCGACGTGGTCGCGGCGGAGTCCGAGGTACAGCAGGTGCGCGTCGTCGAGGCCGATGTCTCCCTCCGTCTCGGTGTGCACGGCGAGGTCGCCGTCGATGCCGACGAGTGCATGCTCCCATTCCGGCTCGAGCGGCAGACGCAGGCGCGAGCCCGCCGGTACGCGCACCTCGGCTCCGACGATCGGGGAATAGGTGGTGGCGGGCGACGCGGTCCCGGCGAACTCGCCGAGCACGACGGCGGCTGCCCCGGCGGCGCCGGACTCGGCGGCGAGGACGACCTCGGGGAGGACGCTGTGCTGCTCGAACGCCGGTGCGCCGTGGCGGCGGGACTCGGGGAGCGCGACCCAGAGCTGCAAGGCATCCAGCGGGGCGGCATCCTCCCCGCGCGAATACTCGGAGTGCGCGATGCCTGCACCGCTCGTCATGAGATTGAGCGCGCCGCGGCGCACCATCACGTCGCTTCCGATCGAGTCGCGGTGGCGGACGTCGCCCTGGAACGGCCACGTGACCGTCTGCAGTCCGATGTGCGGGTGCGGCTCGACGCGCATGCGCGTCACCTGCGGGCCGAAGCGATCGAGGAAGCACCACGCTCCGACGAGGGGCAGGTCGCGCTGCGGCAGCGCACGTCGCACGGACATCGCCCGCACTCCGCCCAGCGGCACCTCGCGGGCCTCGAGCAGCAGGGCCCGTGGTCCGTCGTCGCCGGATGCCGATTCCTGCGCCTGGCCGACGGCAGTGGTCACCGCTTCGTCGGCGTCGAGCCTCGTCATGGCGTGCGGGTCATTCCGGGTGCGGCTGCGCGGGCCACTCGATCGTCAGGCCGGGGACGTCGTTCTCGTGCAGGTACTTCGCGACGACTGGGCAGTGGGGCACCACCGTCTCCCCGCGCGCAGCGGAATCCGTCATCGCCGCGGCGACGACCGCCTGTGCGAGCCCTCGACCGCGGAACGCGGGGTCGACCTCGGTGTGCGGGTAGAGATAGCGGCCCCGGCGGTCCACGCGGAACTGCGTGAATCCGGCGAGCACATCGCCGACGTGGACTTCGTAGCGGGAGTCCTCGTCGTTGCGGACAACGGTGATCTCGTCAGTGGAGGCGGGCATCGGCATCCTTTCGTCGTCTGTCTCAACGTAGGCGGGGGCACCGGTGTTCCGCCACCGTGAACAGAGCTCGGGGGCCTCGCGCCTCAGCCCGACGCGGCCTGGCAGACTCGGGGGATGCCCCTCTCGCTGCTCGACGCCGTGCCGCGCGGCGCAGACGACGACGCCGTCTATCTCGGGTTCGTCGAGTGGGCAGCCGACCGCGGTCTGACGCTGTACCCCGCCCAGGACGAGGCGGCGATCGAGATCGTCTCGGGATCGAACGTGATCCTGTCGACGCCGACCGGCACGGGCAAGTCGCTCGTCGCCGTCGCAGCGCACGCCGCTGCCCTCGCCCGCGGCGGGCGCACCTACTACACGGCGCCGATCAAGGCGCTCGTGAGCGAGAAGTTCTTCGCGCTCGTCGACATCTTCGGCGCGGCGAATGTGGGCATGGTGACGGGCGACTCGTCGGTGAACGCCGACGCCCCGATCATCTGCTGCACCGCTGAGATCCTGGCGAACCTCGCGCTGCGGCGCGGAGCGGACGCCGTCCCCACGCCCCCTCCAGGCGCCGCTGACGCGGCGGCTGGAGCCTCCGGGCGCGTGGGCCCAGTCGACCAGGTCGTGATGGACGAGTTCCACTACTACGGCGACCCCGACCGCGGGTGGGCATGGCAGGTGCCGCTCCTGCTTCTGCCGCGCGCACAGTTCGTGCTGATGTCGGCGACGCTGGGCGACGTGACCGCGATCGCCGACGACCTCTCGCGCCGGACCGGCCGCCCGACCGCGCGGATCACCGGCGTCGAGCGACCGGTGCCGCTGCACTTCTCGTATGCGCGCACGCCCGTGCACGAGACGGTCGAGGAGCTGCTGCAGACCGGGCAGGCGCCGGTGTACATCGTGCACTTCTCGCAGGCCGCGGCGATGGAGCGGGCGCAGGCGCTCTCGTCGATCCGCGTGGTGTCCCGCGAACAGCGGGACGAGATCGCCGAGGCGATCGGGGGCTTCCGCTTCACGACGGCGTTCGGCCGCACGCTGTCGCGCTACGTGCGCGCCGGCATCGGGGTGCACCACGCGGGGATGCTGCCGCGCTACCGGCGCCTGGTCGAGACGCTCGCACAGCGCGGCCTGCTCCGCGTGATCTGCGGCACCGACACCCTGGGCGTCGGCATCAACGTGCCGATCCGCACCGTGCTCGTGACGGCACTCGCCAAGTACGACGGACAGCGGATGCGGCAGCTCAGCGCCCGCGAGTTCCACCAGATCGCCGGCCGCGCCGGCCGTGCCGGATTCGACACCGCCGGGACCGTCGTCGTGATGGCGCCCGACCACGAGATCGAGAACGCGGCCGCCCTCGCCAAGGCCGGTGACGACCCGAAGAAGCTGCGGAAGGTCGTGCGGAAGAAGGCGCCCCAGGGCTTCGTCAACTGGAGCGAGGCGACGTTCGACCGGCTCGTCGAGGCCGAACCCGAACCGCTCGTGCCGCAGCTTCAGCTCACCGCCGCGATGCTCATCAACGTCATCGCGCGCGGTGGGAAGGTGTTCGAGAACGTCCGTTCGCTCGTGCGCGACAACCACGAGCCCCGCGCCCGCCAGTTCGAACTCGCCCGGCGCGCGATCGCCATCTTCCGCACGCTGCTCGCCGCCGACGTGGTCGAGATCCAGCCGGACGGCACGGTGCGCCTGACCGTCGACCTCCAGCCCAACTTCGCCTTGAACCAGCCGCTGTCCCCGTTCGCGCTCGCCGCGATCGGGTTGCTCGACCCCGAGGAGAAGCCGGGCGGCGCCGGTACCGGCCATTACGCGCTCGACGTGGTGAGCGTGATCGAGGCGACGCTCGACGACCCGCGTCCGGTGCTCTCGCAGCAGCAGTTCCTCGCGCGCGGCGAGGCCGTCGCGGCCATGAAGCGCGAGGGCATCGAGTACGACGAGCGCATGGAACTGCTCGAGGACGTCACCTATCCGAAACCCCTTGAGGAGCTGCTCGCCCAGTCGTACGAGGTCTTCGCCTCGAGCCAGCCCTGGGTGCGCGACTTCGAGCTCAGCCCGAAGTCGGTCGTGCGCGACATGTTCGAGCGCGCGCTGTCGTTCGCCGAGCTGATCAACCACTACCAGCTCGCCCGCAGCGAGGGCCTGGTGCTGCGCTACCTCAGCGATGCGTACCGCGCCATCCGTCAGACCGTGCCCGCCGAGGCGCAGACCGAGTCGCTCCACGACCTCGTCGCGTGGCTCGGCGAGCTCGTGCGCCAGGTCGACTCGAGCCTCGTCGACGAGTGGGAGGCCCTGGTCAACCCGCACGAGGACCCGACCACCCCGGTCGTGCCGCCCGCACCCCCGTCGGTGCTCACCAACCGGCGCGCGTTCCTGGTGCTCGTGCGCAACGAGCTCTTCCGCCGGGTGCAGCTTGCGGCCCTGCAGCGCGACGATGCGCTCGTCGAACTCGACCCGGACGTCGACTGGCCGGCCGCGCTCGATCGGTACTTCGACGAGCACGACGAGATCCTCACGGGCGGACCGGCCCGATCGCCGAGCCTCGTGACGATCGATGAGACGGATGCCGCGGCATCCGGTGTCTGGAGAATCGAGCAGACGATCGACGATCCCGAGGGCAACCACGACTGGCGCATCCGCGGGGTGGTCGACCTCGCGGCGTCCGAGGAGGAGGGTTCCGCCGTCGTGCGGATCACCGAGGTGCTGAGGCTGTAGCGACGCCTGCTGAGCGGCGGGGTGCGGGTTTCAGCCGCGCCGAACCCCTCTCCGGCCGGTGCCTCCGTGGCGCTTCGGCGGCGGTTGAGCGGCGGGGTGCCGGGTTCAGCCGCGCCGAACCGCTCTCCGGGCATTGCCTCCGCGGCACTTCGGCGGTTGGGGACCGGGGCATGGGTCTCAACCGCGCCGCCTTGCAGTGCGCGGGTGCGCGGAGGCGCAGCTCGGCGCGGTTGAAGTGGCGGGGTCGGGGCTGGGGCTCGGGGCTGGGGTCGGGGTCGGGGTCGGCATCCGTCCCCTGCGCCCTTGTCCAGAACAGGAGTTCTGGGCAACGCCGGGCGTTGGCGTGCCGCAACATCGGAGATCAGCGCCGACACGCCGGGGTGCGGCATCCCACCCCGGCGTGTCGGGCACGATCTCCGATGTTGCGACGGGAAGCGGGGGTCGAGGCGGTCGGGCTGGGGTCGGGGTCGGCATGTGAAGAGCGCTGGGCCGCGGCATCCGTCCCCTCCGTCTCTTGCCCGAAACAGGAGATCTGGCCGGCGCAGGACGTTTCTCGGCGGATCGTCCTGTATGCGCCAGATCCCCTGTTTCGGGCAACGGGCGGTCGGTCGTGCCGCTGAGGCGGCGGCGGGTCGCCGGGCGAGGCATCCGCTCAGCCGAGGGCGAAGCCGCCGTCGGAGCTCAGCACCTGGCCCACCACCCACTCGCCCTCCGGGGTCGAGAGCCACGCGATCAGGCGCGCGGGGTCATCCGGGGTGCCGACGCGTCCGAACGGGGTGGTGCGGATCCACTCCTGGATCTCCTCGAGCGGCCGGTCCGTCGTCTCGGGGTCGAGGTAGCCGGTGTTGACCGGGCCGGGATCGATCGTGTTGAGGATGATGCCGAGGTCGAGCAGCTCCGCGGCGACTGTCTTCGTGATGCCCGCGAGTGCGGCCTTGCTGGTCGCGTAGGCGACCTCGCCGCGCATCGGGCCGTGGATCTGGCCGGAGGTCATCCAGAAGACGCGTCCGACGGGCTCGGCGAAGGGCTCTTCGCGTCCGGGACGCTCGCCCGGTCGCGCCCCGGGGGCGTCCGGGCGGTGGAGTGCCGCGAACGCCTGCGTCAGCAGCAGCGACGAGCGCGCGTTGGCGGACCAGAACGCATCGAGTCGCTCGGCCGTCATGTCGAGGATCGAACCGTCGCCGCCGCTCTGCGCGTGGTTGCACACCAGGATGTCGAGCGCGCCGGCGAGCGCGTGCGCCTGCTCGATGAGGGCGGGGATCGCGTCGGCGTCGCGCAGATCGGCCTCCGCATCGCCGAACGAAGCGCCGGGGGTGAGCGCCGCGCGCAGCTCGGCGCGGACGGCGTCGAGGTCGTCGCCGCCCCACGGGAGGGCGGTGTCGTGCGGCCGGAAGTGATGGATGAAGACGTTCGCGCCGAGGCCGGCGAGCCGTGACGCGACGGCGAAGCCGATGCCGCGGCGGCGAGAGACGCCGGTGACGAGAGCGGTCTTGCCGCGGAGAGGGAGAGAGAACATGCGATGCCTTTCGGATGCCTCGACCCGCGCGTCCGGAAGGGCAGCGTGCGATCGAGCCGGCGCGATGGCGCCGGGGTGACGGGAGCGGAGGCGGGTCAACGGCATTGCATAGGGCCGAGGATATCGGGTGCCGGCTCCTCCCCGGTCAGCGGGGCTCCGGGCTCTCCCCAGCTGGCGAGAGCCCGGGCCGGGGCGTCGGCGCCCGCGGCTACCCTGGATCCGATGAGCATTCCGCAGGGCGACCCGTACGCCGACCTCGTGTGGGACCCCGACGAGCTCGCACCCCCGCCCGAGTTCGACGAGCCCCCTTACGTCGAGCCGTCGCGCGGCTACGCCTCCGCGGCGCCGACGGCAGCCGGGCCGGCGCCCGAGCCCGCGTTCGCCGCCGCCCCCCGCCGCGACTTCGTCGGCTCCGACCCGCGCGCCGTGCTGCACGAGGTCTACGGGTACGACGCCTTCCGCGGCGAGCAGGGCGCGATCGTCGAGCACGTCATCTCCGGCGGCGACGCGGTCGTGCTCATGCCCACCGGCGGCGGCAAGAGCGTCTGCTATCAGGTGCCCGCCCTCGTGCGCCCGGGCACCGGGCTCGTCGTGAGCCCGCTCATCGCCCTCATGCACGACCAGGTCGACGCCCTCGTCGCGAACGGCGTGCGTGCCGCCTACCTCAACTCGACGCAGTCGCCGCCCGAGCGCGCGGCGGTCGAGCAGGCGTATCTCGCCGGCGACCTCGACCTGCTCTACGTCGCTCCCGAGCGGCTCAACACCGAAGCGACCCTGCGCTTCCTCGCGCGTGGTCGGCTCAGTGTCATCGCGATCGACGAAGCGCACTGCGTCTCGCAGTGGGGCCACGACTTCCGGCCCGACTACCTCGCACTGGGCGACCTCGCCGAGCGGTTCCCCGGCGTTCCCCGCCTCGCGCTCACCGCCACCGCCACGCCTGCGACGCACCGCGAGCTCACCGAGCGGCTGCGGCTGCCGTCGGCGCGGCACTTCGTCGCCAGCTTCGACCGCCCGAACATCCAGTACCGCATCGAGGCCAAGACCGATCCGCGCCGACAGCTCGCCGCGTTCATCCGGGCTCAGCCCGAAGGGTCGGCGGGAATCGTCTACGCGCTCAGCCGCAAGTCGGTTGAGCAGACGGCGGAGTTCCTGCGCACGCAGGGCGTCGACGCCCTGCCGTATCACGCGGGGCTCGACGCATCCGTCCGCGCCGCCAATCAGTCCCGCTTCCTGCGCGATGACGGCGTCGTCATGGTGGCGACGATCGCCTTCGGCATGGGCATCGACAAGCCCGACGTGCGGTTCGTCGCGCATATCGACCTGCCGAAGTCCGTCGAGGGCTACTACCAGGAGACCGGCCGCGCCGGCCGCGACGGCGACCCGTCCGTGGTGTGGATGGCGTACGGCCTCGGCGACGTCGTGCAGCAGCGCCGCATGATCGATCAGAGCCCCGGCGATCGCGCGTACAAGACCCGCCTGGGTCAGCATCTCGACGCGATGCTGGGGTTGTGCGAGACGATCGGATGCCGCCGCCAGAACCTCCTCGCCTACTTCGGGCAGGACTCTCAGCCGTGCGGCAACTGCGACACCTGTATCGAGGCGCCCGAGACGTGGGACGGCCTCGTGCCCGCCCAGAAGCTTCTGTCGACGATCGTCCGCCTGCAGCGGGAACGTGGGCAGGCCTTCGGCGCAGGGCACCTCATCGACATCCTGCGCGGATCTTCGACCGAGCGCATCCGGCAGCAGGGCCACGACGCCCTGTCGACGTACGGCCTCGGCGCCGACCTCAGCGAGCAGGACTGGCGCAGCGTGATCCGGCAGCTGCTGGCCCGCGGCATCCTCGTATCCCGCGGCGAGTACGGCACGCTGGCGCTCGGCGAACCTGCCGCCGGGGTGCTGCGCGGTGAGACGCCGGTGCCGCTCCGTCGTGACGTGCTCGGTCGCTCGACGACTCCGCGGGTGCGCAAGGTCGCGGCATCCGACACCCTCGCCGACGGCGACCGCGCGCTCTTCGAGGCCCTGCGCGAATGGCGAGCCGGCGTCGCGAAAGAACTGGGCGTGCCGGCGTACATCGTGTTCGGCGACGCGACCCTGCGTGCCCTTGCGGAGGTGCGCCCCGCGAGCCTCGCCGACCTCGACGGTGTCACCGGCATCGGCGCCAAGAAGCGCGAGGCGTACGGCGAGGCGGTGCTCGGCGTCATCGCGGCGGCCTGATCCCGGCTCAGGACGCCGGGTCTCGTGCCGGCGGAAGCGGGCCCCCACCCTCGGCTCCGCCGCTCGGTCACGGCCGTGAAACGGACTCGGGCTCCGCGTCGTGGTGCGGTCCCCCGCATAGGCTGACCTCGCGGACGACGGAGTCCGTCGAAGGGGCAGCATGAACCCGAGCAACATCGATATCGCCCAGGCCGCAGAGATGCTGCCGATCGATCAGATCGCAGCGGGGCTGGGCATTCCGGAGGACAGTCTCGAGCAGTACGGGCGCTACAAGGCGAAGGTCGCCCTGCCCTGGCTCGCGGGCCTGGCGGACCGCCCCGACGGCAAGCTCATCCTGATGACCGCGATGTCCCCCACCCCGGCGGGGGAGGGCAAGACCACGACCACCGTCGGCCTCGGCGATGCGCTCCACCGGATCGGCCGACGCGCGATGATCTGCCTGCGCGAGCCTGCGCTCGGGCCGGTCTTCGGCATGAAGGGCGGCGCCGCGGGCGGCGGCCATGCGCAGGTCGTGCCGATGGAAGACATCAACCTCCACTTCACCGGCGACTTCGCCGCGATCGCCTTCGCCACCAACCTGCTCGCCGCGCTCATCGACAACCACGTTCATCGGGGCAACGCGCTGGGAATCGACGTGCGGAGGATCAGCTGGCGCCGGGTCCTCGACGTCAACGACCGCGCTCTGCGGGACATCGTCGTCGGTCTCGGTCCCGACAACGGCTACCCGCGGGAGTCGGGCTTCGACATCGTCGTGGCGAGCGAGGTGATGGCGATCTTCTGCCTGGCGCACGACCTCACGGATCTGCGCGAGCGTCTCGGTGACATCGTCGTCGCCTACACGCGCGATCACCGTCCGGTGCGCGCCCGCGATCTCGAGGCCCACGGCGCGATGACGGCGATCCTCCGCGACGCCTTCGCGCCGAACCTGGTGCAGACGCTCGAGCACACCCCGGCGTTCGTTCACGGCGGGCCGTTCGCGAACATCGCGCACGGCTGCAACTCGCTCGTTGCGACGCGCGCCGCGCTGAAGCTGGCCGACTACGTCGTCACCGAAGCGGGCTTCGGCTCCGACCTCGGGGCCGAGAAGTTCGTCGACATCCTCTGCCGCTCCTCCGGCCTGCGACCCTCCGCGGCCGTGATCGTCGCGACGGTGCGCGCGGCGAAGTACCACGGGGGCGTGGATGTCGCCGATCTGCCCGCCGAGAACATCGCCGCGATCGAGAAGGGCTCGGCGAACCTGATCCGGCACCTCGGCATCGTGCGCGACATCCTCGGGCTGCCCGCCGTCGTCGCGATCAACCATCGCGCGGAAGACACCGACGCCGAGATCGCGGCGCTCGTCGGCATCGTGGAGCGGGAGGGGGCACGCGCCGTCGTCGCACGCCACTTCGCCGAGGGCAGCGCGGGCGCGGAGGAGCTCGCGCACGAGGTCGTGCGGTTGTGCGACGAGCCGTCGGAACTGCAGTTCGTCTACCCGGACGACGCGTCCCTCTGGACGAAGATGAAGACGATCGCCACCCGCGTGTACGGGGCGTCGGACATCACCGCCACCACCGCCGTCCGCGCGCAGATTCGGCGCCTGCAGGAGGAGGGGTACGGCGAGTACCCGATCTGCGTCGCGAAGACCCAGTACTCCTCGTCGACCGACGCCAAGCTGCGTGGCGCCCCGACCGGCCACGTCGTCGAGATCCGCGAGGTGCGGCTGGCCGCCGGTGCCCGGTTCGTCGTGATGGTCTGCGGCGCCGTCATGACCATGCCGGGGCTCCCGGTCGTCCCGGCCGCCGCGTCGATCGACGTCGATGAGAACGGCAGGATCGTCGGCCTGTTCTGACAGCGACGCCGGGTCGACGCGGCTACCGGCCCCCGGCCGGCCGCGGGAGCAGCATCCGCGACAGATAGAAGGCGCGCTCCTCCGTCTCGGGCTGGATCAGCTCGAAGTCGTGCCGGCCGTAGAAGCGCAGGGCATCGACGTCGCCCTCGTCGACGTTCACCTCGAGCAGCTCGACGCCGCGTGTGGCGCACTCGTCCACCACGACGGCGATCATCTCGCCGCCGATCCCCCGCCCTCGCCGCACGGGCGACACGTAGAGCTCGTCCAACAGCGCAACCGGTCCGTCGAACCAGACGTTCGTGCGCAGTGTGACCAGCGCGACTCCGTCGGGGCCCTCGCCGCCGAGAACGGCGAAGGTCGTCGTGCCCGCGAGCAGCGTGCGCAGTCGCCGAGCGAGAGTCGTCGGGCCCGGACTCTCGGTGTCGAACTCGGTGTTGAAGTCGTGCAGCAGCCGGGCGACGGACTCCGCGTCGTCGGCGGCCGCGAGGCGCGTACGGGTCATGTCGCCACGGTACGGCGAGTGGACCGATCCTGCCATGGTGCGCGTCACCCCTGAGCGAACGACCGCACCCGCTCGACCCGCAGCACATGCGGCAGCGCAGCGGTGTCGCGCGTGCCGTCGGCGCGCGGGAACTCGTAGACGTCGAGCATGAACTGCACCGGGTAGTCGATCGACTGCACGACGGTCTTCACCCAGGCGCCATCGATGAAGAACCGCATGCGCTCCGGCGTCCATTCGACGGCGTAATCGTGCATCGCCGTGAGGTCGCCGTGGACGCGCATCTTTTCGAAGTCCTCGTGCAGACGAGGGTCGTTCTGCGGCTTCACGCCGACGCCCACCCAGCCGCCGTCATCGTCGAGCTCGGCGCCGAAGATCTCGGCGATGCAGAGCTCGCCGCAATCCTCGGGCCGTTCCTCGAACCCGATCGGCCAGAACGCCACCATCACGTCGGGGTGGCGGATCGCCGCGAGACGCACCTCGATCACCCCGTGTCGCACGAGCCAGCCCCGGTGCTCGGGCTGCTCCTCCGTCACGCTGAGGCCCGTCCGGAACCGGTGCTGCCCGATGCCGCTGCCCGCCGGCCCTGAGAACTGGCCGGTCTGCACGTGCGACACCCGCAGGTCGCCGTCGAGTGCGGGCGCCCACGGGGCGGTGTCGTCGTCGATCCTCAGCTCGAGGCCACCCCGGCCGATCGACCAGCGCGCGGCCGAGGCATCCCGAGACGACCACTGCGGCGTGTAGAAGGGCCACCAGCGCCCGGTGTCGAGAGCGGGCGCGTCGAACCGCTCGTCGACGTCGGGCGCACGTCCGGTGAGATCGAGCGGGGACACGTCGAGCACCCACGTGTTGTACGTCAGCTCGCCGCCGCGCCACGGGATCGTGCCCGATCCGCGAGGCTCGAAGCCGGCACTGCGGCACAGCGCGTTCGACGCGGGGTTGTCGATGCCCGGGTAGGCGACGAGCAGCGAGCGCCCGCCGTCGGCGGCGACCAGGCGGGTCATCTGCCGCAGCGCCTCGCGCGCCACGCCGCGACCCTGCCACCCAGGCTCGACCGACCAGCCCGTCTCGAATGCGGGCAGCCCTTCGTAATCGGTCTGCCAATACCCGATGGCGCCCGCCGGGATGCCGTCGACGTCGATCCGCATCATGCGGGCCTCGCCGGCCGCGTTGAGGCGCAGGTAGCGGGCGTGTCGCTCGCGCACCTGCTCGTCGGTCTCGGGCCCGCCGAGGTGCGCGGTCATCTCGGGCGTGTTCGCCCTCTCGAGCACGGCGAGGTCGCCCTCGCGCCACGGGCGCAGTTCGATCGTCATCGCGCCTATTCTGCGCGCCCCTTCCGACGTCCACCCCGGGGCGAATCTCCGACGCCCGCCCCGCCGAATCCCAGCGCCGCGCCAGGGACTACGGGCGGATGACCCAGACCGCGACCTCGACCGCAGCACCGCCGTCCTCGCCGGGGAACACCCCCGTGCCCTCGAGCTCGAATCCGACCCGGCGGCAGAGGGCGTGGGATGCCTTGTTCCCGACGTGCGCGTAGCCGACGATCGGACGTCCGTCCCCGGATTCGACGGCGCGGCGCACCACCTCCGTGAGCACGGCGGATGCGACGCCCCGCCCCTGCCACGCGGGCTCGATCACGCAGCCCACCTCGTACGCCGGCGCGCCCTCGTGCTCCTGCTCCCACCATCCCGCGTAGCCGAGGGTGACGCCGTCGCCCTCGACGCGGAACATCGACTCCCCGTCGAGGTACTCCGCGTGCCGCTGGGCAAGCGCCTCCTCGGGCTCGGGCCCGCCGAGGAAGCGCGTGAGCTCGGCGGTGTTCGCCCGGCGCAGCACCTCGAGGTCGTCGGCGCGCCAGGGCGCGAGCGTGATCTGCATGTCCGCCTCCCTCCCGCCGCGCCGCGTCCGCGCCAAGTCTGCGCCGCGTCCGCGCTGAGTCCGCGCTGAGTCCACGCGAGTCCGCCCGGAGTCCTCGCGAGCCTGCGCCCATCCTGCCGCGCTGTGGGCTGGGCACAACGGGACCGCGCTTCGCCCCGCGCCCCCATTGTGGAACTTATCCAAGCCGTTTGGGTACGCGTTGTGGGAGTCCTACCGTCGATGGTGACTTCCCCGTCCTCCGACACCGAGAGGTGACGCATATGGCCGACGCCGCCGTCCGCTCCCGCAAGCCCGCCACCAACAAGCGCACGCCCGCCGGAGGTGCCCCGACCGCACCGCACAGCGCGGCCGAGGCATCCGATCCCCGCATCGACATCGCCGCGGTCACCGATCTGCTCCTCGGCACGTGGGCCGAGACGCGTCGTGAAGCGCGCGAGATGATCAAGGACTCCGCCTTCTGGAAGATCGAAGGCCAGCCGATGGCTGAGCACCGCGAGCGCACCCTGACGCAGCTGCACCTGCTGGTCGAGCACGGCGGATCCCGCCGCGCCTTCCCGGCGGAGTTCGGAGGGATGGGCGACAACGGGGCCAACATCGCCGGGTTCATGGAGCTCGTCCTCGCCGACCCCAGCCTTCAGATCAAGTCGGGCGTGCAGTGGGGCCTTTTCGGCTCGGCCGTGTACCAGCTCGGCACCCAGAAGCACCACGACAAGTGGCTGCGCGACATCATCGATCTGTCGCTTCCGGGCGCCTTCGCGATGACCGAGACAGGACACGGATCGGATGTCGCCGCCATCGGCACCACGGCGACGTACGACCCCGAGACCGAGGAGTTCGTGATCCACACGCCGTTCCGCGGTGCGTGGAAGGACTACCTCGGCAACGCCGCGCTGCACGGCAAGGCCGCCACGGTCTTCGCCCAGCTCATCACGGGCGGCGTGAACTACGGCGTGCACTGCTTCTTCGTGCCGCTGCGCGACGACGCGGGCGACTTCCTGCCGGGCATCGGCGGTGAGGACGACGGCGTCAAGGGCGGCCTCAACGGCATCGACAACGGCCGCCTCCACTTCGACCACGTGCGCGTCCCGCGCGAGAACCTGCTGAACCGGTACGGCGACGTCGCGGCCGACGGCACCTACAGCTCCGACATCCCCTCGCCCGGCCGCCGGTTCTTCACGATGCTCGGCGCCCTTGTGCAGGGTCGCGTGTCGCTGGACGGCGCGGCGACGACCGGCGCCGCGCTGGCGCTGCACATCGCGCTCACGTACGCGAACCAGCGTCGCCAGTTCGACTCGGGCGCCGGCAGCAGCGAGGTCGTGCTGCTCGACTACGGCAAGCACCAGCGGCGCCTCCTGCCGCTGCTCGCCCAGAACTACGCGCAGTTCTTCGCCAACGACGAGCTGCTGCGCAAGTTCGACGCGGTCTTCAGCGGACGCGAGGACACCCCCGACAACCGCGAGGACCTCGAGACCCTCGCCGCCGCGCTCAAGCCCCTCTCGACCTGGAACGCGCTCAGCACGATCCAGGAGGCGCGAGAGGCATGTGGCGGGGCGGGCTTCCTCGCCGAGAACCGCATGGTCGGGCTGCACCAGGACCTTGACGTGTACGTCACGTTCGAGGGCGACAACAACGTGCTGCTCCAGCTCGTCGGCAAACGTCTCCTCTCCGACTACGCGAAGCAGTTCAAGGGAGCGGATGCCGCGACCCTCGCGCGCTTCGCAGTCGGCCAGACCGCCGGCCGGGTGTTCCACGGCGCCGGTCTGCGCCAGCTCGGGCAGTCGGTCGCCGACCTCGGCTCGACGGCGCGCTCGGTGGAGTTCGGACTGCGCGAGGACCAGCAGCATGACCTGCTCGCCGGCCGTGTGCAGCAGATGGTGGCCGACATCGCCGGTGCGCTGCGCCCGGCGACGAAGCTCTCGGCGGCTGAGGCGGCGGCGATCTTCAACCGTCACCAGGCGGAGCTGATCGAGGCCGCGCGCGCCCACGGCGAGCTGCTGCAGTGGGAGGCCTTCACCGACGGGGTGAACAAGGTCGAGGACGCCGGCACCCGCCAGGTGCTCACGTGGCTGCGCGACCTTTTCGCGCTGCACCTGATCGAGAAGCACCTGGCGTGGTACCTGATCAACGGACGCCTGTCGGCCCAGCGGGCGGCCTCGGTGTCGCGGTACATCGACCGGCTCGCCGCGCGCCTGCGCCCGCACGCTCAGGACCTGGTCGACGCCTACGGCTTCGCGCCGGAGCACGTGCGCGCTCCGATCGCGTCGGGTGCGGAGCTCGAGCGGCAGACCGAGGCGCGTGAGTACTACGCCGCGCTCGCCGCGTCGGGCGAGGCGCCCGTGTCGGAGAAGTCGCTGAAGACGAAGTGACGGGATGCCGGCGCGGGGCGACCTGCGCCGGGCCCGCCCGCCTCGGTGGCGGTGCCGGGCCCACCCGCCTCGGTGGCTGCGCCCGGGTCCGCCTGCGCCGGTCGCGGCGCCGGGGCGACGTCGGCGGGAGGCGACGTCGGCGAGCCCATCTAGGCTGAGCGCGTGAGCACCGACACCCGCACCGGTCCCGACGGCATCGACCGCTGCGGGTGGGTGGGCGACGATCCCGAGTACCGCCGCTATCACGACGAGGAGTGGGGCATCCCGCTGCACGGCGACCGTGCGCTCTTCGAGAAGATGAGCCTCGAGGGCTTCCAGGCCGGGCTGTCGTGGATCACGATCCTCCGCAAGCGTCCTCGGTTCCGCGAGGTGTTCGCCGGGTTCGACCCTGCCGCGGTGGCCCGGTTCGACGACGAGGACGTCGAGCGGCTGATGGCCGACGCCGGCATCATCCGCAACCGGGCGAAGATCCTCGCGACGATCTCGAACGCCCGCCTCGTCGCCGAGCTCGACGATGGCGAGCTCGACGCCTTCATGTGGTCGTTCGCGCCGCCGGCGCGCCCCCGGCCCGCGAGCTTCGCCGAGGTGCCCGCCACGACGTCCGCCTCCGACGCCCTCAGCAAGGCGCTGCGCACGCGCGGCTTCCGCTTCGTCGGCTCGACGACGATGTACGCGCTCATGCAGTCGGCCGGCATGGTCGACGATCACGTCGTCGGGTGCTGGCGCGCCGCGTGACGCGCGCGGCCCCGCCCGCCGCCCGCGGTGGGGGATTGTCCCCATCGTCGCCGCCTCCGCGGAATCGTAGGCTCGACTCGGTCGCACCGAGACGGGGGAGCCGATGACAGACGTCGATCTGGATCTGACGGCGCTGCGCCTCGCGCGCGGCCGCGTCGCCGCCGCGCTCGAGACGTTCCGCAGCGCCGACCGCGTGGGCGACGACCTGGCCGAGCTGACCGGCGAGCACCGTCTGGCCGGCAAGGTCCGCGACTTCGCGGGCAACTGGGACTACAACCGCGGAAAGCTCGAGGAGCAGCTGATGACGCTGCGCGACTGGCTCGAGGCCATCGACGACACGATGACCGAGCTCGACCAGTCGATGGGCGATTCCGTGGACCAGGGGACGACGCCGTGACCTCGGGGCTGGAATGGGAGTTCGAGGACGTCTTCGCCGGACGCCCGACCGAGCTCGAGAGTCGGGCGCGCCGCCTGCAGACCACCGCCGAGGCCATCTCGCGCGCGGCCGATGCGTTGCGCGACCTCGTCGACGACCAGCGCAGCCTCGCGACCGAGGCCCTCGAGGCGTCAGCGGAAGAAGCATCCGCCGGTCTTCGTCGCGCCCGGCGCCGCTACGGCGGCACGGCGACGGCGCTGACGACATACGCCGTCGAGCTCGCACCGATCCAGGCGAGCGCGCGCGCGGCCATCGCCGACGCCGACTTCCACCAGGCGCGCAGCCACCGTCTGCAGGGCAACGTCGACGACCTGCGCAACGACATCGTCCGTGCCGAGGCGGAGGGCTCGTCCACCGACGCCCTCTACGAGCAGCTCTGGTCCACGAGCGACGGAGCGGCCTACTCCGCCCAGCAGGTCGACGCCGCGCGGCGCACGCTCAACCGGGCGCGGCAGGACATCTGGGATGCCGCGGACCGCGCGATCGACGCGATCGAGACGGCCATCGAGCACGGCGCCGACTCGTTCGGCGACAATTGGAATCAGTTCTGGAGCGGTGTCGGCGACTTCTTCGAGATGGTGGGCGAGTGGGCATCGCAGGTGCTCTCGGCGGTGGTCGATGCGCTCATGGAGGTGCTCAGCGCCCTCGTCTCCGCGCTGGTGGTCGCCCTGCTGCTGGTGGTCGGTCTGCTCCTCGTCGGGCTGGTGTTCGTGGCCTTCGGCCTCGTCGGCCTGATCCTGCTCGGTGTCGTGCTGGCCGCCGCGCTGCTGACCCTCGCCATCGCCGAGATGCTGGGCAAGCCGCAACAGGTCTCCGGTACGCATCGCAGCACCGCGGCCACGGGGGACGCGGAGGCGGATGCCGCGGCCGACGCCCTGGAGGCGCGCGACTATCAGGGGCTCATGGCAGACCTCGCCGAGCAGGACTCGCAGGGCGGCGAAGACCTGACGCAGATCCGCGTCGTCGCCATCCGCGATGCCGAGGGCAACGTCATCTCGTGGCGCGTGCAGCTGCCGAGCACCCAGAATTGGGACCCGCTCAACACCGGGGGCGCCCTCAACGACGCCCGCACCGACGCGATGCTGTCGATGTTCCCGGGTGTGCCGACGCAGTACGAGCAGGCGGTGTGGGACGCGATGACCGAGGCCGGGGTCTTCGAGAGCGAGGCGCCGATCATGTTCACCGGCTGGTCGCTCGGCGGCATGATGGCGGGCGAGCTCGCCACCAGCCCGCGCGTCGCCGACCGCGTCGAGTCGGTGTTCACCGCCGGCTCCGCCATCGACAAGCACTACAGCGACATGCCGCCCGACGTGCGGGTCACTCAGATCAACAACGGCATCGATCCCGTGCACACGCTCGAGTTCCTGGGACTCGATCCCATCGACTACGTGCGGTTCGACAACGACTGGCAGACCTACCGCCCGCTCGCATGGCCGATGCATGACTCCGGAATGTATGGTGCTGAGGCGGAGCGGTACCTGCCCGAACCGCGTCCGGGTGACGAGATCTTCTTCGCCGGTGAGGGCGCAGGCAGCTACGAAGACGTGTACGTCGCCGAATACACGAGAGGGTCCTGAGTGCCGATGAAGCGATTCCGCGCCGTACTCGCCATCGTCGTCGCGATCGGCGCCCTGGCGCTCGCGGGCTGTGCGTCCGACCCCGACGTGGGCGGGCTCGAGTCCGGTCTCTCCGAGGTCGACGGCGTCAACGGCGCCCTGGCGTACACGACCCACTCGGGCGGACCGTGGAGCACCCAGGTCGTGGTGCTGCTGTTCGTCGACGACCCCTCCGATGAGGCGGTCGTCGCAACGGCGAAGGCTGCGGCGCCCGTGCTGGCCGGAGACCCCGCCTCGTCGGGCCGCGAGGTGTCGGTCTACTTCATCGACGGCGACCGCGCGGACTACGAAGGACGCTCCGCCGCCTTCGCTGACGCCGTCCCGGTGACGCCCGCGCTCGCCGAGGCGCTCGGCGTCTCGCAGCCCGGCAGTGAAGCGCTCCGCCTCTCGCCCGACGACGTCCGCCGGCTCGCCGACGGGTCGTGACCGCGACCGACGAGTCGACGCGCATCGCGCCGCGGCTCACGTTCCAGCTGCCCGGGCGCTGGCTCGCCGTCGACCCGCGCGATCGGGTCGCGGCATCCCTCCGCATCGACGAGGTCGTGCGCGAAGTGGTCGGAACGGCCGACGACGCCGCGATCGCACGGCGACGGCTGCGCGACCAGCTGCGCACCGTCGTCGAGAGAGCAGCGGATGCCTCGGCCCACGCCCTCTTCCTGTGCATAGAGATCGTGCCCGACCTGGCCACACCCGCATCGCTCACGGTGCACGCGCCGGTGGGGATGCGCATGACCCCGGCCGTGGGCACATCGGCCGACGCCGTGCTCGCGGTGCTGCAGGAGAGCTTCCGCGTGCTGGGGGTCGACGGCGCCGACACTGGCCGGCGGCTCGACGGACCGCGCGCGAGCATGCTGCGGATCGACCGCGTCCACGAGGAGCGCGTCGAGGAGGACGGCGTCGAGGCGGTGTCGACGCGACTCGAAGCCGAGTACTGGTTCGCCGTGCCCGGGTCCAAACAGGTCGTGCTCGCGAGCTTCGCCACCCCGCTCGGCGAGATCCGCTCCGCCATGCTCAACCTGTTCGACTCGATCGCGCTCGCCGCGTCGTTCGGCACGGAATGATCCCGGCCGCCGAGGCGTTCGCAGACTCGGAGGACCCACATGGATTACGGACACGCACTCGAGTTCGGCGCATTCATCACACCCGCCGCGGCGAACCCCGAGATCCCCGTTCTGCTCTCACAGGCGGCTGAGGCCTCGGGCCTCGACCTCGTCACCTTCCAGGACCACCCCTACCAGCCCGCGTTCCTCGACACGTGGACGCTCATGTCGTTCGTGGCGGCGCGCACCGACCGCATCCGCATCGCTCCCAACGTGCTCAACGTGCCGCTGCGCCCGCCCGCCGTCGTGGCGCGGTCGGCGGCGAGCCTCGACCTGCTGTCGGGCGGCCGGTTCGACCTGGCGCTCGGCGCCGGCGGCTTCTGGGATGCGATCGAGGCGATGGGTGGCGGACGACTCACGCCCGGCCAGGCGGTGACCGCGCTGGAGGAGGCGATCGACGTCATCCGCGCGCTGTGGGACACCAGCGAGCGGCGCGGCGCGTTCACCGACGGGGAGTTCCACCGCGTCCAAGGAGCGAAGCGCGGGCCGAGTCCCGCCCACCGCATCCCGATCTGGATCGGGGCGTACAAGCCGCGCATGCTCGCCCTCACCGGGCGCAAGGGCGACGGCTGGCTCCCGTCGCTCGGCTACATGAAGCCCGGTGACCTCGCGCGCGGGAATGCCGCGATCGACGCGGCGGCCGAGTCGGCGGACCGCGACCCCCGCGAGGTCCGCCGCCTGCTCAACGTCGGGCAGCTCGCCGCCGATCCCGCCGAGTTCGCCGAGCGGCTCGCGCAGCTCGCCCTCGAGGACGGCATCGGCACGTTCATCCTCGCGGGCGACGACCCGCGCCTGCTGCAGACCTTCGGCCAGGAGGTCGCGCCCGCTGTCCGTGAACTGGTCGCCGGCGAGCGGACCGCCCGCGGCACGGCGCAGGGGGAGGTGCGTTCGGCCGCCGCGCTCGCCGCGCGCCGCGAGGGCATCGCCTACGACGACGTGCCCGAGGGGCTGACCGCGATCGAACCCGGTGACTTCGGCTACGGCGACGTACGGTCCACGTACATGCGCGGCGGGTCGCCGGGCATCGTGCTGCAGCCCGACTCGCCCGCCCAGGTCGCCGAGGCGATCGCCTTCGCCCGCCGTCACCCGGGGCTTCCGCTCGCGGTGCGCAGCGGCGGCCACGGGATCAGCGGGCGCAGCACCAACGACGGCGGCCTCGTCATCGACCTGCGCCGGCTCGACGCCATCGAGGTCCTCGACGAGGAGCGCCGTCTCGTGCGCATCGGGCCGGGTGCGCGCTGGATGCAGGTCGCCGCAGCCCTCGGCGAGCACGGCTGGGCGCTCACTTCGGGCGACTACGGCGGGGTCGGCGTCGGCGGCCTCGCGACCGCGGGCGGCATCGGCTTCCTCGCGCGCGAGCACGGCCTGACCATCGATCACCTGCGTGCGGTGGAGGTGGTGCTGGCCGACGGCTCGATCGTGCGCGCCGACGCCGACACGCACCCCGATCTCTTCTGGGCGGTGCGGGGCGCGGGCGGAAACGTCGGCATCGTCACAGCCTTCGAGTTCGAAGTCGACGAGGTCGGCGACATCGGGTGGGCGCAGCTGGCGTTCCAGGTCGACGATCTGGCGGAGTTCCTGGAGGGGTACGGGCGCATCGTCGAGAGCTCGCCGCGGGACCTCACCGCGTTCCTCCTCGCAGGAGGCCCGCGACCCGGCCAGCCCCAGGAGGTCCGGCTGTACGGCGTGGTCGACTCCGACGATCCCGACACGATCATCGCGCGGCTGCAGCCGTTCGCCGAGCTGGCGCCACTCGTGCAGCAGTCCGTGCAGGTCGCGTCGTACCCCCAGGTCATGGCCAACGCGGATCTCGGCCCCCAGCACGGCGTGGGCGAGCCCCATTCCCGCTCGGGACTGATCGAGCACATCACGCCCGAGTTCGCACAGACGGCGGCACGGATGCTGGCCTCCGGCGCAGTGCCGTTCTTCCAGCTCCGCGCGGTCGGCGGCGCGGTGGCCGACGTGGCCGAGCACGCCACCGCGTACGCCCACCGCTCGGCGAACTTCTCCGTCGTGGCGCTCGGCTCCGACGCCCAGCGACTCGACGTGCAGTGGCGGGCGCTCGCCGCGCACACCGCGGGCATGTACCTGAGCTTCGACTCGTCGGAGCGTCCCGAGCGCATCGCCGAGGCCTTCCCGCCGGCGACGCTCGACCGGCTGCGCGCCGTGAAGGCCGCGTACGACCCGACGTGCGTGTTCCGCGACAACTTCGCGATCGAGCCGGCGGCCGACGCGGCCTGAGGCTGCTCGAGCCGCGACGCGCAGCCCGCGGAACCACGGATCGAGCAGGATCGAGGAAGCAGGGTGTCCGCGATCCTGGCCACAATGTAGGGTCGCCATCGATCGGAAGGACCCCATGGCCGAGGCATCCGTCCCCCACATCGCCGACTCGCACGAGGTCATCCGCGTCATCGGAGCTCGTGAGAACAACCTCAAGAACGTCGACGTCGAGATCCCGAAGCGCCGTCTGACGGTCTTCACCGGGGTCAGCGGCTCGGGCAAGTCGTCGCTGGTGTTCGGCACGATCGCCAACGAGTCGCAGCGCCTCATCAACGAGACCTACCCGACCTTCGTGCAGCAGTTCATGGCGCAGCTCAGCCGCCCCGAGGTCGACGGGCTCGAGAACGTGAGTCCGGCGATCATCGTCGACCAGGAGCGCATGGGCGCGAACGCGCGGTCCACCGTCGGCACCGCGACCGACGCCCACGCGATGCTGCGCCTGCTGTTCAGCCGCATCGGCCGGCCGCACGTCGGTTCACCGCAGGCGTTCTCGTTCAACGTGCCCTCGGTGTCGGGGGCCGGCGCGGTCACGATCGCGGTCGGCAAGGACAAGGGCAAGAAGGAGCGCCGGTCGTTCGAGATCACGGGGGGCATGTGCCCGCGCTGCGAGGGACTGGGCGAGGTGAGCGACGTCGACCTCGACGAGCTCTACGACAAGACCAAGTCGCTCGCCGACGGCGCGATCACCATCCCCGGGTACAGCCCCGACGGCTGGATGGTGAAGGGGTTCACCGAATCGGGCCTCGTCGATCCGAACAAGCCGATCCAGGACTACACCGAGCAGGAGCGCGCCGACTTCCTCTACAAGGAGCCGACGAAGATCAAGATCCAGGGCATCAACATGACCTACGAGGGTCTGGTGCCGAAGATCACGAAGTCGATGCTCCAGAAGGACCGCGACTCGCTGCAGCCGCACATCCGCGCGTTCGTCGACCGCGCCGTGAAGTTCCTGCCGTGCCCCGAGTGCGGGGGCACGCGTCTCAACGAGGGGGCGCGCTCGTCGAAGATCAACGGGATCAGCATCGCGGATGCCGCGGCCATGCAGATCACCGATCTCGCGGCGTGGCTCGAGACCGTCGACACCCCGGATGTGGCGCCGCTGATGGTCAGCCTGCGCCAGCTCATCGGGTCGTTCATCGACATCGGGCTGGGCTACCTGTCGCTCGACCGCGCATCCGGCACCCTGTCGGGGGGCGAGGCGCAGCGCACCAAGATGATCCGCCACCTCGGCTCGGCGCTCACCGACATCTCCTACGTGTTCGACGAGCCCACGGCGGGACTGCATCCGCACGACATCCAGCGCATGAACGCGCTGCTGCTCCTGCTGCGCGACAAGGGCAACACCGTGCTCGTCGTCGAGCACAAGCCCGAGGTGATCGAGATCGCCGACCACGTCGTCGACCTCGGGCCCGGCGCGGGGAAGGCGGGCGGCGAGATCCAGTACGAGGGCGACGTCCTGGGGCTGCGCGCCTCGGGGACGATCACCGGCCGGCACCTCGACGACCGCGCGCGGCTGAAGGAGTCGACGCGGACGCCGAAGGGGGCGCTCGAGATCCGCGCCGCCACGCAGCACAACCTCAAGAGCGTCGACGTCGACATCCCGCTCGGCATCCTGACGGTCGTGACCGGTGTCGCCGGTTCGGGCAAGTCGTCGCTCATCCACGGCAACGTGCCCGCGTTCGACGACGTCGTGGTCGTCGACCAATCGCCGATCAAGGGCAACCGGCGCTCCAGCCCCGCGACCTACACCGGCATCCTCGACACGGTGCGCAGCGCGTTCGCGAAGGCGAACGGCGTCAAGCCGGCTCTCTTCAGTGCCAACTCCGAAGGCGCGTGCCCGGCCTGCCGCGGGCTCGGCGTGATCATCACGAACCTCGGGTTCACGCAGACGGTCGAGACGCTGTGCGAGCTGTGCGAGGGCACCGGCTTCAGCGACGTCGTGCTGGAGTACACGCTCGACGGAAGGAACATCGCCGAAGTCCTGGCGATGTCGGCGTCCGAGGCCGCCGAGTTCCTCGGCAAGGGGCCGGCGCACACCATCCTCGTCCGCATGATCGACGTCGGCCTCGGCTACCTCACGCTCGGCCAGGCGCTCAACACCCTGTCCGGCGGCGAGCGGCAGCGACTCAAGCTCGCGATCTCGATGGCCAAGAAGGGCGCGATCTACGTGCTGGACGAGCCGACGACCGGCCTGCACCTCGCCGACGTCGACAACATGCTCGGGATGCTCGACCGCCTGGTCGACGCCGGCAACAGCGTCATCGTGATCGAGCATCACCAGGCTGTCATGGCGCACGCCGACTGGATCATCGACCTGGGCCCGGGCGCCGGGCACGACGGCGGAGAGATCGTCTTCCAGGGCACGCCCGCCGATCTCGTGGCCTCGGGCACGGGCCTCACGGCGAAGCATCTCCGCGAGTACATCGCGCGCTGACCGCCCGGGGCGCCGTGGGTGATTGTCCCCATGGGCGCCGGCGGCGCTCTGGGAATACGATCTCCCAGGCGAGCAGCCTCCCTCGGGGGTGTCCGGATTCCCGGGTTAGGCTGGTGCTTTCCGCCACTGCGCTCGCCCCGCATGCACCGACCGCCCGGAGGAGGCCGAGGGTCTGATGAAGTCGTTCGCGTGGCTCCGATCACGCCCACGCGCCGTCGCCTCGGCGAGCATCATCACGGCGGCAGCCGTCGCCATCACGACGATGGCGTTCGTCTACGAGGGCAATCCCACGACCGAGGTCGACCTCCACGACGGCGGCGTCTGGGTGACCAAGCAGTCCTCGCTCCTCGTCGGCCACTTCAACCACGAGTCGCAGGTGCTCGACGGCGGGCTCCGCACGGTCGGCACCGAGTACGACATCCTCCAGTCCGGCACCAACGTGCTCGTCGTCGACGAGACCGAATCCAGCATCACGTCGGTCGACCCGGCGATGGTCGCGCTCAACGAGTCCGCCGACGTCCCCGGCGCCGCGAAGGTCGTGCTCGGCGGCACGGCCGTCGGCATCCTCGATCCGACGTCGGGCGACTTGTGGGTCGTGCCGTCCGCGTCGGTCGGCTCGTTCGAGGTGCAGGCGGCCGAGCCCATCGCCAACGTCGGCAAGGGAGCGGATGTCGCAGCCGGCGTCGACGGCACCGTCTACGCCGTGTCGGCCGAGGACGCCGAGATCGTGACCGTCCGCACCGACGCCGAGGGAGCGCCCGCCGGCGATCCGTCCCGCGCGGGCGTCGAGGGTCTCGAGCCCGGTGCCGCCGTGTCGATCTCCGTCGTGGGCGACGTGCCGGCGGTGCTGGATGCCGAGAGCGGCACGCTCTTCGCGGCCGGCCGGACCACCGAGGTCGAAGGCGGCCGTTCGGCAGTGCTTCAGCAGGCGTCCGAGCCGAGTGACTCCGTCGTGCTCGCGACTGCGGGTGCCCTGGTGCGGGTGCCGCTGGACGGCTCCGAGCCCGTCGCGCAGCCCGCCGGCGCCGAGGGCGGGGCTGCCGCCCCGGTCTTCCTCGAGGGCTGCGCGTACGCCGCCTGGAACGGATCCGGCAAGTTCATCCGCGACTGCGTGGGCGACGGCGACGACCTCGCCACCGACATCGAGGGCGTGAAGGCGTCGTCGGTGCTGCAGTTCCGCGTGAACCGCGACGTCGTCGTGCTCAACGACATCATCGGCGGAGCAGCCTGGATGGCCAGCGACAGCATGCAGCGGGTCGACAACTGGAACGAGATCACGCCGCCCGAGGGCGAGGCCGAAGAGGACGAGCAGACCACCGAGGAGACGGTCGAGACGACTCTCCCCGAGCGCTCCGAGGTCAACACCCCGCCGGTCGCGACCGACGACTCCTTCGGCGTGCGTCCGGGCCGCACGACCCTGCTCCCGGTGCTCGACAACGACAGCGACCCGGACGGCGACGTGCTGATCGCGGCGGTCGCCGACGACGGCCCCGCCTTCGGTGAGGTCACCACCGTCAATGACGGAGCGGCACTGCAGATCGCCGTGCCCGAGGACGCGTCGGGCAGCACGTCGTTCGTCTACGAGATCGACGACGGTCGCGGCGGAACCGACACGGCACGCGTCTCGCTCAGCGTCCACGACTGGAGCGTGAACTCGCCTCCGGTGCAGAAGCGCGTCACCAGCGTCGTGGTCGAGGCAGGAGGCGTCGTCTCGTACAACGTGCTCCCCGACTGGATCGACCCCGACGGCGACGACGTCTTCCTGCTCGGCGTGGCCCCCGCCGAGGGCGATGAGGCGGACTTCACCGCCGACGGACGGATCACGTACCGCGCGGTGGGCGGCACGCAGGGCCGCAAGGACGTCGCCATCACGGTCTCGGACGGCACGGAGGAGGCTGCCGGCATCGTGCGCTTCGACGTGCGCCCGGTCGGGTCGACCGACCCCGTGACGAATGCCGACCGCGTCGTCGTGCAGGCCGGGCAGGTGGCGACGATCGCCCCTCTCGCCAACGACACGAGCTCGGGCCGCGAGCCGCTGCGACTGGTGCGCGTCGACGAGGTCGTCGGCGCGCGCATCGTCCCCGACTTCGCGAACAAGACCTTCACGTTCGTGTCGGACGTGCCCGGCGACTACTACGTCCAGTACCTCGTCGCTGCGGGCTCGAAGAACGCCGAGGGACTCGTCCGCGTCCAGGTGCTCGCCGACACCGACACGACGTCACCGCCGGTCGCCGTGCGCGACGTCGCCCTGCTGCCGAGCGGTGGCGAGGTGCTCGTGAACGCGCTCGCCAACGACACCGACCCGGGAGGCGGCATCCTCGTCGTCCAGTCGGTGACCGTCGAGCCCAACTCCGGCATCTCCGTCGCAGTGATCAATCACGAGACGATCCGGATCTCCGACCAGGCCGCCCTCGGATCGCAGGTGCGCATCACGTACCGCGTCTCGAACGGCGCGAAGTCCGCCGAGGGCGAGGTCATCGTCATCCCGATTCCCGCGCCGTCCAAGCTGCAGCCGCCCGTCGCCAACGACGACCAGATCGTGGTGCGCGCGGGAGACGTCGTCAACATCCCGGTGCTCGACAACGACTATCACCCGAACGGCGACGCCATCCACGTCGCCCCCGACCTCGTGCCGCCCCTCGTCGAACCCGAGGACGGCGAGATGTTCGTGTCGCAGGACCTCCTCCGCTTCCGGGCGTCCGACGAGCCGGGCACGGTCTACGCGACGTACGAGGTGATCGACAGCACCGGCCAGAAGGACGCCGGCTACGTCACGATCCAGGTCCTGCCGGTGAACGATGAGACGAACGCCGCTCCGCGCGCGCGCGACATCGTCGCGCGCGCCCTCGAGGGCAGCCAGGTGCGCATCGCGATCCCGCTCGACGGCATCGACGCCGACGGCGACTCGGTGCGGCTCGAAGGCATCGCCTCGCCGCCGTCGAAGGGACGCGTCGTCGAGATGGGCGCCGATCACCTCGTGTACGAGGCGTTCGACGATGCCGGCGGCGTGGATGCGTTCACGTACCGCGTGCGCGACCGGATCGGCGCCGAGGCGACGGGCTCGATCCGCGTCGGCATCGCTCCTGCCGAGACGTCGAACCAGGCGCCGTTCGCCGCGAAGGACGCCGTCGTCATGCGACCCGGCCGGATCGTCGCCGTGCCCGTCACGGCCAACGACTCCGACCCGGACGGTGACGCGTTCGCGCTGGTGCGCGACGGTCTCATCCTCCCGGACGTCGAGGGCCTGGAGGCGAAGGTGACCGGTGACCGCGTCATCGTCACCGCGCCGGACGAGGAGCTCGAGACCTCGCTGCAGTACACGATCCGCGATGAGCGCGGGGCGACGTCGAAGGCGGTTCTGCAGATCACCGTCGACGAGGATGTGCCGCTCCTGCGGCCCATCGCGCGGGACGACTACGTTCAGGCCGCCGACGTAGACGGCGAGACGGTCGACCTCGAAGTCCTCGCGAACGACGAAGACCCCGACGGCACGGTCGACGAGCTCACGGTGACGGTGGGTGACGCGGGTGCCCGCGTGCTGGGCAACGGACGGGTGCGCGTCACCGTCGACGACAACGACCGGCTCGTGAAGTACACCATCACCGACCGCGACGGGTTCGAGGCATCCGCCTTCATCCATGTCCCGTCGATGAACTCGCTGCCGCCCACGCTCATCTCGACCGAAGCGGTCGAGGTCGACAGCGGCGAGACCATCGAGCTTCCGCTGAGCGAGTATGTGGAGGTCGCGGGCGGCGGATCCGTCGTCATCACCGAGGCTGCCAAGGTCAGTGCGGTCAACGCGAACGGCGCGAACCTCGTGAAGGACCAGCGCACTCTCGTGTACACCTCGAAGGACGGGTACTTCGGGCAGGACGCGCTGACGTTCGAGGTGACGACCGGGAGCGGCCCGGACGACCCGAAGGGCCGCAAGGCGACGCTGACGCTGCCGATCACGGTGCTCCCGCCCGACAACCAGCAGCCGGAGTTCGTCAACGGCTCGGTGGATGTGGCCCCAGGAGAGGAACCCAAGAGCCTCGACCTGCGCGCCCTCACCACCGATCCCGATGTCGACGACCTCGACGGCATGCGGTACGAGATCGTGGGCGGCGCCCCCGCCGGCATCACGGCGTCGGTGGCCGGTCAGGAGCTGCGCGTCAGCGCCGGTGCCGACACTCCGAAGGGCACGCTGGAGCGACTGACCATCCGCGTGAACGACGGCGAGACCGAGCCGATCGAGGGCACGGTCACGGTGCGCGTCACCGCTTCGACCCGCGAACTCGCGACCGCCAATGACGACATCGTCGACGAGGCGCACCAGGGCGACACGGTGACCGTCAACGTGCTCCGCAACGACGTCAACCCGTTCCGCGAGGGCCCGCTGACGGTCGTCGACGTGATCACCGAGACCGGCCGCGGCACTGCCGTCATCGATGGCGACGCGGTGCGCGTCACGCCGGACGAGACGTTCTTCGGCACGATGGTGGTCCGCTATCGCGTGGCGGACGTCACGAACGACCCCGACCGCGAGGTCGAGGCGCGTATCCGCCTGACCGTCCAGGGCAAGCCGGACGCGCCGGGGACCCCGGTGGTCTCGAGCGTGCAGGATCGCACGGTGGTGCTGTCGTGGACGCCGCCGGCCAACAACGGCGCCGAGATCACCTCGTACGAGGTCTCGTCGACCGCCGGCAACTACACGAAGGTGTGCGCGTCGACCACGTGCACCCTCGACGGGCTGACGAACAACGTCGAATACAACTTCACCGTCATCGCGATCAACCGCGTCGGACCATCGGACCCGTCGGCGCCGTCCGAGACCGCGCGTCCGGACGCCCGGCCCGACACGCCGCAGCCGCCGACCCTCGCCTTCGGCGACCAGAGCCTCCAGGTCGCGTGGGTCACGCCGACGACGCCGGGTTCGCCGGTGGAGTCGTTCACCCTCGAGATCTCGCCCGCGCCGCCTTCGGGCGTGGTGCAGAAGACGGGCGTCACCGGCAACTCGCTCGTGTGGGAGGGGCTCGAGAACGGCGTGAACTACCAGGTGCGCGTGCGCGCCCACAACAGGGCGCCTGAGCCGTCGAGCTGGAGCGCGTGGTCGGCGTCCGAGATCCCGGCGCGCGCGCCGGACGCGGCCGGCGCCCCGTCGGTCGAGCGTCTCGACCCGGTGGGCACGCAGGCGCAGATGCGCGTCTCGTGGGGCGCCCCCGCCAACAACGGCGACGCGATCGCCGAGTACCGGCTCAACGTGCTGCGCGGCGGAGCGGTCGTGAACACGATCACCGGCATCCCGGGCGGCCAGACGTCGCAGGCGCTCGCCATCGACGCGTCGACCTCGGACTACACGTTCACCGTCGCCGCGCGAAACAAGGCGGGCTGGGGTGCCGACAGCGCGCCGTCGGCGCCGCGCCGCGCCTTCACCCCGCCGGGAGCGCCGACGAACGTCCAGGCGTCGACGCCGAGCGGCAACAGCGCGGTCGTCGTGACGTACAACCCGGCCCCGGGCAACGGCGCGAACGCCAGCGAGATGCGCTACGAGTACTCGCTCAACGGCGGCGGCTGGCAGGCGAACTGGGACGGGCGCACGATCGGCGGGCTCAGCAATGGCCAGCAGTACACCGTGCGCGTGCGGGCGTACACCGCGCTCGACGGCGTGCGCTACGACGGCGCCGAGTCGGCGCCGTCCAACCAGGTGATCCCGTACGGCCCGGTGCGCAACCCGAGCGTCGACGCCTCCCGGAACGGCCGCGACATCACCTTCAGCTGGAACGCCCCGGCGCCGAACGGTCGCAACATCACCCAGATGCAGATCCGCATCGATGGTGGCAACTGGCAGAACGTCGCCAACAACGGCTCGCGCACGAACACGTACGCCTACAGCACCCGTCACACGATCGAGGCACGGGCTCAGGATGCCGCCGGCCAGTGGTCCGCCGTCGTCTCGGCTGCGGCGACCACGGTGGATCCGCCCGAGCCGCGCGCCTGGGTCACGAAGGGCGCCTCGGCGCAGGGCCAGCCGGGCTGCAGCAGCTCGCAGTGCGCCTACTTCGTCGTCAACACGCAGGACTTCCCCGCCGGCAACTACTCGGTGGGATGCAACGCGACCGGCCCGTACGGCGGCACGCCTTTCGTGCAGGGTGCCAGCCGCAACATCGGGGCGAACGACCGGGTCCAGCTCGGCTGCTACTTCGGCGACGACGGCGCGGAGGTCTGGGTCACCATCGCCGGCAAGGCCTACGAACGCCGCACGTGGTAGCCGGCCCGCTCCCCACGACGAGAACGACAACGGACAGGACATCACCATGACCATGACTCCCGAACAGGCCGCCTGGTTCCAGGGAACCTTCGCGCGGCTCGTCGACAACGTCGACCGAGCGCTGCTCGGCAAGCGCGAGGTCGTCGGGCTCGTGCTGTCGGCGATGCTCGCCGAGGGTCACGTCCTGCTCGAGGACGCGCCGGGCACCGGCAAGACGAGCCTGGCCAAGGCGCTCGCCGCCACCGTGCAGGGCACGAGCAGCCGCATCCAGTTCACCCCCGACCTGCTGCCCTCCGACGTGACGGGCGTCACGATCTACGACCAGACGTCGCACCGCTTCGAGTTCCACAAGGGACCGGTGTTCGCGTCGATCGTGCTCGCCGATGAGATCAACCGCGCCTCGCCGAAGACGCAGTCGGCCCTCCTCGAAGTCATGGAGGAGTCGCGCGTCACGGTCGACGGCGTCACGCACGAGGCGGGTCGCCCGTTCCTTGTGATCGCCACGCAGAACCCGATCGAGCAGGCGGGCACCTACAAGCTTCCCGAGGCGCAGCTCGACCGGTTCCTCATCCGCACCTCGATCGGCTACCCCGACCTCGCGGCAGCCGAGCGCATCCTCGCCGGCGCGGCCGACCGCAATCCGTCGGCGCACCTGCCCGCGATCATCACCACGGGTGCGGTGGCCGACATGGCCGACCTCGCCGCCACGGTGCACGTCGAGGGCGCCGTGCTGCGATACGCCGCGCAGCTGTCGGAGGCGACCCGGACGGATGCCGCGACCCGGCTGGGCGTGTCGGTGCGCGGTTCGCTCTCGATGATCCGCATCGCGAAGGTGTGGGCCGCCTCGCAGGGCCGTCACTTCGTCACGCCGGACGACATCAAGGCCCTCGCGGGCCCGGTGTGGACGCACCGTCTCGTGCTCGACCCCGAGGCCGAGTTCGCCGGCACGACGGCCGAGACCGTGATCTCGCGCGTGCTCGAGGACGTCGCCGCACCGCAGGCGAGGTCCGCGGCCTGATGACGACGGAGGCACTCGGGTCGGCCGCTCCGGTGACGGAGCGCCGCGAATGGTGGGAGACGACCGCCGAACACGCTGTGCGCTGGCTGCGCGGCGCGATCGCCGTCGTCCGCCCTGCCGCCTGGGTGCTGATCGTCGTCGCCGTCGTGCTCTGGATCGCCGGGTCGACGCTCGGCTGGTGGGAGCTCACCGTGGCAGCCACCGTGCTGACCGTGCTTCTCGCGCTGTGCGCGCTCTTCCTCATCGGACGCACGGCCTACGACGTGACCCTCGACCTCACGCGCACCCGGGTGGTCGTCGGCGAGCGGGCGGTCGGCGCACTCACGCTCTCGAACTCGGGCACCCGCGCCATCCTGCCGTCGCGCGTGGTGCTGCCGGTCGGCGCCGGCCGCGGTGAGTTCGAGGTGCATCGACTGGCGCCGGGTGCCTCCGCCGAGGAACTGTTCGCGATCCCGACGACCAAGCGCGCGGTGGTGGAGGTCGGCCCGGTCAGCGTCGTGCGCGGCGATCCGCTGGGGCTCTTCGAGCGCGTGCATCGCAAGGACGAACCGGTCGACCTCTACGTGCACCCGCGCACCGTGCTGTTCGAGGGCCAGTCGCTCGGCTTCCTGCGCGACCTCGAGGGTCTGCCCGCGACCGATCTCTCGCGCGACGACGTGTCGTTCCACGCGCTGCGCGAGTACCAGCCGGGCGACGACCTGCGTCACGTCCACTGGAAGTCGACGGCACGCACCGGCACCGTCATGGTGCGCCAGTACGAGGAGACCCGGCGTTCGCACTTCGTGATCGGGCTCTCGACGCACCCGGGCGACTACCGCGATGACGACGAGTTCGAGCTCGCCGTCTCGGCCGCCGGCTCGCTGGGGCTGCGCGCGCTGCGCGACTCGCAGCGCGTCGAGGTTCGCGTGCAGGAGCGCGCGCTCCCCTCGGCGACGGGCAAGCAGTTCCTCGACTCACTGTCGGGCGTGGTGCATTCGCGTCCGCGCGCCGGGAGCGTCGTCGACCTCGCCGGTGTCGTCGCGGCGACCCTCCCGCTGGCGAGCGTCGTGGTGCTGGTATGCGGCAGCGGGGTCAGCGCCAACACGCTGCGCGCGGCCTGCGCACGTCTGCCGTTCGGCGCCCGCACGCTCGCGGTGGTCGCCGAGACGGGCGCCGCCCCCGCGCTCCGCCGCATCGGCGACGCCGACGTCGTGACGGTCGGCTCGCTCGAGCAGCTGCCCGCCGCGCTGCGGAAGGTGCTCTCGTGAGCGGCCGGGCCGGAGTGAGCGTGCGTCGCTGGGTGCTCGACCTGAGCGCGGTCACCGCCCTCCTCGCCGTGCCCATCGCGGGCTTCTGGCCGACGTTCGGCGGGCCGACCTACCTCCCTGCGGCGATCGGCGGCGCCCTGCTCGGCGTGGGTCTCGCCGCACTCTGCGCCTGGCTGCGGTGGGGCGTCCTCCCGCTCGCCGGACTCACCGTCGTCGCGTACTTCCTCTTCGGCGGCGCCCTCGCCCTCCCGCACACCGCGGTGCTGGGCGTGATCCCGACGATCGACACGCTGGGCCGGCTCGCCCTCGGGGTCGTCACGTCGTGGAAGCAGCTGCTGACCACCGTGGCGCCGGTCGCGGCATCCGATGGTCATCTCATCGTTCCCTTCCTTCTCTCACTCGTCGCCGCGGTGCTCACGGCCTCGCTGGCACTGCGCCTGCGCACCCCGGCCTGGGCGCTGATCCCCGCCGCGGCGTTCCTGGTGGCGCAGATCGCGCTCGGCACGTCGCAGCCCGCGGTCCCCGTCGTTCAGGGCGTCGTCTTCGCGCTGGTCGCGGCGATCTGGCTCGCGCTGCGGCAGAGCTGGGAGCACGGCACGGGCGCAGTGCCCCTCGGCGACGGGGCGGCCCCCGTGCGCGGGGTGGCCGCTCGACGGCTCATCCTCGGCGGTGCCGTGGTCGCGATCGCCGCGCTTGTGGGCGTCGCCACCAGCGCGTTCGCCGCGCCGCAGAGCCCGCGCTACGTGCTCCGCGACGTCGTGATCCCGCCGTTCGACGTGCACGCCTACCCGAGCCCGCTGCAGTCTTTCCGCGCCTACGTGCGCGACTTCCCCGACGAGCCGCTCTTCTCGGTGACCGGCATGCCCGAAGAGGCGCGTGTGCGCCTGGCGACGGTCGATGCCTACGACGGCACCGTCTACAACGTGTCGGACGACGGCGCCGGCACGTCGAGCGCGTTCAGCCCGGTGCGGGGCAACATGTCGGCGCAGGCCGAGGGCACGCCCGCGACCGTGCGCGTCGAGATCGGCGCGCTGGAGGGGGTGTGGATGCCGGAGGTCGGCGCCGTCCGCAGCATCGCCTTCGACGGCGACCGCGCGGAGGACCTGCGTCGCACGGCGTACTACAACGAGGGGACGTCGACCGCGGTCGTCACGCGCGAGCTCAGCGAGGGCGACGCCTACACGCTGGAGAGCGTCGTGCCGTCGACGCCGAGCGACAACGCGCTCGAGGGCGACGACTTCGCACCCGTCGCGCTGCCGGATCAGGAGGGCGTGCCGCAGGCGTTCGTCGAGATCGCGTCCGAGGCCGTGGCCGAGGCCACCACGCCCATCGAGCAGGTGCGCGCACTGCAGACGATGCTGTCCGAAGGCGGATTCTTCAGTCACGGACTCGAGGGCGAGGTGCTCTCGCGGGCCGGTCACGGTGCGGAGCGCATCTCGACGCTGCTCGGCTCCGACCAGATGGTCGGCGACGACGAGCAGTACGCGACCGCGATGGCCCTGCTCGCGCGCGAGATCGGCATCCCGGCGCGTGTCGTGATGGGCTTCTATCCCGAAGAGGATACCGCCGGCGAGCCGGTCTTCACCGCGACGGGCGACACCCTCCATGCGTGGGTCGAGGTGGCGTTCGAAGAGCACGGGTGGGTCACGTTCGACCCGACGCCGGCCGAGGACCAGGTACCCAACGACCAGACCACCAAGCCCCGCGCCGACCCCAAGCCGCAGGTGCTGCAGCCCCCGCCCCCGCCGCAGGAGCCCGTCGACCTTCCCCCGACCGTGCCCGACGACCGCGAGTCCGAGGATGAGAGCACCTTCGACGCCGCCCTGCTCGCTCTCATCGTGGTGATCGGCATCGGAGTGCTCAGCGTGCTGGCGCTGCTCGCTGCGCCGTTCATCGTCATCGGCGCGCTCAAGGCCGCGCGTCGCCGCCGCCGCCGCGAGGCCGAGCGCGCCGCCGACCGCATCAGCGGCGGTTGGGACGAGCTCGTCGACCGCGCGAAGGACTACGGCACCCCCGTCACGCCCGGTGCCACCCGCACGGAGGACGCCGGGGTCGTCGAGGCCGCGTTCACCGAGCCGCGCGTCACCACCCTCGCCCGTCGCGCCGATCTCGAGGTCTTCGGCCCGTCCGAGCCGACACCCGACGATGTCGCGGAGTTCTGGCGCCAGGTCGACGAGATCGTCGGCGGCATGGGGGCCGGCCGGTCTGTCTGGAACCGCCTCGGTGCGCGCCTGAGCCTGCGTTCGCTGCTCGCGGGCACCCGCTTCGCGCTGCCCGACCGCCGGCCGCACGCGCCCCGACGGCCGCGTGCGCGCGCCGAAGGCCATGAGACGCCGTCCGATCGGGCACCCGAGCCCGACGCCCCCCAGGAGAACGCATGACCGCCCGTCCGCCCCTCGCCCTCGTCGCCGCGCCGCCCGGCAGGCGAGTCGGCGCCTACGTGATCGACGCCCTCGTCGCCACGGCGATCGGCACCGCGGCCGCCGCTGTCGCCTTCGCCGTGGCCCTGGGCCTCGGCGCCGTCGACGATGCCCGCACTCTAGTCCTCGCACTCGGTGTCGCGACCGTCGCGGCATGGATGTCGCTGCTCGCGTGGTCGCTCGTCTACACGGCGATGCAGGGCGCGCAGGGCTCGGTCGGCCAGCGCGCCCTCGGCCTGCGGCTGCTCGACGCCGGCGCCCCCGTCGCCATCGGCTTCTGGCGCGCACTGTGGCGCAACGTGGTGTGGTCGGCGTCCTGCGCCATCGTGGTCGGCTGGTTCACGCCGCTGTTCGACGCGAGTCACCGTCGTCAGGGCTGGCACGATCGGGCCGCCGGCGCGCTCGTCATCGACGTGCGGGGAGCGGATGCCGCGCCCGCGACCGCAACGGTCGCTGCAGTGCCGACAGTCCCGGCTGTGTCCGCCGCGCAGCCGTGGTTCCTCGACGACATCGTCATCCCGCCCAAGCCGGCTCCGCCGGCCGCGCCCGCCCCCGTCGCGGCGGCCCTTGCGCCGGTCGCACCGGCGCCTGTCGCGGCACCCACACCGGCCGCGGCACCCGCGCCGGCGATGACGCTCACGGCCGTTCCCGGCACCGTGGCGGTGGCCGAGGCATCCGCTCCTCCCCCCGCGGTGATCCCGCAGGCGCCCGCCACCCGCCCGGTGACGCTGCCCTCCGCCGACCAGGCACGCAACCTGACCGTCCCGCCGCCGGCTCAGCCCGCGCCGATGTTCGACGATCCGGTGCTCGCGGTGCTCACGTGGGACGACGGCGTCCGCATGGCGGTCTACGGCCGCACCCGGTACGGTCGCAACCCCGCCGTCGAGCCCGGGATCGTGAGCGTCCCGGTGCGCGACGAGACGCTGTCGCTGTCGAAGACGCACTTCGAGATCGGCGGCGTCGCGTCGGGCCCGTGGGTCGCCGACCATCACTCGACGAACGGCACCGTCCTGGTGCGCGACGGGGAGCGGCAGCCGCTCGTCCCGGGCCTGCGCATCGGACTGCGCGACGGAGACCGCCTCGAGCTCGGGGACCGCATCGCCTCGGTGGGAGTGCCGCGATGAGCTCGCCGGTGACCGTGGCCTTCGGATCGGCGACCGATCCGGGACTGCGCCGCGCGATCAACGAGGACTCCTACCTCGCCGTCGCGCCGCTGTTCCTCGTCGCCGACGGGATGGGCGGGCACCACGCGGGCGAGATCGCCAGCGCCACGGTGATCGACGAGTTCTCCGGGTTCGCCGGACGTGACAGCCTCGAGATCGACGAGGTGCGCGCGGCGCTGGCCCAGGCCCGGCGCCGCGTCGAGGCGCTGCCCGCCGGCGAGGGTGCCGGCGCCGGCACGACGCTCACCGGGGTCGTGATCGCCGACGTCGACGGCGAGGGGTACTGGCTCGCGATCAACCTCGGCGACTCGCGCACCTACCGGCTCAGCGAGGGCGTCTTCGAGCAGGTGAGCGTCGATCACTCGGTCGTGCAGGAGCTCATCGACGCCGGCCAGCTCGCTCCCGAGGCGGCCTCGAGCGACACGCGCCGCAACGTGATCACGCGGGCGATCGGCGCGGGGAGCGACGGCGACGCCGACTACTGGCTGATCCCCGCCGAGCCCGGCGACCGCATCCTGGTGTGCTCGGACGGACTGTCCAGCGAGCTCGACAGCGCCGCCATCCATGCCGTCCTGGTGGCCGAGACGCAGCCCCAGCGCGCCGCCACCCGCCTGGTGCACGAGGCCATGCTCCACGGTGGACGCGATAACATCACGGCGCTGGTGGTGGACGCGACGGCCGTCCGCACCCGGGCGAACCGCCCCGGCGATCACACATCTCCGTCGGCCGCCGCCGCCGCGGAGGAGGTCGACGGAGACACGCTGCCCCGCGTCGTCGCCACGGGAGGATTCTGATGTCGGTCCACTACTCGCCGGGAACGCACCCGGTCGCGGTCACCCCGCAGGGGTTCGCCGCACTCGCCGACGACACCTCGCCCGCTCTCGCCGCACGCATCCACGCGCTCGTGGCCGACGGTCGCGGGCTCGGCGGCGTGCTCGAGGCACTGACGGGTGCGTACGGCACCTCGCTGTCGGCCGTGCCTCCGTTCGCGGTCGCGCTCGCCGAAGGGGGGTCCGTCCGACTCGCCGTGCGCGGCTCGTTCGCGCTCGACGTCGACGGACGCGCCCCCGAGCGCGTGTCGGGCGAGGGTGTCACGACCTGGACGGAGCGCGTCATCGCCGAGGCATCCCGGGTCTCACTGGACGGGGGAGCGGATGCTGCGCCCCCCGAGCTGCCCGTCGCCGACGGCGTCGTGCTCGCCGGCGCCCTCGTGTGGGTGCCGTCCGGCGCGGGGGAGGCTGGTGTGGTGAAGGCGGAAGCCGTGCCCGCTGCGGAGTCGCCGGAGCCCGCACTCGACCCGGCAGCCGGGCCGGAGCCCACGCCGGCGCCCGAGGCCGATCCGTACCCGGAGCCCGAACCCGAGTTCGCGTCGACGCCGTCCGTGCAGTCCGAGCGTGAGCCCGGCCCGCGCGGACGCTCGGCGCACGTTCCGGGTGCGCAGGGCGCTGCATCCGTCGCCCCTCCCACGCCCGCGGCGCCTCTCACGACCACGTCGGCCGGGCTGATCGACTCGGCCGCGGTGCTGTCGCTCGCCGACGCCGACACGCTCCTGCCCGCCGAATCGACGCTGATCCCGCGCGACGACGAGGCCGAGCACGTGCCCGGCGGGATCGCCGACGACCCCGCCCTCGAGGCGACCGTCGTGCGCCCCGCCGAGACGCCCGTCGTGCTGGGCGATCACGACGGCGAGACCATCTCGCTCGCCGAGGCGAGAGCGCTGCGGGGCGGCGCCGACCCGGTCCCGCCGCTCGCGCCGCCGCGGCCGCCGGCGCCCGGGCGCATCCGCGTGTCCTCGGGACAGGTCGTGACGCTCGACCGCACCGTGGTCATCGGCCGGCGTCCGCGATCGACGCGGGTGTCGGGCACCGATCTGCCGCACCTCGTCGCGGTCGACAGTCCACAGCAGGACATCTCGCGCAGCCACGTCGAACTGCGCGTCGAGGGCGACAGCATCGTGGCCACCGACCTCAACACCACGAACGGCACGACCCTGCTGCGCGCGGGCGTCGACCCGATGCGCCTGCACCCCGGTGAGGCGACGGTCGTCGTCCCGGGTGACGTGATCGACCTGGGCGACGGCATCACGGTGGCGATCGAGGACATCGCGTGAGTTCCAGACGCGCGCCGATGGCGCCCCCCGACCTGCCGGGCTTCACGTACGTCGACCTGCTCGGTTCGGGCGGGTTCGCCGACGTGTACCTGTACGAGCAGGCCCTTCCCAAGCGCCGCGTCGCCGTGAAGGTGCTGCTCACCGAGCGGATGTCGAGCGGCTCGGTCTCGGAGTTCACGGCCGAGGCGAACGTCATGGCGATGCTCTCGACGCACCCCGCCATCGTGACGATCTATCAGGCCGGCGTCGCGCGCGACGGGCGCCCGTACCTGGTGATGGAGTACTGCCCGAAGCCCAACCTGCAGGTGCGGTACCGCCGGGAGCCGTTCTCGATCGCCGAGTCGCTGCGGGTCGGCGTGCAGGTGGCGGCGGCCGTCGAGACGGCTCACCGCGCCGGTGTGCTGCACCGCGACATCAAGCCGGCGAACATCCTCGTCACCGAGTACAACCGGCCGGCGCTCACCGACTTCGGCATCGCGTCGACCACGAGTGCCGCTGCCGAGTCCGCCGGGCTGTCGATCCCGTGGTCGCCGCCCGAGTCGTTCGCCGACGAGCCGCGCAGCGACCCCCGGTCCGACGTGTACGCCCTCGGCGCCACGGTGTACACGCTCCTGGCCGGTCGGTCGCCGTTCGAGCTGCCCGGCCAGCGCAACACGGCCGCCGAGCTCATCCAGCGGATCGAGACCGCGCCGCTGCCCGCGCTCGGCCGCGCCGATGTGCCGCCATCGCTCGAACGCGCCCTCGAGCGTGCGATGTCGAAGTCGTCGGCCGACCGCTACGAGTCCGCGATCGCCTTCGCCCGTGCGCTGCAGAAGGTGCAGATCGAGCTCTCGCACTCGGTCACGCCGGTCGACATCCTCGACGACGGCATCACCGACGACATCGTCGACGACGAGGACGAGGGCCTCACGCGGGTGCGGGGCGTCGTCAGCATCTCGCCGCAGACGACGCCCGCCGCGGGCCGCACCCGCCCGTCGGCGGAGACGAGCCCCACGGCCGCCTCGCCCGCCGTCCCGCCGGTCTACGAGCCGGCCGACGCGCAGACCGTCATCCGGTCAACCGCCCCGCCGGCCGCGGCCGGCGAAACGCGCCGACGCTCGCCCGCCGAGATCGCGCCGGCGCTCGACCACACGGTCGTGCGCGCTCCGTCCGCAGCGCCTCGGGCGTCCGGGCCCGCCGTGTCCGGCCCCGCGGTATCCGGCCCCGCCGGGCCGGCCGTCGCGGCGGCCACCGGGGCGCCCGCCTATGAGCCCGTCGCCGACCCCGCAGCCGCAGGCGACAGCGCCTCGCCGCCGCGGTCGCGCCTCGGGCTGTGGATCGGGCTCGGCGCTGCGGCGGTCGTCATCGTCGCGATCGTCGTCGGCGTCTCGCTCCCGGGCATCCTCGCCGGATCCGATCCGGTGCCGACGCCGGTGACCTCGTCCGATCCGCAGGATCCGGTGTCGGCGGTGGTGCCGCAGCCCGAGGACCTGTCGGGCGTCGCGACGTCCGACGGGGTCGCGTTCTCGTGGACCAATCCCGATCCCCGCGACGGCGACCGCTACCTCTTCGGCGTGGTGACCCGCCCCGATGAGGAGCCGGTGTTCGAGCCGGTCACCGACACCGAGGTGACCGTGCCCGCCGACCCCTCGGGGACGACCTGCGTGGAGGTGCTGCTCGTGCGAGAGAACGGCCAGTCGTCGGATGCCGTCCGGGGGTGTGCTCCGTGACCGCGCGCGCCGACGAGCTGACGGTCGAGTTCGCGGGCGAGGCCTTCACGGTCGGCCCCGACGCGGTCTTCACCGTGGGTCGCGAGGGCGACCTGGCGATCGACGACAACCTCTTCCTGCACCGGCACTTCCTGACGATCGAGAACGTCCAGGGGCTCTGGCTGCTCTCGAACGTCGGCAGCCGGCTCGCGGCGACCGTCACCGACTCCGGCGGCCGCGTGCAGGCGTGGCTCGCGCCGGGCGCACGGCTGCCGCTCGTGTTCGCCGCCACCGCGGTGATCTTCAGTGCCGGACCGACGACCTACGAGCTCACGATCAGCGTGGCCGAGCCCGCGTTCCGCGAGACGCAGCAGCTCGAGCACGACGACGGGCTGAGCACCATCGGCGACGTGCCGCTCACGCACAGCCAGCGCATGATGATCCTCGCGCTCGCCGAGCCCGTCCTGCGGCGCGAGGGCACCGGCATGAGCGAGCTGCCCACTTCCGCGCAGGCGGCCGAGCGTCTCGGCTGGACGCTGACCCGCTTCAACCGCAAGCTCGACAACGTCTGCGACAAGCTGGACCGCATCGGCGTGCCGGGGCTGCGCGGCGGTGTGCGCTCGTACGCCACCAACCGGCGCGTGAGGCTCGTCGAGCACGCGATCGCCGCCCGTCTGGTGACGCGCAGCGACTTGCCGCTGCTCGACGTGGAGCGCGAGTCCGCCGCCGCCGACGACGACTGAGCACGCAGCGGTCAGCGACCGGTGTCGTACAGGTGCCGGCCGCCGTGGCTGATGACCTTCACGACGACGCCGCGCCGGTGCAGCTCCGCGACGGTGCGCGTCTCCTCGTCGATGTCGCGCCCGAGTGCGTGGACGTTGCTCACCACGAGCACATCGCCGCGCGTGAGCGTGCCGAAGAGTCGCACGAGGCGCTCCTCCCACGACTCCATCGTTTCGGGCGCAGGGTGCCGGAAGCCCTCGATCGGCACGCCGAACCGTGTGAGATCGTTGCGCTGCTCGACCACCGACGGCATGTCGTCGCGGGCGATGACGAGACCGACCAGGCGTGAGCCGGCGGGGCGCGCCTGCCACCAGTCGCGGTCGCGCTGCAGCTCGGTGAAGCACTTCGGGCAGTCCGCCGCGGCGTGGGGCAGGTGCAGAGGAGAAGTCTGAGCGGATGCTTCGCCCTCGGGCGTCCCGGATCGCAGGGTCGTGGCATCCGTCGCCATCGCGTCTGCCGTGGGGCCCGCACCGTTCATCGCCATCGCTCCTTCGCCGGAACCCATTCTCTCCCGAATCCGTCGTCGGCGTGACTCAGTCCTGATCGCCGAGCCGCAGTTCGAGGCTCAGCTGGTCGGCGTCGAGCTCGGCGAGTGCGTGCCGCAGTGCGGGTGTGCTGAACTCCCCGCCCGAGGAGAGCTCGTTCAGCCGCCGCCGCATGGCCTCGATGAGCACGAGCCGCAGCTCGAGGGCGTCGCGGGCGGCGGTGCTCGCGTCGTCGTCGGGTGGGTCGGCCAGGCGCGATCCGACCCGCTCGATGAGCTCGTCGGGGAACGGGTTCCCGTCACGGCGCCGGAGCTTCGGATCGGTCATCGCGGTGACGGCGGCGGTGCGCAGCTCGTCGTCGAGCTCGGACTGCTCGGCCCGTTCGAGCAGCGTGTCGGCGGGTGACGTGAGGTGCAGCACCCGCACCAGCCACGGCAGGGTGAATCCCTGCAGCATGAGACTTCCGACGGCCACGGCGAACGCGATGAAGACGAGCAGCTCGCGTTCCAGGGTGTCGCGGGGGAGCGTCTGCGCCGCCGCGAGCGTCACGACACCGCGCATCCCGGCCCACACGATGACCACGCCGTGCTTCCAGCCGAGCGGCGACGCCTGGTAGTAGTTGAGGTCCCGCATCGCCCGGGCGACCCGTGCCCGCATCGACGCGATGCGGCGCTGCGTGCGCGGGTGGTCGGGAGACAGCGGGTCACGGCGCAAGGCGCGGCGCCCGCCGGACATCTGCGGGTCGGCTCCTGCGCCGCTCGCGAGCTCGTCGATGCGCTCGCCGATCTGCTCCAGCCGCGCCCGCTGCTTCCCGCGGGCGCGCCGGCTCTGCAGCCAGACCATGACGGAGACGTACGCGGCGCGCACGGCGAGGATGATCGCCAGCGCCCCGAGTGCGATGCCGATGCCCGTGCCGAGGCCGTCGTGATTCTCGACGTTCCCCTCCACGATCTGCTTGAGCTCGAGGCCCATCAGCAGGAACACCGCGCCTTCGAGCATCAGCTCGATCGTGCGCCAGTTGTGCTCGTCGGACATGCGCTGCTCGGGTGTGAACCAGCGCGCCGAGCCCTGACCGGTCACGATGCCGGCGACGACCGCGGCGACGAGGCCCGAACCGCCGAGCTCCTCGGTCGGAAGGTACGCCGCGAAGGGGATCACGAAGCCGATCGCGGTGTTCGCGGCGGAGTGTCCGATGAGCGAGCGGAGCCGCAGGTTGAGGTAGCCGACGATCGCCCCGATGACCACGGCGACGAGCACGCCCCAGGCGAAGGCGGGAATGAACCCGACGCCCACGCCGTCCTCGGCCGCAGCGCCGGCGGTCGCGGCCGCCGCGGCGGCAACCATCGTGCGCAGCAGCACGAGGGCGGTCGCGTCGTTGAGCAGACTCTCGCCCTCGAGCATGGTCACCACGCGCCCGGAGACGCCCAGGCGTTTCACGATCGAGGTGGCGACGGCGTCGGTCGGGCTGAGGATCGCGCCGAGCGCGACCGCCAGTGCGAGGTTGAGCCCCGGGATCACGAGCACGAAGAAGAACCCGAGCACGATCGAGCTCACGAGAACGAGCAGGAACGACAGCCCGGCGATCGGACCGAAGTCGCGGCGGAACTCGATGGCCGGGAGGGCGACCGCCGCGGAGTACAGCAGCGGCGGCAGCACCCCGACGAGGATCCACTCCGGATCGATCTCGGGCACGTTCACGAAGGGGAGCAGACCCACCCCGACGCCGATGAGCACCAGCACGAGCGGACCCGCGATGTTGAGCTTCGGCGCGATCGCGGTGGCGAGCGCGATCACGACGACCGCGAGGATGGCGAGGACGAGGGCTTCCATGCGGCTACAGCGCTCCGAGCGCCTCGACCGCGTCGCGCTCCGCCACCAGCTCTTCCACCGACGCGTCGAACCGCGCGCGCGACCGGGCGTCGAGCGCGAGCCCTTCGACGACGCGGTAGCCGTCTCCGTCGGAGGTGACGGGGAACGAGCACACGATCCCCGCGGGCACGCCGTACTCGCCGCGTGAGAGGACCGCCGCCGAGGTCGTGCCGCCGGCCGTGCCGAGCTGCTCGTCGCGCACGTGCTCGATGGCAGCGTGGGCGGCGGAGGCCACGGACGACGAGCCGCGCACCTCGATGATCTCCGCCCCGCGTCGTGCGACGCGCGGGATGAAGACGTCGTCGAGCCAGGCCTCGGCGGCCGCCCGCCCGCCCAGCCGCAGCGCGAGGGCGTCGATGACCGGCACGCCGTCGACCGTGGCGTGCGTGACGTCCGGGTACTGCGTCGCCGAGTGGTTCCCCCAGATCGCGACACCCCGCACAGCGTCGGGACGGGCATCCAGCGCTTCAGCCAGCTGGCCCACCGCGCGGTTGTGGTCGAGGCGCGTGAGGGCGGTGAAGCGGTCGGCGGGCACACCGGGCGTCGCCGCCGACGCGGCGATGAGCGCATTCGTGTTCGCCGGGTTGCCCACGACGACGGCGCGCACGTCGTCCGCTGCGACCTCGCCGATCGCGGCGCCCTGCGGTCCGAAGATGCCGGCGTTGGCCGCGAGCAGGTCGGCGCGCTCCATGCCCGGACCGCGCGGGCGGGCGCCGACGAGCAGGGCGATGCTGCAGCCGTCGAAGGCGATCCGGGGGTCGTCGCTCAGCTCGACGCCGTGCAGCAGCGGGAACGCTCCGTCCTGGAGTTCGAGCGCCGCGCCCTCGGCGGCGCGCATCCCCTGCGGGATCTCGAGCAGCTGCAGCCGAACCGGACGATCCGCGCCGAGCATGTCGCCTGCGGCGATGCGGAACAGCAGGGCGTAGCCGATCTGCCCGCCGGCCCCGGTGATGGTCACGGTCGTGAATGCGCTGGCCATGCCCAGAGCCTATTGCCGTGTCAAGTCTCCTCGCCGGGGACCCATGCCCGGGGTACCGTGAGCGCATGACGTTCAACGACAACGCCAACGTCGGGGGGAGCACCGCGCGGCGTCGTGGCGGTGGAGCGGCGATCGCCGGCGGCGGTATCGCCGGCATCGGGGCGATCGCGGTGCTGCTGTTCCAGCTCTTCACCGGACAGGACATCTCGGGACTCGTCGGCGGCGGTGGTGGCGCGGTCGACAGTGGCGAGGCGACCCGCATCGAGCAGTGCCAGTCCGGCGCCGATGCCAACGCGCGCGACGACTGCCGCCTGGCGGCCGGGCAGGTCGTGCTCGACGAATTCTGGGAGGGTGAGGTGCAGGGTTACACACCGCCGCAGCTCTTCGTCGTCGATGGGGCCACCAACACCCAGTGCGGCACAGCGTCGAACCAGACCGGACCGTTCTACTGCCCGCCCGAGCAGGCCGTCTACGTCGACCCGACCTTCTTCGGACTGCTGCGTCAGCAGTTCGATGCGACCGCGGGGCCGCTCGCGCAGCTGTACGTGCTCGCCCACGAGTACGGCCATCACGTGCAGAACATCGCAGGCATCATGCAGGAGCACTCCGATCGCGGCACCGGCCCCGACAGCGACGGCGTGCGCCTCGAGCTGCAGGCCGACTGCTTCGCCGGCGCGTTCATCGGCGACATGACAGAGCAGGTGGACGAGGACGGCGTCGCGTACCTCAAGGAGCCCACCCAGCAGCAGATCGCCGACGCGATCAACGCGGCGCAGACGGTGGGCGACGACCACATCCAGCAGCAGTCCGGCGGCGGCGTCAACCCCGAGACCTGGACCCACGGTTCGAGCGAGCAGCGTCAGCGCTGGTTCGAGACGGGCTACCGCAACGGCGTCGCATCCTGCGAGACTTTCGGCATCCCGGGGGGAAGCCTATGAACGAACACCTCGACGACGTCCTCTACCCGCCCATCGAGCCCTACGACACCGGCGAGCTGATCGTGGGCGACGGCAACCGGGTCTACTGGGAGCAGAGCGGAAATCCCGAGGGCAAGCCGGTCGTGTTCCTGCACGGCGGTCCCGGTGCCGGCACGTCGCCGTGGCATCGCCGGTTCTTCGACCCCGCGCGCTACCGGATCGTGCTCTTCGACCAGCGCGGCTGCGGGCGCTCCACCCCCCACGCGAGCGCCCCCACGGCCGACCTGCGCCACAACACGACATGGCACCTCGTGGCCGACATCGAATTGCTCCGACGCAACCTCGGCGTCGCGAAGTGGCAGGTGTTCGGCGGCTCGTGGGGCAGCGCGCTCGCGCTCGCGTACGCCCAGGCTCACCCCGAGTCGGTATCCGAGCTCGTGCTCCGCGGCATCTTCACGCTGCGCCGCCATGAGCTGGAGTGGTTCTACGAGGGCGGTGCGTCGGCGCTCTTCCCCGACCTGTGGGAGGACTTCATCGCCCCCATCCCGGTGCTCGAGCGCTCGCGCATGATCGAGGCGTACCATCGCCGGCTGTTCGACCCCGACCCCGCGGTGCACACGCCGGCGGGGGTCGCGTGGTCGCGGTGGGAGGCCTCCACCCTCACGCTGCTGCCCGACGAGTCGCTGGTCGACGACATGACCGAGGCTGCCGCCGCGACGGCGTTCGCCCGCATCGAGAATCACTACTTCATGCACGGCGGCTGGTTCGAGGAGGGGCAGCTCATCGCGGGGGTCGACGCCATCCGCGACATCCCGGCCGTCATCGTGCAGGGTCGCTACGACGTGTGCACCCCGCCCATGACCGCGTGGGATCTGCACCGCGCGTGGCCCGAGGCCGAATTCGTGATGGTTCCGGATGCTTCGCACTCGGCATCCGAGCCGGGCATCGCCGCCGCGCTCCGCGCCGCCACCGACCGGTTCGCCGGGATCGAGGACGGGGATGCCTCCGCTGCCTGGCGCGACGCGGCTGAGGGTGACGGCGCTGCCGCGGGTGAGGACGTGGCTGAGGGTGACGGCGCTGCCGCGGGTGAGGACGTGGCCGATGGCGGTGACCCGTCCGCGGTCGAGGCGCCCTCGCACGAGGACCCGGGTGAGGCGGTCGCTCAGGAACCCCACCCGCATCCCTGGTAGGCTCGAACTCACTTGCAGCGCACTTCTGCGCTTCTTGCGTCGTAGAACGCTTCCCTCGCCGCCGTCTCCGGGCCCGCCCGCACAGACGCCGTCGGCTGAAAACTTTCGTACGGCGACACGTGGGCGAGATACGCCACCGGCCACCGACCAGGGTGCGTATGCGCGCCCGGAGAATGATCCCCGATGACTGACGTCACCTTCGGCACGCTCGGCGTGCCCCAGCCCCTCGTCGCCGCGCTCGCGGCAGAGGGCAAGACCACCGCGTTCCCGATCCAGGTCGACACGCTCCCCGACACCCTCGCCGGCCGCGACGTGCTCGGCCGCGGCAAGACCGGCTCGGGCAAGACCCTCGCCTTCTCGATCCCGATGGTCGCCCGTCTCGGCGGCGCGCTCGCCGGCGGCTCGCGCCGGAAGGGCCGCCCGCTCGGCCTCGTGCTGGCGCCCACGCGGGAGCTCGCGACTCAGATCGACGCCGTGCTCGCCCCGCTCGCCAAGGCATACGGCCTGACCACGACGACGATCTTCGGCGGCGTGAACCAGAACCGCCAGGTGCAGGCGCTCAACGCCGGCGTCGACATCATCGTCGCGTGCCCGGGCCGCCTCGAAGACCTCATGAAGCAGGGCTACGCCCACCTCGACGCGATCGAGATCACCGTCATCGACGAGGCCGACCACATGGCCGACCTCGGGTTCCTGCCGGTCGTGACGCGCATCCTGAACGCGACGCCGTCCAGCGGTCAGCGCCTCCTCTTCAGCGCCACGCTCGACAACGGCGTGGACAAGCTCGTCAACCGCTTCCTCCAGAACGAGGTGCTGCACTCGGTCGACGAGGCGCACTCGCCGGTCGCCGCGATGACCCACCATGTCTTCACGATGACCGATGCCGACGCCAAGAAGGACGTCGTCAAGACGCTCGCCTCGGGCACAGGCCGCCGCATCCTGTTCATGCGCACCAAGCACCACGCGAAGAAGCTCGCCAAGCAGCTGACCGCGCAGGGCATCCCCGCCGTCGACCTGCACGGCAACCTCTCGCAGCCGCAGCGCGACCGCAACCTCGCGGCGTTCTCGGCCGGCACCGCCAAGGTGCTCGTCGCCACCGACGTCGCCGCCCGCGGCGTGCACGTCGACGACGTCGAGCTGGTCATCCACGTCGATCCGCCGATGGAGCACAAGGCGTACCTGCACCGCTCGGGCCGCACGGCCCGCGCGGGGGCGGAGGGTGCCGTGGTCACGCTCGTGCTGCCCGGCCAGGAGAAGGACGTCGCGCAGCTTCTGCGCAAGGCCGCGATCTCGGTCGCTCCGGTGAAGGTCACGGCCGACTCGGCCGCGGTCGCCGAGCTGGTCGGCGAGGTCGCCCCGTACGTCAAGCCCGAGCCGGTGCAGCAGCCGGTCCGCGGCGGCGGCGGCAAGAGCCAGGGCGCCAACGCCCAGCGCAAGCGCGCCGCGCGCGAGCAGGGCGCCGGCGGCGGACAGCGCTCGGGCCGCGGCCAGGGTGGCCAGGGTGGCCAGGGCGGTCGCAGCCAGGGCGGTCGCGCCCAGGGCACCGACCGCGTGCAGACCGGCCACCAGCGCTCCGACCAGAGCGCCGGGCACACCCGCTCGGCCCAGCCGCAGGGCAACCCGCGCACCACGGGGCGCCGCGCCTCGAGTGCGGGCAACGGCGGCGGAAAGCTCATGGTCGGCTCGGTCGTCCGCCAGAACGGCGGCAACCGCCGCGGCGGTCGCTGACCCCAGGATCCACGAAGGGGAGGCCTGGTCATCGCGACCGGTGCCTCCCCTTCGCCGTCCCCGCCGCGGCATCCATCCCCCTTCCTCCCCTTCGCCGTCCCCGCCCGCGGGGCCCCGCCGGGCCGCGTCATCCGTCCTGTTCCTTGTCTGAAATCAGGTGATCTGGCGGCATCAGGACGGTTCGGCGGAAATCATCCTGTTTACGCCAGATCCCCTGATTTCGGTGCGCGCGAGGGCGCCGGGGCGAGGTGAGGGCGGGTGCGGAGGCGGCCGTGGGGGCTATGGCGCGGGTTGAGTGTGGGTTGGGGTCGGCGACAGGGCGGCCGGAGCAGCTGGGCGCCGTTGCACCCGGGCCGCCGGGCCGCGGCATCCGTCCTGTTCCTTGTCTGAAATCAGGTGATCTGGCGGCATCAGGACGATCCGGCGAAAATCATCCTGTTTTCGCCAGATCACCTGCTCCCGGCGAGAGCGAGGGTGGCAGGCGCCCGCCCGCGCAGGTCGAGCGCGCGAGCGACCGTGCCGAGGTGCAGGCGCCCGCGCCGGGGGCACGGTCCCGTCAGCGGCACCGGAGGAGGTCGGCGGCGACCTCGCCGATCACGATCGCGGGGGCGTTCGTATGGCCGCGGATGACGGTGGGCATGACGGATGCGTCGGCCACGCGCAGTCCCTCGACTCCGCGGACCCGCAGCTCCGGGTCGACGACGGAGGCGGCATCCGTCCCCATCCGCGCCGTCCCGACGGGGTGGTACAGCGTGTGGGAGTAGCGGCGCAGCGACAGCTCGGCCCGCTCGGCCGACGTCATGGACTCGCCACCCGCGGGCTGGATCCAGCCGCCGGTGGTCACCGCGCGCAGCGCGTCGGTGCCGATGAGTCGCTCACACTCCGCGAGGCCGGCGAGCATCGTCGCCTCGTCGATGCCGTCGGGGTCGGTGAGGTACCCCGGATCGATGAGCGGCTTGGCCGTCGGATCTGCCGACGCGAGGCGGATCGTGCCGCGGCTGCGCGGCCGCAGCAGGATCGCGCCCACCGTGAGCCCCTCGCCGGGCGTGGGCACGAGGCCCTCGCCGACGTACGGCACCGGGGCGAAGATGATCTCGATGTCGGGGAGCGCGTCCGGCACGCCGGCGCGGTCGGCGACCTCCGTCCGCACGAAGCCGCACGCCTCCGCGACGTTGGAGGTGAGCATCCCGCGCCGCGACGAGAGGTAGCGCCCGAGCTCGGCGACGCGCTCGGCGCCGAAAAGGGTGCCGCCGCGCGCCTCGGGCGCGAGCCCGGCGACGAGGTGATCCTGCAGGTTCGAGCCCACCCCCGGTGCATCGACGAGCACCGGGATGCCGTGCTCGGCGAGATGCTCGGCGGGGCCGATGCCGCTCAGCATCAGCAACTGCGGGGTGTTGATCGCGCCCCCGGCCAGGACGACCTCGCGCCGGGCTCGCACGTGGCGCGTGATGCCGTCGATGTCGACGTAGACGCCGGTCGCGACGAGCGCTCCCGTGGGGGCCGGCGTCTCGACCCCGGCGTCGCCGACGTGCGAGTGGTCGGCCTCGTTCCGTCGTGCGAAGGTGACGCGGCGCACCAAGGCGTTCGTCACCACCCGCAGGTTGCGCCGCCGCCGGGCGGGCCGCAGGTAGGCGTCGGCGGTCGACGCCCGGCTGCCGCGGCGCTGCGACACCATCGTCTGGCTGAAACCCTGCCCCTCCGGGAGATTCGCGGGGGTGACGGGATGCCCCGCCTCGCGCACCGCGTCGAGGAACGCCGCCGTGTGGGGGCGCGGATCACGCTGGTGCTCGATCGACTGCGCCCCCGTGCTCCCCTGGGTCTCATCGACCGGGTCCTGCGTGCGCTCGACGCGGCGGAAGTAGGGGACGAGCGACTTCCACGACCAGGCGGGACCAGCCTCCTCGGCCCATTCGTCGTAGTCGGCCGCGAAGCCACGCACCCACATCATCGCGTTGAGCGACGACGATCCGCCCAGCGTCTTGCCGCGCGGCCAGTACACCGTGCGCCCTTCGAGCCGCTCCTGCGGGACGGTGTCGTAGTTCCAGTCGTACGGACCGCGGAAGAGCTTCGAGAACGCCGCGGGGACGTGGAGTTCGAGCGCCTTGTCGGGTCCGCCCGCTTCGAGCAGCAGCACCGAGACCGACGGGTCTTCGCTCAGCCGTGCAGCCAGCGCGGCGCCCGCCGAGCCGGCGCCCACGACGATGTAGTCGGCGGTCAGGCTGTGCCGGTCTCGCCTCGTCACGCCCGGAAGGCCTTGACGAGGGTGGCCGAGAGCTTCGCGTAGTCGCCGTCCATCCGGAACCGGGTGAACCCCTCGCTCACGGCGGCGCCGGTGCGCGACGTCACGAACCACGGCGGTTTCGGCAGCACCGAGAAGGCGCGGCCGCGCGAGCGGCGCAGGGCCTTCGGCTGGAGGGACCGCGGGAACGGCCGGAACGGCCCGCGGGTCACCGCGCGCTCGATGCCGTCGAGCAGCAGCGCGTTGTGGACCACGCCGATGCCGCTCTCGACGTTCTGCAGCGTCGCGCCGGGGAATCCGCCCCACGGCAGCGTCGGGGTGAGGAACCCGAAGGCGGTCCACGAGTTGATCGAGATCGTCCCGTAGCGCAGGTCGGCCATCGCGCGCTCGAACCCTTCGCCGAGCGCCGCCTGCGTCACGGGGTCGATGAGCACGTTCGCGCCGAGCGTGCCGGCGAGCTCGTCGTTGGCGTGCGCGACCGCCCGGTCGACGAACTCCTGACCGTTTCCGGGAAGCGTCACGATGCCGAGGACCGGCGCGAAGTACTCGGTCGTCTCGACGGCGGTCGCGTCTTCGCGGGGACCGACCTCGACGATCGCGCGGGTGCCGTCGCCGCGCCAGGTGGCGGACGGATAGTCGGATGCCGCGGCCGCCAGCTTCTCGTCGGACCGCGGGTACCAGACCGGTCGGGCGGGTGCGGCGTCGAACGCCGCGCGGAGCGCGTCGAGGAAGGCCTCGCGCTGGGGCCAGTCCGAGCTCAGGAGCACGAGCTGGCCGGCGATGCAGTTGTGCCCGGAGTTGTAGAGCCGCATGGTGGCGACGTGCTCGGCCTGGAACCGGAGGTCGGCGTCGCTCCACTCGCCGGGGACGATGATGATCGGAGAGACGCCGCCCAGCTCGGCCGTGATCGGCTTCTTGAGCTTCGGGCGGTCCTCGCGTCTGCGGCGGGCGGTGGCCGCCGCGCCCGCACCGGTCGAGGGGCCCCACACGATCGAGTCGAACGTCGGGGTGGCTCCGGTGATGTGCACGTGGGCGACGCCGCGGTGGTCGGCGAGGTACGCGCCGACGTCGCCGCCGCCGCGCACGATGCGCAGGAAGCCGGGCTCGATGAGCGGCGCGAGCGCGCGCTCGAAGACCGGCACGACGGAGTCCTGGGTCGGGTTGACCTTGAGGATCGTGACGCGGTTGTGCGCCATCAGCTCGTAGACCACGTCGAGCACCGGGATGGACGTCACGTTGCCCGCGCCGAGCACCAGCCCGACCCCGCCGGGCTCGGTCGGTGTCAGCTGCGCCAGTCCGGCCGTGCGACGCGCCTGCGCCTCGGTGACGCCCGGCTCGAACCAGATCTCGCCGGTGTAACCCGACAGCAGCATGCCGTCGACCGGGCTGAGCGGGAAGACGTGTGCGCGCAGTCGGCCGCCGGGCGCGGCATCCGTCCGCACCCCGCGAAGCGGACTCTCGCCCTTGGCCAGCGCCGACAGCGTCGACCGGTACGCGTCGAGGGCGACGAGCGTGCCGTACGGCCCTGAGAGCCATTCCTCGCCACGGAGCGGATGCCCCGGCTCGAGGCCCTTCGAGGTCGCGGCGACGTCGGCCCACTCCTCGGCGACGGTCGCCACCGAGTCGCGTACCCGGCCGAGCAGGCGGGCGCGCTGGTCGAGTGTGAGGTGACTCCACGTGCGGGCGCCGGTCTGCAGGTCGCCGATCGCGGCGTCCAGCGGTCCCGAGACATCCTCGGGGAGGGCGGGCGCCTTCGCGCGGGACGGGACGGCTGCTGCCGGGGCGGCCTTGGGCACGGGCGCTCTCCTTCGGGCGGGATGACTCAGTCTACGACGGCTCCGGTGAGACGGGATCTCACGACTGCTGTGACTCGATGTCGCTGCGACGGAGCGGGTAGCGGGCGAGGCTCCACAGGCTCAGCCCGATGAGGAGTGCGGGCGCGAGGCTGAAGCTGACGACGATTCCCGTCACCGCCGCGGCGGGCTGGGTGACCGTCTCGCCCGCCGTCGACGAGATGTACCCGGTGACCGCGAGGATGAGCGACAGCACCGTGGCGCCCAGCGCGAAGCCCACCGTCTCGCCTGCGGTCCAGACGCCGCTGAACGACCCCGCGCGCCCGGGCCCGGAGGTGCGCTCGTCGTGCGAGATGACGTCGGGCAGCATGGCCATCGGCAGCGACTGCATACCCGCGTAGGCGATCCCCGCGACGCCGACGGGCGCGTAGATCCAGTCGCCCGGCGCCCACAGCACCCCGAGGATCGACAGTGCGGCGACGGCGAAGACGGTGCTCGCGATCGCGAACGCGCGCTCCTTGCCGATCCTGCGGGAGACGACGCCCCACGCAGGGGCCGCGAACAGCGCGGGTGCGATGAGAGCGACGAACAGCAGCTCGACCGCGGCCTCCGACTCGAGCACCCACGTCGCGGCGTACTGCGCGCCGGCGAGCATGAGCCCGGTCGCGAGAGCCTGCAGCACGAACGTCGCGAGCAGCGCACGGAACGGCCCGCTGCGGCGCACGGCACGGACGCCGTCGGCGTAGTGCTCGCGCAGACTCGCCCGGGCGGCGGCGGGGAGCGTGCTCCCCGGGGCGACGGGCGCGGTCTCCGTGACGGGGCGGCGCGCGACCGTCGTGGCGACCAGCATCCCGAGCCCGATGACGACGCCGGCGACGACCCCCATCACGAGGTAGCCGATGACGGGGTCGTCGGCCACGCGGCGCAGCGCCGGGCCGCCGGCGCCGAACAGCAGGATCGCGAGCGTCAGCACGACCACGCGCCACGTCAGCAGCCGCGTGCGCTCGTCGTAGCGCGGCGTGAGCTCGGCGGGGAGCGCGATGTAAGGCACCTGGAAGAGGCTGAAGGCCGTCGCGGTCAGGGTGAAGGCGAAGAAGACCCAGATCGCCGCGACCACGGGGCCGAGGGCGGGCGGGACGGCGAACGTGAGGGCGAAGAGCACCGGGATCGTGCCCGCGCCGAGAAGCATCAGCCGGCGGCGCGTGCCGTGGCGGGCGAGGTCGCGGTCGGTGAGCGCGCCGATGACCGGGTCGATCACGACGTCCCACACCTTGGCGAGCGTGATGACGAGGCCCGCAGCGAGCGCGGCGACGCCGAGGGAGTCGGTGAGGTAGTACGTCAGCACGAGGCCGGGCAGGGTCGCGAACCCGCCGGTGCCGAGCGAGCCCGTGGCGTAGCGGGCGATGGTTCCGTTCGAGAGGCGGGCGCGTGCGGTGGCGGAATCGGATGCCGCGGCCGCGCCGCCGCCGGCGGCGTCGGTGCTCATCGCGCCAGTGTAGGGGCGGAGGCGTGCGCGGAGCTGCGGCTGTGGACAGCCGTTGCGTCGGGCTTCGGGGGCCCTCAGCCCCGTGCGGTCAGGGCGTCGCGCACGGCGCGCAGCCCGGCGAGGGTCTCGGCGAAGCTCGTCGACAGCGGCGAGAGTCCGATCCGCAGACCGTCGGGGTCGCGGTAGTCGGGGATGACGTCCTGGGTCCACAGCCGCGCCGTCACTGCACGCATGGCGGGGTGCGACAGTGTGATGTGCCCGCCTCGGAGCGCAGCATCCCGCGGAGAGGCGATGCTCACGCCGAGCGGCGCCAGCAGTGCGTCGGAGACCTCCACCGCGAAGTCGGTCAGCGCGATGGACTTCGCCCGCACGGCGTCGATCCCCGCCTCTTCGATCAGCCCGAGGGTGTCCTGCATCGCGATCATCCCGACGATCGGCGGGGTGCCCGACAGGAACCGCCGCATGCCCTCGGCCGGACGGTACTCGGCGCCCATCGCGAACACGTCGGCGGTGCCCATCCAGCCCTGGATCGGCTGCGCGAGTGCATCCTGGTGCCGCGCGGCGACGTAGGCGAAGGCGGGCGAGCCCGGACCGCCGTTGAGGTACTTGTACGTGCAGCCGACGGCCAGGTCGAAGCCCCAGGCGTCCGCGTGCACCGGCACCGATCCTGCGGAGTGGCAGAGGTCCCACACCACGAGCGCGCCCGCGTCGTGGATGATGCGGGTGAAGGCCGCGGCATCCGCCAGATATCCCGAGCGGTAGGCGACATGGCTGAGCAGCACGACCGCCGTCGAGGACCCGACCGCCGCGCGGAGAGCCTCTTCCGTCACCCCGGTCGAGAGGTCGACGTCGATCCACCGCACGCGCCCGCCCCGCTCGCGCGCGATGCCGTCGACGAGGTAGCGGTCGGTCGGGAAGTTGTCGCGGTCGACGACGATCTCGACCCGGGCGGGATCCGCCGCGTGCTGAGCATCGAACGCCGCGCGCACGAGCTTGTAGAGCAGGACGGTCGTCGAGTCGCCGACGACGGTCTGCCCCGGCGCCGCGCCGATCACCGCGTGCCCGATCGTGTCTCCGATCCGGAACGGCAGCTCCATCCACGATTCGTCCCAGCCGCGGATGAGCCGCCCGCCCCACTCGTCGCGGGCGAAGGCGGCCAATCGCTCGACGCTCGCACGCGGCGGCCGGCCGAGCGAGTTGCCGTCGAAGTACACGAGCGACGACTCGGCACCGACGAACGCGTCGCGGTGGTGCCGCAGCGGGTCGGCGGTGTCGAGAGCGGATGCCTCGACCTCGAGCTCCGCGACCGTCGCGGCGAGGGTGGGGTCAGTGGTCGTCATGGATGAGCTCCTCGGACGGAACGACGGCCGCGCGACCCAGCCACGCGGCGACCTCGTCGAGCGTGGTGGGAGGCGGGCCGGGAACGAAGGTCGAGACGCCGGCGGGCGCCGTCGCCGGCCACGGGTCGCACAGGGCGGCGACGAGCCGGTCGCCGCGCACGCCGGCGCGGTCGAGCGCGCGCAGCTCGTCGACCAGCACGCCGGCCCGGCGGTCGCCGTTGCCGAGGTCGGTGCCGTAGAGCACCGTGCCGCCGGCGGCGACGAAGGCCTCGAGGTTGGCGAGGGCGCTCGCCTCCGCACCGGGGTCGCCCGCATGGATGTCGAGCGACGAGATCCACGTCTGCCCCGCGGCGACGGCGCGCCCGATCACGTCGTCGTCGAGCGCTTCGGTGAAGGGCGTGTGCGCGAGGGCGTCGACGCCGGCGTCGAGCGCGAGCCGCGTCATCCCGCTCCCCTCCACGTGAGCGACGACGGGCAGGCCGTGCCCGCGTGCGGCGGCGACGATCGCCTCGAGGGTCGTCGCGTCGAAGACCGGCCCGGCGGCGGAGTTGAGGGCGACTTTGATGAGGGATGCCCCGAACGACGCCTGCTCGTCGACCGCTGTCGCGGCGCCGCCGGCCACGCCGGGATGCGCCGACGGGCCGGTGACCGTCCGCACGATCGCGTCGGGTGCCCACCCGCGTCCGGTCGGGTAGCCGCCGGGCGCAGTGAGGAACGCGCCGGCGTACGCGACCCGCGGCATTCCCGCGCCGGCGCGGCGGGCGAAGCCGATGGGGTCGCCGCCGAGGTCGACCACGCCGGCGATGCCACCGGCGGGCAGGGCGTGCTCGTCGATGAGATGCACGTGCACGTGGTGGTCGATCAGGGGCGGCAGCGAGACGCCGGGCTCGCCCGTGATGGCCCGGCGGCACGGTGCGGCCGCAGGACCGAGGAGCTCTCGCAGCGCGAACGGGTCGGCGTGCACGTCAGCGGCCGATCTCGGTGCGCACCGCGAAGAGCTCGGGGAAGAACGTCAGCTGGAGGGCCCGTTGCAGGAACGGCACCCCGCTCGACCCGCCGGTGCCGGTCTTGAAGCCGATGATGCGTTCGACGGTCTTCAGGTGTCGGAACCGCCAGAGCTGGAAGTTGTCCTCCAGATCGACGAGCTCTTCGCACGTCTCGTACGCCGCCCAGTGCTGCTGCGGGTCGGCGTAGATGTCGGCGAACATCGGGACGAGCTCGGGCGCGAAGGTCCACGCCTGCGTGACGTCGCGGCCGAGCACCTCGGCGGGGATCGGGTATCCCGACCGCGCGAGCATCCCGAGGAATTCGTCATAGAGGCTCGGCGCGAGCAGCGCGCGCTCGACGAGTTCGTGGGCAGCGGGGTCGGCGTCGAACACGCGCAGCATGGCGGCGTTCTTGTTACCGAGGGTGAACTCGACCGCACGGTACTGCGCCGACTGGAACCCCGAGGCGTTGCCGAGCACGCCGCGGAACTGCGCGTACTCGGCGGGGGTCAGCGTCGCAAGGACCGACCACTGCTCGGTCAGCGTCTTCTGGATGTGCTTCACACGGGCGATGCACTTGAGCGCCGGTGCGAGGTTGTCCTCGCGCAGCAGACGGCAGGCGGCGCCGAGTTCGTGGAGCACCAGCTTGAGCCACAGCTCTGTGGTCTGGTGCTGGATGATGAACAGCAGCTCATCATGGTGCTCGGGATCGCTCAGCGGTCGCTGGGCCGCCAGCAGCGTGCCGAGATCGAGGTAGCCCCCGTAGCTCATGCGATCGGCGAAGTCGGTGACGACCGTGCCCTCGATCGCCCGGGTATTGCGTTCGACGCCTTCGCTCACCCGCTCAGCCTAACGAGGCAGAACGGTCCTTCGTCAGGGCTGTGAGCGGCGCGAATGACGCGGCGTCAGATGAGCTCGAGCTCGCGGAGCTTGGCCTCGACGTCGTCGTTCGACGGCTCGACGTGGTGCGAGGCATCCGGGTACACCACGACCGGGATGTTCGTGCGGCCCGAGATCTCGCGCGCGACGTCGGCGGCAGCGGGGTCGGCGACGAGGTCCACGTACGTGTATTGGATCCCCAGCGAGTCGAGCTGGCGCTTGGTGCGGACGCAGTCGCGGCACCAGTCGGCGCCGAACATCGTGATGGTGGAGGGGGCAGACGTCATGACGTCTATTCTCCCGTATCGATCCTGGGCGAGGGCCGGGTGCCGGGCGGGTCCCGCTCGCACTCAGGATTCGCTTCGCGCCCACCAAGGTTCCGAGTACAGTTCCCGCGCGGCGGGGGGTTATGTCACCATGGTCCCCTGGGGTAGCAGGACATCAAGGGGAGAACGGGGACTCTCATCGACGTCTCGATCATCGTGCCGACGTACAACGAGGCTCCGAACGTCGCGGAGCTCGTTCGCCGTGTCTCCGCTGCGGTCCAAGGTCGTCAGGCCGAGATCATCTTCGTCGACGACAGCACCGACGACACTCCCGACGTGGTGCGGGCGGTTGCGGCATCCGCTTCCCTGCCGGTGCGCCTGATCCACCGCGATGAGAAGGTGGGCGGCCTCGGCGGCGCCGTGGTCGAGGGGTTCCGCGCCGCGCAGTCCGACACGTGCCTGGTGATGGACGGCGACCTTCAGCATCCTCCCGAGAAGATCCCTGAGCTGCTCGATCGTGCCGCGCGAGGCGACGTCGATGTGGTCGTCGCGTCGCGCTACGCCGGGGGCGGCACCTCGACCGGTCTCGCCGACCGCACCCGCGTGCTGGTCTCGAAGGCGTCGACCGCCGTCACCAAGGCGATGTTCCCCGTCAAGCTGCGCGACGTCACCGATCCGATGACCGGCTTCTTCGTCGTCGACCGTCGTGCGATCGAACTCGAGACCCTCCGGCCGCGGGGGTTCAAGATCCTGCTCGAGATCCTCGCGCGCAAGAGCTTCCGCATCGCCGAGGTCGACTTCGACTTCGCCGACCGGCACGCCGGCGAGTCGAAGGCATCGTTCCTGCAGGGCTTGCACTTCATCACGCAGCTCGCCGCCCTTCGATTCGGCAAGATGTCGCTGTTCGCCGTCGTGGGAGGCCTGGGCGCCGTCGTCAACCTGCTGATCGTGTGGGCGCTCACGAGCATGGGCGTCAACTACGTCATCGCCGCCGTGATCGGTGCCGAGGTGACCATCATCGGCAACTTCCTGCTGATCGAGCGGTTCGTCTTCCACGACATGCGCCACGCCGCCTCGAGCGTGTGGTGGCGGTTCGCGAAGTCATTCGGGTTCAACAACGCCGAGGCGCTCATCCGCATCCCCATCATGGCGCTCATGGTCGAGACGTGGCACATCTCCAGCGTCATCGCGACGGGGATCACACTCGTCGTGGCGTTCTTCGTCCGCTTCGTCTTCCACTCGCTGGTCGTCTACGCGCCCAAGAAGGGCGCCAAGCCCTCCGCTGCACGCGCCGTGCTGGAGGAGATCGACGAGCAGGCGATGCAGCCGGGCGAGATCTAACCGGCGATGACCGAGACGCGGACGTCCCAGGCGCTCCCGGCCCCCGCCGAGCCCACGGGCGGGATCCGGCCCGAGATCCAGGCGCTCCGTGCCGTCGCGGTCATCCTGGTGCTGCTCTTCCACCTGTGGGAGACGAGGGTGCCGAGCGGCTACATCGGCGTCGACGTCTTCTTCGTGATCTCGGGTTTCCTCATCACGGCGCAGCTCCTGCGCGAGATCGAGCGCACCGGTTCGATCCGGCTCCTCGACTTCTGGGCGCGTCGCATTCGACGGCTGCTGCCGGCGGCGTTCGTCGTGATCCTGGTGACGTTGGTCGCGCTGATGGTCGTCGTCCCCCGCACGGAGTGGGGACCCAGTCTCATCGAGTCCGCGGCCAGCGCCCTGTACGTCGAGAACTGGGCTTCGCTCGCGCGGCACCTCGGCTTCCTGCCGTGGGTGGACTACCCGTTGCCGGTCGAGCACTTCTGGACTCTCTCGGTCGAGGAGCAGTTCTACCTGCTGTGGCCGCTCCTGCTCCTTCTGGGGGTCGCCGTCGCGGCCGGGCGCCGCATGAGCGCCCGCGCGCGCGTGCAGATCATCGTGGCGCTCATCATCGTCGCGATGCTGCTGTCGTTCGCGTACTCGCTCTGGCTCTCGGCGCAGCATCCGCTCCACGCCGCCCGCAGCACGCCCTCCGTCGTGTGGGAGTTCGCCGCGGGCGGTCTGCTGGCACTTGCACCGCGCCTGTCGCAGCTGTCGCTGTCGGAGCGGGCGAAGACCGCGGTGCACTGCGTCGCCTCGTGGTCGGGTCTCATCCTCATCGTCGGCTCTGCTCTCACCCCCGAGCTGTTCCTCCACCCCGCGCCGGGCGCGGTGCTGCCCGTCCTCGGGGCGGTGCTCGTCATCTGGGGCGAGAGCAACCGCAGCTGGCTGAGCCCGACGCGCTACGGATCGCTCGCACCGGTGCAGTTCGTCGGCGACGTGTCATACGGCATCTACCTCTGGCATCAGCCCATCTACGTGCTCGTGCTGCTGAGCACCGGCGAGAACGTTCGTTCGGTGGGCGCACTCGCGGTGGTCGCGGCTTCGATGCTGCTCGGGTGGCTGTCGAAGCGGTTCATCGAGGACCCGTTCCGCACCTCGAAGTTCTGGAAGCCGTTGCCGCGCACATACGGCTTCGCCGTGGGAGGGATGCTCGTCATCTCGGCGATCGCCGGGGTCGGCATCCTTCTCTCCGCCTCATAGGCGTGCCGTCACTCGGCGAGCACCCGCTCCTCCGACTGCCGCGCGAGCGGCTCCCGCTCGCGCGCGGCGTCGGCCCGTGCCGCGAGGGCGACCGAAACGCCCAGGGCGAGGAGCGATGAGAACACCACCGCGATGTACTGCGGGGTGCTCTCGCCGAACTGGTTGTCCAGCGGAGGGAGCCGGAAGACGATCACCCACCACACCGCCAGCACACCGACGGCGATGAGCGACTCGAGGCGCCGCGTGCCCTTCATGGCGTGCGCGATCCACACCCAGAGCAGCGGAAGCGCGAGCACGAAGTACCAGAGGTGGCAGACGGGGATCAGCAGCACCACCGCCAGGGCGATGTTGAACATCGACAGGGCGTCGTCTCCGGGCCGGCGGAGGGCGACCACGATCAGCGCGATGACGGCAGCCGCCAGAAGCCACGACACGGCCGTCGCCACCACCGGGGCGACGAAGAGGGGCGTGAGCGCCGCCGACTGTGTGAACAGGTGCCTTCCGGCGCCCCACACGGAGTAGGCCACGAGATCCTGCTCACTGAGGACGAGGGTGCGGTCGATCCACTCGCCGAAGATGCCCGGGCCGTGCACGATGAGCGCGATCAGGAGGAACGCGACGCCTGTTCCGAGGGTGGCGCCGATCAGCCGCGCCCGATGCTGCACACCGCGACGGAACATCCACAGGCCGAGGCCGACCGGCCAGCTCTTGATGATCGCACCGAAGGCGAGCGAGACACCGCTGGCGATCTGACGGTTGCGTGAGGCGAAGAACACCGCGAGCGAGGCGACCAGCGGCAGGAACGTGTCGGTCTGCCCGAGCCAGAGGTCCAGCGAGAGCAATGCGCTGTACAGCGCGCTGACGATCGCGATGCCGGCGAGCACGGGCCGCTGCCACCACGACAGCACACGCCAGAACGTCGCGGTGATCGCCGCGACGGCTCCCCACAGAGACAGGATGGATGCCGCGGTCCACGGCCCGACGGCGGCGTCGAAGTCCTCGAAGGGCAGCAGGACCCACGCCACCAACGGCGAATACACATACCCGAACTCGGTGTACGGGCTGCGGCCTTCGCGGATGTGCTCGGCCGCTGCGACGAACGTGCGCAGATCGGTGCCGATGTCGCTTCCGACGGCATCCTGGAAGCGCTGCACGCTGATGTAGGCGCCGATCAGGACCACGGCGATCCACATCACGACGGACAGGACGGTCTTCGTCATCGATGACATCGGCGGCTCCCCAAAGCCGTTGGCGTCTGGGCCGGTTCGGCGAGAGCCGCACCCAGTCCGGTCGACGAACCGGTGGCCAGATACTAGCCGATGCGGTGCGTCCCGCGCTCCAGGCCGATATCCTTGCCACGACCGGACGTGGGGCGCCGGTCGCCGGGGCATCATCCCTCGGTCGAACCCGGCGTGAAGGGGTAGCACGTGACCGTCGCTCTCGCGCACGACTATGTGACGCAGCGCGGGGGTGCCGAGCGCGTGGCGCTCGCGATGGTCAGGGCGTTCCCCGGATCGCCGCTGCATACGGCGCTCTACGACCCTGCCGGCACCTTTCCGGAGTTCGAGCGCGTCGACGTGCGCACGATGCCGATCAATCGGTGGGGCATCCTGCGCCGCCACCACCGGCTGGCGCTCCCCTTCCTCGCGAAGGCGGTGTCGGGCTATCCCGTCGACGCCGACGTGCTGCTGGCGAGCTCGAGTGGCTGGGCGCACGGCATTCCGGTCACCGGCCGCAAGGTCGTCTACTGCCACGCTCCTGCCCGCTGGCTCTACCAGTCGGAACGGTACGCGGGCGAAGGCGACGGCGGCGTCCGCGCTCGCGCGGTCCGCTCCGCCATCAGCGTTCTGGGGCCCGGATTGCGGGAGTGGGATGCCGCCGCCGCGAAGAGCGCCGACCGCTACCTGGTGAACTCGACGGTTGTGCAGCGTGCGGTCCGCAATGCGTACGGCATCGAGGCGGAGGTCCTCGCGCCACCCCCTGGACGCATCCTCGGCTCAGCCGCCACCGAGCCGGTGGACGGGGTGTCGCAGCCGTTCGTCCTGTGCGTCGCACGCCTGCTGCCGTACAAGAACGTCGATCGCGTGATCGAGGCGGTCGGATCGGTCGGTGGCCTGGAGCTCGTGGTCGTCGGCGACGGCCCCGAGCGAGGGCGGCTGAGCGAGCTCGCCCGGCGGGTCGGCGGCGCACATCTGGTGGGTCGGGTGTCCGACGCGCAGCTGCAGTGGCTCTATGGCCACGCAATGGGGCTGGTGGCGGCATCCTATGAAGACTTCGGCCTCTCACCCCTTGAAGCGGGATCTGCCGGCAAGCCCACCGCGGCGCTCCGCGACGGCGGGTATCTCGACACGGTGGTCGAAGGTCGCAACGGCGTTTTCTTCGACACCGCGGATGCCTCTTCGATCGCCGCCGCGATCGAGGAGATGCTCCGGCGGGACTGGTCGCCCGACGCGATCCGCGCGCACGTCGAGGGGTTCTCAGAGGAGCGGTTCGCCGATCGCCTGCGCTCCGTCGTCGCGGAAGAGGCCGCGCGTGTCTGAACCGACGCGGGAAGAGTCGACGCGCGAGGACCGGGGGCACCGGACCCGGAATCTGTGGCTGGTGGGCCTCGCGTACGGTGGCGCCTTCGTGCTCCTCTACTTCACTGCGGTGCTGACCGCCTTCGGGCAGCTCGTCGATGCCGGTTCGCTCAGTCTGTTCGGCTGGATGCGGAGCGAGGCGTGGCTGGCGTTCTATGACGGACGCGACATCGTGATGTATTGCGTCGTCGGGGCCGCGGTGGTCGCCGCACTCTCCGACGTGCTCGAGCATCGTTGGAAGGCGCCGCTGTACTCGGCCGCCCTCGTCGGGGTGGTCGCCGTGATCTCGCTCCTCATGAAGGAGTTCGCGCCGCGTCCCGATCTGGGCGACTGGGCGTACGCCCACAACACCTTTCCGAGTGGTCACACCGCGATCACCCTGGCCGCTGCCGTGGCGATCATCTGGTGCTATCCGCGCTGGATGTCGCCGGTGCTCGTTCTCGTGCTCGGCGGTGTGGTCGCCTTCGTCGCGCTGGGGTCGCTCTTCTCCATGGCCCACCGCGCCAGCGACAGCATCGGAGGCGCCCTTCTGGCGGGAGCCGTCTCGTGCGCGCTGGCAGCGCTTTCACGGGCGACGCAGCCCGTATCCTCACGCCTGCGCAGGGGATCGGTGATCGCAGGCGGGGTGATGGTGGGCGTCGGCCTGCTGTACCTGGCCGGTGCGCTCGGCTTCTTCGGGGGCGGCGATCACGCCCTGACGCTCACGATGGCAATCCTGCTGTGTACGCTGGGTGTCATCGTCTCGGTCCTCGCCATCCATCGGCCCTTCCTCGTTCAGGCCCGGACGAGGGCTCGACCTGGAGGGGACCGGGCTCCGCGAACGCCTGTAACCTAGACGACTGCCGCTGCTCGCGGCACCATGCCCGTGGGGAGAGTGGACTTGACGCTCCGACAGATTCTCGATGTGCTCTGGAAGCGCAAATGGATCATCGGCGCGGTCATGCTGGCCGCACTTGTGACGGCAGCTGTCTACCTCCAGGTGCGCACTGAGACGTTCGTCAGCACCGGCGTCATCCGGCTCAACGACGTGATCTCACAGGGGGCCGTCACCGGTGAGGTCGGCGGCGTCTCCGTCGACGTGAGCCCCGAGGCGGTGACGGGGCCGACCGTCCTCGAGGCGGCGGCCGCGCAGCTCGGAGAAGACCCCGCCGCACTCGCTGGTGCCGTCCGCGCGAACGTCGACGACTCGACGTCTCTCGCACGCATCCACATCAGCGCGATGGGCACCACGCCCGAACAGGCGCAGGCGCGAGCCGACGCGGTTCTGACGGCGTACGTCGCCCACGTCGACGAGCAGCTCAACCTGGCGCTGACGACCCTGCAGCAGCGGCAAGCCGAGGCCATCCAGAACGCGCGGGATCTGCAGCGCGAGGTCGCCGAGAACCCCGGCGACTCGATCGCGGCGACCAACCTCGCGACCGCGCTCTCTCAGATGACGTCCGTCAACCTCGCCATCGAAGACGTCAACGACGCCGGTGCGGCGACAGCCATCGTGACGCCTCCGTCAGCAGGGGGTTCGACCGTGCCGTCGGTGCTGATCGTCCTGCTGCTCGCGCTGGCCACGGGTCTGATCGTCGGAATCGCGGCCGCACTCATTCGGGATCAGTTCGACAACCGCCTGCGTGGTGAGGACGAGATCGAGGCCATCTCCGGCGCCCGGTCGCTCGGCGAACTGAGCTGGGACCGCGGGGTCGCCGGGATGGATCCGCCTCTCCCCGTCGCGCACAACGAGCGCACCGACCTGAGCGAGCGGCTCCGCACGCTCCGCTCCACGCTGCAGGTCTTCCTTCCCCGACGGGCGGCCGTCGCTGTCGTCACGAGCGTCGAGCCCGGAGACGGCAAATCCTTCGTCTCGGCCAACCTCGCGATGGCCTGGGCTCGCGCGGGAAAGACCGTCATCCTCGTCGGTGGCGACCTGCGACGTCCCGATCTCGGGCGCTACTTCGGCGACGCGGCCGACGGAGACGGCCTCGCCGACATCCTGAGCGATCACGAGGTCGGAGAGACGCTGTCGCGCGGCGATGTCGAGTCCCGCCTGAACACCACGCGCTACCGCCGTCTGCGCATCCTCCCTGCCGGTGCCGAGCCGCCCGACCCCGCCGACCTGCTCGCCCGTCCGGTCCTCGGCGAATTGGTGGCGCACCTGCGCACGCTCGCGGACGTGGTGATCATCGACTCCCCTCCCGCGATCGGGATGGCCGATGCGGCACTGCTCACACTCCAGTCCGACGGCGCGGTCGTCATCTCCTCCGTTCGCAAGACCGACCGCGTGCTGCTGTCCGATACTGTGGCCGCCCTGCGCGCCGCCGGCGCTGACGTGATCGGCGTCGTGGCGAACCGCAGCCGACGCAAACTGCCGAAGACCTACTCGTCGTACTACGTGTCGCAGCGGGCCGGGGATTCTGCGCCGCGGGCAGCCGCTCCGGTCATCGCAGACGACGTGACCCCCGGCGACGTCGAAGACCTGCGCAAGATCCTCAAGACCGGATCCACGGATGACCTCCGCTCGCGCAACCGGAACGGCACGCAGAAGTCGGGGACGAACGAGAACGAGCTCGCTTCCGACCCGGGCAGCGCTGCGGACCTCGATCTCGATACCGACCTCGACGTCGACTCCTCCCAGGCGGAGAAAAGGACGTCCAGCGACCTGTGATGGCGCGTTCCCGCAGCCTCTCCCTGCCCGTCCGGTCACCAGACCCCGAGCACGGCGTCACACACGTGCTCTTCGTCTGCCAGGCGAACCGCTGCCGTTCGCCCTACGCCGCCGAGATCATGCGCCTTCTCGCGGATGATTCCCTCGACATCCACTCGGGGGGCCTCATGGCCGGGGGGCACCGGATGCCACCTGCAGGGGTTCAGACCGGCGCCCACCTCGGGATCGACTTCTCGTCGCATCGCAGCCGCGAGCTCGACCGGGGTGATCTCGGCGGATTCGACGTCATCCTCACCATGGCTCGGGCACAGTCCCGCGAGCTCGCCGCCGACGACGCTCACGTGACCCACCGCATCTTCACCGTCAAGCAGTTCGCTCGATGGCTCACCGATCACCCGCTCCCCGCCGGCATGCCCCTCGGCAAGTGGCTCGACGAGGCAGCGCACGATCGGCCGCGAGACGACTTCCTCGGCGATGACGAGAGCGACGATGTCGCCGACCCGATCGCGTCACCCCCCAGCGCCTGGGTCGCGATGGTCCGGGAGCTCACAGCGGTGCTCTCGACGATCGTCGCGGCGCTCGGCGCGGCGCGCGACTGATCACGCGACCTCGTCGAGCGCCGTCCGCAGCTGTGCCCACGAGTGAGACCAGGAACGATCCTCCGCACGGCGACGGGCTGCGATTCCGATAGTGCGCCGCTTCCCCTCGTCATCGATGAGGGAGCGCAGCGCGTCGGCGAGGGCCGACTCGTCCCCGGGGTCGACAAGAACCCCGGCATCGCCGATCACGCTGGGGATACCGCCGGCGTCACTGGCGACGACAGGAAGTCCGGTGGCCATCGCCTCGCCGACCGTGAGCCCGCTCGGCTCAGGCCAGCGGGAAGGTGCGACGAAGATGTCGGCCGACTGCAGCAGAGCCGGGAGCGCTTCGCGGTCGACGAAGGGCTGAAACCTCACCGTCCCGTCCACCTCGGACGCCAGCGCACGCAGCGCGCGCTCGTACGGCGAGAGCGCCGCGCCGGCGTCGAATCCCTGGCTGCCGACGATGACCACCTCCACGTCGGTTCGTGCCAGCATTCCCGCGGCCTTCAGCAGAACGTCGGCACCCTTCTCCGGCACGATCCGACCGACGAACATGATCCGGACCACATCGCTCGCCGGAGCCCCGGCCGGTTCGCGTGGTCGGAAGCCCACGGTGTCGACGCCGTTCTCGACCACGCGGATCCGCCCTGCGACGGCCGAGGGGACCCGGGAGGAAATGCGGTCTGCCAGGTCGGCGCTCACCGCGATGAGGGCTCCGACGGATCCGAGCGCGCGACCGGCCTCGGAGCGCGACATCCCACGCGGCAGGTCGTTGTGCGCGTAGTAGATGGGGACGTGCGGCGTCGCGTCGAGCATCCCGGGGAGGATCGGCGCATTGTGCGCGATGACGAGGCGCTCGGTGCTCCCCTCCAGCGCCGTCACCATCGGGCGGTACGACCGTTGCGCGCGAACACGCGGAAGGCCGATCTTCGAGAGACCCAGGTCGACGGCACGCTCCCATTTGCGGGGATACCCGGCGCCCGCGTACTCGATCGCCGTTGCACTCGAGTACCGCGGATGGAAGGTGGACGCGTCGAGGAGCACCTCGTGCCGATAGCCGTCGTCGGATGCCGCGGCCTGGGCGAGACCGTGCACGACGGTCGGGATCGCCGAGCCGGTCCTGGGTGAGAAGTGGTCGCCGGGGGTCAGCGCATGGACGACACCCCGCATCAGATGCGAACCCCCCGCGTGCGCCGCCAGAGCGTCTGCACGGGGTGGGGGATCCGCTCGATCCCGTCGGCTCTGTCGCGTTCCTGGACGCCGTAGCAGATGCCGGCGATGATCCAGAGGATGGAGGCGTGGCCGGCGACCCAGTAGAGGTCGAACTGGCTCTGGGCCAGCTTGGCGGCGACGACCGCGAGGCCGAGCGTGCCATACACCGGGTTCATCCGCGCGAGCGCCCAGAGCGCGCCGGCGAACATACCGAGGAAGCCGATGAGTCCCAGCACGCCTACGGTCGTCAGCACCTCCAGCTCGGCGTTCGGAGGCTGGAATCCGCCGAACCCGGTGTGCCACGTCGTCCACCATCGGTGGCCGACACCGAAGATCGGCGACTGCAGCCACACGATGATCGATTCGCCGTACCATGTGATCCGCTGGGCGGCCGAACTGAAGTCATTGTCGGACGCGAGCTGGGAGGCGACTTCTTGGTAGACGAACCATCCGGTGGGGATGAGGATCAGCCACATCCACCTCGAGCGCTTCCCGTTGTGGAATCGCGGCCGGAGGCCGACGACGAAGATTCCGATCAGCCCCCCGACGATCGCCTGGCGCGACTGGGCGGCGGCCATGCCGACACCGCAGATCACGAAGGCCCCCCACGCCATCCACCCCGGCCAGCCCAGCCACGGGGGGTTGGCGAAGGCGATGACGAGACCGACCATCAAGAACGCGCCGATCGCATTCTTGTGCCACACGCCCAGGTAGACGGGCTGGAGTCCGTTGCCCAGCGCCATGACCCCGGCCGTCGCGCCCATGGCGACGCAGATCGCGACGAAGATTCCCAGTGCGAGGCGGGCGTGGCCCTCTCGGCCGATCACGAACCCGACGACCATCGCGCCGAGAACCAATACCAGTTCGTGGGCCCACTCGATGTAGTTCTCGGCGTAGCGGTTGAGGATGAGCTGAGGGGCGGTCAGCGCGACGTAGAAGGCCCCGGACCACAGCAGCGGCTGCATGGTGTGGAGACCGCGGCCGCGCACCAGCACCAGCGCGACCAGCACGGCTATGCCCAGGAGGAGGTCAGATCCGCTCATCGGGCCGATCCGCTGCACCGCGAAGACGGCCGGAACGGCGAGCACCGGCACGAGCGAGAGGTCGATCGCGGCGACAGCGATGAGCAGAACACCCAGCGCGAGGTAGATCGCGTAGTCGGGCAGGCGCGCGCTCGCCAAGCCCATGGAGGCACCGAGGACGAGCAGCACGAGGATCCCCAGGATCGTCGTGCCCACTCCCCGGATCGTCGTGCCTGTGGGCTGGAAGGTCACAGGGCAATGGTAGGGCTCGATCGCGGTGTACCGCTCGGCGAGCCTCTCCCTTAGGGTGTGCAGGTGGCATCTCCTCCTCGCAGCGCCCCTGCGCGGGTGGTGGTCGTCTCCCACACCGCAGATGTCGGGGGCGCAGAGATCGCGATTCTGCGTCTGCTCCGCGCTCGCGACCGCGACGCTTTCGACGTCTCGGCGATCGTGCTCGAGGAGGGTGCCTTTCCTGACCTCCTGCGCGCGGCCGGGGTGCCGACCGAAGTCATCGCGACCGCGGCGGTGCACCGCGTCACCCGCCGCGAGGCGGCGTCCGTGGGCGCTCTATGGCGAAATGCCGTCGCCACCCTGGCCGTCGCGCGCACCGTGCGACGGAAGCTCCGTGGCCTCCGCGCCGAGTTGGTCGTCGCCAACTCGCTCAAGGGCGCTGTCATCACTTCGATCGCCCGTCCGCTCCGCACGCCATGGGTGTGGCACCTGCACGACCGGCTCGCACCCGACTACCTCCCCGTCCCGTTCGTCTTCGCGATGCGCGCTCTGGCGCGCTGGAGTCCGCGACTCGTGGTGGCGAACTCGTGGGCGACGGCGCAGACCCTTCGCTCGACGCCCGCCGAACGCATCGTCGTCGCGTATCCCGGGCTTCCTCGTGAAGCGTTCGCGGATCAGGGGCATCCGCCGGCAGCGACCGTGGGGATCGTCGGGAGGATCAGCGCCACGAAGGGCCAGCGTGTCTTCCTCGAAGCCGCCCGACGCGTCCTCGCCGAGAACCCCGCCGCGCGGTTCCGCATCGTCGGGGGCGCCCTGTTCGAAGACGCCGCCGAGGAGAACGAGCTGCGCAGGCTCGTCGAGACCTCACCCGACCTGAGAGCCAGCGTGGAGTGGACCGGCTGGGTCGCAGACACCCCGGCCGAGCTCCGCCGGCTGTCGCTGGCGGTCCACGCGTCGCCGGTGCCTGAGCCATTCGGTCAGGTGATCATGGAGGCGATGGCGGCCGGCGTGCCGGTGATCGGCACCGATGCCGGGGGAGTTCCCGAGATCATCGACCCCTCCTCGTGCGCTGTCGAACTCGCCGATGGCGTGCGTCGGAGCGATCTGGGACTGCTCGTCCGCCCCGGCGACGATCTCGCCCTCGCTCGGGCGATCGGGTGGATGCTGCGCCATGACATCGAAGCGCAGGTGATGGCGTCGGCCGCGCGGGAGGCAGCGTGGGAGCGCTACGGGATCACCCGCACGTGGTCCGTCGTCGGCGACGCGTGGGCGACCGCCCTCGACGCCCGTCGTGGGGAGCGCGGCGCAGGCTCAGGGGGTGCCGACCCCAGCGCGGCGGTCGCGACGACGACCGTCGATCCCCGCCCAGACTCCGGCGAAGAGACCCGCGATCTCGACGACTGACCGAGTCAGGATGATCGGCGAGGTCACGCGCCGCTGCATGGTCGCCTTCTCACCCTCAGCATCGCGCCCCTTCGCGATCAACCTGCCGACCAGCGAGAAGTAGTGGCCCTGCTGTCGGAACGCCGTCACGTAGTACCGACGCAGATACGGGGTCCGCCAGCCGAACACCCGCGCCAGGAGCATGACGTGATTGCGGCGGGAGTAGTACAGATAGCGCCGATCGAAGCGCTGGCCGCCGATCTGGTACGGCGCGGCCACGTGGCGTACCAGCGCCCGAGGCGCGAAAACCAGCCGGTACCCGGCAGCGGTGAGTCGCAGGCACGTGTCAGACTCTTCGCGCAGGCAGGTGCCGGGATAGTTGCCGCGGATGCCGCCGATCGATTCCAGGATCGATCGCCGATACGACTGGTTCGCGCCGAGGAAGTGATCGACGTCGACCGGACGCAGCGAGTTCGCGCCGAAGTATCCGGTGAGATCCCCGTTGGGAAGCAGTCGGCCGATGGTGCCCACACCCTCGCGATCCTCGCCGGGGATGCCGTTGTCGGCACGTCCGCCTACTCCGGCGACGGCCGGGTCGTCGTCATAGACGCGGGTGAGCTCCGTCAGCCACTCGCGGTCGGCGTACGCGTCGTCATCGATGAATGCCACGATGTCTCCGGTCGCCGCCGCCAGGCCGAGCTGGCGCGATTCGGGCATCGTGCCCTTCCCCAGTTGGTGGCGGATGTACACGACATCGGGATGCTCAGCCGACACGAGGTCGCGCGTGCGGTCATCCGGCGAGCCGTCGACCACGATGATCTGATGCGGCCGGCGGGTCATCTCGTACAGATGGCGCAGGCACTCTGCGATGTACTGCGGCCGCGCGTACGTGATGATGATGACCGAGACGGTCGGGGCGGGCGGGTCCGGTGTGGTCATGTCAGTCGATTCCTCGGTTCTGCATCGCCGGGCGGTTCCGCGACGACCGCGCTGCGGAACACCTCTTCGTAACCGTCTGCCACGCGATCCCACGTGAACCTGCGCACTGCGTCGCGGCCGCCCGAACCGAGCCTCGCCCGCAGCGGGGCATCCTCGGCCACACGCGTGAGCAATCGCGCGAGTCCCTCGGGATCGCGGGGGTCGAAGAGCAGGCCGTCGGCGCCGTCGGTCATGAACTCGCCAGGGCCGCCGCGCTGTGTCGCCAGCACGGGGACGCCCGAACGCCACCCCTCCAGGATGACGAGCCCGAACGCCTCGACGTGGCTCGGTACGACGTGCACCAGGGCACCGTCGAGAAGAGTGCGCACCTGCTCGCGCGGGAGCGCCCCGACGAACCTCACGTGCGCGTCCACGCCGAGCTCGCGCGCCTTGGATTCGAGGTCGGCCCGTCGTGGACCGTCGCCGGCGATGATGAGCTCGGCGCCTCCCAGCCGGTCACGGGCGCGGGCGTACGCCTCGATCAGCACATCGAACCCCTTGTTCTCGACAAGGCGCCCGACGCCGGTGATGTAGGCGGCCGGCAGCGCGACAGCGAGAGGCGAAGCCTCCGCGTCGAGGTCGATTCCGTTGCCGACGACCGCCACCTCGCGATGCGCCCCGAAACGATCGAGATCGGCAGCCGCGTAGCTCGAGCACGACGTCACGGCCCGCGCGTCCCGGAGCACGTCGGCGAGCGATCGGCGCAGAAGCTGGGAAGAGGCGAACGCGTCGTGTGCGTCCATGAACGTTTCGCCGTGGTTCGCGTAGACGAGTGGGATGCCTGCGCGCTTCGCGACGTGCGCCGCCCACGGGCCGTTGGCGCCGAAGCACTGGACGACGATCACCTCCGGCGCATCCTGCCGCACAGCAGCGCGCCACGACCGCAGGGCGCTCGGTGCCGCGAGCGCGAACCGCATCACGCCGCCGAGCGATCGAGTCGGCAGCGGCGTCGGAAGGTACCGGAGCGGCGGGCCGTCGTCCCGGGGCGGCGCCTCGTCGCCCTGATCGACGGCCCACACGGTGACCTCGTGCCCCCGGGCTCGCAACCGGCGCCCGAGATGGAACACGTGCTCCTCGACTCCCCCGAACCGGGGGAGGTATGAGCTCGCGACGAGGGCGATCCGCATCATGCGCCTTCGCCGGGGAAGTCGCGGACGCGGCTGAGCCGGTAGTGCCGCCACAGCGGGGCGAAGGGGGTCTTGAGCACGGTCATTCGCGGCCTGCGGGTCGAGTGCAGCCACATGCCGTACTTGCCGCTGTGGCGCCATTCCTCGGAGTGCCCCGACCAGCCCACCTTGCGTGCGATGTCGGCAGCTGAGCGCACCCAGCTGTAGTGCAGCACGGCGGCCTCCGGCGATATCACCTCGTTGACGATCGTCTCGGGCGAGGCCGCCGGATCGGTGTTCCACGGGCGCACGTCCACCCGGTAGATCGGGAAGTCCGTCTGTCGCGCCAGCCGCAGCGGAACGCCGACCCGCACCGCGAGCGGGCCGGGGAACGAGCAGGCCAGTCGCCAGAATCGAGTGCTCGCTTCGAGGAATCGGCCCGGGGCGACTCGCGTGTACAGCCACCGTGCGGGGTAGTCCAGCGCCCAGGCGCCCGCGCGGTGCGCTCGCCGAACCATCTCGACGAAGACGTCGGGCTGCGGCATCACCTCGTCGGTGTCGAGCTGCAGCACCCAGTCGGCCCCTTCTGCGGCCTGTACCAGCGCCGTCTGGCGCTGGTAGGTGTCGTTCTCGAGCGGATCGAAGCCCTCCCGGCCGAAGTGCCCGGGGCGGTAGTCGCACTTGCCCTCGGTATCGACCTCGCGCAAGATCTCGAGGCAGCGCTCGATCGGGAGCGGCGTGCCCGTCCACGACGTCGCATTCTCGTCGTACGACACGACGATGCGGTCCACGATCGAGTAGTAGGAGCGCACGCTCGGACCGAGGAAGGCAGGGTCACCGAGCATGATGTAAGCGTTGAGTCGCATCTCCCACAGATCTCGTCATGTGCGGTGGCCGGGCGGTCCGATCCTAGCCCGACGACGTCAGGTACTGTCTTTGCGATGTGGGAGGGGGCGAGATGACGGACCAGACAGGGCTTGTGAGCGTCGTCGTGGCCACGAATCGAGCTTCGCCCTATCTGGCGGAGGCCCTTCGCTCCGTCGCCGAGCAGACCTACTCGGACTGGGAGCTCGTGATCGTCGACAACGGAGTGCCCGACCCGGTCGCTCTCGCAGAGCTCGTCGCCCAGCATCCGAGATCGAGAGTCTTACACGTGCCGCCGCCGGTGACGGTGTCGCTCGCCCGCAACGCCGGGGTTGCGGTATCCGAGGGGGCGTTCGTCGTCTTCCTGGACGACGATGACGTCTGGCACCCGGAGCGCCTCCAGACCCAAGTCGCGCTGCTGCGCGACGCTCCCGCCGCGCCCGCCTCGTACTGCGGCGGATGGCACATGGATGCCGCGAGCCGGCGAATCCCGCCGTCCTGGCCCGCGTCGGCTTCGACGGCGCAGGACATGCTCGCCGGCAGGGCGCGGATGCCGCACATCTGCGGCGCGCTTTTGATCCGCCGCCAGTCGTTCGCCCAGGTCGGCGGATTCAGCCCTGAGCTGTCGATGATGGAAGACTTCGAGCTCATGCTGCGCCTGCTCCAGCGCGGAGACCTGGTGTGCGCACCGGGGGAACTCGTCGGCTATCGGCGACACGACCGCAACGCCACGAGCACGTCGCTGTCCAACCTGCGCGTGCGGCGGGACGCCATTGACGGGATCCTTGCGCGCCACGCCTGGGCCGCGCGCGTACGTGGCGATACGCGGTCCGCAGCGCTCCTCGACTCCCACCGTGGGTTCGAGCGGCGGCGGGCGGCACGCGAGGCCTCGCGGGCGACTCTCTGGGCGGCGAGACGCCTGCGGCTCGCGGATGCTCTCACTGAAGCGACATGGGGACTCCGGCACGACGCCGCGGGGTACGCGGGCGAATTCATCCGACGGCTCGCCCGGCGCCGGTGACTGCGCGGGCGATGCTAGCCTGTTCGGCGTTGCGTCCTGCGCAGCGGGGTGGCGTGTCTTGGGGGGATGGAGCCGAATGGCCGATACAGCGATCACGGTCTCGAACCTGTCCAAGGCGTACCGCATTCAGGTGACCGGTGCACAGACGGACCGAATCACGACCGCTGTGCTCAACCGCATCCGGCACCCGCTCACCCGAACGCACTTCGAGGACTTCCACGCGCTGACGGACCTTTCGTTCGAGATTCCGTGGGGTGAGGCGGTCGGCATCGTCGGCAGGAACGGCGCCGGCAAGAGCACGCTCCTGAAGATCCTCACGCGGATCACTGCGCCGACCGCGGGTGTCATCGATCTCGGCGGTCGTGTCGGCTCGCTGCTCGAGGTGGGCACCGGCTTCTCGGGCGAGCTCACCGGTCGCGAGAACATCTATCAGAACGGTGCGCTGCTCGGCATGAGCCGCAAAGAGATCAAGCGCCGTTTCGACGAGATCGTCGACTTCTCCGGCGTCGAGAAGTTCCTCGACGTCCCGGTCAAGCGCTACTCATCGGGCATGTACGTGCGCCTGGCCTTCTCCGTCGCCGCCCACCTCGATACCGAGATCCTGGCGATCGACGAGGTGCTCGCGGTCGGCGACGCCGAGTTCCAGCGCAAATCGCTCGCCAAGATGCGCGAGGTGGCGCGCGACGGACGAACCGTGCTCTACGTGAGCCACCAGATGAACACCGTGACCGCCCTGTGCACCTCGGCGATCTTCCTCGACAAGGGCAGGCTCGGCTACCACGGGTCGGTCGACGGCGCGATCACCCACTACCGCGACACCTTCGAGAAGTTCCAGGTGCAGCAGCAGGACGCGGCTTCGCGTCCCGGAACGGGCGAGCTCCGACTGCAGCGGGTCGGCGTGACCGAGCAGACTCAGGAGCCCGGCGACGAGAAGGTCATCGAGTTCAACGTCGGGCGCAACCCCCACATGATCGGCAAGTACTTCGTATCGGCCCACATCACCGACGCGAACGGCGCCGTGGTGGTCCAGTGCGACTCGCGCCTCCTCGGCCAGTGGTTCGACCCGAGCAAGGAGCAGGCAGGCACTCTGCGCATCCAGAATCTCTGGCTGCGGCCCGGGCGGTACACGGTCGACATGTTCGTGTGCCAGGCGGGCATCCTCGACGCGTGGGAAGGGGCCGACGTCATCGAAGTCGTCGAGCACAGCCCGTACCCCGAGCTCGCGACCGACGACGCCCTGAGCCATGGCATGGTCCTGGCCGACTTCGAATACGAGGCGACCCGATGAGCCACCGCACCGTCATCCATCCCCCGGGGCGGTTCAATCTGCCGAACTGGGGTGAAGTCTGGGCGGCGCGCGAGATCTTCTTCCGGTTCGGTCAGAAGGAGATCCTGCTTCGTTACCGCCAGACCGCGGTGGGCGTGGCATGGGTGTTCGTCCAGCCGTTGGTCGCTGCCGGCGTCTTCACCATCGTCTTCGGCGGCATCGCGCAGCTTCCCAGCGGCGGCGTTCCCTACTTCATCTTCGCCTTCGCCGGTCAGATGGCGTGGTCGCTGTTCAACAACATCGTCAATCGCGGCGCTGGGTCGCTGGTGGCCAACCTCGCCCTCGTGCAGAAGGTCTTCTTCCCCCGCATCATCGTGCCGCTGTCGGTGCTCACCTCGATCCTTCTCGACTTCGCCGTCTCGTTCGGGCTGTTCGTCGTTCTGCTGTTCGTCTTCGGCATCAACCCGGGCTGGCCGATCCTGCTCCTGCCGATCTGGGTGCTGATGACGGTACTGCTCGCGATGGGCATCGGTCTGGCCGCGTCTTCGTGGATGGTCAAGTACCGCGACGTGCAGTACTTCCTGCCCTGGTTCATGCAGATCCTCATGTACGCCTCTCCGATCGCGTACTCGATGGAGGCCGTGGACGATGTCGGGCTTCAATGGCTGTTCAACCTGAATCCGATCACGTGGCTCATGGAGGCCTATCGCTGGTCGCTGCTCGGTCAGGCGGCGCCGGAGGCGTGGCAGGTCATTGCGCTGGCGGTGGCGGCGCTCGTGTCGATCTCGTGGGGCATCCTGGTCTTCCAGCGCACTGAGCGCCTCTTCGCCGACATCATCTGAGCGGACCGTTCGTGCGCGTGGCGATGATCTCGTACTACCTTCCGAGCGGGAGCAAGATCGGAGTCGGATTCCAGGCGCACGAGCTCGCGAACGCGCTCGTGCGACGCGGGCACGAGGTCGACATGTTCTCGGAATGCGCGCCGGTCGACGGCGCTCTCTACGGGCACCGTCAGGTGCACTTGGCGGGGTCGCTGCGCACCTTCCGATTCGCCTGGGCTCTGCGTCGGTTCGATTTCCGCGCCTACGACGTGATCCATGCCCACGGCGACGACTACTGGCTCTGGCGGCGCCGCGCGCCGGTGCACGTGCGGACGATGCACGGGTCATCCTTCGAAGAAGCCGGGCGGGTGCCGGGACTCTGGGAGAAGCTGCGGATGCTCCTGCTGGGGTTGAGCGAGGTCCTGGCGACAGCGGTGGCCGACGTGACGGTGGCGGTGTCTCCGGCGACGCGGCGATGGACTCCATGGGTGCGACGCGTGATCCCGAACGGCGTGGACGTGGAGCGCTTTCGACCGGATCCGGAGAAGAGGTCCGCAGTGCCCACCGTGCTGTTCGTCGGCACGTGGCGCAACCGCAAGCGCGGGCGGGACCTCGCTGCGGCATTCCAGCAGGTCGTGCTGCCGGCCGTTCCCGGGGCGCGGCTCCAGATGGTGTGCAGGGATGCGCCGGACGACCCTGGCCCAGGCATCGAGGTGCTGGGCGAGCTCAGCGCTGCTGAGCTGGTCGCGGCGTATCAGCGGGCGTGGGTGTTCTGCCTGCCGTCGGATTACGAGGGCTTCGGCATCCCCTATGCCGAGGCGATGGCCTGCGGATTGCCCGTGGTGGCGACTCCCAATGTCGGCGCGAGGTATGTGACGGACGAAGGACGGGCGGGGGTCCTCAGCGAGCTCGGATCGCTCGGCGATGCCCTTGTCCGCATCCTGACCGACGAGCGGGAACGAGGGCGGCTCGCGCAGGCGAGTCTGGAGCGCTCGCGCGCGTTCGCGCTGACCTCGGTCGTCGACGAGTACGAGCAGCTCTACCGCCGTTAGCCGTTCGTCTCCCCGCGTGTGTCCATCAGGCGCGGCGTCGGCTCAGCCGTCGCACCACCGCGTCCAGCGGCGCGAACGGTGCGAACCGCAACGCCCACAACGCGTCGGAGGCAGCCGTCCTGAACCTCCTCTGCGTCGCTTCGGTGCGGGCATGCCTGAGTGCGGCCCACCACGCGAACCTGTCGTTCGCACGAAGACTCTCGCGATGCGCCGCGACGAGATCCCGATCACCAGCCTGACGCGCGAGAGCCATATGTGCGCGCACGATCCCGTCGATCGAGATGGCCAGCTCCCGGTGGCGGGAGGTGTTGTTGGCGCCGTGCCAGCGGTAGTCGAAGAGTGCCTCCGGCACGAACTCGAACGGCCCGCGCTCGGACAGACGCAGCACGAGGTCAAGGTCCTCCGCGAGGAGCAGGCCGGCGTCGAAGCCTCCGACGGCAGCGAAGTCGCTGCGACGTATCATGAGGTTGCCGAGCAGGATGCCGGTCCGCCGCCGGGCGATCTCGATCCTGTCCCGTGCCGCGGTCTGGTCGGCTTCGACGAGCACTCGTCCGTCCGCGTCGATGGTGCGCATTCCGCAATAGCAGGCGACGGCTCGGGGCGAGGACGCGAGCGAGGCAGCCTGCCTCGCGAAGCGCTCCGGGTGTGACACGTCGTCGTCGTCCGCGAAGACGAGCAGGTCGCCCTCCGCGACCGCGGCGCCCGCGTTGCGAGCGGCGGAGACTCCGCCGGGCTCTCGTCTCAGCACCCGCGCTGCGGGAATCACCGCACGGACGGCGGCTTCGACAGACGAGGGATCAGGAGACCCGTCGTCGACGACGATCAGCTGCACATGCGGATGCGTCTGGTGTGCGATCGACTCGAGCGCGGCTGTGAGAAACGGACTCACCCGATTGGTCGCGAGGACGACACTGACGAGCGCCACAGCGCTGCTCGGCATCACGTCGCTTGCCCCCTCGATCCACCCGACCTCGCAGACCCACCCAGGGGCAGCTCCGGGATTCCCATTCTGGCAGTATGCCTCCCGCCGCCACCCGTACTACGATTGCCCAAATCCAGCCGTCACACACGCAAGGCGGCGCGTCGGGTGGATCGAAACCGTTCACTGGGGAAGGCGGTTCGGGATGGCGTACCTCAAGCGGTTCGCGCGACGCGCGCGCCGCACCTTCGGGCGACAAGAGTCATCGGACGAGGGCGGCGGAGCTCCGGTTCTGCCGACGTTCCCTGCGGCCGGGCTCATCGGCACCTACGCGATCGTGCGGGCATACCTGCGAGAGGATCTCGCGGGACGCGCCGCGCTGGAGGAGAGTCAGGGCGTCCAGTGGGCGCAGATGCCCAAGATCGCCGATCGCATGGACTCCTTCTTCACCGAGTCGCATGCCGCTCTTGCGAACGGTCGCGGACCATATCAGCTCGCGGTCGTCGGCAAGGCGGACGGCCGGTATGCCGGCGAGGTCTACGTCGAGACGTCCGGTGAGGCGAGCGCGACGTACGCCGCCGCGTTCCTTCCCGAGTTCCGGCACACTCGAGTGTCGATGGAGTCGCTCATGCTGATCCCGGACTGGCTGATGACGACGTCGCTCCATCGCCTGGAGGCCAGCCACAGCATCGAGAACATCCCCGCGCATCGAGCGCTTCTGCGCATGAGCTTCCCCGTGGAGGGTGTGAAGCGCTTGGCCTACCCGCTCCGCACAGCCGACGGCATCGAGTGGTACGACGAGTGCTGTCACGCGATGGTCAACGAGAACGCCTGACGCGCCGGCGGAGGGCACCGATCGCCCGAAGAGCGAATCGATCCGCCCTGTTGGCGAGGTCCAGGCCCCGCCGCACGGCGGCGGAGCGCTCCGCCACCGCGATCAGCCGAACGACCGTCGAGGGCACGAGCCCCACACCGACGACGACGTCGAGAAACTCCCGGCGATCGGGATAGATCTTCGACGCCTCGGGGTACTGGTCGTAGATGCCCGGGTTCATGCCCCTGATCTCCGGCACGCTGCGCAGGTGCGAGCACACCGCGGTGCGCGCAAGGCTTCCCGGCGAATACTGGCCGAACTCGTGCTCATACGCGTCGAGGTAGCCCACCGCCACCCCGCCCGCGACGAAGATCACCGTGGTGTAGACGCAGTGCTCGCCGGCCCACAGCTCCAGTACCCTCAGATCGCCGGATGAGCGGAAGGCGTCGACCTTCTCGCGGAACGCCCGCTCGGCGCGGTCGTCGAGCGCCAGCGCGGTCCCCCCGCGATTCTGATCTCCTTTCCATCCTGATGCTTGAACCGAGACGAAGCGGTCGATCGCCGAAGGATCGGCAGTGGCGTCGTGCAGGGCGAGGGGGCCTCCCGCAGCCTCGGTGAGGCGGCGGGCGCTGTTGCGCAGGACTCTGCGCGAGCCGTAGCTGCGGTACGAGGGCTCGACGTCGGCGGGGAGCACGTCGGCGTCGGGCGCGGGAAGAACCGGGTCGGGAGCGGGGTACGCCCACGCCGCCGAGCGGCTCCCGAGCACGTGAGTGTGGATCGTCGGCCGGTCGACGCCCCCGAGCGCATCCGCGAGGGGGCCGGTGGCGGGGTAGCCCCTCAGGATCAGATATCCGCCACGAAGGAGGTGGCGCACGCCGTGCGCGATCGTGATGAGTGCCTCCGCCGCGCGACTGCGGTCGAGGACCGGATGGCACGGCCCGGCCACCGGGGGGTCCCATGTGCCGTACCCGGGCAGCGTCAGCGATGACGGGGCCTGGGTGGGGAACACTCTCAGAACGCCGAACCACGCGCCGTCTTCTTCCGCCACGACGAACAGGTGATCCTCGTCCGGACCCTTCCGTTCCGACGAGAGGAAACGCGGGTCGAGTACGACGTTCGCTTCGGCTGCCCGCTCGGCGAGAGCGGACCAGCGTGCGAAATCCGAATCCGTCACGTCGGCAAGCCTCAGCAGCTTCGGCCGCATGTCGTCCTCCATTCGGCGCACGATCTCCACCAGGTGCCGAGTGCGCCTGTCCCCGGCATCAGCCTAGTTGCGTCGACTTTCCCTCGGCGCGGAGGCCCCGCCGTGGCCTAGCATTGCGCCATGCGCGGGCTGTGGCCGCGCACCGCACTGCGCCGTGGGGCCGCGCAGGAAGACGCCGGGGGAAGCGAATGCGAGTGAAGATTCAGCGGGCGCCGGACCCCCGCGCGTGGCCGTGGGCGGTCGCGCTCGGAGCGGTGGCCGTCCTCATCGGCGTGTGGCGGATCGCCGAGCCCTCCCTGATGGGTGATGAGGCCGTCACCGTCTCGATCGCGACGCGTTCGCCCGGCGCGCTGTGGGCGATGGTGTCGGCGAACATGGATGCCGTGCACGCGGCCTACTACGCCGGGATGCACGTGTGGTTCTCCATCTTCGGAGCGGATGCTGCGAGCCTGAGGGTGCCGAGTGCGATCGCTGTCGGGGTCGCCGTCGCCGGGGTCGTCCTCATCGGCAGCGTCTTCGTGTCACGGACCGTGGGAATCGTGGCCGGCATCCTGCTGATGGTCACCCCGGCGTCGCTTCTGGTCGCTACCATCGGGCGATCCCAGGGTGTGCAGCTTGCGCTCGTGACCTGGCTCGCGTTCCTCCTGCTGCTCGCGCTGGAGCGCGGAAAGGCCTGGCGGTGGATCATCGTCGGGGCACTCGTGGCGCTCTCGATGGTCACCTTCCTGTTCACGGTCTTCGTCGTCGTCGCGTTCGGCGTGGCCGTCCTCATCCACCGGCCGTGGCGTTCGCGGCTTCTGCCGTTCATGGCCACGGTCTTCGTCGGCGGGCTTGCGGCCGTGCCCGTTGCGCTCCTCGGCTACCGACAGCGCGGCCAGGTGTCGTGGATCGAGCCGATCGGTTGGGACGTCTTCGACAACGTGCTGGTGAAGCAATGGTTCTCGGGGGTGATCTGGGTCGACTCCGCATATCCGGGGTGGGTGGCCTACGTCACCGCAGCGGTCTTCCTCGGTCTCGCCGCCCTCGGCGCCGTCGTCGGCGTGAGGGAGGGCGGGGTCTTGCGGGGCGTCACGTTGCTGAGCGCTGCCTGGATGCTCCTCCCCACCCTCCTTCTGATCGCCGTGTCGCTGGTCGGAACGCCCTTCTACTCACCGCCCTACCTCGCCATGTCGGCCCCCGCGGTTGCGCTCCTGGGCGCCCTGGGCGTCGCGTCGCTCACCGCGCGCTGGCTGCAGGTGGCACTCGTCGCCGCGCTGATCGCCCTCGCGGTGCCGCCGTATCTTGCGATGCGTGCGGAGACGGCACATGGGACCGACTGGACCGCGGTCGCGCGCACCCTCGACAGCGAGGGGGTGGCGGGTGATGCAGTGCTCGTCGAGAGCGAGCCGTGGGATCAGCCGCACCTGCTGTTCGAGCTGTATCCGGATGAGACGCGTGGGCTGCGCGACATCGCCCTCAGCGGTCACACGAACCCTGTCGCGCTGTGGGGGGACCGGGCCGCGCCCGGTGACCTGCAGATCCCCGACGACGTGGAGCGGGTGTGGATCGTCTCGGCCTCCGACGGCAACGGCGAGTGGGACGAGCAGCTCCGTTCGGAGCGATTCCGCGAGGACACGGTGATAGAGCTCTCCTTCAGCACTTTGACGCTCTTCTCCCGCTGATCTCCCCTCGCGATACGCGCGCACGCCTTCCGTGCCATAAGGTCGGACGTGGGGCGAGTAGGGGAGCAGTCAGGGGGGTCCATGCAGGACGATCGATTGAGCGTTGCCGTGGTCGGCGCCGGGTATTGGGGCCCGAACCTCGTACGGAACTTCAATCTCAGTCAGCACTGGCACGTCGCGGCGGTGTGCGATCTCGATCTCGAGCGGGCTGAACGACTGGCGCTGACCACTCGGTCGGCGGTCGCGGTCCGATCGGTCGAAGAGGCGCTCGCCATCGAAGGGGTCGACGCGATCGCGATCGCCACCCCCGCCCGTACCCACGAGCCGATCGCCCTCGCGGCGATCGCGGCCGGCAAGCATGTGCTGACCGAGAAGCCGCTCGCCGACAGTGTGGGCAGCGGCGAGCGCATGGTCGCGGCGGCGGAGGCGGCCGGTGTCGTCCTCATGGCCGACCACACGTTCTGTTACACGCCGGCCGTGCTCAAGATCGCCGAGCTGATCGCGGAGGGCGAGCTCGGCGACATCACCTTCGTCGACTCTGTGCGCATCAATCACGGCCTCGTTCAGCCCGACGTCGACGTCTTCTGGGACCTCGCCCCGCACGATCTGTCCATCCTGGACTTCATCCTCCCCGACGGGCTGCGCCCCAGCGCGGTCTCGGCGCACGGCGGCGACCCGCTCGGCCTGGGGAAAGCGTGTGTCGGCTATCTGGTCATGCAGCTTGCGGACGGTGTGATCGCGCACGTCCACGCCAACTGGCTCAGCCCGACGAAGATCCGGCAGCTCGTCGTCGGCGGAACGCGTCGCACGCTGGTGTGGGACGACCTCAACCCCACTCAGCGCGTGAGCGTGTACGACCGGGGGATCGACTTCGTGACGGTCACCGAGGACGCCGAACGAGCGGCGGCCCAGGTGTCGTACCGCTACGGCGACACCTGGGTGCCGGCGCTCCCCGAGGTCGAGGCGCTGTCTCTGATGGTGGGCGAGTTCGCCGCGGCGATCCACGAAGGTCGTGCCCCGCGTACTGACGGCCGGGCCGCATTGCGCGTGCTGAAGGTATTGGACGCGACGTCGAGAAGCCTCGAGGCGCACAGCGCACCAGCCACGGTGGGTGCCGAGAAAGAGGAGACGATCGCATGACGGAGTTGGCAGGTGCCGACGTTCTCGTGACGGGGGGCGCAGGGACGATCGGATCCACGCTGGTCGACCAGCTCCTCGACGCGGGTGTGGCCCGGATCGATGTGCTCGACAATCTCGTCCGCGGTCGGCGCGCCAACCTCGACGCCGCTCTCGAGTCCGGGCGGGTGACGCTCATCGACGGCGACGTCCGCGACCGCGACACGGTTCACGACGTGGTCAGGGGCAAGGACGTGGTCTTCCACCAGGCCGCTATCCGCATCACGCAGTGTGCCGAAGAGCCGCGCCTCGCACTGGAGACGATGGTGGATGCCACGTTCAACGTTCTCGAGGCATCGGCGGAGCACAGGGTCTCCAAGCTCGTGGCCGCCTCGTCGGCCTCCGTCTACGGCATGGCCGAGTCCTTCCCGACGAACGAGCGTCACCACCCGTACAACAACGACACGTTCTACGGCGCGGCCAAGACCTTCAACGAGGGGATGGCGAAGAGCTTCCGGGCGATGTACGGCCTCGACTACGTCATGCTGCGCTACTTCAACGTGTACGGGCCGCGCATGGACGTCCACGGCTTCTACACCGAAGTCCTCGTGCGGTGGATGGAGCGGATCGCCGACGGCAAACCGCCCCTGATCTTCGGCGATGGCAAGCAGACGATGGATTTCATCTTCAGCGCCGACATCGCCCGGTCGAACGTGCTCGCGGCGAAGTCCGGCGTAGCAGAGGGCACCTACAACATCGCCAGCGGCACCGAGACGAGCCTTCTCGAGCTCGCCGAGATGCTGCTGAAGGTGATGGAGTCCGATCTTCAGGTCGAGTTCGGTCCCGAACGGGGCGTGAACAATGTCGTGCGACGGCTCGCCGACACGAGTGCCGCCGAGCGTGACCTCGGCTTCACAGCGACGACAGACCTCGAGCAGGGGCTTCGGGAGCTGGTCGAGTGGTGGCGCCCTCTGCGTCAGGAGATCGCGGCAGGCCGGGAGCTGCGAGGTGCCGACGCATGACGCGCGTCAACGTCATGAAGCCGTGGCTCGGGCCCGAAGAGGTCGCGGCGGTCACCGAGGTGATCGAGTCGGGCTGGGTCGCGCAGGGCCCCAAGGTGGCCGCCTTCGAAGAGGCATTCCGCACGAGGCAACAGGCCGAGCACGCGGTGGCGGTGTCGAACTGCACGACCGCCCTGCACCTCGCGCTCAAGGTCGTCGGAGTCGAGTCCGGAGACGATGTCGTCGTCCCGTCGTTCTCCTTCATCGCGACCGCGAACGCACCGACGTATCTCGGTGCCACTCCCGTCTTCGCCGAAATCGACCCGATCACCGGAAACCTCACCGCGTCGACTGTCGAGGCCGCGCTCACACCGCGCACCCGTGCAGTCATCGCCGTGGATCAGGGCGGTGTGCCGGTCGACCTCGACGCCATCCGCGGAGTGTGCGATCCGCGCGGGATCGTCGTGATCGAGGACGCCGCGTGCGGCGCGGGCTCCACGTACAAGGGCCGTCCAGTCGGCGCGGGCGCCGACATCGCGGCATGGTCGTTCCACCCGCGGAAGATCCTCACCACCGGCGAGGGCGGGATGATCACGACCTCGCGTGCCGACTGGGCCGACCGCGCGCGCTCGCTGCGTGAGCACGCGATGAGCGTGTCAGCGGCGGTGCGTCACGCCAGCGTGGTCGCACCCAAAGAGGCGTACACCGAGATCGGGTTCAACTACCGGATGACCGACCTCCAGGCCGCCGTCGGACTCGTGCAGCTCTCACGCCTCGATGAGGTGGTGCACCGACGTCGCGCGCTCGCGTCGGCGTACGCCGACGCCATCTCGAAGATCGACGGGCTCCGCGCGGTGGCCGACCCGGCATACGGCACCGCGAACTTCCAGTCGTTCTGGGTGGAGGTCGAGCCCAGCTATCCGCTCGAGCGCGAGCAGCTTCTGGCCGCACTGGGCGCGGCCGACATCTCAGCCCGCCGCGGGATCATGGCGGCACACCGCGAACCGGCCTATGCGCACACCGAGGCGGCGCTGCCGGCGACCGAGCGTCTCACTGACAACACGCTCATCCTGCCGGTGTTCCATCAGATGACCGAGGACGAGCAGACACGGGTCATCGACGTCCTTCGCGAGAACGCGGCAGCGGCCGGTTCGGAACCGGCGTAGGGAGGGTCACGGCGGCTTCGGCATCCACGACTCGGGCACGGAGCGCAGCTCCGAGTCGTACACCCGCACGTAGTCGACGAGCATCGCGGCGGGAAGGACGGCGTCCTCGATGTCGTCGCTGGGCCACCGCCCGCCGACCGCGACGTTCACGATGATGTGCGACGGGTTGTCGAACGTCCAGAGATCTCCCTCCTCGAGTTCCGACTTGCGGAGGGTGCCCAGTTCGCTGCCGTCGACCGAGTACGTGATCGAGTCGGGCGACCAGTCGACGGCGTATACGTGCCACTGCCCGCTCCAGCCGCCCTCCTCATCCGGGCGCGTCACGACCCAGTTCCACGGGTTGTCTTCGGTGTCCACGCCGATGGCCGCGCTCTGAAGCGTCATCGCCTTGTCGACGTACTCCATCATGTCGAGCTCGCCGCGGCTGGCCCACGGCGCCCCAGGGGTGTGCTCGGTGCCCAGCATCCAGAACGCCGACCAGAGGCCGTAGCCGGAGGGGACGTTGATGCGCGCTTCGACGCGCCCGTACCGGAAGGTCTCGTAGGTCATCAGACGCGCCGATGTGTAATCGGAATGATTCCCCTCGGCATCCTCGCTGGACTCCTTGCGCACCACGATGTGCAGGAAGCCGTCGGCGACGAAGGAGTTCTGGGCGGAGGTCGTGTAGTTCTGGAGCTCCTCGTTGCCCCAGCCGCGCGCACCCTCCATGCGCTTCCACGTCTTCCAGCGGTCCGGGGAATCATCGTCGAACTCATCGGCCCAGACGAGCCCGGTTCCGGCCTCCACGGACTCGAACGGCTGTGCCCCGCCGAGCGGTGACGAGGGGGCTGCCGACGTCGTCGGCGGAGGGGCTGTCGTGCCGCCGCCGCCGGTCTCGGCGGAGCATCCGGTCAGCATCGCCAGGGCGACCGTCGTGACCACACCCCATCGGATGAGTCTTCCTGGCCGTTCCTCTGTCTGCCGCATCGGCCCGACCCCCCGTTGAGCGGCATACGGCCGCAGATCCCCATTCTCGGCACTGCGTACTCCCTTGGCCATCGTACAAGCGCGTCAGCGACCGAGGGCCGGCCGGTAGTGTCGGAGTCTGAATCGTCGCGAGCCCGAGGAGTTCGTCCATGCAAGCACGGCGCACCGTCCCCTTCGTCGACCTCGCGTGGCAGACGGCGCGGATCCGCGAAGTCACGGATGCCGCGATCGCCCGGGTGATCGACTCTTCGGCGTTCATCCTGGGCGACGCCGCAGAGGCGTTCGAGCGTTCGTTCGCGAGCTATTGCGGGGTCGACCACTGCCTCGGGGTGGCGAACGGCACCGACGCACTCGAACTCGCCCTCGAGGCGGTCGGTGTCGGTGGCGGCGACGAGGTCATCCTTCCGGCGAACACGTTCGCCGCCACCGCCGAAGCGGTCGCCCGTGTCGGCGCCGTTCCGGTGCTCGTCGACTGCACCGACGACTACCTGATCTCGGTCGAGGCGGTCGCTGAAGCAGTGACCCCGCGCACGCGCGTTGTAGCCGCCGTGCATCTCTACGGGCAGGCTGCTCCCGTCGATGCGCTGCGCTCGGTCATCGGTGACGACGTGCTCATCCTCGAGGACGCCGCCCAGTCCCAGGGTGCGCTCCGCGGCGGGGTGCCGGCCGGAGGCCTCGGCGATGTTGCCGCGACCAGCTTCTACCCCGGCAAGAACCTCGGCGCATTCGGGGACGCGGGAGCGGTGATGACCGACGACGTCGACCTCGCCGACGCCATCCGCAAGCTGCGTAACCACGGCGGCATTGCGCGCTATGAGCACAGCGTCGTCGGCCGCAACTCGCGGCTCGACGGCATCCAGGCGGCCGTGCTGTCGGCGAAGCTCGAGCACCTCGACGAGTGGAATCAACTGCGCCGAGACGCCGCCGCGCGCTACGGCGACCTGCTCGGAGGCGACGAGCGTGTTCGGCTGCCGCTCGTCGCCGATGGCAACGAGCACGTCTATCACCTGTATGTCGTACGGGTCTCCGACCGCGACCGAGTGCTCGCCGGTATGGCCGAGGCCGGCGTCGGCGTCGGCATCCACTACCCGAAGCCTATCCATCTCTTGCCTGCCTTCGGGTTCCTCGGCCAGGGCGAGGGCCGATACCCACAGGCCGAACGCTTCGCGACCGAGATCGTCAGTCTGCCGATGTATCCGGGCATCACCGCCGACGACCAGGAGTACGTCGTCCACACCCTGCGTTCGCTGCTCTGACAGCCCGTTCCGGGCTCTGCGACTAGTCCGCGCGCCGCCCGAGGACGGATGCGGCGAGCCGGCGTCCGCGACGCTTCAGCGCGCGCGCGGCGCGCTCGGCCTGGGCGACGGTGTCCGCGGCGACGAGGCGCGGTTCGATCTCGACGTTGTACGCCGTGCGCCCGGCGGGGGCGAGACGGCGCTTGTAATGGTCGTGAAAGCCGCCGATGTCCACCTTTGCCAGCCCGGCCCTGCGCGCCGCGTCGAAGCACTCGACCGCCACGAGCGTGCCGATCGATCCGACTCCCTGGACGCTCATGTCGCGGGCGGTGATCAGACCGACGAGCGTGTCGCCGTCGACGAGGTTGACGTTCGACGCGACGGGCGCGCCGTCGGCGGTGACGAGAGCGGTCGACATGAGCCGCCCTCGCCGAAGAAGCTCCGGCCAGACCGCTCTCAGATCCGCGGCGGCGCCGGCCTCTTCGTTGGGGTGGTCGGTCCAACGGCCTTCCCAGGTGTCGATCGACCACTTCACGACCTCGGCGTCGTCCTGCACGACCTGAAGGTCCGAGGCCTTCCGCTCGGCGCGGCGGATGTCTTCGCGCAACCGGGTCGAACGCCAGTACGCGTCGAAGTCGAAGCCTTGCAGCGGTGCCACGTAGGAATCGAACGGGTGGAGCTTCTGCCGAGGGAAGTCGTCCTTCGCATCACCGACGTGGTCGATGATGAGGATGGGGAGACCCAGTGCCGACAGGGCAGGCTCGAGCATCCCTTCCCGGTGGGGGATGGCGAACGTGGGGGCCGCGGTCGTGCTCGCGAGCTCCCAACGATCCTGTCGCAGACGCAACGTCGTCGCGATGACCGGCTCACCACGGTGCAGGACGACGACGTTGCGCTTGGGAACATCCGTCGGCTGAGCGAGGGTCATGTGGACGAACCGGGCGAGGTCGTCGTCGGCCGGCACGAGGTGCTCCAGAGCGCGCGAGAACTCCCCACTCGGGCGCTTCTCGACGACAACCTGCAACCCTCGCCACCGAGCCCTCAGCGATTCCGCCAACAAGCTCGCACGCTCCACTGCACCCACCGCGGCCCCCACTCTCTACACGGCAGTTCAGGTTCGAAGACCAAGCTAGCAGTCGCCGTCAGCCATCCTGACTGGGCCACCGCGTGGTCAGTAGACCCCGGTATCCTCGTTCGCGGCCTTGCTTCGGTCGGTCTGCCGCACCCGGGGCGCCACGACGATCCTGCGCACGCCGGTGCGGGCAAGCGTCTGCGCGAGCACCCGCCGTGTGCGCGAGGCCGCCCACGCCGCTCGGCGACGCGCTGCGGGGTCGAGCTCGGCGGCGAAGGCGACGAGCTCGTCGACGAAGTCGGGGTCTGCAGGCGCGTCCCGTGCGATCCGGGCCAGCATGAGCGTGTACTTCGCGACGGCCCGCCGCGCCGCGCTCAGGTACCGCGCTCCGCGAGGGAACTCCCTGGACGCAGTCTCGAACGCCGCCATGCGATGTCGCAGCTCGCTGAGCTCTCTGCGGTCGCCGACCATCCCGCCCTGTGTCATCGACATGTTGGACCCGTGCACGCGGTAGTAGGCCTGGGTGGTCCCGGCGACGAACCCGATGTTCGTCTGCGCGGCGAACCGCAGCCACATCTGCAGGTCGGAGGTGAACGGCACTGCTGGGTCGTAGTCGCCCACCTCGCGCATCGTCGACGTGCGCACGACCGCCTCGGGCGAGTAGATCTGATTCGCACCGTTGCGGAAGATCCGCTCCGCCCACGCCGTACCCTCCCAGATCACCCAGTGACTGGCCGGGGCAGGCAGGTCTGTCGGCAGGTCTGGACCTGTCGAGTACACCACCGGGCCGTACGTCAGCCCCACGTCCGGGTGGGCTTCCATGAGCGCCGCCGCACGCGACAGCGCGCCGGGAGCCAGCGCGTCGTCGGCCGAGATGAGCAGCGCATACGTGCCGGTCACCATCGCGAGGCCTTTGTTGGCCGTGCCGATCAGTCCGAGATTCTTCTCATTGTGAACCACCCGCACGTGCGGGTAGCGGCCGGCCAGCTCCTCCGCCACCTTCAGGCTGTCGTCGGTCGAGCAGTCGTCGATGATGATGACGTCGACTTCGACGCCCTCCTGTGTGCTGACGCTCTCGACGGCGATCGGCAGGTAGTGCGCGTAGTTGTAGCAAGGGATCACGACGCTCACGGTGGGCGTCGTGTTCAGTGCGACAGGATCGGCTTTCCTCATCGTGCGTGGTTCCCTCCGCGACAGGACGTGGCGACCGACCCGCGATCCGAGCCGGCGTCCCCACCGTCGGCTCGGCCCCGCCGAACAGGTCCGTAGCCGAGCAGGTCCATAGTAGGGGGCGCCGGGCCACCCCAGCCGGCTCGGTTAGAGTGCGACGGTGGAGATCCGATTCGGACTGGGGATCCGCGCCCGCCTCGCGGCCGGCGCGGCGGCTGCGAAGGGCGGCGTGGAGGCCGCGCGACTCCTCATCGATCGACACACCCTGGCGAGCTTCGGCCGGGACACCCCTCGCGCGGGCGGCCGCATCCTGTGTTATCACTCGGTCGGACAGCCGCGGTGGGGCATCAACGACGTGGGCGTGCGTCGCTTCCACCGCCAGATCGAGTCTGCGCTCGATGCGGGTTACCGTTTCGTTCCGGCCGCCCAGCTGGCGCGCACGGGCGGGGGGCCTCGCGATCTCAGCATCACGTTCGACGACGGTCCTCGCAGCATCCTCACGACAGCCGCTCCCATCCTCGCTTCCTACGGCATCCCCTTTTCGGTCTTCGTGGTCTCGGGCTGGTCGGAGGACGGTCTCGGGGGCGATGCGTTGAGCTGGGCCGACGTGAGCCGTCTCGCCGAGCTCGGAGCAGACATCGGAAACCACTCCGCCACACACCCCGACTTCTCGCGCATCGACAAGGAGCGCGCGCTGCACGAGATCGGCGACGCGGAGGAACTCATCGCGAAGCGCACCGGCATTCGCACCACCAGCTTCGCCATCCCCTGGGGGCAGTCGCGCAACTGGCCCGCCGACGCCCACCAGGCCGCGCAGGAACTGGGCTACGACGTCATCTACGCGCAGGCGGAACAGACGCGGGTGCCGGGGACGGTCGCCCGCACGTTCGTCACGCGCGTCGACTCGCCGCGGGTGTTCGACGCGCTTCTGCGCGGTCGGTACGACCGCTGGGAGGAGTGGACCTGGCGCCTGCCCGCCAGATGACTACTCCGCGGGCGCCGCGAACGGCCGCTCCCGCTCGAGATAGCGACGGGCGAGGGATGCCTCCACCTGCGGCTCCGATGTGTCCACCCGGCCGACAACCCGCCCGAGGAAGAGACCGAGTGAGACGGCGGCGCGAAGGCGCAGCGATCGCACCGTACGGCGCGCGAACTGACTGCGCTCCTGACCGTCTCTCAGATAGAGCATCACGCGCCCCATGCGGGAGGGGGGCGGCTGCACGGCAGGCTGGACCGCGCTCACCACTCCCGTTTCCCAGCCGGCCGCAGGTGCGCTCCCGCGCGCGGTGTCGAACTCCTCGATCACACGGGCGTAGCGGTGCCGCAATTGGCGCCTTCCGCGCTGGTAGCCGGCGAACTGACGCACCGTCGCAGCGAAGCCGTCCCGATGATGATGGACGATGAGCGCGTCGGGGGATTCGTTGAGGTGATAGCCGGCGAGCTGCAGCCGCCACGACAGGTCGACGTCTTCACCGGTGCGCAGCGACTCGTCGAAGCCCCCGACGGCGGCGAACGCTCCGGCGCGCAGAGCGAGCCGCGAGCTGCTCCCGAACGCCAGCTCGGGAAGGAAGGGCATCCGCAGTGTCGTCACGAGGTCGTAGAGGGGGCGTTCGGGCGTAGAGTACGGCGACTCGACGCGCGCGCACGCGACGACGACCTCAGCCTCCGCGAGCGCGCGGAGCAGATGGGCGAGCCACTCATCGGTCACCTCGTCGTCGGCGTCGCAGAAGGCGAAGAGGGGCGCGCGGGCGGCATCCGCGCCCGCATTCCGTGCCGCAGCGGGGCCGCGTCGCTCTGACGCGTCGACGACGCGCAACGGCAGTCGATCGGCCCACTCGCGGGCGATATCGGCGGTGCGGTCGGTCGAGCCGTTGTCGCTGACGATCACTTCCCAGGCGGCGTCGACCCTCTGGCGCGACAGCGCCGCCAACTGCCGGCCGATGGTCGCAGAGGCGTTGTACGCCGGGATGATGACACTGACAGCCGGAACAGCACCGCCGGGAGGATCGTCAGGTGTCACCCGGTGATCGTAGCGCGAGGCTCGCGCGCACCTCGGCGGCCGGTCAGAGGATGCGCGCCGCCGGCGGAAGCGGGTCGGGGACCGATACGTGCGTCACATGGTCGACTCGTGCGGTGCGGTATCCCCACGCGAACGCGAGCCCGGCCACGTAAGGAGTGATCGCGGCCGGGTTTCGCGCGATCTCGGCCACCTTGCGCGGCACCCTCCGAAGCCGGTCCGCCGCGGCCGCCCAGCGGGGCCGTCTCGCGTCGGCCGAAGGGACAGGCATGGGATCGGTCACGGACGCGCCGGCGGCAGCCGGACGGGCTTCGTGCGCGTACGCCTCACGCACGAGCGCGAACCTCTCGGCGAGAATCCGGGTGCCCTCGCCCTTGGCGCGGCCCTGGCGAGCTGCCGCGCGCAGCCCTCCCCGCTTGCGGTAGTGGATGATCGCCGACGGGACGCCGACAAGCTGATGCCCGGCCAGCTGCACGCGCCAGGAGAAGTCGAGATCCTCGCCCGCACGGAGCGATTCGTCGAAGCCGCCGACTTCATCGAAGACCTCGCGGCGTACTCCCATGTTGCCCGAGCCGCAGGCGGGGAACTGCGGCAGTCCCGGATCGGAGAACAGAGGCTCGTTCCAGCCGAAGTCCCACTCCCGCCCCGGATTGAGCAGTCTGTGTTCGACGGCGCCGGCGACGAACACCGCGGCGCCCAGCGCGTCGTACAGCGAGCGCACCCACGTCTGCCCGACGACGTCGTCGGCGTCGCAGAACAGGAGCCGGGAGCTCTCTGCGGCATCCGCCCCGATGTTCCGCGCAGCCGACGCGCCACGGCGCGCCGACGCGTCGACCAGTCTCAGCCCCGCGAGTCTGGGCGCGAAGTCCTGCACGATCGCGGGGGTTCCGTCGGTGGAGCCGTTGTCGCACACCAGAACCTCGAAAGACGGCGCGTCGTGCTGGTCGGAGAGCGCACCGAGCTGCTGAGCGAGGAAGTCGGCGGCGTTGTAGGCGGGGATGATGACGCTTGCGGCAGGCCGATCGGGCGAAGCCATCTCTCGCTCCCCTCCCTCAGCCCACCGCGTCCCTGGACGCTGATTCCATCATGGGGGATGGGGGGCGTGGGGCGCGCGCTCCCCTAGGCTGGACCGCGCAGGCCAGGGAGGCGCCGTGCGCGATGGGGGATGCGATGGTCGACGGGCTCGAAGCCGGAGTCGAGATCGTCGTCGTCGCCTACGGCGCGCCCGACCTGATCCGCGAGGCGCTCGCCCCCCTCCGCGACTTCGCGGTGACGGTGGTGGACAACTCCTCGATGCCCGAGATCGAACGGATCGCTCGCGAAGCCGGTGCGGCCTACTGGGACACCGGGGCCAACCTCGGATTCGGCGGCGGCGTCAACCACGCGCTGGCCCGTCGGCGCCTGCCCGGTTCCGATGTGCTGCTGCTCAACCCCGATGCCGTCGTCAGCCCCGAGGTGATCTCCCGTCTGCACCAGGCCCTTCACGCGCAGCCGATGATAGCGACGGTCGGCCCGGCGCAGGTCTATGCCGACGGCAGTCACCAACAGGTCACCTGGCCGTACCCGAAGCCGGCGCAGTTTCTGGCCGACGCGGTGAAGCTGGGCCGTCTCGTGAAGAGCGAGCCGCGGTACGTGATCGGCTCGGTGCTGCTGATGAATGCCGCAGCGCTCGAGGCCGTCGGCGGATTCGACGAGGACTTCTTCCTTTATGCCGAAGAGGCGGACTGGCAGTACCGGGCAATGAGGGCAGGGTGGCGCAACATCGCGGTCGAGGACGTCACCGCGATGCACGTGGGTGCGGGCACGAGCACTGACCTCGACCGCCGTGAGGTATTCCTGCAGGCAGGGCTCGAGCGATTTCTTCGCAAGCACCACGGCTGGCTCGGCTGGCAGCTCAGCCGGTGGTCGATCGTCATCGGCGGGCTTCCGCGCGTTCTCGTCTTCCGCGGTGAGCGGGGCCGCGCCGCGAGGGCGCGGATGGCGCTGTTCCGTCGCGGACCGGTGGTCGTCGAGGCCGGCATCCGCTCGAAATGATTCCCTGTCGGCATCCGGCTGTTCGGGGGTAGACTGCCCAGCGCAGAGTCTCGGGCCTCGCCCGCGACTGGGGATCTGCAGATGGGGAGCGGGGGTCTACGCATGCCCTCAGACAAGCCGCGCGAGCGTTGGATCGACATCGCGAAGGGGATCGCGATCATCTTGGTCGTCTTCCTCCATGCGACCTTTCCGGTGGTCACTGACGCGCACACCTGGCGCTGGGGCGACTGGTCGGTCGTCCTCGAGTCGTTCCGGATGCCGTTGTTCTTCTTCACGGCGGGGATCTTCGCCTCTCGGGTGCTATCGATGCGTTTGCGCGACGTCGTCGATCTGCGGGTCCTGAAGTTCACGTGGCTCTACGTGCTCTGGTCGATCCTGACCGGTGTCCTCATCGTGTGGGGCGTGTTCCACGCCGTTGACCTGCCGTCGCAGGCCACCGATCTGCTGCTGGACGCCGGCGGGCCCAACGGCGCGACGTGGTTCATCTTCGCCATCGCCTTGTACTTCTTCGTCGGATGGTTCGTGAGGAAGCTGCCCCTTGTCGTGCAGCTCGGGCTGGCCTTCGTCCTCACGATGCTCTGCGAGTCGGGGCTCATCGTCGACCCCGCCAGCTCGTGGGGCAAAGTCGGGAAGTACTTCTTCTTCTTCCTGCTGGCGGTCGAGTTCGGCCCGCGACTGCGCCAGCTCGCGCCGCGGCTGCGTGCGTGGCACACCTTGATCGCTCCCGCCGTGTACGCTGCGCTGGTCCTCGCCGTCCGCAAGCTGGGGTGGCTCGGGACCGAATCCGGGTCCGCGCAGCATCTGGCCGTCTGGTTCCTGCTGAGCGTTCTCGCAGTCGTCGCGGGCTGCAGCGTGGCCATCCTCCTCGCCCGGTGGGCAGCATTCGACTGGCTGTTCTGGCTAGGATCGCGCACACTCTACGTGTATCTGCTTCAGTGGTACCCGCTCGCCGCAGGCTGGCTCCTGATTGCGTCGCTCGCGGGCATCCCGTCGGTGATCGAGCCATTCCTTGTACCGCTGCTCACCGCTTTCACCATCACCGTCGCCCTCGTGATCCATCGACTGACCAGACGGGCGGTGTTCCTCTACGAGCAGCCGCTGTGGCTGCATCTTCCGCGGCGGCGACCAAGCACATCCGACTCCGGCACCGAGCCGGCGGATGCCGGGAAGCCCGCCGAGGCCGGGACGCAGACGCCGCCGGCAGTCAAGACCGCGGAGAGGTCATCGGAGCCGTAGATCGGGCGTCGCGAGGTCGCAGATGTCGCGCAAGGCGAGTCGCGCGGCATAGAACCCGCTCAGCCCGTGCACACCGCTCGCCGGCGGAGTGGACGACGAGCCGAGGTAGACACCGCGAACGGGTGTGCGCCACGGATGAGGCGAGAGGCGGGGACGCGCGATCAGCTGGGGCAGGGTGATGGCGCCGGCGGAGATGTCACCCCCCACCAGGTTCGGGTCCAGCCGTTCGAGCTGATGCGCCGTGTACGCGTTGCTGGCGAGCACGAGGTCGCGAAAGCCGGGCGCTGCCGACTCGACCATCCGCATGACGTCGGCGGTCGGATCGTGTGCCGAACCGTGCGGTACGTGTATGTATGCCCAGAGCACGTGGCGCCCGGCGGGCGCCCGGCTGGGATCGACGATCGTGGGCTGGCTGACCAGCACGTAGGGGGCTTCGGCCGTGACTCCCGATGCTACGGCGGCTTCGGCTGCCCGGATCTCCCGTCGCGTGCCGCCCAGGTGCACGGTGGGACTTCGCCGAGCGGGTTCGTACGCCCACGGCACGGGTCCCGAGAGTGCGAAGTCGACCTTCGCGACCCCGTCGCCGTACTTCAATCGGTCGAGCCGGCGCGCATATCGGCGGGGCAGGACCGATCGGCCGATCCGGGCCAGTGCGCGCGCCGATGTGTCGGCGATGACGATGCGGGCCCCTGCCAGTTCTCGCAGATCTGTTACCTCCACCCCGGTCTCGATGACGCCGCCGTGCGCCACGAGGTCGTCGGCCATGGCGTCGATGATCGCCTGGGAGCCGCCGATCGGTACCGGCCATCCCCGGGCATGCCCGTGCGCGGCGAGCACGAGGCCGACGGCGGCAGACGCCAGGCTGGGGATACGGCCGATGCTGTGACCGATGACGCCCGTGAGCAGGGCCGGCGCACGGGCTTCACGAAAGCGGACGTTCCAGAGTGGACTCCCCTGCTCGAGCGCGCGCAGACCGAAACGAGCGGCGGTGACCGGCGATCTGGGCAGTCGCAGCATCTGGTTTGCGGTGAAATCGGTCACGGAGTCGATGTGGTGAACCAGAGGACCGAACAGGCGCGCCCAGGCGGATCCGTCCCGGCCGAGCTCAGCGGCTGTGCGTCCGAGCGAGCGGTAAGCGGTTGCGCCGGCCGCTCCCGCCAGCGGCTGCGCATATGAGACGTCGGGGACGGTGAGCTGGATTCGGCGGTCGAGTTCGAAAGCACGGAAGAACGGCGAGGCCAGCGCGAGCGGGTGGATCGCCGCTCCGACATCATGCCGGAACCCACTCAGCGTGAGCGGAAGGGTGCGCGCAGCTCCCCCGATGGAGTCCTCCTTCTCGAGCACGCGCACGCTCAGCCCCGCGCGGGCCAGGGTGACGGCAGCGGCCATTCCGTTGGGGCCGCTGCCGATGACGACCGCGTCATCCATCCCTGCGTCCTCTCACGGGCGAGGAGCTCCCGCCTCGTCGAGTGGAGCACGCGAGGGCGCAGGTTCGGCGTCGGGGTGATCGGTGGCTCGCCTTCTCTGCGCGAGTCGCGTGAGGAAGGGAATGATCCGCTCCCACTCGATGAGGAGGAGGCAGACGATCTGGTATTCGTAGAACGGCAGGCCCATGAGGAAGCCGATCGTGGAGTGCATGCAGATGTATCCGACGAGCAGGGCGCTGCGCAGCCTCGGCACGAAGAGCAGGAAGCCGGCCAACTCCAGCAGGACGGTTGCGATGGAGAACGCCGCTGAAACGGCCGGCGTGTGCGCCATCCAGTCGACCAGGTTGGCCAGGACCGCCGGCTCGTAGTGACCGAACCTCGGGTTGGCGAAGGTGTACATCTGAAGCCCGAGGTCGTCGCGCCACGTGGGCGGGCCTCCGCCGACCGAGTACACGGTCTCTGTGGCCGTGACGCCTCGCAGGTAGAACCCGAGCGTCTCGCCGTTGAGCCATTGAAGTCCGCCGAAGCGGAGCTTCGACAGCCCGGATGCCGTGTAGGTGACGGCGAGGAGCGCCAGGATGAGGTACACGCCCCATTGCCGATACGGGGTCGTCAGCGACGCCAGGAGATCCCTCCGTCCACCCCGCCACCACCGGATGAGGTGCTCCACCGAGACCGAGTTGGTGCCGGGAGCGAACACGAGCACGAACAGCACCTGCGTGGTGAGCGAGGACTCGTGGTCGAAGATCCCGTTGTTCCACGACATCGCGCGCGCGATAAGGCCGATGAGCACCAGCAGGAACAGCGCGGGGCGTGTCCCCAGCCCGATGACGCTCAGCACGATGAGGACGACGACGACCGCCGCCACGCGATTCGGATGGCTCACAAGGAGCTGGGTCACCGACTCGGGGACGACGCTCATCACCCAGCCGTGGCCGCCGTTGCGCGGGACGCCGACGTGCCAGGTTCCGATCAGGGCGAGTGTGCGCTCCCCGAAGGCGAGGGCGAGCGCGATCCGCATCCAGCTCAGCCGACCGATCCACACCAGGGAGAGGGCTCGCGTCAGTCGTGTCTCCGGTGCCGGCGTCTCAGTCGTCATCGCGACACCTCGTACGTCTGCGTGTACGTCTGGGTGGATGTGTCGTATGTCCCCACGGGCTTGGATTCGATCAGGGTGCCCGAGCTGTCCACGATGTCGACATACAGGCCGACGGAGTCGTACTCGATTCCGCGCTGGTCACGCAGAAAGCTCGTCAACGCGCCGAAGTACCCGGACATCACCGACGTGAAGCCCTCGGGACTCGATGCCTCGCCGCTCAGGTCACGGAACGGCGCATTGTCTGCGAGGGGCCGGTAGTACCACGATGCCAGCTGCCGCTGGAACTCGATCGGGTTGAGATTCGTCTCCTCGATCGGAAAGGGCTCGGCCGTGCCGTCTTTGACGACCTCGAGGCGCAGCGCGTACAGCTCGGAGTCGGGCCCGACGTAGTGGGCGAACATGGGCGCGGTCGTGAACGGGAAGTCCTCGACGCCGAGAGCGATCACCACGAGGTTTGGTATGAGCACCACGGCGGACACGACCGCAGGCAGGATGAACGAGCGTGCCCTCCTCGGGGAGGAGAGTTCGGATTGCGTCCGCATCGGGCGATCCCTTCGTAGAGTTGGGGGCCTTCCCATGCGGCTTGGGGGATCGGCTGGCGCCGACCGCAGGTGGATGCTGATACTGTAGCCCCTCCTTTCTTCTCCGTCAGCCGCGGCTGTGCGCGACCGCGCTCACCGGGGCGTCGCTAGGCTGACAGGGGAAGGGCGCGGGCCCGTGTCCGTCGAGGCGGGAATCCGGCGAGGATGAGGGAGTTCGACCGGTGACAGAGCGCGTCGGTGTCGTCGGGGGCGGCATCGTGGGGATCGCGCTCGCGCGACTGCTCGCCGGCCGCGGCAGCGAGGTGACGGTCTTCGAGAAGGAGTCCCGGCTGGCCCAGCACCAGACAGGACGGAACTCAGGCGTCGTCCACGCCGGGCTCTACTACAAGCCCGGATCGCTGAAGGCGATGCTGTGCGCTGCGGGCAGGGTGCAGCTCCGCGAATTCTGCAAGGAGAAGGGCTTGCCGTTCCGGGAGGTGGGCAAGCTCGTCGTTGCCGTCGACGAGTCCGAGCTCCACGCGCTCGCCGAGATCGAGCGGCGCTCCATCGAGAACGGGGTCCCCGACCTTGCGCGCATCGACGACCCCGCAGGCCTTCGCGAGATCGAGCCCCACGTCGCCGGCATAGCGGCCGTCCACTCGCCGCGCACGGCTGCCGTCGACTACTCGGCGATCACCGAGGCGATGGCCCAGGACGTGCGCGCGGCGGGCGGACGCATCCTCCTCGCGCACGAGGTGACCGCGATGACCTCCGAGAACGGGCGGGTCCGCGTGGTCACCGCGGCGACCGAGGACCGATTCGAGCGGGTCGTGGTGTGTGCGGGGCTCCACTCGGATGTCGTTGCGCGCTTCGTCGGCGCCGATGCCGCCCCCAAGATCCTGCCGATGCGGGGCGAGTACTGGGACATGACACCCGAGAGCGCCAAGCTCGTGCGGGGCATGATCTACCCCGTGCCGGATCCGCGCTTCCCGTTCCTCGGCGTCCACTTCACCCGAGGCGTCTACGACGGCGTGCACGTCGGACCCAACGCGGTGCCGGCGCTGGCCCGCGAGGGATACGGATGGCTGCGAATCTCGCCGAAGGACACCTGGGAGTCCCTCCGGTGGCCGGGTGCCCTGCCGCTCGTCCGTCAGCACTGGCGCATGGGCGTCGATGAGATCTCCGCATCGCTGCTCAAAGCGCTCTACTACCGGAAAGCCCGCCGCTTCGTTCCGGAGCTGAAGATGTCGGACCTCTCGCATCGCGCCCCCGCCGGAGTCCGTGCACAGGCATGGGGCCGCGACGGAAGCCTGCTGGACGACTTCGCCGTCGACCAGGTCGGCGCCGTCACCGTGCTGCGCAACGCTCCTTCGCCGGCGGCGACCTCCTCGATGGCCATCGCGGAGTACGTCGCCGAGAAGTACCTGTCGTGATCGTGATGGCTAGAGTCGGACCGGGAGGGGCCGAATGAGGGTGCTGCGCGTCGCTCATCACGCTGTCGTGTCAGCGTGGCGGGATCGGGAACGAAGCCTGCGACAGCGGGGCATGGACGTGCGACTGGTCTCGGCCGAGCGCTGGAACGAGGGCGGGCAGACCGTCGCGCTCGCGGCGGACGGTGACTCGTTCGTGGTCGGCGCCCGCACGATCGGCACCCACCCGAACGCCTTCCTCTACGACCCCCGTCCGATCTGGCGGCTGCTGCGCGGACGGCCCGACCTCATCGACCTGCATGAGGAGCCCTTCTCGCTCGCCACGGCCGAGGTGCTCCTGCTGCGCCGGATTCTGCGGCTGAAGGCCCCGTACGTGCTGTACTCGGCGCAGAACATCGAGAAGCGCTACTCGATCCCGTTTCGGTGGTTCGAATCGGCCGCGCTCCGCGGCGCGGCAGGTGCCTACGTGTGCAATCGGGAGGCGGGCGAGATCCTCCGACGCAAAGGTCTTCGCGGGCCGGCCGAGCTCATCCCCCTCGGTGTCGACACCGAGCGCTTCAGCCCGGCCGACACGTCCTCACCGCGACCCGAGCCCGTCATCGGGTACATCGGCCGGCTCGAGCCGTACAAGGGCGTCGCGCACCTGCTCGAGGCTGCGGCATCCCGTCCTCACTGGCGCATCGAGATCAGCGGGGACGGCAGCCAGCGCGCCGAGCTCGTGGCGCTCGCCGCCCGCCTCGGCATCTCGGACCGCGTCACGTTCCTCGGGTTCGCACAGGGCGCCGAGCTCGCCGACCGCTATCGGCGGCTCGATGCGATCGCCGTGCCGTCGATTCCCTGGCCGGGGTGGCTCGAGCAGTTCTGCCGGGTCGCGGTCGAGGCGATGGCCTCTGGAGTGCCGGTCGTCGCCAGCCGCTCCGGTGCGATCCCCGACGTGGTCGCCGACGCGGGCGTGCTGGTAGAGGCGGGTGACCCCGAGGCGCTTGCCGCCGGACTCGACGAAGCGCTCGAGCCGTCCCGGTGGTCGGGCCTGCGCGAGCGGGGCCTCGCCCGCGCGACCGAGTTCACGTGGCAACGGGTCGCCGAGCAGCACGCCGCCCTGTATCGCAGCGTCGCCCCCCGGCGCGACGCCGGCGCCGGGCGTCCCCCGCAGGTCGTCGCGATCGCCTACGGCGACCCCGACCTGCTCGAGGGCGCCCTCGAAGGCATCGGCTCCGGCTTCGGCGTGACGATCGTCGACAACTCCTCCGCCGCCGAGACCCGCGCGCTCGCCGAGCGACGCGGAGCCGTCTACATCGACCCGGGAACGAATCTCGGATTCGGCGCAGGGGTGAACGTCGCCCTCAGGTCTCTCGCCGAGCGGGGACTCGCCGGCGACGACGTGCTGCTCCTCAACCCCGACGCGCGCATCTCGGCGGAGGGCATCTCCGCGATGCACGCGGCCCTCCATGCCACGCCCTCGCTCGCGGCGGTGGGCGCAACCCAGACCGAGCCATCCAGCGGCGAGACCGTGCGAGTGTGGTGGCCGTTCCCCAGCCCGGTCCGGGCGTGGATCGACGCGCTCGGCCTCGGACGGTTCGACCGGGCCAAGGGATTCGCGATCGGGTCGGTCCTGCTGCTGCGGGCCGAGGCGATCGCGCAGATCGGCCTGTTCGACGAGCAGTTCTTCCTCTATGCCGAGGAGGTCGACTGGCAGAAGCGGGCGCGCGATGCCGGGTGGGGCATCGCCGTCGCGCCGGTGACCGCGACGCACGTGGGCGCGGGCACGGGCGGCGACGGCACCCGCCGCGAGGCGCTGTTCTTCGCGAGCAACGAGAAGTACCAGCGCAAGCATTTCGGAGCCCTGGGGTGGCACGTGTTCCGCGCGGGTGTCATCACGGGGGCGACGGTACGCGCGTGGGTGGGGCGAGGCTCCGCCCGCGAGGCCGCCAGACGCCGCCGCGCGATCTTCGTCGAGGGTCCGGTCGCGTACGCCGACCGCATCGGCTGATCCGCCCGCTCAGGCGGCGGATCGGGTGCGCAGCTTCTCCTCGGCGACCTCGGCGTACACGTCGAGCGTGCGCTGCGCCACCGCTTCCCACGAGGTGTAGGCCGAGGCATCCGCTCGCGCTTCCTCGCCCATGCGCCGGCGCAGGTCGCGATCGGCGACGAGCGGGGCGACAGCCGCTGCGATCGATGCCCCGTCGCGCTCGATCAGTGCGCCGTTGCGCCCGTTCTCGATCATCTCCTCCGCGACCCCGAGCGGGGTGGCGACGACGGGAAGGCCCGCTGCCGCCGCCTCGAGCATGACCAGACCGAACGCCTCGTAGATCGTCGGGAACACGAAGACATCGCCCGCCTGGAAGTACTCTTCGACGACCGGCGAGTGCCCCGTGAAGACGATCCGGTCGCCCACGCCCAGCGCGGCGGCCTGGGCGCGGAACGGCCGGGGGTCGTCGCCGCCGACCACGAGCAGGCGCGTGGTCGGCGGCAGAACGGGCAGCGCGTCGATGACGGCTGCCAGTCCCTTGCGGCGGAACTCCTTGCCGACGAACAGCAGCACCACGTCGTCGTCGCCGTAGCCGTGGCGGGCACGCACCTTCGCGCGGATCGCCGGGGCGTCAGCCGGCTGGAACCGCCGCACGTCGACGGCGTTCGGGATCACGGTGATGCGGTCGGGGTCGGCGCCGTAGTACTGCGTCAGCTCGCGGGCGACGCTCGGCGACACCGCGATCGCGCGGCGGAACCTGCCGGGCCGGTAGTTGCGCTGCTCGACCTGCAGCACGGCGTGATGGAAGGGGTTGGCGATGGCGCGCAGCGCCTCGCCGTTGCGGAACTTCATCTCCCACCACGCCCGGTGGCAGCTGTGCGCGGTGATGACGTCCTGCACCCGGGTCGCGCAGCCGCCCTGGTTGTGGACGATGTCGACGTCGAGGGAGCGGATGCTTCGGCTCGCCGCCGCCGAGTAGGTCACGGGGATGGCGAACCCGGGCGAGGGTGCCATCGGCACCTGGTGCCACCGCAGCGGGGGCTGGGGAAGAGGGTCGATCTTCGCCGACACCAGAGTCAGATCGATGCGGTCCGCCATGCGGAGCGCCAGTTCATAGGACGCGCGCTCGATGCCTCCTTCGTTGTTGAAGGCATAGGACGACATGGCGACGCGCATCAACTCATGCTAGCCAGGCGCGCGCAGGGCGACGGTGGTCGCAGTGACCCTCGATTCTGCGGATCACGCCCCGTCGGTGGCGAATCCTGCAGAAATCGTGAGATATCTCTCACACTCCAGGGCCGGATGCCGATAGAGTGCGCTATGTATCTTCTGCTGGTGATCCTCCTCTTGGGAAGGTGAGGGTCTGACAGCACTACCAGCAGGAGTGCTTGGCTCGCGGTGTGGGATCGCGGGTGACTGGGGATAGTACGTGCGGCCGGGGGGTCGCGCGGCTTTTTGTGCCCACCTGGGGAGGGCCACATCGTGACGACCGCTTTCGAGCGTCAGCTGTTGGGGACACGCCGTCCTTTGGCGACGCCGTCCGTGCAGATTTCTGCGCCGCCCGCGCAGACCACCGCAAGAGTGTCGGCCGCCGTCGCGCCGACGTCGAACGCGACCCTGGAGAACAGGCACCGCTGGGAGCGCGCCTATCGCTGGCGTCTGCGCCTCACCGACACCGCGGTCGTGATCGGTTCGACCGGTGTGGCGGCGTGGATCCAGATCGCCGCCATCGCCCAGGTCCACCTGGCCGACGCCCCCTGGCAGTACGGGCGCGTCTTCGTCCTGACGGCCGCCGTCTGGCTGCTCTTCCTGGCCCTCTTCCAGACGCGTTCACCGCGCGTGATCGGTCAGGGCATCGAGTATCGACGCGTCCTGCACGCCACCGGCATGGCGTTCGGTGTCGCGGCCATCGCCTTCGTCATCATGCAGTCCCAGGGAATCCGCACGCAGCTGCTCATCGCGCTGCCCCTCGGCACTGCCGCAATCCTCGCCACCCGCTGGACTTCCCGCCGCTGGCTTCAGCGCCAGCGGGTGGCGGGCCACTTCGTCTCGCGCGCATTGGTCGTCGGCAACCGCTACGACGTCGAGTACGTCATCGACAGCCTGCAGACCGACGGCCTTCACGCCTACAAGGTGGTGGGCGTCATCCTCGATCAGCCGCACACCGAGATCATGGTCGACGGCCAGCGTTACGTCTCGGTCGGTTCCGTCGACGACGTCGCGACGCACGCCGCGTCACTCGGTGCCGATTCCGTCATCCTGGCGAGCATCCCCGAAGGCGATCGCGGGTACATCAAGCGCCTGACCTGGCAGCTGGAGGGCGCCGCAGCCGAACTGTCGCTGTCCAGCCCGCTCGTGGATGTCGCAGGACCGCGGATGTCCCTTCGCCCCGTCGAAGGACTGCCGCTGATCCAGGTCGAGATCCCGACGTTCGAAGGTGGCCGCCACCTCGCCAAGAGGGCGTTCGACATCGCCGTCGCCTCGATCGCGCTGGTGTTCGTCGCCATCGTGACTCCGTTCGTGGCACTGGCCATCAAGCTCGAGAGCAAGGGGCCGGTCTTCTTCGTCCAGCCGCGCGTCGGTCGTGACGGCGAGACCTTCCCGATGCTGAAGTTCCGCTCCATGCACGTCGACGCCGAGAACATGCTCCACACCGTGGCGGAGCTCAATGAGGGCTCCGGCCCGCTGTTCAAGCTGAAGCGCGACCCGCGGGTCACCCGCGTCGGAACGTTCCTGCGGAAGTTCTCCATCGACGAGCTTCCTCAGTTCGCGAACGTCCTGCTCGGTGACATGAGCATCGTCGGACCGCGCCCCCCGCTGCCGCGCGAGACGAGCCTGTACGAGAACGACACCTACCGCCGGCTGTACATCCGGCCCGGCATCACCGGACCGTGGCAGATCAGCGGGCGTTCCCACCTGTCGTGGGAGGAGAGCGTTCGCCTGGACCTGCGCTACGTCGAGAACTGGTCGGTCACCGGTGACATGCTGATCCTGCTCAAGACCGTCGGAACGGTGTTCAAGGCCGAAGGCGCGTACTGACTCGGCCTCAGCGGCTCCAGAGCGGTTCGAGCAGTTCGGCGTAGGCCTCGACCCGATCCGCCCAGTCGGGGACACCCGAGACGGCGGCCGTCGGCCGCTGCTCGCGGAGCGCGGTCATCACCGCGCCGGGGAATCCGTCGGCCGACGCGATGGTGAGGGTCTCCGCGCTGAGCGATCGGAATCCGGCGACCGGGGTGCTGATGATCGGTCGCCCGACGGCGAGGTATTCATACAGCTTGATCGGGTCGAGGCTGTCGGTGAAGCCGGTGACCACGTGCGGCACGATCAGCGCGGCGGCGTGCTGCAGGTACGAGGGCACCGCCTCGAAGGGTCGCGGTCCGAGCATCGCCACCGCCGGATGGGCGGCCAACCGTGAGGAGTTGGCGTCCGAGAGGGCGCAGGGTCCGATGAGCACGACGGATCCGCCGACGGATGCCGCGGCATCCGCTGTCCGAATCACGAGGTCGACGTCGAGGCGGTCCTCGTGCTGGGTCCCGACGTAGAGAGCCGCGCGCGCCGGAAGATCGTCGGGGCGCGGTGTGGGCTCACGGTAGCGGACGACGTCGACGGCGTTCGGGATGAGCACGACCTCCCGTCGGGACTGCCGAGTGTCGCGAAGTCCTTCGGAGCAGACCACGACGGCGGCGCTCCGCTCCATCAGCAGGCCCTCGTTCCGTGCGATGCGCCGCAGCTCCCGGGCGGGGCGGTCCGCAGCCAGCCAGTCGTCCGTCATGTCGTAGACGGTCGGCCATCCGGTCGCGGCGGACAGTCCCGCCCAACCCGGATCGTTGATCCAGAGCACCGGAGCACGCATCCCCAGACGGCGTGCGGTGCGGAGCACGCTCCGTCGCAGGAGCGCGTCGGCGAGAGGTCCCGCCACGCGGGGGAGCAGCTTGTCAGGCTGAAGGAGATGCAGTCGCCCGGCGTGGCGATCGGCAAGGCGAAGGCCGCGGCCGGGCCGGACTCCGCGACCGGAGAGCGCCGAGTGGAGCAGATCGTTCGACGGCTCGACGAACAGCACACGCAGCGACGGGTCGTCGCGCAGCAGGCCGTCGATCAGGTACTGGTTGCGACGCCACACGTCGTCCCAGGCTTCGAGCGAGAGCACGACGAGGTCCCGGGTCACGCGAGCAGCCGATCGTAGACGGCTTCGACTCCCGCGATCTGGGCATCGATGGTGAAGCGCTCACGCTGCAGGCGCTGCAGTGCGGCGCCGGAGGTGAGGCGCAGCTCGGGGTCGGCGACGAGCCGGTCCAGGAGCTGCGCGGCGGCCATCGCGTCACCGGGTGGGTAGAGCAGGTCGGGCTGGGCGACGCCCACGGATTCGAGGTGCCCGCCGCCGGCAGCGGCCACGACAGGGGTGGCGTGCGCCATCGACTCGAGAACGAGGATTCCCAGTCCCTCTCGCGGCGTGGGGGCGATCACGACGGCTGCGCGACTGAGGAGGTCGGGGATGTCCGTCCGGTGGCCCAGGAACTCGACGGAGTCGCCGACTCCGCGTTCGTGGGCGAGCGTGTGGAGGCGATCCCACTCGGAGCCATCCCCCGCGATGCGCAGCATCCAGCCGGCTGCGGGGCCATCGGACAGCGCCCACGCTTCGATGACTTCAGCCGTGTGCTTCTCGGGCTCGAGTCGTTGCGCGGCGAGGACGAACGGCGCACGCTCCGTCGAGTTGGGCTGATCCTCGACGCCGGAGTAGACGACCTGTGCGGGGCGCTCGACGTGCTCGGCGACGAAACGCGAGATGGCGATCTCCGCATCGAGCGATCTGCCGATCGGCGCGAACGCCGCGCGCGCGAACGCTCCGGTCCCACGGGGTCCCGCGAAGTGGCGGGTGCTCACGTGGCGTGTGCTCTTGCGGCCGCGTCGGCCGATCCAGCCGACGAGATCGGCTTGCGACATGTGCGTGTGCAGCACGTCGACGTGACCGGTGGCCCGCAGGGACCTCAGAGCCTGGCGCATGTCGTCGCCGGGGAGCCATTCCACGCCCGTGCCCTCGAGAGCCGGCACCATGTGACTCCGGCCTCCACCGACGACCGTCACCTCCGCTCCTCGGTTCGCAAGCCCTGCGGCCACGGTGACGATGTACCGCTCCACGCCCGCGAAGCCCGTCGAGCACACGACGTGGACTACTCGCACCAGCACCTCCTCGCCCCGCTCGTCCTGTGCAGTCTACGAGGCGGGTGCCGCGCTCACCCGCTGCTAGGCTCGCGGCCGTGCTGCCGACCGACTGGATCGAACACCGCCGGCCCGACGGCGAGGTGCTGGGGTGGATGGCTGCCGATGGCGAGGGCTTCCGGGTGTTCGACCTGCTGGGCCGCGAGCGGACGGCTGAACCCGTCGACTGGCTCGAGGCCGAGGAGCTGCTCGAGGCGCTGGGCATCGGCTATCTCGCCGACCGCTGGACGCTCCGCCTGCACGACGGCACCGAGCGCCCGGTGCGCATCTCGGAGGCGAGCGCCCGCGGCATCACCGTCGTGGGCGACGAGTTCGGCGCGGCATCCGCTGTCGGCGCCGACCTCGACCGGTTCCGACTTCCCTTCCCCGCGCCCGACGAGCTGCAGCCGCGGGTCTGACTCTGTCGTGGGGCGGTCGCTACGCTGTCGCCCATGACAACTCTCGTGCTCACCGTGGTCGGCAGCGACCGTTCCGGGATCGTCGCCTCGGTCGCCGACGCCGTCGCCGCGCACGGCGGCAACTGGGAGAACAGTCAGCTGGCCGAGCTCGCCGGGGCGTTCGCAGGCATCGTCGAGGTGTCCGTCTCCGCCGAGAACGCCGATGCCCTGCGCGCCGCGCTCGCGGGGCTGGACGGTCTCCACACCGTCGCTGTGCAGGCGGGGACGGATGCTGCGCCCCGGCCGCACCAGGATCTCGTGCTGCACGTGCTGGGCAACGACCACCCGGGCATCGTGCGCGAGCTGTCGTCGGCGCTGAGCGCCCACGGCGTGAGCATCGACCGGATGAGCACTGAGACGCGCGATGCGGCGATGGCGGGCGGGAGGCTGTTCGAGGCCACCGTCGTCGCCGCCGCCCCGGCCGATGTGGACATCGCGGCCGTGGCCGCCGAGATCGAGCGGCTCGCGGCCGAGATCCAGGTCGACGTCACCCTCGACTGAGCGCAAAAGAAATCGGCCTCCGGAGGAATTCCTCCGGAGGCCGTCCGCATCGCTGTGCGGAAAAACCCGTGGCTGCGAGGACCACGCCTCCCCCTTGGCACCGCGAATTCCCGGGCCGGCTCCCCAGAAGCCATCTCCCCAGATTGCCCGGGATTCGCAGTGGTTTGAATCTACCCTGTCCCCCATATGGGGGACACGCTGATCGAGCGATCTTCAGCAATTCCTGAGGTTCGGGGTCGCGGCTCTCGCCGGGGCGATCGCGCGGGCCTTGTCCGGTTCGGCCGGAGACCGCGGCTCTCGTGCAGAGAGAGACGAAACCCCCGCGATGTAGAAGCTACGCGGGGGTTCCTGGGGTGACTGTAACGATCACCCTTGTGGCTCCGACCGGCATCGATCCGGTGACCTTTCGATTTTCAGTCGAACGCTCTACCAACTGAGCTACAGAGCCGCACGGTGGTATCTCATTCGAGACCTGCCGCGTCCTAGACGAAAGGCCCTCTCGAAAAAGGGCCCGTCGCTCGGAGCGACCCTGACGGGACTTGAACCCGCGACCTCCGCCGTGACAGGGCGGCACGCTAACCAACTGCGCTACAGGGCCATGCTTGTTAAGTTGTGTGTTCCCGGGATGTGACCCCAACGGGATTCGAACCCGTGCTACCGCCGTGAAAGGGCGGCGTCCTAGGCCGCTAAACGATGGGGCCGGGTGAACCCGAGGGGCTCACGCTTACCGAGGGTCAAGCATACGCAATGGATCTCGATTGCGCCAATCGAGCGCGTGTCACCCTTGTGTGCGGCGGTCTCCCGGATGACACTGAGCGGGTGGTGCTCCTCCCGCGCGCTGGAGGGCGTTCCGCCGAACCGGTTGCGCATGTGACTGATGTTGCTAATGTGAATCACGACGATGTCACGAAGGGGGATCGGGTGGAGACCGACGACGCCCTCGATGAGTGTGGCTGCGCCCCGTCGCCGCGTGAGCGCCGACTGCTCTGGCCGGCCGTGAGTCGCCGTGGCGCCCTCGGCCTCGGAGCCATCGCCGTCGCGACGCTCGGCGCGATCGGCGGTCCGCTCGTCGCCCCGGCCTTCGCCGCCTCGTACCCCTCGTGGGACGACGTGCAACGCGCCAAGGCGAACCAGGCGGCCAAGGCCGCCGAGGTCACCAAGATCAAGAACCTCATCCAGGCGCTCGCCGACGACGTCGCATCGAAGCGTGCGATCGCGGAGTCCGCCGCCGACGAGTTCTACGTCGCGCAGCAGGAGTACTTCGATGCGGCGCACCGCGCCGAGCAGTTGCAGTCCCAAGCCGACGAGCAGGCTCAGCTGGCACTGGATGCCGCGAACAAGGCCGGCCGCGTCGCCGCCCAGCTCTACCGCAACGGCGGAGATGACACCTCCCTCGAGCTCTTCTTCTCGGGATCGGCGGCCTCCGCCGACGATCTGCTCGCACGGCTCGGCACCATGGACAAGCTCATCGAGCGCAATCAGGCCGTGTACGCCGACGCGATCACCGCCCGCGACTCGGCGCAGAGCCTCAGTGACCAGGCAGAGGTCCAGCGCGCCGAGCGCGATCGCCTGCAGCAGGTCGCCGAGCAGAAGATGGTCGCCTCGCAGCGCGCGGCCGACGAGGCCCAGGCGGCGCTCGACGAGCAGAACGCCCGCCGCGATCAGCTCGAAGCGCAGCTCGCCGCCCTCCAGGACACGACCGCCCGGACGGTCGCCCAGTACCAGGCGGGCGTCCGCGCCGCGGAGGAGGCCCGACGCAAGGCCGCCGAAGAGGCGGCGCGCCGTGCTCGCGAGGAAGCCGAGCGCCTGAACCAGGGCGGCGGTGGCGGCGGAGGCGGCGGAGGCGGCGGCGGTGGCGCAGTCGTCGGGTCCGGCTGGGCGCGGCCCTCGTCCGGCTGGCGCAGCTCCGGCTACGGGTCGCGCACCGTCCAGTGCGGGAGCGGCTACTGCTCCAGCGGCTTCCACTACGGCGTCGACCTCGCCGCCGGCTGCGGCGCGGGCATCTACGCCGCGCACGCCGGCACGGTCGACTACGCGGGCTACAACGGCGGCTACGGCAACTACATCCGCATCAATCACGGCGGCGGCATCGGCACCGGCTACGGCCACATCAGGCCCGGTGGTATCTTCGTGCGCTCCGGCCAGTGGGTCAACGCCGGACAGCTCATCGCCAGCGAGGGCAACACCGGCAATTCGTTCGGCTGCCACCTGCACTTCGAGACCTACGTGAACGGGTACCCGGTCAACCCGATCAACTTCATGCGCGACCGCGGCGTCTCGGTCTGACCCTCCCGCGGGGCGTGTCCGGCGAGGCGGTCGCCTGCACGGTCGAGGCTGCGGCCGTGCATCCGCTCACCTGTCGCGAATCGCTGCGACTGCCGGCGTGTTGCGACAGGTGAGCCACGACCACGACGCCCCGTGACGACGAAGAGCGGATGCCGCGACGGCATCCGCTCTCCTCGTGGATCGTCGTCAGAGCGTGCTCGGCGCGACGCCCTCACCCTGGGTGCGGGTCTCGCCCTCGTGCGCCTTGAAGCGGTCGAAGGCCTCGCTGACGAGGCGCTCCGCCTCGGCGGCATCCGCCCACTCGTCGACCTTGACCCACTTGTTGGGCTCGAGGTCCTTGTAGTGCTCGAAGAAGTGCGCGATCTCCTTCTGGAGGTACTTGGGGATGTCGCCGACGTCCTGGATGTGCGCCCAGCGCGGGTCCTTGGCGAGCACCGCGACGACCTTGTCGTCGCCGCCGGCCTCGTCGCTCATCTTCAGCACGCCGACCGGGCGGACGCTCGCGAGGATGCCTGGCGAGAGCTCGACGTCGAGGATGACCAGCACATCGAGCGGGTCGCCGTCCTCGCCGAGGGTGTTCTCGAAGAAGCCGTAGTTCGTGGGGTAGCCCATCGGCGTGTACAGGATGCGGTCGAGGAAGACCCGGCCGGTACCGTGGTCGACCTCGTACTTCACGCGGCTGCCGCGCGGGATCTCGATGACGGCGTCGTACGCGCCCATGATGGTGCTCCTTCGGAAGAGACGGTGGGATGCCGCGACAAGCCTAGTCGCGGCCGCTTGCGGCGCCGTTCCGTACCGTACCCAGAACTGACGGAGGACGGGGCGGGCGGTCGGCCCCGTGATCGTGCGGCGGCGCCGGCCGCGCCATCACGCCGGTCCTGAGCCGGGTACGGCGCGGCCGGGGACCCTGGGTACGGTGGGCGGGTGGAACAGCATCGTCCCGGACTCGACCCGGCGGTCGCCGCCGTTCGGCTCGCGGTGCGCCGCGCGCTGGCCGGCCTCGAGCCGGGCTCGGCCGTCGTCGTCGCGCTCTCGGGCGGCGCCGACTCGCTCGCGCTCGCCGCGGCCACGGCGTTCGAGGCGCCGAAGCTGGGGCTCGCAGCGGTCGCGGTGACGGTCGACCACGGACTTCAGGACGGGTCAGCGGATGCCGCGTCCGCCGCAGCGGCAGCGGCCGAGGCCCTCGGACTCGAGGCCCGCGTCGTGCGCGTCGAGGTCGCCGGGGAGGGCGGACCCGAGGCGGCGGCGCGGGACGCGCGGTACCGGGCCCTCCGCGACGCGGCGCGCGAGGCCGGCGCCGCGGCGGTGCTCGTCGGTCATACGCTCGACGACCAGGCAGAGACCGTGCTGCTCGGCCTCGCCCGCGGTTCCGGCGGGGGCAGCCTGCAGGGTATGCCGGCGGCCGGGACGCTCGACGGAGTCGTGCTGCTGCGGCCGCTGCTCGAGGTGCGGCGCGCGACGACGCGGGCAGCATGCGCGGCCGAAGGTATCGAGCCGTGGGAGGACCCGCACAACGCCGACCCGAGGTTCGCCCGGGTGCGCGTGCGCGAGACGGTGCTGCCGGTGCTCGAGGCAGAGCTCGGCCCGGGCATCGCCGAAGCGCTCGCGCGCACAGCCGCCCAGCTGCGCGAGGACGCCGAAGCGTTCGACGAGATGATCGACGAGACGATCGAAGACATCGTCGAGCACGCCGAGGCGGGCATCTCGGTCTCCGTCGCCGCGCTCGCCGCGAATCCCGCCGCGCTGCGGGGGCGGATCATCCGCCACGTCGTGGCGAGCGAGTTCCACCAGAGCCTCACCCGCGGCCAGACGCTCGAGGTGGCGCGGCTGGTGACGGACTGGTCCGGCCAGGGGCCGATAGATCTGCCCGGATGCCGCGCCCGCCGCGTCGGCGGACGGATCGAGTTCACGGCCCGCCGCGACGCCTAGACTCTGAGCATGCGCGCGGCCGACATCCAGAGCGAACTGACCGAGATCCTCGTCACCGAGGAGCAGATCCGAGAGAAGCTCCAGGAGATCGCGGCCCGGGTCGCCGAGGACTACGCAGGCAAGGACCTGCTGCTCGTCGGCGTGCTCAAGGGCGCGGTCATGGTGATGGCGGACTTCTCGCGCTACCTGCCGTCGTCGGTGCCGATGGACTGGATGGCGGTCTCGTCGTACGGCGCCGGCACGAAGTCGAGCGGCGTGGTGCAGATCCGCAAGGACCTCGACACCGATCTGCACGACAAGCACGTGCTGATCGTCGAGGACATCATCGACTCCGGTCTGACCCTCAGCTGGCTGCTCGAGAACTTCGAGTCGCGCGGCGCCGCCTCGATCGAGGTCTTCGCGCTGCTGCGCAAACCCGAGGCCGCGAAGGTGCAGGTCGACTGCAAGTACGTCGGCTTCGACATCCCGAACGAGTTCGTCATCGGGTACGGACTGGACTACGCCGAGAAGTACCGCAACCTGCGCGACGTCGCGGTGCTCGCCCCGCACGTCTACTCCTAGCCCGGCGCTCGCGCCGACACGGGCACACCCGGGGGCGGTCCTCCCGAGCCTTACGCCGTCGGCGAATGCACAGTCAGCGCCTAGGAACCCCGCGATACCCTGATCCCACCGCTTCGCGCGCCATTCTGTAGGCGCGCAGCCGGTTCGCAGACGAAAGGGATCGGGCGCGCGCCCGCACCATGGACTTCAAGAAGATCACCCGCAATCCGCTGTTCTACGTGCTGCTGATCGGCGTCTTCCTCATTGTGGGGTTCTCGCTCATCTCCAGCCTGAACGGCGCGAAGCAGATCTCCACGCAGGAGGGCCTCGAGCTGCTCGGCGGCAGCACCGTGACCGAGGTGGTGAACACCGACGGTGATCAGCGCGTCGACATGAAGCTCTCCGACGAGTACGAGGGCGCGAGCGACGTGCAGTTCTACTACGTCTCGGCGCGTGCGGACGAGGTCGTCAGCGCCATCAACGAGGCCGACCCGAAGGACGGGTTCAACGACGCCGTCCCGCGCGCGACCTGGTTCGACGGGTTCCTCTCGCTGCTGCTCCCGATCCTCCTCCTGGGCCTGCTGTTCTGGTTCCTGCTTTCGAGCGCGCAGGGTGGCGGCAGCAAGGTCATGCAGTTCGGCAAGTCGCGCGCGAAGCTCGTGACGAAGGAGATGCCGCAGGTCACGTTCGGCGACGTCGCCGGCGCCGACGAGGCGATCGAGGAGCTGGAGGAGATCAAGGACTTCCTCAAGGATCCGGCCAAGTTCCAGGCGGTCGGCGCGCGCATCCCGAAGGGCGTGCTGCTGTACGGCCCTCCCGGAACCGGAAAGACCCTGCTGGCCCGCGCCGTCGCAGGCGAGGCGGGCGTGCCGTTCTACTCGATCTCGGGTTCGGACTTCGTCGAGATGTTCGTCGGCGTCGGCGCCAGCCGCGTGCGCGACCTCTTCAACCAGGCGAAGGAGACCTCCCCGGCGATCATCTTCATCGACGAGATCGACGCCGTCGGTCGCCACCGCGGCGCCGGCATGGGCGGCGGTCACGACGAGCGCGAGCAGACGCTCAACCAGATGCTCGTCGAGATGGACGGCTTCGACCCCAAGGCGAACGTCATCGTGATCGCGGCGACGAACCGTCCCGACATCCTCGACCCGGCCCTCCTGCGTCCGGGCCGCTTCGACCGTCAGATCGGCGTGGACGCGCCCGACCTCAAGGGCCGCCAGCGCATCCTCGAGGTGCACGGCCGCGGCAAGCCGCTCGCCGACGGCGTCGACCTCGAGGTCGTCGCGCGCAAGACGCCGGGCTTCACCGGCGCAGACCTGGCGAACGTCCTCAACGAGGCCGCGCTGCTCACCGCCCGCTCGAACGCGCAGCTGATCGACAACCGCGCCCTCGACGAGGCCATCGACCGCGTGATCGCCGGTCCGCAGCGCCGCACCCGCGTGATGAAGGACAAGGAGAAGCTCATCACGGCCTACCACGAGGGCGGCCACGCCCTCGTCGCGGCGGCGATGAACCACAGCGACCCCGTCACGAAGATCACGATCCTCCCTCGCGGCAAGGCGCTGGGCTACACGATGGTGATGCCGCTCGACGACAAGTACTCCGTGACCCGCAACGAGCTGCAGGACCAGCTCGCGTGGGCGATGGGCGGCCGCGTCGCCGAAGAGATCATCTTCCACGACCCCACCACCGGTGCCTCGAACGACATCGAGAAGGCGACGAACATCGCGCGCAAGATGGTCACCGAGTACGGCATGACGACCGATGTCGGTCCGGTCAAGCTCGGGCAGTCGTCGGGCGAGGTCTTCATGGGCCGCGACATGGGTCACGGCCGCGACTTCTCGGAGCGCGTCGCCGAGCGGGTCGACGCCCAGGTGCGCGGGCTCATCGAGCAGGCGCACAACGAGGCGTACCAGGTGCTCAACGAGAACCGTGAGATCCTCGACCGGCTCGCGCTCGCGCTGCTCGAGAACGAGACGCTCGATCATCTCGAGATCGCCGAGATCTTCACCGACGTGAAGCGGCTCCCGCCGCGCCCGCAGTGGCTGTCGAGCGAGCAGCGCCCGGTGTCGGTGCTCCCGCCCGTCGAGGTGCCCGCCCGTCCGCAGCCGGTCGGCGCCGCCGCCCAGACCGAGGCGGAGCAGCCCTCGGCCGAGAAGGCCGCCAAGCGTCGCCCGACCGGTCAGGCTCGCCCCGCGACCGCATAGGCTCCCGTCATGGCCGTCGACCGAGATCGCGTCGCCGCGCTCGTGCGCGAGCTGCTCGAGGCGATCGGGGAAGACCCGGATCGCCCCGGGCTGAAGCTCACCCCGGGGCGGGTGGCCGACGCGTACACGGAGTTCTTCGCCGGGGTGGGCGAGGATGCCGCGGCCCCGCTCGCGCACACGATCTCGGTGACACGCGGGCCCGCGCCCGAGACGCTTCCGTCCGGTGCTGTGATGGTCCGCGACATCCGCTTCCGCTCGATCTGCGAGCATCACCTGCTGCCCTTCCGCGGACATGCGCACATCGCGTACCTTCCCGGCGAGCAGGTCGTCGGACTCGGCGCCCTGCCGAAGGTCGTCGACATCCTCTCGTCGCGGCCGCAGGTGCAGGAGCGGCTGGGCGAGCAGATCGCCGACGCGATCGCCGGATCACTCGACACCCGCGGCGTGCTGGTCGTGCTGGACGCCACCCACGAGTGCGTCACGATGCGCGGAGGACGACAGTCGGATGCCTCGACCGTCACGATCGCCGCTCGCGGAGAGCTCGCCGAGCCGGCGGCACGCGCCGAGCTGATTGTGCTCCTCGGGAGCCGCGAATGACGCTCGTCATGGGCATCGTGAACGTCACGCCCGACTCCTTCAGCGACGGCGGCCGGTTCCTGGATGCCGCCGCCGCGGTCGCGCACGGGCTCTCCCTCCGTCAGCAGGGCGCGGACATCCTCGACGTCGGCGGCGAGTCGACCCGGCCGGGCTCAGAGCGTGTCGCCCCGGGCGTCGAGCAGGAGCGCGTGCTGCCGGTCGTGCGGGCACTCGCCGAGGCGGGCGCCTACGTCAGCATCGACACCATGAACGCCTCCACCGCGGCGGCCGCCGTTGAGGCGGGCGCGCGCCTGGTGAACGACGTGTCGGGCGGACTCGCCGACCCTGACCTGCTCGCCGCGGTCGCGGCATCCGGCGCCGACATCGCCCTCGGTCACTGGCGCGGGCCGTCGGCCGACATGTACGCGCGTGCCGAGTACGCCGACGTCGCGGCCGAGGTGATGGCGGAGCTGAGCAGTCGTGTCGATGCCGCGGCGGCTGCCGGCATCCCGCCGTCACGCGTCATCGTCGACCCGGGCATCGGGTTCGGCAAGAAGGGCGAGCAGAACTGGGCGACGCTGCGGGCCACGGAGCGCATCGCCGCCATGGGGCATCGCGTGCTCATCGGCACGAGCCGCAAGCGGTTCCTCGCCGAGACGCTCGGTGCGGCCGGCGGCGATCCGTCCGAGGTGAGCGAGCGCCGGCGCGACCTCGCGACCGCGGTGACCAGCGTGCTCGCCGCGCAGGCGGGCGCATGGGCGGTGCGTGTGCACGACGTGGCCGCGACCCGTGACGCGCTGCGCGTCGCGACGGCGTGGGAAGGGGAGAGCCGTTGGGCGCCGACGAGATCACTCTGACGGGGCTCCGCGTCTTCGGGCGCCACGGCGTCTACGACGAGGAGCGTCGCGTCGGGCAGGACTTCGTGGTCGACGTCACGCTGCGGCTCGACACGCGGCCGGCGGCGGAGACCGACGACGTGGCCGACACCGTGCACTACGGTGAGCTGGCCGAGCAGATCGCGGCGATCGTCGGCGGCGAGCCGGTCGACCTGCTCGAGACCCTGGCCGCCCGCATCGCCGAGCAGGTGCTCACGGCCGAGCTCGTCGACAGCGTGCGCGTGACCGTGCACAAGCCGAACGCGCCGATCCCGCTCTCGTTCACCGACGTCGCCGTCACGATCGAGCGCGCGCGGGGGTCCCGATGAACCGGCGTCTGGCGCAGGGGTTCCAGGGCGACGCATCGCACACCGACCGCGCCCCCGCGGTTGCAGTGGTCGCACTCGGTGCGAATCTCGGCGAACGCGCGGCGACGATGTCGGCGGCGATCGAGGCGCTGCGACGCCTGCCGCTCGTCGACACGGTGCGCGCGTCGGAGCCGGTCGAGTCGGTCGCGGTGAAGCCGGATGGTCCGGATGCCTCGGCCCCGTCTTACCTCAACGCCGTCGCGCTCGTCACCACGCGGCTGGCCCCGTCGGTGCTGCTCGCGTATCTGCACGCGATCGAGACGCATCACGGCCGGGAGCGCCGTGAGCGCTGGGGCGACCGCACGCTCGACCTCGACCTCATCGCCTACGGCGACCTCCGCAGCGACGACCCCGATCTGCTCCTTCCGCATCCGCGTGCCGCGGAGCGCGACTTCGTGCTGGGGCCGTGGCTCTCGATCGATCCCGAGGCGACGCTCCCGGGCGCCGGCCGGGTCGATGCCCTGCTCGCGAAGCTCCGAGGGGACCGATGAAGCACACCGGAGCCGGCATCCTCCTCGTCGCCGCCGCCCTCGGCGTCGCCGCGGGGTTCCTCCTCGACCAGGTGCTGACGTCGTCTGGGCGTGCCACCTTCACGCCTGCGGTCACCCTTCCGATCCTGCTGGTGATGCTCGGCGCTGTGGTCGTCGTGCTCGCGGTGCCGATCCGGCAGGCGACGCGCGGCTCGGCGTCGAAGATGGTGAACCCGTTCCGCGCCGTCCGCGTGGCGATGCTCGCGAAGGCGGCCAGCATCGTCGGCGCGGCCATCGGCGGGGTGGCGCTCGGGCTGCTGCTGTTCCTCGTGACCCGACCCGTCGTGCCGTCGATAGGCTCGATGGCGACGGTGATCGCGACCGCGATCTGCGGGGCCCTCCTCGTGGCCGCCGCGCTCGTCGCGGAGCATCTGTGCACCATCCGGAAGGACGATGATGACGAACACCCCGGCGGGGATCCCGGACTCGAGCCCCGCATCCACGGACACTGACCCGGCGGCCGGAGGCTACACCAGTCTGGCCGAACCGCGTTCCGAGAACCGCCTCGTGCTGGAGTCGGGGGTGTGGCACCAGATCTCGCCGAAGTACGTGCGGGTGCAGTTCATCTCGACCGGCTCGTTCCTGCTGATCGTCGTCGCGGCGATGCTCGTGCTCACGCTGCTGATGCACCAGACGTGGGCCTGGATCCCGGGCGGAATCCTCACGGTGATCCTGGTCTGGACGCTCGCGATCCTGCCTCGCCAGGCTCGCTCGATCGGCTATCAGCTGCGGGACGACGACCTGGTGTTCCGCCGGGGGATCCTGTGGCAGCGCTTCGTCGCCGTGCCGTACGGCCGGATGCAGCTCGTCGACATCACGCACGGCCCGCTCGACCGTGGCTTCGGCATCGCGCAGCTCAAGTTCGTCACCGCCGCTGCGACGACGGGCGTGGTGATCCCCGGGCTCGAGCAGCAGACTGCCGAGACGCTGCGCGACCATCTCATCGAGGTCGCAGAGAGCCGGCGCACGGGACTATGACAGATCCGACTCCGTCGCCCGACGCTCCGCCGCAGGAGCTCGTGCGCTCGCCCCTCAGCGACGGCGAATGGCATCGCCTGCACCCGCTCACGCCGCTGCTGCGCGGCGGGCTGTTCCTGCTCGTCGTCATCGGCATCGTGATCGCGAACCTGCGCGACCGGCTGGTGTTCCTGTTCCTGCCGTGGCTCGCGCCCGAGCTCGGCGACGAACTCGGCGACGAGGTCCGCGAATGGGAGGGCGCCGGCGACCCCGTCGACTTCATCGTCGCCAACAACCTCTACGTCCTGGCGCTGCTCTCGGTCCTCGCGGCGCTCCTCGTGATCGTCGCGGTGTTCTACACATCGTGGCGCTTCCACACGTTCCGGATCACCGACGACGACGTCGAGGTGCGCAGCGGCATCCTGTTCCGCACGCAGCGCCGCGCACCGCTCGACCGCGTGCAGGGCGTGAACCTCACGCGGCCGATGATCGCCCGGCTGCTCGGCATGGCCAAGCTAGAGGTGGTGGGCGCGGGGACCGACTCGAACGTCAAGCTGGAGTACCTCTCGACCGCGAACGCCGAAGCCGTGCGCGCGGACATCCTGCGGCTCGCCTCCGGCAGAAGACTCGCGGATGCCGCGTCCCACGCCGCGCCGACGCGTCCGGCGGGCCGCGTGGCCGCGCTCGGGCAGACCGTCGGCCGGGAGCTCACCGGCCTCATCGAAGGACCTGAACTGCCGGTCGCGGTGCCGGACTCGGTCGTCAACATCCCGATCGGCCGGCTCGTGGCATCCCATCTCGTGAGCATGTCGACGGTGGGGCTTCTGGTCGCCGCCGTCGCGATCGGCGTCGGGGTCTCACAGGGCGTGACGTGGCTGCTGTTCGGCTTCGTTCCCGCGATCATCGGTTTCGGCGCCTACTGGGTGCGCTCGATCGTGCGGTCGCTGCGGTACTCGATCGCGCCGACGCCCGACGGCGTGCGCATCACGTTCGGGCTGCTCACGACGATCACCGAGATCGTGCCGCCGGGTCGCATCCATGCCGTCGAGGTGACCCAGCCGATCCTGTGGCGGCCCGCGGGCTGGTGGATGATCCGCATCAACCGGCTCACCGGGCGCAGTGCGACCGATGCCAACACCGACCAGTTCACGACGGTGCTGCCGGTGGGCACGTCCGCTGACGTTGAGCGGGTGCTGCGGCTGGTGCAGCCGCAGGTCGCCGAGACCGAGTGGCCGCTGATCGTCGAGCAGGGCGTGCTCGGGCCTCGGGATCGTGACTCCTTCACGAACTCGCCGCGGCGCGCGTGGTGGATCCGGCCGTTCTCGTACCGGCGCAACGGCTTCCGCCTCACGCCCGACGTGCTGCTGCTGCGACGCGGGGCCGTGTGGCGCAAGCTCGCGATCCTGCCGCTCGCCCGCCTGCAGAGCATCGGACTGCACCAGGGGCCGCTAGACAGGCTGACACGCGTCGCATCGCTGCGCGGCCACGTCGTGAGCGGGCCGGTCTACGCGCACCTCGCCGCGATCGATCGTGACGAGGCGCTGCGGCTGTTCGACGACGTCGCTCAGGCCACCGTCGACGCGGCGGGCGGGGATCGCTCGCACCGATGGGCGGAGGCCGAGCTGGATCTGGCGACCGCGCCGGTCGCCGGGCAGGGTGCGACGGATACGTGGGGCCAGCGGGCGGACGAGCCCGAGGGGCCGGCAGCGCCCGCCGGATCGACCGCTGAGCCGGCGGCCGGGGCTGAGGCTCCGGCGGTCAGGGCTCACGCTCCGGCGGCCGGGGCTGAGGCTCCGGCGGCGCGGACCGCCTCCGACGGGAGCGCGCATGAATCGTGACGGCCGCCTCGGCGTCGGGATCATCGGCGCCGGTCGCGTCGGCCCCGTGATCGGCGCGGCGCTCGCCGGTGCGGGGCACGCGATCACCGGGATCACGAAGGGTTCCGACCCCGAGCGCGTCGAGGCGATCCTTCCCGGGGTTCCGGTGCTCGAGGCGACGGAGGTGATCCGGCGGAGCGAGCTGGTCGTGATCGCGGTGCCGCACGACCAGCTCGAGGGGCTCGTCTCGGGACTCGCGGCGGTGGGTGCCTGGCAGCCGGGGCAGCTCGTGCTGCACACCGACGCCGCGTACGGCACCGGGGTGCTCGCGCCGGCCATGGCGCAGGGGGCCATCCCGCTCGCTGTGCATCCCGCGATCGTGTTCGCGGGCACCTCGATGGACCTGCGGGCGCTGACCACGGGGTACGCGGCAGTGACGGCGCCCGGACCGGTGCTGCCGATCGCGCAGGCGCTCGCGGTCGAGCTCGGCTGCGAGCCCGTCGTGGTCGCCGAGGACGACCGCCCGACATACGCGGAGGCGATCTCGGCGGCGACCGAGTTCTCGCGATCGATCGTGCGCCAGGCAGCCGGGCTGCTCAGCCAGGCCGGGGTCCCCCACCCTGCGGCGTTCCTCTCCGGGCTCGTGCACACCACGGTCGACCACGCGCTCGCCGCTGCGGGTTCCGGGGATCCCGGCGAACCCGCCGATACGATCAACGGATGATCAGCACCGCCGACGAGCTGCGCACCCGGCTGGCCGACGCCAGAGCCGCAGCTCCCCAGGGGACCCGGATCGCGCTCATCTCGACGATCGGCGCTCTCCACGACGGCCACATCGACCTCGTCCACCGCGCACGCGAAGTCGCAGACATCGTCGTGGTGTCCGTCTTCGTGAACCCGCTGCGCTTCGCCACCACGGCGGAGTTCGCGGCGTACCCGCGCACGCCCGACGAGGACGCGAAGCTGCTGGAATCGCTCGGCGTCGACGTGGTCTTCATGCCCGACGCCGCCGAGCTGCTGCCGAACGGCACGGCCACGACGAAGGTGAGCGCCGGCGACCTCGGGCTGCGCTACGAGGGCCGGGCGCGCCCGTTCTACTTCGACGGGCTGCTCACGGTCGAGGCGAAGCTCCTCAATCTCGTGCGGCCCGACGTCGTGGTGTACGGCGAGCGCGATCCGCAGCGCATCTTCCTCGTGCGTCGCATGATCCGGGACCTCTGCTTCGACGTCGAGGTGGCCACGGTCGAGACGGTGCGAGGCGACGACGGCCTGCCGGTCTCGACGCGCGTCGGCATGCTGGAGGACCGCGACCTCGCCGCCGCCGGACTGCTGCCGGCCGCTCTCGATGCTGCGGCGTCGAACGCCGACCGTGGCGTGGACGCCTGCATCGCCGCGGCGCAGTCGACCCTCATGGGCGAGCCGCGGATCCGTCTGGAGTACCTCAGCGTCGTCGACCCCGGGTCCTTCCTCCCGGTCGACGAAGGCCACCGAGGCCCGGCGCTCGCGCTCATCGCGGCGAGCGTGGCCGGGCACCGGTTCATCGACAACGCGCAGATCTACATCGCTTGAGGATCCAACGCAGGGGCCGCGTGAATCGGGGAGACTGGACCCATGTGGGACACACCGCATGAGACCCATCCGCTGACCACCGTGCAGCCGGAGACGAGCTGGATCCACTCCGAGCTCCTCGCCGCATGCCGACGGGTCATCGGCGTCACCCGCACCACCGGTACGCAGACGTTCACCGGTACCACCTCGCGCGACGGGACGAGCCTCGCAGCGTTCGACATCGTCTTCCGCAGCGATACCGCTGAGAACGTCCGCACCTCGCTCGTCCTCGACGTTCGTGACGACGCCGCACAGCGCACCCTCTCCACCGCGGAAGCGCTCGGCGACCTGTGCCACGGCGCCGCTACCGGCGACGGCGATGCCCAGGAGTCCCTTCTGAACCTCGTCGGCGCCGACTACTACGCCTACCTGACTCGCTTCGCCCGCGAACACCCCGGATCCGGCGACTCCCTCTGACCCGTCGCGAGGCAGGGCCCCTGATCCGACGTTCTCGAGGGTGAGGCGCCGTCTCACCGTCGAGGATCCTGAGCGTGAGGGCAGGGACCGGCGAGGCCGCGCAGATAGACTTGGCGGCGACTTTTGCGAGGAGCCCGTCGATGACCGAAACGCCTGCGAACACGCCTGCCGAGACGCCCGAACCCACCGAAGAGGACATCTTCGAGCAGAAGGCCGTCCGTCTGGCCAAGCGTGAGCGGCTCATGGCGGAGCGGACGGATGCCTCGGGCGGCGCCTACCCCGTGAGCGTTCCGGTCACCGACACGATCCCCGCGCTGCGCAAGCGTTTCGGCGACCTCGAGGCCGGTGCTGAGACCGGTGTGACCGCCGCGGTCGCCGGCCGTGTCGTGTTCAGCCGCAACACCGGCAAGCTCTGCTTCGCCACGCTGCAGTCCGGCGACGGCAGCCGCATCCAGGCGATGGTGTCGCTCGCCGCCGTGGGTGAGGAGTCGCTCCAGCAGTGGAAGGAGCTCGTCGACCTCGGCGACCATGTCTTCGTCGAGGGCGAGGTCATCTCCAGCCGTCGCGGCGAGCTGTCGATCATGGTGTCGACGTGGCAGATCGCCGCCAAGGCAGTGCTCCCCCTGCCGAACATGTACGCCGACCTCAGCGAGGAGAGCCGCGTTCGCAGCCGCTTCCTCGACCTCATCGTGCGCGACCGGGCGCGCCAGACGGTCGTCGCGCGGGCGAAGGCCAACGCGAGCGTGCGTCAGACATTCGCGGACCACGGGTTCCTGGAGGTGGAGACGCCGATGCTGCAGGTGCAGCACGGTGGCGCATCGGCGCGCCCGTTCATCACGAACTCGAACGCGTTCGACACCGACCTGTATCTGCGCATCGCGCCGGAGCTGTTCCTGAAGCGCGCGGTCGTCGGCGGCATCGAGCGGGTCTTCGAGATCAACCGCAACTTCCGCAACGAGGGCGCCGACTCCACGCACAGCCCCGAGTTCGTGATGATCGAGGCGTACCAGGCGTACACCGACTACAACGGGATCGCCGACCTCACCCAGGAGATCATCCAGAACGCCGCGATCGCGGTCACCGGCTCGACCCTGGTCACGTGGGCGGACGGCACCGAGTACGACCTCGGCGGTCAGTGGGAGCGCCTGCCGATGTACGGCTCGCTCTCGGAGGCGTCCGGTCGCGAGATCACGCCCGAGACGTCGCTCGACGAGCTCGTCGCGTTCGCGAACGAGGTGGGCGTCGACCTTCCGCCCCACGCCACGCACGGCAAGCTCGTCGAAGAGCTGTGGGAGCACTTCGTGAAGCCGGGCCTCACGCGCCCGACGTTCGTCATGGACTTCCCGATCGACACCAGCCCGCTCGTGCGGGAGCACCGCACGATCGCGGGCGTCGTGGAGAAGTGGGACCTGTACACGCGCGGCTTCGAGCTCGCGACGGGCTACTCGGAGCTCATCGACCCGGTCATCCAGCGTGAGCGCTTCGTCGAGCAGGCCAAGCTGGCCGCGCGCGGCGACCTCGAGGCGATGCGCATCGACGAGGAGTTCCTGCGGGCGCTCGAGCACGGCATGCCCCCCACCGGCGGCATGGGCATGGGCATCGATCGCCTCCTCATGGCCATCACCGGTCTCGGGATCCGCGAGACGATCCTCTTCCCGCTCGTCAAGTAGCAGAACGGTCGCCCGGCCTCCCGGCGACACGTTCGGCACCGGCTGAGCGAGACGCGCGCTCACCGCGCGGCTCGGCGGAACGCCCAGTCCGGCAGGTGCCCGGCGTGCACGAAGGACCGGACGATCTCGCTGAGGCCGTGCTCGGGCTCGATCGCGCACGCCTGCTCGGCGTAGAGGTCGGCGTGCGTCGAGAGACCGAGCGCCCACGACAGCCACGCGCACATCGCGAGCGGTCCCGGACGAGACGCCCTCGGTGCCGCAGCCGCCGCGAACCTCACGACCTGCAGCGCTCGTGCGAGACGGTCGGGGTCGGGCTGCTCCCCTTCGCCCCACATGCGCATCGCGAGGTGTGTCGGATACTCCTCGCCGGACTCCCACCGCAGCTGTGCGTCGAACGCCTCGTCGCCGGCGATCATGGTCGCGCTCCACTGCACGAGGGCGATGTCGCGCAGCGACGGCCGCGACAGGCACCACACGAGCGTCGCGGCGTCGTACGGGCTCAGGTCGTCGGCCTCCCAGTCCAGTGCGTCCTCGAACAGGCAGGGCAGATCGTCGAGCGCGCATACCGCCGCCAGTGCCGCCGGGTCGATGCGGTCGCCGCCGGCCGGGGCGACGTCAGCGTCGTCCGGATCGCCGCCGGGCGCGGCATCCGCTCCTCCACCCGGTCCGCACAGCACATCGACCGCCCGCTCGAGCGACACGAGCGCACTGGCGACCCGCTCGCTCTGCGCGAGTCCGACGCGGGGGAGCTCGGCGCCCGACGCCTGGTCGCCCGGCGCGGTGGCGCCCTCGGCGCCCGGCCCCTCCTCATTCGCCGCCGAGAGGTCGAGGTCGGCGAGCGGCCGTCCGCCCTCGGGACAGTACGGGTCGAAGAGGGAACCCCAGGCGTCCTGGGCGACGCACAGGGCGTCGGTCCACCGCAGCCCGCAGATGTCGGCGCGCCGCTCGAGCGCGCGCAGAAGGCCGGTGTGCGGCATCCGATTCCCGCTTTCGAAGGTCGCGTCGGTGAACGCGATCGCGGCGACGGCGTCGGCCTCGGGGAGCCGGCACACCGTCCCGATGACGGTCGCGGCCACACGGTCGACGGACTCGGTGTCGTCGTCGGAAAGGTCGAACCGCATCGCGCCGACGCTGCGCGAACCGGCGAACGGGACCATCACGAGGCTGCGCGTGGGGACGTAGCCGAGCATGCGGGGGATGAGGGACAGGAACTCCGCGGCGCCCGCGGCTTTGACGATCGTGGTCATGGGTCGACTGTCGCGGCACGGGCGGGGTGAGCACGGGACCCGATCGCCGACCGGGGATCGTTCACGCAGCACCCGGGGTTGGGGAGGAACCGCCGCCTCCGGCGAACGTCGTCGCGAACTCCTCGGGAAACCACCCCTGCGCCGGCCGCGTATCCTTGAGGGCATGGACGATTACTGGGTCGCCGTCGTGTGGACGCTGCTCCCGACGATCGTCGTCAGCGCCATCTTCTTCTTCGTGCTGCGCAGCGTGATCCGTGCCGACCGCAACGAGCGCCGTGAGTACGCCCGCGTCGAGGCCAAGGAGCGCGCCAAACTCGGGATGCCGCCGGCCGCGGCACCGGTCGATGCACCTGCCGCCTCCGAGCGCTGACCGCCGTCCCCACTAAGGTGGGGCTCACGCCGTCCGGGGAACGTCAGGAGCCACAAGAGTGATCACCGTCACGTTCGATGCGACGTGGTGGCTGGTGCTGGTCTTCGTCGTCGACCTGGTCATCCGCGTCGCCGCGATCATCATCGTGCCGCGCAACCGGCGCCCCACCGCGGCGATGGCCTGGCTGCTGGCCATCTACTTCATCCCGATCATCGGCGTGTTCCTCTTCCTGCTGATCGGCAACCCTCGCCTGCCACGCAAGCGTCGGCGCAAGCAGGAGCGCATCAACGAGTACATCCGTGACACCAGCGCCTCGCTCGACTTCGGCACGCTGCGCCCGCACGCGCCGTCCTGGTTCACGTCGCTGGTCACCCTCAACCGCAACCTCGGCGCGATGCCGCTCGCCGGCGACAACGCCGCCCACATCATCGGCGGCTACCAGGACAGCCTCGACGCCATGGCCGACGCCATCCGCGGTGCGAAGCGCTATGTGCACGTCGAGTTCTACATCTTCCAGTCGGATGCCTCGACCGCGAACTTCTTCCGTGCGCTCGAAGAGGTCAGCGCGCGCGGCGTGACCGTGCGCGTGCTGCTCGACCACTGGGCCAACCGTGGCAAGCCGTTCTACAAGCAGACCCTCAAGCGCCTCGACGCCATGGGCGCGCAGTGGCACCTGATGCTTCCCGTCCAGCCCCTCAAGGGGAAGTACCAGCGGCCCGACCTGCGCAACCACCGCAAGCTGCTCGTCGTCGACGGCCGCGTCGCGTTCACCGGATCGCAGAACGTCACCGACTCCACGTACAACCTGCGCAAGAACATCAAGCGCGGCCTGCACTGGGTCGACCTCATGGTGCGCATCGAGGGCCCGGTCGTGGCATCCGTCAATGCCGTCTTCCTGTCCGACTGGTACAGCGAGACCGACCAGATCCTGACCGACGAGATCGACCTCTTCGACGTCGAGTCCGGTCCCGGCGACCTGGACTGCCAGATCGTGCCGTCCGGGCCGGGGTTCGAGTTCCAGAACAACCTCAAGCTGTTCGCGGGACTCCTCTATGCCGCGCAGCGCAAGATCGTCGTCGTCAGTCCCTACTTCGTGCCCGACGAGGCGCTGCTGCTCGCGATCACGACGGCGTGCCAGCGCGGCATCCACGTCGAGCTCTTCGTGTCGGAAGAGGGCGACCAGGCGCTCGTCTACCACGCCCAGCGCAGCTATTACGAGGCGCTGCTGCGGGCGGGCGTGAGGATCTGGATGTACCAGCGCCCGTTCATCCTGCACTCCAAGTCGATGACGATCGACGACGAGGTCGCGATCGTCGGCTCGAGCAACATGGACATGCGCTCCTTCGGTCTCAACCTCGAGATCTCCATGCTCGTGCGAGGCGAGGAGTTCGTGCGCGAGATGCGCCGGATCGAAGACAGCTACCGCGCCCTGAGCCGCGAGCTGACCCTCGAGGAGTGGGAGAAGCAGCCGCTGCGCTCCACCGTGCTCGACAACCTCGCGCGGCTGACCTCCGCGCTGCAGTGATCACCCCCTCGGGGTGATTGTGACCAGCGCGTTACCGAGCACCGTGAGATCACACGCCGATCTGCGACACCATATGGCTGACGGATGCCGCGGTCTCGGGCGTCCGCGCTGCTCAGGGAAGGACCTCGCATGACCCCTCGCATCCGCTCGGTGCTCGCCGGGCTCGGCCTCGCCGCGCTCCTCGCGGGCGCACTCACCGCCTGCGCGACCACGTCGGGCGGCACCGCGCCCACGGCGCCCTCGGACACGTCGTCGACCGACGGCGATGACGCGAACGAGCAGGAGGTCGGCGCCGCGTGGCTCGACGGCGGCCGCCTGATCGGCATCGTCACCCAGGGCAGCTCGACGTGCATCCCGACCGCGGAAGAGGCGACGTACGAAGACGGCGTGATGAAGGTCACGCTCGTCGACGTCGAGGGCGACACCGCCTGCACCGCCGACCTCGCGCCCCGGGTCTCGCTCGTCGGCGTGCCCGAAGACGTCGACCCGACGCAGGACCTCGAGATCGAGGTCACCGGTGACGGCTGGGCCGGCGACACCGAGCTCGGCGGGGTGGCCGACCTCGGCGGCGGCGGCGAGACGGACTACCTGCCCTCCGCCGGGTGGACCGACGTCGACGGCCAGTTCGTCGTGCTCACTTGGGGCTCGTCGTCGTGCGCGCCGGTGGTCGAGAACACCGAGGCCACGAGCGCGACCGAGATCACGGTCACGTTCGCGACCCCGCCCGCCGACCAGGTCTGCACCATGGACATGGCCCCCCGCGGCGTCGTGACCTCGGTGCTCGAGGCCGAGGACGACGCCGACATGTTCGCGATCCTCACCGGCGGCGAGTTCGACAACATCCGGGTGCCGATCTACCCCAACTGAGGTGCGCGTGCGCTTTCTGCTCACCTGTCACGATGTGTCGGTGCGAGCGGCAATTCGCGACGGGGGAGGCGGCGTCGGCGAGGTGACGGCTTGATCACCTGTCACGATGTGTCGCGGCAGGTGGTGTTTCGTGACAGGGGAGCGCAGGGGAGGCGGCGTCGGCGAGGTGCCGGCCTGATCACCTGTCACGATGTGTCGGTGCGAGCGGCAATTCGCGACGGGGAGGCGGCGTCGGAGAGGTGCCGGCCTGCTCACCTGCCGCGATGTGTCGCGGCAGGTGGCGTTTCGTGACAGGGGAGCGCAGGGGAGGGCGGATGCTGCTTCCTCCGGAGGCCGCTTCCAGCACGCGCTCTCCACAGACGAACCGTAAGCCTGCGTCGCACGCTGAGCTGAGGTCACGATCTTCGAGTGATGCGACCCCTCCCGGAAGAACTCGGACCTCGGTTCTCCGTCCAGCAGGCAAGGGCCGCCGGAGTCTCAGAGGGGAGGCTGCGGCGCAAAGACGTCGACAAGCCGTTCCACGGCGTGCGAGTCGTGAGCGACGCCGGGCTTCCAGCAGAGCTCGCGACGGATCGCTGCGGTCGCGCTCTCGGGTCGGCGGAGCATGCGCACCTCGCACGTGCCCTCGCGTACGCACCGCGGATGTCCGACGGCGAGTTCTTCAGCCACGTCACCGCCGCGGTCATCCTCGGCATCCCCCTCCCGTATGCGCTCGTCGCGCGGTCGCTGCTGCATGTGTCGGTGCTCCGGCCGAGGCGGCTTCCTCGCAGCGCGGGCGTGCGCGGACATGAGGCGAAGCCCTCGCTCGTGACCACCGCACGAGATGATCGCACCGGTCTGATGGTCGCGTCGCCGGCGTCGGTGTGGGCGAGCCTCGGGCGACAGTTGGCCGACCCGTATGACCTGGTCGCCGCCGGAGACGCGGTCGTGCGAACGTGGCGCGTCGACTCGCCGCTTGCGACGCTCGCCGAGCTCGAGTCGGCGGTCGCAGCGGGACGACGAGTCGGCGTGGTGGCCGCCCGGCTGGCGCTTCCTCGCGTGCGGACCGATTCCGCGTCCCGCACGGAGTCCTGGCTGCGCCTCACGCTCGTCGATCACGGGCTGCCTGAACCTGCGCGAAACCACGAGGTGTGCGAGGACGGCGTCTACCTCGGGTGCGTTGATCTCGCGTATCCCGCCCTCAGGGTCGCGATCGAGTACGAGGGAGAGCACCACCTCCTCGACCCGGAGCAATGGAGCCGCGACATCGCTCGGTACGAGGCGCTTCGCGCCGCTGGCTGGATCGTCGTCCAGGTCACCAAGTCCGAGCTCTTCGGCACGCCCGCGGTAGCCGTTCAGCGGGTCCGCGAGGCGATCCGTCGTCGCGGCTGAGCCGCGTCGTACTCTCCGCACGCTCGCCTGTCACGAAGCGCCGCGACCCGCGGCGCTTTTCGACAGGCGAGCAGATGGGGCGAAGGTGATCAGGCTGGGCCGTGCACGTTGCGCCGAGCGTGCCCTTGCTCGCCTGTCACGAAGTGCCGCTGCGCGCGGCGCCCTGTGACAGGTGAGCGGGCTGGGTCGGTCGAGCGAGCTGCGACGAGCGTCTCCGCACGCTCGCCTGTCACGAAGTGCCGCTGCGCACAGCACCTTGCGACAGGTGAGCCTCGGCCGCGGACGCCGCGGCTACGAGTCGCTCCGGACGAGCAGGTCGCCGATCTCGCAGTCGAGGGCCTGGCAGATGGCCGACAGCGTCGAGTAGCGGATCGCCCGGGCGCGGTCGTTCTTCAGGATCGACAGGTTCACGACCGAGACGCCCACCAGCTCGGACAGGCGCGTGAGGGTCATGCCGCGCTCCTCGAGCAGCTCGTCGAGCCGGCAGTGGACCCCGCTCGGGCCTTCGTCCTCGGCCGGGCTCATGCGAACCGCCGAGGCCGGCGCCGCACCTGGCCGGTGCCGCCCGCCATCACACCAGCGCCTCGGTGTCGTGCTGCAGGCGGGCGCCATGGCGGAAGATCGCGGCCAGCGCGCCGAGTGCGGCAGCTGCGCAGATCGGCCACCACGACACCGAGACGCGATAGATGCCCGTCGACACCACGTCGGCACCGTGCGCGGGGAAGATCTCGTTCGCGAGGATGGTGCGTCCCAGGCTGCCGAGCAGCTCGCCGCCGAGCCCTGCGACGAGCACCGTCACGGCTCCGATGAGCAGCCAGCGGCTCACCACGCGCGAGAACGGCACGCCTTTCAGCGCCCGGCCGCACGCGATGGCGAGCACGACGCCGGGAACCGCGATCGCGATCAGCGTGAGCACGTCGCCCGCCGCGAGCAGCATCCGCAGACCGGCGCCGACCCCGGCGACCGTGACGTCGACCCCCGACACGGTTCCGCACACGAGCGTCGGCGTGGTGGCCACAATCGGCTCGTCGACACCGCCGCACGACAGACCTGGCACGGTCACCGCGACCGGCAGGCCCGCGATCCAGACATCGCCGCCGAACCAACGCCAGGCCGACAACAGCATCGCGACGCCGGTGAACGCGACCCAGATCCGCGCCAGCGCGCCGGCTACCTCAATCACGACGGAGGAGCTTCGCCGTCGCCGGGCACCCCACGCCATGAAGCCGATGAACCCGGCGACGAGCAGCAGGCCCCCGGTGATCCAGAGAAGTGCGCCGGGCAGATCCGGCCAGCCGATGTTCACGAGGTCTCCTTCGCCGTGCCGGTCATCGAAGAGCGCGCCATCAGACCAGTGCCTCCGTGTCCTTCTGCATGCGGGTGCCGATCTGGAAGGCGGCCGCGACGAGCGCGAGCCCGAGCGCCCAGCCGATCGGTCCGAGGTCGAGCGTCAGCGTCCAGCCCGTCAGCCCCTCGTACGGACCGTCGCCCATGTCGCCGGCGGTGATGGCCCGCTCGCCGAGGAATCCGACCACCGACGCCCTTGCGAAGCTGCCGAAGACCTGCGATCCGAGTCCGCCGACGAGCACCGCGATCGCGGTGATGCCGATCACGTGCGGCAGCGAGCGCACGAACGGGCGTCCGCGCAGCAGGCCGATCGCGAGCCACGCCACGGCAACGCCGATCGCGAGGGCGGCGAGGAGCGGCAGCGCGTACTCGAGGTAGAGCAGCCAGCGCGTCTCGCCGGGGAGCCCGGTGACCTCCAGCCAGGCCGACTCGTACCCCGCACCGACGATCGCATCCGACTTCTCCGCGAACGACGGCACGGCGGCGTTGGCAAGGGGGAAGCCGTCGATGCGCAGAGGGTCGACGGTGAAGACCTGGATGCCCGCGAGCACGAGCATGATCGCGCTCCCGGCGGCGACGAGCATCGCGCCGGCGCCGACCACGGCGACCATCCATTCCTCGAGCCTCGAGAGCCCGCCGGGCTCGGCGGCACGCCGCGTGCGCACCATCAGGATCACGAAGATCGTGCCGACGAGTATCGGCAGCCCGACCCACAGTGCAAGGAATCCCGACCCCATGCCGGCACCTCCATATCGATAGTCGTTATTATCGAAAAACGATAAACCGAGCGGATGCCGCGGCGCAAGCATCCGGTGCACTATGCCCCTGGCGAACACGGGCTCACCTGATCCCCCCTCTCGTTACCCTCGATGTAAGGCGCCGAGGGCTCGACAGACCCTCCCTGCCCCGAAGGAGTGAACGATGTTCGAGAGATTCACCGACCGTGCCCGTCGTGTGGTCGTCCTCGCCCAGGAAGAGGCGAAGATGCTCAACCACAACTACATCGGCACCGAGCACATCCTGCTCGGGCTGATCCACGAGGGCGAGGGGGTCGCAGCCAAGGCGCTGGAGTCCCTCGGCATCTCGCTCGACGCCGTGCGCGAGCAGGTCCAGGACATCATCGGCCAGGGCCAGCAGCAGCCGACCGGGCACATCCCCTTCACCCCGCGTGCCAAGAAGGTGCTCGAGCTCTCCCTGCGCGAAGCGCTGCAGCTCGGCCACAACTACATCGGCACCGAGCACATCCTCCTCGGCCTGATCCGCGAGGGCGAGGGCGTCGCCGCCCAGGTGCTGGTCAAGCTCGGCGCCGACCTCAACAAGGTGCGCCAGCAGGTCATCCAGCTGCTCTCGGGCTACCAGGGCAAGGAGCCGGCCGCCGTCTCCGGCGCCGCGCACGACAACCCGCAGTCCGCCCAGGGCGGCTCGCAGGTGCTCGATCAGTTCGGCCGCAACCTCACGCAGGCCGCGCGCGACAACAAGCTCGACCCCGTGATCGGGCGCGAGAAGGAGATCGAGCGCGTCATGCAGATCCTGTCGCGCCGCTCCAAGAACAACCCCGTCCTCATCGGCGAGCCCGGCGTCGGCAAGACCGCCGTCGTCGAGGGCCTCGCGCAGGCGATCGTCAAGAACGACGTGCCCGAGACGCTGAAGGACAAGCAGCTCTACTCGCTCGACCTGGGCTCGCTCATCGCCGGGTCGCGCTACCGCGGAGACTTCGAGGAGCGCCTCAAGAAGGTAACGAAGGAGATCCGCACGCGCGGCGACATCATCGTCTTCATCGATGAGATCCACACGCTGGTGGGTGCCGGTGCCGCCGAGGGTGCGATCGACGCCGCCTCGATCCTCAAGCCGCTCCTCGCCCGCGGCGAGCTGCAGACGATCGGTGCGACGACGCTCGACGAGTACCGCAAGCACTTCGAGAAGGATGCCGCGCTGGAGCGCCGCTTCCAGCCGATCCAGGTCGCCGAGCCGAGCCTGCCCCACGCGATCAACATCCTGAAGGGGCTGCGCGACCGCTACGAGGCGCACCACAAGGTGCAGATCACCGACGGCGCCATCGTCGCCGCGGCGAACCTCGCCGACCGCTACATCTCCGACCGCTTCCTGCCCGACAAGGCGATCGACCTGATCGACGAGGCCGGCGCCCGCCTGCGCCTGTCGATCCTCTCGAGCCCGCCCGAGCTGCGCGAGTTCGACGAGAAGATCGCCAAGGTGCGCGAGCAGAAGGAAGTCGCCTCCGAGGAGCAGGACTTCGAGAAGGCCGCGTCGCTGCGCGACGAGGAGAAGTCGCTCCTCGCCGAGCGCCTGCGCCTCGAGAAGCAGTGGCGCTCGGGCGACGTCGCGTCGCACGCGGTCGTCGACGAGGGCCTGATCGCGGAGGTGCTCGCTCAGGCGACCGGCATCCCGGTGTTCAAGCTCACCGAGGAGGAGTCGAGCCGCCTCGTCTTCATGGAGAAGGCGCTGCACCAGCGCGTCATCGGCCAGGAAGAGGCGATCGCCGCACTGTCGAAGACGATCCGCCGCCAGCGCGCCGGCCTCAAGGACCCGAAGCGCCCGTCGGGCTCGTTCATCTTCGCCGGCCCCACGGGCGTCGGAAAGACCGAGCTTGCCAAGGCTCTCGCCGAGTTCCTGTTCGACGACGAGGCCGCGCTGATCTCGCTCGACATGTCGGAGTTCGGTGAGAAGCACACCGTCTCGCGGCTGTTCGGTGCCCCTCCCGGGTTCGTCGGCTTCGAAGAGGGCGGCCAGCTCACCGAGAAGGTGCGCCGCAAGCCGTTCTCGGTCGTGCTCTTCGACGAGATCGAGAAGGCGCACCCCGACATCTTCAACTCGCTCCTGCAGATCCTCGAAGAGGGTCGCCTGACCGACGGTCAGGGCCGCGTCATCGACTTCAAGAACACGGTCATCATCATGACCACCAACCTGGGCTCGTCGGCGATCGCCGGCGGACCGGTCGGGTTCCAGGTCGAGGGCAACACCGGCACGACCTACGAGCGGATGAAGGGCAAGGTCAACGAAGAGCTCAAGCGCAACTTCAAGCCCGAGTTCCTCAACCGCGTCGACGACATCATCGTCTTCCCGCAGCTCGACAAGGACGAGCTGCGCCAGATCGTGGGTCTGTTCACCAAGCGCCTCGGCGAGCGTCTGCTCGACCGCGACATGACGGTGGAGCTGACGGATGCCGCGAAGGACAAGCTCATCGACATCGGCTTCGACCCGGCGCTCGGCGCCCGTCCGCTGCGTCGTGCGATGCAGCGCGAGGTCGAGGACCGACTGTCGGAGAAGATCCTGCACGGCGAGCTCGACCCGGGCGACCACGTGAAGGTCGACGCCGTCGACGGCGAGTTCGTCTTCGAGCACGGCCCGCGCGGCGAGAAGGTCGCGGTGGGTGTCGTCCACAACGGCGAGATCACGGCCACGCCTGACCTGGCGGCCAACAACTGATCCAGCCGGATTGAACAGAGCGAGGGGAGTGGATGCCGCGGCATCCACTCCCCTCGTCGTTTCACGCGGCGGCACCCGCGACGTCGCGCGCCACTGTCAGGAGACACACCGCGGTGGCGTCCCTCGAAACAGACCCGATCCCGGCGAGTCTCCTGACACCGGCACGACAGGTGCCCGCATCCGCCTTCGTCAGCATGGGGGTCCGCGCTCTACGCTGGAGGGATGAGCGAGATCACGGTGCGGCCCGCGCGCACGCGCGACGTGCGTGGCATCCAGGCGATGCTGGAGCCGTTCGTGCAGCGCCGCATCCTGCTCGGCAAGGACCTCGTCGTGCTCTACGAGGCGACGCAGCAGTTCCTGGTCGCCGAGGACGGCGAGGGCAACCTCATCGGCTGCGGCGCGCTGCACGTGATGTGGGAGGACCTCGGCGAGATCCGCACGCTCATCGTCGTGGACGAGTGGCTCCACCACGGTGTCGGCCGCGCGCTCGTCGAAGGGCTCGAGGGGCAGGCCCGCACGCTCGGGCTCACGCGCCTGTTCTGCCTCACCTTCGAGGTGGACTTCTTCACGCGGCGCGGCTTCTCGCCGATCGGCGAGCAGATCGTCGACCCCGACGTCTACTCGCAGCTCATCCGCTCTCCGGATGAGGGCGTCGCCGAGTTCCTCGACCTCGCGCACGTGAAGCCCAACACGCTCGGCAACACGAGGATGATCAAGAACCTCTGAGCGGATGCCGCGACCGGCGGCAACGCGAGCGTGACGCGGTCAGCGAACCCGGGGCGGCGGGCGTGCCGACGCGGGTAGCCGGACGCCTCCGCCTACCCTGGTCTCATGACCGGCGAGACTCCCCGCAGACGGCACTCCCCGGCGGTGTACCGCCGCCGCCGGATCGTCCTGCTCATCGGGGTGCTGCTGGTCGCCGCCCTCATCTGGCTGCTCGTCGCCCAGCCGTGGCGGAGCACCGCATCGGAAGGCGCCGAGCCGCAGACCGAGAAGACCCAGGACGCGGCGGGATCGCTGCCCGTGCCGACCGCGGGGGCAACGCCCGGCGTCACCCCGACGGGAGAGGCCCCCGCCGTCGACGCGACGCCGAAGCCGACACCGTCGGGCACGCCCGCCGCTCAGCCCTGCGTCGGAAGCGACATCACGGTCGAGGCGGTGACGAGCCAGGAGTCCTACTCGAACGACCAGGTGCCGTCGTTCTCGATCCGGCTCACCAACGACGGCGACGCCGACTGCACGCTCAACGTCGGCACGAGCGGTCAGGTCTTCACCGTGACCAGCGGCAGCGACACCTGGTGGCGGTCGACGGACTGCCAGAGCGAGCCCAGCGACATGGTCGTGCTTCTGACGGCAGGGCAGACCGTCTCGAGCGCCTCGCCGCTCACGTGGGACCGCACGCGCTCCGCAGTCGGCACGTGCGACGACGAGACGCGGCCGCGTGCTCCCGGTGGCGGCGCATCGTACCACCTCGCTGTCGAGATCGGCGGGGTCGCCTCGACCGAGACGACCCAGTTTCTGCTGTACTGACGGCCTGCTTGGAAGCCGGTGGCCGCGGCTCCACGGCGGCAGCATGGGCGGTCGGTACATACATGCGCATGAAAGGGTGTAGACGCGACGCTCTCGACGCTCTACATTTTGATCACTGGCACCCATCACGACTGTCCCCACAGTCCGCGGATCGCGTTCCCCAGGCGCACATCGCACAGGTGGCCAGTTGAGGAGACGCCCCCCTCGAGGTGGATAGGCAGAGCCTGTGGATCTGCACCTCGAGGGGGGCGTCTCTCTGCGTCCGAACTCCCCAGTTCTGGAACGCCCCAGCGCACGATGACCAGGCTCGCGAGCGAGGGAGTCGAGACATCGGCGTGCTTAATGTAAACCCAGCAGACGACGCCCACAACCTGTTTCGTGAGCACGTCCGCGCGGTTCACAGCCGACGCCCAGGCTGAGACACCGGCCCTGCGGCGCGGCGCCACACGTATGAGGCGCGTGCGGCCGGCGGGAGGGCAGGAAAAGGCCCCCGGGGTTGGGGACTCCCGGGGGCCTGCCATCGTCCTGCGGTTCGGGCACACCCCAAGGCGCGCGATGCTCGACGATGGAAGAGAAAGTGCTGGGGACACTGTTCTCGGAGGTGCTGGGGACACCTCGTGTACAAGGTTATGCGGATTGGCACTACCTTGTATGTCCCCATTTCGGTGGACAAATGTGAGATTCTCATGAGAGTTTCATTCGACTTGTCCCCCAGATGGGGGACATCGCAGAGTAGTGAGGGCTACCCTTGGCGTCAGCTCCCGTATTCCGGCTCGACGCTGTCCCCCACAGCGAACTCGTAACCCCAGCGAGGAGATCGAACGGCCGGTGAGCAGTGGGCCCTCTCGAGCCGCCGTGGGAACGGCGCGAGAGGGCCGCTCAATGCCCGGGTGCCGCACGCACCCGTGCCCGCACGCCGCACGCACCCGAGCCCGGACGCCGCACACATCCGTGCGCGGACGCCGCACGCTCAGCTCGTCGACACAAGCAGCGGGGTCGGAGCGTCCCCCCGGACCACTCCGACCCCGCGCATCCCCCTGCTAAGGCTTGTCGCTGCCGAACACCTCGGCCTCCATGGCGTCGTAGCCCTCGGCCTGTGGGTCGCCGTGCGTTCCGCCGGAGAGCGCGTACTCCTCCTCGGGCGAGAGCACCAGGCGGTGCCGGAAGAACAGTGCGAAGCCGGCGAGGATGACGACGTACACGATGAAGATCGCGATGATCGCCGGTACGAAGGTCGGGTTCAGCAGGAATCCCACGAAGATGAGTGCCGCGATGACTGCCGCGATCACGGCGCCGGGCACGCCCCACGGGCTGCGGTACGGACGGTTCGCATTCGGGAACTTCCGGCGCAGGATGATGAACGAGATCATCTGCAGCAGGTAGGCGAGCACTGCGCCCCAGACCGCGATGTTGAGCACGATCGCACCCGCGACGGCGCCGGCGCCTTCGTTCACCGCCGCCACGGTGTCGAGCACGCCCAGAGCGATGAAGCCGATGACCGCGCCGACCGCGAGCGCCACCCAGGGCGTCTGGCGCTTGCCCGTCAGCGAGAGGAAGCGCGGGTAGTAGCCGGCGCGCGACAGCGAGTACATGTTGCGGCCGTAGGCGAACATGATGCCCTGGAGCGAGGCGAGCAGGCCGACGAGGGCGAAGAGCGCGAGCACGGCAGCCAGGCCGTCGCCGACGATCGCGCGGAAGCCATCGAGCAGCGGCTCGGCCGCCTTTCCGGTCGCGTCTGCGCCGATCACCCCGGTGTTGAGGAAGAGCACGAGCAGGCCGGTAACGATGAGCGTCCCGCGGGCCCAGAAGCCTGCGCGGGGGATGTCGCGCACTGGGTTGTGCGACTCCTCGGCGGCGAGGGGCAACTCCTCGATTCCGAGGAAGAACCACATCGCGAACGGAAGTGCGAAGAGGATCGGCAGCACGCCGTGCGGGAGGAACTCGGTCTGTCCGGGGTCCGGCACGATGTCCCACAGGTTCGCCCACTGGAACGCGCCGGAGAAGATCGCCATCGCGGAGAAGACCAGGATGATGCCGATCGAGATGATCGACACGACGATGGCGAACTTGAACGAGATGTTCGCGCCGGCGGCGTTGAGGCCGATGAACACCAGATAGAGCACGACCCACCACACCCACGCGGGCAGCGAGACACCGAGGAGCTCGGACGTGATGGCGTCGGCGTACGACGCCGAGAAGTAGACGATGACGGCCGTCGTCGCGACGTACTCGATCGTCTCGGCCGCCCCGGTGACGAGACCGCCCCACGGGCCCATCGCCGATCGGGCGAACGAGTACGCGCCGCCCGTATGAGGCATGGCCGAGGCCATCTCGCCGATCGAGAAGATCATGCCGTAGTACATGGCGACCAGGATCACGAAGGCGATCAGCATGCCCCCGAAGCCGGCGAACGCGATGCCGAAGTTCCAGCCGGAGAAGTCACCGGAGATGACGGCGGCGACGGCGAGACCCCAGAGGCCCCAGACGCCCGCGGCTCGTTTCAGCGTCCGCTTCTGGAAGTAGTCCTGACCAGCCCGCGTATAGGTCGCGCCGGCGACCTTCGCGGGACCATCGCTCGACTGAGACATCGATCCTCCGTGCTCTCGGGTGGGACGCGGCGGCGTCTTTGCGCATGATTGTGATACCTATTGGCGGGTTGTGTCTACCTTTGCAGCGAGATTCGTCGTTACAGTGGACCGGATCCGACAAGGCTCGTACGTTCCCAATGGTCGGATCCGGAAGGATGGACGTATGCCGGGCAACCTCAGCGTCGACGAACTGGACGCCGCCATCGCGGCCGGTGAGATCGACACGGTGATCGTCGCCTTCGCCGATGCGCAGGGCCGCCTGGTCGGCAAACGCGTCTCGGCCCGCCTCTTCCAGGAAGAGGTGCTCCTTCATGGTGCCGAGGCCTGCAACTACCTGCTGTCGGTCGACGTCGACATGAACACCGTCGACGGGTACGCGATGTCGAGCTGGGAGACGGGATACGGCGACATGATGCTGCTCAGCGACACCGACACGCTCCGCCGCGTTCCGTGGGTGCCGGGGAGCGCGCTGGTCATCGCCGATCTCGGCTGGGAGAACGGCGACCCCGTCGTGCAGTCGCCCCGGGCGATCCTCAGACGGCAGCGCGAGCGGCTCGCCGACCGGGGCCTCGTCGCCTACTCGGGCACCGAGCTCGAGTTCATCGTGTTCGACGATTCGTATCGGGATGCCTGGGCCAAGGGCTACCGCGACCTCACCCCCTCGACCGACTACAACGTCGACTACGACCTGCTCGCGTCAGGGCGTCTCGAGCCGCTGCTGCGCGACATCCGCCTCAGCATGGACGGCGCCGGGCTGTACACCGAGGGCGTGAAGGGCGAGTGCAACCTCGGTCAGCAGGAGATCGCATTCCGCTACGCCGAGGTGCTCGAGACCGCCGACCAGCACACGATCTACAAGAACGGCGCGAAATCGATCGCCGACGCGCACGGCAAGTCGATCACGTTCATGGCCAAGTTCAACGAGCGCGAGGGCAGCAGCTGCCACGTCCACCTGTCGCTGCGTTCCGAAGACGGGACGCCGGTGATGGCGGGCGACCGCCCGCACGGCTTCAGCCCGCTCATGGAGCACTGGATCGCCGGCATCCTCGCCACGCTCCGCGAGTTCACGCTGCTGTACGCGCCCACGATCAACTCGTACAAGCGGTTCGCCCCGGGCTCGTTCGCTCCGACCGGCATCGCGTGGGGCGTCGACAACCGCACGTGCGCGCTGCGCGTGGTCGGCCACGGCCCATCGCTGCGGGTGGAGAACCGCGTGCCCGGCGGCGACGTGAATCCGTACCTGGCGATCTCGGCGATCATCGCCGGCGGGCTGCACGGCGTGGAGCACGAGCTGCCGCTGCCCGACCCGCTCACCGGCAACGCCTACGCGGCCGGCGTCGAGCACCTGCCGACCACGCTGCGCGAGGCCGCGCGGCTCTTCGACGAGTCTGCGATCGCCCGAGCGGCCTTCGGTGACGACATGGTCGACCACTACCTGAACCAGGCGCGCATCGAGGTCGAGGCCTACGACGCCGCCGTGACCGATTGGGAGAGGGTGCGTGGATTTGAGCGCCTCTGACGCTGCGGCTGTCGTGCGGAGGCCGGTCATCGGCCTCACCACCTACCTCGAGCGTGCGAAGCAGGGGGTGTGGGACGTGCGTGCCGCGTTCCTGCCGCAGCAGTACTTCGACGCGGTCACCGCGTCGGGCGGCATCGCGGTTCTGCTTCCCCCTCAGCCGGGTCCGGATGCCGCAGCCGCCGCGGTCCTCGATGGACTCGACGGCCTCATCCTGACCGGCGGGCTGGACGTGCAGCCCGAGCTGTACGGCGCGGAGCGGCATCCGCTCACGGATCCCGGGCGACCCGACCGTGACGAGTGGGAGCTCGCACTGTTCCGCGGCGCCGAGGAGCGGCGCATGCCGGTGCTCGCGATCTGCCGCGGGCTGCAGCTTGTGAACGTCGCCCGCGGCGGCACGCTGCACCAGCACCTGCCCGACGCGCTCGGCACCGAGCGCTACCGCATCGGCGGCGGCGTCTTCGCGACGAACGAGGTGACGGTCGACGACGGCTCCCGGCTGGCCGCGCTGGTCGGTGCCGGCACAGTCGACGTGCACAGCTACCACCATCAGGGCGTGGATCGGGTGGGTGCGGGTCTGGTCGTGACGGCGCGCACGGACGACGGCCTGGTTCAGGCCGTCGAGTCGGACGACGACCAGTACCTCGTGGGAGTGCAGTGGCATCCCGAGGAGAACCTCGAAGACCGCCGCCTCTTCGCCGGGCTCGTGGCCGAGGCATCCGCCTACCGCGCCGCTTCTCAGGGGGTCTCCGCATGAGCGCCGCGTTCACCGTCATCAACCCGGCGACGGCGCAGCCGATCCGCGAGATCGGGCGTGCGAGCGTCGACGAGGTCGATGACGCCATCGCCCGGGCAGTCCGTGCGCAGCGGGCGTGGGCGGGTCGTGCGCCTGTCGCCCGGGCCGACGCGCTGCGCGCGTTCGCCCGTGCGGTCGAGGACCACGTCGAGGAGCTCGCGCAGCTCGAGGTGCTCAACTCGGGGCATCCGATCGGATCCGCCCGCTGGGAGGCGTCGCACGTCGCCCAGGTGCTCAACTTCTACGCGGGCGCGCCCGAGCGGCTCAGCGGTCAGCAGATCCCGGTCGCCGGGGGACTCGACGTGACCTTCCACGAGCCGTACGGCGTGGTCGGCATCATCGTGCCGTGGAACTTCCCGATGACGATCGCGTCGTGGGGCTTCGCACCCGCGCTCGCCGCGGGCAACGCCGTCGTGCTCAAGCCCGCCGAGCTCACGCCGCTCACCGCGCTGCGGCTGGGTGAGCTTGCGCTCGAGGCAGGGCTGCCCGCGGGGCTTTTCACGGTCGTGACGGGCTCGGGCTCGGTCGTCGGCCAGCGGTTCGTGTCGCACCCCGACGTGCGCAAGGTGGTGTTCACCGGCTCGACGGAGGTCGGGACGGATGTCGCGGCCGGCTGCGCCCGCAACCTCAAGCCCGTCACGCTCGAGCTCGGCGGCAAGAGCGCCAACATCGTGTTCGACGACGCCGATCTCGAGCTCGCTGCGGCGTCGGCTCCCGGTGCGGTGTTCGACAACGCGGGACAGGACTGCTGCGCGCGCAGCCGCATCCTGGTCCAGCGCTCGGTGTACGACCGGTTCCTCGAACTTCTCGAGCCGGCGGTGCGCGGCTGGCAGGTCGGCGATCCGACGCTCGAGTCGACCCAGATGGGGCCGCTGATCTCGGCCTCGCACCGGTCGACGGTCGCGTCGTTCCTGGACGGTGCGGACGTCGCCTTCCGCGGCTCGGCTCCGGAGGGCGACGGGTTCTGGTTCGCGCCGCATGTCGTGCTGGCCTCGCCGCAGGACCGCCTCGCACAGGAAGAGGTGTTCGGGCCGGTGGTCGCCGTGCTGCCGTTCGACGACGAGGCCGACGGCATCCGCCTCGCCAACGACACGATCTACGGGCTGGCGGGCTCGATCTGGACCGAGAACCTCGGCCGCGCCGTGCGTGTCTCGCGCGCCGTGAAGAGCGGCGTGCTGTCGGTCAACTCCCACTCCTCGGTGCGCTACTGGACCCCGTTCGGCGGCATGAAGGCCTCGGGACTCGGTCGCGAGCTCGGTCCCGACGCCGCCGAGCACTTCACCGAGACCAAGAACGTCTTCTTCGCGACGGATGCCCAGTGAGCGTCATCCGTCCATCGATCCACCCGGAGGAACAATGACCATCGACCTCACCCAGCGCCTCAAGGACCGGGTCGCGATCATCACCGGCGGCGCGTCCGGGATCGGGCTCGCGACGGCGCGCCGCTTCGCCGCCGAGGGTGCGAAGGTCGTCATCGCCGACCTCGACCCGACGTCGGGCCAGGCCGCGGCGGCCGAGGTCGGAGGCGTGTACCGGCACGTGAACGTGGCGGACGAGGCATCCGTCAACGAGCTCTTCGACGGGGTCGCATCCGACTTCGGCCGGCTCGACATCGCGTTCAACAACGCCGGGATCTCGCCCGCCGACGACGACTCGATCGAGACGACCGAGCTGCCGGCGTGGGACCGCGTGCAGGACGTCAACCTCAAGAGCGTGTACCTGTGCTCGCGCGCGGCGCTGCGGCACATGGTCCCGGCGGGCAAGGGCTCGATCATCAACACGGCGTCGTTCGTCGCGCTGCTCGGGTCGGCGACCTCGCAGATCTCCTACACGGCCTCGAAGGGCGGTGTGCTCGCGATGACCCGCGAGCTCGGCGTGCAGTTCGCGCGACAGGGCGTGCGCGTGAACGCGCTGTGCCCGGGTCCGGTGAACACGCCGCTGCTGCGGGAGCTCTTCGCGAAGGATCCCGAGCGCGCGCAGCGCCGGCTCGTGCACGTGCCCATGGGCCGCTTCGCCGAGCCCGAGGAGCTCGCGGCGTCGGTCGCGTTCCTCGCCTCGGACGACGCGTCGTTCATCACGGCCACGGCCTTCGTCGTCGACGGCGGCATCACCAACGCCTACGTCACCCCGCTGTAACCATGAACGTGTGCACAGTGTCGGCAAGTCGGCCCGCATCCCGAACTGACGGGGACCCCCCGGGCGGTTCGCGCCGGGATCGCCGACGTTGTGCTGGCTGCGAGGATGCGCGATGACCGAGACGCCGATGCGCGAGGTGCGCCGGGCCGTGTACCGGCCGGTGCGTGAGGGGAATGCCCTCGAAGACACCGTCGCGCGCCTGGTGCAGACGATCCGGCTCGGGGTCGTGGCGCCGGGAGAGTCCCTCCCGGCCGAGCGCGAGCTGGCGACGCTGTACGCGGTGAGCCGCGACACCGTGCGCGAGGCCATCCGCGAGCTCGCCGACACCGGATACCTCGTGCGCCGGCGCGGCCGCTACGGCGGCACGTTCGTGGCCGACCCGCTGCCTCAGCCGCCGCATCCCGGACAGGTCGATCCCGCCGAGCTCGACGACGTGCTCGGGCTGCGGCGCGTGCTCGAAGCGGGAGCGGCGCGGGCCGCGGCATCCCGTTCCCTCCGCCCCGAGCAGCGGGACGAGCTGTGGGCGCGCTACGAGGCGGTGTCAGCGGCGTCCGCCACCGACTACCGCCGCCTCGACACTCTGCTGCACCTGGTGATCGCCGAGGTCGCGGGCATCCCGTCACTCGTCGCGCTCGCGGCCGAGAACCGGGCGCAGGTGAACGCGTGGCTCGACACGTTCCCGCTGCTGCCGCGCAACATCGAGCACGCGAACGCCCAGCACGAGCACATCGTCACCGCGATTCTGGCCGGGCGAGCGGATGCCGCGGAGGCCGCGGTGCTCGACCACCTGGCCGGCACCGAGGCCCTGCTTCGCGGCTTCCTCGCCTGACCGGGCGTGGCGGCGGGCCGTCCTGGGTCGTGGTGCTCGCCTGTCGCATTAGGTCGGGCGCGGCGGCACTTCGTGACAGGTGAGCAGGTGTGGCGGCGGGCGGTCCTGGGTCGTGGTGCTCGCCTGTCGCATTAGGTCGGGTGTGGCGGCATTTCGTGACAGGTGAGCAGGGGTGGCGGCGGGGCGGACGGTCCTGGGTCTGGGTGCTCGCCTGTCGCATTAGGTCGGGTGTGGCGGCATTTCGTGACAGGTGAGCAGGCGTGGCGGCGGGCCGTCCTGGGTCTGGGTGCTCGCCTGTCGCGTTGGGTCGGGTCTGGCGGCACTTCGTGACGGGTGAGCGGCGTGGGGGCCGCGCGAGGGGGCGTCTACGCTGGACGGATGGCCGGCAAGAAGCGCGCGAAGAAGAAGGAACCCCTCGAGTTCCGCAACACGCAGCTGAGCGACGCGCTGCAGACGCAGGACATGGCGGCCGTCGCGTTCGCGCTGCGGCACGGGCCCACCGTCGTGCCGCTCATGCGTCCCGGTCAGCGTGACAACCCGCTCGACGTCGGCGAGGTCTGGACCTACCGCGACCCGCGCACCGGCGACATCGCCCTGCTGCTCTTCAGCGACGCGGCCCACAAACCCGAGACCCTTCCGCCGGGCGTCGCCCTGCAGTCCCCGGCGTGGCTGCGGGCCTTCCTCGGCACGCACGAGGAGGAGATCACGACGGTCTTCTTCGACATCGCGGGCCCCCACCCGCTGCAGGCGACGCCGGCCGATCTGATCGCCGCGCTCGACGCCTGATCGCCTCGGCCCGGCATCGCGGGATCTCCTCGCGTCGCGCGCCCGAGCATCCTCGGTGCGCTGACGCTACGCTCGGGCCATGTTCCGAGTGGTGGGATGCCTCGTGCTCGCGGTCGTCAGCGCCGCAGTGCTCAGCGCGTGCACGTCCGCCGCGGACATCCCCGATTCCGGGCCCCTCCCCGTCCACCCCCGACCGGAAGCCGGGATGGACGCCCTCCTCGAGGGCGTCCTGCGCACCGACGACGGCTGCGTGCGGGTCGAGCACGAGGGCGGTACCGCGGTGCCGACGTTCCCGGCGGGCGACGCTTCATGGTCGGGCAACACGCTGACCTGGCGCGGCGACGACTACACCGACGGCGATGCGATCGCCCTCGGCGGTGGCTTCATGGGCACGGCGTCGGCTCCGTCGGCAGACGGCTACATGCCGGAGGCCTGCGTCGGGCTCGAGGTCTTCGTGGTGTCTCCGTACTGACCCGCGCTCAGAACTCCGGAACGTCGCCCCCGCGCGCCGGCCCCACGCGCGCCCGAACGTCGTTGAGTGCGCCGCGGAGGGTGCCCGACCGGTTGTCGATCACGTCGGTGTAGCCGAGCCGCGCGGCCTCGGACCGCCGCTGCACCGCCTGGGTCACCGGGCGCACCTCGCCGGCGAGACTGAGTTCGCCCACGGCGGCGAGCGTCTTGGGCGACGACTCGTTGTTCACGGCGCCCGCGACGGCGACGGCGATCGCGAGGTCGGCCGCCGGTTCGGTGAACCGCACGCCGCCGACGGTCGAGACGTAGACGTCCTTGTCGCTGGTCTTGATGCCGCCCCGCTTCTCGAGCACCGCCAGCACCATCGCGACGCGCGCCGCGTCGACGCCGTTCACGATGCGGCGGGGGTTGGGGCTCGTCGCGGTGATCGTCAGGGCCTGCACCTCGACGGGCATGGCGCGCTTGCCTTCGAGCGCGATCGCCACGCACGTGCCGGGCTCGGGAGAGCCGTGGCCGAGGAACAGTGCGCTCGGATCGGGGACCTCGGCGATGCCGGCGCCGGTCATGTCGAAGCATCCGACCTCGTCTGTCGGCCCGAAGCGGTTCTTGAGCGCCCGCACGAACCTCAGCGACGTCTGCCGGTCGCCCTCGAAGTGGCAGACCACATCGACCAGGTGCTCGAGGATGCGCGGGCCCGCGATCGTGCCGTCCTTGGTCACGTGCCCGACGATGATCACGGGCAGTCCGCGCTCCTTCGCCACGCGGATGAGGGTCGAGGCCACCTCGCGCACCTGCGACGGGTGCCCGGCCATGCCTTCGGACAGCGACGACGCGACGGTCTGCACGGAGTCGACGATCAGCAGCTCGGGGCGCACCTCGTCGACGTGCCCGAGGATCGTCGCGAGGTCGGTCTCACTCGCGAGATAGAGCTCGTCGTGCAGCGCGCCGGTGCGCTCGGCGCGCAGGCGCACCTGCGCGGTGGACTCCTCGGCAGAGGCGTACAGCACGCGCCGCCCCGCCTTGGCGGACTGCGCCGCCACCTCGAGCAGCAGCGTCGACTTGCCGACGCCCGGCTCGCCCGACAGCAGGATCGCGGCGCCCGGCACGACTCCACCGCCGAGCACGCGGTCGAACTCGCCGACGCCGCTCGTGCGCCGGGGCGCGTCGGTCGTGTCGATCCGCGTGATGGGCTGCGCCGCCCGGCCGGCGCCGGGAGCCACCGGTGTGATCGATCGGAGCAGACCCGTGGGTTCGGATGCCTCGACCACGGTGCCCCACTGCTGGCATTCGCCGCAGCGGCCGACCCACTTGATCGTCGTCCAGCCGCACTCGGTGCAGCGATACGGCGCGGTCTGCGTGGGTCGTCGGGTGGCGGCCATGGCCTCAGCGTACGGCGGGGTCGCGACATCGCCCCCAGGCGCGGCGTAGGGTGACCGCATGCGGGTGGATGCGGCATCCCGGTTCATCGCGGCGGAGCCCGACGACGTCTTCCGCGCGTTCGTCGACCCGTCCGCGATGCTCGCGTGGCTGCCGCCCGACGGCATGACCGGACGCTTCGAGCGCTTCGACGCCCAGGCGGGCTACCGCATGGTGCTGACCTACGACGAACCGCCGGCGCAGGGCGGGAAGGCGACGGCGGAGTCGGATGTCGCGGACGTGCGCCGCATCGCCGTCGAGGCCGGCGAGCGCATCGTCGAGGAGGTCGACTTCGCGTCCGACGATCCGGCGTTCGCCGGCACCATGACGATGACGTGGACGTTCACCGAAGGCGACGGCGGGACGTATGTCGTCGTCGAGGCGAGGGGGGTGCCGCGCGGGATCGACCCCGGTGACCACGTCGTCGGCCTCGAGTCGTCGCTGAGCAACTTGGCGCGGGTCGTGGAGGACGGCCGCGGCATCCGCTGATCTTCGCGAAGCCGCGCGCGGGTCACCCCTCCCGCGTCGTGAACGCCGCGTCGAGCGCGGCCATCGCTGCCGCCGCTTCTCGAGCCGGCGATGCAGTCGCGCTGCGCGTGCTCGACGGTCGCCGCGTCGAGCGGCACGCTGTCGACGCGGGTGACGCCGTGGTGCTCGTGGATGTGCGCCTCGAGCTCGCGGCCGGACTCCCACGTGGCCGGCCGTCACGGGTCAGCTTCGCAGCGAGTCGGCCACCTCGCGCAGCGCTTCGGCGGACCGGTGGAAGAGGTCGAGCTCGTGCGAGGCGAACTGGGTCTCGCGCACCGGGTGTGCGCCGGTCGCGCTCACGACCGACGGCACCGAGAGGGCGACGCCGTCGACGCCGTGGAAGTCGCGCAGCACGGCCGACACCGGCATCACGGCGTGCTCGTCGTGGAGGATGGCCTCGATGATGCGCGCGCTCGACAGTCCGATCGCGTAGTTCGTCGCACCCTTGCCCTGGATGACCTTGTAGGCGGCGTCGCGCACGTCGACGGCGATCTGATCGAGCTCGGCCGCGCTCATGCGGTCACCCGTCGGCGTGACCCAGTCGAGGATCGGCACGGTGCCGATGGTCGCCCGCGACCACAGCGGGAACTCGGTGTCGCCGTGCTCGCCCACGATGTAGGCGTGCACGCTGCCGGTCGAGACGCCCGCGCGCTCGGCGAGCTTCCAGCGCAGGCGCGACGTGTCGAGCACCGTCCCCGACGCGAAGATGCGCTCGGGCGGCAGTCCGGTCGCCTCCTGCGCGAGCACCGTGAGCACGTCGCACGGGTTCGTGACGATGACGTAGATCGCCTCGGGCGCCGCCTCGAGCAGCTGCGGCATCATCTTCTTCATGATCCCGGCGTTGACGCCCGCGAGCTCGATGCGGGTCTGGCCGGGGTTCTGCTTCGCGCCCGCCGTGATGACGACGACGTGGGAGCCCTCGACGACCGAGAGGTCGCTGCCGCCGATGATGTCGCTCGAACCCGTGAACTGCGTGCCGTGGGCCAGATCGAGCACCTCGGCCTCGACCTTCTCGGTCGCGATGTCGTAGAGCGCCACGTGCCGCGCCGACCCGCGGATCAGCGCGGCGTACGCCGTGCTCGATCCGACGCTTCCGGCGCCGACGATGGTGACTTTCGAGTTCTCGATGACGGCCATGCCGCCAGTCTTGCAGTGAGCGGATGCCGCGGGCCAGGCGCGCGCCGTGACAATCACCCTGTTCGGGGTAGGCGGGGGTCCCGTGCCCGGTCGTACGATGACTCGCACCGGGCCGAACGGCCCGTTCCGTCGTGGGGTTCGGAGGCAGGATGTGCCGCTGGCTGGCCTACACCGGAGAGCCGCTGCAGCCCTCCACGCTCGTCCTCGACGCGCAGCACTCGGTCGTGGCGATGTCGCTCAACTCGCCCCTCGGCGCCGAGACCGTGAACGGCGACGGGTTCGGGTTGGGCTGGTATCCCGCGGATGCCGCGCTGCCGCGGCATCCTGCTGTCTTCCGCAGCATCGAGCCGGCGTGGCATGACCAGAACCTGCGCGAGATCAGCCGGGCCGTGCGCAGCCCGCTGTTCTTCGCGCACGTGCGGGCGGCCGCCGGCCCTCCCATCCAGCAGACGAACTGCCATCCGTTCCGGTTCGACCGGTGGCTGTTCATGCACAACGGCGGGATCGCGCAGTTCGGGCTGATCCGGCGCGACCTGATGCTGGCGGTGGACCCGTCGCTGTACCCGCACATCCAGGGCACGACCGACTCGGAGGTGCTGTTCTACCTCGCCCTGACGTACGGGCTCGCCGACGATCCCATCGCGGCCGTCGGCGCCGCGATCCGTCGTGTCGAGGAGGTGGGGCGCGCGGCCGGCGTGCAGTTCCCGATGCAGGGCACGCTCGCGGTGTCGGACGGCGAGACGCTGTGGGCGTTCCGTTACTCGTCGCAGGGCCGGTCGCGCACACTCTTCCACTCCGCGGATGTGCCGACGCTGCGGACGATGTATCCGGATGCCTCGCGCCTGGATGCCTTCGGCGATCACGCGCAGGTCGTGGTGTCGGAGCCGCTGAACGACCTGCCCGGGGTGTTCCTCGAGGTGCCTGAGTCGACCGTCGCGGTGCTCGACTCGTACGGGTTTCGTCACGCGGCGTTCTTGGGCGCCTGATCCTCGTCTGCGGGAGCCTCGGGATTGCGGATGCCCGCCCACGACACCAGGCCGCCGGCCACCATCATGGCTGCGGTCACGATGGCCGCACGGTGGAAGCCCTCGAGATCGAGCTGTCCGCCCACGATCGTGGCGAGCATGGCGATCGTGACCAGCCCGGCCACGCGGGCGACGGCGTTGTTCACCGCCGAGGCGATGCCGGAGCGCTCGGTGTCGATCGCGCCGAGGATCGCCGAGGTGAGCGGCGCGACGGTGAGCGCCAGGCCGAGCCCCATGAGGATCATGCTCGGCAGCACCTGCCACCAGTAGCTGAACGCGTGCGACACCGTGAGCAGCAGCAGCGCGCCCGCGCCCATCGTGATCGGGCCGACCGTCATGAACAGCCGCGGACCCCATGTGCCGGCGAGGGCGCCGACGCGCGAGCTGAGCAGGATGAGCAGGATCGTGACGGGAAGACTCGCGAGCCCGGCGAGCGTCGCGGGCAGCCCGGGGCCTTGCTGGAGATAGACCACGACGACGAAGCCGTTCAGCGCGAGCGCCCCGTAGATGAAGGTGGTCGCGACATTGCCGGTCCAGAAGTTGCGCACCCGGAACAGATCGAGGGGGAGGATCGGATGCCGCGCGAAGCGCTGCCGGATGATGAACGTCGCGAACAGCCCGGCGCCGACGACGAGCGGCAGCCAGATCGCGGGTGACGTCCAGCCCAGCCGTGGCTGCTCGATGAGGGCGAACACCATCAGGCCGAGGCCGATGGTGCACAGGGCGGCGCTGAGCCAGTCGATCGCGGCATCCGCTCGTCTGGTGTCTTTCACTCCTGCGCGGGACAGCAGCCACAGCGTGATCGCGATGGGGACCACGTTGATGAGGAAGACGAGGCGCCAGGACAGGAAGTCGACGAAGAGGCCGCCGAGGACGGGGCCGGCGATCATCGCGGTGGTGGTCATGGCCGTCCAGATGCCGATCGCCCGGCCCTGCGCCGCGCCGCGGAAGGTCGACGTGATGAGCGCGAGCGAGCTCGGCACGAGGAACGCGCCGGCGGCGCCTTGCAGCGCCCGCGAGATGATGAGGAACTCGGCGGTCGGCGCGATGGCGATCGCCACGCTGGTGATGCCGAAGCCGATCAAGCCGATGCGCATGACGAACGCCCGGCCGTAGGCGTCTGCGACCGAGCCTGCCACGAGGATGAGCGCGCCGAGCGTGATGAGGTAGGCGTCGACCACCCACTGCTGCGTCGTGAGGCCGCCGCCGAGCTCGTCGCTGATCGCCGGGAGCGCGACGTTGACCACTGTGCCGTCCAGGAACGCGACGAATGACGCCAGCACTGCGATGGCGAGGATCGTGCGTTCGCGGCCGGTCATGGTCTGGGGCATGCGGCCAACCTATCCCCGGGGGCCGACGCTTCGGGCGGTTGCGCGGATGTGCGTCGATTGGCGGCTTCGCGTCGCGTGACGTAAACTCTTCGGCGGTGACGTGTCCGAGCGGCCGAAGGTGCAACTCTCGAAAAGTTGTGTAGGGTAACCCCCTACCGTGGGTTCAAATCCCACCGTCACCGCCACGTCGAAGCCCCGCGAACCCTTGGAAACACTGGGATCGCGGGGCTCTTCTCTTCTCACGTTTCGCCCCGTGAGAACAGATTGAGAACAATCGTTGCTGATCTCGTTCTCAGAGGCCGATGCCTGGCGCCGTCGGGGGCAGCGGGTACGGCGCTTGTGTGGCGGCGTGAATCGATCGGTTTCGCGCCTGGCTGAGGGCGGTTGCGACTGCATCTAGGTCGTCGTCGAACAGGTCGGCGTAGGTATCGAGGGTCATCGCGGCCGAGGCGTGGCCGAGCATGCGTTGGACGGCCTTGACGTTTGCGCCGGCGCTGATCGCGAGGCTTGCTGCTGTGTGGCGGAGGTCGTGGGGCGTGACGCGTGGAAAGGTCGGATCGTCTCGTTGAGCACGCTTCACAGCCTTGGCGAACCAGCCGTCCCGCGAGTTGGGAAGGCGGAGGTAATCTGTCCCGTCGCCAAAGAGGAGGTTCATCGAGTCCTTTCCGGCGAGCAGAGGTCGGATGACGGGATCGAGGAACTCGGGGTATCGCACCGCCCGGCTGGCGTGCGTTTTCGGTGATCCGACGTGCATCTGGCCGTTCACGAGTACTGCGTTCTCGTAGACGGTGACGCGCCGTCGATTGAGGTCGACGTCGCGCACGCGCAGACCGGTGGCTTCGCCCCAGCGCAGGCCCGTGTAGGCGAGGAAGTAGATCACTTCCGGATAGCGCGCGTGCTGAGCCAGTTCGGAGACCTGCCGATGAGTCAGGTACACGCGCGGCTTTGGTCGCTTCTTGGGGAGCTTCACACCTCGAGCAGGATTGTCTGCCAGTCTTCTGTCCCGAACGGCGATGTCGAGGATCGCGGCGAGGATGCCGAAGCAACGAATAACCGTCGTTGCCCCGCGAGTGCTAGTGAGTTCGGTCACCCCGCTTTTTTGTGCGTATCGACGCCCGCGACCAACTCGGACCCTGGCGACAGCGGGTTGGTGGGCGGCGGGTCGAGTGTCATGCTCGTCATTGACGGGAAGGTTCAGATCCCACCGTCACCGCCACGTCGAAGCCCGAAGAACCCCTGTAAACACTGGGATCGCGGGGGTTTCGTCATGCCCTTCACGCCCTTCTCACATCCAGACCCGGCGTCTAACGGGCGGTTGGGTAGAACGGCTGACCCACCTCCGTATTAGCACTCTCATGGGTAGAGTGCTAACCGGGTGAAAGGAGTGGTCGGCATGCAGCTCAGCGGGAAGTTCTGGCGATTCTGGAGCGCGGCTGTCGCGGTGAACCTCGGCGACGGCATCCGACTCGCGGCGTTCCCGCTCGTCGCGGCATCGCTCACGGACGATGCTTTCGTCGTTGCAGCGGTGGCAGCTGCGACGACGCTGCCGTGGCTGCTGACCGGCCCCATCGCCGGAGCGTGGGCTGACCGATACAGCGCGCGGGCGCTCCTCGCGAGTGCGGACGCGCTGCGGCTCGGTGTGCTCGCGATGCTGATCGTGCTGATTCTGGCGGACGCGGTTACCCCGACGATCCTCGGGGGAAGCGCATTTCTCATCGGTGTGGGTGAGGCAGTCCGCGACATCACGGCGCAGACGGTTGTGCCTCGGCTCGTGCCCACCTCGCTGATCGAGCGTGCCAACGGTCGGCTGGCGGCCGGAGAGATCGTGGCCAATGAGTTCATCGGCCCCCTCGCAGGCGGACTGCTGTTCGCGGTGGGCGCCGCGATTCCGTTCGTCGCCAACAGCGCCGTTCTAATCTTCGCGATCCTCCTGGTTCTCGGTCTGCCTGCTCTCGCTCTGCGGGTCACCCCGTCCCCACCGAACGACGGCTCGCGAGGGCGCCTCTCGGTCGGTCTGCGGTGGGTCGCTCGCCATGCAGTGCTTCGCTCGCTCGTGGTGGTCGGCGCGCTGGTTGCTCTGGCGGACAGTGCGTGGTTCGCCGTGTTCGTCGTCTATGTGCAGGATCGACTCGATCTCGGTGCGACGGCATTCGGAGGCCTGCTGGCGGTCGGGGCAGCCGGAGGACTGAGTGGGTCATTGTTGGCAGACCGAATGATCGGTCAGGCTCGGCATCGCATGGTGATCCTGGGCGGGATCGCCGCTGCGGTCATCAGTCCCGCTCTCCTCCTGATCGCGCCGTCCGTGTGGCTCGCGGCGGCGGTCGTGCTGATCACCAGTGCCGGGTTCGGGGTCTTCAATGTCGCGGCGATCTCGCTCCGACACCGGCTGACACCTCCGGACCTTCTCGGCCGTGTCGTCGCCGTGTCCCGCACCGCAATCATCGGCGCGGCCGCATTCGGCGCTCTGGCGGGCGGAGTGGCCGCCACCGCTTTCGGGCTGGACGCACCTCTCGTCCTCGCCGCAGTCCTCGGGGTTGTCGCCTTCATGGCATGGCTCGCGACCTCGCCGCCCCATCGAGCATTCGGTGACGGCACGCCAGCAGTGTGAAGGGTACCGACTCGTCTCGGTGGCGTTCTACGGCGGCCTGCCGGACCTGCTGGTCTCCGCTGCCATAGGCGTGCGACGGACCCGGTGGACGTCTCCATCGCGCTGTGGGTCGATCGGTGTTGGCCCACAGTAGGCACGCGAGCAACCGGCCGCCGCAACGACGCCACACAAGCAGCATCCGGGCCTTTCTTGACGTCGCGCGTCGTGTGCTTACGACGTTCGGAATGTCCGATGGTGTTGCGTCACCGGAATAGCCGCCGTCAGCCAGCCACTCGCTCCGGAGCGTGACCTCAGTTCGAAGGGTTCAAATCCCACCGTCACCGCCATCGTCGAAGCCCCGCGAATCCTTTGGGATCGCGGGGCTTCTCGTTCTCGGTGATACGTCTACAGCGTGGCGGTGGCCCGCGCCCTGCTACTCGTAGCGGAGCGACTCCACCGGGTCGGCGCGTGCGGCCCGTGCCGCCGGAAGGGTGCCGGCGAGGAAGGCGATCGCCATGACGACGACGATGATGCCGGCGATCGCGACAGGGTCGAAAGCGATGAGGGTGAGGCCCGGCAGGTCTGCCAGCAGCGTCGTGGAGAGCGACGAGCTCAGCGCGCTGCCCGCGATGATGGCGACTGCCACTCCGATCGCGCTGCCGAGGAACCCGATGAATGCGGCTTCGAGGCTGAACAGGCTGAAGACCCGTCCGTTGCCCATGCCCATCGCCTTCATGAGGCCGATCTCGCGCGTGCGTTCCTGCACCGACATGAACAGCGTGTTCACGATGCCGAAGCTCGCGGCGAGCAGGGCGATGATGGCGAACGCGTTCAGCACGAGCACGATCCCGTCGATCACGGTCTTGAACAGCCCGAGCTGATCCGCGACGGTGGATCCGGTGTACCCGGCATCGTTGAGACGCCTCTTCAGCGCGGTGACCTCCTCGTCGGTGGCTGCCGGATCGAAGAAGACGCTCGCCTGCGCGTACCGCTCCACCTCATCGTCGGGGACGCCGGTGTTCTGGGCGTCGAAGAGCGCGTCGCTGAGTGCGGTGTTCGGCACGATGCTCGCGCCCGCGGGGGACGCGAGGCCCTCCTCGGCGACACCGACCACGGTCGCCTCGACGAAGTGCTGGGTGCGTTCGGCGTCGGTGATCGCGAGCGTCACGGTCTCACCGATGGCGCGCTCCGGATCGCCGAGGCCCATCGGCTCGACGAAGGCGACGGGGAGGACGAGCTGCAGGTCGGTGGCGTCGTCGTCGGGCACGACCCCCGCTTCGAGCGGGATCGTCTGTCCTGCGATGAGGATCCCGACTCCGATGACGAACTTCGTGCCGTCACCTGCCTGGATGTAGTCCGGCGAGATCGCCCGGGTGGGCTGCACGTCGAGCACGCCGTCTATCCCCGCGATCGCCTCGAGGTCTTCGGGGGTGAGCGCCACCACGGTCGACCCGGGCGGGCCGGGCTGAGCGCTCGCGATGGCATCCGGGTTGTACTTCACCGGGTCCGTGGCGTCGACGCCCGTCGCCCCTTCGGGGGTCGTGGTGACCGTCATCACATCGGAGGCACCGATCGACGTGACGGTGTCGTCGATGAAGGCGTTGATCCCGGTGCCGAGCCCACTCGTCAGCGTGAGTGTGAAGGCGCCGACGAAGATCGCCAGGATCGTGAGGATGGTCCGCGTCTTCGAGCGGAACGTGTTCGCGATCGCGGAGGCGATCAGATCGATGGACCTCATGCGGGCACCGCCGCGGAATCCTCGACAAGGAGCCCGTCTCGGATGAGCAGGCGTCGATCGCAACGACTGGCCAGGTCTTCGTCGTGGGTGACGACGATGAGGGTGATCCCGTGGTCGCGATGCAGCCCGAACAGGATGTCTTCGACGATCGCGCCCGTGGTGGAGTCGAGGTTGCCGGTCGGCTCATCGGCGAAGATGATGCGCGGATCGTTCACCAGGGCGCGCGCGATGGCGGTGCGCTGCTTCTGGCCGCCCGACAGATTGACGGCCTTGTTCCTGGCCTTGTCGTCGAGCTCGAGCTGCTCGAGCGCCGCGTGGCCGCGGCGGTGCCGCTCGGAGCGACCGACGCCCGCGATCTTCAGCGGCAGGATCACGTTCTCCAGCACGGAGGAGTTGCCCGTGAGGAAGAACTGCTGGAAGACGAAGCCGAACGTCTTGTTTCGTGTACGGTTCAGTCGCCTGCCGCGCAGGGTGGAGGTATCGATCCCCTCGAGTTCGACGGTGCCCGAGGTCGGGGCGTCGAGGAGCGCGAGCACGTGCATCAGCGTGGACTTCCCCGAGCCGCTCTTGCCGACGATCGCGACGCTCTCGCCCTCGTGGACGTCGAAGCTCACGCCTCGCAAGGCATCGAAGCGGTTCTGTCTCCGGCCGTAGGACTTGTGAACGTCCCGGACCGAGATGATCGGCGTCCTCATGGCACTCCCTCACTCCGCAGACAACATCCCTAGTTAACCTAGCGATCTCACACAGGTGCGGGTGCGCCGCAGAGCAACCGCTTCTAACGCGTCGCGTCGAGGGGCCAGCCGGTGTAGGCCTCGGCGAGGTAGGTGCTGCCGGCCTCGGATTCGACGACGGACCGCAGCTCCCCGAGCTGGCGCAGCCGGTCGAAGTCGGAGGCATCCGGGGCCGCATGCAGCATGCTCGTCATCCACCAGGAGAAGTGCTGCGCCTTCCAGATGCGGCGCAGCGCGGTCTCGGGGAAATCGGCCAGCAGCCGGTCGTCGCGGTCGAGCAGCAAGGCGCGCAGCGCGCGTTCGAGGATGAGCACATCGGCGACCGCCAGGTTCATGCCCTTCGCGCCCGTCGGCGGGACGGTGTGCGCGGCATCGCCGACGAGAGCGACGCGTCCGTTCAGCAGCTGATGCGCGACGAAGCTGCGGAAGCGCAGCACATCGCGCTGGAAGATCGGGCCCTCGTTGAGCCTCGTTCCGGGGACCCGTCGCTGGAGCGCATCCCACAGTTCGGCCTCGGAGAAGGCCGAGGGGTCGGTTGCCGGATCGCACTGGAAGTACATCCGCTGGACGGTGGCGCTGCGCTGGCTGACGAGGGCGAAGCCGTCGGGGGAGTTGCTGTAGATCAGCTCCGCCGCCGAGGGCGGCGCTTCGCACAGGATGCCGAACCACGCGAACGGGTACTCGCGGAAGTGACCGCCTGTCGACGAGCCGGTCACAGCCTCCCGCGCCACGCTGCGCGATCCGTCCGCGCCGACCACGAAGTCGGCTTCGATCACGAGCGGCGCGCCGGCGGCGTCGGTGGCGATCACACGCGGGCGGTCGGATGCCGTATCCTCCACCCGCTCGGCGGTGACGCCGAACCGCAGGTCCTGCCCGGCGGCGAGACGGGCGGCGATGAGGTCCTTCAGCACCTCGTGCTGCGGGTAGAGCCAGACCGACCGGCCGACGAGGGCGTCGAAGTCGATGCGATGGCCTTCGCCTGCGAACCGCAGCTCGATGCCGTCGTGGCGGCTCCCCGCGGTGCGCACCCGCTCCGAAGCACCGGTGGACTCGAGGATCTCGACCGTCCCCTGCTCCAGAATGCCGGCGCGGATCGTGCTCTCGATCTCCTCGCGCGAACGCTGGTCGAGGACGATCGACTCGATGCCGGCGTCGGCGAGCAGGTGCGAGAGCAGCAGACCGGCGGGGCCGGCGCCGATGATCGCCACTCGGGTTCGGACGGTCGTGGTCATGTCGTCTCCTTCGACGGGAACCGGATCATTCTGCGGTGCCCGGCGGTCACGCACCCGGGTGATTCCCGATGAATGGGAAGCCAGTCAGTGACGATAGCCGAGCGAGCGCTCGATGTCGCGGGCCGCCCGGTGCAGCTCGACGAGGGCGAACTCGACCTCCTCATCCCGGGGGAGGACGACGGAGAGCGCCGCGATCACGGCGCCTGTCTCGTCGCGTACCGGGACGGCGACACCCGTGGAGACCTCCTCGATGTAGCCCGGCGCGATCGCGTGCCCGACCGTGCGGATCTCCGACAGCTTGCGCCGCAGCTGCGCCGGGTCGACGAGCGTCGACGGGGTGAGCCGGACGAGCGTCCCCGACATCACCCTGTCCTGGAGCGCCCGGTCGCCGAAGGCGAGCAGCACCAGTCCTGAGGACGAGGCGTGGACCGGCAGTCTTCCGGCGATCCGGGTGACGTTGGAGCCGGATGCCGGGGCGCTGAGCCGTTCGAGGAACAGGGCCTCGTCGTGCTCGAGGATGGCGAGCTGGGTGTGCTCGCGTACGCGCTGCTGGACGCGCTCCATGTAGGGGAGGGCCGCCTGACGCAGGCGCAGCGCCGAGGACGATCGCGTGGCGAGCTCCCACAGGCGGATCCCGATCCGCACTCGCCGCTCGTCATCGCGCTCCAGCAGCCCCGCCCCGACGAGCTCGCCGACGATGCGATGGGCGGTCGAGCTCGGCAGCCCGCTGCGACGGCCGATCTCCGCGGCGGTCTGAGCCGTCCGAGTGGGGGTGAACGTCTCGAGCACGCGCACCAGGCGGTCGGTGACCGATTCTCCGGACGGTGAGTTCGCCATGTGCTCAGCATGACACGTCATCGACGCGATTCCCATTGAGTGGGATCCTCGGCCCACGCGTCGCGCGGCCATCGCACCATGGATGCCAGCATCCTCACCGCGTCGAAGGAGACCCGTGTCGCACCGCACCGCAGCCGCACCAGAGACGCTGCTCGCCTCGCCCGATCAGGCGTCGCAGACGGCGATCACCGCCGAGATCGCCGAGTTGCACGACCTGTACGCGCGCCGCGAGGCAGGCGGGGAGTCGTTGCCGGCCACGATGCACGACTTCCCCCCGTACCGCTCGAGCATCCTGCGCCACCCGACGAAGAACCCGAAGCTGGTCGACCCCGAGACGATCGAGCTGCTCTCCCCCGCGTTCGGCCAGCGCGACGTCGCGGCGATCGAGTCGGACCTCACACTCCAGCACGCGGGTGAGCCGCTCGGTGAGCGCCTGACCGTCCGAGGGCGTCTGCTCGACTCGTGGGGCCGTCCCCTCGCGAACCAGTTGATCGAGATCTGGCAGGCCAACTCGGCCGGTCGCTACATCCACCAGCGCGATCAGCATCCGGCACCGCTCGACCCGAACTTCACGGGAGCGGGCCGGGCCGTGACGAACGATGCCGGGGAATACCTCTTCACGACGATCAAGCCCGGGCCCTATCCGTGGAAGAACCACGCCAACGCGTGGCGCCCCGCGCACATCCACTTCTCGATCTTCGGCTCGTCGTTCACGCAGCGGCTGGTCACCCAGATGTACTTCCCGGGCGATCCGCTCTTCGCCCTCGACCCGATCTACAACACGATCTGGCGACAGAAGGACCGCGACAGCCTCGTCGGCGTATACGACCACGACCTGACCTCGCCCGAGTGGTCCACCGGGTACCGCTTCGACATCGTCGTGGACGGCCCGGACTCCACCTGGTTCGAGCAGGAAGGCGAGTGACCGCATGACCGCCCCCGCCAAGACGCACCGCCCGACCCCGGGCCAGACAGCCGGCCCCTTCTTCGCGTACGGGGTCGAGTTCCCGAAGATGCACCAGGTCGCCTTCCCGCACTCGCCGGGTGCCATCGTGCTCGGGGGCACCGTGCTCGACGGCGCCGGGGCGCCGATCCCCGACGCGTTCGTCGAGATCTTCAGCGCAGACGCGGACGGCACGATCCCGCGTGCGCGCGGCTCGTTCCACCGCGACGACCACACCTTCACGGGCTTCGGCCGCGCCTTCACGACGGATGAGGGCCGCTTCGAGTTCTGGACCCGCAATCCCGGCGCGGTCGCGGGACGCGCGCCCTTCTTCGCGGCCATCGTCTACGCCCGCGGGCTTCCCGACAAGCTCCACACGCGCATCTACCTTCCCGATGACCCCGACGCCCTCGCCGCGGATCCCCTCCTGGCATCGCTCGAACCCGAAGACCGCGCGACCCTGATCGCGACCCGCAGTGCGGACGGGCACCTGCACCACGACATCCGCCTGCAGGGCGAGAACGAAACGGTGTTCCTTGCCTTCTGACCCGAGATCCTTCGACAGCGGTCTGCTGACACCGGTGGCAGCCGGACGCGACGAACTCGTCGGCGACGGCGCCATCCTCGACGCCCTCGTGACCGCCGAAGTCGCTCTCGTGCGCGCGCTCGCCGCCGAGGGCCTGGTCTCCGGCGACGTGGCGGAGCGGATCTCGCACGCGCTCGGTTGGCAGGGCGGCGAGATCGGATGCCGCGACCACGGCGTGACCGTGGAGGAACTCACCACCGCTGCCGTCGGCGGCGGCAACCCGGTCATCCCGCTGGTCGGGCGGCTTCGCACCGCGGTCGCGGCTGACGACGCGCCGTGGATCCACCGCGGAGCGACCAGTCAGGACATCCTGGACACGGCACTCATGTCGATCGCGCGGTCCGCCGTCGCGCGGATCATCGGCGACCTCGACCGGACGGCGGACACCCTCGGCCGCCTGGCACGAGCACATGCCGCCGAGGCCGCTGCGGCGAGGACCCTCACCCAGCACGCGGTGCCGACGACCGTCGGCGCCCGGATCGCCGGCTGGGAACGCGGCATCCGTCGTGCCACCGAACGTCTCGGCCACGTGCACGCGGAACTCCCCGCGCAACTCGGCGGAGCCGCAGGCACCCTCGCGTCGTATGTCGACGAGTTCGGCGTCGACGCAGCAGCCCGTCTCCCGCGCGCCTTCGCCGTCGAGCTCGGTCTGCGGGCTCCCGACGCGCCGTGGCACTCCGAGCGCTGGCCCGTCACAGAACTCGGCGACGCGCTCGTGCAGGTGCTCGACGCCCTCGGCAAGATGGCATCCGACACCGCGACGCTCGGTCGCAGCGAGATCGGTGAGCTCGCCGAGGGAGCCGGCGGAGGATCGAGCGCGATGCCGCAGAAGCAGAACCCGGTCGCCTCGGTGCTGATCCGCTCGGCCGCCCTGCGCGCTCCACAGCTCGGCGCGACCCTTCACCTGGCGTCTGCGCTCGCCGTCGACGAGCGTCCCGACGGCGCCTGGCACGCGGAGTGGCCGACGCTGCGCGAACTGCTGCGGCTCGCGCTCGGGGCAGCGGCGCATGCGGCCGGGCTCGCAGCCGGGCTGCGCGTCCAGAAGGGCGCCGTCGCGCACAACCTCGCACTGACGGGCGGTCTCATCGTGAGCGAGCGCCTGCGTCATGCGCTGCAGCCGCTCATCGGTGCGGACCGTTTCGCGGCGCTGCTCGCGGGGCCCGGTGATGGCCTCGCCGCTCGCGTGCGCGCACTCCCCGAAGCTGCGGCGCTCGACCTCGACGACCTGCTCGACCCCGCACGGTATACCGGGCTGGCCGAGGCGTTCGCGACCGGCGGCGGCGACACGGAGCACGACTCGTGACCGTGCCGGCCGTCACGCTCACATCGCCGATCGGCCCCGCACACGCTCCGCTGCTCGTGCTCGGCCCGTCACTCGGCACGTCGACGATCCTGTGGGAGACGGTCGCGCCGCTGCTCGCCGACCGGTTCCGGATCGTCGCGTGGGACCTGCCCGGACACGGCTCGTCCCCTGCCGCCGTCGCCGGCTTCAGCGTCGGCGAACTCGCCGATGCCGTCGCGGAGGCCGTTCCCGCCGGACACTTCTTCTACGCGGGGGTCTCACTGGGCGGCGCGGCCGGCCTCGAGCTGATGCTGCGCCACCCCGACCGGGTGCGCGCCGCCGCGATCGTCGCCTCCGGGGCGCAGCTGGGCGAGCCCGCGGCCTGGCACGAACGGGCGGCGCAGGTGCGCGCGCAGAGCACGTCGAGTCTGATCATCGCGTCGGCGCAGCGCTGGTTCGCGGACGGGTCCGTGGCGAGGCATCCCGAGCTCACCGGGCGTCTGCTGCACGCACTGCAGGACGCCGACGACCAGAGCTACGCCCTGTGCTGCGAAGCGCTGGCCCGGTACGACGTGCGCGACCGGCTCGCCCAGATCGAGGCGCCCGTCCTCGCGCTGTGGGGGGAGCACGACGGCGTCGCCCCACGTGAGAAGGCCGCAGAGATCGCCTCGGGGACGAAGCGCGGAGACGTCGAGATGGTGGCGGATGCTGCGCATCTGCCGCCCGCCGAACAGCCCGAGGCAGTCGCCGCGATGCTCGGAGACTTCTTCGCCCGAGTGGAAGGAACGGCCGATGACACGACCGGACGGTGAGGGACTCACCGACGAGGAGCGCTACGACCAGGGCATGGTCGTCCGACGCGAGGTGCTCTCCGACGCTCACGTCGACCGGGCGATCGCAGGGACGACCGAGCTGACGGCGGATTTCCAGGACTTCATCACCCGCGTCGCGTGGGGCGACGTCTGGTCGCGCCCGGGGCTCGATCGCCGGTCGCGCTCGATCGCCGTGCTGACGTCGCTGATCGCGCACGGTCACCACGAGGAGCTCGCCATGCACGTGCGGGCGGCGCGGCGCAACGGGCTCTCCGTCGACGAGATCCGCGAGGTGATTCTGCAGTCCGCCGTGTACTCGGGTGTCCCCGCCGCCAACACGGCCTTCCGCGTGGCGAGCGAGGTACTGACGGAGGAGGCCCCGTGATCGACAAGACGGTGACGGATGCCGCAGCCGCGGTCGCGGGCATCCCGGACGGCGCGACGGTGATGATCGGGGGGTTCGGCCGCGCCGGGCAGCCGGTCGAGCTCATCGACGCCCTGATCGAGCAGGGGGCCTCGGACCTCACGATCGTGAACAACAACGCCGGGAACGGCGACACCGGTCTTGCGGCGCTGCTCGCGAAGGGACGGGTGCGCAGGGTCGTCTGCTCGTTCCCCCGTCAGCATGACTCGTGGGTGTTCGACAGGCTCTACCGTGCCGGCGAGATCGAACTCGAGCTGGTCCCGCAGGGCAACCTGGCGGAGCGGATCCGGGCGGCCGGTGCCGGCATCGGGGCGTTCTTCTCTCCCACCGGGGTGGGAACCGAGCTCGCCGAGGGCAAGGAGCTGCGCGAGATCGACGGCCGGATGTTCGTGCTGGAGCATCCGATCAAAGCCGACTACGCGCTGATCTCGGCGCTGCGCGCCGACCGGTGGGGCAATCTCGTCTACCGCGAGACGGCCCGCAACTTCGGGCCGATCATGGCCACCGCCGCGACGACGACGATCGTGCAGGTGGATGAGCTCGTCCCGCTCGGCTGGATCGACCCCGAGACGGTCGTGACGCCGGGCATCTTCGTGGACCGTGTCGTCGCCGTGGGCGAGCGCCCGTGGCTGCGCGACGGCGCTTTCGTCGGAGGCGTGGACATCGAGGGACGCCCGGCGCCTGCGGTTGAGGCACTCGCGGAGGTGGACCAGTGAGCGGCCGGATCAGCCGGGACGAGCTCGCCGCCCGGATCGCCGCCGACATCCCCGAGGGCTCGTACGTGAACCTCGGTATCGGTGCCCCGACGCTCGTGGCCAACTACCTGCCCGATGATTTGGAGATCATCCTGCACACCGAGAACGGGTTGCTGGGGATGGGATCGGCGCCGGAGCCGGGCGCGATCGACCCCGACCTCATCAACGCCGGCAAGCAGCCGGTGACGGCGCTTGCCGGCGCCGCGTACTTCCACCACGCCGATTCCTTCGCGATGATGCGCGGGGGCCACCTCGACGTGTGCGTGCTCGGGGCGTTCCAGGTCTCGCAGACCGGGGACCTCGCCAACTGGTCGACAGGCGCCCCGGGCGCGATCCCCGCCGTCGGAGGAGCGATGGACCTCGCCATCGGCGCGAAGGAGGTCTTCGTGATGACCGACCTCCTCACGAAGGCGGGCGAGCCGAAGCTCGTCGCCGCATGCACCTATCCGCTCACCGGCCTCGGATGCGTCACGCGCGTGTACACCGACCACGCCGTCTTCGACGTGGTCGACGGCCGGTTCGTGGTCCGCGAGGCTTTCGGCGACAACACGGTCGCGTCGCTCGCCGAGCTCACGGGCCTCGAGCTGGGATCGATGGCGGATGCCGCGGCATCCGTCGAGGGGAGCTGACATGCCCGCCGCATGTGTCTACGAAGCCGTCCGCACGCCGTTCGGCCGCGCCGGCGGCGCCCTGGCGGGGGTACGGCCCGACGATCTGGCCGCGGTGGTGATGCGGGCCGTCGTCGACCGGACGGGATTGGATCCGGCGCGCATCGACGATGTGATCTTCGGCGACGCGAATCAGGCGGGGGAGGACAACCGCAACGTCGCTCGTTTCGGCGCCCTGCTCGCGGGCTTCCCCACGTCGGTGTCGGGGGTGACGGTGAACCGGCTCTGCGGGTCCTCGGTGGAGGCGGTCATCCAGGGGTCACGCGCGATCGAGGCCGATGATGCCTTGATCGTGCTCGCCGGCGGCGTCGAGTCGATGAGCCGTGCTCCGTTCGTCGTCGAGAAGTCGCCGAAGCCGTGGCCCGCGGTGGGAAATCAGACACTGTGGAACACGGCGATCGGATGGCGGATGACGAATCCGAGGCTGCCGCAGGAGTGGACGATCTCGAACGGGCAGTCGGCGGAGAAGCTGGCAGGGATCTACGGGATCCCCCGCGATGCGCAGGATGCGTTCGCCCTGCGAAGCCATCTGCTCGCGGCCGAGGCCTGGGCCGCGGGCGCCTACGACGCCGAGATCGTGCAGGTTCCCGGTGCTGCGCTCACGCGTGATGAGGGGATCCGCGACGACACCTCGCTCGAGAAACTGGGGTCGCTCAGGGCCCTGTTCGCGGATGACGGAACTGTGACAGCGGGCAACTCGTCGCCGATCAACGACGGTGCCTCGGCCGTTCTCCTGGGCGCCGAAGGCGCCCTCGACGCGGAGCCGCTCGCGCGGATCACGGGTCGAGGGGTGTTCGGAAACGATCCCGACGTGTTCGGCGTCGCACCTGTCGAAGCCGCCAACCGGGCTTTGGCGCGGGCCGGGCGCACCTGGGCGGATGTGGATCTGGTCGAACTCAACGAGGCCTTCGCGTCGCAGTCGCTCGCCTGTCTCGCCGGGTGGCCGGACCTCGATCCCGCGAAGGTCAACGTCCACGGCGGGGCGATCGCGATCGGACACCCCCTCGGCGCCTCCGGGGGACGGATCATCGGGCATGCCGCCCATGAGCTGCGTCGCCGGGGCGGCGGGGTCGCCGTCGCGGCCCTCTGCATCGGCGTCGGTCAGGGGCTGGCGGTCGTGCTGGAGCGCTGAGCCGGATCGGACGGACGGCCGGCGATGCGGTCCGCGATGAGCTTCGCGCCGCCCGACGATGTGAAGCCGCCATCGACGGGAAGCTCGGCGCCGGTCACGTACGAGGCGGCGTCGGACAGCAGGAAGGCGACCGTCCGGGCGCTGTTCACCGACACGATCCGCCGGGAGAAGGCGGTGCGTGAGACGGGCATCAACTTCGTCGGCGCCGGGATCTCCGGTGGTGAGGAGGGTGCGCTGCTGGGCCCGTCGATCATGCCGGGCGGGTCGGACGAGTCGTGGGTCACGCTCGGCCCGATCCTGCGCTCGATCGCGGCGGTCGCTGAGGGTGAGCCGTGCGTGACGCACATCGGCCACGACGGTGCCGGGCATTTCGTGAAGATGGTGCACAACGGCATCGAGTACGCCGACATGCAGCTGATCGCCGAGGCGTACGACCTGATCCGCCGCGGCACCGGCAAGTCCCCCGCGCAGATCGCGGACGTGTTCGCGGAGTGGAACCGGGGTGAGCTGGAGTCGTACCTGATCGAGATCACCGCCGAGGTGCTCCGCCAGGTCGACGCCGAGACGGGCCTGCCGCTGGTGGATGTCATCCTCGACCAGGCCGGCGCGAAGGGCACCGGCGCGTGGACGGTGCAGACCGCGCTGAACCTGGGCGTGCCGGTCTCCGGCATCGCCGAGGCCGTGTTCGCCCGGTCGCTGTCCAGCCACCCCGAGCAGCGTGCCGTCTCCGCAGACCTCCCCGGCCCCGCGGAGGGCCTGTCGGTCGATGACGCCGACGCGTTCATCGAAGACGTCCGGCTCGCCCTCTACGCCTCGAAGATCGTCGCCTACTCGCAAGGGTTCGATGAGATCCGCGCCGGCGCCGCCGAATACCACTGGCAGATCGACCTCGGCGCGGTCTCCAAGATCTGGCGCGGCGGCTGCATCATCCGCGCCCAGTTCCTCAACCGCATCGCCGACGCCTACGCCCACACCCCCGACCTGCCCGTGCTGCTCACCGCCCCCTACTTCGTCGAAGCACTCGGCCGCGCCCAGGACGCCTGGCGCCGCATCGTCCAGACCGCCGCGGCAGCCGGCATCCCCGCCCCCGCCTTCTCCTCCTCCCTCGCCTACTACGACGGCCTCCGCGCCGAACGCCTCCCCGCCGCCCTCGTCCAAGGACAACGCGACTTCTTCGGCGCCCACACCTACCAGCGCACCGACAAACCCGGCACCTTCCACACCCTGTGGTCCGGCGACCGCACCGAAATCGAAGCAGAAGACACCCACTGACCGTCTCGTGTGAGGCGGGGCGGTCGTGGGACAGACGTCGGTGGTTCACAGCCCGCGGTCATGACAGCGCCGACGGTGCTCCTGCCCGCCGCGCGAAGACGTCACCCGTGACGGGGGACGAGCCGAGGGCGGCCCGGTCGTAGGCTCGCGTCGTCGTCGGGACTGCGGTCCGCGAGACGGCCGCCGGTCGTCTCGGACGTGGATGGAAGGGGATAGCGATGGGCTCGAAGAATCTCGCGCTGGTGGTCGGGTCGTACGACACCGAGGCAGCCGCCTCCGAGGACTATGACGCGCTGCGCAGCGGCCAGGACTCCGGCGGCTACGAGATCGTCGGCGCGGTGGTGCTCTCGCGCAGCGAGGACGGAAAGGTCCAGGTCAAGGAGCACGGTGACAAGTCCGTCGGTCACGGCGCTGCGTGGGGAGCCGGTGCGGGCGCGGTGCTCGGCCTGTTCGCCCCTCCGCTGCTCGCGGCGACCGCCGTCGGGGCGGGCGTGGGCGCGATCCTCGGCAAGATCAGGAAGAACCACGAGGAGAAGCAGTTCGGCGTCGACGTCGACGAGTACCTCGCCCCGGGGACGTCCGCGGTCGTCGCCGTCGTCGATGACAAGTGGGCCGACCGGGTCGAAGATGCACTCGACCGTGCGGACAAGCGCATCAGCAAGGCGATCGACTCGAACGACTATGAGCGGTTGCGCAAGGCGATCGAGGAATCCGCCGACGATGTGATCGAGCAGATCAACTCGTAGCGCCCGGTTCGGTCCAGCGGCCGTCTTCTCACCCGCACAGGTGACCGGGTGCGCGGCGCATCCCGCCGCGCGTTCGCCCAGCCCCGGGCTCTCACTAGTGGGTCTCGGGGCGGGCGATGCGGTCTTCCGGGGCAGCCTGCTCGAGTGCAGCGGTCGCCGCGCGACGGCCTTCGGCGATGAGGCGCGGCACATCGCGCATCGTCCATTGCGCCATCCGCTCCATCTCGGGCTGGATGAGAATGACCGACGGGTCGGCGATGAGGTCCGACAGCTTCGTGCTCGTGCGCATCATGCGCGCGTTCTCCCACTTGGCGTGAAGGTGCACGACGATGACGCGATCGGCTCCGAGCTTGCGCGCGGCGAAACGCGGGACGTTGTCGACCAGGCCCCCGTCGGCGAGCAGCCGACCGCCGAGCCGCACGGGCGGGAGCAGTCCGGGCACCGCGATGGTGGCGCGCAGCGCCGCACTCAAGGGGCCGCTGTCGATGACGACGGCCCGGCGGGTGCGAAGGTCGGTCGCCACCGCCCCGAACCTGCGCGGCAGGTCCTCGATCCGCGGGTCTTCGCCATGCAGCCGATGGATCGCCTCCGCGACGACCTGGGTGTCGAGCAGCCCCCAGCGCGGCTGGAAGCTCCACTTCGCGATCCGGCTCCAGCGAAAGCGTCGCGCGATCGCTTCGAGTTCGTCTCCGCCGAGCCCCGACGCGAAGGCGGATCCGACGAGCGCACCCGAGCTCGTGCCCGTCACGATTCCCGGACGCAGGCCTCGCTCTTCGAGCACCTGGAGCACGCCGACATGGGCGGCTCCGAACGCGCCGCCGCCGCTCAGCGTGATGCCGAGCCTGGCGTCATCGGCGACCGGGAGATCGGTGGACACGTGGCGAACGTACACCCGTGCGGGCCGCGCGCGGCTCGGCCGGTCTCAGTCCGTGCTGTGGGGCGGGATGCTCGGCAGGTGCGTGCTGTCGAGCGCGACCTCTTCGGCGGGTGCGACGTATGTCTGCCGGTGCCGCACGAGCGATTGCTCGCCCGGGCGGGCGATGGCGACCTCGCTCATCGGCGGATCCACGACCGCGGCTCGAGCGGGACGGTACAGCCGAGCGCGCCTCTTCTGGTCGACGCGCTGAGTGTCGAGGATGAGCTCGTCCTCCGCCCGGCACCGCGCGCACTCGTCATTCGAGACGGTCCGCCGGTAGTGCGGCGACCACCCGCACGTGTGCGGCGGCGGCGCCTCATCGCGGAACATGCTTCGAGGGTAACCGCGCTGCCCGTGTCGCGTGGGCAACGCGCTCTTTCGGCGTCGGGCACGCTCGTTCGAGGAGCGCCGCGTCGACGGGCAGACCTGCGCGGGGTGAATCCTGTCAACCCCCTCCGGGCGCCCGCCGCACGCTCCTAGCGTGGAGCGCATGACTGATCTGAGTGGAAAGCGCGTCGCCTTCGTCGCGACCGACGGATTCGAAGACAGCGAGCTCACCTCCCCCTGGCAGGCGGTGACGGATGCCGGCGCCACGGCCGTTCTGATCGCTCCCGAGCCGGGCGAGATCGAGGGCAAGAACGGCCACAGGCAAGCCGTGGACGAGCTGACGGCCGACGTCGATGCCGGCGCCTTCGACGCGCTCGTGCTGCCGGGCGGAGTCGTCAACGCCGACCACCTGCGCATGGACGGGAACGCCGTCGACTTCGCGCGGGCGTTCTTCGAGCAGCAGAAGCCGGTGGCGGCCATCTGCCACGCCGCCTGGACACTGATCGAGGCGAAGGTCGTCGAGGGCCGCACGCTGACGAGCTACCCGAGTCTGCAGACCGATCTCCGCAACGCCGGCGCGACCTGGGTGGACGAAGAGGTCGTCGTCGAGGACGGGCTCGTCACCAGCCGCACCCCCGACGACCTGCCGGCGTTCAACGCGAAGGTCGTCGAGGAGATCGCCGAGGGCCGGCACTCCGCGCAGAGCGCCTGACCCGGACGAGAGGCCCGGCCCGCGCCGTGCGAGTCGGGCCTCTCGTCCGATGGCCGCCCGCGACCGCTCTGGTGCGGCAGGAAAACGTTCACTAGGGTCCGAGTCATGACGCCCCAGATCGGTGTGGACGGTCCAGCTTCCGACGCCCTGCTGCGCGCAGGGCGGTTCTTCACGAGGTGGGACGAGACCCCCGATCATCGCGCCGCCTTCCTCGAAGGAGGCCGCGAGGGAGACGCCTTCTATCGCGATCGCTGGAGTCACGACAAGGTCGTGCGCTCGACCCACGGGGTGAACTGCACGGGCTCCTGTTCGTGGAAGGTGTACGTGAAGGACGGCATCATCACGTGGGAGGCGCAGGAGACCGACTACCCGAGCGTCGGTCCCGACCGTCCTGAGTACGAGCCCCGCGGCTGCCCCCGCGGGGCTGCGTTCTCCTGGTACACCTATTCGCCCACGCGGGTGCGGTACCCGTACGTCCGGGGCGTGCTGCTCGAGGAGTACCGCGCCGCCAAGGCCCGCGGCAACGATCCCGTCGAGGCGTTCGGCGAGGTCACCCGCGACCCCGAGACCCGTCGTCGCTACCAGCAGGCTCGCGGAAAGGGCGGTCTGGTGCGGGCGTCGTGGCGGGAGGCCGTCGAGCTCGTCGCAGCCGGCTACGTCCACACGATCAAGGCGTACGGTCCCGACCGCGTCGCGGGCTTCTCGCCCATCCCGGCGATGTCGATGGTGTCGCACTGCGTCGGCACCCGGTTCACGCAACTCGTCGGCGGCGTGATGACGTCCTTCTACGACTGGTACGCCGACCTCCCCGTCGCCAGTCCGCAGGTGTTCGGCGACCAGACCGACGTGCCCGAGTCCGGCGACTGGTGGGATGCGACCTACCTCATGATGTGGGGCTCGAACGTGCCGGTCACGCGCACACCCGACGCGCACTGGATGGCCGAGGTCCGCTACCGCGGCACCAAGGTCGTGACGGTGAGCCCGGACTACGCCGACAACACCAAGTTCGCCGACGAGTGGCTGCCGTGCCAGGCGGGCACCGATGCCGCCCTCGCGATGGCGATGGGTCATGTCGTGCTCACGGAGAACTACGTCGACCGCCGGGTTCCCTTCTTCGCCGACTTCGCGCGCCAGTACACCGATCTGCCGCATCTCGTGCGCCTGGTCGAGCGCGACGGCGCTCACGTGCCCGGCACGTTCCTCACGTCGAAGGACCTCGGGGGCGAGACGCCTGAGGATGAGTGGAAGACCGTGGTGCTGGATGCCGCGTCCGGCGCGCCGCGGGTGCCCAACGGCTCCATGGGGTTCCGCTACGCCGCCTCGGGGGAGGGCCTCTGGAACCTCGACCTCGAGGGAGTCGAGCCGGCGCTGTCGATCCGTGACCTGCCCGCCGCTTCCCCGGCGGTCGACGTCGAGGTGCTCCTGCCGCGGTTCGATTCGGCAGACGGCTCCGGCGAGGTGCTGCGCCGCGGGGTCCCGGCGACGCGGGTGAGCGGCATCCTGGTCACGACCGTCCTCGATCTGATGCTGGCGCAGTACGGCGTCCGCCGTGACGGGATGCCCGGTGAGTGGCCGACCGGGTACGACGATGCCGACTCCCCGTACACTCCCGCATGGCAGGAGGAGATCACCGGCGTACCGGCCCAGGCGTGCACGCGTATCGCCCGGGAGTTCGCGGCGAACGCGGCTGAGTCGAACGGCCGATCGATGATCATCATGGGTGCCGGGATCTGCCAGTGGTTCCACGGCGACGCGACCTACCGCTCGATCCTCGCGCTCCTCATCCTCACGGGCTCCATGGGGCGCAACGGCGGCGGGTGGGCGCACTACGTCGGACAGGAGAAGTGCCGGCCGATCACCGGCTGGCTGTCGCTCGCGAACGCGCTCGACTGGAGTCGTCCGCCGCGCACGATGATCGGCACCGCGTACTGGTACATGCACACCGACCAGTGGCGCTTCGACGGGTACTCCGCCGATGCGCTGGCATCGCCGCTCGCCGAGGGCAACCTCGCCGGCATGCACACGGCCGACACGATCGCCCAGTCCGCACGGCTCGGCTGGATGCCGTTCTACCCGCAATTCGACGTCAACCCGCTCGACCTCGCCGACCGGGCCGACGCGGCGGTGGCGAACGGAGAGGCGGCGGATGCCGCATCCTACGTCGCGTCACAGCTCCAGTCGGGCGAGCTGCAGCCGGCCATCGCCGACGTCGACGCCCCCGAGAACTGGCCGCGCCTGCTGACGCTGTGGCGCTCGAACCTCATGGGGTCGAGTGCGAAGGGCAACGAGTACTTCCTCAAGCACCTGCTCGGCACCCACAGCAACGTCATGGCGACCGATGAAGCCGCCGTGCGGCCGAACGACGTGAAATGGCACGACGAGATCCCGGAGGGCAAACTCGACCTGCTCGTCTCGGCCGATTTCCGCATGACCTCGACCACCCTCCTCTCGGACGTCGTGTTCCCCGCGGCGACCTGGTACGAGAAGCACGACCTGTCGTCGACCGACATGCATCCGTTCGTGCACGCGTTCACCCCGGCGATCGACCCGCCGTGGGAGGCGAAGAGCGACTTCGACCTCTTCCACGCCATCGCCGTGGAGTTCTCGGCGCAGGCTCGGACGCATCTCGGCACGCGCAGGGATCTCGTCTCCGTGCCGATGCAGCATGACACTCCGGGCGAGACGTCGCAGCCCGGCGGTGCGGTGCGGGACTGGTCGCGCGGCGACGGCGTCGGCGTCCCCGGCAAGACGATGCCGCAGTTCACCGTTGTCGAGCGCGACTACACCGCGATCGCCGACAAGCTCGCCACCGTCGGACCCCTCGCCGACGAACTCGGCTTCACCATCAAGGCCGTGACCTACGACGTCTCGCACGAGGTCCAGCGGCTGGCGCAGAAGAACGGTGTGATGCTCGGCGGCGCCGCCGAGGGGCGTCCGGCGATCGACACGGACGTCAAGATGGCCGAGGCGATCCTGGCGTTCTCCGGGACGACGAACGGCGAACTCGCGTCGCAGGGGTTCCGCACCCTCGAGAAGCGCGTCGGCAAGCCGCTGGCCGACCTCGCGGAGGGCTCCGAGGAGAAGCGCATCACGTTCGCCATGACCCAGGCGGCACCCGTGCCGGTGATCACGTCGCCGGAGTGGTCGGGGTCGGAGACGGGCGGGCGACGGTACGCGCCCTTCACCGTGAACATCGAGCGGTTGAAGCCCTTCCACACGCTCACCGGGCGGATGCACTTCTACCTGGATCACGCGTGGATGCGCGACCTGGGCGAGGCCCTCCCGATCTATCGCCCGCCGCTGGACATGCACCGCCTGTTCGGCGAACCCAAGCTGGGACCCGTTGGGTCGCAGCAGGTCGTGGTGCGCTATCTCACGCCCCACTCGAAGTGGTCGATCCACTCGGAGTACCAGGACAACCTCTTCATGCTGTCGCTCTCACGGGGAGGGCCCACGGTGTGGATGAGTCCGGCGGATGCCGCGGCCATCGGTGCCGCCGACAACGACTGGGTCGAGTGCGTGAACTCCAACGGCGTGCTCGTCGCGCGGGCGATCGTGTCGCACCGCATGCCGACCGGCGTCGTCTACGTGCACCACGCGCAGGAGCGCACGATCGACGTGCCGAAGTCCGAAGCGACGGGTCGGCGCGGCGGCATCCACAACTCCGTCACGAGGCTGCTGGTCAAGCCGACGCACCTCATCGGCGGGTACGCGCAGCTGTCGTACACGTTCAACTATCTCGGCCCGACGGGCAACCAGCGCGACATGGTCGCGACGGTGCGCCGCCGCTCGCAGGAGGTGACGTACTGATGCGTGTGATGGCCCAGATGGGCATGGTGATGAACCTCGACAAGTGCATCGGGTGCCACACCTGCTCGGTCACGTGCAAGCAGGCGTGGACGAACCGCGCGGGAACCGAGTACGTGTGGTTCAACAACGTCGAGACCCGCCCCGGTCAGGGCTATCCACGTCGCTACGAAGATCAGGAGCAGTGGCGCGGCGGCTGGACGCTCAACAAGCGCGGACGCCTGGCGCTGCGCACCGGCAGTCGCCTGAAGCGGCTGCTCACGATCTTCTCGTCGCCGGTGCAGCCGAAGCTCGCCGACTACTACGAGCCCTGGACGTACGACTACGAGACCCTGATCGACGCACCGCTCGGCGACGACTTCCCGGTGGCACGGCCGAAGTCGCTCATCACCGGTGAGGACACGAAGATCACGTGGTCGGCGAACTGGGACGACGACCTGGGAGGCGCCTCGGAGATGGGGCATCTCGACCCCATCGTCGAGCGTGTGCGGCGCGAGTCGGAAGACAAGATCAAGCTGCAGTTCGAGAAGACGTTCATGTTCTACCTGCCGCGCATCTGCGAGCACTGCCTGAACCCGTCGTGCATGGCGTCGTGCCCGTCGGGCGCGATCTACAAGCGCGCCGAGGACGGGATCGTGCTCGTCGATCAGGACCGCTGTCGCGGCTGGCGCCAATGCATCACGGGGTGCCCGTACAAGAAGATCTACTTCAACCACAAGACCGGCAAGGCCGAGAAGTGCACGCTCTGCTACCCGCGCCTCGAGGTCGGCATCCCCACGGTCTGCTCCGAGACGTGTGTCGGGCGCCTGCGCTACCTCGGCCTCTTCCTCTACGACGCCGACCGCGTCACCGAGGCGGCCTCGACACCCGACCCCCAGGACCTCTACGAGGCGCAGCTCGACCTGATGCTCGACCCGGACGACCCCGAGGTCATCGCGGCGGTGCGCGCGCAGGGCGACATCCCCGAGGACTGGATGGATGCTGCGCGCCGGTCTCCCGTCTACGCCCTGGCAAAGACCTACCGGGTGGCGCTGCCGCTGCACCCGGAGTACCGCACGATGCCGATGGTCTGGTACATCCCGCCGCTGTCGCCCATCGTCGACCTGCTGCGCGACCAGGGTCATGACGCCGAAGCGGCGGGCACGCTGTTCGGTGCCATCGAGGCTCTCCGCATCCCGGTCGAGTACCTCGCCGAGCTCTTCACCGCCGGAGACGCCGACCTCATCACCACCGTGCTCCGGCGCCTCGCCGCCATGCGTGCGTACCTTCGCGACATCACGCTCGACCGGGAGCGCGACGAGTCGATTCCGCAGGCGGTCGGGATGACCGGGGATTCCATCTACGAGATGTATCGCCTGCTCGCCATCGCGAAGTACGAGGACCGCTATGTCATCCCCACAGCGCACTACGAGCGAGCCCACGAGCTGGAAGAGCTGGGCTGCTCGCTCGACTTCGACGGTGGGCCCTACGCAAGCGAGCCGGGCATGTTCGGCGAGGCGAGCGGCCGGCCTGTCCCGGTCGCCGTCGAGACCTTCCAGGCGCTCAAGGAGCGGCAGACGTCCGATTCGGCGGCGAGCGGCGAGTCGCTGCGCGGGCGGGTGAACCTGCTCAACTGGGACGGCAACGGGGCGCCGCCCGGGTTGTTCCCGCCGCGAGACGACCGACCGGACGCCCCGGACGAGGGCCCGCGATGAACGCCCGAGTCGTCCACCAGGCGGCGTCACTCTGCCTGAGCTACCCCGACGACGCGGTGCTCGGATCGGCGGCGATGATCGACGATGCCCTGCGCGAGGCGGCACCGCGGGCCGCGGCATCCTTCGCCCCGCTCCTCCACTGGTGGGCGACCACGCCGCCGGCCGAGGTGCAGGCCGTCTATGTCGACACCTTCGACATGTCGCGACGCCACGCGCTCTACCTGAGCTACTGGACCGACGGCGACACCCGCCGTCGCGGCGCCGTGCTCGCCGACCTGAAACGGCGCTACCGCGAGGCGGGCCTCGCTCTCGAAGGAACGGGCGAACTCCCCGACTTCCTGCCGCTGGTCCTCGAGTTCGCCCGGCACTCCCCGCAGGAGGGCGCCGCGCTGCTGCAGGAGTACCGGCCGAGTCTCGAACTCATCCGCCTCGCCCTCGGCGAGCGCGGCTCGCCGTACGCCGGCGTCGTCGCCGCCGTGTGCGACACGCTTCCGGGACGCTCGCCCGCCGACCGCCAGCAGGCGATGGCGATGGCCGCAGCCGGACCGCCGCGCGAGTCGGTCGGTCTCGATCCGCACGACCCGCGGCTGCTGCCGCTCGAACCGGTCGGGAGACGCTGATGGACCTGTTCCTGTGGGGCATCCTGCCGTACATCATGGTCGCGGTGCTCGTCGGCGGCACGATCTGGCGCTACCGCTACGACCAGTTCGGCTGGACGACGCGCTCGTCGCAGCTGTACGAGTCACGGCTGCTGCGGATCGGCTCGCCGCTGTTCCACTTCGGCATCCTCGTCGTCGTCATCGGTCACGTCGTCGGGCTCGTCATCCCGAAGGCGTGGACGGACGCCTTCGGTGTCTCAGAGGACATGTACCACCTCGCCGCGCTCGGCCTCGGCACGATCGCGGGATTCGCGACCCTCGTCGGAGTCGGCATCCTGATCTATCGGCGTCGCACCACCGGACCGGTGTTCATGGCGACGACGAAGAACGACAAGACGATGTACGTCGTGCTGGTCGCCGCGATCGTTGCGGGACTCGCGACGACGGTGCTGAGCGTCGTCGGACCGCCGCACGAGGTCACGTACCGCGAGACGGTGGCGCCCTGGTTCCGCTCGCTCTTCGTCTTCCAGCCCGACATCGCCGCGATGAGCGCTTCGTCGCTCGATTTCAAGGTCCACACGGTGATCGGAATGCTCCTGTTCATGCTCTGGCCCTTCACGCGGCTCGTGCACGCGTTCACGGCGCCGGTGCACTATCTCTTCCGCCCGTACATCGTGTACCGCTCACGCGACGGGCGTCCCACGACCGCCCGCGGCATCCGGCGTGGCTGGGCGCCCGTCGGGACGACGGACCGCACCCCCGACCGCAAGGCCGGCCGCAGCGGCACCCAGACCGGAGGACGACGATGACGACGGATGCCGCAGCCCGGGCCGAAGACACCGTTCAGGCGCTGCCCGGCCGCACCAAGAACCTTCTGCTGGCGCTGCTGGCGTTCACGATCACCTTCTGGGCGTGGAACCTCGTGGCCCCTCTCGGCGTGCAGTACACCGCCGAGATGGGTCTGGACTCGACACAGGCGTCGCTGCTCATCGCGACGCCCGTGCTCGTCGGCTCGCTGGGGCGCATCCTCACCGGCGCCTTCACCGACCGGTTCGGCGGACGCCTGATGTTCACCCTGCTCACCGCGGCCTCGGCCGTGCCCGTCGTCCTCGTGGCGCTCGCGGGGGTCATGGGGTCGTACGCCCTGATGCTCGCGTTCGGGTTCCTGCTCGGCATCGCCGGAACGACGTTCGCCATCGGCATCCCCTTCGTCAACGCCTGGTACGAGCCGTCGAAGCGCGGGTTCGCGACGGGCCTCTTCGGCGCGGGCATGGGCGGCACCGCTCTGTCCGCTTTCTTCACACCGCGCATGGTGGCGTGGTTCGGCTATGTCCCGACCCACCTCATCATGGCCGGCACCCTCCTCGTCGTCGCACTCATCGTGTGGCTGTTCATGCGCGACTCGCCGCGATGGAAGCCCAACACCGCCCCGGTCATGCCGAAGCTCAAGGCGGCGTCGAAGCTGGCCGTGACCTGGCAGATGGCGTTCCTGTACGCCGTGACCTTCGGCGGCTTCGTCGCGTTCTCGACCTACCTTCCGACGTACCTCAAGGAGGTCTACGGCTACGACCTCGCTGATGCGGGCGCGCGCACGGCGGGCTTCGCCATCGCCGCGGTCATCGCGCGACCCGTCGGCGGATGGCTCTCCGACCGCATCGGGCCGGCGACCGTGCTCGGCATCTCGCTGGGCGGCGCCGCCGTCATGGCTGTGGTGATCGCCCTGCAACCGCCCCCCGAACTGGCGGCCGGCACCGCGTTCGTCCTCATGGCGCTCGCACTCGGGCTCGGCACGGGCGCGGTCTTCACCTGGGTCGCCCAGCGCGCCCCGGCCGAGAAGGTCGGCACGGTCACGGGCATCGTCGGTGCGGCCGGTGGGCTGGGCGGCTACTTCCCGCCGCTCGTGATGGGGGCCACGTACAACGCCGAGGCCCACAGCTACACGATCGGACTCAGTCTTCTCTGCCTCACCGCACTGGTCGCTCTGGGCTTCACGGTCTTCCTCGCGCGCCGGGGACGACGCGCGGCGTGAGCTCCGCCTCGGGTCACTGCTCGAGGAAGCGCACCGGCAGGTCGGCGATGTCGAGGCCCGATGCCCGGAGGAGCTCCTCGATCGCCGCGTGCTGCGGCTCCGGAGCGACGATCTGCACCCTCGCCTGCCCGTTCGTCTCTCGGCCGTCGGCCCAGAAGCTGCTCACGGCGTGCTCATCGGCGAGCTCGGTGAGCAGCGCGAGATACCGGTCGCGCTCATCCGGCGGAACGGCGACTCCGAGCGAGGATGAGTTGATCTCCACCACGGTGCCGGAATCGAGACCCGCCGCGGCGACGAGGTCCGCGGCGTGCGCGACGAGTGGCAGGAGATGCGCGAATCCGGCGGACGGCGCCTCCTCGACCTCGACGAACGCGAACCTGGTCTCGTCCCACCTCGCCGGCTGAACGGCGAGACCGGGCGCGACCCGGTCGAGCTCGTCAACGACCTCGACCGCATCGAACCCGAAGTCCGGGCACCGCGTGCCGTTGCCGACGGTGCTCCGGGAGGGCGAGTCGCCGTGCACCGACACGTCCGTACCTGACGGCGTGCGCACGTGAAACGACCACAGGACCGCGTCGGGGTACCCGGTCGTGCACGCGGCGTCGAGCAGGCCGCCCAGACCCGCCTGGTCCACGGTCACCGCCATCCACGACGTCGGGTTCGAGAACGTCGGCGCCTCGACCCAGCGCTCCTTCTCGACGGAGTCGACGCCGGGGAGGCTGTCGATCACGCTCGCGAGCTCGTCGAATTCCGCGCTCGGTCGATCGAAGTGCTCCTCGTTGACCATCCAGGCGAACAGCACCAGCGCAGCGACCACGAGTCCGACGAAGACCACCACCAGGAACGTGACTCCGACCCGTGCGGCGGTCTTCCCGTGAGGGCGACGACCGGCGGGGCCGGCACCCGTCTCCGGCGAGAGCGTCGTCGCCATGTCGCACCGCCTCCCGACGGATCTGGGGGTCGTCGCCTCGAACCTACCGCGTGCCGGGCGGAGCCGTCCCGACGATCTCTCGCGGAACCTGTGGACGGTGACCCCCGACGGGGCTACTGTCGCGGTGTCGTCGAAGCTCTCGCAGAGGGGCGGTGCCGTCATCTCCCACGTCAGTGCCGCGCGCCCGATGCCCACCCCGCGGCGGGTGCAGGGCACCTATTACCCGTCGAAGCAGCGGGCGACGGTGCTGTCGTTCGACTCGCTGATGGGTTCGGGCGGCGGTGTGGTGATCCAGCCGGTGCTGGGACGAGCGGCGGATGCCGGAGGCTACGGCACCTCGCTGATCTGGAGCGGCGTCATCTCGGCCGTCGCGATCCCGTTCGTCCTGCTCAGCCGGGCGCAGAACGCCCCCGCCGACACCGCCCGGGAAGTCACCGCGGAGCCGCAGGCATGAGGCGGACCGCACGCGGTGAGAGGCGAGCCGCCGTCCATCGCCCGATGCGGGTGATGCCCCACCCCGAGGCATCCCCCTACGCTCCTGTCCTGTGACCGGGGGGCTGCATATTCACCGCTGCGTGACCCTCGGCCAGACGAAACGTGTGGACGAGAGGGAATCGAGATGACCGAAGAGAAGAAGACATCGATCGTGGGAGATCCGCTTCCCCCCGCCCGGTCACTGCCGTTCCCCCCGAAACCGTCGGGCAGCTATGCCGGCCGCACCCTCGGTGAGTCGACCTACTCTCCTCTTCCGCCCGAGCAGCACCTCGGTGACGACGCACCGAACATCCTGGTGATCCTCATCGACGACGCCGGACCCGCGCTGCCCGCCCCGATCGGCGGCAAGATCCACACCCCGACTCTCGGACGCATCCGCGAGGAAGGCATCGGCTACAACCGTTTCCACACCACCTCGATGTGCTCACCGACCCGCGCGTCGCTGCTCACCGGACGCAATCATCACCGTGTCGGAGCGGGGCAGATCGCCGAACTGGCCAACGACTGGGACGGCTACTCGGGGCACATCCCCAAGAGCAGCGCGACGATCGCCGAGGTGCTGCGCAACTACGGCTACTCGACCGCGGCGTGGGGCAAGTGGCACAACACCCCCGCCGAGGAGACGACGAAGGCGGGGCCCTACGACAACTGGCCGACGGGCAACGGGTTCGAGTACTTCTACGGCTTCCTCGCCGGAGAGGCGTCGCAGTACGAGCCGAACCTCGTGCGCAACACCACGAGCGTCCTGCCGCCGAAGTCGCCCGAAGAGGGCTACCACCTCAGCGAGGACATCGCCGACGATGCGATCGCCTGGCTGCGCGACCACAAGGCGCTCTCACCCGACAAGCCGTTCCTCATGTACTGGGCGAGCGGCGCCATCCACGGGCCGCACCACATTCACAAGGAGTGGGCCGACAAGTACAAGGGCGTCTTCGACGATGGATGGGATGCCTATCGCGAAGACGCCTTGGCGGGCGCGAAGGCCGCAGGCTGGGTGCCGGAAGACGCGGCTCTCACCCCGCGTCCGGACTCGCTGCAGGGCTGGGACGACGTCCCCGATCACCAGAAGCCGTTCCAGACGCGGCTCATGGAGCTGTGCGCGGGCTTCGGCGAGCACGCCGACGTGCAGGCAGGGCGGGTGGTCGACGAATTGGAGAACCTCGGTTACGCGGACAACACCATCGTCGTCTACATCTGGGGCGACAACGGATCGTCGGGCGAGGGTCAGAACGGGACGATCAGCGAGCTGCTCGCACAGAACATGATCCCGACGACGGTCGACCAGCACATCGCCGCGCTCGAGGAGCTCGGCGGCCTCGACGCCCTGGGAACCCCGGCGACCGACAACCAGTACCACGCGGCGTGGGCCTGGGCGGGGTCGTCGCCGTACCAGGGCATGAAGCTCATGGCGTCGCATCTCGGCGGCACGCGCAACCCGATGTTCATCCGGTGGCCCGCGCGGATCGAGCACGATCCCGAGCCGCGCACGCAGTTCCACCACGTGATCGACCTCGCGCCGACGATCTACGAGATCCTCGGAATCTCGCACCCCGACACCGTCAACGGCATCCCGCAGGATCCCATCGACGGGACGAGCTTCGCGTACTCGATCGACGACAAGGGCGCCGAAGGCCGGCATCGCGTGCAGTACTTCGAGATCATGGCGAGCCGCTCGATCTACGAGGACGGCTGGATCGCGTCGACCACCGGACCGCGCCTCCCGTGGGTGCCCGGCACGCCTCCCGGAATCGCGACGTGGACCCCTGACGGGGATGCGTGGGAGCTGTACCACCTCGACGAGGACTGGAGCCAGGCGCACGACCTCGCCGACAAGCACCCCGAGAAGCTCGCCGCGATGAAGGAGCTCTTCGCGATCGAGGCGGCGAAGAACAAGGTGCTGCCGGTGGGCGGCGGCCTGTGGATCGCCCCCCTCCATCCGGAACTGCGCATCGCACCGCCGTACACGGAGTGGGACATGACGGGCGACACCGTGCGCGTGCCCGAGTTCTGCGCTCCCGCGCTGGGCAACAAGCCCAACACGGTCAGGATCGAGGTGACGGTCGGCGACAGGGCGAACGGTGTGCTCTACAAGCTCGGCGGCGCGGGCGGCGGCCTCACGGCGTTCGTCGTGGACGGCATCCTGACGTACGAGTACAACCTGTTCCTCGTGCAGCGGACGACGGTCGCGGCATCCGATCCCCTCCCGGAGGGCGATCACACGATCGAGATCGAGACGTCCTATGTGGAGCCGCGCCCGGGCGGACCCCTCTCCGTGGTGCTGCGCGTCGACGGCGCCGAGGTCGCCTCGGGCACCGTCCCGGTGAGCGCGCCGCTGCTGTTCTCCGCCAACGACTGCCTCGACATCGGCCGCGCGTATGGCGGCGCTGTGTCGCGGGCGTACGCCGACCGGATGCCCTTCGCGTTCGACGGAGAGATCGGGCGCGTGCACGTGTCGTACACCGTGCCGGCGAAGGCCTGATCCGAGGTCGTCGGGGGCTCCGAGGGCTCCGAGGGGACCGAGGTCGCCTGTGCCGCTCGCCTAGCCGTGGAAGGGGCACCGCCCGCCGGAGCCGGCGGCGCGCACCTTGGCGCCCGACGACGGCTTGGTCGGCAGACGGCGACGGTTCACGCCCAGACCCTGCGGAAGGACGGACAGCCGAGGGTCGCTCAGCACGGCGATCGCAGCGGAGAGGCCGGCCAGCGCGAGCTTCTCGCCGGGGCAGCGGTGGCCGGTGCGCACGTCCGCCCCGCCGTGCGGGACGAAGGAGCGCAGAGCCTCGTAGTCGTCGACGCCGACGAACCGTTCGGGGTCGAAATCGCCGGCGCGCACCCACGACGCGTCGTCGGTGTTCGAGCCGAGGATGTCGAGCACGACGCGTCCGCCCTTGGCCACGCGGTGGCCGTCGAGTTCGACGTCGGCGATCGCCCACCCCGGCAGCATCGGCACGAAGGGCGACGTGCGACGCACCTCCTGGGCGAAAGCCAGGGCAAGCGGGCCGCCGACGAGCGAACCGCGCTCACCGGTCTCGGCGGCGATGCGTGCTCGCCAATCGGGCTCCGCGTGCAACCGCTTCGCCGCGAACGCCACGAACCGTGCGACGGCCACCATGGGGCGGATGCTGTTCTGCAGCTCCACCCCGGCGAGTCGGGGCGTCAGCAGGGCACCGTCTCGGTCCGTGTGCCACGCCCACTCGGCGAGCGCCGTGCCGGGCGGTGCACTGAGCGAGCCGACGCGGACCGCTTCGATGAGGCGTGCCGCGTGGCGGTCCGACCAGGCGCGGTTGAGCTGCGCCTGAAGGAAGGCAGGGGAGTACGGGGCGCAGAATCCGTCGACGATCTGGGCGAGCCGCGCCGACCACCGGGTGCGCGCCGCCGCGGTGCCGGGCAGTCCGGCCCACGTCGTGATCGCCCGTCCGAGCGCCCCCACTGCCGCGTCGTACGCGGAGCGGCGACCGCCGGCGATCCAGTCCGCGAGCTCGGCCTGCCATTCGCGCTCGAGCAGCGGAGTGAGTCGCGCGACCTGGGAGTCTTCGTAGGCGACATCGACGAACGTGGCCTTGCGGTGACGGTGGTCGTCGCCGTCGAGGCTGTGCACGGAGTCGTGCCCGAACAGGGTCTCCTGCACGATCGAGGGCATCGCGCCGTGCCGTGCGACCAGCCGGTCGTCGTAGAAGACGTCGACGCCGTCGGCGCCTCGCACGAACAACGCATCCCGCCAGAGCAGCTGCATCGGGACGGCGCGCGCCCCCTGACGCGCTTTGCGCCACATGCTCGCGCTGAAGTCGTAGCCGCGCACGGCGAATCGGAGACCGTCGTCGATCAGCATTCCGCCACGCTCCCGGGCGCGCGGCGCCCGTGCCAGGGGGTGCGGCACCTGCGGCCGCTGTGCTACGCGGATGCTCGACGAGCCGCGCAGTCGCGGCGGTGGGATCGGCGGCGGTGGTCTGTCGACTCAGACATTCCGGCGCGCGTCAAGACCTCCCACCGCGTGCAGGGGGACTGGGATGCTGGGGCCGGCGTGTGGGGCGCCGGGCGAGTGCGAGGAGGCATGGCCATGGAGATGACGCATGTGATCACCGGGGGCGATCCCCGGCCCGACCTCGTCTGGGTGGGCAATGGCGGATGGGTCGCGTGCGACACCCTCGCCGACCACAGCGATCCCCATCGCGTCGTCGCCTATCTCGAGTGCAAGGACGAGATCGTCTACGTGCTCTGGGTGCACGGTCGCGCCGGCGTGGACGAATATCGATCGCTGCGCGAGGCACTGGCCGCCATCGCGGAGGGGATGCGCGCGCGTCGGGAGACCAGTCCCACGGAGGCGGTTCCGGCAGCGGTACCTGCGGCCTGAGGACGGCCTCCGCGAGTCCGGTCAGTCGGGTAGGAAGTTCTCGCGCGCGAGCGGCGCGACCTCGAGCACCTCGGCATCCGCACGCGTGATCCAGCGCAGTTCGGCGATCTCGGCGCCGACAGTGGGACTCTGCGAGCGGATGTCCGCGGCGAACACATCGGCGACGACGAGGCAGCCGGGCTCATTCGCGGCCGCGGCGGTGAACGCACCCAGTGAGCGGAGGTCGTCGACGGGCACATGGATGCCGAGCTCCTCGGCCAGCTCGCGGCTCAGGGTCTCATCCGGTGATTCGCCCGGTTCGGGCTTGCCGCCCGGCTGCATGAACGCCGTCGTCCCCTCCTTGCGCACCAGCAGCAGCCGGCCGTGCTCGTCGAGGATGACCGCGGCCGACACGTGGATGCGGCGGGGCGGCGTCGGCTCGTCGGGCGGGGTGGTCACCCCGGCACGCTAACAGGTCGCGCCCATACGCGCCGACGTAGAATCGCGTGTGCCTGACCAGACCCCCGCCGCCGATCTCCCGCCGAGCGGCATCGACCGTGCCGACCTCGAGACGACGCTCCGCGTCCTCGGGAACATGGCGGGGCTCGATGAGACCCACCCCGACTTCATCGCCGTCCGGCGTGCGACCGCGGCCATGTTCAAGGCGGTCAAGAAGGAGCGGCGGCGCGAGATCCGCGAGGCGATCGCGCAGGCCGACAAGGCGGTCGTCGCGGCGACGGCCACCGGAGCCCCCGACCGGATCGACGACGAGACGCGCGGCATCCCCATCAGCACGTCCACGACCGCACCGACGGCCGGCACGCTGCTCAAGGCCCGGGGCTGCTACATCTGCAAGCAGCCGTACACGGTCGTCGACGCGTTCTACCACCAGCTCTGCCCCACCTGTGCGGCGATGAGCCACGAGAAGCGCAATGCCCGCACCGACCTGACCGGCAAGCGCGCCCTGCTGACCGGCGGGCGCGCGAAGATCGGCATGTACATCGCCCTTCGGCTGCTGCGCGACGGCGCGCACACCACGATCACGACCCGCTTCCCGCGCGATGCCGTGCGCCGCTTCAGCGGTCTGCCCGACGCCGCAGACTGGATCGACCGGCTCAAGATCGTCGGCATCGACCTGCGCGATCCGGCGCAGGTGATCGGCCTCGCCGACGAAGTCGCCGCCGCCGGGCCGCTCGACATCCTGATCAACAACGCCACGCAGACCGTCCGGCGCTCGCCGGGCGCGTATCAGCCGCTGGTCGACGCGGAGCTCGCGCCGCTGCCGAGCGGCCCGCTGCCCGAACTCGTCACGTTCGGCCACACGAACGACCAGCACCCGCAGGCGCTGGAGCGGTCGGTCACCGCGCATCCGATCCTCGCCGCCGCCGCCGCGCGTGCCGACGAGCTCACGGAGCAGGCGATGGCCGCGGGCTCGAGCTCGCTCGACCGCCTCGCGGCGGGCACGGCGATCGACGCGGGCGGGCTCATCCCCGACCTCGACCACTCCAACTCGTGGGTGCAGCGGGTGGACGAGGTCGACCCACTCGAGATGCTCGAGGTGCAGCTCGCGAACACGACCGCGCCGTTCCTCCTCATCTCGCGACTGCGTCCCTCGCTCGCCGCCAGCTCGGCCCGGCGCACCTACGTCGTCAACGTCAGCGCGATGGAGGGTGTCTTCAACCGCGGGTACAAGGGGCCGGGGCATCCGCACACCAACATGGCCAAGGCGGCGGTCAACATGCTCACCCGCACGAGTGCGCGCGAGATGTTCGAGACCGACCGCATCCTGATGACGAGCGTCGACACCGGCTGGATCACCGACGAGCGGCCGCACCCGACGAAGGTGCGTCTCGCTGAGGAGGGCTTCCACGCCCCTCTCGACCTCGTCGACGGGGCAGCCCGCGTCTACGACCCGATCGTGCGCGGCGAGGCCGGCGAAGACCTGTTCGGCGTGTTCCTCAAGGACTACGCGCCCGGCGCATGGTGACGCTACCCGAGCCCGGCCACCGCGTCGTCGTGCGCTATCTGCTGCCCACGGGACAGGCGACGGACGCTCTCGGAGAGCTGCGGGAAGCGGATGCCGAGACCGTCGTCGTCGACGGCAAGCGCGGCGTCGAGCGCATCCCCAGGGCCGACATCATCGCGGCCAAGGAGGTTCCGCCGCCGCCCGCTCCCCGGCGACGCATCGTCTAGGCTCGTCGGCTATGGCACTCGGCGCGACCATCCACACCTTCGACGTGTCCCTCGCCGACGTCGATCGCGGTGTGTACGAGGAGCTCACGCTGCGTGTGGCGCGGCATCCGTCCGAGACCGACGCGTTCATGATGACACGCGTGCTCGCGTACTGCCTCGAGTACGAGGAGGGCATCGCATTCAGCGAGGGCATCTCGGCGACCGACGAGCCCGCCGTGCTCGTGCGCGACCTCACCGGCCGCGTGACCGCGTGGATCGAGGTCGGCGCCCCCGACGCCGAGCGCCTGCACCAGGGAAGCCGGCTCGCCGGGCGGACCGTCGTGTACACGCACCGCGACCCCGCGAAGGTGATGGCGCCGTGGGCGGGCAAGCGCATCTTCAACGCCGAGGGGATCGTGCTGCACAGCTTCGACCCCGGGTTCGTCGACGCGGCCGTCGCGGCGATCGCGCGCCGCAACACCATGACGCTCTCGGTCACCGAGCGCCAGCTCTACCTCGAGCTCAACGGCACCAGCACCTCGTCGGAGATCCACGACCACTCGCTCGTCTGAGTGCGCGGAGCTCGCCCGCCGTGGGGTCGCTCGCCGAGCAACTGTGCCGCAGTCAGGAGACACGCCGCTCCGCGGCCTCGCCTCCCCCCTTGCACCGGCGTGTCTCCTGAAGCCGGCGCGTTCCCGGGTCAAACCGTCGGGCGGTCTCGCCCTGAACCGTGCGCGCGAGCACCGCGCGACGGCATTTCGCCCGACGCTTTGACCGCCGCCCCGACCTCACCCCGCCGATCGATCGGAAAACGCTTCGCGCCCGCGGGAGGATAAGCCTTCCGCGCCTTCGCCGCAACGGGGGACCCCCGCGAGCGCAAGCGGCCTAATCTCGCCGCATGAGTTACGACAACGACGCGCGCACCGACCGGGATCGCACCGTGCACGACGCCGACACGGTCGCCGCCGCACCCGTGGCACCTCGCACCGTGCACGACGCCGACACGGTCGCCGCCGCACCGGTGGCGCCGGCGGACCTGTCGCACGGCCAGGCACTCGCCGAGGAGCGCAACCGCTTCGGCGGCGTGAAGTTCGGCTCGGCGTTCTTCGGCTGGCTCGCCGCCTTCGGCGCGGTCGTGTTGCTCTCGGCCATCGTCGGCGCCGTCGGCGCCGCCATCGGCATCGAGACCGGCACCACGGTCGAAGAGGTCGCGGACGCAGCATCCGACAACCCCGACACCGTTGGCATCGTCGGGGCCATCGCGATCGGGATCGCCCTGTTCGTCGCGTACCTCGCGGGCGGCTACGTCGCCGGGCGCATGGCGCGGTTCAGCGGTGCGGCGCAGGGCTTCGCCGTCTGGCTGTGGGGCATCGTCATCGCGATCGTGGTCGCGCTGCTCAGCCTCGCGGCGGGCAGCCGCTGGGACATCCTGTCGGCGCTCGACGGCTTCCCGCGCTTCCCGATGGACGCGACGCTCACCGGCATCATCACCGCTGTGGTGGCGGCGATCATCACGCTCGGCGGCGCGATTCTCGGCGGCATCCTCGGGATGCGCTACCACCGCCGGGTCGATCGTCTCGGCGTGGACCGCGACGCCGACGGCATGTGACTCAGCAGACCCTCGCAAGGACCATCTACAGAAAGGAGAACGCCATGGGTGCAGGAGATGACATCAAGCACGGCGCGGAGGAGATGAAGGGCAAGGTCAAGGAGTCGGTCGGCGACATGACCGACAACGAACGACTCGAGGCCGAAGGCAAGATGGACCAGGCCAAGGCCAACATCAAGCAGGCCGGCGACGACGTGAAGGACGCCTTCACCAACGACCGCTGACCTGGCGTGCCGCGTGCCCCCGGTTACGGCCGGGGGCACAGCCGTGCCCGCGCGACCGGCGCCGAGTGAGCGCTACGCGCCGGGACGGCGCGTGCGCACCTGCGGCGGAGCGCTCGAGTCGAGGATCGCGCGCAGGCGGGCTGCCTCGTCGGCCGGCATGCCGTACCCGTGCTCGGGCTGCGGATAGGCGCGCGTGCGCACCTCGTCGGCGTAGGCCGAGACGGCGCCGATCATCTCGCCACGCAGCTCGGCGTAGCGCTTGACGAACCGGGCGGTGTGGCCGTCGTAGATGCCGAGCAGGTCATGGAACACGAGCACCTGGCCGTCGGTGCTCGGTCCGGCACCGATGCCGATGACCGGGATCGAGAGCTGCGGCATGATCGCCTCGGTCACGGGGCTCGGGATCGCCTCGAACACGATGGCGAAGCATCCGGCGTCCTGGAGGGCGATCGCGCTCTCGCACAGGGCGACGGCCTCCTCCGCGGTGCGGCCCTGCGCGCGGTAGCCGCCGATGCTCGCCGCGGTCTGCGGGGTGAGGCCGACGTGCCCCATCACCGGGATGCCCGCGGCGACGATCGCGCGGGCGCGGTCGACCGATGAGCCCCCGCGCTCGATCTTGACTGCGTCGCAGCCGGTTCTCTTCACGAAGCGCTGCGCGGTCTTGACGGCCTGCTCGTCCGACTGCTCGTACGACCCGAACGGCAGGTCGGCGACGAGCAGCGGCGTCGACAGCCCCCGGCGCACGGCGGCCGTGAGCATCAGCATCTCGTCGACGGTCACCGGCACGGTCGATTCGTGCCCGAGCACCGTCATCGCCGCCGAGTCGCCGACGAGCACCATGTCGACGCCTGCCGCCTCGGCGATCTGGGCGCTCGGGTAGTCGTAGGCGGTGACCATCGCGATCGGCTCGCCGCGGTCCTTCATCGCGGCGAGCGCGCCGAAGGTCATGCGGGGGCGGGCCGGCTTGTCGGTCGTAGGGAAGGATCCGGCGCTCATGCGGTGGCCTCCAGGATTCGGTTGTCGATGAGTCGTGCCTTGCCGACCTGCGCGGCGACGGCCAGCAGCGCTCCGCCGCCCACGCGGTCGAGCTGCGCCAGGTCGTCGGGCGATCGGAGTTCGAGGTACTCGGGCTCGATGCCGGAGCGCGCCAGCACCTCGCGTGCGGCCGCGATCACGGCATCCGCACCGGTCTCGCCGCTGCGGACGACGGCCTCGGCCGCCTCGAGAGCGCGGTTCAGCGCGGTCGCCTGCTCACGCGCCGCAGGGTCGAGATAGGCGTTGCGCGAGCTCATCGCGAGCCCGTCCGCCTCACGCACGATCGGGCATGCGACGATGCGCACCGGCATGTCGAGATCGCGCACGAGCCGGCGGATCACGAGCACCTGCTGGGCGTCCTTCTGGCCGAAGTACGCGGCATCCGGCGCCACCATCTGGAACAGCTTCGTGACGACCGTCGCCACCCCGTCGAAGTGGTGCGCGCCGCGGTGGGCGCCGTCGAGCACGTCCGTGATGCCGGCGATGTGGATGGTCGTCGAGAATCCGCGCGGGTAGACCTCGTCCGCCGGAGGAGCGAACAGGATGTCGGCCCCCGCCCCCGCGGCCAGTTCGGAGTCGCGCGCCTCGTCGCGCGGGTAGGACTCGAGGTCCTCATTCGGCCCGAACTGCGTCGGATTGACGAACAGCGACACCACGACGAGGTCGTTCTCGTCCCGCGCCCGGCGGACGAGCGAGAGGTGACCGTCGTGGAGGGCGCCCATCGTCGGCACGAGTCCCACGGAAGCACCCCGCGATCGCGCATCGCGCACGGCGGCACGCACGTCGGCGACAGTCCGGACGGTCCTCATGCCGGTGCCCCCTCCGTGCCGATGAGCGCGCGCGTGCGCTCGGTGAGTTCGTCGAAGAGCGGAAGAAGGCCGGGAGCGGATGCCGCGACCGCGGCCCGCTGCCGCTGCACGGTCGGCTCGTCTCCGCGCACGATCGGACCGGTGAGCGCCTCGCGCGGCCCGTGGGCCGCCCAGTTCTCGACCGTGCCGCGCACGAGCGGAACGAGGTGCGCGCGGAATCCGTCGGGAAGACCGGATGCCGCGGCCACCGTCTCGGCGGCCGCCTGCAACGTCACGAGGTAGTTCGAGGCGATCGAGGCGGCCGCGTGATATCCGGCACGCTGCTCGTCGCGCACCTCGAACGGCCGGCCGCCGACGGCGAGGGCGAGCTCCTCGGCGACCCGCAGCGCCCCGGGCGAGGTGCCCGCGACGGCGCAGCCGATGCCTGCGAAGGCGTCGGCGCCCTCGGTGCCCACGAAGGCCCGCAGCGGGTGCAGCCCGAAGTCGACGCCCGCCTCGGCCAGCGGCGTCGCGCCGGACGTGTGGCCCACGAGGGGCGCGGCATCGCGCGCGACCGAGCCTGCCTCGCCGATCTCGCGGTCAGGGACGCACAGGAGCACGGCGTCTGCGGGTTCGACCCGCTCGCCGCGGCCGGTCGGCCCGTGAACCTCGTAGCCCGCGGCGCGCAGCGAGGCGGCGGCGGCTCGGCCCACGCGGCCGGCCCCGACGACGCTGATGCTCGCGACGATGCGACTCTGATTCGAGGTGCTCATGATGATGGTGACGACCACTGGCGGCCGATCTGTCGAGTATCCCACTGCGGCGCGGGCGGCGAGACGCCGCGAGTTCACTCCCCGCGGGTGATGCACGGGCGGAGGGCGACCGGCACCCTTGAGGTCACCGTGGCGGAGCCGCGCCCTGCGCACGCCGGGGGAGAGGACGCCGCACCCATGGATGACGCGCCGATCGAACGGCTGACCCGGGCTCAGCGCCGGAAGGTCATCGCCCTCGGCCTGCTGCGGGCGCTCCTCTCGGCGACCGTGCTCGTCACGCTCTACTTCCTCGTGCCGCTCGACTGGATCGACTCGATTCCTGTGCCGCTCGCGATCGTCGTCGCGGCCGCCGTGCTCGCAGGGTTGACGGTGTGGCAGGTGCTCGCGATCATCCGCTCCGCCGATCCGGGCGTGCGCGCGATCGAGGCGCTCGCCGTCATCGCCCCCATCTATCTCCTCCTCTTCGCCACCATGTACTTCCTGATGTCGCGGAACGATCCCGGCGCCTTCACCGGCGACCTGTCACGCATGGACTCCCTCTACTTCACGGTGACGATCTTCGCGACGGTCGGGTTCGGCGACATCAGCGCGGTCACCGAGCTCGCCCGCGTGGTGGTGACGGTGCAGATGATCCTGAACCTCATCGTGCTCGGCGCAGGTGTGCGCCTGCTCACGATGGCCGTCAAGTACGGGCGGGAGCCGAAACCCTCGGATGCCGGCGCACCGGCGCCTGCCACCGATCGCTGACCCTCAGGGTGCGGCGAGGGGGTAGCGACGACGCAGGATCACGCGCTGCACCAGCGTCCAGACGACGGTGGTCGCGAGGTAGATCGCCGCGGCGAGCGGGACGAACAGCGCCACGACGGCGGTCGTGAACTGCAGCGCCCCGACGGCACGTGCGAATCCCGCACTCGCGAGGGGCGAGGCATCCGCTCCGGCCGTCACGGGCGGTCGGAACGCGCGTCGTGTGAGCTCGGCGGCGACGGCGATCACGACGATCAGCGCGCCGAACACCGCGAACGTCGGCGCCGTCGCGGTACCGGCGGCGATCGATCCCACGAGGCTCGCGCCGAGCGGGACGCCGAGGAGCGTCTCGGACAGCAGCGCGTTCGCGTGCCCCGCGATCGCCGGGAATGCGAAGAGCGCGTAGACGACTCCGATGACCGGGGCCTGGGCCACGAGGGGCAGGCAGCCTGCGAACGGCGAGGTGCCCTCGTCGGCATACAGCCTCATGGTCTCGCGCTGCAGCCGCTCGCGATCGCGGCCGTACCGCTTCTGCAGGTCGCGCAGCTTCGGCGCGAGCCGGCTGCGCGTCTGCTCGGCCTTCGCCTGCGATACGCCGGCGGGCACGAGTGCGGCGCGCACCAGCAGGGTGATCAGGAGGACGGATGCCGCGGCCGCAGCAGCACCCGTGAGTGGTTCGAGGAGGGCCGTGATCTGCATGAGCACGGCGTAGGCCGCGTCGAGGATCGCGGCGACAGGGGGGAAGGCGTAGATGTCCAAGGGCGGTCCGTTCGTCGATGCCGAGGTGGTCGCGTGCGGCCACGACGACACCGGCGGACGCCGACGGCCACCCCGGCGGACGGGGGAGCGCGGACGGCGTGGAACGGGGTCAGGCGGCCGGGGCCGCGAATCCCGGCGCGCGCGGACGCGAGTGCCCAGGGGCATCCGGATCGCTCTGCGCCGGCCTCACCGAGACGTCGATCGCGCGCCGCGGGTGCGGCGACGACCCGACAGCGGAGGCGGGAAGCTCGACCGGAACGGCCGTGAGGGCGACGATCGCGATGGCCGCGAGCGCGGCGGCGAGCACCAGCGCGCTGGGCTCCCGGACGGCGACAGCACCGAAGACCTCCAGCAGCAGGCGCAGCAGGATGCCCAGAGACTCGAACATGCCCACCGCCTTCCGTCGATCGCGCTCACGCTAACACGGGTGTCCGGCTAGACTGACCGCGTGTTGACCTGTCGTTGTTGTCGCTGAGTGCCGCCGGCACGCCTCCGCGACCCCGACAGCCCGTCCGCGCTCAGCGCGGCGACACCACCAAGGACACATCCGTGCGTTACGCCAAGAGCGTGGCCGACCTCGTCGGCAACACCCCTCTCGTCCAGCTCACCCACGTCACCGACGGCATCGCCCCCACCGTCCTCGCGAAGGTCGAGTACTTCAACCCGGGCAGCTCTGCGAAGGACCGCATCGCCCGCAACATCATCGACGCCGCCGAGCATGACGGACTCCTGCGTCCGGGCGGCACGATCGTCGAGCCGACCAGCGGCAACACCGGCGTCGGCCTGGCGCTGATCGCGCAGCAGCGCGGGTACCGCATGATCTTCGTCGTGCCCGACAAGTTCGCGGGCGAGAAGGTCGCCGTGCTCAAGGCGTACGGCGCCGAGGTCGTCATCACCGAGACGAGTGTCCCGCCCGAAGACCCGCGGTCGTACTACAGGGTGTCCGACCGCCTGGCCCGCGAGATCCCCGGCGCGTTCAAGCCGAACCAGTTCGCGAACCAGAACGGGCCCCGCGGTCACTACGAGACCACCGGGCCCGAGATCTGGCGCGACACCGACGGCCGGGTGACGCACTTCGTGGCGGGCATCGGCACAGGAGGCACGATCACCGGGACCGGGCGGTACCTGCGCGACGCATCCCACGACGCCGTGCGGGTGATCGGAGTCGATCCCGAGGGCTCGATCTACTCCGGCGGCCCGGTGCACGGCTACCTCACCGAGGGCGTCGGCGAAGACTTCTGGCCCGACACGTACGACCGCACGGTGGCGCATGAGGTGGTGCGGGTCACCGACACCGAGGCGTTCGCGATGACGCGTCGCCTGGCCCGCGAGGAGGCGCTGCTCGTCGGCGGCTCGAGCGGGATGGCCGTCGTCGGAGCGCTGCGCATCGCCCGCGACCTTCCCGCCGACGCCGTGGTGGTCGTGCTGCTGCCCGACCACGGCCGCGGCTACCTCAGCAAGATCTACGACGACGACTGGATGCGCGCACGAGGCTTCGCCGTCGACGCGCCGGAGCCGGTCGTCGAGCAGCCCGACCACAGAGCCGAAAGAACACAGTCATGACCGACACGAACGCCCCTCGCGGATTCGAGACTCGCGCCGTCCACGCCGGGCAGGCATTCGATCCGACGACCGGCGCGGTCATCCCGCCCGTGCACTTCTCGACGACATATGCCCAGGACGGCATCGGCGGGCTCCGCCAGGGCTACGAGTACGGCCGCAGCGGCAACCCGACGCGTGCCGCGCTCGAGGCTCAGCTCGCGGCGCTCGAGGGCGGAGCCCACGGCCTGTCCTTCGCGTCGGGTCTCGCCGCCGAGGACGCGCTCCTGCGGTCCGTCCTCACGCCGGGCGACGAGGTGCTGCTCGGCAGCGACGTCTACGGCGGCACGTACCGGCTGCTGGCCCGGGTGCTCGCGCCGTGGGGCATCGGTCTGCGGATCGTCGACATGAGCGACCTCGCCGCGGTCGGGGCCGCGCTCGCCGAGCGGCCGGCGCGGATCCTGTGGGTCGAGACGCCGAGCAACCCGATGCTGCACATCTCCGACATCGCGGGGCTCGCGCAGCTCGGCCACGACGCCGGCGCCCTCGTCGTCGTCGACAACACCTTCGCCTCCCCGGCGCTCCAGCAGCCGCTCTCGCTCGGCGCCGACGTCGTCGTCCACTCGACGACCAAGTACCTCGGCGGGCATTCCGACGTTGTCGGCGGCGCGCTGATCCTGAACGACGACGCCCTGTACGAGCAGGCGAAGTTCCACCAGTTCGCGGTGGGTGCGGTCTCCGGCCCGCTGGACGCCTGGCTCACCACGCGCGGCATCAAGACGCTCGCGGTGCGCATGCAGCGCCACAGCGAGAACGCGCAGGCGGTGGCGGAGTTCCTCGACGCGCACCCGAAGGTGGCCCGCGTCCACTACCCCGGTCTGCTCGCGCACCCCGGTCACGAGCTCGCCGCGCGCCAGATGCGCGGCTTCGGCGGCATCGTCTCCGCGGAGCTGGCGGACGCGGCATCCGCTCGCCGTCTCGCGGAGTCGACGACGCTGTTCCAGCTCGCGGAGTCGCTGGGCGGAGTGGAGTCGCTCATGAACTACCCGGATGCGATGACCCACGCATCGGTGCGCGGCACCGAGCTCGCGGTCCCCGAGCAGCTGGTGAGGCTGTCGGTCGGCATCGAGACCGTCGACGATCTCATCGCCGACCTCGACCAGGCGCTCTCGGCCCTCTGAGCCCCGCGCTCCGGCCTCTGGTGCTCACCTGTCACGATGTGCCGCCAAGCACAGCACTTCGTGACAGGCGAGCAGCCCCGCGGCCCGAAACCTCGATGCTCACCTGTCACGATGTGCCCCCGCGGGCGGCGCTTTGCGACAGGTGAGCAGCCCCGCGCTCCGGCCTCTTGTGCTCACCTGTCACAAGGTGCCGCCAAGCACAGCACTTCGTGACAGGCGAGCAGCCCCGCGGCCCGAAACCTCGATGCTCACCTGTCACGATGTGCCCCGCGGGCGGCGCTTTGCGACAGGTGAGCAGCCCCTCGGCCCGAGACCTCGGTGAGCGGTGGGCGCCGGGGTCGTAGGCTCGAAGGATGACCGAGAGCCTGCTGTCTCAGCCCCTGCGGATCGGGGCCGTCACGGTGCCGAACCGCATCATGCAGACGGCGCACTCGAAGCAGTACTCCGACCGCGTCGAGTCCGATCGCGAGACCGCGTACTTCGTGCGTCGGGCGCAGGGCGGCTGCGGCCTGTTCATCGCCGGCAACCACTTCGTGCATCCGTCGGGCTCGATCCGCGGCTTCCAGGACGCATTCCGGCCGGAGTCGGTTCCGGCCAGCCGGCGCATGACCGACGCGATCCACGACGCCGGCGCGCGCGTGTTCGTGCAGCTCAACCACCACGGCGCGCAGGCGCAGCCCGACGGACCGGACGGGCCGCGCACGGTGTATGCCCCGTCGCGCATACTCTCTCCGTCGACCTCGCACGCCACGCGGGCGATGAGCCACGACGACATCGCCTCGGTGGTCGAGGGATGGGCGACCTCGGCGGCCCACGCCCGTGACGGAGGGTTCGACGGCGTCGAGATCCACATGGCCCACGGGTACCTGCTCCACCAGTTCCTCTCGCCGCTCTACAACGCCCGGCGCGACGAGTACGGCGGCGACCTCGAGGGGCGCACGCGATTCCCGCGTGACGTGCTGCGCGCCGTGCGCGCCCGTGTCGGCGACGACTTCACCGTCGGCATCCGCATCGTCGCGAACGAGTTCCACGCCGACGGTCTCGACGGGGCGGCGATGCGCGAGGTGATCGCGCGCCTCCGCGCCGAGGCCCGCATCGACTTCCTCGACCTCGCCGCCGGCGGGTACCACAACGTGCACTACGTCTTCCCGTCGTCGGCCATGCCGGTGGCGTGGCTGCGCGACGACGTCGCAGCGGTCAAGGCGGCGAACCCCGACGTGCCGGTGTTCGGCGTCGGGGCCGCGCTGTCCGTCGAAGCGGCCGAGGAGGTCGTCGCGTCGGGCACCGCCGACATGGTCGCCCTCACCCGGGCTCAGATCGCCGATCCCGACCTCGGACTGAAGCTCACCGGCGCGACGGGTGCTGCCGAGGCCGGCGGCATCCGCCACTGCATCCGGCTGAATCAGGGATGCCTCGGCCGCGGCAGCCGCGGACTGGCGATGTCGTGCACCGTCAACCCGCTGGCGGGCAGGGAGCGCGAGCGCGGGGAACGCCCCCGTGCCGAGGTCGCGCAGCGGTGGATCGTGGCCGGCGGAGGTCCCGCGGGCATGCGCGCGGCGATCGAGCTCGCCACCGACGGGCACGCCGTCACGCTGCTCGAGGCCGATGAGGAGCTCGGCGGGCAGCTGCGGCTCGCGCGGCGCGTGCCGGGACGCGAGAGCGTCGGGCTGCTCGTGGACGACCTGGTGCGGGATCTCGCGGCGACCGGCATCGACGTGCGGCTGGGGACGCGCGCCACCGCCGCCGATCTGCGCGCGGAGGCCGCCGACGGCATCGTCCTCGCCACCGGCGCGACGGCACCGCGCCGCTCGTCGCTCGCGCTGGGCGGCGCGTACGCGGGCGGCTTCCCGCTCGAGGGCACGGTCGACGCGTTCACCGCCGCATCCGCCCCCGCACGCGTCGGATCGCGGATCGCCGTCGTCGACGCGGACGGCACGGCGTATGCGGCCGGCATCGTGCTCACCCTGCTCGACCACGTCGACGAACTCGAGCTCGTCACGCCGTTCGAGTCTGTGTTCCCGCACATCGGCGCCGGCTACGACCGACCGCTTCTGCTGCAGCGCCTGCGCGCGCACGGCGGCTTCCGGCGCCGCACGGCGCGGTCGGTGACCGCCGTCGGCAGCGGCACGATCGGCCTCGCCGACACGCTCACCGGCGTCGACGAGTCGCTCACCGGGCTCGACGCCGTCGTGGCGGTCGAGCCGCGCGCCTCGGTCGTCATCGACGGGCTGAGGGATGCCGCGCCCCGCGTCGTCACCATCGGCGACGCCTACGCGCCCCGTACGATCGACGCCGCCATCTTCGAAGCGGTCGAGGTCGCCTACGACGTCGCCGGGCTCGCGGTGCTCCGCGGCTGAGGATCACCGCTCCGCGCGGTCTGACGCCGCCGGACACGCTGGCTAGGGTGGGGCGAGTGGACCCCGTCGCGGCGACGCTGATCATCCTGGCCCTGGCGGTCGTCGCCTTCGTGAGCAATCGCGTGCCCCTCGGGATCGTCGCGCTCGGCGTCTCGCTCGCGCTGTTCTTCACGGGTGTGCTCACGCTCCCGCAGGCGCTCGCCGGCTTCGGCGACCCGACCGTCCTGTTCATCGCGGCACTCTTCGTGGTGAGCGAGTCGCTCGATGCGTCGGGCGTCACCGCGTGGGCGGGGCAGAAGGTCATCGGCCGCGCGGGCACGCGCCGACTTCCGCTCCTGGTGCTCATCTGCGTGCTCGTCGCCGGGGCGGCCGCGCTGATCAGCATCAACGGCGCGGTCGCCGCGCTCTTGCCTCTGGTGGTCGTCGTGGCATCGCGCGCGGGCATCCCGACCTCGCAGCTCCTCATGCCGCTGGCGTTCGCGGCGTCCGCCGGTTCGCTGCTGCTGCTCACCGGCACCCCCGTGAACGTGATCGTCTCGGAGATCGCCGCCGAGAACGGCGGCCGCCCCTTCGGCTACTTCGAGTTCGCCCTCGTCGGTGTTCCGCTGGTCGTCGTGACGGTCGCGTTCATGGCACTGTTCGGCAGGCCCCTGCTTCCGGTGCGCACCGTCAGCAGCATGCCCCTCGACCTGGTGCGGCACGCGCGCCTGCTGCGGCAGCAGTACTCGCTCAGCCTCGACACCGGCGTGATCATGGGGCCGCAGAACGGGGTGAGCGAGGTCGTTATCCCGCCGCGATCACCTCTCATCGGCACCACGGTGTACTGCGGCATGGCCGCGCCCGGCGGCGACCTGGTGATCCTGGCCGCCCGTCGCGGTGAGGAGCAGCTGAAGGGCCAGGACATCACGCTCCAGGCGGGCGACGTGCTGCTCATGCAGGGCACATGGGACGACCTCACCCGGCACGCCGAGAAGACGGGCGTGCTCGTGGTCGACCCACCGGCGCGACTGCGGCGCTCGGTGCCGCTCGGCCGCGGTGCGAAGCGATCGCTGGTCGTGCTCGCAGCGATGATCGTGCTCCTCGCGACCGGCGTGGTGCCGCCCGTCGTCGCCGGACTGCTCGCGGCGATGGCGCTGGTGCTGACGCGGACGGTCACGCCGATGCAGGCGTACCGCTCGATCTCGTGGACGACGATCGTGCTGATCGCCGGCATGATCCCGCTGTCGACGGCCTTCATCGAGACCGGCACCGCCGCGCTCGTCGCCGACGGGCTGCTGTCGTTGCTCGGCGCGGGCGGACCGCACGTAGCCCTGGCGGCGCTGTGCCTGCTCACCGTCGTGCTCGGTCAGCTGATCAGCAACACCGCGACCGTGCTCATCGTCGCCCCGATCGCGGTGTCGGTCGCGGCATCCCTCGATCTGTCGGTGCAGCCGTTCATGATGGCGCTCACCGTGGCGGCGGCCGCCTCGTTCCTGACGCCCATCGCGACCCCGGTCAACCTCATGGTGATGGAGCCCGGAGGCTACCGGTTCGGCGACTACTGGAAGCTCGGACTGCCGCTGGCCGTGATCTTCCTGCTGTTCGCCGTGCTCTACGTCCCTCTGGTCTGGCCCTTCTGAGACCGGCGATGCCCGGCGAATCGCTTCGCCGGGCATCGGGAGTGCTGTGCCGCGGCAGCAGCCGCGCAGCGTTCTCAGCGACCGCGTCAGGCCGCGGACCAGCCCCCGTCGCTCGCGAGGGTGACGCCGTTGATGTTCACGCCGTCGTCGGAGAGCAGGAAGGTGATGGATGCCGCGAGAGCATCGGCCTCGACCGGGTCGGACATGATCGCCATGCCGGTGCGCACGCGCTCGGCTCCGAGCGGCGAGGCGAAGCTCGCCTCGATGTTGGTGATCGTCGCGCCGGGGGCGACCGCGTTGACGCGGATGCCGCTGGGACCGTACATGAATGCGCTCGACCTGGTGAGGCCCACGACGGCGTGCTTGGACGCGGTGTAGGCCACACCGGCGGCAGAGCCGCGCAGCGCGGCCTCGGACGCGGTGTTGACGATCGAGCCGCCGCCCTGAGCGAGCATCGTCGGGATGACCGCTCGCATGAGCTTCATCGTGCCGTCGACGTTCACGCGGAAGACCCGCTGCCAGACGGCGTCGGAGACCTCGCCGACCGGCGTCATGTCGTCCATGATCCCGGCGATGTTCGCGAGGCCGTCGATGGTGTCGCCGGCCGTCTCGACGATGCGGGCGATCGCTTCGTCGTCGGTGATGTCGGCGACGAGGGCGGAGATGTCGGCCCCCGGGTGCTCGGCGACGAACTCGTCGAGGCGCTCCTGGCTGACGTCCACCGCGATGACCCGGCCGCCCTCGCGCGCGATGCGGGACGCCGTGGCCCGGCCGATGCCCGAGCCGGCCCCGGTGACGATCACGGTCTGACCGGCGAAGCGGCCCTGGTCGATGCGTTCGGTCCACTCACGCAGCGCGACCGTCGGCACGGCATCGTCGGCACCGTCGGCGCCCTCGGCGGTGACGGCCGGGGCAGCGCCGGTGGCGTCCCCGGGTACGTCGCCCGCGGCGGCACGAGCGACCAGGTCGTCGAGCATCTCCTGGGTGAAGGAGCCGCGACTGAGCTTCACGAGTCGCTTGATCGCGAGGCGTCTCACGGGTGTGAAGACCTCGGGCGTCTGCCCGCTCTGCGCGAGCATCTGGGTGAGGATCGCGTTCCCGGCGGGATCGGCCAGCCAGTCGGCGATCGAGGAGTCCCCGGTGAGGGGCTTCGGGTTGCCCATGATGAGTTCCTTTCGTAACCGGACATCGTTGTCCGGAACTAGGCTACACCCGTGCAGAGCACCGCATCCCCCCGTGCGAACCGTGGTCCCGCCGCCGCCGCCGAGAATCGCAGAGCCCTGATCGCCGCCGCACGCGAGGTGTACGCCGACGGGGGCCTCGCCGCGCCCTTCAGCGCTGTCGCCAAGCGCGCCGGCGTCGGGCAGGGCAGTCTCTATCGGCACTTCCCCGATCGCACGGCGCTCGCCGTCGCGGTGTTCGAGGAGAACGTCGCCGAGCTCGAGGAGTACATCTCCGACCCCGACCGCACGATCGACGACCTGCTCGACCGGGTCGTGGCCCAGGCGGTCGAGGCCACCGCGCTGCTCGAGCTCATCACGGCCGACCTGAAGGACCCGCGCGTGCAGCCGCTCGGCGAGCGCTTCGCCGTCGTCGTGTCGTCGCTCGTCGAACGCGAGCACCGGGCCGGACGCATCGGCGACCACATCGACGCCGAGGATGTGACGATGGCGGCGGGGATGCTGGCCACCGAACTGGCCCGCACCGACCCGCCGGCCCGCCCCGCCGTCGCCTCGAGGGCCAGGCGCCTGTTCGCCGCCGCGTTCGCGCCGCGCTGACGCGGCGCTCTATGCTCCTCGCATGGGCAGGTTCATCTACGACACGACGGCGAACTCGGTCGACATCGATGATCGGACCCTCGCGCACCTGCGCATTGTGATCATGAACAAGCTCCGCCGGGGGGAGCCGTTCATGTTCGACGTCGAGGTGGGCGACGGCAGCGGTCGTCGAAGCTTCTGGATCCATCCCTCCGTGCCGCTGCAGTTCCACTTCTTCGGCAGCCGTCAGCCGCGGGTCAATCGACGCTGGATCGAAGACCTGATGCTGTCGGCGAGCGGGCCCTCCGGGCTCTCGATCGTCCCCGAGCCCACCGAGGACGCCGCGCCGGACGAGGACTGAGCGCCTCAGTCCTCGTCGCCGGGGGCGGGGAACTCGGTGCCCGCCACCCGCAGGGTGCCGACATCGAGGCTGTCCACCTCGACCGCGCCGAGCGTGACATCGCCCTCCGCCGTGCCGCTCGCCGGCGCGGGCGCGGAGTCGATGTGCTCCGCGACGAGGGTGATGCCGCCGGAAGAGCTGGCCGAGTTGGCGAGGTCTTCGACCCACCGCCGGCTGAGCTGCGTCGGCTCGGGGTCGTCGAAGACGAAGCGCAGCGGAATGGAGGGGTGCAGCCACAGCGTGCTGCGCCCGCGCGGTTCATCGTCCGGATGCTCCCACGACACGGTGAAGCTCTCACCTCGCCGCAGCTTCGTCGTGATGACGACCTTGAGATGCGCCAGCGCCCGGTCTTCGATGTGGATCGGAGTGGCCGAGCCTCCGTAGTAGATGGTCCCCACGCCGCGATCCTATGCCTTGCCGCCGCGCCGAGGCTCCGGTTCCAGCAGGTGCGCGAGAAGATCGAGCGATTCGGCCTGGGGGACCGACTCGTCGAGCATCCACTGGGTCTGCAGCCCGTCGGACGCCGCGATGACCAGCGACGCCACGGCCGCGGCGTCGACGTCGGCACGGATGCGCCCGGACGCCTGCCCGCGCTCGACCCGCGCGACGAGGTCGGCGCGCACCGCCGCGAAACGCTCGGTGGCGAAGGCGGTGGCATCGGGATGGCCGGACTCGAGGGCTGCCGCCACGAGCGTCGAGTACAGCTGCACGAGCCCGGGCACGGCGTGGTTGCGGCGGGCGGATGCGGTCATGATGTCGACCGGCGACGCGTCGACGCCGTGCGGCTCGGCCTCGCCCTGCTGGCGCTCCGCCTCGCGGTATACCTCGACGAGCAGCTGTTCGCGCGACGAGAAGTAGTGCGTCAGCGCGGCATGCGAGACGCCGATCTCCCGCGCGATCGAGCGCAGGCTTGTGCCGGCCGACCCCCGACGCGCGAACACCTCGATGGCGCGGTCGAGGATCTGCTGCCGCCGGGCGAGACCCTTCGCGTACGGCCCGCGCGGCCGGGATGCAGCGTCGTCATCGGTGGCGACGGCGGGCTCTTCGGGCATGCAGGCATCCTAGCCAGATCTAAAACCTCCATGTGGAGGTTTTGTGCTACCGTGCTCACGTGGCGCCATTCGGCGCACGTCGACGTCGACCACAGGAGAGGTTCCATGACGGCACTCACATCGGTTCAGCTGTTCACCGTGAAGGACGCCCTCGAGGCCGATCTGGACGGCACCCTCGCCGAGGTCGCCCGCCGCGGCTTCACCGCCGTCGAGCCCTACGACTTCGTCCGTCGCGCGGCCCCGCTTGCGGCATCCCTCACCGCCCACGGCCTCGCCGCCCCCACCGGCCACGCATTCCTCGCGTCGACCTCCTTCGTGAACCCCGACGGGAGCGGCACCGCCCTCCCGGTGCCGACGCCCGACGAGGTGTTCGACGCCGCCCAGACCCTCGGCATGGGCACGGTCATCGACCCGTACACCGAGCCGGCCCGCTGGGAGACGCGCGAGCAGATCGAAGAGACCGCGCGCCTGCTCAACGCCGCCGCCGAGATCGCGGCCCGGCGCGGGCTGCGCGTCGGCTACCACAACCATGCGCACGAGCTCGAAGCGCAGATCGACGGGCAGACCGGGCTCGAGCTGCTCGCCGAGCTGCTGGACCCGCGCGTCGTGCTCGAGGTCGACCTGTACTGGGCAGCCCGCGCCGGAGTCGACCCGGCCGCGCTGCTCACCACGCTGGGCGACCGCGTCATCGCGGTCCACGTCAAGGACGGCACGCTCGACGCCGAGGCGATCACGGCGTACCCGCCCGCCGACCAGGTGCCGGCGGGCACGGGCAGCGTTCCGCTGACCGCGGCGCTGGATGCGGCATCCGCTCTCGAGTTCGCCATCGTCGAGTTCGACGCCTACGCCGGCGACCTGTTCGACGCGATCGAGCAGAGCCGCGTCTTCCTCGACGGGCGGGCGGCGGTCTGATGGGCGCGCCCGTCGGCGTCGGCATCATCGGCGCAGGGAACATCAGCGACCAGTACCTGCGCAACCTCACGGCCTTCCCCGATGTGAAGGTCATCGCGATCGGCGACCTGCTCGAGGACCGCGCGCGCGAGCAGGCGGCGAAGTACGGGGTGCCGAAGGCCGGGGGCGTCGACCTCGTGCTCGGCGATCCCGAGATCGAGATCGTCGTCAACCTCACGATCCCCGCCGTGCACGTCGAGGTCTCCGAGGCGATCCTCGCCGCGGGCAAGCACGTGTGGACCGAGAAGCCCATCGGCGTGGATCGTGCGTCGTCGCTGCGGATGCTCGAGAAGGCGGATGCCGCGGGCCTGCGCGTCGGCGTCGCGCCCGACACGGTGCTCGGCCCCGGCGTGCAGACGGCGAAGCGCGCGATCGCCCGCGGAGACATCGGGCGCCCGCTGTTCGCGCAGACGACGTTCCAGTGGCAGGGGCCGGAGATCTTCCACCCCAACCCCGCGTTCCTCTACGCCGTCGGCGGCGGTCCGCTGCTCGACATGGGCCCGTACTACGTCTCGGCGCTCGTCCACGTCTTCGGTCCCGTCGCGTCGGTCGCGGCCGTGGGCCTGCGCGCCACCGACTCGCGCGTCGTGCAGGTCGGACCGCTCGCCGGGCAGGAGTTCCCCGTCGAGATCCCCTCGACTGTCTCGGTGCTGACGCAGTTCGAACAGGGGGGCCAGGCGTCGAGCCTGTACAGCACCGATTCGCCGCTGCTGCGCCAGGGCGTGGTCGAGATCACCGGCACCGAAGGGACGCTGGTCATCCCCGACCCGAACACCTTCGGAGGTCCCATCACGATCACGCGGCCGCTTGCCGAGATGATCGTGCCGCCGGCGCCGGTGGTGCAGGAGGTCGTCGAGGTCGAGCAGGAGGGCGTTCTCGCCGGGCGCGGCCTGGGCCTGCTGGACATGGTGCGGTCGATCCGCACCGGTCGCCCGCACGTGGCGACGGGGCGCTTCGGCTTCCACGTGCTCGACACGCTGCTCTCGATCGAGGAGTCCGTCGAGTCCGGCGCCTTCGTGCCGGTGCAGAGCACGATCGACGAGGTCGGGTCGATCCCGGCCGACTTCGACCCCTACGCCGCGACGCTGTAACCGGCCCCGGCCCCGGCCTGCGCCCGCCGAGCCCCGGCCCGCCGAGTTGCCACTCACGGTCGGCGTGAAGGCACCCTCCCCGCCCGGAGTGGCGACTCGGCGTCTCCGCGCCGGCGTCAGCGGGTGGCGCGGGCCAGGTTCGCCTCGAGCTCGGCCTTCGTCTGACGCGACACGTACGCCGGCTGGTCGCGCTCGACGCGCCAGCTCTCGGCGACCGAGCCGATGTCGACGGTGTCGAACCCGAACTCGTCGTACAGCTCCGTGACGAACGCCACGGCGTCGGGGTGGTCGCTCGCGGTGGCGAGCGCGCGGCGGTCCTCGGTGCCGGAGGGGGCACCCGTCGTGAGGATGTCCGTCGAGTACAGGTGGTTGAACGCCTTCACGACCTTCGAGGTGGGCAGGTGCTCCTGCAGCATCCCGGTCGTGGTGGTCTGCTTGGCGTCGAGCGCGGCGATCCGGCCGTCGCGCTCCCAATAGTAGTTGTTCGTGTCGAGGACGATCTTGCCCGCGAGGGGCTCGACGGGGATCTGGTCCACCGCCTTGAGCGGCACGGTCACGATGACGATGTCACCGGATGCCGCGGCATCCGTCACAGTCCCTGCCGAGACATTCGGCCCGAGCTCGCCGGCGAGCGCCGTGAGCGTCTCGGGACCGCGCGAATTGCTGATCACGACCTCGTACCCGCGCTCGGCGAGGCCGCGCGCGAGGGTCGATCCGATGTGTCCTGCTCCGATGATTCCGACTCGTGTCATGCCGGAGGAGAACGCGCAGACGCCCGGCGGGAATTCCCGCGGGGCGTCATGCGGCGACTCAGAGCCGGGTCCAGGCCTCCGTCAGCACCGAGCGGAGGATCTGCTCGATCTCGGTGAACTCGCTCGGCCCGATCGTCAGCGGCGGCGCGAGCTGGATCACGGGGTCGCCGCGGTCATCGGCGCGGCAGTACAGGCCGGCGTCGAACAGGGCCTTCGAGAGGAAGCCGCGCAGAAGGCGCTCGGACTCGTCGTCGTCGAACGTCTCCTTCGTCACCTTGTCCTTCACCAGCTCGATGCCGAAGAAGTATCCGTCACCGCGCACGTCGCCGACGATGGGCAGGTCGGTCAGCTTCTCGAGCGTCTGGCGGAAGATCGGCGAGTTCTCGCGCACCCGCTCGGGCAGGCCCTCCTCCTCGAAGATGTCGAGGTTCTCGAGCGCCACGGCGGCCGCGACAGGGTGACCGCCGAAGGTGTAGCCGTGGTAGAACGCGGTGTCGCCGTGGGCGAACGGCTCGTAGATGCGGTCCGAGACGACCGTGCCGCCGAGGGGCGCGTAGCCGCTGGTGACCGCCTTGGCGAACGTGATCATGTCGGGCTGATACCCGTACGCGTCGCACGCGAACATGTGCCCGATGCGGCCGAACGCGCAGATGACCTCGTCCGACACGAGCAGCACGTCGTACTTGTCGCAGATCTCGCGGACCCGCTGGAAGTACCCGGGAGGGGGCGGGAAGCATCCGCCCGAGTTCTGCACCGGCTCGAGGAAGACGGCCGCGACGGTGTCGGGACCCTCGAACTGGATCATCTCCTCGATGCGGTCGGCGGCCCACACGCCGAACTCCTCGAGGCTGCCCGTGGGAGCGCCCATGTCTTCGGCGCGGTAGAAGTTCGTGTTCGGTACGCGGAAGCCGCCGGGGGTGAGCGGCTCGAACATCGCCTTCATGGCGGGGATGCCGGTGATCGCGAGCGCGCCCTGCGGGGTGCCGTGATAGGCGACGGATCGCGAGATCACCTTGTGCTTGGTGGGCTTGCCCTGGAGCTTCCAGTAGTACTTCGCGAGCTTGAAGGCCGTCTCGACCGCCTCGCCGCCGCCGGTGGAGAAGAAGACCTTGTTGAGGTCGCCGGGCGCGTAGTCGGCGATGCGGTCGGCCAGCTCGATCGCCGCGGGGTGCGCGTACGACCAGATCGGGAAGAAGGCGAGCTGCTCGGCCTGCTTCGCGGCGACCTCGGCGATGCGCTTGCGGCCGTGGCCGGCGGCGACGACGAACAGGCCGGCCAGGCCGTCGATGTACTTCCTGCCCTGCGAGTCCCAGATGTGGTGGCCCTCGCCCTTGACGATGATCGGGACGCCCGGTCCTTCGGTCATCACCGACTGGCGGGCGAAGTGCATCCACAGATGGTCCTTGGCCATCTGCTGGAGCTCGGCCTCGGTACGGGCGTGGCGTTCGGTCGTGGTCGACATGGGTGGGCCTTCCGTAGGACGTGTCCCCGACCCTACGCCGTGGGCCATCGGCTGCGTCAGTGGCCTCGGCAGACAATTGGTGCGGTCTCACCGACCCGTCCGGACGCGCTGACGTGCCTCAGGCTCGGGCGGCATCCGAGCGCGCTCGAGCGTCACATGTTCGATCATGCACACTCACTAAGGTTAGGCTTACCTGATCCAGTCATCCGTTCGTGAAGGAGACCCTGCATGACCCCTCGACGCACCGCGATGGCGGCACTGGCCGTCGTCGCTCTCGTCACCACCGGTTGCACCGCCACGCCGTCGGGTTCCGGCCCTGCTCCGTCGGAGGACACCGCCGCCATCGAGAGCGATGGCGTGCTGACGCTGTACTCGGGCCGCAGCGAGGATCTGATCGGACCGCTGATCGAGCAGTTCACCGAAGCGACGGGCATCGAGGTCGAGGCGCGATACGGCTCGACGGGCGAGATCGCGGCGCTGCTGCTCGAGGAGGGGAACGCGACTCCTGCCGAGGTGTTCCTGTCGCAGGATGCGGGCGCCCTCGGCGCGCTCACCGCGGCGGGACTCGCGTCGACGATCCCCGCCGAGCTCGCTGGAGCGGTCCCCGCGGGCTTCACCAGCACGGACGGCAGCTGGGTCGGCATCACGGGACGCGCCCGTGTGATCGCGTACGACGGCGCGCAGCTCACCGAGGACCAGGTGCCCGACTCCGCCGACGACCTCGTGGCGCCGCAGTGGAACGGCACGGTCGCATTCGCCCCGGGCAACGCCAGTTTCCAGTCCTTCGTGACGGGGCTTCGCGTCCTCGAGGGAGAGGACGCGGCGGACGAGTGGGTCGCGGGGATGGCCGCGAACGCCCCGGTGCTGACGGAGAGCAACGGTGACTCGCTCGAGCTCGTCAACACCGGTGCGGCGCAGCTCGGCCTGATCAACCACTACTACTGGTACGAGGCGGCCGCCGAGGTCGGTGCGGACAACATGCGCGCGCAGCTGAAGTTCCTCCCCGGTGACGCGGGCGGGATCATGAACGTCACGGGGGCGGCGATCCTCGCCGGCGCACAGGGCGATCCGGACGCCCTCGCATTCGTGGAGTATCTGCTGTCCGACGAGGGTCAGGCGTACTTCGTCGAGCAGACGTACGAGTATCCGCTGGTGCCCGGCATCGCCGCGCCGGAGGGGCTGCCCGAGCTCGACACCCTCGTGAACCCCGACCTCGACCTCAGCGACCTCGAGTCCGTCTCCGAGACGCAGGAGCTCCTGGCCGCACACGGTCTCATCTAGGCGCCGTGCGCCGCTCGACCTCGAGTCCTCGCCGGAAGGCCCCGCCGTTGCTGATCGCAGCGGCGGGGCTGTCGGCCGTCCTCGCGGCGATCCCGCTCGTCTACCTCGGCGTCCGCATCGGCGAAGCGGGGTGGGAGGGTGTGATCCGGGTGATGGAGCGGCCCCGGATCCCCCTGCTGCTTGCGAACACGGTCGTGCTCGCGGCATCCGTCACCCTCTCCGCCGTCGTGCTGGGAGTCGCCGGCGCACTCGCCCTCAGCCGCGTCCGGCTCCCTGCGCCACGGCTGTTCGCGGTCGCGGCCGTGCTGCCGCTCGCGGTGCCGTCGTACCTGGCGGCTTTCGGCTGGCTCGCGACCTTCCCGGGGATCCACGGATTCTGGCCGTCGTGGGCGGTGCTCACCCTGGTGACCGTTCCCTATGTGACCCTCCCCGTCGTCGGCGCGCTCCGCGGCGCACCCGCCGCGTTCGCAGAGGTCTCGCGCACGCTCGGCCACGGTCCGGTGCGCACGTTCGTCTCGGTGATCTGGCCGGGAATCCGCACCCCGACGCTCGCCGGTGCGCTGCTGACCTGCCTGTACGTGCTCGCGGACTTCGGCGGGGTCGCGCTGTTCCGCTATCCGGTGCTGACGACCGCGATCCACCAGGCGTACGGGGCGAGCTTCGACCGGTACTACGCCGCCGTCCTCGCGGGCGTGCTCGTGGTCATCGCGCTCGCGATCTTCGCGGCCGAGCGGCGCCTCCGCCCACGCCGGGAGTTCGCCGTCGGACGTGCGGGCGCCAGGCCTCCTGGCCTCACCGGATGGATCGTTCCGGTCGCCGCCGTCGTGCTTCTCATCGCGCCGATCGGCGCGGTCGCGGTGCCGGTCGCGAGTCTCGTGGCGCGCCTGCTGAACGCGCAGACGGTCGGCGAGACGGATGCCTCGGCCCTCGTCGAGGCGACGGCCAACACGATCGTCCTGTCCGTCGCCGGCGCGATCATTGCGGTGATCCTCGCCCTGCCGATCGCGACGCTCGCCGCGCGGTACGCGGGGCGGGTGTCGCGCATCCTCGAGACGGCGGGGTCCGTGCCGCTGGCGGTCCCGGGAATCGTCGTGGGACTCGGACTCGTGTTCTTCGCGCTGGTCGCTGTGCCCGCGCTCTATCAGACGTCGATCCTGCTGGCCTTCGCGTACGGCATCCTCTTCCTGCCGAAGGCTGTCGGCACGATCCGTTCGTCGATCGAGCGCGTCCCTCGTGCACTCGGAGACGTCGCGGGGACTCTCGGGCACGCTCCGCTTGCAGCGTGGTGGCGCGTGACGATGCGACTCGCGCGACCGGGGATCCTGGTGGCGGCGCTGTTCATCGCGGTGACGGCGATGAAGGAACTGCCGGCGACGCTCATGCTCCGCCCCACGGGGACGACGACGCTGGCGGTCGAGCTGTGGGCGAGGACCGACATCGCCCAGTACGGAGCCGCCGTGCCCTACGCGGTGGTGCTCGTCGTGCTCGCGACGATTCCGGCGGCGCTGCTGTCGCCGCGGGAGGAGCGTGTCGACATGGGAAGGCCGGTATGAGCGAACTCGTGGTGGACGGTGTGGTCGTGGACCTCGGCGGTGCGGACGTGCTGACGGATGTGTCGCTGCGGGTGCCCGACGGTGCGTTCGGGGTGATCGTCGGCCCGAGCGGCTGCGGCAAGTCGACGCTGCTGCGCACGATCGCGGGGCTGATCCCGGCGCGCGCGGGACGCGTGGAACTCGGCGGTGAGATCGTCACGGATGCCGCCGCGGTCGTGGTGCCGCCGGAGCGTCGTGGGGTCGGCTGGGTGCCGCAGGATGCGACGCTGTTCCCGCACCTGACCGTGGCGCAGAATGTCGCGTTCGGTCGTGCCGGCCTGCGGGCGCGCCGACGACGGGCAGGGGAGCGCCTTCGTGCCGGCGATGACGAGCGCGTGCTCGGCGAGCTGCTCGAATTGACCGGCCTCGACGCCCTCGCCTCCCGGTACCCCGATCAGCTCTCGGGGGGTCAGGCGCAGCGGGTCGCGCTGGCGCGCGCTCTGGCCGCCGAGCCCCGGCTGCTTCTGCTCGACGAGCCGTTCGCCGCGCTGGATCCGCAGCTCCGCGGCGAGCTGCGGGAGGACGTGCGCGCGCTGCTCGAGCGGTTGCGCGTGACCTGCCTGATGGTCACCCACGATCAGGACGAGGCTCTGCTGATCGCCGACATGGTGGTCGTGATGCGCGATGGGCGGGTGGTGCAGGAGAGCTCGCCCGTCGACCTCTACCGGCATCCCGTCTCGCCGTGGGTCGCGACGTTCGTCGGCGAGGCCGTCTTCACCGACGGCGTCGCGGCGGGGGCGGTGGCATCCACTCCGCTCGGCGATCTCGTGATCTCGCCGCCCGCGAATGGCCCGGTCACCGTGATGCTGCGACCGGAGCAGTTCGAGCTGACGGCGGACGGACCCCTCTCCGCCCGTGTCACGCGCGTGCAGTATGGCGGGCACGCGGCGCTCGTCCACCTGGACAGCGGGGCGGGCGCCCTCCTGGCACGCGTGCCGGCCGGGTCGATCCCCCGGGTCGCAGACGAGGTGGCGGTCCGCGTCCGCGGATCCGCGATCGCCTATTCCTGACCCGGCGGAAGGGGCACGCTCGGCTCGTCGGGCGACGGGAAGCCGGGTTCCTGCGGGTTCGGGGCGAGCGGCTCGTCCGGCGTCGGGACGGGCGGCTCCGCCGGGTACGGTCCGGGTGTCTCGCCCGGAGCTCCCGGGGTGCCGGGGAAGGTGTTCGGATCAGTCATGGGAAGGCCTCCTATCCCCCCCAGAGTGGGCCGGGGCGCGGCATCCCTCACCCCCGTTGACCGGGCCGCGCGAGCGGTGTACGCGCTCAGGGCGCGGGGGACGACGCGCCGCTGGGGTCGGCGAGGAGCCGCTCGAACGCCGCTTCGGCCGCGCCGATGAGCAGCCGGTCCTCGGCCAGCGAGGCGATGCGGATGTCGAGGCCCTCCATGTTCGCCGTCATCGCCTGCGCGCCCACGGCCGCCGTCAGCCCGTCGAGGTCGTGCTCGGCGAGCGTCGCCAGGAAGCCGCCCAGCACGACGACCGACGGATTCAGCACGTTCACGGCGTTGGCCAGTGCGGTCGCCAGGATGCCGCGCTGCCGCGTCACCTCGTCCCGGACATCGGGCTGATCCGATGCCGCGAGCGCCGCGGAGAGAGTCGGCTCATCGGCGGCCGACAGTCGCACGGCCGCCAGCAGCCGCGCGCGGCTCACCTCGTCCTCCAGCACGCCGTCGCCCGCCCGCCGGTCGGCGTTCGACGCGATGCCCGGCCGGTTCTGCCCGAACTCGCCGGCATAGCCGCCGGCGCCGGCCACCGGCATCCCGTGCACGATCAGCCCGCCGCCGATGCCGCTCGCGCCGCCGTTGAGGTAGACGACGTGGTCGATGCCGCGCGCCGCTCCGTAGAGGTGCTCGGCGACGGCGCCGAGGCTGGCGTCGTTGCCCACGACCGTGGGCAGCCCGGTCGCCGCGGTGACGAGGTCGCGCACCGGCGCGTCGGTCCAGTGCAAGTGGGGGGCGTCGCGCACGAGGCCGTCGGCCGCGCGCACGAGGCCGGGTACGGCGAGCCCGACCGCGACGATGCGCGCCCCGCTCAGTTCGCCCTGCCGCCACGCCGCGATGCGCTCGGCGATGATCGCCGCGGTCTCTTCCGGGGTGACCAGGTGGTCGACGTCGATGCGCTCGCGCAGCACGATCTCGCGGTCGAGTCCGATCGCCGCCAGCGTCACGGCGTCGACCTCGGGGTTCACCGCGGCGGCGAGGACACGGGGCGCGGCGGCGACCACGGGGGAGGGGCGCCCGACCCGCCGTGACGGATCGGGCGCGCGCTCCTCGACCAGTCCCTCGCGCGCGAGCTCCGCCACCAGATCGGCGATGGTCGACCGGTTCAGCCCGGTCGCTTCGGTCAGTGCGGCGCGAGACACCGGGCCGTCGAGGTGCACGAGTCGCATCAGGCGGGCCAGGTTTCGCTGGCGCACGCCTTCGGCGGCGGGGGACGCATCGGTCATCCCCCTCACTGTAGGGCCGTCACCGTGATCGGATCGGTATTTGTTGCGCTTGACTCCAAATGTGGAGCGGCCTACTCTGAGGACGTCCACATCACTTTCGACGCAGAGGTCGAAACTTTCGAGAGGTTCGAGGATGAACACACGCAGCAGGATGCGCGTCTTCGCCGTGATCGCAGCTGCCGGCCTCACAGCCGGCGCACTCGCCGGCTGTACGGCCGGTGGTGGCGGCGACGACGGCGACGGCGACGGCGAAGACGTCACACTCACCTGGTGGCACAACGCCACCAACGGTCCCCTGCCCGAGGTCTGGGAGGAAGTGGCGGCCGAGTTCGAGGAGGCCAACCCCGGCGTCAACGTCGAACAGGTCGGCTACCAGAACGAGGAGCTGCAGCGCACGCTGATCCCCAACGCGCTCGCGGCAGGCGACCCGCCGGACCTCTTCCAGGTGTGGCCGGGCGGCGAGCTGCGCGACCAGGTCGAGAACGGCTATCTGATGCCGCTCGACGACCTGATCCCCGACACCATCGAGAGCGTCGGCGCCACGGTGAACCCGTGGCAGGTCGGCGGCGACACCTACGGCGTCCCCTTCACCTTCGGCATCGAGGGCTTCTGGTACAACACCGACATGTTCGAGGAGGCCGGCGTCGACGTGCCCGAGACGTTCGACGACCTCGTCGACGCGGTGGCCGACCTGCGCGAATCGGGCGTCGTCCCGATCTCGGTCGGAGCCGGCGCCGGCTGGCCGGCCGCGCACTGGTGGTACCAGTTCGCGCTCAAGTCCTGCTCGCCCGAGACCCTCGCCGCGGGTCAGGAGGAGTTCGACTTCAGCGACGCCTGCTGGGTCGAGGCGGGCGAGCAGCTCGAGGACTTCCTCGGCATCGAGCCGTTCCAGGACGGCTTCCTCGGCACCGTGCCTCAGGAGGGCGCGGGCAGCTCGGCGGGCATGATCGCCAACGGCCAGGCGGCCATGGAGCTCATGGGCCACTGGAACGCCGGCACGATCGGCGGTCTCACCCCCGACCAGCAGGTGCCCGCCTTCCTCGGCTGGTTCCCGGTGCCCGGCATCGACGGCGCGGCGGGCGACCCGACGGCCGCCCTCGGCGGCGGCGACGGCTTCGGCTGCGCGGCCGAGGCGCCGCCGGAGTGCGCCGACCTGCTGGCCTACATCATGTCCGAGGACGTCCAGCGGCGCTTCGCTGAGAGCGGCTCGGGCATCCCGACGGTGCCCGCCGCACAGGATGGGCTCGAGGATGAGAACCTCAAGGCCGTCGCAGCCGGGCTGGCCGAGGCATCCTTCGTCCAGCTCTGGTTCGACACCGCGTTCGGCACCACCGTCGGCAACGCCATGAACGAAGGCATCGTCAACCTGTTCGCAGGCAACGGCACGCCCGAGGACATCGTCAAGCGGATGCAGGACGCCGCGGCGACGCTGTAGACATGGCCACTCTCACCACGCCCGGGCCCGCGGTCACCGCGGGCCCGGGCCCTGCACCCACGCGCCCCCGGCGGCGCGGCGAGGCCCGCAAGCGCCTCGAGATCTTCTTCTTCATCACCCCCGCGCTCGTGCTGTTCCTGGGCTTCGTGATCCTGCCGGTGATCCTCGCGGCGGTCTACAGCCTCTTCAATCTGCCTCCCGCGTTCCAATGGGAGAACCTCGCCGACTCGGGCCGCTTCATCGGTCTCGACAACTACGTGCGGGCGCTGACGACGCCCGAGTTCCAGCGAGCCATCGCCAACACCTTCTTCATCCTGATCATGTCCCTGCTCGTGCAGGGTCCGATCGCCATCGGCATCGCGCTGCTGCTCAACCGGCGCCTGCGCGGCCGCAGCGTCTTCCGCCTGCTGATCTTCGTGCCGTACGTGCTCGCCGAGGTCATCGCGGGCCTGTCGTGGCGACTCATCCTCCAGCCGACGGGAGCGGTAAACGCCACCCTCGAGGCCATCGGACTCGGCGGACTCGCCCAGAACTGGCTCGCCGACCCCGATCTCGCGCTCTGGACGATCTTCTTCATCCTCACGTGGAAGTACATCGGCTTCGCCATCCTGCTCATGCTCGCGGGACTCCAGGGCGTGCCCGACGAGCTCGCCGAGGCCGCGGCCATCGACGGCGCCAGCTGGTGGCAGATCCAGCGCTACATCACCCTGCCGCTCCTCGGCCCGACGATCCGCATCTGGGCGTTCCTGTCGATCATCGGCTCGCTGCAGGTCTTCGACATGATCTGGGTCACCGTCGCGCCCGCCGTGCGGCGGATCGCGACCGAGTCCATGGCGACCTACATGGTGCAGCAGGGGCAGTTCGCCGGGCAGCCCGGCTACGGCAGTGCGATCGCCGTGATCCTGTTCGTCATCTCGCTCGTCATCGCACTCGTCTACCAGCGCTTCGCGCTGCGCCGCGACCTCGCGGGGTCGATCACCGGATCCTCGGCCCGCCGCTCGCGCGAGCCCGGCGTCCGTCGCCAGAGAGAGGAGGGTTGACATGTCGGCCACCACCACCATCGTCACCGGCGGCACCGCGGCGCGCGACGTCCCGCCCGCCCGTCGCGGATTCGACTGGGGCCAGCCGTTCGTCTACCTCGTGGCGCTCGTCATCGCGGCGATCGCCGTCGGCCCCGTGATCTACGTCTTCATGGGCGGCCTGCGCACCACCGCCGACATCAACGCCAACCCGGCCGGACTGCCCGATCCGTGGACCCTCGAGAACTGGATCGCGGTGCTCAGCGCTCCGAGGTTCTGGGGCAACGTCTTCGCGAGCACGGTGCTGGCCGTCTCTACGACCGTCGGTGTCGTCGTCGCGGGCATCATGGCCGCCTTCGTGCTGGCGCGCTACGAGTTCCGCGGCCGTCAGGGCGTCTACACCCTGTTCGCCGCGGGTCTGATGTTCCCGCTGACCGTCGCCGCGCTGCCGCTCACGCTGCTGCTGCGCACGCTCGGACTGCACGGAACGTACCTCGGCGTGATCATCCCGGGCATCGCGTTCGCCCTGCCGACCACGATCATCATCCTGGTCCCGTTCCTGCGGGCGATCCCCGCCGAGCTCGAAGAGGCGGCGATGATCGACGGCGCATCGCGCATCGGGTTCTTCTGGCGCATCATGCTGCCGCTGGCCAAGCCGGGCCTGATCACGGTCGGCATCCTGGCCTTCGTCGCGAGCTGGAACGGCTACCTGCTTCCGCTGCTCGTGATCAGCACCGGCAGCCTGCCGCAGGAACTGTGGCCCCTACCGCTCGGAGTGACGCAGTTCTCCAGCCAGTACTCGCAGAACACCGGCGCGATCCTGGCGTACACCTCATTGGCGATGATCCCGGCGCTGGCGTTCTTCCTCGTCGCCGAGAAGCGGATCGTCGGCGGACTGACAGGAGCGGTGAAGGGATGACCCTCTCGAACCAGACAGGCATCGAGAGCGTCGCGCCCTGGCGCGATGCGACGCTGCCGATCGACGACCGCGTCGACGCGCTCATCGCCGAGATGAGCGTCGCCGAGAAGGTGGCGCAGCTCTACGGCGTGTGGGTCGGAGCCTCCGACGACGGCGAGGACGTCGCCCCGCACCAGCACGACATGGACGACCATCTCGACCTCGACGCCATCCTGCCGATGGGCCTCGGGCAGCTCACGCGGCCCTTCGGCACGGCCCCGGTCGACCCCGCGACCGGTGCGCTCTCGCTCCAGCGCGCGCAGCAGCGGATCATGGCCGCGAACCGCTTCGGCATCCCCGCACTCGCGCACGAGGAGTGCCTCGCCGGGTTCGCCACCTGGGGCGCGACCGCCTACCCGGTGCCGCTGAGCTGGGGCGCGTCGTTCGACCCCGACCTGGTGCGCGAGATGGGCCGCCGCATCGGCGACGACATGCGCTCCGTCGGCGTGCACCAGGGCCTCGCGCCGGTGCTCGACGTCGTGCGCGATGCCCGCTGGGGTCGCGTCGAGGAGACGATCGGCGAAGACCCCTACCTCGTGGGCACGGTCGCGACCGCCTACATCCAGGGCGTCGAGTCGGCGGGCGTCATCGCGACGCTGAAGCACTTCGTCGGCTACTCCGCCTCCAAGGGCGGGCGCAACCTGGCACCGGTCTCGGTGGGTCCTCGTGAGCTCGCCGACGTGCTGCTGCCGCCGTTCGAGATGGCGATCCGCGAGAGCGGGGTCCGCTCGGTGATGAACTCGTACACCGACCTCGACGGCATCCCGACGGCTGCCGACGCCTCGCTGCTGACCGGACTGCTCCGCGACGAATGGGGCTTCGAAGGCACGGTGGTCGCCGACTACTTCTCGATCGCGTTCCTGAAGGAGCTCCATCGCTACAGCGAGGAGTGGACGGATGCTGCGCGCGACGCGCTCGCCGCGGGCATCGACGTCGAGCTGCCGACCGTCAAGACCTTCGGGCCGGCGTTCGTGCGCGCCGTCGAAGACGGCGAGGTCGACGAGGGCCTCATCGACCGTGCTCTCCGGCGCGTGCTGCGGCAGAAGGCGGAGCTCGGCATGCTCGACGCCGCCTGGTCGCCGGTGCCGTCCGCGCTCGCTGACCGTGACGGCGCGAGCGAGGACGTGCGCGGCAGCGTCGACCTCGACCCCGCCGCCAACCGCGACCTCGCCCGGCGTCTCGCCGAGGAGGCCGTCGTGCTGCTCTCCAACGACGGCACCCTGCCTCTGGCCCGCCCGAAGCGCATCGCCGTCGTCGGGCCGACCGCCGCGGATCCGTACGCCGTGCTGGGCTGCTACTCGTTCCCCTCGCATGTCGGGGTGCGGCATCCCGAGATCCCCATCGGCATCTCCCTGCCGACCCTGCGGGAGGCGGTCGCCGCGGAGTTCCCCGACGCCGAGATCGTCTACGCGCAGGGCACCACGGTCGACGGCGGCGAGACTGAGGGGTTCGAGGAGGCCGCGGCCGCGGCATCCGGGGCCGATGTCGTCGTGCTCGCACTCGGCGACCGTGCCGGACTCTTCGGCCGCGGAACCAGTGGCGAAGGCTGCGACGTCGCCGACCTGTCCCTCCCGGGGGCGCAGCAGGCGCTGCTCGACACCGTGCTCGACAGCGGTACGCCGACCGTCGTGACGTTGCTGGCCGGGCGCCCCTACGCGCTCGGGTCGGCTCCCGAGCGGGCGGCGGCGATCGTGCAGACGTTCTTCGCCGGCGAGGAGGGCACCGGGGCGATCGCCGGCGTGCTGAGCGGCCGGGTCAACCCGAGCGGGAGGCTGCCGGTGAGCGTGCCCCGCGACCCGGGCGCTCAGCCGTCGACCTATCTCGCGGCGACGCTCGCGCGGCGCAACGAGGTGTCGAACATCGATCCCACCGCGGCGTTCGCGTTCGGCCACGGCCTCGGGTACTCCCACTTCGTCTGGGCGGATGCCGCAGCCTCGGCTGCCGAGATGAGCGTCGACGGGTCGGTGACGGTGTCGATCCACGTGGGCAACGCCGGCGAACGGGACGGCGTCGAGGTCGTGCAGCTGTACGTGCACGATCCCGTCGCGTCGGTCGTGCGCCCGGTGCAGCGGCTCATCGGCTACGCGCGCGTGCCGCTGCGGGTCGGCGACCGCGTGCGCGTGTCGTTCGAGGTGCCGGCCGACCTGGTGTCGTTCACCGGCGCAGACGGCCGCCGCCGCGTCGAGCCGGGCGCGATCGACTTCGGCTTCGGTCGCTCCAGCGCCGAGATCGTCGCGACACGCACGGTGCGGGTGACGGGCGACGTGCGCCACGTCGGCAGCCGACGCGCGCTGCACGCGAAGGTCGGCGTGACCCCGGAGTGAGGTCCGCCGCTACGCCGTGGCCGAGCTGATCGCCCGCACGGCCGCGTCGAAGTCGAGGGTCTGGAGCACCTCGACAGCGCGGTCGTAGCGGGCGCCGGCGAGGACGACGAACACCGCGCCGACGACGTCGATGTAACCGACGACATGCTCGCACACCCGCACCTCGTAGCGGTCGACGCCGAGGCGGTCCCAGCGCACGACGGCGTCAGGCGGCGCGGGCTGCTGCGGCCGGCGGGGCGGGAGTTCGCGGAGCGTGCGGACTCCGCGCGAGCGCAGGACGGTCGGGCGTGGCGACGACGTCGGCAGTTCCAGGACCATGGCGCGCTCCTTTCGCGTGAAGCGATCATGCGCCGCTTCCTGCGCTGGAGCAGGAGGCTTGACTCCGGCCCGGCTCCCCGGTATGCCCGGCCCCGCCTGGTGAGTGGGCGTCCCGGCGCGGTTTCGAGACCTCTCCCCGTCGGGGGGTCCGCGGGCGGGGGAACGCCGCAGAATCGGAGATCGTGCCCGACACGCGGGGTGGGGGATGCTTCGCCCCGGCGTGTCGGCCGGATCTCCGATGTTGCGACGCCCGACCCGGCGGGCTGGTCAGCGAGCGGGCGGCGGGGCGCTGCTGTCGCGCACCACGAGGTGCGTCGCGAGGTCCATGCGCAGGGTGTCGGCCGTGGCGCCGTCGGCGAGGCGCAGCGCGAGGCGCGTGGCCTCCTCTCCCATGCGCCGCAGCGGCTGGTGCACGGTCGTGAGCTGCGGGCTCATCCAGCGGGAGAGCGCGATGTCGTCGTAGCCCACGACGGACAGGTCGTCGGGCACGCGGAGCCCCGCCGCCGAGCCGGCGGCGATCACACCGAGCGCCTGCAGGTCGCTGCCGGCGAAGATCGCGGTCGGCGGGTCGGGCAGCGCGAGCAGTTCGCGGCCGTGGTGCTCTCCGCCGCCGGGGTGGAAGTCGCCGAAGCGGATCAGCTCAGGGTCGATCGGCAGCCCGGCGGCGTTCATGGCCGAGCGGTAGCCGTCGACGCGCGCCAGCGAGCACATCATGTCCTCGGGGCCGGTGATCGCGGCGATCCGGTGGTGGCCGAGCTCGATCAGGTGGCGCGTGGCCATGAGCCCGCCCGACCAGTTCGCCGATCCGACCGAGGGCACGTCGGGCGACGGGTCGCCCGCCGGGTCGACGATGACGAACGGGATGCCGCGCGACCGCAGCTTCTCGCGGTACCGGGCCTCCAAGTCGCTGAACACCAGCACGACCCCGACCGGGCGGCGGCGCAGGACGCCGTCGATCCAGTCGGGCGCGGGAGAGTGACGGTCGCCGCTCACGGTCAGCACGACGGAGAGACCGGCTGCGTGCGCGACGTCTTCCACGCCCTCGATGACCTCCATCGACCAGATCGGCTCGAGCTCGTGGAAGACGAGCTCGACGAACTCGCTGCGCTGCGCCGACGTGCGGCGCTGGTACCCGTGCCGCGCGAGGTGCTCCTCGAGCCGGGCGCGGGTCGCGGGCGAGACGTCCGTGCGGCCGTTCAGCACCTTCGACATCGTCGCGAGCGAGACCCCCGCCTCCGCGGCGATCTCGGCGAGGGTCACTCGGGTCGTGTCGGCCATGGGTCGATGCTAGCGCCGAAAGTATCGGACGTGGAGGGCGTAATTCTCGGAATCGAGCAGTGGACGCAGCATCCGCTCATGCTATAGGTTGTCTTCAACAACATTTAGTTCACCGTCGAACCTGGTTCGCCGCCGAATCGAGGAGCGTCATGCCCACCCCCACTCCCGCCGACAAGTTCTCCTTCGGTCTCTGGACCGTCGGCTACAACGGCACCGATCCCTTCGGCGGGCCCACCCGCAACCCGCTCGACGTCGTGCACGTGGTCGAGAAGCTCGCCGAGCTCGGCGCCTACGGCCTGACCTTCCACGACGACGACCTGTTCGCGTTCGGGTCCACCGACACCGAGCGCCAGAAGCAGATCGACCGGCTCAAGGGCGCGCTCGCCGACACCGGCCTCATCATCCCGATGGTGACCACCAACCTCTTCTCGGCGCCGGTCTTCAAGGACGGCGGCTTCACGGCCAATGACCGCGACGTGCGCCGCTTCGCGCTGCGCAAGGTCTTCCGCCAGCTCGACCTCGGTGCCGAGCTCGGCGCGAAGACGTTCGTCATGTGGGGCGGCCGCGAGGGTGCCGAGTACGACTCGGCCAAGGACGTCCGCCAGGCGCTGGAGCGGTACCGCGAGGCCGTGAACCTGCTCGGCGACTACGTCACCGACAAGGGCTACGACATCCGCTTCGCGATCGAGCCCAAGCCGAACGAGCCCCGCGGCGACATCCTGCTGCCGACGCTCGGCCACGCGATCGCGTTCATCGACTCGCTCGAGCGTCCCGAGCTCGTCGGCCTCAACCCCGAGGTCGGCCACGAGCAGATGGCCGGGCTGAACTTCGCCGCCGGCATCGCGCAGGCGCTGTTCCACGGCAAGCTCTTCCACATCGACCTCAACGGCCAGCGCGGCATCAAGTACGACCAGGACCTCGTGTTCGGCCACGGCGACCTGCACAACGCCTTCGCCCTCGTCGACCTGCTCGAGAACGGCGGCCCCGGTGGCGTGCCCGCCTACGACGGCCCGCGCCACTTCGACTACAAGCCCTCGCGCACCGAGGACGAGGTCGGCGTGTGGGAGTCGGCCGCCGCGAACATGCGCACCTACCTGCTGCTCAAGGAGCGCGCCGCGGCGTTCCGCGCCGACCCCGAGGTGCAGGAGGCGCTCGCCGCCGCCAAGGTCGACGAGCTCGCCACCCCGACTCTGAACCCGGGTGAGACGTACGAGGACTTCCTGGCCGACCGCTCGGCCTACGAGGACTTCGACCCCAGCGTGTACCTGGGCGGCAAGGGCGCCGGGTTCGTGCGCCTGCAGCAGCTCGCGACCGAGCACCTGCTCGGCGCCCGCTGACCCGTCCTCGCCCGAATCAGGGGATTCTCGACGTGACCGGGGCACCGCCCTCGGGCTCGCGAAGAATCCCCTGATTCGCGCCACCGTGTGAAGGAGGAGCGATGCCGCTCGTCATGGGAGTCGACTCGTCGACCCAGTCCTGCAAGATCGTGATCACGGATGCCGCGACCGGCGCGATCGTGCGTCAGGGGCGTGCATCCCACCCGGCCGGCACCGAGGTCGACCCCGCCGCCTGGTGGCAGGCGCTGCAGGCCGCGATCGCCGACGCCGGCGGTCTCGACGATGTCGAGGCGTGGGCTGTCGGAGGCCAGCAGCACGGCATGGTCGTGCTCGACGAGGGCGGGCGGGTCATCCGCCCGGCGCTGCTGTGGAACGACACCCGCTCCGCGCAGGCGGCGGCCGACCTCACCGCCGAGTTCGGCGCCGAGGTGCTCGCCCGTCGCACGGGACTCGTGCCGGTGGCATCCTTCACCCTCACGAAGCTCCGCTGGCTGCGCGATGCCGAGCCCGGCAACGCTGCGCGCGTCGCAGCCGTCGCGCTCCCGCACGACTGGCTGACCTGGCGCCTGCGCGGCTTCGGACCCGAGGGCGAGTCGCCGCGTGGACCGATCCTCGACGAGCTCGTGACGGATCGATCGGATGCCTCGGGCACCGGCTACTGGAACCCCGAGACCGGCGGGTACGACCGCGAACTCCTGGCGGCCGGCCTCGGGCACGACGCTCTGCTGCCGCGCGTGCTCGGCCCGGACGAGTGGGTCGAGGACGCGGACGGCCGTCGCGTCGGCGGCGGCGCGGGCGACAACGCCGGCGCCGCGCTCGGACTGGGCGCCGGACCGGGCGACGTCGTCGTGTCGATCGGCACGAGCGGCACCGTGTTCGCCGTCAGTGACGATCGCACGATCGACCCATCGGGCACGGTCGCCGGATTCGCCGACTGCACGGGGCGCTTCCTGCCGCTCGTCGCCACCCTCAACGCCGCGCGCGTGCTCGATGCGATCGCGGGCCTGCTCGGCGTCGACCACGCCGAGCTGTCCCGGCTCGCGCTCGCGGCGTCGCCCGGGGCGGACGGCCTCGCGCTGGTGCCGTACTTCGAGGGGGAGCGCACCCCGAACCTGCCCGACGCGACCGCGTCGCTCACCGGGATGACGCTCGCCTCGACCACGCGGGAGAACCTCGCGCGCGCCGCCGTCGAGGGCATGCTGTCGGGACTCGCGGCCGGCCTCGACGCCCTGCGGAGCCTCGGTGTGCCGCTCGAGCGCGCGCTGCTCATCGGCGGAGGCGCGCAGTCCGAGGCCGTGCGGGCGATCGCCCCCCTCGTGCTCGGCCTCGCGGTCGAGGTGCCCGAGCCCGGCGAGTACGTCGCCCTCGGCGCCGCGCGCCAGGCCGCCTCGGTGCTCGCGGGCTGAGCCCGGGTCGAGGCCGGGCCCGCCGAACGCGCCCCGCCCGCCCGTCCCCCGACCCCTCGGCGGCCTCCCCTGACACAATGAACCCATGCCGGAGCGCTCCGACCTCGACGCCATCGCGGCCGAGCTCTACGTCCTCCCGCCGGCCGAGTTCACGGCTGCGCGCAACGCCCGCGCCGGCATGGCCGACCGGTCCATAGCCGCGCAGGTGAAGGGGCTGCGCAAGCCCACCGTGGCCGCGTGGACGGTCAACCTCCTCGCCCGCGGCGGACAGCTCGGCGAAGCGCTCGAGCTGTCGGCCGCGCTCCGCGAGGCACAGGACGACCTCGACGCCGCCGAGCTCTCCCGGCTCGGACGCCAGCGCCGCGCCCTCGTCGCCGCCCTCGCCACGCAGGCCGCCGGACTCGCGAAGGACGCCGGCGTCGCCGTCAGCGCCGCGGCGCGGGACGACGTCGAGAAGACCATCAATGCGGCGGTGATGGATGCCGCGGCCGCCGCCGCCGTCATGACGGGTCGCCTCGTCACTCCGCTCGAAGCGGGCGCCTTCGAGGAGGCCGATCTCGTGGACGCGGTCGGCGGGTCGCTCCCCGGCATCGCCGCGCCTCGGCAGCGCGACGACCTCGCCGAGCGGCGCGCCCGGAAGGCGGCGGAGAAGGCCGCGCGCGAGGCCGAGCGCCTCGCCAACGAGGCCGAGCGCGAGCTCGCCCGCATCGACGCGCAGCGGACCAAGCTGCAGGAGCGCGTCGACCATGTCTCCGAGCGCATCGACGATCTGCGCCGCGACCTCGAGCGGCTCGAGGAGGAGCAGGCGAAGGCCCGAGCGGCGCTCGGGCAGGTCGAGGAGGAGCGGGGGGCCGCGGCATCCCGAGCCCGATCGGCCGCGAAGGACGCCGAACGCGCGCGCGACGCGCTCGGGGGCTGACGCATCTCACAGGTGTCTCGTAGCCGGCGTCCCTAGCGTGGGGGACATGGCCACCCCGGCGCCCCTCGCGCGCGCATCGAGTCCCGACGACACCTCGATCACGGTCTCGGCCGCCGAACTGCGCGGGATGCGTGACGAGTTCGAGCGCTTCCTCATGGAGTACCGCTTCGGCATGCAGGAGGTCGAGACGAAGCTCGGCATCCTGCGCGACGAGTTCCAGCTCGTGCACGACTACAACCCGATCGAGCACCTCGCCAGCCGCGTCAAGTCGCCGGACAGCCTCGTCGAGAAGGTGCAGCGCAAGGGCATCGACCCCGACTTCGCCTCGATCCGCGAGCACATCACCGACATCGCCGGCGTGCGCGTCACGTGCAGCTTCGTCTCGGACGCGTACCGCCTGTTCGACCTGCTCGCCGCGCAGGACGACATCCGCGTGATCACCGTCAAGGACTACATCGCGCAGCCGAAGTCCAACGGATACAAGAGCCTCCACGCGATCGTCGAGGTGCCGGTGTTCCTCTCGAGCGGCCGCGTCGAGGTGCCCGTCGAGGTGCAGTTCCGCACGATCGCGATGGACTTCTGGGCGAGCCTGGAGCACAAGATCTACTACAAGTACGACACCAACGTGCCCGCCGGACTGCTCGACGAACTCAAGGACGCCGCCGACACGGCCGCCGAGCTGGACGAGCGCATGGAGCGGCTGCATCGCGAGATCCGCGGCGCGGCTCACCCGTCGCCGCCGATGCGTCCCCGGCCGGTGCGCGCGATCGAGGCCTGACCTCCGGCTCTCCGGCCGGTGCAGACCGGAGTCACCACGCGGCTCACCCGTCGCTAGGGTGAGTCCGTGGACGATCTCGAGCCGACGCTGCTGATCATCCCGATCCTCGGCGTCCTCGCCCCGCTCGCAGCCCGCGGCCTGGGGCGATGGGTGCGCGTGCCGATCGTCGTGTTCGAGCTCGTGCTCGGCATCCTCGTCGGTCCCAGCGTGCTCGGATGGGCGCAGCCGGATGCCTTCATCGACGTCCTCTCGGAGTTCGGCCTGGCGATGCTGTTCTTCGTCGCCGGATCCGAGATCGAGTTCGCGGCGTTCCGGGGCCGCACCGGTCGTCGGGCATCGCTCGGATGGCTGCTGAGCCTGCTCCTCGGCGTGGGGCTGGCCTGGATCTTCGTGCCGGGCGAGGAAGCCGTGATCATCGGCATCGCACTGTGCTCGACGGCGCTGGGCACGATCCTGCCGATCCTGCGCGACGCCGGAGAGCTCAAGACGCCGTTCGGCAAGGCGATCGGCGCGATCGGGGCGATGGGCGAGTTCGGGCCGCTCATCGCGATCTCGGTCTTCCTCGGCGGCCGGGCGCCCGGCGCGTCGACGGTGGTGCTGCTGCTGTTCGTCCTGCTGGCCGGCGTCGCGATCTGGCTTGCGCTGCACGTACCGCGCGGTGCGATGCACCGCTTCGTCAACTCGACGCTGCACACGTCCGGGCAGTTCGCGATCCGCGTCGTGCTCGTCATCCTGGCGGCGCTGATCGCGATCAGCGTGGTGCTCGACCTCGACATCCTGCTGGGCGCCTTCGCCGCGGGCATCGTCTGGCGCCTGCTCATGCGCGACGCCGCCGAGTCCGACCGCTCCGCCGTGGAGAGCAAGGTCGAGGCGCTGGCGTTCGGTTTCCTGGTGCCGGTGTTCTTCATCTACACCGGGGTCACGTTCGACCTCGACGCGCTGATCGAGCAGCCCATCCTCCTCCTGCTGCTGCCGGTCGTGCTCGTCGTGCTGTTCCTCGTGCGCGGACTCCCCTCGATGCTCGCTGCGCCCGAGGGGTCGACCCGCCGCGACCGGCTGTCGGTCGCGCTGCTGGGGGCCACGGCGCTGCCGATCATCGTCGCGGTGACGGCGATCGGCCTCGACGAGGGCATCCTCTCGTCGGCGGCGGCCGCACTGCTCGTGGGCGCCGGAATGCTCTCGGTGCTGCTCTTCCCCCTCGTCGCGATGAGCATCCGCGGCGAGCGGCGCGTCGGATCGGCCGTGCCGGTCGAGGACGACGCGGCATGAGCGTCGCCGCCATCCTCGGCGTCGCCCGCGAGCGCCTCGCCCCGGCACGGCGGGAAGCCCTCGGTGAGCTCGTCTCGCCGCGACGCGTGTTCGGGATCGCCCGCGCCCCGCGGATCGTGCGGGCGGGCACCGCGTGGCACCTCGGCGCGCTGCTGCTGACCGACGACGCCGTGCTCGCGACGGGCGAGATCATCCGTGCCCGCGGCGAGGCCATCCGCGGGTACACCGCCGAATCGCAGCGGCGCCGGGGCGAACTCGCCGCGGCCGCACGTCGCGGCGGGTTCGAGGAGGGCGAGACCGTGCACATCGGGTGGCGGATGCTGGATCCCACCGCCCTCGACGGCACCGGAGCAGGCTCGGGCGCGTCGACCGACCCGCTCGCCCTCGTCGACGGCGTCCCGAGCATCCGGTGGAGCGCCTCCGGCGGCTTCATGCCCCTCGATCGCTACGTCGACGAGCGGATCGGCCTCCTGCTCGACCCGCCCGCCGGCGCGTGACCTCGTAGGGGACTGCCCGTCTCCTGTCAACAGGGGTGGACGCGTCAGCCGACTTCCGTAGCGTGAGGGTATGGCCGCCAAGGACCTCACTCGCCAGATCGTCGTCATCAGCGCCTTCTGCTTCATGATCGTCGCCGCGATGGTCGGCTCGGGACTGTTCGGCGGCACCTCCGTCGAAGACCTGCAGGACGGCGCGCTCTCGTCGGAGGGCTCGTACCTGGCACCCGCCAGCACGGCGTTCTCGATCTGGTCCGTCATCTACGTCGGGCTGTTCGCCTACACGGTGTGGCAGGCGTTCCCTCGACAGCGTGAGCGCTCGCGGCAGCGGGCGGTGGGCTGGCTCATCGCCGGCACGATGGTGCTCAACGGACTCTGGCTCGTGACGGCGCAGTTCCTGACGCTGCTGCTCACGGTTCTGTCGATCGTGCTGCTGCTGGCCCTGTTGTGCGTGACCTTCCGGGCCACGCTCCTCAATCCCGGGCGAGGTGTGCTCGACGCCCTGCTCATCGACGGCGTGACCGGCCTGCACCTCGGCTGGGTCACCCTCGCAACGGTCGCCAACACGTCGGCGTGGCTCACGACGATCGTCCCGGCCGAGGCCGGAGAGAACGCCGCCCTGTGGGGCATCGCGGTCCTCGTGGTGGTCGCCGTCATCGGCATCGGCATCGCGTGGGCGAGCGGCTGGCGCGTCGCCCCCGGCCTGGCGATGGCGTGGGGACTCACGTGGATCGGTGTCGGACGCCTCGCCGGCGAGCCCGAGAGCACACCGATCGGCGTCGCCGCGATCGTCGTGGCCGCGGTCGTCCTGCTCGTTCCGCTGGCCGGCGCGCTCCTGCATCGCGTCGCCGACGTGCGCAACGCCGAGGTCTGATCAGGCCGGGCCGAATCGCTGGGCGAAGGCGCGCAGGAGCCGGACCGGTTCGGTGACGGATGCCGCGAGCACTCGCCCCGCGACGGCGTCGTAGTGCTCCGCCTCGAAGTACCCGTCGTCGCGGTAGACCGCCATGCGCTCGGTGAACGCCTTCGTCGTGGGCTCCGGGTGGAACTGAGTCGCGTACAGCCGGTCACCCACGACGTAGGCCTGCACCGGGCACGCGGCGTTCACCGCGAGCTGCGTCGCGTCCGGCGGGAGCGCCGCGGTGCCCTCCTTGTGCGCGGTGAGCGCGGTGAAGCGCGAGGCCAGTGCGCCGAAGAGCGGATCGGCGCGGCCGGCGTCGGTGAGTTCGATCGTGACCGGTCCGGTGTCTTCGGGGAAGGCGCGGCTCACCTCACCCCCGAGCATGCGGGTGACCACGCCGATCCCGTAGCAGGTGAAGAGCGCCGCCGGCCCTTCGTGGCTGGCCGAGCCGTCGGCCACCCGACGCGCGATCCGCTCGAGGTCGCCTTCGAGACGTCGCTGCACGTCGGTCTTCGTCGACTCGGGATCGGCGACGTTGAACGGGCTGCCGCCGACGAGGAACCCGCTGTAGCGGTCGAAGACGTCGTCGGGGAGCGGCTCGCGCACGAGGTCGATCCGGTGGACCGCTGCCTCATCGAGCCTCATCGCGGTGCGGAACGACTCGTACTCGGCGGCCGCCGCGCCCTGCTGCGGCCGCACGCAGACATAGAGCAGCGGCGCGGTCGTCATGCGCAGAAGTCTAGGCGGCGGCCCCATCGTCACGCGACGGCCGGGAAATCCCGCGACACGCTGTATCAGGGGGGATCTATCGCTCTCCTCGTAGTGTGGACAGAATTGGCGTCATGACGCACGCGGACGCCGAGGCTGGGGCCTCGCCGCCGCCAGAGGACCCGCGCGACCTGGCACCGTCGCACGGAGAGTCGGCGGGAACGATCGACTCCGTCGAGCCGGCGCGATGGCAACGCGCAGCCGACCTGTTCGTGCGCTGGCGCGAAGGCGACAGTCGCGCGATGGACGAGCTCGTGAGGCTCATGACACCGCCCCTGTGGCATGTCGTGCGCGCGTACGGTCTCGACCACGCACTTGCCCAGGACGTCGTGCAGACGACGTGGCTGACGCTGGTGCGGCGTCACGAGACCATCCACGACGCGCAGGCCGTGTCGGGGTGGCTCACCATGTGCGCACGCCGCGAGGCGTGGCGCGTCGGCAAGCAGCAGCGTCGGGCGGACCCGACGGAAGCCGAGGCGCTCGAACCCCACCTGCCTGTCCACGAATCCGCCGAGCAGACGGCCACCGCAGACGACGCGACACGTCGGCTGTGGGATGCCGTCTCGACGCTCAATGAACGATGCCAGCGTCTGCTGCGGATCGTCGCGTTCGAGGACCGCCCCGACTATGCCCGCATCGCGCAGGACCTGGCGATGCCCATCGGGTCCATCGGACCGACCCGCCAGCGCTGTCTCGCCAAGCTCCGGGCAGAGCTCGAGGGCTCAGGATGGGAAGGACAGGACGATGGACAATGAGGACTTCGCCGCGGATGCGGCGCTTTTCGCACGAATGCGCGCGATGTGGGAGGGGGTCGATCCGGTGCCGGCGGGCCTCGTCGACCGGATGGTCGCCGCAGTGGCCGTCGAGGACCTCACCCGCGAGTACGCGCTGCTGACCCTGGTCGAGGGTTCCCTCGCCGCCGTCCGCGGCGAGGCCGACACGGCGACGCTGCAGTTCAGCGACGGGACGACCAGCGTGCTTCTGCACACCAGCGCCACCGAAGACGGCGGACGCCGAGTCGATGGATGGGTGGACGCGACCGCTCTGGCCATCCGGCTGGCGCAGGGCGAGCGGGAGTGGTCGGCCGAGCCGGGTGAGCACGGCCGGTTCGCATTCGAAGACGTGACCCCTGGTGTCGCGCGGCTGCGCATGGTGGTGAAGGACGCCACCGGCGAGCTTCGCGATTTCGAGACACCGCAGTTCGAAGTATGACGATGCGGATGCTGCGGCGGGGGCCGCGCTCCGCCCGATGATCAAGGAGATCCATGGCTGACGAGAATCCGCCCCGGCGACCGCCGAACGAGACGTGGCGCTCACGATACGAGGCGACGAAGCCGCTCGGTGTCGTGCTCGACCCGGCCGTCGAGCCCGAACCCGGCGTTCCCGCCTACCCGACCGAATACGCACCCACCCATCTCCTCGTGAGCGCCGGCGAGGACCTGCAGCGCATCCAGACCGATCTGAGCGAGTCCGCCCGCGCCTTCGGCTGGTCGGTGAGAATCCGTCCGCTCACCCGTCCCGCAGAAGGCGAGCAGGAGAGCGAGCTGGATCTCGCAGCCGCCGAAGAAGAGGCGCGCGCCGACCGCATCGAACGCCGCACTCCGCCGCTCTACCGGGCCGACATCTCGCAGGATCCGAAGGTCGACGTCGATGACCAGCCCGTGCCGCCCGTCGACGCGTGGCGGCTGCTGAAGGCGGCGCGGCAGAAGTTCCCCCGGGCCGACGACGCATCGCGCACCGAGCGCGACAGCAGGAAGCTCTCCCGCGGGGTCGGGCTCGACCACGTGCTCGCGCTGGGGGCGAACGGCCGCACCAATCCCTACGGCCGGACCAACCCGTACGGTCGCACCAACCCCTACGGCCGGACGAACCCGTATGGCCGCACCAACGCCCCCGGTCCGGACGCATACGCCGAGCCGGGAAGCGGCGGCCGCGAGATCATCACCTACATCGGGCCGAAGCCCGTGCGCACGGACGACGCCGACTACTCGGGGCGCCGACCCGTCGTCGCCGTCTTCGACACCGGGTGCGGCGACCACCCCTGGCTCGACGATCCGATCGTGACGCGTGATCCGATGTCGCCCAAGGGCCCCATCGGCGACCACGACCCGAACACGAACCCCGAGGTCTACCCCGATCAGTCGGGTCCGCTCGACGGGTTCCTCGACGAGGCGGCCGGTCACGGCACGTTCGTCGCGGGCATCGTGCGCCAGGTCTGCCCCGACGCGGACATCATCGCCGTGCGCGTGGCGAACAGTCAGGGCACCGTGCTCGAAGGGGAGTTCCTCGAGGCGGTGCGGCGGCTGGTCGACGCGATGCGCGCCGGCCAGAAGGTCGACGTCATGAACATCTCGCTGGGCTATTACCACGAGACGCCCGACGACGAGCTGTTCGACGCCACGCTCGGCGAGTTGCTGGAGGAGGCGCGCATGCTGGGCTGCGCGGTCGTGTGCTCGGCCGGCAACGACTCCACCGAGCGCCCTGCGTTCCCGGCGGCGCTCTGGCAGTTCCCGGCCAAGCGGGACGACGCCGCCGCGCTCGCGAACGCGGCACCCCACGTGTCGGTCGGCGCGCTCAATCCGAACAGCAAGACGGTCGCGCTCTTCAGCAATGTCGGCGACTGGGTCAAGACCTACGCGCCCGGTGTGTCTGTCTTCAGCACGTCACCCGGATTCCTCGGCGGCATCCAGGCGGGCACGCGCGACGATCTCTACGACCTGCCGGGCGTCACCGAGCCGCTGCCGCGGCAGAGCCTCGACCCCGACGACTGGCGCGGCGGGTTCGCGATCTGGAGCGGCACGTCGTTCGCCGCGCCGTACATCGCGGGCAAGCTCGCCCAGGCGATCGCCCCCGCACTGATGGAGCCGAAGGCGACGACGACCACGGCGACGGCGAGCGCGGCGAGGGCTCCCAGTGAGAACGAGATCAAGAAGCTCCTGCGGGAGGAGGCGAAGAAGCTGGAGTTCACGCCGAAGCTGTAGCCGCCAAGACGGCCGCTGTTCCCGCCAAGATAGGGGGATGACCCGTTCGGCGGACGCTCTGCACAGTGAGGCGGTGGACCTCGTCAACCGCGGTCACTACGACGAGGCCGCTCAGCTGCTCGACCGGGCCGACAGCGACGCCGGCGATGTCAACCTCCGGGCTCGCATCGCCGGCACGCGGGCGTATGTGCTCGCGCGGACCGGGCACGTCGCCGACGCCGAACGCATCTGCGGCGACGCGCTCGCCGAGCCGGGTCTCAGCGACCACACGGTTGCGATCCTCGCCGGCCAGCTCGGAGCCCTGGCGGAAGAGACCGGTCGCCTCGCCGACGCGGAGCGCTGGCTCACGCGCGCGATCGAGGCGCTCGCCGACGACCCGGTCGCCCAGGCGAACACGCGGGTCAACCGCAGCCTGGTGCGGATGCAGCACCGACGCCTGGACGATGCCGAGGACGACCTGCGCTGCGCGGCCGCAGCATATGCCGCGGCCGGCATGCCGGTCGCCGAGGCTCAGGCGCGTCACAACCTCGGCTACGTAGCCATGCTCTCGGGCGACCTGGTCGGCGCACTGCAGGCCATGGTCGCCGCGGCGCCGCTCGCCGGCGACACCGCGGTCGGCGCCGCGGTCGGCGACCTGGATCGCGCCGAGGTGCTTCGCGATGCAGGCCAGACGTCCGAAGCGGAGGCGATCCTCGAGCGCGTCGCGACGACGTTCGGCGAGCTGGGGATGCCGCTGGATCGCGCGATGGCCGAGCTCAACCTGGCGCGGTCGCTCCTGAACCATGCGCCCGAGCGGGCCGGCGCCGCCGCTGCCGCCGCATCCGCCGGCTTCGAGGCCTTCGGGAATGAGGCATGGCGTGTGCGTGCCGAGGGAATCAGGCTGCGCGCGCTGCTCGCGCCCGATCTGCCGGCCTCCGTCGAGCCTCCGTCGGCGGGCGAGGTCGCCGACGTCGTCGCCGCGCTCCAGCGCAACCGCTTCCTGAACGAGGCGGCGGCGTTGCGCCTGGCCTACGACCTCGCTCTCGCCGAGCAGGGTCAGCCCTCGACGCGCCCCATTCGGCCGGTGGCCTCCGCGTCGATGGAGGTGCGCCTCCTCGCCCATCAGGCGCGCGCCGCACGTGCCCGCGCCGCGGGCAGGCCCGCCCTCGTGCGCCGGCACGCCGCGAACGGTCTCGACATGCTGACCGAGTGGCAGCACTCGTTCGGCAGCCTCGACCTGCAGACGTCGTTCGGGATGCACGCGACCGGCCTCATCTTCGCCGGACTCGGCTCGGCCGTCGAGTCCGGCCGCCCGGACGTCCTGTTCGAGTGGTCGGAGCGCGCGCGCCACCTGAGCCAGCAGGTCACACCCCTGCGGCCTCCGCCCGACGTCCGACTCGCGGAGGAGCTCGCGGAGCTGCGCATGATCCGCGCGGACGACCCTGGCGAGGAGTGGCTGTCGCAGCCTCGTGCGGCTGCGCTCCGCGAGCGCGCACGCGAGCGGCAGTGGTCGGCCACCGGGGCGATCCAGGTCGATCGTCCGATCACGCTCGAAGAGCTGCGCGGCGCGCTCCCGCCCGACACCGCCCACATCGCCTACGTCTACGCGCGGACCGCCCTGGTCGCCCTTGTGGTGACCTCCGACGGCGACCACGTCGTGCCCATCCGGCAATGGGACTCCGACCTGCTCCTCGGCGGGCTCCGCGCCGATCTCGACATGGCGGCCTCCGTGCGCAGCGGGCCGATGGCCGCGGTCGTGCGGCGATCCCTCGACTCGCGCCTGGAGGAGCTGTCGGGCATCCTCCTTGCGGATGCGGTCCAGCGCGCAGGGCGCCGCAGGCTCGTGATCACCATCCCCGGCATCCTCGGCGGCATCCCATGGGCGATGCTGCCCGCGATGCGCGGCCACGCGTTCACGATGGCGTCCTCGGCATCCCGGTGGATGCGGATGCGAGACGGCGCCCGGCCGCGCCGCCGTGCGGGCTTCGCCGTCGGACCGCGGGTCGCGCGTGGCGAGGAGGAGGTCGCGGCCGCCGCGGCCGTGTGGCGCGAGAGCACCGTGCTGCGCGCGGGCGAGGCATCCGTCGATCACGTCACCGCGCTGGCGGCCGGTGTCGACGTGCTCCATGTGGCCGCCCATGGCCGTCACACCGTCGACAACCCGCTGTTCTCGGGACTCGAGCTGGCGGATGGCACGCTGTTCGGCTACGACATCGACCTCATGCCGGAGGTCCCCGAGACCGTCGTCCTCTCGGCGTGCGAGGTCGGGCGCTCGTCGGTGCGCTGGGGGGAGGAGGCGATCGGCATGACCCGCATCTGGCTGCACGCCGGAACGCAGAGCGTCGTCGCCGCCCCGGTGATCGTCGCCGACGACGCCGCGTGCGAACTGCTCGGCGCGATGCACGGGGGCCTGGCGGCCGGGCAGCCGCCTTCGGAGGCGCTCGCGGCAGCGGCCGCGCGCACGGGGATCGTGGCGCCGTTCCAGGTGCACGGGGCCGGATTCTGAAGATCTCGAAGAAATCTCTGCGGTCGTGTATCAGAGGGACAGGGGCACGCTCTAGATCCATGGAACTGCTCATGCGCGACGGCATCTGGGGGTGTCGCCGCTGGGAGCGGGTGGCCGTCTCTTGGGGAGAGCGTCTGGGGACACGCGGCCATTGAGCAGAACCGGGCGGGGGATGTCGCAGAGACCCAGGTCGGCGACATCCCCCGACCTCATGCCTGCTCAGCCGCGTGACGAGTTCGCGGTGCGCCCCCGGACGATGCCCACGAAGGTCTCGACGGCGGGAGTCGTGCGCTCGGCGACCCAGGCCACCGCCACGGTCGAGACCGGACCGTCCCGCAGTGGGCGGTGCTCGACGTCCTTGCGGTGGTGAAGCCGCGCGAGCGACATCGGCACGACGACGACCCCCACGCCGGCGGCGACCGTCGCGATCGCCTCGGCCGTGTCGGCGGGCGGCGCGAAGGCCGGTGCCACCGCGTCGGGAATCCGGATGCCGAGCACATCGTCGCGTGCCGCGATGACGACCTCGCCGGCCAGGTCGTCGGTGCCCAGGTCGTGGGCCGCGGTCAGGTGGGAGTCCGCGGCCATCACGACGACCGGCACCTCGTCGTAGAGCGGGATGACGTGCAGGTCGTCACGATCGATGGGCAGGCGCACGAGCGCGGCGTCGACCTCGCCGTCGACGAGGGCGCGGCGCTGATCGGCGACCTCGAGCGGCAGGAGCTCGAGCTGGACGCCGGGCACGCGGTCACGCCAGGCCGAGATCCACTTCCCGGGGGTGGCGCCGGCGATCGCGCCCAGCCGGAAAGGGCCCGCGATCTCCGGCGCGGCGGGGGCCTCGGGCGGTGCCGCAGAAGCCGGCGGCCGGCGCGCGGGACGCCCGCCCTTGCCGCTGGAAGCGCCGGCCCTGCCGCCGGAAGGCGCGGCCTTGCCGCTCTTTCCGCTGCGGCGGGACGAGGCATCCCGCCCCGACTTTCCCGGTCGCGCGTGCGACTTTCCGCTGCGTGCCATGGGCTCAGCGTAGCCGGGCGCTATGGTTCGGTCATGATCGCGATCATCGCCACGGTCTTCGCCGCGCTGGCCGCCCTGCTCCATGTGTACATCTTCGTGATGGAGAGCGTGCAGTGGACGCAGCCGAAGATCTGGAAGCGGTTCGGCGTCGCCGACCAGGCCGCCGCCGAGATCACCAAGCCGATGGCCTACAACCAGGGCTTCTACAACCTGTTCCTCGCCGTCGGCACGGCCATCGGGCTCGTGCTGTTCCTGTCGGGCGCGGACGACTCGGCGCTGCGGGCGGCCGGGCTCGCGCTGGTGCTGTTCAGTCTCGGGTCGATGGTCGCGGCATCCCTCGTCCTGCTCACCACCGGCATGAAGTATCTGCGCGCCGCGCTCACCCAGGGCACGCTGCCGCTCATCGGCTTCGTGCTGTTCCTGTTCGCCTGAGTCGCCGCAAGATCAGCCGCACGCGGCCCACCTGCCGGCTCCGGATGCCTGCGCCTGCGTCTGCGCGTCGGTCAGGAGGTCGTAGAACGCGTCGTTCGACCCGACGCGGATCGCCTCGGCGTCCCCGGCGGCGACGAGCTCGTGATTGATGAAGCGGCCGTCGTCCGACCAGAGGTTGAAGAGGTAGCGGCCGTAGCGGTCCGACGTCTCGGTGTCGGGTGCCGCCCACACCGTCGCGCCTTCGGGCAGCAGCTCGCGCAGGTGGGAGCGGGCCTCGTCGGCCCAGCACTCCGGCGTGGGCGTTCCCTCTGGAGTGTCGATGCCGATCAGCCGGATGCGCACCGGCTCCGCGGTCGTGACGATGTCGTTGGGCTGCTGCACCTGCGCCTCGATGGTGTCGCCGTCGAAGACGTACCGCACGGTCAGCGGAAAGGCCCCGGCGGGGCGGGACGGGATGCCGTCGGCGACCGGGGCTCCGGTATCGGATGAGTTCGCGGGCTCTGCGGGTGCGTCGAATGCGCCGACGCTCAGGAGCACCCACACCGCGAGACCCACGCCGATCGCGAGGACCAGGACGGATCCGAGCACGACGACGACCGCCGTGACGAACTCCTTCATGCGCGCCACGATAGCGCGCCCCCAGGCCAGCGGACGCCTCGGAGTGCGGTCATCCCGTGAGTTGCCGGTGGTGGCGGGCCGGACCCGCGGTCGACCCGCCGGGACCGGCAACTCGCCGGCGGGTGTCAGGCTGCGAGGCGGAGACCCCGCTGATCGGTCGCCACCCGCTCGCCGTCGGCGATGGTCTCGTCGTCGCCGATGAGCGATCCGACGGCCACACGGGCCTCGCTGCCGACGTGCGTGCGCACGCCGATCTTCGCTCCCGCACCGATCGCGGCGCGGGGTCCGATGTGGGCGTGGGGTGCGATGTCGGCGTCGGGACCGATCACGGCGTCCGACTCGACCCAGGCGCCGCGGCCGACGTGTGCGCCCGCGGCGATCTGAACCCCCGGCTCGACATACGCCCCCGCTTCGACGATGGCGCTCGGGTGCACCTTGGCGCCGTGCGCGATGAGGCCGCGACCGTTGACGTGCTTGCGGTAGCGCAGCGTCTCGCCCCGGTCGTTCTCGATGTCGATGTAGTTCTTGCCCACAGTCCCCTCCTGCAGCACCGAATCGTGCTGAGTACAGAAATAACGACGAACCTCGTCTATTCATTCCCGTGCATCCGTTCCCTCGGATGCACCAGTAGTTCGTCGCGCTGCCCGCATCGGATTCCATCTCATTCGCGCGGCATCCGCCTCCCTCTTGCTTTTTCCGCGCCCGTGAGGGTGGCGGCGAGGAATGTACGTGAGGCTGCTCGAGCGCCTCTTCCTTGGTGAGAGCGAGACGGGTCCCGGAAGGGAGAGGGAACGATGATCGCCGATCCGCACGACGCGCACACCTGGACGGTCCTGAGCCAGGCGTCGCGGGCTGAACTGGTCATGCTCACCGTGCTCAGCTGGCTGAACACGCCCGGCGCCCGCGCCCCGTCCCGTCGTCGAACCGGCGGAGCGGAGCGGACGGCACCGAGTGCGCGATAGCGTTCTTCGATGCAGGTGACCCGCATCCGCCTCTATCCCGTCAAGTCGTTCTCCGGACTCGACGTCGACGCCGCGGGCGTGCTGCCGTGGGGCCTCGAGGGTGACCGGCGCTGGGCGGTCGTCGACCCCGACGGCGAGCCGGTCACCGCGCGCGAGGTGAACGGGATGCTCGGCCTGTCCGCGACCCTCGACGACGGTGCGCTGGTGCTGTCGGACGGGCGTCACGGGAGCGAGCTGCGCGTGCCCGAGCCCGTCGGCGCCGCTCCGATCCGGGTGGGCCACTCGCGTCAGGGTTCGGCATTGCCGGCGGATGCCGCGGCCGACGCCTGGCTGAGCGACCGCCTCGGCCGTCCGGTGCGGCTCGTCTGGCAGCCCGACCCCCGAGTGCGGCCGGTGAACCCCGCGCACGGCGGGCACCCCGACGACCGCGTGTCCCTCGCGGACGTGGGGCCGCTGCTCCTCGCCAGCGAGTCGTCGACGGCGCAGTTGAACCGGTGGACAGACGACGGGACGCCGGAGCTCGACATCGTGCGGTTCCGTCCGAACGTCGTCGTCGACGGCGACCCGGCGTCGCCCTTCGCCGAGGACTCCTGGCCGTTCGTGCAGCTCGGCGACGTGCGGTTCCGCGTGAACGGCGTGTGCGATCGCTGCGTGATGACGACCATCGACCCCGACACGCTCGCGCGCGGCAAGGAGCCGATCCGCAACGCTCGCGAAGCACCGCCGCTGGAACGGCAAGACGTGGTTCGGGGTGTGGCTCGTGCCCGACCTGGCGTCCTCCGCGTCGCCGGCGGCGATCCGCGTGGGCGACGCCGTCGTCGCCGGCTGAGCGCTCGGGCGCGCTGCGTCAGCGCGTGTGCTCGTCCGCGTGGGTGAGGGCGCGGTCGATCACGTCGAGCCCGCGCACGAGCTCGTCCTCGGCGATCACGAGCGGCGGTGCGACGTGCACGCGGTTGAAGTGCGTGAACGGCCAGACGCCGTCGCGCTTGCACGCCGCCGCGACGGCGGCGACGGGCGCAGCATCCGCCCCGCTCGCATTGAACGGCACGAGGGGCTCGCGGCTCTCGCGGTCGCGCACGAGCTCGATGGCCCAGAAGAGGCCGAGGCCCCGCACGTCGCCGACGGAGGGGTGGCGTGCCGCGATGTCGCGCAGCCGCGGCTCGACGACGCGCGCTCCGAGGTCGCGGACGCGCTCGAGGATGCCGTCGCGCTCGAAGACCTCGAACGTCGCGACGCCGGCTGCACAGGCGAGCGGGTGCCCGGAGTAGGTGAGCCCACCCGGGAACGCCATCGTGTCGAAGTGCGCGGCGATGCGGTCCGAGATCACCACGCCGCCGAGCGGCACATAGCCCGAGTTCACGCCCTTCGCGAACGTGATGAGGTCGGGCACCACATCGAACGCCTGGAAGGCGAACCATTCGCCGACGCGGCCGAACCCGACCATCACCTCGTCGGCGATGTACACGATGCCGAACCGGTCGCACAGCTCGCGGACCCCGGCGAGGTAGCCCGGCGGCGGTACCAGCACGCCGTTGGTGCCCACGATCGTCTCGATGACGATCGCCGCGATCGTCGACGCACCCTCGAGCACGATCGTCTGCTCGAGGTGCTCGAGGGCGCGCTGCGTCTCCTCCTCGGGCGTCGCGGAATGGAACGCAGAGCGGTACGGGTACGGGCCGAAGAACTTGGCGACCGAGCCGTCGGCGGGCTCGTTCGGCCACCGCCGCGGGTCACCCGTGAGCGCGATCGCCGTCGACGTGTTGCCGTGGTAGCTGCGGTACATCGAGAGCACCTTGCGGCGGCCGGTGACGAGCCGTGCCATGCGCACGGCGTTCTCGTTGGCGTCGGCGCCGCCGTTGGTGAAGAACACCTTGTCCATGCCGTCGGGCGCGACCCCGGCGATGCGGCGTGCGAGCTCGCCGCGGACGTCGTTCGCCATCGACGGCTGGATCGTGGCGAGCCGCCCGGCCTGCCGCTGGATGGCGTCGACGAGGTCGGGATGCTGGTGCCCGAGGTTGAGGTTCACCAGCTGCGAGCCGAAGTCGAGGAAGGCGTTGCCCTCGTAGTCCCAGAACGTCGAGCCGTCGCCGACGGCGATCGGAAGCGGATCGATCACCGCCTGTGCGCTCCACGAATGGAAGACGTGTCCGCGATCGTCGGCGCGGACGCGGGCGTCGGCTTCGCGATCGGGCAGGGGATGAGCGGCGCCGTTGCCGTCGGTGTAGGTCGCGGCGCGGGAGAGCGTGTCGGTCATGGCGGCTCCCGGGTCGTCTCCGGACAGATCGACCGGAGATGGATTAGGCTGGGTCGGCCCAGTTTGTCAGAGCAGAAGTTGGTGCAACGGTGCCCGACCGTCGCGAAGATCAACCGATCCGTACGGATCGTCTGGTCGCAGGATCCGCGCTTGAAACCCTCCCGACCGTGCGCGAGGTGATCGCCCTCGACGCCGTCGCACAGGGTGTCCCCGAGGTGCTCGTCGGCGACGACGCGCTCGATGCCCGCGTGCGCTGGCTGCACGTGTCGGACAGCGCCGGCGTCGCCCCGCTGCTCGACGGCGGCGAGCTCCTGCTGTCGACGGGGTCGTCGTGGCCGGAGGACCCTGCGGACCTCCGCCGGTTCATCGGGGGGCTCGACGACGCGGGGCTCTCCGGGCTGATCCTCGAACTCGGCACGCACTACCGCTACGTGCCCGCCGTCGTGGTCGAAGCGGCCAGGGAGCGCAACCTGGCGCTCATCGTGCTGCACCGCGAACTGAAGTTCATCACGATCACCGAGGCCGTCCACGGCCGCATCATCACGGGGCAGAGCGACGCGCTGCGCTCGCGCGACGAGGTGCGCGAGCGCTTCACCGCCCTCGTGCTGCGCGGGTCGCCCGCCGACTTCATCGTGCACCAGCTCGCCCAGACCCTCGGCGCCCCGGTGGTCCTCGAGAACCGGGGGCACGAGGTGGTCGCCGCCGAGGTGCCGCTCGCTCTCGAAGAGGAGCTCTTCACCGAGTGGGAGCTGCGCTCGCGCTCGGCCCACCGGCGTGCCGAGCAGCGGCGCGAGCGGGGCGCGGCCCCGGGCCCGGAGGACTGGCTCGTCGTGCCCGTCGAGGCGCGCGGCGTGCGCTGGGGCACCCTGATCGCCCTTCCCGGACCCGACCACCCCGCCGGGCGCACCGCCGTGCTGGAGCAGGGCGCCATCGCACTCGCCGTCGGCCGTCTCGCCGACGGGGAGTCCGACGAATGGGGTCGCATCGGGCGCCGCCGCCTGGTCGACGGCCTGCTGGCGGGCCGGTTCGCCGGCGCCGGCGGTGCGGCCGCTCGACTCGAGGCGGCCGGACTGCCGTTGCGAGGAGCGCGCCTGTACGGGATCGTCGTCTCGGGCGCCGCGGTGACGGCAGAGCGAGCGGATGCCGCGGCCCGCGCCCTGCGCGGGCGTGCGCTCGCCGGGTCGGCCCCCGACGGCGTGCCCGCGCCGGCGACCACGGTGCTGCTCTCGCTGCCCGCCGACACGGTGTTCGACGACTCCGCCGCCCTCGCGCTCGCCGCCGCGCTCGTGGAGGCGGGGGCCGACACCGATCGCCTGACCCTCTCGGTCGGACGCGCCGCCGAGGGCCTCGACGCGGCTCTCGCCTCGCTGCACGACGCCGTGGACCTCGCCCGCGGGCGGCGACGGCGCCCGGGCAAGGGGCCGCATCTGCGCCGGGCCGAGAATCGCCCGCTCGTGCAGCTCGTGACGGCGCTGCGCGACGACCACCGCGTGCTCGAGCACGGCGAGCGCATGCTGGCGCCCCTGATCGTGCACGACCTGACCCGCACCGGCGACCTGCTCGATGTGCTCGAGGCGATGCTCGCGCATCCGGGCAACCGCACGGCCGCGGCATCCGCTTCTCATCTGTCGCGCTCGGTGTTCTACCAGCGCATCGCCCTCATCGAGGAGCTGCTCGGCGTCGACCTCGACGACGGCGAGACCCAGACCGCGCTGCACCTCGCCCTGCTGGTGCGCCGCAGCGCCGGCCGGTGAGCCCGCTCCACCCTTGGAGCCGTCTCACACTCGACGCGGGTCGATCATCGTCATGCCGGCGGGCGTCGCGGAGTCGAACGCGGGCAGCAGAGCGGCAGCCTCCGGCAGCCCGACGACGCGCTCCACGAGTGCCTCGGGGTGCAGAGCGCCCGACTCGATGAGGGCCAGCATGCCGGGGTAGTCGACGGCGGCCATGCCGTGGCTGCCGAGGAGGTCGAGCTCCCACCCGATGACGCGTGACATCGGCACGCGAGGGTGGCCGTCGACGGGCGGGAGCAGGCCGATCTGCACGTGCCGTCCACGTCGGCGCAGGCTGTGGATCGCGTCGGCGCACGTCTGCTCGCTGCCGACGGCATCCACGGAGACGTCGGCTCCGCCGTCGCTCAGCTCGTGGCCGACGGCCGCGACATCGCGGCCGTCGGCGAGGACGACATGATCGGCGCCGAGAGCGGATGCCGCATCCAGCGCCGCTCGATGGCGATCGACCACGATCACGCGGGCGCCGAGCGCCTTCGCGATCATGACCCCGCTCAGGCCGACTCCGCCGGCGCCGACGATCGTCACCCACTCGCCGGCCGACAGACGCGCCCGGCCCACGAGTCCGCGATAGGCGGTGGCGAAGCGGCACCCGAGGGCCGCGGCGGCCTCGAAGCTCACCGATTCGGGGATCGCCACGAGGTTCGCGTCCGCGGCGTGCAGCACGACGTACTCGGCGAAGGACCCGTCGTGTGTGAAGCCCGGCTGCGTCTGGTCGGGGCACACCTGCGCATCGCCACGCAGGCACCATTCACAGCGTCCGCAGCCGCACACGAACGGCACCGTCACGCGGTCGCCGGCGGCCCACCTCTCGACGCCTTCGCCGACGTCGGCGACGATGCCCGCCAGCTCGTGCCCGGGCACGTGGGGGAGCGAGATGTCGTCGTCGTGGCCCGCCCACCCGTGCCAGTCGCTGCGGCACAGCCCCGTCGCGCGCACCTCGACGACGACGCCGCCTTCGGGCGCCGACGGTCTCCGCACGTCACGAACCTCGGGTGCGACGCCGAAGGCGTCGTAGACGACTGCACGCATGCCTCCATCGTGGCATCCGGGGAGGGGGCGCTAAGCCAGGTACACCTTGCGCAGGGTCTCGCGCACCGTCCAGACGGTGCGCATCCCCGCTTCGAGCCGCACTATCGCGCCGGTCTCGAGCTCGATCGAGGGCAGGGCCGGGTCGACGAACTCCACCGTGGCCGACCCGGCGACGACGACGAACACCTCGTCGATCTCGACGTCGGACATCGCGCCGGGCGTCATCTCCCACACGCCGATGCCCATGTCCTCGTCCAGATCGACCGATCCGGTGGACGGCGACCCCGCGACGACCTGCGCAGGCGGCACGGGGACGAGCGGAACCTCCACCTCGCCGGCCGAGACGAGTGCTCCGGCGTCCAGCTCGCTCATGAGTCGAACCCCAATCCGAAGGCGTCGAGGGTCTTCAGCAGCAGGTTGCGCCTGCCGCGGTTGTGGTCGGCACGGTCGAGCGACCAGCGGGTCGCATTGATGCCCATGGCGGCGGCGGGCTCGGGAGGGAACGGCAGCGGGCGCTTGCGCACCATCTCGAGCTCGGTGCGCTCCGTGCGCTCGCCGGCGAGCAGGTCGAGCATGACGTCGGCGGCGAAGCGCGTCGCTGCCACGCCCAGCCCCGTGAAGCCCGCCGCGTACGCGACGCGACCCTGGCGAGCGGTGCCGTAGAACGCGCAGAACTGGGTCGACGTGTCGATCGCGCCGGCCCACTTGTGGGTGAAGCGCAGGCCGTCCAGCTGCGGGAACGTCGTGAAGAAGTGGCCGGCCAGCTTCTCGAACGACGACGGGCGGTCTTCGTACTGTGTGCGGATGCGCCGCCCGTAGTGGTAGACCGCGTCGTAGCCGCCGAACAGGATGCGGTTGTCGCGGCTGAGCCGGTAGTAGTGGAACTGGTTCGCCAGGTCGCTGATGCCCTGCCGGTCGTTCCAGCCGATGGCGGCGAGCTGCTCGGCGGACAGCGGCTCGGTCATGAGTGCGTAGTCGTACACCGGCACGGTCATGAGCCGGTTGCGCTTGAGCAGCGACGGGAAGACGTTGGTCGCCAGCGCCACGCGCCCGGCGGTGATGCGGCCGTGGGTCGCGACGACCCGCACCGCGGCGCCGGCGTCGTCGAGTGCGTGGATGGGCGAGTTCTCGAAGATCTCGACGCCCGCCTCCTCGGCGGCGTGCGCGAGACCGGCGGCGAGCTTGCCCGGATGCACGATGGCGGTCGAGCGCTGCTCCCAGACGGCCCCGAGATAGGTGGGGGAGGCGATGGATGCCTGCACCTCTGCCCCGCTGAGACGCAGCACTCCCTCTTCGCCGCGGGATGCGGCATCCGCTGCCCATTCGTCCAGCCACGCGAGCTGGTGCGGTTCGGTCGCGACGCCGAGCGAGCCGACGCGCTCCCAGTCCGCATCGATCCCGTAGGCGGCGATGTCCACGCCCATCCCGTCGAGGTTCTCGAGCCCCATCTCGTCGAGGCGGTCGATCTCGTCGGGCCAGCGGCGCAGGCCGTTGTCGCGTCCGTGGGTGAGGCTCGCCTCGCAGAACCCGCCGTTGCGGCCCGAAGCGGCCCAGCCGACGGTGCGGGCCTCGACCACGACGACGCGGCTCGACGGATCGCGGCGCTTGGCCTGCAGTGCGGTCCACAGCCCGGTGTAGCCCGCGCCGACCACCACGAGGTCGGCCGTCGACTCCCCGCTCACGCGTGCACGTGCGGGGGTGGCGGGGAGGTCGTCGAGCCAGAAGACGCTCTGACGCGTCTCGGAGAGGCTGTGACGGATGACGGATGCTGCCGGCCGCTGTCGTTCGAAGACGGTCGTGCCCACGGGTATCACTTCCCTGTTCGGTGTTGTCTGCTTCGATCTTGGGGGCTGCCGGGTGCCGAGAACAGGTGATCTGGCGAACACAGGACGATCCGGCCGATTTCGCCCTGTTTCCGTCAGATCACCTGATGCGGGCAGGTGGGGAGAGCGGATGCCTCGGCCCGAGCCGCCGTCTCGGCCGGCTCACGCGTCGGGGGCGGCGTACACGCGCGATCCCTCGACGAACGTCTGCAGCACCCGCGCCGCGCCGATCTCCTCGGCCGGACCTTCGAAGGGGTCGCGGTCCAGTACGACGAGGTCGGCGTACTTGCCGGCCTCGACGGTCCCGGTGGTCTCGTCGAGGTGGTTCACCCAGGCCGAGCCGGCCGTATAGGCCGTCAGCGACGTGGCGAGGTCGATCGCCTGCTCGGGGAGGAAGGCTTCGTACTCGCCCTCCTCATGGCCGGGGGCGGCAAGGCGGTTGACGGCGACGTGGATCGCCGCGAGCGGGTCGGGCGACGAGACCGACCAGTCGCTCCCGGCGGCGAGCACGGCACCCGCGCGCTGCAGGTCGCCGAAGGGGTACTGCCACGCGCTGCGCGGCTCGCCAAGGAACGGCAGCGTCAAGTCGACCATCTGCGGTTCGAGCGCGGCCCACAGTGACTGCATGTTGGCCGCGACACCGAGCTGCCGGAAGCGTGGGACATCGTCGGGGTGGACGACCTGGATGTGCGCGATGTGGTGACGGTTGTCGCCGTGCCCGTTGCGGCCGATCGCGTGCTCGACGGCGTCGAGGCACTCGCGCACGGCGCGGTCGCCGATCGCGTGGAAGTGCACCTGGAAGCCTTCGGCGTCGAGGATCGGGACCGCTTCGTTCAGCACGGCCGGGTCGACGAACGAGATGCCCGAGTTGTCGGTGAAGTGCCCGTGCCCGTCGCAGTACGGCTCGAGCATCGAGGCGGTGAAGTTCTCGGCGACGCCGTCCTGCATGACCTTGACGGATGTCGCGGCGAAGCGCCCGCCGCGGTACCGCTCGCGACGCTCGAGGAGGGAGGGTATCTGCTCGAGGCCCTGCGTGCGGTCCCACCAGATGGCGCCCACCACACGTGCCGTCAGCGTCCCGTCGGCAGCCGCCCGCAGGTACGCCGGTCCCGGGTCGCCGGCATCCCCGTACGACCCGACGATGGCGTCCTGCCACGCCGTGATGCCGAAGGAGTGCAGGTAGCGCTGGCCCACCAGGAGCGCCTCGGTGAGCCGCTCGAGCGGCTCGTCGGGCAGGTGGCGGTTCACGAGGCTCATCGCGCCCTCGTGCAGGGTCCCCGAGGGAGTGCCGTCGGCGTCGCGCTCGATGCGTCCGTCGGCGGGATCGGGCGTGTCGCGGTCGATTCCGGCCAGGCGCAGCGCGGCGGAGTTGACCCAGGCGCCGTGGCCATCGCGGTTCGGGAAGAACGCCGGGCGATCGGCCACCACCGTGTCGAGTGCGGCCGCCGTCGGCGTTCCGCCGGGGAAGGCCGACATCTGCCAGCCGCCGCCGAGGATCCACTCGTCGTCGGGGTGGTCGGCCGCGTAGGCGCCGATCGCGTCGAGGTACTCCGCCGCCGTGCCGTGCTCGGACAGGTCGCACCGCAGCATGTCGAGGCCGCCCCACACGGGGTGCACATGGGCATCCTGGAAGCCCGGCAGCAGCATCCGTCCCTGCAGGTCGACCAGCTCGGTCTGAGGGCCGATCAGGTCTCGGACGTCGTCGCCGCCGACGGCGATGATCCTGCCGTCCGCCACGGCGACCGTGCGGGCGCGCGAGCGGACGGTGTTCGCAGTGAAGACCGGACCGCCGGTGAAGACGAGATCGGCGTACCGCACGGCGGGTCAGCCTCCCGTCATCGTGCGGGCGATCTGCGTCGCCGAGTCGCCCGCGCGCTTGAGCACCAGTGCGACCAGAGCGAGGGCGACGAGCGTGAGAAGAAGCATGATCGTCGACACCGCCGCGATCTCGGGACGCAGCCCCGTTCGCAGCGCGCTCAGGACGTAGACCGGCCACGGGGTCGTGCCCGACACCTGCACGAACGCGGCGACGATGGTGTTGTCGAGGCTCAGGGTGAACGCGAGCAGGAAGCCCGCGAGCACTGCCGGCATCGCCAGCGCGAGCGTCACGCGGCGGAACGTGGTGAACGGCTTCGCGTAGAGGTCGGCGGATGCCTCCTCCAGGCGTGCGTCCTGACCCACGAGCCGCGCGCGGACGATGTACGACACGACCGCGGTCGCGAACAGCGAGGAGCCCACCGAGAGGCGCACGATGCCGTCGTTGAACATCGTGACGCCCATGTCCTGGCCGAGGAACACGAAGAACGGCAGCAGCGCGACGGCGTCGACGATCTCGGGGGTCACCGACACCAGGAGCAAGAGGCCCAGGAACCACCAGACCCACTTGCCGGGATGCCGCGCCATGGCGATGCCGGCGAGAGTGCCGAGCACCGTCGCGATGATCGCGGCGATGAGGGCGGTGAGCAGGGACACACGCACGGCGCTCTGGATCGCGGGCTTGGTGAGGATCGACATGAACGCGTCGAAGCCGAACCCGTCCCACACGGCGAGCAGGCGGCCGCTGTTGAACGAGTGCACGACGATCACGATGATCGGGAGGAACAGGAAGAGCATGACGAGCACGCCCCACACGCTGAGCGCGATGTCCGACCACGGCTTGCGCACGCGGCGACGGACGCCGGAGCCGGGCCGGCCCTCGCGAGCCCGCGCCTGCAGGATCGTCTCCGTCTGGGTCTGCGTGGTCACGTCGTCACCTCCGGTGAGGCTGCGGGGGCAGCATCCGTCCTCGCCGTCTCGGTGACCGGCCCGAGGACCAGTCGGTTGCGGGAGCGGAACGGCAGCGCGATCAGCCACAGGATGAGTGCGGCCACGGCGATCGCGAGCATGATCAGGAGCATCAGCAGCACGGCCATGGCCGAGCCGAGGGCCCAGTTCTGCGCCGTCTGGAACTGGCCCGCGACGATCTGGCCGACCATGTTGCCCTTCGCCCCGCCCAGCACGGTCGCGGTGATGTAGTCACCCATCAGCGGGATGAACACCAGCAGGACGCCGGCGATGATGCCGGGCTGCGACAGGGGTAGCGTGACGCGGAAGAAGGTCATGACCTTGCCGGCGCCGAGGTCTTTCGAGGCCTCGCGCAACGCCGGTCCGACCCGGTCGAACGCCACGAACAGCGGCAGGATCATCAGCGGCAGGTAGTTGTAGACCACACCGATGATCACCGCGGTGCGCGTGTAGAGCAGCTCCAGCGGGCCGTCGAGCACGCCGATGCTCTGCATCAGGGTCGAGAGCCACCCTTCGGGTGCGAGGATCACCTGCCAGCCGATGGTGCGGACCAGGAAGTTCGTCCAGAACGGCACCAGCACAAGGGCGATGAGGATGCCGCGCCGCTCGGGCTTGACCTTGAAGGCCATCCAGTACGCGACCGGCGCTCCGATCGCGAAGCAGAGCAGGGTGCCGATGATGCCCACCCCGAGCGTGTTCTGGAACGTCGCGATGAAGGTGGGCGAGATGGCCTCGAAGTACCGGTCCAGCGAGAGGATGTCGTTCGCGTGGGTGCCGAAGACGCCGGGCTTGTAGCCGAAGCTGAACCACACCACCATCGCGACGGGCGCGACGAAGAAGAGCAGGAGCCACGCCCACGCCGGGACGGCGAGCGCCGGGCCGACCGCGCCCGAGGCGCGATTACGCACCGGCCGCAGCCTTCACCTCGTTGTAGATCTCCACGCGCGTGGCCAGCGAGTCGTTGAGGACCTGCTCGTGCATGGTCTCGAGCTGCTCGGGCGTGAAGAAGATCATGTCGAGGCGCTCGACCTCGGCCGCTTCGGCCGCGGCCTGCGCATCCTTCGCGCCGACGTTGTAGCCGACCCACTCGAGGTTCAGGAGCTGGTTCTCGGGGACCATCGCGAAATCGATGAACGCGTGAGCCGCCTCCGGGTGGGCGGCGCCGGTCGCGATCGCCCAGTTGTCCATCCAGAGCTCCGTCTGCGGGCCGGGGAGCACCCACTGCCAGCGGTCGGGGTCGGACGACTCCTGGATGCCGAGGCGCGCGTCGCCGTTCCACGCCATGAGCAGGGCGTGGGTGCCCTGGGGGATGGTGTTGGCACCGGCGGCGGAGTCGAACGCCGCGACGTGGGGCGCGATCTTCTCGACGAGGAAGGCGCGAGCCGCCTCGAGCTGGTCGGGGTCGTCGGTGTTCCAGTCGATGTCGTTCGCCCAGAAGTACGATCCGACGACGCCGGCGGGATCGTCCGACATCGCGGTCTTGCCGCTCGCCTCGTTCTGTGCGGCGTCGAAGAAGTCCGCCCATGTGGTCAGCTCGCGGGTGATGACGTTCTTGTCGTACACGTAGCCGGTCGTGCCCCACGCCTTGCAGATCGAGTAGTCGTTGTTCGGGTCCCACGCGCGGCCCATGAAGGCCGGGTCCATGTTCGCCATGTTCGGCAGCAGGTCCTTGTTGAGCTTCTGCAACAGGCCCTGCTCGATCATCTGCGGGATGAAGACGCCGGTGGGAACGACGATGTCGTAGCCCGACGTGCCCTTGGCCGCCACGAGCTTGGAGATGAGCTCCTCGTTCGAGCCGTAGGAGTCGAGCGTGACCTTCGGTCCGAGCTCGGCGGTGAACGCCTCGACCACCTCGGGTGCGTCGTACTCCGCCCACGTGTAGACCGAGAGGCTGTCTTCGAGCGAGCCTCCTGTCGCCTGCGGCGCCGGCGACCCGCTCCCCCCGGGCGCGCACGCCGCGAGCACGCTCGCTCCGCCGGCGAGGGCGGCGAGGCTCAGGAACCGGCGGCGCGAGAGCTCGCGCACGATCGACGGCGCCGCGCCTTCCGGCGCGAGGATGCGGATCGGGTTGCGTGAGTCGGTCATCGTGGTCTCCAGGTTCGGGTCGGGGAGCCGGGTGAGCGGGTGCTGCGGCTGTGTGGTTGTGAGGGACGGTTCAGACGGTGGTCGGGGGCGCGACGTAGCCGCCCTCTTGGGCGGCGTCGTCGGCGGGGAACAGCAGCACGTGGTGTGCGGCCCACGTGCAGACGACCGCGTCGCCCACCTGCAGGGCGGGGGCGTCGGGCGTCGGGCGGCGCACGATGAGGCTCTGCTCGTCGCCGAGGCGCACGAGGTACTGCATCGTGTCGCCGAGGTGCGACACCCCGATCAGCTCACCGCGTGCGGTGTTCGCATCGGTCGTCGCCGCCGGGTCGTCGGCCGCTATGCGGATGTACTCGGGCCGCACGGCGGCTTCGCCTTGACCGGTGCCTGTGAGCGTGGCGTTCGCGGCGCGCACGAGGGCGTGCGGGGACGCGATCGCCGCGCCCGACTCCTCGATCCGACCGCGGAAGAAGTTCTGCTGTCCCACGAACGCCGCGACATATGCCGATGTCGGCCGTGCGTACACCGTGTCGGCATCGGCGAGCTGTTCGATGCGACCGGCGCGCATGATCGCGATGCGGTCGCTCATCGAGAGCGCCTCGCCCTGGTCGTGCGTGACGAAGATGAACGTGATGCCGAGGCGGGCCTGCAGCAGCTTGAGCTCGAGCTGCATCTCCTCGCGCAGCTGCCGGTCGAGCGCGCCGAGCGGCTCGTCGAGGAGGAGCACCGAGGGCTGATTGACGAGGGCGCGCGCGAGCGCGATGCGCTGCTGCTGGCCGCCGGAGAGCTGTGTGGGCTTGCGGTCGCCGAATCGGCGCATCTGCACCAGGTCGAGCGCCTGCGTCACCTTGTCGCGGATCTCCGCTTTCGGGGTGCGGCGCTGCTGGAGGCCGTAGGCGACGTTCTCGGCGACGCTGAGATGCGGGAACAGGGCGTACGCCTGAAAGACGGTGTTGACGTCGCGGCGGTAGGGCGGAGCGTTGAGCACCGACTTGCCCGACACCCGGATGTCCCCCGCGTCAGGGTGCTCGAATCCGGCGATCATGCGCAGCGTGGTGGTCTTGCCGCACCCCGACGGGCCGAGCAGTGAGATGAACTCTCCGGGCTGGATCGTGAGCGACAGATCGTCGACGGCGACCTGGTCGCCGTAGAGCTTCGTGATCCCGGACAGGACCACGGCGCCGCGGCCGTCCGTCGAGGCCGGGTTGGTCGCCGGAGCGGTCTCCGCGTCAGTCGCCGTCGTCACCTGATGAGGTCCTCCTGCTGCGGGTCGCGCGACGCTGCACGACCGGGTGGGATGTGTGGGTCATTCAATAGCGGGCGGTTCGCCCCCCGCAACGTGCCCGTGGCCGAACCGGACGATCCGGGGTCTCGCAGCGTCCGGCCTGACAGATCGTCCGGAGTTGTGTAACGGTCAGGAAACCGCAGGGTTTCGGGGCGCTCACGGCGCGCGGGCGACCGACCGGCGCTCGGGGGCCGACAGATCGTCCGTGGAGCGGCCGCCGGGGGTCGAGTCAGCCGGCCGCCGGGCCCGTCTGGCACACCGGGCACCAGAAGACGATGCGCTCTTTCGTGGGGTCGGCGCCGAGCGATCCGCCGCGGATGATCGCGCCGCAGCGGCGGCACTCGCGCCCCTCGCGGCGGTAGACCCAGGTCGAGCGACCGGGTCGGGCATCTCCCGTGAACGTGCGCCCGCTGCGGTCCTTGTTGGCGCGGATCATCCGGGCGCCGAGGTCGATGATCGCCGCGGCATCCGTCTGATCCGCAGGAGTGGTGGGGAGGATGCCGCGAACGAAGAGGATCTCGTTGGCGTACTCGTTGCCGAATCCCGCCACATTGCGCTGATCCTGCAGCGCGACGTGCACCGCGCGGCGGTCGGCCGCCAGGCGCCGCGCGGCCTCGCCGGCATCCCAGTCCGCCGCGAGAGGATCCGGGCCGAGGTAGCCGACCAGAGTGTCTTCGGCGGACGTCGGCACGACGGTGATGTCGGCGAGGTCGAAGCCCACCGTCTCCCACTCCGTGCCGTCGGGCGCGGTCGCCCCGATGACCGCCCGCGCCTTGAACGCGGCATTGCGCCAGCGCTCGCCGCGTCGGTAGACGTGCCATTCGCCCTCCATCTTGAGGTGCGTGTGAAGGGTCTGATCGCCGATCCGGTGCAGCAGATGCTTCCCGCGCGACACCACGCCGTGCACGACGCTGCCGGTCAGGTCGACGGTGGCGACCTGCGGCACGCGCAGTTCGAACCGGGTGACGGTCGCCCCGGCCAGGGCGTCGTTCAGCCGCCGGGCCGTGCGGTAGACGGTGTCGCCCTCAGGCATTCGGCGTTCCGGCGCTCTGCCGAGCGGCGCGCTCGGCGTCGCCCGCGGTGAGGCGGCGCAGCGTCAGCCCGCGCGGGGACTCGACGAAGCCCGCCTCGCGGAGGGCGCGGCCCCAGCCGGTGCCGTGGATGAACGCGCCGTTGACCTGCTCGATGGTGAGGGTGTCGAGCCGCCGTGCGCGCGCCGTCGCGGCGAGGTCGCGCGTCGCTGCAGCGATGGCGTCCTCGTCACCGCTGAACGCGAGGGCGGACTTCCCTCCCCGCTCGAGGTACAGCACGAGCGAGCCGTCGACCAGCACGACGAGCGCCCCCGCCTTGCGCCCGGGGCGGTGGCCGACGCCCTCGAGCGCCGGCCAGCCGAGCGCCGCGCCGTACGGGTTGGCGGGGTCGGTGGCCGCGAGCGTCACAGCGCGCAGCGGCGGCGGGTCGGGCAGGGCGGCGAATTCGCGCAGACGGTCGACGGTGGTGGACGCGGCGAACTGCGCCGCGCCGAGCTTCTCGATGACGTAGCCGCGCCGGCAGTGCCCGGCCTCTTCGAAACCGGCCAGCACGCGGTACGCCTGGGCGAAACCGCCGGGCAGCCCTTCGGCCTGGACCGCGCCGCGCGTGACGACCCCGTACCGGTCGAGCAGCAGGCTCGCCGCCGCGGTGGCGCGCAGCGCGGGGTCGGGCTCGGGCGGCGGCAGCAGCGACCAGCGTCCCCCGATCGCCGGCGGCCGAGGGGGGACGGTTGCCGCCACCGTCCGCACGGCGGCGCCGCGGTACAGCCGGGTGCGCGGCGTCTTGCGGGCGACGCGATGAGCCTGCGATCCGCCGCCGACGAGCGTGCGCACGGGGGCGAAGGTGTCGTTGGTGACCCTGCCCGCCCACGTCAGCCGCCAGAGTGCGTCGATCACGGACTGCTCGTTCTCGGCGCCCGTCAGCTGGCGGAGCTGTGCGGCGAAGTAGCCGCCCCCGGCGTCGAGCGCGGCGAGGAGCTGCGCGTCGAGCGACCCGTCGGGAATCTCGTCGTCGGCGACGGTGAGCGTCAGTGGGAGCGCATCGGCGGGATGCAGGGCCACCCAGCCGTCGCGGCCCGGAAGACTGCCATGCCCCGACCACACCACCTCACCGGTGGCGGTGAGCTCGTCGAGCATGGCGGGCGAGTAGTCGGCGACCCGTGCCGGCAGGATGAGCGACTCCCACGCGCTGGCCGGGATCGGCACGCCGGCGAGCTGCTCGACCACCGCCGCGACCCCGTCGACACCCTCCAACGGACGGGTGGCGTGCTGCCACACCGGCAGGAATCGGGCATACGCGTCTTGCGGAACGGGCTCGACGCTGCCCCGGATGGCCGCGAGCGAGCGCATCCGCAGCCGGCGCAGCACCTCGGCGTCGCACCACTCGGTGTCGTCACCGGCGGTGGCGGTCGACGCGGGGAGGAAGAACCCGCTGGTGAGCCGGCCCTGCGACTCGAGCCGCTGGAGCGTATGGCGTGCGACGGCGATGCCGACGCCGAGCCGCTGGGCGACAGCATCCGCCGTGAAGGGTCCGTGGGTGCGGGCGTATCGTGCGACGAGGTCGCCGAGCGGATCCGCGAGGGGCTCGAGGAACGCGGTCGGGATGCCGACGGGCAGCGCCACGCCGATGGCGTCCCGCAGGCGTCCCGCGTCTTCGACGGCGGCGACGCGCGGAGATCCGGCGATGGTGACCTGGATCGCGCGACGTGCGGTGACGAGATCGTCGAGGAGAGCGGATGCCTCGCCCTCGGTCGCCGCGCTCGTGTCGGCGCGGCTCGCCCCATCGCCGTTCGGCTCGGGGGCGGTCCGGGTGGGCTGCAGGCGGGCGGCCACCTCGGCGGCGTCGAGCGGACCGAGCAGGCGCAGCAGGTCGGCGACCCCCTCGAGGCCGCGAGCGCGGCGCTCGGGATCGAGCCGCTGCGCCTCGCGCTCGAACTGCGCGATGACGTCGGGGTCGAGCAGCTCGCGCATCTCGATCTTGCCGAGCAGCTCGGACAGCAGGGCCGGATCGACCGAGAGCGCGGCGGCACGACGCTCCGCGAGGGGAGAGTCGCCCTCGTACATGAACGCGCCGACATATCCGAAGAGCAGGTCGCGGGCGAAGGGCGACGGCTGTGACGGCTCGGTCTCGATGAGACGGATGCGGCGATCCCCGATGCTGCGCGCGATCCGCAGCAGCGACGGCACGTCGTATACGTCCTGGAGCACCTCGCGCAGCGTCTCGAGGATGATCGGGAACGTCGGATAGCGCCGCGCGACCTCGAGCAGCTGCGCCGACCGCTGGCGCTGCTGCCACAGCGGGCTGCGGCGGCCGGGGTTGCGCCGCGGCATGAGCAGCGCCCGCGCCGCGCACTCGCGGAACCGCGAGGCGAACAGGGCTGAACCGCCGACCTCTTCGGTGACGATCTGCTCGAGCTCGTCGGGATCGAAGACGAACAGCTCCGCCCCGGGCGGCTCGGCCGAGGCATCCGGAATCCTCGCGATGATGCCGTCGTCGCTGGCGACCGCCGAACCCTCGACCCCCAGACGCTCGCGGATGCGCGCGTTGACCGCCAGCGCCCACGGCGCGTGCACCTGCATGCCGTACGGGGAATGCAGGATGACGCGCCAGTCGCCGACCTCGTCGCGTCCTCGCTCCACCGTGAGCTGCTTGTCGGTCGGAAGAGTGCCGGTGGACTCGCGCTGCTCGGCCAGATAGGCGAGCAGGTTGCCCTGCGCGTAGTCGTCGAGCCCCGCCTCGCTGAGCCGCTCCTGCGCCTTGTCGGGCTTCGCCGCCGAGACCTCGCGCGAGAACTTGCCGAGCGCCTCGCCCAGCTCTGCCGGCCGGCCGATCCCGTCGCCGTGCCAGAAGGGCACCTTGCCAGGCTGCCCGAACGCGGGCACCACGTTGACGCGGTCGTGCGTGATCTCGACGATGCGCCAGCTGGTCGTGCCGAGGGTGAACACGTCGTTGACGCGCGACTCGTACACCATCTCCTCGTCGAGCTCGCCGACGCGGGCGTTCTGGGACTCGCCGGCGACGAAGACGCCGAACAGCCCGCGGTCGGGGATCGTGCCCCCGCTCGTCACCGCGATCCGCTGCGAGCCGGGGCGCCCGGTCAGGGTGCCGTGGTCGCGGTCCCAGATGAGACGCGGCCGCAGCTCGGCGAATTCGTCGGACGGGAAGCGTCCCGCGAGGAGGTCGAGCGTCGCCTCGTACGCCGAGCGGGGGAGGGAACGGAACGGCGCGCTGCGCTTGAGCGTCTCGTACCAGCCCTCGACGTCGATCGGCGCGAGCGCACACGCCGCGACGGTCTGCTGCGCGAGGATGTCGAGCGGGTTCTGCGGGACCGCGATCGCCTCGATCTGACCGGCGAGCATGCGCTCGGTGACGATCGCGGTGTGGAGCACGTCGCCGCGGTGCTTCGGGAAGAGCGCCGCGCGGCTGACCTCGCCCACCTGGTGGCCCGCGCGACCGATCCGCTGGAGGCCCGACGCCGCACTCGGCGGAGCCTCGACCTGGATCACGAGGTCGACCGCGCCCATGTCGATGCCGAGCTCGAGGCTGCTGGTCGCCACGACGCAGCGCAGCACCCCCGACTTGAGCTCCTCCTCGACCTGTGCCCGCTGCTCCTTCGACACCGAGCCGTGGTGCGCCTTGGCGAGCACCGGGTCGGCCCCGGCCGTGGCGCCGGCCTGCGCCATCATCGCGGCGGGGACGGATGCCTCGGGCAGGTCGAGCCCGAGCCGCTCGGAGTAGATCTCGTTGAGGCGCCCGGTGAGGCGCTCGGCGAGGCGGCGCGAGTTGCAGAAGACGATGGTGGAACGCTGCTGCAGGATGCGGTCGACGATCGCCTCCTCGACGTGCGGCCACACCGAGCCGGTGACCTCGGTCTCGCCGGCGCCGGACGCCCGCGTGCGGCCGCCCGAGCCGTCGGCGAACCAGTCCTCGTCGATGACTTCGCCGTCGCCTGCGCCGTCGCCGGTCGCCGGCGTCCAGTCGGCCGGCGCTGTGGCGCCGGGCGCGGGCGGCGGGTTGAGCATGTCGTCGATCGGCACGACCACGCGCATGTCGAACGCCTTCGACGACTTCGGTGCGACGATCTCGACCGGTGCCGAGCCGCCCATGAAGCGCGCGACCTCGTCGATCGGGCGCACGGTCGCCGAGAGTCCGATGCGCTGGGCGGGCTTGTCGAGCAGGGCGTCGAGCCGTTCGAGGCTTACGGCGAGGTGCGCGCCGCGCTTGGTCGCGGCGACCGCGTGCACCTCGTCGACGATGACGGTGTGCACGCCCTTGAGGGTCTCGCCCGCGGCGCTCGTGAGCATCAGGTACAGCGACTCGGGCGTCGTGATCAGGATGTCGGGCGGCGCCGTGACGAGCTTGCGCCGGTCGCTCGACGTGGTGTCGCCGGAGCGCACGCCGACCGACACGTCGGGCACCGCGACGCCGAGGCGGCGTCCGGACTGCCCGATGCCGACGAGCGGCGAGCGGAGGTTGCGCTCGACGTCGACGCCCAGCGCCTTGAGCGGGGAGATGTACAGGATGCGGGTGCGACGTGTCGCATCGACCTCCCGTCGCTTCCGGCCTCGGCCGCGCGGAACCGGTTCCTGAGTAGGCGGCGAAGCCGCCGTATCGAAGGGCTCGCGGAAGACGCGGTCGATCGCCCACAGGAAGGCCGACAGCGTCTTGCCCGACCCGGTGGGGGCGACGACGAGCGCGTTCTTGCCCTTGGAGATGGCGTCCCACGCGCCGATCTGCGCGTCGGTCGGCCGGGAGAACGCGCCGCGGAACCAATCCTGCGTGGCGGGGCTGAACCGCTCGAGCACGTCGCTCATCCCTCCATCTTGGTCGAGGGCGGCGACATCGGGGCGGGGTTGACGTCGGCGGAGGTCGGCCTGACGTCAGCGCTCGGACGGGATGAGCACCCAGAGCAGCAGGTAGACCCAGATCGAGAGGCCGAAGAACACGGTCGCGAGGACGGTGAGGATCCGCACGGCGACGACGTTCACCCCGAAACGGTTGGCGACCGCGAGGCAGGCGCCGGCGATCATGCGCCCCTCGCGGGGCCGGATGAGCTGGTTCATGCGCTCATCCTGCTCCGAATGAGGCCGTCGCGACACCCGGTCTGCGGAAGACGGACCGGGTGCCGCAGAGGTCACCGCTCGGTGAGCTCGCCGTCGCGGCCGAGTTCGAGCGTCAGGTCGATGCCCAGCCGCGCGAGGAACGCGTCGTCGTGGCTCACGATGAGCACTGCGCCGCGGTAGGCGGCGAGGGCGCCGACGAGCTGCCCGACCGTGTCGAGGTCGAGGTTGTTCGTCGGCTCGTCGAGCACGATCAGCTGCGGTGCCGGGTCGGCGAGCAGCAGCCGCGCCAGGGCGACGCGGAACCGTTCGCCGCCCGACAGCGTCGACACCGGCCGCTCGACCGCGGCCCCCCGGATGAGGAACCGGGCCAGCCGGTTGCGCAGCTCGGGAATCGGCACCGCGGACGCAGCGACCGCCACGTTCTCCAGGACCGACCCGTGCTCGTCGAGGCCGTCCACCCGCTGCGGCAGGTAGCCGACCCGGTCGGTGTGCAGCTCACCGCGCGCCAGCGTCGGGAACACCGGCGCCTCGGGCGGCGTGTCGCCGTTTCCCTGCGTCGCGTCTCCGGGCTCTGGGACGCCGGGCGGGCCAGAGGGGCGTGAAACGGTCGGGAGATTCCCGGCCTCCGGCCCCGGAACTGCCCCCGCGGCCCCGGTTCCGCCCGGCCGTTCGACGCCGAGCAGGCGCTCGAGCAGGGTCGTCTTGCCGACGCCGTTGGCGCCGACGAGCGCGACCCGCTCCTGCCCCTGCACGACCCACGACCGGTGACGGTCGCTCAGCGTCGCGATGCGGCGCCCCGCGCGAACCCCCGGGTCGGGAAGGTCGATGCGGATCGTGTCGTCGTCGCGCACGCGGCGTCCGGCGGCGTCGAGCGCCTCGCGGGCCTCCGCCTCCTTGCCGCGGGCCTCGGTCCTCAGCTTCCCGGCCGAGACCTGTGCCGACATCTTGCGCCCGCCCGCGACGATCTTCGGCACGCGCTTCTCGGCCTGCGCCTTCTTGCCCATCGCGCTGCGGTGGGCGAGCTTGGTCTCGGTCTCGATGCGCTCGCGCTTCTCGCGCCGCACAGCCTGCGCAGCCGCCTTCTCGGCCTGTTTCGCGGCGTCCTGCTCGCTGTCGAGCCACGCCCGCCACTCCGAGTACGGACCACCGAACACCGAGAGCTCGTTGCCGTAGAGCTCGGCGGTCTCGTCCATCAACTCGAGCAGCGAGACGTCGTGGCTCACCACGATGAGCGTCCCGCGCCACTCCCGCACCATCGAGCCGAGCCGGGCCCGGGCATCGCGGTCGAGGTTGTTCGTGGGCTCGTCGAGCAGGGCGGTGGATGCCTCGCGCAGCCGGATCCCCGCGATCGCGGTGAGCACGGCCTCGCCGCCCGACAGCTCGCCGACGCGCCGGTCGAGCATGTCCGGCGACAGGCCGGCCTCGGCGAGCGCGGCGTGCGCGCGCGCCTCGATGTCCCAGTCGGAGCCGACGGCGTCGAAGTGGCGCGGGTCGGCGTCGCCGGACTCGATCGCCCGCAGCGCCGACAGCGGCACCGACACGCCGAGCAGCTCGGCGACGGGTCGGTCGACGTCGAGGGTGAGCCGCTGCGGCAGGTACGCGACGTCCGCCGACGACGCGACGCTGCCGGCAGCGGGGGTGAGCTCGCCGGCGATGAGCCGGAGGAGCGTGGACTTGCCCGAGCCGTTGCGGCCGACGAGGCCGGTGCGGCCGACGCCGAAGGCGCCGGAGACGTCGGCGAGGGCGAGGGTGCCGTCGGGCCATGCGAACGAGACGCGCTCGAGGATGACGGACGGGGTGAGGGTATGGGTGGACATGGGGCCTCCGTGGTGCGGTCATGCGCTGGCACCGGATGCCGCGGATCACCCCGACGCCGGCGGAGAGCCGGCACGCGCCGGCGGAAGGCCGGCAGAAGCCGAGGAAGAGCGGCAGGATCGACGGTCAGCGCGGAATCGGAGCGCTGGGCCGCCGGAAGGATCGACGGAGCAGCGCGATTACAGCGCGGTCGCGGCGATCAGCTTCAAGGGAGTTCCTCACAGAGGGGACAAGGCCAGGAGACACGATAGCGGATGCTCCGCCCGAGCGCCTGGGAATCTCGTGCTCGCTACGCGGAGGCGGAGGCGCCGTCCTCCTGCGCGAGCTGCTTGTCGAGGAACACGCGCACATCGGCGAGCTCCGGCTCCGACACGCTGTGCGTGAGTCCCGGGTAGACCCGGCCGCTCAGCTCGACGTGGCCGGGGAGCCACTCGGTCGTGTGCGCGACGAGGAAGTCCGGGATGACATCGTCGTTCGTGCCGCGCCCCCAGAACACCGGCGGCCGCAGTCCGGCGAGCTCGCTGTCGCGGGGCAGGTCGCCGGGAGTGACGTAGCCCGACAGGTTCACCGCGAACGCGAACCGCTCCGGCTCGAGCCGCATCGCCTGCAGGGCCACCGCCGCACCCTGCGAGAAGCCGAGCAGCCCGATCGTGCGATGGGCCGCGGCCGCGGCATCCGTCCACTCGATGAGTCCGCGCGCTGCGGCCGTGATGTGCGCGGGATCGCGGGTCTCGAGTCCCTCGATCGGGTACCAGGAGTACCCGGGTGCCGGGAAGGGCGGTGCGAGCGGGGCGCGCACGGCGGCGACGGCGAACTCGGGCGGAAGGTAGGGGACGAGACCGAAGAGGTCGCGCTCGTCGGCGCCGTAGCCGTGCAGCAGGACGAGCAGCGGTCGTCCGTCGCGATCGCCGGCGTCGGCCGACCACAGCACGGCGTCCGCGTCGAGAGGCGTGTGGGTGCTCACGCCTCCATCCTGCCCCGGACCGGGGTCACGACGCCTCCCTCGACGCCCCGCCGACCCACTCTCGCCCGGCGGGGCGTTGAGGTATACAGGAGGCATGCCGGTGCGCACCCCCGATCCCGACCCCAACGAGCGCGACGACGACGGGACACCGCGCGATCCACTCGGCGGCGTGGGCGCGTCGTTCGGCTCCGGCGGCCGCAGCCTGGGGGACGGTACGTTCGGATCGCCGACGCCGGACGCCGCGGGCAACCCCGGATGGCTCAGCGACATCGAACTCGCCGAGGCCCGCCGCCGCCTGCCGATGCTGTACGTCGAGGCCCTGCCGGTCCGCACCGACGGCGTCGGCGCCGTCACGGAGGTCGGCATCCTCCTGCGCGCGACCCCGCTCGGCGAGATCACGCGCACCCTCGTCTCGGGCCGCGTCCGCTACGGCGAGACCGTGCGCGACGCGCTCTTCCGCCACGTCGAGAACGACCTCGGGCCCATGGCCTTCCCGCTGCTGCCGCCGCAGCCTCTCCCGTTCACGGTGGCCGAGTACTTCCCCCTGCCCGGCATGAGCCCGTTCCACGACGAACGCCAGCACGCCGTGTCGCTCGCCTTCGTCGTGCCGGTCACCGGCACGTGCGAGCCGCGTCAGGATGCGCTCGAGGTCACGTGGCTGAAGCCGGAGGAAGCGGCATCCGACGCCCTCTCCGCAGAGATGGAAGGCGGACGCGGAACCCTCGTGCGCCTCGCCCTCGCGAGCGTGGGCGCCTTGCGCTGACGTCGCGTCGTAGGCTCGTCGAGTGAGCAACGCCGCCCTCGAGCCCCTGACCTTCCCGACCGACGACGAGGGCTGGATGGCCCTCGCCACCGACCGCGCGACCGAGCGGATCGCCCGAGTCGAGGCCCTCGACGACCAGCTCAAGGCGGGGTCCGAGCTGTCGACGATCGAACGGCTCGAACTGTGGAACGACGCCGACCTGGCGCTGGCCGAAGCCCTCAGCGCCGTCTACCTGCTGAGCGAGGCGCACCCCGACGACGCGGTGCGCGAAGCGGCGGAGGCCCAGGTGCAGGCGGTGGAGGCGCTCAGCAGTGCCCGGCTGCTCGACCGCGACCTCTGGGCCGTCTTCGCCGAGGCAGATGCTTCGGGGCTCGACGACGACGCCGCGCGCCTGCTGTCGCACCTGCTCCGCGACTTCCGACGCGGCGGCGTCGACCTCGACGACGAGAAGCGGGCGTGCGTGCGCGAGCTCACCGACCGCGACACCGAACTGTCGCTCATCTTCTCCCGGAACGTGCGCGACGGCCGCCGCGAGATCACGGTGCCCGCCGATGCCCTGACCGGGCTGCCGCAGGACTTCATCGACGCGCACCCCGTCGGCGCCGACGGGCGGGTCACCCTCACCACCGACTACACCGACCTGCTGCCGGTGCGCGAGTTCGCGGCCGAGCGCGCGACCCGGGTGGCCCTCCTGAGCGCGTACAACGACCTCGCGTGGCCCGAGAACGACAGCGTGCTCGCCGAGCTGCTCGAGGTGCGGGCCGAACGGGCCGAGCTGCTCGGCTTCGCCGATTGGGCCGATTACGAGACCGAGACGAGGATGATCGGCTCGGGTCCCGAGATCCCCGCTTTCCTCTCGAGACTGGATGCCGCGTCCGCCGACGCCGCGACCGTCGAGCACGCCCGGCTGCTGGAGCGGCTGCGCCGTGACGAGCCCGACGCCGACGTCGTCACGATCGCCGACTTCTGGTACCTGCTCGGCGCGCTCAAGCGTGAGGAGTACGACGTCGACGCGCAGCTGGTGCGCTCCTACCTCCCGTTCGACCGGGTGCGGGCGGGTGTGCTCGACGTCACCGGGCGCCTGCTCGGCGTCGAGTACCGCCCCGTCGACGTGCCGACCTGGCACGAGGACGTGGCGAGCTACGACGTGCTGCGCGACGGTGAGCGCATCGGCCGCATCCACCTCGACCTGCACCCGCGCCCCGGCAAGTTCAGCCACGCGGCGTGCTTCCCGCTCGTGCCCGGGGTCTCGGGAAGGTCGCTTCCCGAGGCCGTGCTGCTGTGCAACTTCCCGCGGGGACTTCTCGCGCACGACGACGTCGTGACCTTCTTCCATGAGTTCGGGCACCTCGTGCACGACATCCTCGGCGCCGACCAGCGCTGGGTGCGCTTCAGCGGCGTCGCGACCGAGTGGGACTTCGTCGAGGCGCCGAGCCAGCTCCTCGAGGAGTGGGCGTGGGACGCCGACGTGCTGCGGTCGTTCACGGCGAACGCCGAGGGCGAGCCGATCCCGGCCGAGCTCGTCGAGAAGATGCGCGTCGCCGACGCGTTCGGCCGTGCTCTCGAGGTGCGGCGCCAGCTCGGCCACGCGAACGTGTCGTACCGACTGCACGTCGATCGTCCGGGCGACCTCCAGGCCGAGACCGAGCGGCTGTACTCCGAGACCAGCCCGGTCCAGCCGCTGCCGGACCTCCACCCCTATGCGGGCTTCGGGCACCTCACGGGGTACGGCGCCTGCTACTACACGTACCAGTGGAGCCTGGTGATCGCCCGCGACCTGCTCTCGGGCTTCGGCCAGGGGCTCATGGACGAGCAGACCGCGCACCGCTATCGCCGCGAGATCCTCGAGCCCGGCGGGTCGCGCGACGCCCGCGATCTCGTGGCGGCCTTCCTCGGCCGGGAGTACTCGTTCGACGCGTACCGGGGGTGGCTCGCGGGGGCCTGAGGCCGCGGCATCCCGAGTCCCTGATCCGCTGCCCGCGAGCCGCGTTCGCGCCCTCCACAGCACCCGTCGCCGCGCATGCCGAATACACAGGTCGGCGGGGTAGTCTTCACCTGCCCGAGCCGCAGTTCGCTGCGCCCAGAACACTGGTGTCGTCGAGGGCGTCGTCTCCGCCCCTCGCCACTGTCGGATGCACCCTCCGCTGGGACGAGTGTGCGAGTCTGCGCCACTCCATCCCCCCGATGAGATCGCCGACCCCCGATCCCCTAGAAGCGGAGACACTCGATGTCCGACAACGCCTCGCCCGCCCGAAACGACGCGGCCGAAGACACCAGCACCCACCCGTTCGATCGCCTGATGGCGAACGCCGCCGCCCCGGTCGCGCAGACCGCCCCCCCAGGCTTCACCACGGCCTTCCGCGGCTACGACAAGGAAGAGGTCGACGCGGCGGTCGCCGGCCTCAACGCGCGCGTGCGCGCGGCGACCGAGCAGGTGACGCTGCTCAAGCAGAACCAGCGGCGCGCCAGCGCGGCGGTGTCGCAGAGCCGCGAGAAGGCCGACCGCCTCGAGAGCGAGCTCGCCGCCGCGACCGCGCAGCGCGAGGAGGCACTGGAGCGTCTCGAGACCGAGGTGGCCGCCGCTGCGGCGCGCGACCGCGACGCCGTCGCCCGCCTCGAAGCCGAGCTCGCGGCGGTCCAGGCGAAGCTCTCGAACGCCGAGCACCGCGTGCAGGCGCTCACCGAAGAGCTGGTCAGCGCGACCGAGGAGTCGGCGTCGCCGAACCGCCCGCAGTTCGAGGAGATCCTCCGCGTCGCCGAGGACCAGGCGAGTGTCGTGCTGCGCAACGCGACCGTGCAGGGCGAGCGCCTGCTCGCCGCCGCGCACGAAGACATCGACAACCGCCGCAAGGATGCCAAGGCCGAAGCCGATGCGATCATCTCGCAGGCCCAGCACGAGGCCCAGCAGGTGCGTCTGCGCATCGACACCGAGCTCACGGCGCACCAGGCGCGCATCGAGCGCGAGGCCGCCCACGCGGCCGAGAAGGTCTCGCAGGCCGAGCGCGAGGCGGCGGCGATCCGCTCCGAGGCGGAGAAGGGCGTCGCGACGCTGCGGTCGATGGTCGCCCGCGAGACCGCGCACGCTCGCTCGGAGGCCGAGGAGGCGGTGCGCGAGCTGCGCGTCCGCGCCCTCGAGTTCGAGGCATCCCTCACCCGCCGTCAGGACGACGCGCAGCAGGAGTTCCTCGTGCTGCACAACCAGGCCGTCGCCCACGCCGAGCGCATCACCCAGGACGCCAACGACCAGGTCGCCGCGTCGCTCGAGCACGCGCAGCGGGTGTCGGCGAAGGCGGACGACTTCGAGCGTCTCGTGCGCGCCCAGGCCCAGCAGGTGGAGGCGGATGCCGCCCTGCGCGCCCGTGAACAGCTCGACCAGGCCCGCGCCAAGGCGCAGCAGATCATCGACCTGGTCACGAGCCACTCGCAGGCCGTGCTGCGCGACGCCGAAGACCGCACGCGCCAGCTGCGCTGGCAGCAGCATCAGCTGACGAGCTTCATGGCCGAGGTGAAGGACCTCATCCGTCCGACCGCGCCGCTCGACCTCGCCGACGCCGGCGTGCCGACCGAGACGGATGCGGTCGCCGAGACGGATGCGGTCGCCGAGACCGATGCGGTCGCCGAGACCCTCGAGGACGCCGCGCCGATCGAGCACGTCGTGCACGCGGCGGACGTCGACGCGGAGCACGACGGGCATGACGCGTCCGGCGCCGAGGCTGCCGAGGGTGACCAGCCGGAGTCGTCTGACGCGGATGACTCCGCGGGTGACGCCGACGCGGACGACGCGGAGCAGCCCGCCGAGCAGGCGGCGGAGGACGACGCCGACGCCGACGCCGAGCAGCGCGCTGAGGACGCGGAGCAGCCCGCCGGCGCCTGACCCCGTCCGCACCGTCCCACACGTGAGAAGGGCAGGATCCGCAGCGGCGGATCCTGCCCTTCGGCGTTCCCGGGTGTCAGACCCGCGCGGTCTCCCGCGCGATCGCGGCCACGAAGGCGTCGATGTCGTTCTCGGAGGTGTCGAACGAGCACATCCAGCGCACCTCGTTCTTCGCGGCATCCCAGTCGTAGAAGCGGAAGGATTCGCGCAGCCGGTCGGCGACGCCGTCCGGCAGAGTCGCGAACACGCCGTTGGCCTGCGTCGGGTGCGTGAACGCCACGCCCTGGATGGATCCGTCGGCGAGCCCCGCCTCGATGCCTGCCCGCAGGCGCTGGGCCATCGCGTTGGAATGCGCTGCGTTCCGGTGCCACAGGTCGCCGTCGAGCAGCGCCACGAGCTGCGCCGAGACGAACCGCATCTTCGATGACAGCTGCATGTCGAGCTTGCGGAGGTAGGTGAGTCCCTGCGACGCATCGGGGTTCAGCACCACGATCGCCTCGCCGAGCATCGCGCCGTTCTTGGTGCCGCCGAAGCTCAGCACGTCGACGCCCGCGTCGCGCGTGAAGGTGCGGAACGGCACGTCCAGCGAGGCAGCCGCGTTCGAGATGCGCGACCCGTCCATGTGCAGGCGCATGCCATGGCCGTGCACGTGGTCGGCGATCGTGCGGATCTCGTCGACCGAATAGAGGGTGCCGAGCTCGGTGGACTGCGTGATCGAGACCACGAGCGGCTGAGCCCGGTGCTCGTCGCCCCAGCCCCAGGCCTCGCGATCGATCAGCTCGGGCGTGAGCTTGCCGTCGTCGGTCGGAACGCTGAGGATCTTGATCCCGCCGACGCGCTCGGGCGCACCGCCCTCGTCGACGTTGATGTGCGCCGTGGTCGCCGAGATCACGGCGCCCCAGCGGGGGAGCATCGACTGCAGCCCCACGACGTTCGCCCCGGTGCCGTTGAACACCGGGTACGCCTCGACCCCCTCGCCGAAGTGGCGGGCCATCACGGACTGCAGCCGCTCGGTGTAGATGTCCTCGCCGTAGGCGACCTGGTGGCCGTCGTTGGCGGCGGCGATGGCCGCGAGCACCTCGGGGTGGATGCCGGAGTAGTTGTCGGATGCGAAGCCGCGGAGGTTCGGGTCGTGGATCGTGCTCACGGATGTCCAATCTAGCTGCGTGTCGTGACTCAGGATGAGCTGTCGGGTCGGGGTGCGGGGACCGCGTGGTTCCGCGGCCGGGTCGACGGGGGCTCGGCGGCGGTCCTGAGAACGGTACGCAGGTGGCGCGGCACGTCGGCCGGTGCGCCCGGGTCAGAGGGCGGGGTCGGTCAGCTCGACGATGGTGTCGTTGACCTCGGCGGCCTCGCTCGCCCAGAGGTCGGCGAACCGCTGTGCGAGCGCTTCTTCGAGGCCGTCGAGGCTCTTGACGCGGAAGATGACGGATGCCGCGGCCAGCGGTGCGCCCGCATCCCGAGCTGCCTTCGCGAACCCCTGGGCGACGGCCCGCGTCCACGCCTCGGTCGCGGCCTTGACGGCGGCGTAGTTCGCGCCGCCGGAGAGGGGGCGGGCGACCGCGGTCGACGAGACGACGGCCAGGCGGGCCGCCTCGGATCCGCGGAGGTCGACGTCGAACGTGCGGCTGACGTGGCGCAGCGCGGTGAACGACCGCTCGAGGAACCGGTAGTCGTCGTCGCTCTGCCCGGCGAGTCCGCCGCCGCCGCGCCAGCCGCCGACGAGGTGAAGCACCCCGTCGACCGGTCCGTCGGCGGCGTGCACGCGCTCCGCCAGTGCCGTGACATCGTGCTCGTCGGTCAGGTCGCACACCTCGGTGCGGATGCCGGGAGCCGCTTCCGCCAGCTCGTCGAGCCGGCCGGCGTCCCGGCCGACGGCGACGACCCGCGCCCCGGCCGAGGCCAGGACGCGGGCTGCCGCGAGACCGGAGGCGCTGGTCGCCCCGGCGATCAGCACGAGCCGACCGGCGACCCCGGCGTCAGGCACCGGTGATACCGGCCGTCGACTCGATGACCGGCTTCATCTTCTTGTCGAGCGCCTCGAAGAACATCGACAGCGGGAACTCGTCGTCCATGACCGCGTCGGTGTAGCCCTTCGGCGCGCCGGCGAGGATCTCGTCGGGAAGCCCGCGGGCCCAGGCCGACGCCGGGTTGGGCGTGAGCGTGCCGCGCACGAGATCATAGGCGGCGAGCCAGTGCGCCTTCTTCGGGCGGTCGATCGAGCGCCAGTAGAGCTCGTCGATCGCGTCCGCGAGGGCGACGACCGCAGCGGGCACGTCGTCCCAGTCGAAGGCGAGGGCCGTGTCGGTCCAGTGCAGCACGCCGCGCTGGTGCAGCCACGCGAACAGCAGCTGGCCGCCGAGCCCGTCGTAGTTGCGCACCCGCGACCCGGTGATCGAGAACCGGAAGATGCGATCGAAGATCACCGCGTACTGCACGAGCTTCGCGTGCTCGAGCATCTCGGTCTCGGCCGCCGACAGGTCGTCACGGGCCGACAGGCGGCCCTGGATCGCGACGCACTCGCGGAAGGCGGTGAGGTCGCAGCGCAGCTCCTCGAGCGAGTACAGGAAGTACGGCATCCGCTGCTTGATCATGAACGGGTCGAACGGCAGGTCGCCGCGCATGTGCGTGCGGTCGTGGATGATGTCCCACATCACGAACGTCTTCTCGGTCAGCGACTGGTCGTCGAGCATGCGCGCGGCGTCGGCGGGCAGGTCGAGCTTGGTGATCTCGGCCGCCGCACGGACGACGCGGCGGTAGCGCGCGGCCTCGCGATCCTGGAAGATCGCGCCCCACGTGAACGACGGGATCTCGCGCATCGCGACCGTTTCGGGGAAGAGCACGGCGCTGTTGGTGTCGTAGCCCGGCGTGAAGTCGAGGAACCGCAGCGACACGAACAGCCTGTTGGTGTACTCGGTCTCGAGCTCGGCGATGAAGTCGGGCCAGATGACCTCGACGAGGACGGCCTCGACGTGACGGTCCGACGATCCGTTCTGCGTGTACATGGGGAAGACGACGAGGTGGCGGATGCCGTCGACGCGGTGCTGCTGGGGCTGGAAGGCCACGAGCGAGTCGAGGAAGTCGGGCACGCCGAAGCCCTCGCTCATCCAGCGCTCGAAGTCGCGGACGGATGCCTCGAGATAGGCGGCGTCGTGGGGGAAGCGCGGTGCGAGCTCGGCGATCGACGCGATGATCGTCGTGACGTGCTCGCGCGCCTGCGGGTGGGCCGCGGCATCCGGAATCGAACCGTCCTTGACCTGCAGGTCCTGCAGTGCGGTCGCGGCGGCCTTCAGCGCGAGCCAGGCGGACGAGGCCTCGACGCCCCGGGCGTCCTCGACGACCTCGGGTTCGCCGACGATGGCCTGCGCTGCAGAAGTCGGGCTGGTGGGCATGGTGAACCTCCGATCGGTCGAGTGGACTCCTCCGATTGTACGGGAGAACTTCCGGCGTTTCCGCCTGACCGCCGGAAACATTCCTGTCGGCGGCGATCTCCATTGGTATCCTCGACGCATGCTCAGCTCCGACGCCCCGTCCGAGACGGCGGCACCCGTCGACGATCCGATCGACACGATCATCGTGCGCGAGGTGTCGCTGAACGCGCGGGCCACCCTCGCCGAACTGTCGGCCGCCGCAGGTCTCTCGGTATCGGCGGTGCAGACCCGCCTGCGCCGGCTCGAATCCCGCGGGGTGATCACCGGCTACCGCGCCCTCATCGACGCGGAGGCGGTCGGTAAGCCGCTGTCGGCGTTCGTCGAGATCACACCGCTCGATCCCGCGCAGCCCGACAACGCGCCCGAGATGCTCGAGCACCTCACCGAGATCGAGGCGTGTCACTCCATCGCCGGCGATGCGAGCTACATCCTCTTCGTGCGCGTGAGCACGCCCCGACATCTGGAGTCGCTGATCCGAGACATCCGCCTCGCCGCCTCGGTCAACACGCGCACCACGGTCGTGCTCCAGACCTTCTACGAGAACCGGCCGATCCTGCCCGCCTGACCGCGGTCTCCCGACGCCTGCCGTCAAAGCGTCGGGAGAAACCAGGGTGTCAGGGGTCCGGAGCGGCCGCGCTGCGGCGTTTCGCCCGACGCTTTGACGCCCACGCCGCGCCACCGTCAGGCGACACGCCGAGGGTGGAGGTCGCGGCGGGGGCCGCGTGCGGCGTGTCTCCTGAATCTGGGCCGCGGTCGGCGGCGCAGGCGCGCCTCGCGGGTACAGTCGGGCAGGTGGAGGGGTCCAGCGGGATCGGCGAGCACGCGCGCGGGCGCGGGGTGCTCCTCGTGCGCAACGCGCAGTCGGGGGCAGCCGTGGTGCGGTCCGATCCGGCCGCGGTGTTCGCGCAGCGGCTGCCCCAGGCGGTCGTGCACGAGTTGGCAGACGGCGAGGACATCGACGACGTCGTCGCTGCGGTCATGGCGTCGGCGACCCCGCCCGAGGTGCTCGGGGTCTACGGCGGGGACGGGTCGGTGTCGCGCATGGCGCACCTCGCCCGCCGCCACGACCGGCCGATGCTCGCCATGCCGGGCGGAACCTTCAACCATTTCGTCCGCGCGCTCGGCCTCGACGGCGTGGAGGTCGCGATCGATGCGCTCGAGGCCGGATCGACGGTCTCGGTGGGCGTCGCGGAGGCGTCGGCCGACGACGACGAGCCGGTGACGGTCCTCAATGTCGTGTCGGTCGGGGCGTATCCCGAGCTGATCGAGGAGCGGGAGCGCCGCAGCAGCCTCGGCAAGTGGCTCGGCGGGGTCGCGGCGACGTGGAGTGCGCTGCGCCGCACCGAGCCGCTGACGATCGTCCTCGACGGGCGCCGCGCCCGCGTGTGGTCGGTGTTCGTCAGCGCGGGGCGCAACGATCCCGACCGCGTCGCGACGATGCAGCGGCAGGAGGCGGATGCCTCGGAGCTCGACGTGCGCATCCACCATGCGCGCGGGTCGCGTGTGCGGGCGCTGGCCTCGCTGGCCTTCGGCAAGCGCACAGCCGCGGTGCTCCGCGCGGTGCGGCTCTTCCCGCGCGACGCCGACATCGAGCGCCGGGTGGTGCGCGAGCTCGACCTGCGGGTCATCCCCGCGCCGGGGCATCCGTCGGTCTTCGTGCATGACGGCGAGCTCGAGGAGCGCGACCCTGCCGGCTTCCGCCTGCGGTGCGTCGCGGTGCCCGACGCCCTGCGGGTCTACGCGCCGCGCCCGTGACGGTCCGGGGGATCGAACGCGCGGACGACGGATGCCGCGACCCATCGGGCCGCGGCATCCGTTTCGTCCTGCTCAGTCGTGCTGGGGGAAGCCCAGGTTCAGACCACCGTGCGAGGGGTCGAGCCAGCGCGAGGTGACCGCCTTCTCCGCCGTGAAGAAGTCGAAGCCGTGCGGGCCGTACGCCTTCGCGTCGCCGAACAGCGAGGCCTTCCAGCCGCCGAAGGAGTGGTAGGCGACCGGCACGGGAATCGGCACGTTGATGCCGATCATGCCGACCTGCGCCTCGCGCTGGAAGCGGCGAGCCGCACCGCCGTCGTTCGTGAAGATCGCCGTGCCGTTGCCGTAGAGGCTCGAGTTGATGATGTCGAGGCCGTCCTCATAGCCCTCGACGCGCACGACCGAGAGCACCGGGCCGAAGATCTCATCGGTGTACACCGACGAGGTGGTCGGCACCCTGTCGATGAGCGTCGGCCCGAGCCAGAACCCGTTCGCGTCGCCGTCGATCTCGGCGTCGCGGCCGTCGACGACGACCGTCGCGCCGTCGGTTCCGGCGACGTCGATGTACGACGTCACCTTGTCGCGGTGCTGGCCGGTGATGAGCGGGCCCATGTCGCAGCCCTTCATGCCGTCGCCGGTGCGCAGCGTCGCCATGCGCTCCGACACCTTCTGCACGAACTCATCGGCGATGGTGTCGACGGCCAGGACGACCGAGATCGCCATGCAGCGCTCACCGGCCGAGCCGAAGCCGGCGTTCACTGCGGCGTCGGCGGCGAGGTCGAGGTCGGCGTCGGGGAGCACCAGCATGTGGTTCTTCGCACCGCCGAGGGCCTGCACGCGCTTGCCGTGGCCCGTCGCCGTCTCGTAGACGTACTTCGCGATGGGGGTGGAGCCGACGAACGAGATCGCCCGCACGTCCGGGTGCTCGAGGAGCGCGTCGACGGCCTCCTTGTCGCCGTGGACGACGTTGAGCACGCCGTCGGGGAGCCCCGCCTCCTTGAGGAGCGCGGCCATCCAGTTCGCGGCGGTCGGGTCCTTCTCGGACGGCTTGAGGATCACCGCGTTGCCGGCGGCCAGCGCGATCGAGAAGAACCACAGCGGAACCATCGCCGGGAAGTTGAACGGGCTGATGATGCCCACGACGCCGAGTGGCTGACGCAGCGTGTAGACGTCGATCCCCGTCGAGACGTTCTCGGAGTACGCGCCCTTGGTCAGGTGGCCGAGTCCGCACGCGAACTCGACGACCTCCATGCCGCGCGCGATCTCGCCGAGCGCGTCGGAGAGCACCTTGCCGTGCTCGGCGGTGAGGATCTCGGCGAGTTCGCCCTTACGGGCGTTGAGCAGCTCGCGGAAGGCGAACATGACGGTCTGGCGCTTGGCGATGGAGGCGTCGCGCCACTGCGCCCACGCCTCGGAGGCCACGTCGACCGCGGCTCCGACGTCCGCCTTCGATGCGAACCGCACCTGCTTCTGCACCGTTCCGAACGCGGGGTTGTAGACCTGGCCGGTCCGCTCGGACTCGCCGGCCCAGGCGGCCCCGCGCACCCAGTGCTCGAGGATCGTCGTCGTGGACTGGTCGGTCCGCTCCAGGGTCGTCGTGTCGGTCATCGTGTGTTCCTGCCCTTCATTGGGAAGCCCTCCTCGTGAGAGGACGCGCACGCGTCAGAAGAGGTCATCTTCGACGCTCGTCAAGGCTTCATCGTAGATCGACATCGCCTGCGATACCTCGGCGTCGGTGACGACGCACGGGGGCACCACGTGGATGCGGTTGTCGGCGGCGAAGGGCATGAGGCCCCTCGACGTCAGTTCCTTCTTCAGCTTTCCGATCACGTCGGCGCCCACCGGCTCGCGGGTCTCCCGATCGGCGACGAGCTCCATGGCCCAGAAGACGCCTTCGCCGCGCACCTCGCCGATGAGCGGATGCTTCGCCTCGAGCTCGCGCAGGCCGGGGCCGATGGCGTCCGCGCCGACCCGCCGGGCGTTCTCGACGATGCCCTCGCTCTCCATCGCATCGATGGAGGCGACGATGGATGCCGCGGCCAGCGGGTGCCCGGAATAGGTGAGGCCGCCGGGGAAGACCCGCTCGTCGAAGGTCGCCGAGATGGCATCCGAGATGATGACGCCGCCGACCGGCACGTAGCCGGAGTTGACGCCCTTCGCGAAGGTGACGAGATCGGGCACCACGTCGTAGCCCTGGAACGCGAACCAGCGCCCCGTGCGGCCGAAGCCCGCCATCACTTCGTCGAGGATCAGCACGATGCCGTACTTGTCGGCGAGAGCCCGGACGCCGGCGAGGTAGCCGGGCGGCGGAAGCATGATGCCGGCGGTGCCGGGGATCGACTCGAGCAGGAGCGCTGCGATCGTCGACGGGCCCTCGGACTGGATCACCCGCTCGAGATGCTGCAGCGCGCGCGCCGACTCCTCCTCCGGCGTGGTGGCCCAGAACTCGGTGCGGTACAGGTACGGGCCGAAGAAGTGCACGTGCCCGCGGGCGTACTGGTTCGGCATCCGTCGCCAGTCGCCCGTCGCGACGATCGCCGCGCCGGTGTTGCCGTGGTACGAGCGGTAGGTGGAGAGCACCGTGTCGCGGCCGGTGTGCAGGCGGGCCATGCGGATGGCGTTCTCGATCGCGTCGGCGCCGCCGTTCGTGAAGAAGACCTTCGCGAAGCCCTCGGGAGCCTTCGAGAGGATGCGCTGAGCGGCCCGGCCGCGTGCCAGGTTGGCCGTCGCGGGTCCGATCGTCGCGAGTTCGGCGGCCTGCTGCTGGATGGCCGCGACGACGGCGGGATGCTGGTGCCCGATGTTAACGTTCACCAGCTGGCTGGAGAAGTCGAGCATCCGGTTGCCGGCGTGGTCCCACACGACGGTGCCGGATCCGCCGGCGATGACGGGCAGATCGAGGCCCGCCTGCGCCGACCACGAGTGGAAGACGTGGTCGCGGTCGAGCTGCTTCGCCGTGGCGTCGAGGTCGTCGGACATCTGTCCTCCTGGGGATGAGTGCGTATTCGTCTCCTCGCTACGCTCGTCGCTCATCGACCGGGGGTCAACCGACGATCCCGGTCGATGAACGAGCGAAGCGAACGAAACGTCCGGGGTGCCGCTAGTTGCCGCCCTCCTCGAGGACGACGTCCATGGGCGTGAAGGACTCACCCGTGAGGTCGATGCCGTCGGCCTCGAGCTCGTCCAGCGCCTGCTGGATGTACTCGTTCGACCAGGCGCTCGCCGGCGGCTCCTCGGTGATGAGGTGGGCACCGGTCTCGTTGACGGCCGAAAGCGCGCCGTCCACGGTCCGCTGCCACGCGGTCTCGTCGATGATGCCGATGCCGTCTGCCGACGGCCAGATCAGCTTGTTGATCTCGTTCATCATCCACAGCTCGTGGCTCGGACCCCACGCCGAACCGTTCTCGATCGTGAGAAGGGCTGCCTCCTCGGGGTTGTCCCGTGCGTACACCCAGCCCTTGACGACGGCCTTCAGGAAGGCGACCGCCGTGTCGGCGTACGCCTCGTCGCTCTCGAGCCGCTCGGTGTCGGCCCAGATCGCGTCCTGGAGCATGGCGCCGACGGTGTCTTCGTAGCTGATGACGTTGAAGTCCTCGGGCTGGTAGAGCTCGCCGGTGTCGGGGTTCACCGTCTCGAGCAGCTGCGCGTACTCGTTGTAGGTCATCGCCTGCGCGGCGTCGATGTCGCCCTGCAGGAACGCGTTCATGTTGAAGTCCTGCGTGATGATCTGCACGGTGGTCGAGTCGAGGCCCTCCGCCGCCATGGCCGCGAAGATCTCCCACTCGTTGCCGAAGCCCCAGGAGCCGATCGTCTTGCCCTCGAAGTCGGCGACGGACTCGATGCCGGAGTCGGCCCACGACACCTGGAGCGTTCCCGAGCGCTGGAAGATCTGGGCGATGTCGGTGAGGTTGGCGCCCGCCTCGATCGAACCGAGCACCTTGGGCACCCAGGCGATCGCGAAGTCGACGTCGCCGTTGGCCAGCGCGTCCTGGGGGACGATGTCGCCGCCGGACGGGATGATCTCGACCTCCAGCCCCTCCTCCTCGAAGTACCCCTGATCGATCGCGGCGAAGTAGCCGGCGAACTGGGCCTGCGGCAGCCACTGGAGCTGGAGCTTGACCGGTGTCAGCTCGCCGCTGTCCGGGTCGCCGCTCGCGTCGGGGCTGTCCCCGCCGCCGGAGCATCCGGCGAGCAGGAGCGCGGCCGACAGGGCGAACGCGCCCGTTGCGAGCGCGCGACGTGTGCTGTGTCTCATGTCGTTCCTTTCCGTCCCCTCACGGGGAGTCGCTGCGGTGGTGCATTGCCGGCCTCGCAGGGGCGAGGACGTCGTGCGAGGCGGCGCATCATCGCGCCCCTCCGGTCGGGATGCGGCGGAGCACGAGCCACTCCAGCAGCGCCGTCGCGAGGTAGAAGACGAGACCCAGGGCGATCGCCGCGGCGACGTAGGCCCACGCGCGCGCATAGGCGCTCGTCGCCGCGGACGTCGCGATGAACGTGCCGAGACCGCCCCGCGGCCCGCCGAAGTACTCGGCGACGAGGGCGGAGATCACCGCGAGCGAGCTCGCGATGCGGATGCCGGTCATCAGGTACGGCACGGCGGTGGGCAGGGTGACGAGACGGAACGTCTGCGACCCCGAGGCCGCGTACACGTGCATCAGGTCGCGGTGGACGGGCCGGGTCTGGCGGAGGCCCCGCAGGGTGTTGACGAACACGGGCACGAATGCGGCGAGCGCGGCGATGGCCTGGCGGCCGAACTGGCTGTCGGCGCCGAACATCGAATTGAGCACCGGAGCCAGCGCCACGATCGGCACGACCGCGAGCGACGCGACGATCGGCGCCGACATCCTGTCGACGACGCGCCAGCGCGCCGCGAGCGCAGCCAGCAGGATCGCGAGCAGTGTGCCGACGACGAGTCCGAGGAGCGCGTTCGTCCCCGTGATGACGGTGGCCTGCAGGATGGCCGGCCAGAACTCGACGAGCTGCTGCAGGATCGCCGCGGGGCTCGGGAGCAGGTAGTCCGAGACGCCGACGACCGTCACCAGGACCTGCCACAGCGCGAGTCCGAGCAGACCGACCACGATCGGCGCGATCACCCGCAGGCGCCGCTCGGCGGCCGGGCTCCATCCCGCCCGCGGCGCCGACCGCACGGTGGTCATCGCTCCTCCGCACCGCGGGGCGCGGCGCCACCCGGTCGCGCGGGCGGCACGCCGTGCAGGGCCTCGCGCACCGCGGTGACCTTGGCGAAGAAGGCCGGTGTCTCGCGCAGTGACTCGTCGCGTGCGGCATCCGCTCCGAATCCCGTCTCGATGACGTCGGTGATCCGTCCCGGACGCGGCGACATGACGACCACACGATCCGACAGGAACACCGCCTCCGGGATCGAGTGGGTCACGAACACCACGGCGGCGCCCGTCTCCGCGGCGATGCGCGACAGCTCGGCCTGCATGCGCTCGCGGGTCATCTCGTCGAGCGCGCCGAACGGCTCGTCCATCAGCAGCAGTCGCGGCTGCTCGGCCAGGGCGCGCGCGATGGCGACGCGCTGCTGCATGCCGCCGGAGAGCTGATCGGGATGCCGGTCGGCGAAGTCCGACAGACCCACCAGCTCGGCGAGCCGGGCGACCCGCTCCTTGCGCTCGGCGGCCCCGACGCCGTGCAGCTCGAGCGGCAGGGCGATGTTCGCGGCGACCGTGCGCCACGGGAGGAGCCCGGCCTGCTGGAACGCGATGCCGTAGTCCTGGTCGCGCCGGGCGCGATGCGCGGGCTTGCCGAACACCTCGACCGTGCCCGCCGTCGCCGCGTCGAGGTCGGCGATGAGTCGCAGCAGCGTCGACTTGCCGCATCCCGATGGTCCGATGAGCGAGACGAACTCGCCCTCGGCGACCGTGAGCTCGATGCCGTCGAGCGCAGTGACGTCGCCGGCCTTCGAAGGGAACACCTTCGACGCCCCGTGCACGCTCACCGCGGCCGCCCGGGTCACGGGCTCCACGCTCGTCGCCGTATCGGTCATCAGGCCGCCTCTCCTCGTCGGTAGTCCTTCAGGAACACGCCCAGCAGCGCCACGGAGCCCGCCGCGACCAGGCCGAGCGCGACCGCGCCGAAGATCGGGCTCCAGGCCTTCGCGGGGTCGCCCGACGCCTGGCCGGCGAACTGGATCAGCAGGCGTCCGATGCCGCCCTGCAGTCCGGTCGAGACCTCGGCGACGACCGCGCCGATGACGGCGTTCGCCGCGCCGAGTCTCAGTGCGGGGAGCAGGTAGGGGACGGATGCCGGCAGTCGCAGCTTCACGAGCGTCGGCCAGTACCCGGCGGCGTAGGTGTGCATGAGCTCGGTGTGGATGCGATCGGGGGACTGCAGGCCGCGCAGGGCCCCGACGGCGATCGGGAAGAAGGCGAGGTACGACGCGATCAGGGCGACCGACATCCAGTCCTGCCACTCCCAGCCGCCGATCTCGATGCGCGATCCCCAGCTCTTGACGATCGGCGCGAACGCGATGAGCGGCACGGTCTGGCTGAGGATGATCCAGGGGAGCAGGCCCCACTCGGCGAGGCGCCAGCGCTGCATGAGCAGGGCGAACGCGAAGCCCACGATCATCCCGACGACCCAGCCCACCGCCGCGATGCCCAGGGTCGTCAGCGCGCCGAGCGCGATGACGCCCCACAGCGGCGGAGCGCCCTCCTGCCGGGTGACGGGCTCGAACAGCCGGCCCACCATCACCCACACGTGGGGCATGGCCAGGTCGGTCGTGCGCGGCAGGATGCGCAGCCCGGCGACGACCACGCCGTCCTCGGGCGCGAGCCACTTGTACAGCTCCCAGACGATCACGACCGCCGCGACGCCGACGATCCCCCACAGCCACGCGAGACCGGAGCGGCGCGGGCGCGGACGCGGGGCGCGCGCCGGATGAGCCGGATCGCCCGGCGCGGCGATCTGGGTCTCGATGCCGGCGGTGCTCGTCATGCCTTCGCCGTGACGTGGGCCGAGAGCGCGGGGATGACGGTCTCGCCGTACACCCGCATCGTCTCCTCCTTGTTGTCGTGCTGGAGGTAGCCCGCGAACTGGGTCACGCCGAGGGCGCGCAGCTGCTCCAGCTTGGCGATGTGCTCGTCGGCGGTGCCCAGGATGCAGAACCGGTCGACGATCTCGTCGGGAACGAAGTCGACGTGGTCGTTGTCGGCCTTGCCGTGGGTGTTGTAGTCGTACCCCTGGCGTCCCGCGATGTAGTCGGTGAGCGCGTCGGGCACGGCGCCGTGCTCGCCGTACTTCGCGACGATGTCGGCGACGTGGTTGCCCACCATCCCGCCGAACCACCGGCACTGCTCGCGCATGTGATGCCAGTCGTCTCCGATGTACATCGGCGCGGCGACGCAGAACGAGATGGCGTCGGGGTCGCGGCCGGCGGCGGCCGCGGCATCCCTCACCGTCTTGATCATCCACGCGGCGATGTCGACATCCGCCAGCTGCAGGATGAACCCGTCGCCCACCTCTCCCGTGAGCTTGAGCGCGAGCGGGCCGTATGCGGCGACCCAGACCTCGAGCTCCGACCCGCGGCTCCACGGGAACTGCAGGGTGGCGCCCTTGTACTCGACCGGCCGCGAGTTCGCGAGCTCGCGGATCACGTGGATCGACTCGCGCAGCTCCGACATCGTGACCGGCTTGCCGTTGGTCACGCGCACCGCCGAGTCGCCCCGTCCGATGCCGCAGATCGTGCGGTTGCCGTACAGCTCGTTGAGGGTGGCGAAGACGGATGCCGTCACCGTCCAGTCCCGGGTCGCCGGGTTCGTCACGAACGGACCGACGGTCACGCGCTTGGTCGCGTTGAGGATCGCCGAGTGGATGACGTACGGCTCCTCCCACAGCAGGTGCGAGTCGAAGGTCCACACGTGGCTGAAGCCGTGGGCCTCCGCGAGCTGTGCGAGCTGCACGGTGCGCGCGGCGGGCGGGTTGGTCTGAAGGACGACTCCGAAGTCCATGATCTCGATACGCTCCGCTCCTCGATCGGCGATGTCAGATGAGGTACTGCGACAGGCCGCGCGTGAGGAACCGGCCGTCGCCCTTGGCGCCGAGGTAGGCGCCGCCGTCGACGACGACCTTGCCGCGCGAGATGACGGTGTCGACATGGCCGTCGATCTCGAATCCCTCCCATGCGGAGTGGTCCATGTTCATGTGGTGGGATGCCGCCGAGATCGTCGTGTGCCCATTCGGGTCGTACACGACGACGTCTCCGTCGGCGCCCGGCTGGATCACGCCCTTCCGTCCGTACAGACCGAACATGCGGGCCGGGGTCGTGCTCGTGAGCTCTACCCAGCGCTCGAGGGTGATCTTGCCGGTCACGACGCCCTGGTACATGAGGTCCATGCGGTGCTCGACCGAGCCGATCCCGTTGGGGATCGCGCGGAAGTCGTCGAGTCCGAGCTCCTTCTGGCCCTTCATGCAGAACGGGCAGTGGTCGGTCGAGACCATCTGGATGTCGTTCGTGCGCAGCGCTTGCCACATGTGGTGCTGGTGGCCCTCGTCGCGGCTGCGCAGCGGCGTCGAGCACACCCACTTCGCGCCCTCGAACTGGCCCCACTCCTCGCTGAACCCGCCGAGCTGCTCCTCGAGCGACAGGTACAGGTACTGCGGACAGGTCTCGCCGAAGACGTTCCAGCCCTGGTCTCTCGCCCAGGCGATCTGGTCGACCGCCTGCTTGGCGCTCACATGCACCGTGTACAGGGGCGCGCCGGTGAGGTTGGCGAGCATGATCGCGCGGTGCGTCGCCTCCTCCTCCATCTGCCAGGCCCGGGCGATGCCGTGGTAGTACGGCGCCTTCTTGCCGGCCTCGGCCAGCTGCGCGGCGAGCACGTCGATGGCGGGGCCGTTCTCGGCGTGCATCATCGTGAGCAGGCCGGTCTCGGCGGACACCTGCATCGCCTTCAGCACCTGCGCGTCGTCGGAGTAGAACACTCCGGGGTACGCCATGAAGAGCTTGAAGCTCGAGACGCCCTCGTCGAGGAGGCCCCGCATCGCGGCGAGCGAGTCGTCGTCGACCCCGCCGATGATCTGGTGGAACCCGTAGTCGATCGCGCAGTTGCCGGCGGCCTTCTCGTGCCAGGCGGCCAGTCCGTCCTGCACGCGCTCGCCGTACTTCTGAACGGCGAAGTCGATGATCGACGTCGTCCCGCCCCACGCCGCGGCCCGCGTGCCCGTCTCGAACGTGTCGGACGCAGCGGTGCCGCCGAACGGCAGCTCCATGTGCGTGTGCGCGTCGATGCCGCCCGGGATCACATACTTGCCCGTGGCGTCGATGACGGTGTCGACCGATGTCGACAGGTCGGTTCCCAGCAGCTGCGAGCCCGGTGCCAGCACGGCGGCGATGGTCTCGCCGTCGATGAGCACGTCGGCCTGGCTGCGGCCGGTGGCGGACACGACGGTTCCGCCGGTGATGAGTGTGGTGGTCATGTCAGTCCTCTTTCTTCGTCGAGGCCCGAAGCTCGCCTGTCACGAACTGTCGTCCTCGACGACACTTCGTGACAGGGGAGCAGGGGGTGAGAGGGCTCGCGGGTATCGCAGGCATCGCGGGCATCACGGCTTCGCGATCCGGGTGTAGGAGTCGGGCCGGCGGTCGCGGTAGAACTGCCAGTCGTCGCGCATCTCCTGCACCATGTTCAGGTCGAGGTCGCGCACGAGCAGCTCCTCGCTGTCGCCCGAGCCGCGCTCGCCGACGAAGTTGCCGCGCGGGTCGATCACCTGGCTCGTGCCGTAGAAGTCGACGGCGAGGTCGCCGTACTCGTTGTCCTCGCGCCCGACGCGGTTCGGCTGCAGCACGAAGTAGCCGTTCGCGACGGCGGCGGCGGGGCCCTCGACCTCCCAGAGCCGGTTCGACAGCCCGGGCTTGGTGGCGTTCGGGTTGAAGACCATGTGCGCGTCGGCGAGGCCGAGCTCGCGCCATCCCTCGGGGAAGTGCCGGTCGTAGCAGATGTACATCCCGATCCGCCCGACCGCGGTGTCGAACACCGGGTAGCCGAGGTTGCCCGGACGGAAGTAGAACTTCTCCCAGAACCGGTCGAGGTGCGGCAGGTGGTGCTTGCGGTACTTGCCGAGGATCCTGCCGTCCGCGTCGACCAGCACCGAGGTGTTGTAGTACACGCCGGTCTCGGCCTCTTCGTAGATCGGCAGCACCATGACCGTTCCGAGCTCCTTCGCGACCGACGCGAAGCGCTGCACGATCGGCCCGTCCGCCTGCTCCGCGAAGCGGTAGTACTTCTTGTCCTGCGTGATGCCGAAGTACGGCCCGTAGAACAGCTCCTGGAAGCACACGACCTGCGCACCCTGGGCCGCGGCATCCCTCGCGAATCCCTCGTGCTTATCGAGCATCGACTCCTTGTCACCTGTCCAGGAAGTCTGCGAAATAGCCGCTCGTACCGTCGTCATGTTGTCTCCGTCCGTGCTCGATCGAGGTCCCTCGGGCTGGGACCGACGGGGCGAGACCTGGGGGCTGCCTTGCCCCTGATCCTGTCGACTCGACGTTTCCCGTCGGTTTCGGCCTGTGACGCGACAGTAAAGCCTCGTCCCGCGCGCCGCAATGGTCGGCTGGGCAGACCATAGGAGTGCTGGCGCTCGCGGGCCGCTGCATCCCGGGACGGATGCCCGCACCGGCGCTGTACATCTCGGGACGGATGCCGCGGCATCCGCTCTCGCGTACCGTGAAACGGTGTTCCGCAGCCTGAAGCCGTACCAGCTCCTCGTCGACGTGGTGGTCGCTGGGCTGTTCGCGGCGATCGCACTGCCGCTGGAGATCCAGTACACGGACCCGCTCAACGGATTCTCGTTCGGCCTGCTGTCGGCGGTCGTCATGACGCTGCTGCTCGCGGCCGCGCTGGCGGTGCGACGGCTGTCGCCGGGCATCGCGCTCGGGGTGGCGTGGCTGGCCGCGATCGCGCAGATGTCGTTCGGCCGGCCCCCGGGGGTCGCCGACGTCGCCATCTTCGCGGTGCTCTACGCGACGGCCGCGTACGGCACGCAGCGGGTGTTCTGGCTGGGCTTCGCCTCGTCGTTCCTCGGCGCCGTCGTCATCACGGTGTACCTCGCGATCGGGCCGTACTTCGGGTCGGGCAGCGGCGTGACGTGGAGCACCATTCCGATCGCGCTGGCGGTGCTCGTGGCGGCCGGGTTCGCGCTGCTGCTGTCGTGGACGGTCGGCGCCCTCGTGCGCACGTCGCTGCGGGCGCGCGAGAACCGCCGGGCGCAGGAGCGCGCCGAGGCCGAGGCCGTCGTCGAGCAGGAGCGCGTGCGGATCGCCCGCGATATGCACGACGTCGTCGCCCACTCGCTCGCGGTGGTGATCGCCCAGGCCGACGGGGCGCTTTATGCCATCGCGTCCGCCGCGTCGACTGCCGGCGAAGCCGGTGTGTCGAGACCATCCGATCCCTCGGTCGCGACGGCCACGCTCGCCACGATCTCGACCACCGCACGCACCGCGCTCGCCGATGTGCGGCTGCTGCTGACGCAGCTGCGCCACAGTCAGGCCGACGGGCCGCAGCCGACGCTCGCCGACCTCGAGGCGCTCTACGCCCAGGTGCGCGCGGCCGGCGTCGACCTGCGCGTCGACGTGGATCCGGCGCCGAGCGGCGAACCGCCAACCGGCGTGCAGCTGGCGGTGTACCGCATCCTGCAGGAGGCGCTCACCAACGCACTGCGCCACGGCGACGGCGGCACCGTCGACGTGCGGCTCGCGTGGCACCCCGCGCGAGTCGAGCTCGAGGTCGGCAACGGCGTCGCGGAGCCGGCGGCGCCGCCCGCCGCGGGCCACGGCGTGATCGGCATGCGGGAGCGGGCTCAGCTCGTGGGCGGCAGCCTCGCCGCGACAGCCGAGGGTGCGAGATTCGTCGTGCGCGCCTCGCTTCCGATCGGGGCGGCCACGTGAGCCGGGGTCCATGCGACGTAACGGCGGAGATCGTCCACGACACGCCGGTGACGGATGTCGCGGCCCGGCGTGCCGCCCATGATCTCCGATTCTGCGCACGACCGGGGGAGGCCCGATGATCCGCGTCGCACTCGTCGACGACCAGGCGCTGTTCCGCGCCGGCATCCGCATGCTGGTCGATTCGCAGGCCGACCTCGAGGTCGTCGCCGAGGCGTCCGACGGACGTGAGGCGCTCGACGTGGTCCGCTCCGCCCGCCCGGACGTGGTGCTGATGGACATCCGCATGCCGGTCATGGACGGCCTGACCGCCACGGCCGAGCTGCTCGCCGACCCCGAGCCTCCGCGCATCGTCATGCTCACGACGTTCGACCTCGACGAGGCCGCGGCCCGCGCGATCCGACAGGGCGCCAGCGGATTCCTGCTGAAGGACGCCGACCCCGAATTCCTGCTCGCCGCCATCCGCACCGTGCATTCGGGATCGGCCGTGATCGCGGCATCCGCCACCCGTGACCTGTTCGCTCATTTCGCGGATGCCGCACCCCGGCCCGTTCCGCCCGCCTACGGTGGGCTCACCGAGCGCGAGCGCGAGATCTTCGCGCTCGCCGCCCGCGGCCTGTCGAACGCCGAGATCGCGGCCCGGGAGTTCCTGTCGGAGGCGACGGTGAAGACGCACATCAGCCGCATCCTGACCAAGCTCGGCCTGCGCGACCGCGTGCAGCTGGTGGTGTTCGCCTTCGAGCACGGCCTGGCGTAGCAGCGGCACCCGGGCTGCGCCCGGGCGGCCTGCGGCGGGCGCCGTAGCGTTGTCCGGACCGCTGATGTGCTCCGCGCGGTCGGCTGCCCTGCGCCGTCCGGCCCGCGCCGCGGGGTCAGCGACCCTCGAGGACGGCGCGGTGCTTGGCGTACCGGCGCCGGCCGATCAGGCGCCACGCGAGCCGGCCGGGCACCGGCATGTGCGTGCGCAGCCAGGCGTCGCCGCCGTCGGGCTGCGACGCGAGGATCTCGCCGAGCTGCTGCCAGGTCTGCCCCTTCGGCACGGCCTTGCGTCCGTGCTCGGCGAACCACTCGACCTCCTCCTCGGTGATCGTGCGCTCCATGACGGGCACGATGTTCGCCTCCTCATCGGGGAGGTGCACCGCGAGGGCGGCGTTGATCCCGTCGAGCGCCGCGAGCACGGGCACCGAGTCCGCCTCCGACGCTGACGCACGCCAGGCCGGCAGTGCCCCGTCGAGGGCGGTGAGGTGCACGAGCATCTCGGCGTGCTGCTCCTTCATGCGTGCGACGTGCGTCGCGCACGACGGCGCCCGCTCGTCGAGCGCGGTCCACAAGCGCTCGTCCTCGCCCTCGTGATGCGTGTGCAGCGCGATCGACAGCGTCTCGAGCTGCGTGGCGACCGCGGCCGCGTGTGCGGTGTCGCCGGGGGCGACGCCGCGCACCAGGTCCGGGCCCTCGCCGAACGTGCGCCGGAAGAGCCGATGGATCTCGATCATCCCGCCGGCGTCGCACGTCTTCGGCCCGGCGGGCAGGTCGCCGCTCGGCGGCAGGGGCGTGGCGGGCATCGGATCTCCTCGTGATCGGTGGCCTGCCGCGACCCTAGACCCGTGCCCCGGCGCGCGGAAGAGATCATCCTGCAGATGTACCCGGATGCCTCGCCAGGCCGACGCGCCGCCCCGCCTGCCGTTCGTAGCGTCGAAGGCATGGAGATCACATCGACCGACTTGGGGCTCGCGGCGCGGGTCCAGCAGCTCACGAAGACCTACGGCCGCGGCGAGAGCACCGTCCGCGCACTGGATGAGGTGTCGGTGGGCATCCGCCGCGGCGAGTTCACCGCGATCATGGGGCCGTCCGGCTCGGGCAAGTCGACGCTCATGCACATCATGGCGGGACTGGATGCCCCGAGCTCGGGTCGCGCGTGGATCGGCGACACCGATATCACCGGCCTTTCCGACCTCGAGCTCACGATCCTGCGCCGCCGTCGCGTGGGCTTCGTGTTCCAGGCGTTCAACCTCGTGCCGACGCTCGACGCGCTGGGCAACATCCTGCTGCCGTTCGACCTCGACGGACGCCGTCCGACGGCTCTCGAGAAGGCCCGCATCGACGGCCTGATCGAGGCGCTCGGCCTCACGCCGCGGCTGCGGCACCGGCCGCACGAGCTCTCGGGCGGCCAGCAGCAGCGCGTGGCCATCGCCCGCGCCCTCGCGACGGCGCCCGACCTGGTCTTCGCCGACGAGCCCACCGGCAACCTCGACTCGCGCACCGGCCGCGAGGTGCTCGGCCTCCTCGCGGCCGCCAGCCGCGATCACGGCCAGTCCATCGCGATGGTGACGCACGACCCGATCGCCGCGAGCCACGCCGACCGCGTGCTCTTCCTCGGCGACGGACGCATCGTCGCCGACAAGCCGCGTCAGACCGCCGAGGAGATCTCGGCGTACATGCTCGCGAGCGAGCTCGGCACCAGCGAGCCGGCGGTGGCGTCATGACCGCGGTCACCGCACCGGAACGAGTCGAGCGGATGCCGCAGCCCCCGGCCGCGCGCCCCCTCGCGTGGCTGCGCGAGCGCGGCATGGGTGCGAGCATCCTCGTCGCCGCTATCTCGAGCGCCTTCGGCGCACTGCTCCTCACCGCGACGGGGTATCTCGCGGCGATCATGGACGCCGACCCGTACATCGGCGACAGCGAGACGCTGGCCGCGGTGCTCGTGATCATGACGGTGATCCTCGTGGGCGTCGCCGTGTACGTCGCCGCGATCGTGACCGCCAACACGTTCTCGACGATCGTGGCGGGCCGCACCCGGCGCATCGCCTTGATGCGTCTGATCGGAGCATCGGCGTACTCGCAGCGCAACGAGATCGCCCGTCAGGGTCTCGTCATCGGCGCGATCGGCGCCGTCGTCGGCCTCCTCGCCGGGATGCTCGCGGCGGCCGCGGGCATCGCGCTCGCCGAGGCGGTCCTCGGGGTTCCCGACGTCGGCTACTCGGTCGTGCAGGCGGTGCTCGCCATCCCGGCGATCATCGTGGTGCTCACCACGTGGGCCGCGGCCTGGGTGGGGTCGCGACGTGTGCTGACCGTGACGCCGCTGCAGGCGCTCGGTGGGTCGGTCGAGGCATCCCACGACTCGTACGCCCGCCGCAGGGGGCGCAACGGAGCCGCGATCGGCCTGTTCGCCTCGGGCGCTGCGCTGCTGGCGGCGGGCATCGTGCTCGGTCTGGTCTCGCCCCTCGGCGTGGTGGTCGCGTTCTTCGGCGGGCTGCTGTCGTTCACCGGCCTCGTGCTGGGTTCGACGATGGTCATGCCGCCGGTGCTGCGCCTGGTCGGCCGCCTGTTCGGCGACTCGGCGACCTCGCGACTCGCGGCCGAGAACGCCCTGCGCTACCCGGAGCGATCGAGCCGCATGGCGATCGGCGTCGTCATCGGTGTGACGCTCGTCACGATGTTCGCGGTGGCTCTCGAGACAGTGAAGGCGGTCGTCGCCGCGTCCGGCGGCGGCGAGATCGATCGCGACTTCGAGGCTCTGCTCGACATGTTCGCCGGCATCATGATGGGTCTCGTCGCCGTCTCGGCGGTCATCGCCGCCGTGGGACTCGTCAACCTCCTGACGATCGGCGTCGTGCAGCGCCGCCGCGAGCTCGGGCTGCTGCGCTCGCTCGGCGTCTCGACCAGTCAGGTGCGTCGCATGGTGATGCTCGAGGCCGCGCACATCACGATCGCGGCCGTCGTCACCGGGCTGGTGCTGGGCACGGTCTACGGATGGGCCGGAGCGCAGTCCGTGCTCGGCTCGGTCGCCGTCCCCCCGGCGTGGCAGTCGCCCACGTTCGTCGCCCCGGCGGTGCCGTGGCTGCCCATCGCGCTCATCGTGGTCGCGACCGCCGTGCTCACACTCGTCGCCGCGGTCGTTCCGACGCGCCTGGCGACGCGGGTCGCCCCGATCGAGGCGCTCGCCGACTGAGCCGTCCGCGAGGGACCCCGGATGCCGCGGCCAGGCTTCGGCCGCGGCATCCGCTCGCCTCGTTCCGGGAGCCGGCGCTGTCAGATCGCGGCGTCGGCGTCGGCGTCGGCCTCGGCCTCGGGGTCGTGGGCCCAGCTCGGAGCGAGGGTGCGGATGCGGGCGGCGCGCCACTGCCACATGCCCCACAGAACCGGCCAGAGCGCGGGGGCCGTCGGCCCGCCGATCACGAGCCGGTCGCGCCAGAGTGTCTTGGACGGTTCGCCCGGCGCGGGCGAGACCGCCATCTGGTGGTCCCACACGTCGAGGCTGGCGAGGGGACCGGTGAGCGGGATGCCGCTGTCACGGAAGATACGCACCGGGCCCGCCGCCTCGTCGACCATGCGCTCGCTCACGTGGATCAGCTGGCGGCCGGACGGCACACCGAAGGCCGAGAGCTGCACGGGCACGTCGTCGCCCGGCGACCATGCCGTCGGCAGCCCGTCGGGTACGAGCGGCTCGAACCCGAGCGCGGGGCCGTAGAGCTCCGCCACCGCGCGGGGCGAGTGGAGGGCCCGCCACGCGGCGTCGGCGTCGCAGTCGATCACGAGCTTGAGCAGAATGCGCATGCTCCAGTCTCGCACCGTGCACCGCGGGCGCCCCGGCGGGCGGAGGTGCGACACGCGCCGCCGTACGCTGGAGGGATGCCCGGGCACCTGTTCGACCAGTCCTCCTACCAGGTGCGTCTCGATTGGGGCGTCGACGGTCTCGTGCGCGTCGCGCCCAGCGACGTCATCGTGGTGGTCGACGTGCTCCGGTTCTCGTCGACGGTCATCCAGGCCGTCGAGAACGGCAGGACGGTGGAACTGGATGCCGCGGCCCACGCCGTCTCCATCAACGGCGCGGCCGTCGCCGAGGCCGCGGCCGGATCGGGCGCCACCGTGCTCCTGGGCGGCCTGCGCAACGCGTCCGCCGTGGCGCGCGCGATCATGGCGATCCAGTACGAGCGCGGGGACCGCACGAGCATCGCCGTCATCCCCTGCGGGGAGCGGGTCTCGGCCGACGCCGTCGCCCCGTTGCGCTTCGCCGTCGAAGACCTGCTCGGCGCGGGAGCCGTCGTCGACGCGCTCGCCGACCTCGGCATCGATCACTCATCGCCCGACGCCGCGGTCGCGGGCGAGGGGTTCCGGGCGCTGCGCGGCGCCGCACGGCACCTCGTCACCGCGAGCGGCTCCGGCCGCGAGCTCGAGGCGGCGGGACGGCGGGACGAGGTGCTCGCCGCAGCCGCCGTGGACGCGGCATCCGTCGTGCCCGTCCTTCGCGAGGGCGCGTTCGGAGCCTTCTGACACCAGGACCCCGCGCCTGGGCGCCCGCCGCCGCGACTCCCGCCGCGCCCTCCCGGGTCAGCGCGGGGTCATCGCCGCCAGGCGCGTCGCGGGGGTGATCTCGCGCCGCGTCCATGTGAAGGCGAACCGCTCGTCGAAGCGCGGCGCGCACTTCGCGCACGAGGTCGGACGGGTGGCGCGGCGGTGCCGGTACGCGACGTGCCCGGCCGGGCACACGCCCACCCACGGCGCGAGCTCGGTGGCCGTCTCGCCGTGGTGGGTGGTGCCGCCCACATAGCCGAGGTCGCGGGCGACGGCCTTCCACTTGGCGCCGTGACCCGCGGCCGGCCCGGCGAGCGCGTGGGCCACCTCGTGCAGCAGCGTCTGGTGGTTGGTGTCGTCGTCGTGGCGTGCCGCGAGGTAGCGCGAGACGCTGATGCGACGGCTCGTGTAGTCGCACAGTCCGGCACGGCGCTTGGCGTTGTCGAACCCGAACGACCATGAGTCGTCGAGGTGGGTCGAGATGAGCGCCTCAGCCCAGAGACGCACGCGATGCAGGTCCGACATGAACGCGAGAGTAGGGGGTGGCTGCGACAGTCAGCTGGCGACGGATGCCGCGGCCCGGCGCCGGTCGGCGGCATCGATGGCGAGCAGCGTGGACTCGAGCTGGTCGTCGGGCGCTCCGGACTCCTGGCGCAGGAACAGCGCCCGCTTGAAGTCCCGTCGCGCCGACTCGTAGTCGCCGGCTTCGTAGTGCGTGCGGCCGCGGTGCTGGTAGGCGAACGCGGCGATGCCGGCCCAGCCCTGGCCGTCAGCCTCTTCGGCGCAGGTCGTGAGCTCCTGGTCGGCCGCGGCGTACGCACCGCGCGTCTGCAGCACCGAGGCGTGCAGGATGCGGGCGCGCAGGAGGTCCTTGCGGGTGCCGGCCATGCGGGCGACGCGCACCGACTGCTCCGAGACGACGAGGGCGTCCTCGGTGCGGTCGAGCACCTTCAGCAGCCACACGCGCTCGAGCAGGGCCGGAAGGCTGCGCTGCTCGCCGATCTCGTCGAGGCGCTCCTTGCACTGACGGGGATCCACCTTCTCGCGGAGGGTGTCGGGGTCGTACCCGCGGATGTAGCTCACAGCGACTCCCTTCGCACACGGTCAGCTCGCTGGATCCAGTGTGCCGCCGGGGGAGCGCTGTCCGGCCGTGCCACGCCGGGGCGCGGCATCCCACCGCCGTCGAAAGCGACGGTCAGCGGTCGAACAGCGACGACGACGGCTTCGGCGAGTCCGTCGCGTCGCCGTCGGTCGCGACCCGGGCGCCGCGGGCGAACTCGACGACCTCGGCGCCCTGTGCCACCTTCGCGGGGTGGGGACCGGCCGCCATGAGGCGCGGCAGCCACTCCGTGGGGAGGGGAGCTCGGGATGCCGCGATCACGAGGTTGCCGAAGCGACGACCCTTCAGCGTCTGCACCTCGGCGAGCACGATGACGTGATCGAGCACCGCCGCGACCGTCGCGACCTGGCGGCGGGCGAAGGCGAGCCCGGCGCCGTCGGCGACGTTGACCAGCAGCACGCCGTCGGGCGCGAGGAAGCGCGCAGCCTCGGTGTAGAACTCCACGGTGGTGAGGTGGGCGGGCGTCTGGGCGCCCGAGTAGACGTCGGACACGACGAGGTCGGCCGCGCCGACCAGCCCCGCGGGCAGGCGGCCCAGCACCGCGCGGGCGTCGCCGATCCGCACGCGGATCGATGCCCCGCGCGGGAGCGGAAGATTCTCGCGCACGAGGTCCCACAGCGCCGGCTCGAGCTCGGCGACCTGCTGCCGCGAGCCCGGCCGCGTCGCCTCGACGTACCGGGGGATCGTGAGGGCGCCGGCACCGAGATGGATCGCGGTGAGTGGCTGGCCCGGCATGCGCAGTCTGTCGATCACCGCGCCCATGCGCGCCACGTACTCGAAGTGCAGGTGGGTGGGGTCGTCGAGGTCGACATGCGACTGGGGCGTGCCGTCGACGTCGAGCTCCCATCCGCCGCCGAACGCCGAGGGGACGACCGAGGCGATGGTCCCGTCGAGCAGACGCGCCGAGGGAGCGGATGCCTCGTTCCCCCCGCGTGCCATGACCCTCACGTTAGCGCGGTCCGACCGCGGCTCCGGGTCCGGATTGACACATCTGCACCCACGACGGCGTCGCCCCCGAGCACATCGCTGAGCCGCTGGACGTCTGCGCGGTCGAAACATAATCGAGACATAGGTGTAATCGCCGCAGCGTCCGCGTCCAGGTAGCGTCGATGCATCACACCCCCTGAGGGCACCCCACGCCTCGCCTGCACGAAGTCGTGAGCGGCGCCCACATGACCTGGAAGGTGCACAGCACATGCTCCACACTTCGAAGAGGCGCCTTCTCGCGGGCGCCGCGGCGGTCGCCATCGGCGCCGTCGTCCTCACCGCCTGCGCCAGCGAGCGCGGCGGCGGCGGCGAGACCGGCGAGGCGAGCGACGTCGACTCGACGTTCGTCTTCGCGGCATCCAACGACCCCTCGGGTCTCGACCCCGCCTTCGCCAGCGACGGCGAGACCTTCCGCGTCGCGCGTCAGATCTTCGAGGGACTCGTGGGTGTCGAGCCGGGAACGGCCGACCCCGCCCCGCTCCTCGCCGAGAGCTGGGAGCAGTCCGAGGACGGTCTGTCGTACACCTTCACGCTGAAGGAGGGTGTCACCTTCCACGACGGCACCGACTTCAACGCCGAAGCCGTCTGCGCGAACTTCGAGCGCTGGTACAACTGGACCGGCCTCGCCCAGTCCGAGAGCCTGTCGTACTACTACGGCTCGCTCTTCAAGGGCTTCGCCGACTCGCCCGAGACCGCGGTCTACGAGTCCTGCACGGCCGACGACGAGACGCACGCGACGGTCACGCTCACGCAGCCGTTCGCCGGCTTCATCGCGGCCCTCTCGCTCCCCGCCTTCTCGATGCAGAGCCCGACGGCTCTCACCGAGTACGACGCCGACGGCGTGGGCGGCACCGAGGAGTCCCCCACGCTCAGCGAGTACGCCAACGCGCACCCGACCGGCACCGGTCCGTTCGTCTTCGACGAGTGGGCGCCGGGCGAGCAGGTCACCCTCACGGCTTACCCCGACTACTGGGGCGAGCAGGGTCAGGTGCAGGAGATCATTTTCCGCACCATCAGCGACACCACCGCGCGCCGTCAGGCGCTCGAGTCGGGCAGCATCGACGGCTACGACCTCGTCGCCCCCGCTGACACAGCCGCCCTCGAGGAGGCCGGCTACAACGTCATGCAGCGCGACCCGTTCACGATCCTCTACCTCGGCATGAACCAGGCCGTTCCGGAGCTCGCGAACCCGCTCGTGCGCGAGGCGATCCACCACGCCATCGACAAGGAGGCCCTGGTCACCCAGGTCCTGCCCGAGGGCACCGAGGTCGCGACGCAGTTCATCCCGCCGGTGGTCACGGGCTGGAACGAGGACGTCACGACGTACGACTACGACCCGGAGCGCGCCAAGGAGCTGCTCGCCGAGGCGGGCTACCCCGACGGTCTGACCCTCATGTTCAACTACCCGACGAACGTGTCGCGTCCGTACATGCCCAACCCGGAGCAGATCTTCACCAACCTGGCCTCGCAGCTCGAGGCCGTGGGCATCACGGTCACTCCGGCGGGCAACGAGTGGAACCCGGCGTACCTCGACCGCATCCAGGGCGGCGCGGACCACGGTCTGCACCTGCTCGGCTGGACCGGTGACTACAACGACACCGACAACTTCGTCGGCGTCTTCTTCGGACAGGCCTCGAACGAGTGGGGCTTCGACAACCCCGAGCTGTTCGATGCGCTCACCGAGGCCCGCGGCACAGCCGACATCGAGGAGCAGACGGCGCAGTACCTGGCCATCAACGAGATGATCGCGGAGTTCAACCCCGGCGTCCCGCTGGCCCACCCCGCTCCGTCGCTGGCCTTCGACCCGCGCGTCGAGTCGTACCCGGCCAGCCCGGTCAACGACGAGGTGTTCAACCAGATCGTCCTCACCGAGTGACGAACTGACGGATGCCGCGGGTCGGGCACACGCCTGACCCGCGGCATCCGCGTTCCCCTCTCATCCTGGAACCCGGAGTCTTGTGTAGTGCTGCGCGTCATCGGCAAACGAGTCCTGTATCTCATCCCCACCCTGTTCGGCCTGTCGATCCTGCTGTTCCTCTGGGTGCGCTCCCTCCCGGGCGGCCCGGCGGTCGCCATCCTCGGTGAGAAGGCGACGCCCGAGGCCATCGAGCGGATCAACGAGCTCTACGGGTTCGACCGGCCCCTGATCGAGCAGTACTTCACCTGGATCGCCTCGCTGTTCCAGGGCAACTTCGGCGCGTCGATCATGTCGGGCAGGCTCGTGCTCGAGGAGTTCGCGCTCCGTTTCCCGGCGACGCTCGAGCTCGCGATCGCGGCGCTCATCTTCGCCGTCGGGTTCGGCATCCCGCTCGGGTACTGGGCCGCCCGACGCCACGGCAAGGCCGCCGACCACTTCGCCGTCGTCGCGAGCCTCATCGGCATCACGATCCCGGTGTTCTTCCTGGCCTTCATCCTCAAGTACGTCTTCGCCGTGCAGCTGGGCTGGCTCCCGTCCGACGGACGCCAGAACCCCCGCATCGACGCGACGCATCCCACGGGCTTCTACGTCCTCGACGGCATCCTCACGGGAGAGTTCGACGCCGCCTGGGACGCGATCCTCCACCTGATCCTCCCGGCGATCGCGCTGGGCACGATCCCGCTCGCGATCATCGTGCGCATCACCCGCGCCTCGGTGCTCGAGGTGCAGAACTCCGACTACGTGCGCACCGGCCGCGCGAAGGGCGTCTCGCAGGGCACGATCCGCAATCGCTTCATCCTCCGCAACGCGATGCTCCCCGTGGTGACGACCGTCGGCCTGCAGACCGGCCTGCTGATCTCCGGCGCGGTCCTCACCGAGAAGGTGTTCGCCTATCCCGGCGTCGGGCAGTTCATGGCCGATGCGATCTTCGAGCGCGACTACGCCGTGCTGCAGGGCTTCATCATCTTCATCGCGATCGGCTACGCCCTCATCAACCTGGCGGTAGACGTGTCGTACAGCTTCATCGATCCGAGAGTGAGGGTCTCATGATCGCGCTCCATGGCGGGAGGTCCCGCATGACCACGATGATCCCCGCGGCGGGAGGTCTCGCATGACCTCCGCAATGCTGCCTCCTGCACCGTCCGGCGGTCCCGTCGACGACACTGCGATCACGGACGGTGAACTGCTCGGCGCCCGCACGGGCGGCGGTGGCTTCTGGCGCGACGTCTTCCGTCGCTTGATGCACAACCCCTCGGCCTGGGTCGGTGGGGTCATCGTCTTCTTCTTCGTCCTCGTCGCCGTCCTGGCGCCGTGGCTCGCCCCGTATCCCCCGAATGCGCTCCCGGGACAGGCCTACATCACGCCCACCCACATCCCGGGCCCGGGGGATCTGCCGCAGTTCCCGCTCGGCCTCGACCGCTTCGGCGGCGATGTGCTGTCGAAGCTCATCTGGGGTGCTCAGGCGTCGCTGATCATCGGCGTCGTGTCGACGACGTTCGGCCTGATCGGCGGCATACTGATCGGGTTCATCGCCGGTATGTTCGGCGGACAGGTCGACAACATCCTGATGCGCTTCGTCGACATCCTGCTGTCGGTGCCGAGCCTTCTGCTCGCCGTCTCCATCGCCGCACTTCTCGGCCAGACGCCGTTCTCGGTCATGATCGCCATCGGTGTCGCGCAGGTCCCCGTGTTCGCGCGTCTCCTGCGGTCGTCGATGCTGCAGCAGCGGAGCGCCGACTACGTGCTCTCGGCGCAGACCCTGGGTCTCGGCCGCGGCCGGATCACGATGAGCCACGTGATGCCCAACTCTGTAGGCCCCGTCATCGTGCAGGGCACGCTGAGTCTCGCGACCGCGGTCATCGAGGCGGCGGCCCTGTCGTTCCTCGGTCTCGGCGGCGGCCGCCCCGAGACGGCCGAGTGGGGACGCATGCTCACGTACGCGCAGGCGGAGCTCGCGATCGCGCCGTGGCTCGCCTTCCTGCCCGGCATCTGCATCATGATCACCGCGCTCGGCTTCACGCTGCTCGGCGAGGCGCTCCGCGAGGCTATGGACCCCCGCACCCGCAAGCGCTGACCCCGACGCGAACGGCCCCCGGAACCGCTGCGGTTCCGGGGGCCGTGTCGCAGGCGAGAGGCGTCAGACGGCGATGTCGAGCTCGTTGCCGGGGATCGACGCGAGCAGCCGGCGCGTGTACGGGTCGCGCGGGTTGGTGAAGATCTCCTCGCTGGACGCGGCCTCGACCAGCGCGCCGTCCTTCATGACGCAGACGTAGTCGCTGATCAGGCGCACCACCGCGAGGTCGTGCGAGATGAACAGGTAGCTCAGGCCGTACTCCTGCTGGAGGTCGCGCAGCAGGCGCAGGACCTGGTCCTGCACGAGCACATCGAGGGCCGACACCGGCTCGTCGCACACGATCAGGTCGGGCGAGAGCGCGAGTGCGCGGGCGATCGCGACGCGCTGCCGCTGGCCGCCCGACAGCTCGGACGGGTACCGCCGGAGCATCGACTGCGGCAGCGCGACGTCGTCGAGCAGCTGACGCACGCGCGCCGCCCGCTCCTTGCCCGACCCGCGCCGGTAGAACTCGAGCGGCTCGGAGATGATGCGCTCGATCGAGAACATCGGGTTGAGCGAAGAGTACGGATCCTGGAAGATCGGCTGCACGCGCTGGCGGAACTGCCGCAGGTCGCGGCCCTTGAGCGCGGCGACGTCCTGGCCGTCGAAGCGGATCGACCCGCTGGTCGGCTCGACCACCTTGAGCATCATGCGCGCGGTCGTGGTCTTGCCCGAGCCGGACTCGCCCACGATCGCCACGGTCTCGCCGCGGGGGATCGCGAAGGACACGTCGTCGACGGCGGTGAAGTCGTCCTTGCTGCCGCGCACCTTGTAGACCTTGGTCAGTCCCTCGACCTCGACGATGTTGTCGGGGGCGGATGCCGCGGCCGCGGGCTCTTCCGGACGGCGCGGCTCGGTCGTCCCGGCGGGCGCGGCATCGGGCCCCGCGGTGTCGGCGGGCGACGTCGTCGTCTTCCGGAACACCTCCGGCCGCAGTCGCACGGCCGCCACGGAGGGTGCCGCCTTCACGAGCGCCTGCGTGTACGGCTGCTGCGGATCCTCGAGGATCTGACGGGCGGGGCCCTGCTCGACGATGCGGCCGCGGTTCATCACGACCACGCGCGAGGCGCGCTCGGCGGCGAGCCCCAGGTCGTGGGTGATGAGCAGGACGGCCGTGCCGAGGTCGCTCGTCATGCGGTCGAGCTGGTCGAGGATGGTCTTCTGCACCGTCACGTCGAGGGCGCTCGTCGGCTCGTCGGCGATGAGCAGCTTGGGGTTGCAGGCCAGGCCGATCGCGATGAGCGCGCGCTGGCGCATGCCGCCGGAGAACTCGTGGGGGTACTGCTTCGCCCGGTCGGCGGCGTTGGGCAGGCCGGCGGCGGCGAGGGTCTCCACGACGCGCTGGTCGACGTTCTTGCGTGTGGCGAGCCCGTGGGCGAGAAGCGTCTCGGCGATCTGCGTGCCGATCTTGACGACCGGGTTGAGGTTCGACATCGGGTCCTGCGGCACCAGGCCGATCGAACCGCCCCGCACGGTGCGCATGACGCTCTCGGGCGCCCCGACGAGGTCTTCGCCCTCGAACAGGATGCTGCCCTTGGTGACCTTGCCGTTGCCGGGGAGGAGTCCGATGATCGCCATCGCGGTCGTCGACTTGCCCGATCCCGACTCGCCCACGATGGCGAGGGTCTCACCTGCGGCGAGGTCGAGGTCGACCTCCTCGACGGCGTGCACCGGGCCATCGATGGTGCGGAACTCGACGCCGACGTCGCGGACCTGGAGGAGCGGCGTCCCGGCCGCGGGACGTTCGGTGGAGCGGGCCATTCGTCCATCCTGCCTTCCGCGGGCCCGTCGTGCACGCGTCCGTGCACAGCCTTTACGGAGTCGTAACGCCCGGCGCGGCGGGATCCGGCGGGGTTACCGTGGAGGCATGGCGGCCATCGACCTGAACGCCGACCTCGGCGAGACCGTCGACGGCGTGCCCACTGCGGACGACGAGGCGATGTTCGCGGTGATCTCGAGCGCGAGCGTCGCCTGCGGCGGGCATGCGGGGGATGCCGCCTCCATGCGCGAGGCGGTCGTGCGGGCCGCTCGCTTCGGCGTCGCCGTCGGCGCACATCCGGCCTACCCCGACCGCGCCGACTTCGGTCGCACGGCGATCGCGATCGCCCCCGACCTGCTCGCGGCGGAGGTCGCCGTGCAGCTCGGCGCGCTCGTCGCCGCCGGTGCCGACGTGCGGTACGTCAAGCCGCACGGCGCGCTGTACCACGCCGTCACCGCAGACCGCCGGCAGGCCGATGCGGTGGTCCGCGCCGTCGCCGACCAGTCCGACCTGATCGGGCGCGCGCTGCCCGTGCTGGGTCTGGGTGGCGAGATCGCGACGGCCGCGGCATCCGTGGGTCTTCCGTTCGTCCGTGAGGCGTTTCTCGACCGCGGCTACGCGCCTGACGGCGGGCTCGTCGCCCGCACGTCGCCGGGCGCCCTGCTCGACGACGCCTACGCGGTCGCCGATCGCGCCGTCCGCCTCGTGCGTCACGGCGTCGTGCAGGCCGTCGACGGCTCGCTCATCGAGGCGGACGCCGTGTCGCTGTGCCTGCACGGCGACTCGCCGTCCGCGGTCGAGATGGCCCGGGCGGTGCGGGCCGCACTCGACGACGCCGGCATCGAGGTGCGCGCGCCGTGGTGAGCGTGCGGGTGCGGCCGGTCGGCGAGCGCGCGTTCCTGCTCGAGACCGCGACACTCGACGACGTGCTGGCCCTGCACGCCGGGCTCGAGGCATCCCGTCCCGACGGCGTGATCGACCTCGTCCCCGCCGCCCGCACCGTGCTGGTGCGGGTCGACCCCCGCGCGATCCCCCTGTCGGCAGCGCGGGCGTGGGCCGAGCGCACCGCCGCGGCCGCGGAGCATCGCACGGCGGGGGACGGCCCGACCGTCGAGATCGACGTCGCGTACGACGGCGACGACCTCACCGGCACCGCCGCCCTGCTGGGCCTGACGGCCGATGAGCTCGTCCGCCGGCACACGGATGCCGCCTGGACCGTGGCCTTCACCGGCTTCGCGCCGGGATTCGGGTACCTCGTCAGCGACGACTGGCCGTACGACGTCCCGCGCCTGGACACTCCCCGCACGCGCGTGCCCGCCGGCGCGGTCGGCCTCGCCGCGGGCTTCGCAGGAGCGTACCCGCGCGAGACCCCCGGCGGCTGGAGGCTGATCGGTCGCACGGCAGCACCGCTGTTCGATCCGGATGCCGCGTCCCCCGCGCTGCTCACCCCGGGCATGCGCGTGCGGTTCCGCGCTGCGCCGGACGTCCCGCCCGCAGCGTCGCGCGCGACAGCCCCGCCGGAGGCGGTGGCCCCCGGCTTCGTCGTCACCGAGCCGGGACTGCTGGCGACCCTGCAGGACGCCGGCCGATCCGGCGCCGCGTCGCTGGGCGTCGCGGGCTCGGGCGCGCTGGATCGCACTGCGCTGCGGACCGCGCATCGGCTGATCGGCAATCCCGAGGATGCGACCGGCATCGAGATCACGATGGGCGGCTTCCGCGCGGTCGCCCGGCGGGACCTGTGGTTCGCGGTGACGGGCGCATGGGGACCCGTCTTCCTGGACGGGCGCGAGGTCGATCCGTACGACGCGCATGAGTGGCCGAGCGGCGCCGAGCTGCACCTCGACTGGTTCGCTCACGGCGCGCGGGCGTACCTCGCCGTCCGCGGCGGGCTGGAGGGTCGCACCGTACTCGGCTCCCGGTCGACCGATGTGATGGCCGGGCTCGGGCCCGAGCCGCTGCGCGCGGGGACCGCGGTGGGCGTCGCGGACGCGGCATCCAATCCGATCCCCCCCAGCCTGGTCGCACCCTGGGGCGCGCCGCACGACGATGAGCTGGAGATCGAACTCGCGCCCGGGCCGCGCGAGGACTGGTTCACGCGCGATGCGCTGACGACGCTGTACGAGTCGGTCTGGACGGTGTCGAACCACGCCGACCGCGTGGGTGCGCGGCTCGACGGTCCCGAGTTGGTGCGTGCGCGCACGGGAGAGCTGCCCAGCGAGGGCATGGTCACGGGGGCGCTGCAGGTGCCGCCGAGCGGCCGGCCGACGGTCCTCCTCGCCGATGGTCCGGTCACGGGCGGCTACCCCGTCATCGCGGTGGTGACGGATGCCTCGCTCGACCTCGTCGCGCAGGCCCGGCCCGGAACCCGTATCCGCTTCCGCCACGCACGTCGAACCGAGTAGCGGCCCCCGCGTCACCAGTGACGGAGCGCGTCGGCCACGCCCTGGTGCTCGCTCTGGGGGAGGGCGAGCCGCACCGCCTCGGGCACGCTCAGCTCGGCCCCCGCCGCCTCTCCGGCGGCGACGCTGTCGGGATCGCGACCGCGCAGGATGTCGAGGTACGGCGTGTGCACCGTGAAGGCGCCGACGTCGAAGATGCCGATGCGCCGGCGGATCACCCCGGCGGCGACGGCCAGGGCGGACGCGCGCCAGGCCTCGCCATGGGCGGCGGCCACCGCGCAGATGCCTTCGAGGCTGTACGCGACGCCCTCCTCGTAGTGCAGGCGCACCGACAGCAGGAGCGTCAGGATGAACTCGCGCTCGGCCTCCTCGATGTTGCCCAGCTGGAAGTTCAGGCGGGACCGGAGATTGCCCGCGACGGAGGTCGTGAAGATGTCGCCGCCCGCCGAGGCGAGCTCGGTCGCCCGGTCGAAGTGCCCGAGGGCGGTGTCGGTCTCTCCCCGCACCCAGGCGAGGCGGCCGAGGGACACCTCGGTGATCGCCTCCGCCCAGTCGTTGCCGAACTCCCGCAGCTTCGCGACCGCCTTGCGGAGCTCCTTCTCGGCCTTGGCGATGTTCGGGTCGCGCAGCTGCACGCGCGCCGTCGCCCGGGCGGCGAGGGCCATCGCCGCAGCGCCTTCGTCACCGCTCTCGGTGAAGAGCCGCACGCACTCGCCGAGCCCGGCGACCACCTGCTCGCTCGGCCGCTGCCACATCTCGCCCCACAGCGCGAGGAACCACGCCACCGCGCGCGTGTGCTGCGTGATGGGGCGGTCATGCTGCTTGTCGAGCAGCTCGAGCATCCACAGTCTCACCTCGGCGAAGAACCCCGAGATCCACCAGTAGATGAGCAGGCACCACGCGAAGTCAGCCGCGTCGTCGAGGCGGTCGGTGTAGATCAGATGCCGCACGGCGGCCCGCAGGTTGGGCAGCTCGAGGCCGAGCTGCACGACCGCCTCCGCCTGCGCCTGGCCCCCCAGGCCGGGAGCCACGCGGCGCACGAGGTCGAAGTAGTAGTCGGCGTGTGCGGCGCGCACCCGGTCCGCTTCACCGCGCGCTTTGAGGCGTCCGAGCGAGTACTCGCGCACGATCGCGAGCAGCGAGAACACCGACCGACCGCCCATCTCGGTCTGCTTCACGAGCGACGCGTCGACCAGCGCCGCCAGGGCGTCGATCTCGAGCCCTTCCCACGACCGGCCGACACCCAGCGCCTCGACGGCGTCGAGCGTGAAACGCGTCGCGAACACCCCGAGATCCTCGAGCAGCTCGCGCTGCTCGTCGGGGAGCAGGCTCACGCTCCAGTCGATGGTCGCCCGCATGGTGCGATGCCGTTCAGGCAGATCGCGCACGGCGGCGGTGAGGAGGGGGAGGCTCTGCCCGAGCCGCTGGGAGATGCCGGCGGGTGTGAGGATGCGCACCTTCGCGGCCGCGAGCTCGATCGCCAACGGCAGTCCGTCGAGCTGCCGGCAGATGTCGGCGAGGTCGGCGGCATTCTCCTCCGTCACCTCGAACCCGGGCTTCACGGCCTGGGCGCGATCGAGGAAGAGCGAGACCGCGGCGGAGCGGGTGGCGCGGTCGACGCTCGCAGGGTTGTTGCCGGGCGGGGTCGAGAGCGGTGGCACCTCGTACACGCGCTCGCCGCGGATGCGCAGGACGACACGGCTCGTCACCAGGAAGGTCGCCGTCGGCGCGACCGTGTACAGCCGCACCAGCACCGGCGCGGCCTCGACGATCTGCTCGAAGTTGTCGAGCACGACGAGCACCTTGCGCTCCTCGAGCGCATGCGAGATGCGCTCCTCGAGCGCCGCTTCGCCGTTGTCGCGGATGCCGAGGTGGTAGGCGATCGTGGGGAGCAGCAGGCCCGGCTCGAGCACGCCCTCGAGCAGCACGAAGTAGATGCCGTCGGGGAAGAGGTCCTCGGTGGCGAGCGCCGTCTCGATCGCCAGACGGCTCTTGCCGATTCCGCCGGGACCGATGAGGCTCACGACCCGGTCGGTGCCGCGGGCGAGCAGGTCGCGCACGGCCGCGATGTCGTCGTCGCGTCCGATCGTGGTCGTGTACGGCACGGGGACGCGCGCGACGAGCGCGGCCGCGGCCGCCTCCGGGTCGATGTCCTCCGCGATCTGCGACTCATCGAAGCGCTCGGCGAGGAGCATGGCGAGGTCGTCGGCGACCTGGTCTTCGAGGTCTTCGGGTGAGTGGAAGTGGAGGTAGGCGGCGGTGTCGTCGGCTTGGATGCGCGCGATGAGGTCGGCGAGGCGTTCGTCTCGGGTATCGGCGTTCTTGATGTAGATGAGCTTGGGCATCGTCTTGGGGGCGAGGTTGTACTCGTCCTCGAGGCCGGAGATCTCTTCGTCGGGCGCGACCCAGCCGTAGCTGGAGCCGTAGATGCCGACGAACACGTCGCTCTGGGAGAGGTAGGAGCGGTAGAGCTCGCGGGGAGGGTGGGGGCGTGCGCCGAGTTCGAACATGACGGGGGCGAGGCGCATCCGCTCGATCGCGGCGCGGACCGCGCGACGTTCGTCGGCCAGCTCGCGCAGGGTCGAACTGACGAACACCCGGATCCGCTGATCGGGAGTGCGGATGACGGGATGCGGCTGCTGCAGGTTCACCATCGCTGCAGGGCCTCTCCCGCGGCGCGACGTTCGTCGGTCAGTTCGCGCAGGGTCGAACTGACGAACACCCGGATCCGCTGATCGGGAGTGCGGATCGCGGGGAACGACTCCCCAGTCATGACGACATCTTGGACCCTGAACCGCCGGTCGCGCCAGACATTCGTGCGGTGCCGCAGCCGGGCCTTCGATCTGCGCGCACCGGCCGGATCGCGCTATCCGGCTTCCGCGGCAGCCCGCGCAGACTCGGTGCCCGACTCCCGGCCGGTGGGCACGACGGCCGGCACGCGGCGCACCGCGAACGAGGCGGCTTCGCGGGCCGACCAGGTGCGTCCGCGCGCGACCGCCTCGTCTACCTGCGGCCCTTCGCCGCCGGCGGCGGCGAGATAGCGCAGGTGGAAGACGAACTGGGGTGCGTCGAACATCGTCAGCCGCTCGCGCGTGCTCTCCGCGGCGCCGGCGAGCAGGGCGGCGGTCTCGACATCTCCGCGCAGGGAGGCGATCGCCGACAGGCCTTCGATGGCGTAGGCGATGCCCTCGTCGTGATCCAGCTCCATCGACATGCGCATCGCCTCCGTGAAGCCGAAGGCCGCGGCATCCGTCTCCCCCGCCAGCAGGCGCGCGCGGGCCAGATGGTGCGTGGCGACCGAGAGCCCGAAGATGCCTCCGCCCTCGCGCGCAGCCGTGGCTGCCTCGGCGAACCGCCGCGCCGCTCCCTCGGGGTCGTCCAGCGCCCACTCGAGCCGGCCGAGCGCGATGAGGGCGAGCACCTCGCCCCAGCGCTGGCCGCCCTCGCGGAACCGGCCGGCGCATCGTTCGAGCGTGACGGCCGTCGATGCCACGTCGGGATCGCCCATCGTGATCCGGGCGAGCCCCGCGGTCGCCTCGGCCATGGTCACCCCGAAGTCGTCACCGGCCTCGTCGAAGAGCGCGGCCGACTCGAGCAGGCCGCCCACGACGCCGTCGCGCTCGTCGGTGCGCCACATCTCCGACCAGAGGAAGTAGAAGCGGGCGACCGCTCTGGCGTGAGGAGACATATCGGATGCTGCGCCCAGCAGCTCCTCCATCCACACCCGCACCTCGTAGAAGTACCCGCGCAGCCACCAGTAGATGTAGAGCCGCCACGCGATCTCGGTCGCGGCGTCGGCGTCGCCGACCGAGATCAGGTGGCGGACGGCGGTGCGGAGGTTGCCGCGCTCCAGGTCGAGCCGGCGGGTCGCGCTGCGCTGATCGGCGCCCCCGAGGGAGGGGGCGACGCGTCGGGCGAGCTCGAGGAAGTACCGGGCGTGCGAGTCGCGCATCCGGCGCTCGTCGCCCGTCTCGCGCAGGTGGTCCACGGCGTACTCGCGCACGGTGACGAGCATCGTGAAGACCGCATGGCCGTCGACCTCCGACTGGGCGACGAGCGAGTTGTCGATGAGGACTTCGAGGGCGTCCACGGCGCGCGGCTCCCAGGGGCGGCCCGCCGCCACCGACTCCACCGCCTCGAGCGTGAACCCCGCGGAGAACACCCCCAGATCGCACAGCATCGCGCGCTCGTCCGGCTGCAGCAGCCCCGCCGACCAGTCGATCGTGGCGCGCAGCGTGCGCTGACGCTCCGGCACATCGCGCGCCGCATCGCGCAGGACGGAGCGGGGGCCGTGGAGACGCTCCAGCACGATCTCGGGTGTCAGCAGGCGCATGCGGGCGGCGGCGAGCTCGATCGCCAGCGGCAGGCCGTCGAGCGCCCGGCACAGCGAGACGACGGCCGACGTGCTCTCGTCGGTGAGGGCGAAGTCGGGCTTCACAGCGCGCGCCCGCTCGACGAAGAGCTGGACCGCGGCGGAGCGCGCCGCCCGCGTGATCGAGCGCGGCGCGCCCGCGTCGGCCGTCTGCAGCGGCGGCACGTCGTAGACGCGCTCGCCGCGCACGCGCAGCACCGCGCGGCTGGTGACGAGGAACGTCGTGTGCGGTGCGACGGTGTAGAGCGCGACCAGCTGGGCGGCCGCATCCACGAGCTGTTCGAAATTGTCCAGCACGAGCAGCATGCGCTTCGTCGACAGCGCCCGCGCGAGCCTCTCCTCGACGGGGAGGTCGCCGCTGTCGCGGATGCCGAGCGCGTACGCGATCGTCGGCAGGAGGAGGCGCTCCTCGAACACGTTCTCGAGGGCGACGAACACGGCGCCGTCGGGGAAGTGCGCGCGGGCGGCCTCCGCCACCTCCAGCGACAGGCGGCTCTTTCCGATGCCGCCGGGACCGAGCAGCGTCACGACGCGGTGGGCGCCCGAGGCCAGCAGCTCGACGACCTCCGCCACTTCGCGCTCGCGGCCGATGATGCGCGTGTAGGCGGCGGGAATCGGCGTCGCCGGCGTCGGCGCGGGGGAGGGCTCGCCGCGCCGCGACGCGTCGAACCGCTCGGCGAGAAGAACGGCCAGGTCGGCCTCGACCAGCCGCGCGAGCTCGTCGGGTGACGAGAAGCCCTTGTACGAGGCGGTGTCGTCCTCCTGGATGCGCCGGACGAGCTCGGCGAGGCGCTCGTCGCGGCCCGCCGACTCGCGCAGGTAGATGAGCTTCGGCATGCCGGGCGGGGCCAGCCGGTACTCGTCCTCGAGTCCCGAGATCTCCTCGCCCGGCGCCACCCAGCCGTAGCTGTCGGCGTAGATGCCGACGAACACGTCGCTCTGCGCCAGGTACGACCGGTAGAGGTCGCGCGGGGGATGCGGGCGGGCGCCCAGTTCGAACATCACCGGGGCGAGGTGGAGCGCTTCGACGGACGCGCGGACGGCACTCCGCTCGTTCTCGAGCTCCTTGAGCGTCGAGCTCACGAACACGCGCAGACGCTGGTCGGGCGTGCGGATCGCCGTCCCCGAGCCCCCTCGACTCCCCAGCGTCATCCGCTCATTGTGGGGGTGGGATGCCGCATCCGTCCACCGTCCGGCGCGGTTATACCGCAGCATCCGAAGCTCGTCAAGGATCCGGCTGGACATGGCGCGTCATCCGGCGTATAGTGGGTCCTTGCGCTCTTGGATTCCCCCTGCCCTCATATGGTGGTCGGCTGTGCCTGCGCGCCCTCGCTTCACGGCGAGGCGTGACGCGCGGGCAATCGGGGACGACTGAGCACTCCACACCTGACGACAAGGAAACGAGCCCTACCCGGGCCCACGGAGGTAATCCCCTTGGCTGCTGCGCGCAACGCATCCACCACCACCACCCCCAAGAACGGCCGCGGAGCATCCCGCCTCTCGTTCGCCAAGATCTCCGACACGCTGACGGTCCCCGACCTGCTGGCGCTTCAGACCGAGTCCTTCGACTGGCTGGTCGGCAACGACGCGTGGAAGACGCGCGTCGCCGAGGCCCAGGCGGCCGGTCGTGCGGATGTCCCCGAGGTCAGCGGCCTCGAGGAGATCTTCGAGGAGATCAGCCCCATCGAGGACCTGAGCGAGACGATGCAGCTCTCGTTCACGAACCCGTACCTCGAGCCCGAGAAGTACTCCATCGAGGAGTGCAAGGAGCGCGGCAAGACGTACGCGGCCCCGCTCTACGTCGAGGCCGAGTTCATGAACCACCAGACCGGTGAGATCAAGACCCAGACGGTCTTCATGGGCGACTTCCCGCTCCAGACCGACAAGGGCACGTTCATCATCAACGGCACCGAGCGCGTCGTCGTGTCGCAGCTCGTCCGTTCGCCCGGCGTCTACTTCGACAAGACCCCCGACAAGACGTCCGACAAGGACATCGTGTCGGCGCGCGTCATCCCGAGCCGCGGTGCGTGGCTCGAGTTCGAGATCGACAAGCGCGACCAGGTCGGTGTGCGCATCGACCGCAAGCGCAAGCAGTCGGTGACCGTCTTCCTCAAGGCGCTCGGCCTCACCAGCGAAGACATCCTCACCGAGTTCGCGGGCTTCGAGTCGATCGAGGAGACGCTGTCGAAGGACACGATCCTCACCAAGGAAGACGCGCTCCGCGACATCTACCGCAAGCTCCGTCCGGGCGAGCAGGTCGCCGCCGAGGCCGCCCGCGCGCTGCTCGACAACTTCTACTTCAACCCGAAGCGCTACGACCTGGCCAAGGTGGGTCGCTACAAGATCAACCAGAAGCTGGGCCTCGACAAGCCGCTGACCGACTCGGTGCTCACGGTCGACGACATCGTCGCGACCATCAAGTACCTCGTCCGCCTCCACCGCGGCGACGTCACGTTCGACGGCATCCGCGCCGGCAAGCCCGCCGAGATCCGGCTCGACGTCGACGACATCGACAACTTCGGCAACCGTCGCATCCGCGCGGTCGGCGAGCTCATCCAGAACCAGGTCCGCACCGGTCTGTCGCGCATGGAGCGCGTCGTCCGCGAGCGCATGACCACGCAGGACATCGAGGCGATCACGCCGCAGACCCTGATCAACGTCCGCCCCGTCGTGGCAGCGATCAAGGAGTTCTTCGGAACCTCGCAGCTCTCGCAGTTCATGGACCAGAACAACCCGCTCGCGGGCCTGACCCACAAGCGCCGCCTGTCGGCGCTCGGCCCTGGCGGCCTGTCGCGTGAGCGTGCCGGCGTCGAGGTCCGTGACGTCCACCCCTCGCACTACGGCCGCATGTGCCCGATCGAGACGCCGGAAGGCCCGAACATCGGTCTGATCGGCTCGCTCGCATCGTTCGCGCGCATCAACGCGTTCGGCTTCATCGAGACGCCGTACCGCAAGGTCGTCGACGGCAAGGTCACCGACCAGATCGACTACCTCACTGCCAGCGAGGAGAGCGACTACATCGTCGCTCAGGCGGGCGTCGAGCTGAAGGCCGACGGCCACTTCGCGCAGGACCGCATCCTGGCCCGCCGCGGCCAGGGTGGCGAGGTCGACCTGTTCCACGCCGAGGAGATCGGCTACATGGACGTCTCGCCGCGCCAGATGGTGTCGGTCGCGACCTCGCTCATCCCCTTCCTCGAGCACGACGACGCCAACCGCGCGCTCATGGGTGCGAACATGCAGCGCCAGGCTGTTCCGCTGCTGCGCTCGGAGTCGCCCGTGGTCGGCACCGGCATGGAGGGCTTCGCGGCCATCGACGCCGGTGACGTGGTCACCGCCGAGAAGGCCGGTGTGGTCCTCGAGGTCTCGGCCGATGTGGTCACCGTGCAGCTCGACGAGGGCGGCACCCAGGACTACTTCCTGCGCAAGTTCGACCGCTCCAACCAGGGCACGAGCTACAACCAGCGCGTCGTGGTCTCGGCCGGCGACCGCGTCGAGGTCGGCGAGGTCATCGCCGACGGCCCGGCGACGGAGAACGGCGAGCTCGCGCTCGGCAAGAACCTCCTCGTCGCGTTCATGACGTGGGAGGGTCACAACTTCGAGGACGCCATCATCCTCAGCCAGGACCTCGTGAAGGACGACACCCTGTCCTCGATCCACATCGAGGAGTACGAGGTCGACGCCCGCGACACGAAGCTCGGCAAGGAGGAGATCACGCGCGACCTCCCCAACGTGAGCCCCGACCTGCTGAAGGACCTCGACGAGCGCGGCATCATCCGCATCGGCGCCGAGGTGCGTCCCGGCGACATCCTCGTCGGCAAGGTCACGCCCAAGGGTGAGACCGAGCTGTCGGCCGAGGAGCGTCTGCTCCGCGCGATCTTCAACGAGAAGAGCCGCGAGGTGCGCGACACGTCGCTGAAGGTCCCCCACGGTGAGCAGGGCACGATCATCGCGGTCAAGGAGTTCAACGCCGAGGACGGCGACGACGAGCTCGGCTCGGGCGTCAACCGCCGCGTCGTGGTCTACATCGCCCAGAAGCGCAAGATCACCGAGGGCGACAAGCTGGCCGGCCGTCACGGCAACAAGGGCGTCATCGCGAAGATCCTCCCGATCGAGGACATGCCGTTCCTCGCGGACGGCACCCCGGTCGACGTGATCCTCAACCCGCTCGGCATCCCGGGTCGAATGAACTTCGGCCAGGTCCTCGAGACCCACCTCGGGTGGATCGCGAAGCAGGGCTGGAAGGTCGAGGGCACCCCCGAGTGGGCCGCCCGTCTGCCCGAGCAGGCGCTCGAGGCTCCGGCCGGCACCAAGGTCGCCACGCCGGTGTTCGACGGTGCCTTCGAGGAGGAGATCGCCGGTCTGCTCGACTCGACGACCCCGACCCGCGACGGCGTGCGCCTGATCGACTCGAGCGGAAAGACGCAGCTGTTCGACGGCCGCTCCGGCGAGCCGTTCCCGGCGCCGATCTCGGTGGGCTACATGTACATCCTGAAGCTGCACCACCTCGTGGACGACAAGATCCACGCGCGGTCGACGGGCCCGTACTCGATGATCACCCAGCAGCCGCTCGGTGGTAAGGCCCAGTTCGGCGGTCAGCGCTTCGGTGAGATGGAGGTGTGGGCCCTCGAGGCCTACGGCGCCGCGTACGCGCTCCAGGAGCTCCTCACGATCAAGTCCGACGACATCCTCGGCCGCGTCAAGGTGTACGAGGCGATCGTCAAGGGCGAGAACATCCAGGAGCCCGGGATCCCCGAGTCGTTCAAGGTCCTCATGAAGGAGATGCAGTCGCTCTGCCTGAACGTCGAGGTGCTCTCGGCCGACGGCACGGCGGTCAACCTCCGTGACACCGACGACGACGCCTTCCGCGCCGCAGAAGAGCTCGGTATCAACATCTCCAGCCGCTTCGAGTCCTCGTCGATCGACGAGATCTAAGCGCGCCAGGTAACGAACGAATTTCCGACACAGGAGAACCAGTGCTCGAATCAACCACTTTCGATCAGCTTCGCATCGGCCTGGCCACTGCCGACGACATCCGTCGTTGGTCGTTCGGTGAGGTCAAGAAGCCCGAAACCATCAACTACCGCACGCTGAAGCCCGAGAAGGACGGCCTCTTCGGAGAGCAGATCTTCGGGCCCTCGCGTGACTGGGAGTGCGCGTGCGGCAAGTACAAGCGCGTGCGCTTCAAGGGCATCGTCTGCGAGCGCTGCGGCGTCGAGGTCACCAAGTCCTCGGTCCGCCGCGAGCGCATGGGCCACATCGAGCTCGCCGCGCCCGTCACCCACATCTGGTACTTCAAGGGCGTCCCGTCACGCCTGGGCTACCTGCTCGACATGGCGCCGAAGGACCTCGAGAAGGTCATCTACTTCGCCGCGTACATGGTGATCTCCGTCGACGAGGAGGCGCGCCACCGCGACCTCCCGACGCAGGAGAACAACATCCGTCTCGAGCTGAAGACGCTGGCCGACCGCCGCGACTCGCGCATCGCGACCCGCCTCCAGAAGCTGGAGGAGGAGCTCGCCGCGCTCGAGGAGGAAGGCGCCAAGGCCGACCAGAAGAAGAAGGTCAAGGACGCCGCCGAGAAGGAGATGGCCTCGATCCGCAAGAACGCGGACGACCAGATCGCCCGTCTCGAGCGCGTGTGGGAGGACTTCCGCACGCTCGAGGTCGGCGCGCTCAAGGGCGAGGACGAGATCTTCCACGAGCTTCAGGACCGCTTCGGTCAGTACTTCGAGGCCCACATGGGCGCCGAGTCGATCAAGCGCCGCCTCGAGGCCTTCGACCTGGCGGCCGAGTCCGAGAACCTGCACCTGCAGATCTCGGAGGGCAAGGGTCAGCGCAAGATCCGTGCGATCAAGCGTCTCAAGGTCGTCAACTCGTTCCTGCAGACCGGTATGAGCCCGGCCTCGATGGTGCTCGACGTCGTCCCGGTGATCCCGCCGGAGCTGCGCCCGATGGTGCAGCTGGACGGTGGCCGCTTCGCGACCTCCGACCTCAACGACCTCTACCGTCGCGTGATCAACCGCAACAACCGCCTCCGTCGCCTGATCGACCTCGGTGCTCCCGAGATCATCGTCAACAACGAGAAGCGGATGCTGCAGGAGGCCGTCGACGCGCTGTTCGACAACGGCCGCCGCGGTCGTCCCGTCACCGGCACCGGCAACCGCGCCCTCAAGTCCCTGAGCGACATGCTCAAGGGAAAGCAGGGCCGGTTCCGCCAGAACCTGCTCGGCAAGCGCGTGGACTACTCGGGTCGTTCGGTCATCATCGTCGGACCCCAGCTCAAGCTCCACCAGTGCGGTCTGCCCAAGCAGATGGCCCTCGAGCTGTTCAAGCCGTTCGTGATCAAGCGCCTGATCGACCTCGGTCACTCGCAGAACATCAAGGCCGCCAAGCGCGCCGTCGAGCGCACCCGTCCCGAGGTGTGGGACGTGCTCGAGGAGATCATCCGCGAGCGTCCCGTGCTGCTCAACCGTGCGCCCACGCTGCACCGTCTCGGCATCCAGGCCTTCGAGCCCCAGCTGGTCGAGGGCAAGGCCATCCAGCTGCACCCGCTCGTCTGCGCGGCGTTCAACGCCGACTTCGACGGTGACCAGATGGCCGTGCACCTGCCGCTGTCGGTCGAGGCCCAGGCCGAGGCACGCATCCTGATGCTCGCCTCGAACAACATCCTGAAGCCGTCGGACGGCCGCCCGGTGACCCTGCCCTCGCAGGACATGATCATCGGTCTGCACCACCTGACCACGGTCAAGGAGGGCGCGAAGGGTGAGGGCCGCGTGTTCGGCTCGGTCGGCGAGGCGATCCTGGCCAAGGACGAGGGCACCCTCGACCTGCAGGCCAAGGTCCGCATCCGCATCCCCGGCATGACGTTCCTCGAGTCCGAGGGCGAGACGGCCGAGAGCATCGCCGCGTACGAGCGCAACGGCCTCGTCGAGACCTCGCTGGGTCAGGCGATCTTCAACGACACGCTCCCCAAGGGCTACCCGTTCGTCCGCGAGCAGGCAGACAAGGGCAAGCTGTCGCAGATCGTCAACAAGCTGGCCGAGGAGTACCCAAAGGTGGAGGTCGCTGCTTCGCTCGACCGCATCAAGGACGCCGGCTTCTACTGGGCCACCCGCTCGGGTGTCACCGTGGCGCTGAGCGACATCCTCACCCCGCCGAACAAGGGCGAGATCGTCGCCGGCTTCGAGAAGCAGGCCGCGAAGGTCCAGGCGCAGTTCGAGAAGGGTCTCACGACCGACGCCGAGCGTCGCCAGGAGCTCATCAAGATCTGGACCGAGGCGACCGACGCCGTCCAGAAGGCGATGCGCGACAACTTCCCGGAGGACAACACCATCAACCGCATGGTGTCGTCGGGTGCTCGTGGTAACTGGCTGCAGATCCGCAACATCGCGGGCATGCGAGGCCTGGTGAACAACCCCAAGGGTGAGATCATCCCCCGTCCGATCATCTCCTCGTACCGCGAGGGTCTGTCGGTGGCGGAGTACTTCATCGCGACGCACGGTGCCCGCAAGGGTCTGGCCGACACGGCCCTCCGTACGGCCGACTCGGGTTACCTCACGCGTCGTCTCGTGGACGTCTCGCAGGATGTCATCATCCGCGAGGAGGACTGCGGCACGACCAAGGGCCTCGAGCTGCCGATCGCGGCTGTGGGCTCGGACGGCACGCTGCTGCGTGACGCGAACGTCGAGAACTCGGTGTTCGCCCGCACGCTGGCCGCTGAGGTCGTCAGCCCCCAGGGCGAGGTCCTCGCCGCGGCGGGCGACGACGTGGGCGACGTGCTCATCGACAAGCTGGTCGCCGGTGGCGTCGAGTCCATCAAGGTGCGCTCGGTGCTCACGTGCGAGTCCGCCGTCGGCGTCTGCGCGAAGTGCTACGGCCGGTCGCTGGCCACCGGCAAGATCGTCGACATCGGCGAGGCGGTCGGCATCATCGCCGCCCAGTCGATCGGTGAGCCCGGTACCCAGCTGACGATGCGCACCTTCCACACCGGTGGCTCGGCGTCGGCCGACGACATCACGCAGGGTCTGCCCCGCGTGCAGGAGCTGTTCGAGGCGCGCACCCCGAAGGGTGCCTCCCCGATCGCCGAGTCGGACGGCCGCATCACGATCGACGAGACCGACAAGGCGAAGAAGGTCATCCTCACGCCCGACAACGGCGACGAGCCGCACGTCTACCCGGTCCTGAAGCGCGCGACGCTCCTGGTCGAGGACGGACAGCACGTCACGGTCGGTCAGCCGATCCTGGTGGGCACGCTCGACCCCAAGGAGGTCATGCGCGTCATGGGCGCCCGCGAGGTGCAGCGTTACCTCGTGAACGGCGTGCAGGGCGTGTACCGCTCGCAGGGTGTGCCGATCCACGACAAGCACATCGAGGTCATCGTCCGCCAGATGCTGCGCAAGGTCACCGTGGTCGACCACGGCGAGACCACGCTGCTCCCGGGCGAGCTGGTCGACTTCAAGCGCTACCAGAGCATGAACCGCGAGGCCGTGGCCGAGGGCAAGCGCCCCGCGTCGGGTCGCCCGGAGCTCATGGGCATCACGAAGGCGTCGCTTGCGACGGAGTCGTGGCTGTCGGCCGCATCGTTCCAGGAGACGACCCGCGTCCTGACGCAGGCCGCCATGGAGGGCAAGAGCGACCCGCTCCTCGGCCTCAAGGAGAACGTCATCATCGGAAAGCTCATCCCCGCCGGAACCGGACTTGCGAAGTACCGCAACGTCTCGGTCGAGGCGACGGAGGAGGCCAAGAGCGAGCGGTACCCCAACCGCATCTTCGCCTCGGACGGCGCCTACTCGGACGCCGACCTCAGCTACGTCGACTTCGACAGCTTCTCCACGGACGGCGACTTCAGCGGCAACTACAACTGAGTCGATGCGGATCAATGCGAGCGAAGCCCGCGTTGATGCGCGATCGACTCAGATCGAGTAGGCGCTCCAGCGCCGTATCGAGATCTAAACGCTGAGTGGTAGCGAAGGGCCCCGGTTCGCCGGGGCCCTTCGTCGTTTCCGGGGGCTTTGACGTCCGCTGCGCGCCGCGCCGCGGCATCCGTCCCCCGGCGCTTACCGTGGACAGGGAGGTGGTGGGGGCCATGGCACGGGTGGGTGGACGCAACTCGTGGATCGCCGTGCCCGTCGGCCTCGGGTGCGCGGCGATCGTGGGCGCGCTGGTCTGGCTCTCTCTGCCGATGGTGCCGGTCACCGTGGCGTGGGCCGGCGACATGCTCCGAAACGCGACCTCGCCGCGCCCGCAGCCGACGCAGGTCGACACGCCCGCGCGACAGGCGGCGGAGGGGAACCGCCTGGACTGTCGCACGCTCTACTCGGACAGCCTGTGGAACGAGATGACCTGGACCGGCCGCACGGTCCTCGACCAGGACCTCGACCCGCCGTCGACGACCGTGCCCACGCTCCTCGAGGTGCTCACCCCCGACGTGCGCGTGACGTGCCACTGGGCTGCGCCCGACGGGGGCACGGTCGTGTCGACGCTCGCCGCCGTCGACGAGGCGGCGCCCGCGCTCGCCGAGGCGGCGCTGCGAGGGCAGGGCTTCTCGTGCGCGATGAGCGACGCGGGGCTCCACTGCGCAGGACGCGCCGGGCGCGAGACGGAGACCCACGTCTTCCGCGACGGGCTGTGGCTGGCGAGCGTCGAGTCGGCGTGGCATCCCGAGGACTACGGTGCCCGCTTGGAGCGCCAGGTCTTCGGGTGACCGGCGCGAGCCGAGCACCCGAAGCGGTTGTCGAGTGGGCGCTCAGCGGCGTGACGAGACACGGGTGACCGGCGCGAGCCGGATCGAGACACGGGGGAGCGGGGGTCAGCCGAAGATGCTCGACACGATCGCCGAGGTGTAGCCCGCGGGCGCGAGGTTGGAGAACTGCGTATCGATGAGGATGCCGTCGCGCCAGAACAGAGTGCGGCCGTCGGTCACCGGATACGTCTCGTTCTCCCACGTCTTCTCGCATCGCGTGCCGCCGTCGGGGGTGTAGCAGGTGAAGTCCTCGTCGTCGGCGAGCCCGTTCAGAAGGTCGAGCGCCGGGCCCCGCGAGACGTAGGCGACCGTCGTGATGAGGCCGGTCGTGTCGGCGGCCGGGTCGCGCCACACGCAGATCAGGCTGCCGTCGCTCTGGAGGCCGGAAGGGCCGAACGCAGGGTCGTTCAGCGGCACATCGGCGAGCTCGGCGAGCACCGAGGCGTTGAGGATCGCGCGGCAGTCGTCGGGGATCTCGACCTGCGCCGCCGTGGGACTGGCGGTGACCGTCGGAATGGGGGTCGCGTCCGTCGTCTCGGCCTGCGTGGTCGGAGTCGGGTCGGCGCCGCCGGTCGTCTCGGCGGCGCAGGCGGAGAGCGCGGCCATCGCGAGGAGGAGGGATGCCGCTGCGGCGGCGAGCCGCGACGTTCGGTGGGCCATGCGCCCACCCTAGGTCGTCGTCCCGGCGTGCGACGGCCAGCGCGCCGACCAGGCGCCGTCACCGGAACCGTGTGAAACAGTGCGGAATCGCGTCGGCATGGCTTCCGGCCGCGAGGCGCACCCCGGGCTACTCTCGCTGTGCGGGACCGAACCCCGCGTGAGGAGTGCCTGCGATGAGTGACTCGAAGTCGACCTACGGCGAGCCGGTCGAAGAGCCCACGCCCGAGGGTGATGTCGTCGGCCGTGCGCATGAGGGGCTGGCAGAGGCGGAGGCCGTTCGGGCCGAGTCCGCCGATCCCGGCGTGGCCGCACCGGCTGTTCCACCGTCGGACGCTCCCGCCGAGCCGGCCGCGGCGGCCGCACCGGCCGAGCCCGACCCGTGGGACTCCGCCGAGGCGGCGTCGCTGCAGTACGACCGGGCTCCCGCGCCGGCAGCCGATACCGCCGTCTACGACTCGAGCGCCGAGACGGTCGCGGTGGCCCCTGCGGTCACCCCGAGCGAGCCCGTCGCCGAGACCGTCGTCGCCTCTCCGGTGGCACCGCAGCCGATCTTCGTCCAGGCGCCGGAGGCGCCGCGCCCGCGCGGCAACCGAGCCGCTGCGGGAGCGATCGGCCTCGTCGCCGCGCTCGGGTTCGCTGTGCTCTACTTCGGGGTGTGGCTCGCACTGGCGGGCATCGCGGGCGAGCTGAACGTAGACGACATCGCCGGGCACGCGCTCGCCGCACTGTCGTCCTGGGTGCTGTGGGTTCCCGTCATCGTCTTCTTCCTCTCGTTCTGGCTGCTCGGCGCGATCATCAACCGCGGCCGCTGGGGCTCCTGGGTGATCTTCGGGCTGCTCGTCGGCTTCGCCTCGTGGGGCGGATACCTGCTGGGCCAGCTGTTCCAGGAGCAGTTCTGGAACATCACCGCCTCGCAGGGGGCGGAGCTCATGGAGCAGCACATCCTCGCCCCGCTCGCGATCGCCGCCTTCATCATCGGTCGGGAGCTCACGATCTGGTTCGGCGCCTGGGCGGCCTCGCGCGGCAAGCGCGTCACCGAGCTCAACGTCGAAGCCCAGCGCGAGTACGAGCGCACCCTCGAGGCGGGGCCACAGCTCGTCCGGCAGTAGATGTCCACTGAGCCGCAGTCGACGGGCGGTCCGGTCCGCCCGGTGACGGCGCTCGTCTTCGCGACCGTCGGCTACATCGCGCTCCTGATCTTCGGGCTCGGGATGACCAGCCTCGCGACCGGACAGGACGTCATCGCCACGCCCGGACTCGGTCAGGCTCCGGGCATCGTCGCCAGCCTCGTGTCGACGGCGGCGTTCGCCGGAGCACTCTGGGCGACGGTGCGTCGTCGGCCCGCCTCGTTCTGGGGCGCGGCCTGGACCGCGATCGCGTGCTTCGCAGGCTATGTGGGCGGGGTGTGGATCGGGGCCCTCGCGACGGGGACGGACCTTGCGATCGCCTCCGCCGTCGCCGGCCGCATCGCCACCTCGTGGTTCGGACTCGTCATCGGGGCGGCGGGATTCGTCGCAGGGTGGGCGGGTATCGCGCTCGTCCGCACGCGCGCACAGCGTCCGCGCTGGCCGTGGGAGGACGAGTTCGACGAATGACCGGCTACACGGGATCCGCGGAATCCCGGCACAGGCGGTCGTGCGGTACTACCGTGGACTCGTGGAGCGCTCGCTCGAGACGCAGGTCAGCCAGGCGGTGGACGCCTGGCTGGCGTGGCTGCCTCGGTGGGAGCCCGCCACGCACCGCGGCCGGGTCGCCCCGTGCCGCCGCTGCTTCGGGTCGCCGGTGCTGTCGGCTGCGGGTCTCGGGGCCGACGTCCCGCACGGGGTGCAGCACGGCCTTTCGACGCGCATCAAGACCATCGTCGACCGCGCGGTGGCGGAGTACACCTCGCTGAACCTGCCGATGCTGCAGGCCGAGCTCGACCAGCAGGCCGCGCGCAACCGATCCCGCAGCTATCGGCCGGCCGAGAACCTCGAGCCCGAGTACGAAGGACTGCCGCTCGACCCCGACCCGGTGCCCGGTGCCCCCTTCCTGTTCACGATCTCCGGGCTGGCGGAGGAGGCGGACGCGCACATCCCGGCGCTGCCACCGCTGAGCGATGAGGCGAAGGCTGCTCTGCGGCAGGAGGTCGGACTCGCCGACGACTACGCCAACATGGTCGGCCGCGAGGTGTGCACGATCCTGCTGCACCACCGCCTGCGCATCCAGGCGGCGATCACCGAATACGTCGAGCCGCAGATAGAGGCGATGCTCGAGGACCTCGCGCGGTCGCTCGACGCGCCGTTCGACCCGCACGATCCGTCGACGGGCTAGCCCCGCAGAGACCGTCTGCCGTCCACAGCATCAGGGTGTGCACAGGCTCATGGAGACGACTTTGTTAGCATGGCCGAGTTTGCTGTGCGATCGGCATGCCGGCTCTTTCGGCGGCAGGACAACCGAAGGAGGGGTCGTGGCCACCAGGCTCCCCTCCGCGCCGCCGATTCTGCCGGGACTCGCGTACATCCGTCCCCTCGGTTCGGGCGGTTTCGCCGACGTCTTCCTCTACGAGCAGGACATGCCCCGCCGCAACGTCGCCGTGAAGGTGCTGCCCAGCGACGTGCGCGATCCCGACCTGCGTCGCATGTTCAACGCCGAGGCCGACGTGCTCGCGCACCTCTCGGCGCACCCCTCCATCGTGACTGTCTACCAGGCGGGGATCTCGGCCGACGGCCGTCCCTACATCGTGATGGAGTACTGCCCCGGGTCACTGGCCCAGCGGTACCGCATCGAGCGCATCCCGGTCGACGAGGTCCTCACGATCGGCGTGCGCATGGCGGGTGCCCTCGAGTCGGCGCACCGCGCCGGACTGGTGCACCGCGACGTCAAGCCGAGCAACATCCTCATCACGACGTTCGGCACGCCGGTGCTGGCCGACTTCGGCATCTCGTCGTCGCTCATCCAGAAGAGCGCCGACGAAGTCCTGGCCATGTCGATCCCGTGGAGCGCGCCCGAGGTCGTGGCCGAGCAGACAGCCGGCTCCATCGCCAGCGAGGTCTGGAGCCTGGGCGCCACGGTGTACTCCCTGCTCGCCGGGCACAGTCCGTTCGAGCGGCGTGAGCGCGGCCAGAACACGAAGGACCTGCTCCGCCGCCGCATCGCACGCGCAAGCTACACCGAGATCGCGCGCGCCGACGTGCCGGCATCGCTGCAGACGGTGCTGGCGACTGCGATGAACCGCGACCCCGCCCGCCGATACGCCTCGGCGCGCGCCTTCGCCGAGGCGCTGCGCGACGTGCAGGCGGAGCTGGGGCTGTCGCCGACCTCACTCGAGATCCCCGAGGAGGAGTGGGCGCCCGCATCCGCCGGCGTCGACTTCACCGATTCCGCACTCCGCGGTCCCGCGCGCTCGCACCTGGAGCGCGACTCGGTGCGGAAGCGCCGTGCCACGACGGGGGTCTCGGGGCTCGCCCGCGACGAGGACACCGAGTTCTCGGCGCCCGGACCCGCGCGGCGCAGCGCCGTGCCGTGGATCGTCGGCGGAGTGTTCGGACTCACCGTGGCGGGTGCCGCCGTGCTCGTCGCGCTGTTCGCGACGGGGGTGCTGTGATGCGCCGCCGCACGGTCGCCGGTCTGGTCGCTTCGGTCTCGGTCGCCGCCGTGGTCATCGGGGCGAGTGTGATCTGGCCCGGTCTCGATGCGCAGGAGACCCCCGACGTCGACACCGCCGTGTGGGCGCTGCAGACGGGCGACGGTCGCCAGTACGCGCGCGTGAACACCTCCGTGCGGGAGCTCGATACCGTGCGCGGGATCAGCAATCCCGACCGCGTCGTGCAGAGCGGCGATGCCGCCTACATCTTCAGCGACAGCCTCAGCAAGGTCACCCGCATCGACGAGTCGCTGCCGACCGATCTCGATGACGAGGCCCTGCGCGCGTCGGCGTCCACGCCCGCAGGCACGACCGAGGTGGCCACCGCGGGCGACTTCGTCGCCTACCGTACCGACGCCGGCGTGGTGTTCGCGGGGCTGCTGTCCGCCGGGGACCCGGCCCGGCTCGACCCCTTCCCCTCGGAGGACGAGGATGCGCCGCAGTACAGCGCGGACGCGATCGTCGTCGACGACCGCGGCATCCTCTTCGCCTACTCCCGAGAGGACGCCTCCGTGCTTCGGTACGACATCGAGGCCGGCGAGGTGGCGGGCCGCGACCCGATCGAGGCAGACGACATCGCCGCGCCGGCGATCACCGCGGCCGGAGACGTGTGGGCGGTCGCCGACACCGAGAGCGGCGACGTGTGGCTGCGTGGAGCGGAAGGCCCCACGCAGACCGTGGCGAGTGGCGGTCTGATCGTCGGCGAGCCCGATCCGGCCGGCGAGAGCGTCTACCTCGCCGACGACTCGGTGCTGGTGCGCGTGCCCGCCGACGGCACGGCCCCGCAGACCGAGGCCGGCGACCCGGACGCGCCGCTGGGCGTTCCGGCGCGGCCGATCGTCCAGGACGGCACCGTCTATGCCGCGTGGCTCGGGGCGGGTGCGGAGGGCGGGTCGCTGTGGAGGTCGGACGGCGGGTCCACCACGCTGGACTACGGCGGCGAAGAGCTCGCCGACGAACGGCGCCCGACGTTCGTCGCGAGCGACCGCGCCGTCATCCTCAACGACACCCGGTCGGGCTGGGCGTGGACCGTCCCCGACGGCCGGCTCATCGAGTCGAGCCAGGACTGGTCGCTCGACGACCGCACCGAGTCCGACGCCGTGCCGAGCGACGATCAGCTGGCGGTCGTCATCGACCCGAAGCCCCCGATCGCCGAGCCCGATGCGTTCGGGGTGCGCGCGGGGAGCCTCACCACTCTGCCGGTGCTGATGAACGACCACGACCCGAACGAGGACGTGCTGAGCATCGACCCCGCATCGGTCTCGGGCCTCGATCCCGCCTTCGGCACGGTGTCCATCACCGACAACGGGCAGCGGCTGGCGGTGCGCACGACGCCGGAGGCGACCGGCTCGGCGACATTCTCATATGCGGTGACCGACGGAACCGCCACGTCCGGTCTCTTCTCCGACGCGACGACGGTCACGCTGACGGCGGCCGCGGCATCCGTCAACACGGCTCCGCAGTGGTGCGGCGTCGAACGCTGCCTCGTCGAATGGCCCGAGCCCGAGGTCGCGCGCGGAGGCACCATCACCGTGCCGGTGCTGCCCGGCTGGGTCGACCCCGAGGGCGACCCGCTCCTCCTGCTGTCGGTCGAGAACACGAGCGCGGTGGGCAGCGTGGCCGCGACGCCGTCGGGCGACGTCGTCTACCAGCACAGCGACGACGGGAGCGGGGCCGAGCAGCAGGTCGAGCTCGTCGTCACGATCGCCGACACCGAAGGGGCGACCACCCGGAAGTCCCTCGTCGTGACGGTGTCGCCCGAGCCGTTGCTTGAGGTGCACTCCTTCGCGGTCGTCGACACGGTCGACACCGCGCTGACCGTCGACATCGCGCCGCACGTGACGGGCACGGCCGGCCTGCTGAGGCTCGACTCGGTGCGCGTGCTCGACGACGCGGAGGCCACGGCCACGGCGGCCGACGGCACGACCGAGTTCGACTTCTCGGCGAAGGAACCCGGCACCTTCCGCGTCGACTTCACCGTCACCGACGGCACGAGCGAAGCGACCGGCACGGCCCGCATCACCCTGCTGCCGGCGGATGCCCCGGCCGACCTGGCGACGTCGCCCGTGGTCGCCTTCGTCCACCCCCAGCAGGATGCGACGCTCGACGTCTTTGCGGCGGTCTCGAACCCCACGCGGCGCGTCCTGCTGCTCAGCGATGTCGTCGCGGATGCCGAAGAGGGTGCCTCGCTGACCGTCGACACCGTCGGTCAGAGCAACCTCCGCGTTTCGGGCACGACGGTGACCGGCGAGCCCGGCCGCCTCGGCACGGTGAGCTATGTCGTCAGCGACGGCACCGAGGACGCCGGCTCACGAGTCGTGGGCGAGGCGACCGTCTATCTGCTTCCGCTCGCCCCCGAGCTCGCGCCCATCGCCGTCGACGACACCGTCGTCGTGCGTGCCGGCGCCCAGATCGACATCCCCGTCCTGGAGAACGACATCTCGCCCGCGGGCGGACGCCCCACGCTGAACCCGGCCTCCGTCGTCTCCTCGACCGACGATGCGCTCGCGTTCGCCTCCGGCGACCTGCTGCGCTACCTCGCGCCCGACGAGCCGGGCGAGTACGCGGTCGACTACAGCGTCTTCACGACCGGCGCTCCGGCACTCGCCGACGACGCGGTCGTGCGCATCCGCGTGCTCGAAGACGAGGTGAACCGGGCGCCCGTTCCCGACCGGCTCGAGGGCCGCGTGCTCAGCGGGGCGTCGGCGCTCATCGAGTTCGACGGCTTCGGCATGGACCCCGATGGCGATGTCGTCACGCTGGACCGCATCGTCACGCAGCCGGAGCGCGGTGCGGCGACGATCTCGGCGGACGGCAAGTCGATCGTCTACTCGAGCGTTCCCGGCGACAAGGGTCAGGTGACGTTCCGGTACAGCGTCGTCGACGCCTTCGGGGACACCGGCGAGGCCCGAGTGCGCATCGGCGTGCTGGACGGCGAATCGAACCCCAGCCCCGTGACATTCACCGACTACGTCCAGGTGCAGGCGGGCGACGGCAACACCATCCGAGTCAGCCCGCTGGCCAACGACGTCGACCCGACTCTCGGCACGCTGTCGGTGACCGCGGTGCGTCCCGACCTTCCCGAGACGCTTCTGGACGGCACCGACAACCCCGAGTTCGACCGGCTCGAGGATCGCGTCCGCCGCACCGACGGCGCGACCGTCGTCATCGAAGCAGGCGAGGAGCCGACGACGATGTCGTTCCTCTACGACGTCGAATCGAGCTCCGGCAACACCGGTCGCGGTCTGATCGTGGTCAAGGTCGTCCGCGAGAACGTGCCCGATTACCCGGTCGTCGCCGACACGATCCTCACCGCCGAGACGCGCGAGGACTTCCCGGACGGCGTCGACGTGCTGGACGAGAAGGCCACCTGGTCGGGCGGTGACGTCTCGGACCTCGAGGTGTCGCTGTGGGGCGATCCGCCCGGCATCGACGTCGACGGCTGGGACATCAGCGGCGCGCTGCCTGCGAAGACCCGCCTGATCCCCTTCGCCGTGACCGGCGAGGGCATCAACGGTCCAGTGACCACGTACGCATTCCTGCGCGTGCCGGGCGACGACGACCTGGCGCTCTCGATCCGCTCCGGGGCGGCCGCGCCGGAGGTGACGGAGCTCGAGTCGGTGACGTTCGACATGGCCGACCTGGTGGCCAAGCCCCGCGGCACCACGCTCGAAGTCGGCCGTGACGTGCGCGCGTCGGGCGCGCGCGCGGAGGCGGCGTGCGTCGCCGAGGACGGCACGTCCGTGCGGTACGACTCCGGTCCCGGCGGTCCGTGGGCCGACTCGTGCCAGGTGCCGGTCAGGCTCGAGGGTCAGGACGACTGGACCTATCTCTCCGTGCCCATCGTCGTGAACGCGCTCGACCCGCAGCCGGTGCTGAGGGCCGGCTCGATGACCGTCGGGCCGGGCGAGACCTCGACGTTCGACCTGCGCGACATGACCTCGTGGCAGCTGCGGCAGGACTGGGAGGGCATCCGGTACGACCTCGACTACCCGGACGCGACGTTCGACGTGTCGCTCGAGGGATCGATCGTCACGGTGACCGGACGCGACACCGCGGTTCCCGGCTCGGAGGAGGCGGCGATCGTGTCGGTGACGAGCCACGAGGAGGTCGCCCCGGTGCGACTCATCCTGCGGGTCGGCGCGGCTCCGTCGACGCTCCCGCAGGGCGGCTCGACCACCCAGCAGTGCTCGCAGGCGAGCGGCACCTCGTGCACCATCTCGGTGGTCGGCGTCGGCGGCGAGGTCAACCCGCTGCCGCGCACTCCGCTCGAGGTCGTCGATGTGCGTGCGACCGGCGCCTGCGTCGGTGTGACGTTCGAGATCGCCTCCCCGACGTCCGTCGTGGCGTCGTGGAGCGGCGACGCCCCCGGTGCGACGTGCTCGGCGACGTTCTCCGTGCGCGACGCGCAGAACCGCACCACGAGCGGCGAGCGCGACGGCCGGCTGCTCCTCGACCTGCTCGGGTACCCCAAGGCGCCGGCGAGCGTCGTGCAGACCGCCTACGCGGACCAGACGGTGACGCTGCGCGTCGACCCGGGCGAGTCCCGCCTCGCGTACCCGGCGCTGTCGGGCTTCGTCGTCCGCTGGAACGGGCAGAAGGTCAGCGACTGCTCCGCCGACGGCGTGTGCGCGCCCATCACCGCGCCCAACGGCGAGGAGCGCACGTACGAAGCGATCGCGGTCAACGGCGTGGGCGAGTCGCGCACCGGCGTGCGCACCGTCGCGTGGGCGTACGACACCCCGTCCGCGCCGACGCGGATCACCTGGGCGCCGGTCGCGACGGCGACGGGAGAGGGCGGCATCATCTCGCTGCTCGTCGAGGGTGTGGATGCCGCAGAGACGGGCACTCTCGAGATCGTGAGCGCGGTCGGCGAGACGCAGCGCGTCGCCGTCGGCCGTAACGACGTCACCGTGCGCGTCCCGAGCTTCCGCGTCGGATCGAATGCGGCCAACCCCGTCACGATCACGCCCCTCTCTCGTTTCGCACTCCCGCCCGGGCTCGGCGGACAGCCCAACGGCACGGCGACGACGATCACGGCCAACGGCGTGGGCGCGCCCCTCAACGTCACTCTTTCGCTCGTCTCGCGGTCGACGGGCGACGGACGGTCGACCATCGACGCCGTGGCGACGGCCCAGCCCAACGGCACCGGGTCGCAGCTGCGCTTCGGCATCGTCCCCTACGACGAGCGGGGGTCCTGCACCCCGGTCGCGGGCGGCGACCGCGCCTCGTTCGCCGGTATGGAGGACGGCCGTGACTACCGCTACTACGTGTGCGTGGAGTCCTGGTACGACGGCTCCTCGTTCGGCGCGGCGTCCGCCGACGAGACGGTGCGCGCCCAGCAGTCCGGCGCGGCCCCGCAGGGCTACACCTTCCGTGTCGCGCCCGACCCCGTGGTCGAGGGTCAGGCCGCCCGCTGGCGGATCGTCGACGACCCCGCGCCGGGTCAGGCCCCGCCGCGCTTCAACGTGGTGGTGTACGAGCGCTGGGGTCCGGGAACGTCGGTGTACGACCGCGATCCCGGCATCCGCGTGTTCTTCCGTCATCGGATCTGGGGCACCGAGTCCGACCGCGGGCCCGTGGTGCCCGCGCCGGGCAGCGCGCCGTACCAGGTGCAGGCGCGCTGGGCCGTCGGCTCCTGCGTGGCGGGAGCGCCCCTGTCGCTGACGAGCTCGTCGAGCAACGGCGAGGCCGGCATCGCGTGGTCCGACGCCGGCGCCGTCTTCTACGATGCGGCGGGTGCGGCTCTTCCGTACACCGCGGGAACCTGGACCGTGCCCGCGGGAGCGACCCGCGTGGAGGGCCTCCAGGTGACGGTCTCGTGGAACGCCGCGTGGAACCTCGCGCCCGCGTCGCAGACCCTCGGCGCCGACTGCGATCCCGGCGCGCCGCCGGAGCCCACGCCGTGACCCCTTCGACCCAGTCAGATGAACGAGGACAGCACATGACGATCACGCAGGAGCAGGCGACCTGGTTCGCCCAGACGTTCGGGCAGCTCGCCGACAACGTGGAGCGCGCCGTGCTCGGCAAGCGGCACATGGTCGAGCTGGTCCTGACCGCCATGCTCAGCGAGGGTCACGTGCTGCTCGAAGACGTCCCCGGCACGGGCAAGACGTCGCTCGCGCGGGCGATGGCGCAGTCGGTGCAGGGGACGAACACGCGCATCCAGTTCACCCCCGATCTCCTGCCCGGCGACATCACCGGCATCAGCGTGTACGACCAGAAAGAGGGCGTGTTCGAGTTCCATGCCGGACCGATCTTCGCCAACATCGTGCTCGCCGACGAGATCAACCGCGCGAGCCCGAAGACGCAGTCGGCGCTGCTCGAGGTGATGGAGGAGGGCCGGGTCACGATCGACGGCGTCACCCGCCAGGTGGGGGTGCCGTTCCTGGTGCTGGCGACGCAGAACCCGGTGGAGCAGGCCGGCACCTACCGCCTGCCCGAGGCCCAGCTCGACCGCTTCATGATGCGCACCTCGCTCGGCTACCCCGACCACGCCGCCACCGTGCGCATCCTCGACGGCGCCGCGGTCGCGACGGCCGACCTCGCGCCGATCATCACCCCGCAGGCGCTCGTGGGCATGGCCGACCTCGCCGCCCAGGTCTACGTCGACGCCCTCGTGCTCGACTACATCGCCCGCCTCGTCGACAGCACCCGGTCGGCCGACGAGGTGCGCCTGGGGGTCAGCATCCGCGGCGCCCTCGCCCTCACGCGCGCGACCCGCACGCGCGCGGTGTCGCAGGGACGCACCTACGCGACGCCCGACGACGTCAAGGCGCTCGCCGTGCCCGTGCTCTCGCACCGCCTGATCCTCCACCCCGAGGCCGAGTTCGACGGCGTCACGCAGGAGGCCGTGATCGGCCAGGTCCTGCTCGACGTCGCGCCGCCCAGTCGCCGCGAGGCCGTATGAGCCTGACCGAGTCCCGCCTCACCCGGACCTCCGTCTCGACGGGGTCGTCGGGCCGAACGACCGTCACCGCCACCTCGGTGGCGTCGGACGGGCGGTCGCGCGCCCTCGTAGGGGTCGTGGTGTGGTTCGTCGGCGCATGGACAGCCCTCACCCGCGGGATCGCGACGGCGGCCGGGTGGGCCGCGCGGACGATCCGGCCGGCCGGGGTGCTGGTCGTGCTCGCCGCGACGGCGGGACTCGCGGTGGGCATCGTCTTCGGCTGGGTCGAGTGGATGGTGGCGGGCGTGGCCGCGCTCGTGCTGGTCGCAGCATCCGTCCCCTTCCTCTTCGGCGCCCGCTCGTACGACGTCGACCTGTCGCTCACACATGAGCGGGTCGTCGCCGGCGACGGCGTGACCGGTGAGATCGTCGTGCGCAACGACGGGCACCGCATCGCCCTGCCGGGTCGCCTCGACATCCCCGTCGGCGCGGGTCTCGTGGAGTTCGGCGTTCCGCTGCTGCGCCCCGGCCACACCGTCTCGCAGCCGCTCGACATCCCCGGCCTGCGTCGCGGCATCGTGACCGTCGGACCCGCGACGACCGTGCGCAGCGACCCGATCGGCCTGCTGCGCCGCGAGCACGCGTTCGAGGACGTGCACGACGTCTATGTGCACCCGCGCACGACCTCCCTCCCCTCCACGAGCGCGGGCCTGATCCGCGACCTCGAGGGCAGCCCCACCCGCCGGCTCGTCGACTCCGACATGTCGTTCCACGCGATCCGCGAGTATGCGCCCGGAGACTCCCGCCGGCAGATCCACTGGAAGTCGACCGCCAAGACCGGGCGGCTGATGGTGCGCCAGTACGAGGAGTCGCGGCGTTCGCGCATGGCGGTCGTGCTGGGCGTCGCAGAGCACGAGTACGCCGATCCCGACGAGTTCGAGCTGGCCGTCTCGTGCGCCGCCTCGCTCGGCCTGCGCGCGGTCCGCGACGCGCGCGATGTCGAGATCGTCACGGGGTCGGAGATCCCGCGCGTGGTCCGCGGTCGCCTCCGGGCGATCCGGCACATCCCGGCCGGCTCCCCACGCCCCATGCTCGACGGCTTCAGCGGCGTGACGATGCTCGAGAGCACCATGCCCATCGCGGACGTCTGCCGGCTCACCGCCGAGTCGGGGGACCGCCTGTCGATCGCCTTCGTCGTCGTCGGGTCCCACGTCACCCTCACGCGGCTGCAGCAGGCCGCCCTCGCCTTCTCGGCGGACACGAGCGTCGTCGCGGTGATCTGCGACGAGCGGGCGCACCCGCGGATGCAGCCGCTCTCCGCCCTGACCGTGCTCACCGTCGGCACCCTCGATGACCTGTCGGGTCTCCTGCTGCGCGGAGCGACGGCATGAGCGCGAATCGGGATGCCGCGCCCGCGGCCGAGCGGCGGCCGGTCCTGGTCCCGCGCATCGTCGTCGGGAGCCTGTTCGCCCTCGTGGTCGTCGGTGTGGCAGCGGCGGCCGCGTGGCCGATCTACCACTCGGCCGCGTTCGGGCTGCTGGTCGCAGTCGCGGTGTCGATCGCCGCGGCGCTCGCGGCGGTGGCCGCACGGCTGCGGTGGAGCGGCTGGATCGTCGCCGGAGCGCTGGCCGGCGTCTTCCTCGTCGTCGGCGTCCCACTGGCGGTGCCGTCGCGGCTCGGCGGCCCGAGCGACCTCCTGCGCGGATTCAGCGAGCTCGCCTCGGGTGCGCTGCTGGGCTGGAAGGACCTCGTCACCGTCGAGCTGCCCGTCGGCTCGTACCGCAACCTCCTGGTCCCGGCGCTGATCGTCTTCCTCGGGGGGACCTGCCTCCTGCTTCTGCTCGCGTGGCGCGAGGATCGCATCGCCTATGCGGCCGTCCCCGTCGCGCTGGGGATGGTCTCGTTCGGGCTCTTCTTCGGACGCACGACGGTGAGCACGCCCATCGAGATCGGGCCGCTCACGCTCTACGCGCCCGCCGAGACTGCACTCGGCGCGCTGAGCCTGCTGTCGTGTCTGCTGTGGCTGGCCTGGCGCACGCACGACGAGCGCCTTCGCGCGCTGCAGCGCGCCGCAGCGTCGAGCGGCGTCCGCATCTCGCGTCGCCCGTCACGGGCCGACCGGCGGCGCTCGGCGCTCGGCGCGGGCATGGTCGCGGCGGCGCTCGTGCTCGCCGTGGGCGTCGTTCCCTTCGCCGCGCGAGGGGCGGAACGCGAGGTGCTGCGCACGGCGGTCGGACCCGAGGTCGACCTCTCGGCAGCCGTGAGCCCGCTCGCCGAGTACCGCGCTCTGTTCGAGGACGACCGCGTGCAGCAGGTGCTGTTCACGGTGGCGACCGGAGCCGCGACGCCGGAGCGCGTGCGCGTCGCCACCCTCGATTCCTACGACGGCGAGGTGTTCCGCAGCGGCGGGGAGGGGGCGGCCGACGCCGGACGCTTCGTGCGCGTGCCCTCGTCGCTCGATGCCGGACCCGGCACGCCGGTCGAAGCCACCGTGGAGATCGACGCTCTGGGCGGGATCTGGATGCCGACCGCCGGGCGGCTGTCGGGCGTCGCGTTCCGGGGGCCGCGCGCCGCGTCGCTCGCCGACCGCTTCTACTACAACGCCGCGGCGTCGGCCGGCGTGCAGACCGCGGGCGGAGGGCTCGCGTCCGGCGACCGCTACACCGCCTACGGCGTCGAGCCGGAGGTCCCCGCCCTGGAGGAGCTGGAGGCCCCGGGTGCGACCGCGGGCGACGTGGCCGCGCCGGACAGTCTGCGCGCGTGGGTCGAGAACCACGTCTCGGGCACCGGGGGAGCGGCCCTCGCCGACCTCGTCGCGCTGCTGCGGGAGCGCGGCTATCTCAGCCACGGTCTCAGGGGTGGCCAGGGCGAGCCGCTCCCCGTGTGGGCCGAGCAACTGCCCGACTACGCGTTCCAGCCGAGCGCGTCGGGGCACTCGCTCGCCCGCATCGATGCGATGTTCGACCGGCTGCTCGAGCGCGAGGGCGACCCGCGCGCGCAGGCCTCCGGAAACTATGTCGCGGCCGTCGGCGACGACGAGCAGTTCGCGGTCGCCGTGGCGCTGATCGCGCGCGAACTCGGCTTCCCGTCGCGGGTCGTGCTCGGCGCCCGCATCGGCGAGCCCCAGCCGGGCCTCGCGTCGTGCGGCGACGGCGTGTGCCGGGCGCGGGACCTGTCGGCCTGGACCGAGGTGCAGTCGGCCGAGGGGGACTGGGTGGCGGTCGACGTCACCCCGCAGTGGGCCGAGTCGCCCAGCCTCGACGTGACGGAGCAGCGCGACCCCGAGGTCGTCACGGAGGTGCTGCCCGACACGGTGGAAGAGGTCCTGCCGCCCGATCCGCTCCAGGAGGACTCGGCCTCCGGCGATCCCGCCGCCGACGACGCCGGGGTCGGCCTCGCGTGGCTGTGGCCGATCCTGCGCACCGCCGGCGTGGCACTGCTCATCCTCGGGCTCGCGCTCGGGCCGTTCCTCGTCGTCATCGCGGCGAAGGCGGCGCGCCGACGCGGACGACGCCGCGCCCCCTCACCCGCTGCCCGCATCGCCGGTGGCTGGGAGGAGTACGTGGACGCCGCGCTCGACGCGGGCCGTGAGGCGCCGCGCACGCACACCCGACGGGAGCTCGCGACGGGCTTCGGCTCCGACACGGGGCTGCAACTCGCCGACACCGCCGATCGCGCCGTATTCTCGTCCGGAGATGAGACGGACGCCGACGCCGCGCAGTACTGGCGGGTGGTCGACGAGGAGCGTCGCCGCCTCGCGCAGGAGCGAGGGTTCTGGAGAGGGCTTGCCGTGACCGTATCGTTGAGATCGTTCGTCCGACACCTCGCACCCGCCACGGGTGCCCGCACGCGTTTCGCCGAGAGGGGGAGGCGCCGGGTCGTCCAGCCCGTGCGCCCCATGCCATGAATGCCGAAGCATCCGCCACCGTCGCCGGGATCCTGATCTCGCTGCTCGCGGTCGCCGCCGTCTACGTCTGGACCGCGATCGCGCTGTCCGCCGTGTTCCGAAAGTCGGGCGAGGAAGCCTGGAAGGCGTGGGTTCCGGTCCTCAACGTGATCGTGCTGCTCCAGCTCGGCGGTCTCTCGCCCTGGCTCGTGCTGATGGCCCTCGTCCCGGTGCTCGGCGGCATCGCGCTGTGGGTCGTCGTCGTGATCGCCTGCTACCGCGTCAACGTCGCGTTCGGGTACGGCGCGGGGATGACCGTGCTCGCCGCGCTCCTCTTCCCGGTCTGGGCCACGGTCCTCGGCTTCGGCTCGGCCCGCTGGGTCGGCGCCGAGCCCGCACCGGGGGTGCGCCGATCCATCGCCCCCACCGACGCGCCGGTTCCCGGCACCACTCCGGCGGACGCCGGCCCGCCTCCGCCGCCGCCCGGCGCCGCCCCGCTGCCGCCCGCCTCCGCCCCGGCCGGCAACGCGTGGGCCCCCACCGCGCCGGCCACCATGCGGCCCGCGCCGCCCGTGCCGCCGGTGCCGCCCGCACCTTCGCCGGACGCACCTCGCACCGCTCCCGCCGCCGCGGAGGAGCCGATCTCCTTCGTGCCGGTGACCGGCGCGTCCCGGCCTGTGCCCCCGGCATCCTTCGACTTCACCGAGCCCTCACACCCCGGCGCGCCCCACCGACCGGCCGACCCGTCGCCGGTGCTCGACGAGGAGTCCGCGCCCGCGCCCGCATCCTCTGCGCGCGCCAACCAGAACTGGGGCGGCTTCGACCTCGGTGCCGTCGTCGAGCTGACCGGAGAGGTCACGGCGGCCGTCAGCGGTGCTCCGCAGCCGATCGCCGCGGTGCCCGGCGTCGCTGCCGAACGGCCCGAGGAGTCCGACCAGCGTCCCGCGGTCACTCGGGTGCCCGCGGCGCGGCCGACGCCCGAGGTGGAGCCGTGGGCTCCGGCGCGATCACCGCTGCCGGAGGGCGACGCCTTCCCGGAGGCATCCGGTGAGGTGTCCGCGGTCGCGGGTGCACCGGATGCCGGCACCCCGCGCTCGGCGCGCACGTCGGTCTCGGCGCAGCACGTGCTGCCCGAGATTCCGGACGGCGTCGACGAGACCGTGATCGCGAACCGCCGCAAGGCCAAGTGGTCGATCGTGCTGCCCTCGGGCGGTCTGGTCGAACTGGCCGCCGACATCGTGCTCGTCGGTCGCCGGCCGGCACCGAGTACGGCCTACCCGGACGCGCAGCTCGTCGTGATCGATGACGGCACGGTGTCGAAGACCCACATGCGTCTGGAGCGCAACGGTGACGAGTGGTCGGTGACCGACCTGCACTCGACCAACGGCACGATCCTCATCGCGTCGGACGGGGCCGAGCGGGAGATCCCGCCGGGCGCCGCGCACCGTGCACCGGCCCGGCTGCTGCTCGGCGACGCCGAACTGCGGCTGCTGGCCGACGATTCGAGCCGATGACGCCGGCCGACCCCGCGAACCCGCCCGTCCCTGCGGCGGATCCCGCCCACCCCGGCGACGATGGCGCCGTCGACGAGGCGACGGTCATCGGGGCCCGCCGGCGGGCTGCGGCCGAGCCGGTCGACGAGGCGACGGTGATCTCCGCGCGGCGCCGTCGCGGGCCGGACCCGGTGGGCGAGGAGACCGTGGTGTCGGTGCGCCGCCGCGGTCGGTCCGAGCCCGACGGACCCGGCACGTCGGACGACACGATCCCCTCGACTCGGGGCCGCAGCCTCGCCGGTCCTGCGGTGGCGGACGACGACACCGTGCTCTCGCGCAGGTCCGCGGCGGCGACCGACACTGTGCCGGAGGTCGAGGAGACCCTGCTCCGCCCGCCGGCCGCGTCGCGTGACGCCCGCCGGGGGCCGGGTGCCGTCGACCGCGCGCCCGGCGCTCGGGACGCGCGCATCCCCGACGCAGACGCGCTCCGCACCCCCGTCCCGCCGCGCCCGGTTCCCCCGGTGACCGCCGTCCGCGGCCCGGCACCGGTGCGTCCTCCGAGCGTCGAGCGCACGGGCCCGGTCCCGGATCATGAGAGTGTGGAGCGTGCGGCACGAGCCCGTGACCGACGGCGCACGATCGTCGTCGTGCTCGTCGCGGCGGCCGCGGTGCTCGGATCTGCGGCTGCGCTCGTGCTCCTGCTGACCTGACGGCGACCGGTGACCTGAGGATGACGATGACCGACACTGCCGCTCCCGCCCGCCTCACGCGGGATGAGCCCCTCGACGACGGCCCTGTCGCGCCTGAGACGGCGGCGATGCTCGGGATCGTGCCGGCCGGGCTCGGCTACCGCTCGCTCGCGTTCGCGATCGACGTGGCCATCTGGCTGGTCCTCGCCGGGCCGCTCATCGCCGGCATGATCATGCGCGCCCTGGACGACACCTCACTGCTGTCGCTGCTGCTCATCGCAGGCGGCTGGTTCCTCTCCGGCCTCTTCGTGCTGATCCAGCTGATCCTCCACGGCCGACGGGGCGTCACGACCGGCAAGGCTGCGTTGCGGCTGCGCTCGATCTCGGCGACCGACCTCGGTCGCCCCGGCTTCTGGCGTGTGGTGCTTCGCGCGCTCGTCCTGGCGGCGAGCACGCTCGTGCTGGTCGTCGTCGGCCCCGCCGTGCTGTTCGCGTCGAGCCTCGCCGACCCGCAGCGGAGGGGCCGCAGCATCCTGGACCGCATCGGCGGGTGCTGGGTCATCGACGCGCGCGCGGGCCTCGACCCGTTCGACGCCAAAGCGCTCCGCCACGCGCGCCGAGCGCTGCGCGGTCGGCCCGACGACACCGAGGAGCTGCCCTCGATGGCGAGCGGTGCCCCGGCGGAGTCGTCTCTGCGCATCCCCGACGCACGCTCGCGCGCGGGCGTCGTGGGCCCCGGCGGCACCGGGGCGCAGTGGGCGCTCGCCGCGTCGGGCGACGACAGCGTCATCGACGGCGTGCCCGGAGCGGAATCCCCGCCTGCGGTCCCGGTGGCGCAGAGCTTCGCCCCCGCGGCGCAGAGCTTCGCACCTCCTGCAGCCGGAGCCGCGGCCCCCGCCGCCGCCGCAGGGCACGCCACCCCTGCCGCCACCCCGACCCCGTTGCGAACTCCGGCGCCGGCAGCGCCGACGCCCACGCCGGCCGAAGTCGTGCAGGCGGCGGGCGCTGCGCCCGCCACCGGGCTGCGCCGGGCGCAGGCCATGATCCGCTTCGACGACGGCTCGGTGCTGCGCGTCCCCGTGCTGGGACTCATCGGTCGCGACCCCGAGCCCGCCGCGGGGGAGACGGCCGACGCCGTGGTGCGGCTCGACGACCCGCAGCGACTCATGTCGAAGACGCACGCGGCGTTCGGGCAGGACGCCGAGGGGGTGTGGGTCGGCGATCGCGGCTCGCGCAACGGCACGCAGCTGCTGTCGCCCGGCGGGGATGTCGTCGACGTTCCGGCGGGCGAGCGCATGCGGGTCCCCGTGGGCTGGACCGTGCAGATCGGCGGCAGGACGTTCGAGCTCGTTCCGAGAGGTGCTGATTCGTGAAGCTGAAGCTGGGTCTGCGTCGAGGCGTCGGATCCACCGTCGACGTGCTCGTGACCGCCGATTCGACGGCGACGGTGCAGGATGTGGCGCGCGCCCTCGCCGAGGGTGACGCGCTCGCCGCGCCGGGCGGCGTGAATGCGAGCGACGTGCCCACGCTGCTCGTCGCCTCGCCGGCAGGTCGCCCCGTCCACCTCGACCCGTCCGCGTCGATCGCCGACGCGCCCATCGGCTCGGGCTTCGACGCCTCCGTCGTGCCCGCCGTCCACGGGGCGGGCACCGACGGCGCGGTGACCGCGGCCGTGATGCGCATCCACAGCGGCCCCGACGCCGGCCGGACGATCCCGCTTCCGGCGGGCTCGACGGTGATCGGGCGCGTCGCTCCCGCGCAGGTGCTGCTGGACGACCCGCTCGTCTCGAAGCGCCATGCGCGCGTCGAGGTCGACCAGTCCATCGAGCTCGTCGACCTGAATTCCGCGAACGGCCTCATCGTCGACGGGGGACTCGTGCAGCGCGTCCGGGTCATCCCGGGCCAGAAGATCACGATCGGCGCGACCGAGGTGTCGTTCTCGCTCGTGCCGCGCGTCGAGACCGACGCGTCACTCGTGCTGGAGCGCGGCGGGGCGCTCATGTTCAACCGCTCGCCGCGCGTGGAGGACCGCTACGCGGGCCAGGAGTTCCGGCATCCGATCATCCCCAACGAGGCCGACCCGCGCATCTTCCCGTGGCCGATGATCATGGCCCCGGTGCTGCTCGGCCTCGCCATGTTCGCCGTCACGCAGCGCCCCACCTCGCTCCTGATCGTCGCGATGGCCCCGCTCATGATGCTCGGCAACTTCATCGGCCAGCGCACGCAGCAGGGCAAGAAGCTCCAGCTCGAGATCGAGACGTTCGAGACGCAGCTCGACGAGCTCGAGGAGCAGCTCGAGATGGAGGAGATCGTCGAGCGCGAGCGCCGGCGGGCCGAGGCCCCGGCGACGGCGACCGTCTACGAGAACGCCATGGCGCTCGGGCCGATGCTGTGGACGCGCCGGCCGGAGCACTGGAACTTCCTCGGGCTGCGCCTCGGCGTCGGGGCGGGGCACAGCCGCAACACCATCCAGGAGGCGAACGACCAGCGCGGCATCGCGCAGTACTCGCAGCAGGTGCGCCGGCTGCGCGAGCGGTTCGCGCACATCGACGACGTGCCCGTGATCGAGCTGCTGCCGTCCGCCGGCGCGATCGGCATCGCGGGACCCCGCGAGCTCGCGGCCGACGTCGTGCGCGGCCTCGGAGTGCAGCTGTTCGGGCTCCATGCCCCCAACGAGGTGGTCACCGCCGCCATCGTCGACCCGGGCTGGACCGGCGACATGGAGTGGATGAAGTGGCTGCCCCACACCACCAGCCCGCGCTCGCCGTTCGCCGAGATGGCGCTCGCCGACAGCCAGTCCGCGGGCACCGCCCTGCTCAACGGACTCGAGGAGGCGATCCTCGAGCGCCTGTCGGGATCGGCGACGCATCGCGGTCCGCTCGCCGCGAGCGAGGTCTCGATGGCCCTCGGCAAGCACGTCGGCGAGCAGCGCGGCGGCGGCGGGTCGGCCGCCGGCGACGTCTCGCTCGTGCTGTTCGTCACGCACGACGCGCCCGTCGACCGTCCGCGCCTCACCCAGGTGATCGAGCGAGGGCCGGATGCCGGCGTCTACACCGTCTTCGTCGCCCCCACCGTCGAGTCGCTCCCCGCGTCGTGCCGCACGTTCATCGACGTGAGCCACGGCCTCGACGAGGCCACCGTCGGCTGGGTGCGTGCGGGCGATCGCGCGCAGAGCGTCGCGATCGAGGGGGTCTCGCGCGAGTACGCCGAGATCTTCGCCAAGCGCCTGGCGCCCGTCGTCGACTCGAGCTCGGTCGCGGCCGACTCGTCGGACCTGCCGAACAGCGTGTCGCTGCTGCGCCTCATCGGCACCGACATGGCGGCCGAGCCGCAGGCGGCCGTCGAGCGGTGGCGTCAGAACAACTCGGTCATCGACCGCACGCGCGGCCCGCGTCCGCGGCTCAAGCGCGCCGGGACGCTCAAGGCGTACGTCGGGCAAGGGAGCCCCGACGCGATGTCGCTCGACCTGCGCACCCAGGGCCCGCACGCGCTCGTGGGCGGCACCACCGGCTCGGGCAAGTCGGAGTTCCTGCAGGCCTGGGTGCTCGGCATGGCAGCGGAGTACAGCCCCGACCGGGTGACGTTCCTCTTCGTCGACTACAAGGGCGGTTCGGCGTTCGCCGACTGCGTCGAGCTGCCGCACACCGTCGGCCTCGTGACGGATCTGAGCCCTCACCTCGTGCGCCGCGCGCTGACCAGCCTGCGCGCCGAGCTGCACCACCGCGAGCACCTCTTCAACCGCAAGAAGGCGAAGGACCTCCTCGAGCTCGAGAAGCGCCAGGATCCCGAGACCCCGCCCGCGCTCGTGCTCGTCATCGACGAGTTCGCCGCGCTCGCGACCGAGGTGCCGGAGTTCGTCGACGGCGTCGTCGACATCGCCCAGCGCGGCCGGTCGCTCGGCATCCACCTGATCATGGCGACGCAGCGCCCGGCGGGCGTCATCAAGGACAACCTGCGCGCCAACACGAACCTCCGCGTCGCGCTGCGGATGGCCGACGCCGCCGACTCGAACGACGTCGTGGGCGACCCGGTCGCCTCGACGTTCGACCCGTCGATCCCGGGCCGCGGCATCGCCAAGACCGGACCCGGCCGCCTGGTGCCGTTCCAGTCCGGGTACGCCGGCGGCTGGACCGCGGAAGAGCCCGATCGCGCCCAGGTGCGTGTGGCCGAGCTGCGCTTCGGCTCGGTCACCCTGTGGGAGGCCGAGGGCGACAGCGAGTCCGACACGCACGACGAGGACCTCGGACCCAACGACCAGAAGCGGCTCGTCGCGAACCTGGTGGCCGCGGCCGCCGAGGCGGGCATCCCCGCCCCGCGCCGGCCGTGGCTCGATGACCTCGCCGGCACGATCGACCTGCGCGATCTGCCGTTCGAGGGCGACCAGCGCATCCCGATCGGCCTCGCCGACATCCCGCAGCGGCAGCTGCAGGAGGCGGTCTACTTCCAGCCCGACACCGACGGGCACATGCTCGTCTACGGCACGAGCGGCGCGGGCAAGAGCGCCGCGCTGCGCACGATCGGCATCGCAGCGGGCGCACGGCCCGACCTCGGACGGGTCGCCGTGTACGGCATCGACTTCGGCACCGGCGCGCTCCGCTCGATGGAGATCATGCCCCACGTCGGGTCGATCGTCTCGGGCGACGACGTCGAGCGCGTCCAGCGCCTGCTGCGCACGCTGCGGGGCGTGCTCGACGACCGCGCGAAGCGGTACTCCGACGTCAACGCCGCCACCCTCACCGAGTACCGGCAGATCACCGGCGACGCCGCCGAGCCCCGCATCATCCTGCTGCTCGACGGATTCGGCGTCTTCAAGCAGGACTGGGAGACGTCGTCGACGCGCGCACCGTTCTACGGCATCTTCATGCGTCTCCTCGGCGAGGGCCGCCCGCTCGGCGTGCACGTGGTCGCGACCGCCGACCGCTACGGCGCCGTACCCACCGCGGTGAGCGCCAACGTCACCAAGCGGATCGTGCTGCGGATGTCCGACGAGGGCGCGTACGCGATCCTCGGCGTCGCGAAGGACGTCCTCAACGAGCGCAGCGTGCCCGGCCGTGCGATCGTCGACGGACTCGAGACCCAGGTCGCCGTCATCGGGGGCACGACCAACGTCGCCGAGCAGAACACCGCGGCCGAGGCCTTCGCCGCGGCGCTGCGGGCGGCGGGCGCCGTCGAGGCGAAGAACATCGGGTCGCTTCCGGTCGAGCTCGACGTCGCCGAGCTGCCGGCGCGCGTGGGGGAGTTCCCCGCGCTCGGCATCGGCGACGACACGCTCGGCCCCAAGGGCTTCGAGCCCGTCGGCACGTTCGTCGTCGCGGGTCCTCCGCAGAGCGGCAAGACCACCGCCCTGCGCGGCATCGTCTCGTCGCTGGAGCGCTTCGACCCCGATGTCGAGCTCTTCCACGTCGGTGGGCGTCGCGCCGCGCTGCGCGACTACCGTCCGTGGCGGCAGGCGGTGTCGGCCATCGAGGACGTGCGCGCGCTCGCGAAGGAACTCAAGGACGTCGTTGGCGACGAGTCGACCTCGAAGCGGATCGCGGTGGTGGTCGAGAACATCACCGAGTACGGCGACACCGACGCCGAGCGCCCGCTCAAGGAGCTCTTCCAGGCGATCAACCGCAGCGACCACTTCCTCGTCGCCGACGGCGACGTGTCGCAGCTGAGCAGCGGCTACGGTCTGATCGGCGAGCTCAAGGGCGGACGCCACGGCATCGCCCTGCGGCCCGAGACATACGACGGCGACTCGCTGTTCAAGGTCCCCTTCCCGAAGGTGCAGCGGCACGAGTTCCCGGTCGGCCGCGGCCTCTTCGTCGAGAACGGGCAGGTCGTCACGGTGCAGCTGCCGCTGGTCGCGGAGTAGGACGAGCGGATGCCGCGGATGGGGAATGATCCCCATTGGGAAGCGCTCACCCGCTCGGTTAGCCTGACGTGGGGCCAGAGCGGTCCGAGGTTTCGAAGGGAATGACGATGGCGGATTTCAAGGCTTCTTACGGCGAGATGGAAGCGATGTCGGGCAAGCTCGACAGCGGTCGCGAGGAGATCGGCGACATCCTGCGTCGCCTGAAGAGCGATGTGGACCGTCTGCTCGGCGATGACTTCAAGACGCAGCACGCGTCGGGGAAGTTCGGTGAGGGCTACACCGAGCTGACCACGGGTCTGGAGAAGGCCATCGAGGGCATCTCCGACATGGGTGAGTCGCTGCGCAAGATGCAGCAGGCGATCAAGGACACCGACCAGGCGCTCGCCGGCAACTGACGACTTCGCGGCGGTGGCGGCCATCGGCCGCCCCGCCGCGCCATGCGGGGGGCGAAGAAGTGCCAGACATCTACCTCAACATGCAGGAGCTCGACGAGGTCCTCGCCGGGCTCGACGCGTCGATCGACGAGTTCGACTCCGCGACCGGTGTCGCAGACGGCATCGCCGAGGCCATCGGTCGCCCTGACGGCCGCGGCTCGCTCCACGGCAAGGCGAACGACTTCGAGGACGACTGGAACAACACGCGCGGCGAGTTGAAGGACAACCTCGACAAGATCCGCACGCACCTCCAGGACGTCATCGACGGGTGGCGGAACTGGGATGCCGAGGCTGCCGCCGCGATGCAGTCGTCCGCCCCCGACAACGCGGTGTGAGGACACGATGACACTCCGTTCCCCCGAGAACAATCTGCTGCGCCGCCTGGAGGGCAACCCCGGCGATGTGCGCCGCTACGGCCAGGATCTCGTCGACGCGGGTGCGGTCATGCGCCGCACGGCGACGCAGCTCAAGCGGATCAGCGAGGGCACGCGGCAGATCGCCGAGTCCGTCGATGCCGTCCGCGAGGTCGCGGGCGAGACGTATCCCGACCTCGAGAAGGCCGCGACGCGGTACGAGCGCACCGGCGAGGTGCTGAAGACCTACGCCGTCGAGCTCGACACGGCGCAGACCGGGATCCACCCGCTCATCCCGCAGATCGAGGACGCCCATCGCGACCTGGCGACGGCGCGGACGGACGAGGCGGACGCCGACCGGCTCGTGCGCGACCACCGCTATCAGATGCCGTGGGAGGACGACGTCTCCGACTCTCAGAAGCAGGCGGCGCTCGACGCGCAGACCAGCGCCGAGACGGCGCGGGAGAACGCCGAGAGCAGGCTCGCGTCGCTGTGGGGCACGTTCGACCGCAAGTTCTCGACGTGGTCGGACGCCTACGACGACGCCGTCGACGGGATCGAGGACGCCTTCGACGCGGCCGACAACAACGACGCGTGGGGCGAGGACCTGCTGCCCGTCCTGGGCTGGATCGCGGTCGGCCTCGCGGTGGTCGCGATCTTCGTGACCGGGCCCATCGCGCTGGCCATCGCCGCCATCGGCGCGGTCATCGCCCTCGTCATGGTCGCGATCAACGTGCTCAAATACGCCAAAGGCAGAGGCAACTGGCTCGATCTGACGCTGTCGATCGTCGGAGTCATCCCGTTCGCCCGGCCGCTCATCACGGGTGCGCGGGGCGGCATCGCCGCGCTGCGGGGCGTCTCGGCCACGTTCTCGGCAGGTCGCGGCATCATGCGCGCCTCCGTGCGGTCGACCTTCCCCCGCTTCGGCTACGCGCCGATGTCGGGGGGACCGTTCTCACGGCTGGCCGGCCTCGGGAACAACGCGTGGGCGGGCACGCGCAACGCGTACTACGCCGTGCGGTCCGGCATGCGGTCGTCGGCCTTGCTCTCGCGCTTCTCGATGCGGGACTTCTTCATCGACCGCCCGGTGATGAACCTGTGGCGCGGCGGGCACAACTCGGTCACGACCTTCTCGAACTTCCTGCTGCGCAACGGCTCGCGCGTGGGTGACGACGCGGTCGCGTGGGCCAACTCCGCCGAGGTCGCGTCGTTCGCGCCGTCGCAGTTCGCGCAGGCCGCCTCCGTCTTCGAGTCGTCGGTCACGTGGATTGTAAACTCCGACTTCATGGCCACGCAGAACTCCGAACGCTACAGCGGCTGGCGAGCGAGCCTGGTGTCGTGACCTCGCCGCACTCGCCCTTCGCCTACGCCATCGGCGACGAGGCCGACGCCGCGCGCGAGCGCAGCATCGGCCCGCGCTGGATGCCGATGAGCATCGGCCTCATCGCGTCGGCGGTGTTCATCGTCGTCACGATCGTGAACATCTTCGCGTCGGGCATCCCGAACCCCGTCGACGGCACGTCCGCGTGGGACTCCGACGTGCCCTTCCCGCTCATCCCGCTGCCCAGCTGGCTGACGGTCCCGGTCGCGCTGGCCCCGCTCCTCACCGCGGTGCTGCTGTGGCGGGTCGTGGACGCCCGGCACAGGGCGCTGCTGACCAACACGATCGTCTACGCGCTCACGGTCTTCCTCCTCCTGCCGATCCTGCTGTCGTGGGTGTACCCCGAGCCGGGCGGCATTCCCGACGGCGGTCGCACGATGGGCTGGCACTGGCTCGGCGCCCCCCTCGCGCTGATCGGCGCGATCGTGCTGGTCATCCGCCGCGTCACGCTGCCGGGTTCTCCGGTGCCCGCCGTCGAGCGCGACGCGTTCTTCCTCGAGGAGGTCGAGCTGCGGCGCAAGGCGCGCCACGACAAGAAGGCGCGCGCCACCCTCGAGGCCGACCTCGCCGACCTTCGCGCCCGCCAGGCCGCCGCGACCGCCGCCTCCCGGAAGGCGTCGGAGCCGCACTCCCACGCCACCGACGATCACCCCGGAGGCGCCGCATGAGCACACCGACCGCGCCGGCATCCGGACTCGGCTTCTCGATGCTCTTCCCTCCCGGCTGGCGGGAGTTCCGCACCGACGTCGAGAGTGAGCGCGAGCTCACCGAGCTGGCGACCCGCGGTGCCCGCGACGCCGGACGCGCCGACGTCGCGCTCGCGATCCGCCAGCATATCCACCGCATGTTCGAGGGGCTCCGCCGGCGGCGCGCGCTCGGCGTGCACCTGCCCGTCGTCACCATGGACGACTCCGTCCTCCCGGCCTCGCTCACGGTCGTGCCGCTGCGGTTCGCGCCCGGTGGCCTCGCGCGGGCGGTGGCCGACCGGGCCGGCGATGCCGCCGTCGAAGAGGTCGATGCGACGGGCGCCCGCTGGTACCGCTGGTACGACCGCGCCGACCAGCTGGAGGGGCAGGATGCCGCGGCATCCGTCACCCTCCACTACGTGATCCCGCGTCCCGATGACGCCGGAGCCCTGCATCTGCTGTACGCCTACACCGTCCTCGCCGAGGACCGTGGCGAGGAGCCCGACCGCTCGCTCGAGACGCTCGGGCACGGGATCATCGGCACGTTCGAGTGGGGGCGGCCCGCATGACGGACTACGTGATCGATCTCGACGACCGCGAGTGGATCGGCGTGCCGCCTGCCTTCCCGTATCTGGAGTGGCCGGATGCCGCGGCCTGGGCCGCCGCGATCGCGGACGCCGCGATCCCCGGCGATCCGGAGCGCCGGGCCGCGTTCGAGCGCGCCGCCCTCAACGTCGCCTCCGATCGGCCGCAGGACGTCGACCATGTGCTGTGGTTCGCCCCCGAGGACGGCCGCACGATGGGGGTGGCATTCCTCAGCGTGTACGACGAGGTCCCGGCCGACGTCGACCTCGAAGCGGTCGCGATGCTCGGCATCGACTCGCCCACGGCGCCGCAGATCGCGTCGCACGCATCCGACCGCTTCGGCACCGTCGTGCAGTCGGCGGCGACCGTGCGCCTGTCCGACGTCGCGGCCGAGCCCGAGGCCGCGCAGGGCGTCGCCGGCAGCATCCGCACCGTGGCCGCGGCATCCGATCTCCTCTTCGTCCTCAACGCGGTCGACGAGGACCTCGTCACCCTCGCCGTCATGCAGCAGCCGATGATCGACCTCTTCGAGCGCATCGAGCTGCTGACGGACGACGACGCCGTGACCGACGCGGTGCGGCGTCTGGTCCAGTAGCGGCCGACGTCCGCCATGGGGAATGGTCCCCATGGGCACTCCGGCGGTCCCGGGTTAGCGTGGAGTCACCGGGCCGGACCCGGTCCACGGACGAAGGGAATGACGATGGCGGATTTCAAGGCTTCTTACGGCGAGATGGAAGCGATGTCGGGCAAGCTCGACAGCGGTCGCGAGGAGATCGGCGACATCCTGCGTCGCCTGAAGAGCGATGTGGACCGTCTGCTCGGCGATGACTTCAAGACGCAGCACGCGTCGGGGAAGTTCGGTGAGGGCTACACCGAGCTGACCACGGGTCTGGAGAAGGCCATCGAGGGCATCGCCGACATGGGTGAGTCGCTGCGCAAGATGCAGCAGGCGATCAAGGACACCGACCAGGCGCTCGCCGGCAACTGACCGTCTTCCGGCGCGCGGCGGCACTCCCGCCGCGCGCCGTCCTAGCTGGAGGATCACCCCGTGGCCGACATCATGCTGGACCTCGAACGCCTGCAGACGGCTCGAGAGGGCCTCGCCGCCGCGATCGCGGAGTTCGAGGAGGCCTCGAAGATCAACAGCGGTCTCGAGAAGGACATCGGCCGTCCCGACGACCGCACCGCCCTGCGCGACAAGGCCTCGGACTTCGAATCGAAGTGGGACGGCAAGCGCGGCAAGCTCAGCGAGAACCTGTCCAACATCCACGAGCAGCTGTCGTCGATCGTCGACGGCTGGCAGGAGTGGGATGCCGAGACCGCGGCCGACATCGAGGCGGCACGCGATACGAGCACGACGAATGTGAGAGCGGTCTGATGCGGTCACCCCACGGCGGTCACGAACTCCGGCAGCTGGAAGGCGAGGCCGAGGAGATCTGGAACCGCGGCGACGCCTGGGTCAAGCTCGGCGACGTCATGAAGCACACCGCGGCCGAGCTCACGGCGATCGGCGACTCGTCGATCCACAAGAGCAAGGGCACCGAGAAGCTCGCCGAGATGGCGAGCGAGAGCGCCGACGATCTCGAGGCGGCGGGTGTGCGCTATCGCGAGACCGGACGCGCGCTGCGCACTTACGCGAACGCCCTCGAGACGGCCCAGACCTGGCTGCGGCGCAACCTCGAGAGCGTCGAACAGGCGGAGCTGGCATACCAGTCCGCGCTCGACGCCAAGGCCGATGCCATCAGCGCGCAGAACGCGCTGACCACCGTGCCCGGGGCTGACGACCCGACCGAGGCGGAGAAGAACGCGGCCGACGCCGAGGTGTCGTCGGCGACGACGGCGCTCACCAGCGCCACCACCACCCGCGACGGCCTGTGGACCGAATTCGACCAGGTGTTCACGAAGTGGTCGGATGCCTACGACGACGCCGTCGACGACATCCAGGGCGCGATGGACTCGGCCGACAACAACGACGGGTTCTGGGAGTTCGTCGACAGCGCGCTCGACGTGATCGGCATCGTGCTGATCGTGCTGAGCGTGATCGCCCTCATCATCGGAGCGCCGCTGACAGGTCTGCTCGGACTGGTGATCCTCGGGCTGACGCTGCTCGTCGTCGGGCTCACCCTCCTGCAGTTCGCGTTCGGGAAGGCGACGTTGAGCGACGTCGCCTGGAGCCTCGTGGGTCTGCTGCCGTTCGGCATCGGCAAGGTGCTGTCGCGTGGCGCCCCCGTGCTGTCGACCGTCGTCCGCGGGGGCCGAGGCGTGACGACCGCGGCGATCCGCTCCGGGCTGCCGCGTCTCAGCCTGCTCCGCCCGACCACCTGGACATCGCCGTTCCGCTCGCTCGTCGCGCCGGTGCGCTCCTGGCTCGCGCTGCCGCGACCGGGCATGTTCGTCAACCCGTTCCGCTCGATCACCATGGGCGGCCCGGAGGCCGTGCAGGTGCAGAACTTCCTCAACACGATGCGCACGACGCCCTGGGCGAACAACCCCGGGGTCACGGAGTTCATCACCCGCACCGCGGGCGCGCTGCCCGGCCGCGGCGAGCGTCTGCTGAACGTCGGGCTGTGGACGTCGTTCTCGGCCCTCGACGGACTCGGCGTCGCCGACGCCCAGCCCGACATCCCGGTGCTCGAAGATGTGCAACTACCCTGGGGACGATGAGTACGCGCAGCGAGCGACGCATCCCGGTCGCCGGGATCGTCTGCCTCAGCGCCGTCCTGGCGCAGGCGGGCATTCTCGTCGCGTTCCTCGTCGGCTCCCTGGTGCTCTCCGGCGCGCAGGTCACGGCCGGCGGTGACCCGGCCTGGGATGCCGTCGTCCCGTTCCCGGTCTTCCCGGTGCCGCCCTGGCTCATGATCGGCCTCGCGGTGATCGGTCTCGTCGCCGGGATCGTGTGGGCGGCGACGGCCCGTCCTGCCGATGCTGCGGTGCTCACCGGCGGCGTCGGCCCCGCGGTCGCAGGCGCCTTCGCGTCAGGATTCTTCATGTTCGCCTTCGCCGACGACGGCGTGCCGCTGGGCGATTTCGGCATCGCGCTCGCGATCGGCACGGTCACCGTGGTCGTGCTCTTCGCTGCGGCCGTGATCCACGGTGCGCGAGCCGACCGGGCGGCGGCAGGCGACAGCATCGAGCAGGGGACAGCATGACCGGGCAGACGGCGACGCAGAGGCCCACGGGCTTCCACATCATGATGCCGCCCGGGTGGGTGCGCTACCTCGTCGACGACGAGGGCAAGCGCGCGCTTCTCAGGCAGACGTCGGCGCGCATGCGCGACCTGTCACGGCCCGACCTGGACGCGCAGGCCCGCACGCTCGTCGAAGGGCAATGGCGCAAGCTGATCACGTCCGGGGTGACGGCGGTGTACCTGCCCGTCGAGACGACCGAGATCCTGCCGCCCGCGAGCATCGCCGTGCGCCAGCACGTCGCCCAGCCCGGCCGCACCTTCGAGGAGTCCATCCGCGCGCTCGCCGGCGCCACCGTCGAGTCGTTCGACACCCGGATCGGCCGCATCCTTCGCTGGCGCTCCGAGGCGCAGGGCGCCGGAGAGCTGTCGGCGATCCGCACGCGCCAGGTCGGCTACGCCTTCGCCCTGCCCGGCAGCGACCGCCGCGGGCTCGTGTTCGTGTCGGCGATCCCCTTCCCCGACGGCGCCGACCCGGCGATGGTCGAGGCGATGACCGAGCTGTCCGACACGATCATGGAGACCTTCCGGTGGCGATGAACGTCGAGTACACGATCGAGCTCGACCACCGCGTCTGGATCCCGGTGCCGCTCGTCTTCCCCTGGAACGGGTATGCGGATGCCGCCACCTGGGCTCACGATCTGTCGACGAGCCTGATGTCGGGCATCGACGCGCCCGAGGAGGTGCGCGCCGCGCTCGAGCAGGCCGCGGTCGCCATGGCCGACGTCGATTCGCCTCTGCCGGGCGCACTCGAGCGGTTCTGGCACCTGCCCGTCGAGGGCGGGCCGGAGCGGCTCGTCCACCTCTACGTCACCGAGACCGAGGCCCGCACCGCCGAGGAGCTCGCCGAGCTCGCCCGAGCGGGCGTCGGCGGATTCGTGCAGACGGTCACGGTCCTCGAGGGCACGGCGTTCGACGTCGCGCTGCGCGCCGTCGTGCTCACCGACCTGCCCGATCGCCGCATCGCCGTGCTGCGCACGCTGGGAATCCGCGGTGGCCACGTGTTCGTCGTCGAGCTCATCGAGGAGCAGACGGCAGTGCTCGAGGAGCTCGAACCCGCCGTCGAGGCGCTGTTCCGCTCGATCCGCGTTCGCGTCGAGGGCGATGAGCGCCCCCGCGCCACAGCCCAGGGAGCTTGGTCATGATCCTCCGCGTCGGACTCCTCATCGTCGGGGCCCTGCTCTTCGTGTTCCTCGCCTGGGGTGCGATCACCACATGGATCACGGTGTTCAGCGAAGGCGCGGGCACGTCGATCGACGTCTCCGGCCCGGGCAACGACCGGGGCGAGGGCCCCGCTCTGGTCGGCGCCATCGTCTTCACGCTCTTCGCGCTGCTCGCCGGCGCGGCGGCCGTGGTGGCCGGTGTCGCACTGGCCAAGGGGCGCCGCTGACCGCTGACGCCGGGCTGTTCGCCCACGGCGACGGCGCTCAGTCGGGGCGCGTTTGCCGCCCCCCGGATTCCCGCGTATCATTGATCGGGTGTGCGCCCACGCGCGCCATCCGCTGTGCCTAGGCACGGAGGAGGCTCGCCGAGCGCCACATCTCAGGGAACGACCTGCGAACAGGTCACCCCCACGGCATATCCACCACACAAGGCTCGGCATCATCATGCCGCTCCGGTGGATGAATGTGAGCCCGCCGCGTCACGAATCGCAAGATCCGGATGCTGCGGGGGAGACACGAACGCTGTCACCGTGCAGCACCTGGGCGGAACCGACGGAACCGCCCAGCCGACATAGGAGAGAACGTGCCAACCATTCAGCAGTTGGTTCGCAAGGGTCGCTCGCCCAAGGTCTCGAAGACCAAGGCGCCGGCGCTCAAGGCGAACCCGCAGCAGGCGGGTGTCTGCACCCGCGTGTACACGACCACGCCCAAGAAGCCGAACTCGGCGATGCGCAAGGTCGCCCGTGTCAAGCTCCGCAACGGCACCGAGGTCACCGCGTACATCCCCGGCGAGGGCCACAACCTGCAGGAGCACTCGCTGGTGCTCGTGCGCGGCGGTCGTGTGAAGGACCTCCCCGGTGTGCGTTACAAGATCGTTCGCGGCGCCCTGGACACCCAGGCCGTCAAGAACCGCAAGCAGGCCCGTAGCCGCTACGGCGCGAAGAAGGGTTGAGTTAGATGCCTCGTAAGGGACCCGCCCCGAAGCGCCCGGTCGTCAACGACCCGGTCTACGGCGCACCGATCGTCAGCCAGCTCGTCAACAAGATCCTCGTCGACGGCAAGAAGTCGCTCGCCGAGTCGATCGTCTACACCGCCCTCAAGGGTGTCGAGGCGAAGAACGGCCAGGATGCCGTCGCCACCCTCAAGAAGGCGCTCGACAACGTGCGCCCGACCCTCGAGGTCAAGAGCCGCCGCGTCGGTGGCTCGACCTACCAGGTGCCGGTCGAGGTCAAGCCTCACCGCGCCAACACGCTCGCTCTCCGCTGGCTCGTGAGCTACGCGAAGGGTCGTCGTGAGAAGACGATGACCGAGCGCCTCCAGAACGAGATCCTGGATGCCTCGAACGGCCTGGGTGCCGCGGTCAAGCGCCGCGAAGACACCCACAAGATGGCCGAGTCGAACCGCGCCTTCGCGCACTACCGCTGGTAATCAGCTTCGTGTCGCCGGCCGGAGGCGAGCCCTCCGGCCGGCGCATCCCGAATACGTAAGGAAGACATCCCGTGGCACAAGAAGTGCTCACCGACCTCAACAAGGTCCGCAACATCGGCATCATGGCCCACATCGATGCCGGCAAGACGACGACGACCGAGCGCATCCTGTTCTACACGGGCGTCAACCACAAGATCGGCGAAACGCACGACGGCGCTGCCACCACCGACTGGATGGAGCAGGAGCAGGAGCGTGGCATCACGATCACGTCCGCCGCTGTGACGTGCTTCTGGGACAAGAACCAGATCAACATCATCGACACGCCCGGTCACGTGGACTTCACCGTCGAGGTGGAGCGCTCGCTCCGCGTCCTCGACGGCGCCGTCGCCGTCTTCGACGGCAAGGAGGGCGTGGAGCCCCAGTCCGAGACCGTGTGGCGTCAGGCCGACAAGTACGACGTCCCCCGCATCTGCTTCGTCAACAAGATGGACAAGCTGGGCGCCGACTTCTACTTCACGGTCGACACCATCGTCAACCGTCTGAAGGCCAAGCCGCTCGTGCTCCAGCTGCCCATCGGTGCGGAGAACGACTTCGTGGGCGTCATCGACCTCGTCGAGATGCGCGCGCTCGTCTGGCCCGGCGACGCCAAGGGCGACGTGACCATGGGCGCCAAGTACGAGATCCAGGAGATCCCGGCCGACCTCGCTGACAAGGCTGCGGAGTACCGCGAGAAGCTCATGGAGACGGTCGCCGAGTCCGACGAGCACCTGCTCGAGAAGTACTTCGGCGGTGAGGAGCTCACGGTCGCCGAGATCAAGGGCGCCATCCGCAAGCTGACGATCGCGTCGGAGCTCTACCCCGTGCTCTGCGGCTCGGCGTTCAAGAACCGCGGCGTGCAGCCGATGCTCGACGCGGTCGTGGATTACCTGCCGTCGCCTCTCGACGTCCCCGCCATCGAGGCGAAGGACCCGAAGAACGAAGAGATCATCATCGAGCGTCACGCCGACCGCGACGAGCCGTTCGCGGCGCTCGCGTTCAAGATCGTGACGCACCCCTTCTTCGGTCGTCTCACCTACATCCGCGTCTACTCGGGTCACCTCGACTCCGGCGCCCAGGTCGTCAACGCGACCAAGGGCAAGAAGGAGCGCATCGGGAAGATCTTCCAGATGCACGCCAACAAGGAGATGCCGGTCGACTCGGTCACCGCCGGTCACATCTACGCCGTCATCGGCCTGAAGGACACCACCACCGGTGACACGCTGTCCGACAGCGCCAACCAGGTCGTCCTCGAGTCGATGACCTTCCCGGAGCCGGTCATCGAGGTCGCCATCGAGCCGAAGACCAAGGCCGACCAGGAGAAGCTGGGTCTCGCGATCCAGAAGCTGGCCGAAGAGGACCCGACGTTCCGGGTCGAGCAGAACGCCGAGACCGGCCAGACGGTCATCAAGGGCATGGGCGAGCTGCACCTCGACATCCTCGTGGACCGCATGAAGCGCGAGTTCAAGGTCGAGGCCAACGTCGGAAAGCCGCAGGTCGCGTACCGCGAGACGATCCGCAAGTCGGTCGAGAAGCACGACTACACCCACAAGAAGCAGACGGGTGGATCGGGTCAGTTCGCCAAGATCCAGTTCACGATCGAGCCTCTCGAGGTCACGGCCGACAAGATCTACGAGTTCGAGAACAAGGTCACCGGTGGCCGGATCCCGCGCGAGTACATCGGCCCCACCGACCAGGGCTTCCAGGACGCCATGAACGTCGGCGTGCTCGCCGGCTACCCCATGGTGGGTGTCAAGGCGATCCTGCTCGACGGTGCCTCGCACGACGTCGACTCGTCCGAGATGGCGTTCAAGATCGCCGGCTCGATGGGCTTCAAGGAGGCCGTCCGCCGCGCGAACCCGGTCATCCTCGAGCCGATCATGGCCGTCGAGGTGCGTACGCCCGAGGAGTACATGGGCGACGTCATCGGCGACCTGAACTCGCGTCGTGGCCAGATCCAGTCGATGGAGGACGCCGCCGGCGTCAAGGTGGTGCGTGCCAACGTGCCGCTGTCCGAGATGTTCGGCTACATCGGCGACCTGCGCTCCAAGACCTCCGGCCGCGCCGTCTACTCCATGGAGTTCGACAGCTACGCCGAGGTCCCGCGCAACGTCATGGACGAGATCGTCCAGAAGACCAAGGGCGAGTAACCCTTTCTCCGGGACCCCTCGGCGACGCGGGGTCCCGGAGCACAACTTCACACTGAATCACCAGATCCGCCTCTACTAAGGTGGAGATATCCCCGTAGACGACCGGTCGCAAACCAGCGCCCGGACCTTCTACACGAACGTCCTGAGGAGGACCCAGTGGCTAAGGCCAAGTTCGAGCGCACCAAGCCGCACGTGAACATCGGAACGATCGGTCACGTCGACCACGGCAAGACCACGCTCACCGCAGCGATCTCGAAGGTGCTCGCCGACAAGTACCCGTCGGCCACCAACGTGCAGCGCGACTTCGCGTCGATCGACTCCGCTCCCGAGGAGCGCCAGCGCGGCATCACGATCAACATCTCGCACGTCGAGTACGAGACGCCCAAGCGTCACTACGCGCACGTCGATGCCCCCGGTCACGCCGACTACATCAAGAACATGATCACCGGTGCCGCTCAGATGGACGGCGCGATCCTCGTGGTCGCCGCCACCGACGGCCCGATGGCTCAGACCCGTGAGCACGTTCTGCTCGCCAAGCAGGTCGGCGTGCCGTACCTGCTCGTCGCGCTGAACAAGAGCGACATGGTCGACGACGAGGAGATCCTGGAGCTCGTCGAGCTCGAGGTCCGCGAGCTGCTGTCGTCGCAGGACTTCGACGGCGACAACGCGCCGGTCGTCCGCGTCTCGGGCCTGAAGGCTCTCGAGGGCGACCCGGAGTGGGTCGAGAAGATCGTCGAGCTCATGGACGCCGTCGACTCGTCGATCCCCGACCCGGTGCGTGACAAGGACAAGCCGTTCCTCATGCCCATCGAGGACGTCTTCACCATCACCGGCCGTGGCACGGTCGTCACGGGCCGCGCCGAGCGTGGCACCCTGGCCATCAACTCCGAGGTCGAGATCGTGGGTCTGCGCCCGACGCAGAAGACGATCGTCACCGGTATCGAGATGTTCCACAAGCAGCTCGACGAGGCCTGGGCCGGCGAGAACTGCGGTCTGCTCCTGCGCGGCACCAAGCGTGACGACGTCGAGCGCGGCCAGGTCGTCGTGAAGCCCGGTTCGGTCACCCCGCACACCAACTTCGAGGGCACGGCGTACATCCTGTCCAAGGAGGAGGGCGGCCGTCACAACCCGTTCTTCACGAACTACCGTCCGCAGTTCTACTTCCGCACCACCGACGTCACCGGCGTCATCACGCTGCCCGAGGGCACCGAGATGGTCATGCCCGGCGACACCACCGACATGACGGTCGAGCTGATCCAGCCGATCGCCATGGAGGAGGGCCTCGGCTACGCGATCCGTGAGGGTGGCCGCACCGTCGGCGCCGGCACGGTCACGAAGATCCTCAAGTAAGTCTTCCGACTTACCGGAGACGGAACCCCCCAGGCTTCGGCTTGGGGGGTTCCGTCGTCGATGCGGATTCGCTCCGTTGCCTAGGATGGTGAGGACATGATCGAGCACCCGCACTCGCGGCGTCCCGAATCGAGCGGGCACCCTGTTCGCGAAGGGGTCGCGCTCATCGCCACCGTCCGCAACGAAGAGCGGACCATCCACGCGTTCCTGGATGGGCTGAGGAGACAGACCGTCCACCCGCAGGAGATCGTCGTCGTCGACGGCGGCTCCACCGATCGAACCGTCGCGGAGCTGCAGGCCTGGCGGCCCCCGTGCGGATGCCGGGTGCGTGTCGTCGTCGAGCCCGGCGCGGGGATCGCCGCCGGCCGCAATGCTGCGATCGCCGCCACGCAGATGCCGAGGCTCGCGGTGACGGACGCCGGGACCGAACTCCGCGCCGACTGGCTCGAGCAGCTCACAGAGCCCCTCTCGCGCAGCGACCCGCCGGATGTCGTCAGTGGCTTCTTCGAGCCCGCGGGAAGCACCTTCGCGGAGCGTGCCATCGCCGCGACGATCACCCCGGCCGTGGACGAGATCCGCCCTGAGAGGTTCATGCCCTCCAGCCGATCTGTCCTGTTCAGCCGCGATGCATGGACGAGGGTGGGCGGCTATCCGGAGTGGCTCGACTATTGCGAGGACCTGGTCTTCGACTTCGCGCTGCGCGACTCGGGGGCACGCTTCGAGTTCCAGCCGAAGGCGATCGCGGGATGGATCGGACGACCGAACCTGCGCGCGTTCGCGAGGCAGTACTTCCGCTATGCCCGTGGCGACGGGAAGGCCGGTCTGTTCCCCCGGCGACATGCCGCGAGGTACGTCGCGTATTCGTATGCGCTTGCCTCAGTTCTCTTCATCACGAAGCTGCCTGCGCTGTTCCTCATCGGCTGTGGCGGGCTCGCCCTCTACATGTTCCGTCCAGAGCAGCGGGTGCTCGCCCGGCGCGCTCGGTTCACTCGAAGCGAACTGATCCGCGCCGTCCTGCTCGCGCCGGTCATCGTGATCACCGGTGATCTTGCCAAGATGGCGGGCTACCCGCCGGGCCGCGTGTGGCGTCGGAACCGTTCCGGCAGGCCGACGGCATGAAGGGCCGACGCAGTGCTGCCACGCCCACAGGGCAGCGGCGGGTGATGGTGTGGCGTGACCTGGTGCTGCCCGGCTCGGAGACGTTCATCCGAAACCAGATCGATGCGATGACGCGATGGGAGCCCGTGCTGGTGGGTGTTCGCAGCATCGAATCACCGATCCGGCGGGACACCGATGTCGTGCTCTTCGACGACTCGTTCTTCGGACGCGTCGAACGTCGACTCTTCGCGGTGTCGGGCTGGTCTCCTCGGCTGGACCGTCTGCTCAAGAAGGGCGGTGTCGGCCTCATCCACGCGCACTTCGGCATGGGGGCGGTGAGTATCGCGCGCACCGCGCGTCGCCTCGGCATCCCTCTCATCGTCACGGTCCATGGCAACGACGTGACGAGAACAGACCTGCGGTCGGGCACCGGCGGCCGCGAGGGGCGCGCCTACGCGCGGAGATTGACCGACGCGTTGCGCTACGCGACCACCGTCGTAGCCGTATCGCACTTCATCGCGCGGCAGGTATGCGACGGCTATGGCGTTCCTGACCACAAGGTGACCGTGCTGCCGATCGGCGTTCCGTCCCGGTCTCCCTCGGCGGAGACGGAGCCGCAGCGAGACATCCTCTTCGTCGGGCGCCTCGTCGCCAAGAAGGGCGTCAGCGATCTTCTGACCGCGGTCGAGGTCGCGGGTCACCGGATTCCACCCCCCTCGGTGTGCATCATCGGAGACGGCAAGCTGCGCGAGCAGCTCGAGGCAGAGGCGCGGGCGCGGGGAGTGAACGCGACGTTCGCCGGCGCGCGGAGCCCTGATGATGTGGAGAAGGCGATGCGGGCTTCCCGTCTCTTCGTGGCGCCCTCTCGCACTGCACCCGACGGTGATGCAGAAGGACTCGGAATGGTCTTCCTCGAGGCGGCGCGGGCGGGACGCCCGGTGATCGCGTATGACCACGGTGGCGTGGGCGAGGCAGTCGTGGACGGGGTCACCGGAGTCCTGGTGCCCGAGGGCGATACCGCCGCGCTCGCCGACGCGATCGTGCAGCTTCTCGGCGACCCCGAGCTCCGCAGCAAGATGGGTGAAGCAGGTCGGCGCCGTGTTGCGGAAGACTTCGACATCCGCACGTGCACCGCCGACCTGGAGGACGAGTTCGACCGAGTGGCAGGTGGTGGATAGTGGCGCACCCGGCTGACGCCGATGGCGGCGTGGAGCAGGACTCGCGGATCTCGGTGGTCATTCCCACCTACAACCGCGCGGACCTGCTGCCGCGGGCCGTGCGCGCCGCCTTCGCGCAGACTGTCGCGCCGGCGGAGGTCATCGTCGCGGACGACGGCGGCGATGACGAGACGCGCGCGATGATGGCGCAGCTCACCGCCGAGTTCGGTCCGTCGCTCGTGTACACGCGAACGCCCCCCGAGATCGGCGGTGCATCGGCCGCAAGGAACGCCGGAGCACGAGTCTCGCGCGGCGACGTGCTCGCGTTCCTCGACGACGATGACTGGTGGGACGCTGAGTACCTGGCGCAGGCGATGACCACGCTGCGCGCCGAAGACGCCGAGATGGTGCTGACGCCGAACTGGATCGTCATCGATGAGGAGCGGCGACCGTTCATGACTCCCAGCGAGTCGAGCTTCTCGACCTTCCGTCCTGGGATGACCGGCTCGAACATCGTGGTGACGAGGAGAGCGTTCGACCGTATCGACGGCTTCGATCCCGCGATGTGGGTGATGAACGACGTCGACTTCTTCGTCCGTGCTCGGTCGGCCAAGACGCGCATCGTCGCCGCACGGGAGCGTCTCGTGTATCTCGAAGGCAGGGGAGTCGGTCACCTTTCGTCCGCATCGGAGCGCCGGGCTCTCGGCTTGGAGCACTTCATCGAGGTCCACAGATCGGAGATGGACCGAAAGTCCATCCGGTTGGTGAAGCGCCGCATCAGCGTCGCCAGAGCGGCATCCGCTGTCAGCATCCCTGCTCGCGTGCGTCATACTCTGGCAGTGATGTGGTTCTCGTCGGTCAGCGACTACACCGGGACGTTGAAGCGGAGGCTCGATGGACGCCGTCGGTCCTATTGACGTCGTGATCCTGTGGGTCGACGTCCGCGACCCCGAATGGCAGTCTGCCCGACGTGCCGCCCGCGGAGGGTCGGCAGATATGCGGTACACCGGTGCGGACAACGACTGGGATACGCTGCGCTACCTTCTCAGGAGCATCGACCAGTACTGTCCGTGGGCGCAGCGGATTCACCTCGTGACCCCCGGCCACGTTCCGCATTGGCTGGTTGAGAGCCATCCGCGACTCTCGGTGGTCGACCAGCGCGTCCTGCTTCCACCGGATGCGGCGCCCTCGTTCAACTCCATGGCCGTGGAGGTGAATCTGGACCGGATCCCCGATCTCGCGCCCACCTTCGTGTACTTCAACGACGACATGCTCGTGCTGCGGGAGACGACCGTCCGCGACATCGTCCCTCGCGGGCGTCCGGCTGGATTCGCCGTTCAGAACGCGCTCACCGCATCCAATGACTGGTCGCACTGGGTGCTCAACGCGGTGGGCGCCGTGAACTCCGTCTTCGACAAACGTCGTGTGATGCGCGCTCGACCGGCGCAGTGGTTCAGCCCACGCTACGGACGCCACGTGCTCCGAAACATCGCGCTGCTCCCGTGGGGATCGTTCACGGGGTTCTTCGAGCCTCACGTGCCGATGGTGCTGCGCACCAAGACCTTCGCGGATGTGCGACGTCGACTGCCCGAGCTCATCGAGACGACGACGAGATCTCGTGTGCGCTCGCTCAGCGATGTGAGCCCCTTCCTGTACCGCTATTGGCAGCTGTGCACCGGTGACTTCAGCCCGGTGTCGCCAGACGCCTATGGCCGGTTCTTCGAAGTGAGCGCCGCGTCATTGGACGCCGTGGAAACCCACCTGCGGTCGAGCAGGTCGCTCTTCGTCTGTCTGAACGACGGACCGGATGCCCATGCGGACGGTGTGCGGGAACGTCTGCACGCCCTGCTGGACGCGCGTTTTCCGCATCCCTCCGCCTTCGAACGTGAGCCGGCAACTCAGCCGGGATAGACAGCCCGGGCGATGGCGGGGTGAGCGCGACTGGCAACACGGTGGGACAGGATCATCTCCGGGTATCGGCTGTAGAACTTCGCCATGGAGGCGATCTCCCTGAGCCAGGGCATCCAGCGGAACCTACCCGAGGTCTCGCGCGCCCAGCCGTGGGTCGCGGTCGCCGTGGGCGCGAGGAGGACGCGCACCCCCTGCTGCCACGCGCGCAAGCCGATGTCGGAGTCTTCGTAGTAGATGAAGAAGCGCGAATCCCAGCCGCCGATCCGCTCGATGGTCGCGCGGGTGCCGAAGACCGCGGCGCCCATCAGCCAGACGACAGGACGGGGAGCCGCGCCGTCAGAGGTCAGGAGATACCGGTGGTCGTCTCCGCGCAGGCGATTTCGGATCTTGGCCGTCAGCAACGGGAAGCCTCGTCCGTTGGGCTGGATCGTCCCGTCGGGGTCGAGGAGCTGCGGGCCGACGACGGCGCCCGTCTCGCGCGCGAGCTCTTCAAGGCGATCGATCGCGGCCGCGTCGATCCCGACGTCCGGGTTCACGAACCCGATGAAGTCTCCGCGCGCCGTCGCGAGGCCGGCATTGTTGGCAGCGGAGAAGCCGACGTTCTTCGGCAGCCTGATGACTCGCGCCCCCAGCGTCTCGGCAAGCGCTGCGCTGCCATCGCTGGAGCTGTTGTCGACCACGATCCACTCTGTCTGATCGTCGATGTCTCGGTCGTGCCAGAAACGCATCAGCGCTTCCCGGCTGTTGTAGGTCACCGTGATCAGTGACCGGCGCGGGCTTGAATGCGGCAACGTGCCTTCCACGGTCTGCTTTCATGAATCGGGGGCGGTTCTCGCCGAACGTCGCCCCCTGGTGCCCTGCCCGTCATCGCCCACGTTCGTCGGTGATCCCCTGCGGCGTGTGTCACGCCAGAGCACCGAGCCAGCATACCCGTCCCCGATGGCGTGGCGCATGTGACCCCGGCGGGCGGGGATGACAGCCGATCTGGTGGGGCCTGGCGGACCGGCGCGGGTATCGAGGGTTCAGCGCGACCGGTCGAGCAGGCGGCGCAGGCGGCTTCTTGCCCGCGTCGGTGGCGCCGATGCGGACGCGGATTCGTCGAGGGAGCGGATGACACGCGCAGGGACTCCGCCCACCAGGGTGTTGGGCGGGACGTCCGAGACGACGACCGCCCCGGCCGCGACAACGGCGCCCGCGCCGATCGAGACCCCGCCGACGACAGTGACGGCGGCACCGATCCACGCGCCGTCTCCGATCGTGATCGGATCGAACCGCCCCTTGCCGGCGCGTCGCGACGCCGGTCCGATCTCGTGGGTGTCGGTGACCAGGCGGACGAAGGGCCCGATGTTGACGCGGTCGCCGATCGAGGTGTTCGGGCGGACGTAGGCGTCGCGATTGATGTAGACCCCGACGCCGATGTCGATCGGTCCGAGGAACTCGCCGCCCCGGAGGATCTTCGTCCGCGCGCCGATGCGCACCGGCTCGTTGCCGAGGAAACGGGCAGACGGTGAGATCACGCAGTCCTCGGCGATTTCGGTCGTCACCGTCACATTATGCCCGTCGGTGAGGACCTCGATCCGCACGGCCCGACGAGGAACCGGGTGTGCCCGGCCGCTACACTCGAAGGGCGCCGCGAACCTTCGTCCCCACGGTCGTGCTGCGACACCGACGCCGCCTCACACTTCCCCAAGGAGTACGATGTCTCGCCTTTCGCCCCGAGATCTGGTCGCAATCGCCGTCTTCCTCGTCGGGGGAGCGGTCATCGTCGTCCTCGCGCTCGTGGGGCAGATCGCGTGGGCGATCGCCGCGCTGGGGGTGCTTGCGGCCCTCGCCGGAATCATCACCCGGGTCGAGTTCGCAAGCCGTCGCAGAAGCCTGCAGCGTCAGGAGAAGCTGGACCGTACGACCCTTCGCGCGAGCGAACAGGCCCTGGCTGCGACGCGCGAGATCGCGGCCGAACTCGCCGGCGCCCGACGGGAGATTGCCGAGGTCGGGGCTCAGGTCGTCTCGGCGACGACGAACCTGGACGCGACCCGCGCCGAGCTCATGGACGCGGCTGTCGCTACTCGCGCTGAGGTGAAGGCGGCGACGAAGGCCGCCGAAGCCGCTCATGCGCGCGTCAACACGATCCCGGGTCAGCACCGCCGCCTTGCAAGCGATCTGGTCACCGACGTGCAGGCGCTGTTCCAGCTCATGCAGCGCTACTCGCCCAGCGCGCCGCTGCCGCTCGTGGCAGGGTGGGCGCTCAGCCCGGCCGGGTTGCTGTACCTGGCCGACTCGATCGAGCGGCGGCAGGCGGAGCTGGTCGTCGAGTGCGGCAGCGGCACCTCCACACTGTGGGCTGCCATGGCGATGAGGCACAAGGGATCGGGAAGGGTCCTCGCCCTGGAGCACCTGGACGCGTACGCCGAGAAGACGCGTGCTGTGCTCGAGGCGCACGGCCTGTCGGAGTGGGCGGAGGTGCGGGTGTGCCCGCTTGTCGACGTCTCCACTCCGCGGGGCGAGTTTCGCTGGTATGACTTCGACGTCGAGTCGCTCGGGCGAAGCATCGACATCCTGCTCGTCGATGGCCCTCCCGGGACGACCGGGCCCCACGCCCGCTACCCGGCGCTGCCGCTGCTCGCACCCAAGCTCTCGGAGCCGAGCCTCATCGTCGTGGACGACGCTGAACGGCCCGACGAGCGGGAAACGATCGGCTTCTGGACCGAGGAGTGGGCAGGGCTCACAGTGACCGGTTCGCCCGGGCGTGGCGTGGTGGTGCTCGAGAGCCGTTCGCTCAGCGGAGGACCTGCGGTCTGACTTCCCGCTTGGCTGAGGTTCGACCGGTCATCGCGGTTCAGCGCCTCAGCAGAGCGTGCCTGAGTCTCAGTGCTGCGGGGCGGAGCCACGGTGCGATGTCGATCACATTCCGCGCGGCCGGTGTCACCTTTCGGACAGCCCGAGCGCTGAACGACTGATCGAAGCTTGCGTCCGCTTGGCGGGGCGACTTGCGAGTCGCACGACGACGTTCCCGCGGCCTTCGAGCCTCGGCGCTCTCCTCGGCGAAGAGGATGGTCAGATCGATGAGGCGTCTGGCGTCGTCGATCGTCGGCTCGGGAGAGTGGCTCGCCGGGAGCGTTCCGGACACCAGCTGCTGGTAGAGCGTCGCGAAGTCGTAGGAGCGCTCGCGTTCGGCGGCGGAGAGGGATGCCGCGGACAGCTCGCGGTACAACTCGGGATCCGCGGCGATTGTCGCGATCTCCGATGCGAGTCCGGCGGCGTCCCGCTGCGGGGCCGTGACGATCCCCTTGTTCCCCTCCGCGAGTGCCAGCCAGGGCATGTCGTACATCGCCACCGGCAGGCCGCGTGACTGTGCTTCGGGGATGGTGAGCGGGTACCCCTCGATGATGCTCGTGTTGATGAAGATGTCGGAGGAGTCGATGGCGGCGAGGAGGTCGTCTCCGTAGAGTGGACCGATCGCCTGGACGCGATCTCCGACCGCCAGCTCGTCGGCGAACTCGTTCAAGCGGGCCGCCGTCATCTCGTTCCAGTCCGGGCCCACGATACGCAGCCGGAAGTCGACGCCGAGTCTCCGCAACTCAGCCGCGACCCGGACGAGCTCGCAGACGCGCTTGGTGCGCTGTTCGAGTCGCCCCCACCACACCAGCTCGAGCGGGCGGCCAGTGGGCGCCTCCCGTGGGTCGGAGACGCGCGAGGCGCTCGCCAGCAGCGGTGAGGGTGGATTCGGCAGATAGGCCACGCGCGGCATCCCGCGCAGCTTCCAGAACGCGACGTCGGTCGGCGACAGCACGACGAGCTGAGCGAGCGCGCCCATGTTGCGGGTCTGAAAGTCGAGTCGGGTGATGCCGAGGAGCACCGACCGGCCGGCGAAGTTGTGCGACCACCCGATGGTCGCAGCGCCCTCCGCGCGCGCGGCAAGGGCGAATGCGGGCCACCGATTGGCATAGAGCCAGTGGTGGTCGATGACGAGGTCGACGCCGTATTCACGACATGCGTCCGCCCACTGCGCCAATTGGCCCGCGAGGTTCTTCGAGTCGTCGATCTGGACGAAGGCGGCTCCCCGAGGGACGAGCGACTGGTCGCTTCCCGGCTCCCGTGCGGCGATCGTCACCCGGAAGCCGGCCTCGAGGAGCAAGCGAGCCTGGGACAGCAGGACGCCCGTCACGCCGCCCGTCTGGAGGACGTTCGTCGTGAGCAGGATGCTGCGCGCGGGACGCTCGCTCAGGTCGATCCGGTTCGTGTGCGCGGCGAGCTTCTCTAGCGCGCCCGGTCGGAACTTCGCGGTCGCATGCACGATCTCGCGCGCCGGGGCGCAGGAATACAGATGCGCAAAGGTCTCCGCGAGCAGGTCCTCGCTGGTGTGCTCGGCGAGGTAGTAGGTGGTGTAGGCGACGATCGACAGACGGGCGGAGTCGTATGTGGCGCGCACGAACGCGGGGTCGGTGCTGCGGTCCGCGATGACGTCGACCGCAGGTGCGATCGTATTGATCGAGTGGATCGCTCCCGAATAGAACCGCGCCCACTCGAGGTCGTGGACCTTCTGTCCGCTACCCCCGCGACCGAAGTGGTAGCGATAGAGGCGATCCGGCAATGTCTCGTATCTCGTCGCAAGCGCAGCAGCGAGGAACGTGATCGGCAGGTCGTTGACCCGTGGGAGGACGAGGTCGTCGGGCATCAGCGCGTACGCGTCGCGGAGCAGCTGCGTCCGGAAGAGGAACCGCCACAGCTGACCTTGCGCCGGCTCGTCGATGGGGAAGAGTCCGCGCAGTACGTCGACGCCTCTCAGCGAGCCGTTGCGCGGCTGGAGCCGGAGCTCGAATCCACCACCGGTGCTCCCGTCGCGTCCAACGACTTCGATACCGAACTGAACGAGATCGGCCTTTGTGGCCGTCGCCTTCGCCAGCGCCGCCTCCGCGGCATTGTGTGCCAGCTCGTCGTCTCCGTCGAGGAAGAGCAGGTGGGCGCCACGCGCCGAGCGCACCCCCACGCCGCGGGCCTGGTATGCCGACATGTTCTGCTCCTGGCGGATGATGCGCACCCGCGGATCACGCTCGGCGTACTGCTGCACCACGTCGGCGGTCCGGTCAGAGGACGCGTCGTCGACGACGATGACTTCGATCGCGGCCAGTGTCTGGCGGAGGCAGCTGTCGAGAGCTCCCGCGATCACCTCCTCGTCGTTGTAGACCGGGATGACGATCGAGACGAGCGGGATGGTGTCCATATGTGATCTCCGTCGTTGCTGCGGGAACTCGTAGGGCGCGGCAGAGCGAATTCGCCGAGTGGCGCGGTCAGCTGCGCAGGAGTGCGTGCTTCACGCGGCGCGCGAGCGGGCGCAGCCAGGGGGCGAGAGCCAGAACGTTGTGGCCAGTCCCCGTCAGCTTGCGTTCCAGACGCTGCCCGAGCGAGCGGGGGGTGCTGGCGGAGGCAGCCCGTCGGCGTCTCTTCGAGGACGACCTGGCTGCCTCGGCGCTCTGCTCCGCGCTCCGCTCTGCGTAGAAGAGCAGCAGCTCGAGCGAGGCGCGGGCGTCCTCCAGCGTCGGCTCTGGGGAGTACTCGGCCGGAAGGCCGCCGGACACGAGCTGCTCATAGAGCCGAGAGAAGTCGTAGGAGGTGGCGCGCTCGGCCGCCTCGATCGATGCACGCGAGAGCGCCTCGTAGCGTTCCGGATCGGCAGCGAGCGCAGCGACGGCGGCGGCGAGAGCGCCTGCGTCGCCCTGACGGACGGCGATGACTCCGGGGTTGTCCTGGGTGGGAATGAGCCACGGCAGGTCGTACATCACGACCGGAAGACCGCGGGACTGCGCCTCCGGAATCGTCAGGAGGTATCCCTCGATGATGCTGGTGTTGATGAAGATGTCGGAAGAGTCGATAGCGTCGAGCAGGTCATCGCCGTGGCGCGGGCCGGTGACCTCGACGAGCCCGTCCAGACCGCGTCGCGTCACCAGTGTCGACAGCTGGGCAGCGCTCATATCCGTCCAGTCGGGGCCGATGATCCGCAGCCGGAAGTCGACGCCGAGGCTCTTGAGCGATCGCGCAACCTCGACGAGATGCGTCACCTTCTTGGTGTGCTCCTCGAGTCGACCCCACCACACCACTTCGAGCCGGCGCCCCACGGGCGCGGGCTTCGGCTTCACACCACCTGCCGAGGTCAGCAGCATCGGAGACGGCGGGTTCGGCAGGAAGGCCGTGTGGGGGATGCCGCGCAGCTTCCAGAACGCGACGTCGAGGGGGGACAGCACAATGAGCTGTGCCAGCGCTGGCAGGTTGTCGTGCAGCAGCGTGTGCAGGTCAGTGCCGTTGTACGTCGGGCGACCCGCGAAGTTGTGGAGCCAGCCAATGGTGGCGGCACCGGATGCCCGTGCCGCCAGGCTGTAACCCGGCCAGTCACGCGAGTACAGCACTCGGTGGTCGATCACGACGTCGATCTTGTGCTCTCGGCACACCTCGGCCCAGCGGGCCAGACGGTCCCGACGGCTGGAGCCCGAAACCTCGACGAGAGTCGCCCCGGCGGGCACCAGCGATGCGTCGCTGCCCCGGATGTGTGTCGCGATCGTCACACCGTATCCCGCCTCGAGGAAGACCTGAGCCTGAGTCCGCAAGACGTTGGACACGCCACCGGTCGTCAGAATGTTCGTCCTCAGGAGCACGTTTTGCACGGGCTTCCGGCCCAGCTCGACACGAGTTCCGAGGCGACTGATGGTCGGCAGCGTCTCAGGTGCGAAAGTGGACGCGGCGGTGATGATGTCGATCTCATCCGCGTGCTCACGCAGCGCCTCGATCTGCCCCGCCTGGCGATCGGCGGGCGCGCGATGAATGCACACAAGCGCCCGGGCGACGCGCGACAGGCGCAGAGCCTCGTAGCCGTCCACCAGCGGCTCGGGATTGGGACTGTGCCGCGCCCATTCCCGCACGATGGGCTGGGTCGCTGTGACCGCATCGACCGCGTGCAGAGCCGACGACAGCGCGGCGCCTGCATGCGCGATCTCTCCCGCGCGGCTGCTGAGGAGTCGCAGGTGCGAGGGCTCCTCGAGGGGTGCGTACGTGCGCGCGGCCGCGCACGCGAGGAACACCTCGACCACGCCTTCTGCATCGTCGTCGGGTGATTCCGCCGGCAGGGCCGCGTGAACAGTGCGAAGGAGCTCTGTGCGGAAGAGGAATTCCGCGACGCGTGACTGCGGGCCGGTGTCGGCCGGGAACAGGCGTCGCACGATGTTCTCTTCGTGCAGGACGTCGTTGCGGGCTTTCTGTACTCGCTCCGGGATGGCGTCGCCGCCCCGCGGGCCGGGCCGGGCGGCGAAGCCGACGATGTCCGCGTTCGCTGCGATCGCCTTCTGCTGTGCGTCGCCGGCTGCCTCGCGGATCAGCTCGTCGCCGGGATCCAGGAACATGACATACGGGGCCGTCGCCGCAGACACCCCCGCCCGTCGCATCCCCCCGGCTGAAGAGAGCTCACTTCGCACGACGCGAACACGGGCATTCACGCCCGCCAGGCGCTCTGCGATGGCGGGGTCCGCAGAGCCCGCGATGACGCACAGGATCTCGATGTCCTGTATCGACTGGTCGATGCACGACTGCAATGTGCCTCTGATCCGCGCGTCGTCGTGGACGACAGGGACGATGAGAGAGACGAGAGGCGACGTGGACATCTTGATTCCGTGGGTCAGGGGCGGCTAGCTCGATGCCGCTGCGGCTCGGTAGACCGCCGCGTACTCGGCCGCGATCGCGTTGGGGTCGCGGGCGTCGAGCCGGGGTCGGCCCGTAGGGCGCTGATCCCTCAACGTCCCAACGGCTGCTTCCAGCGTCACGGCCGTGAGGCGTCCGGTGTGGAGGCGCACCCAGTCGTGGCCGACCTCGTCGGCCAGCAGTCGGGTGGCTGGGGTGTCCTCGACCAGCACCGGGCGGTCGAGAGACAGCGCGAGCATGATCATGGCGAGGCTGTCGTAGTCGTCAGGTGCAGCCACCACGACGAGCTCGGCGAGTGAGATCTCCTCGACACGGACACTGTCGGAGAGGGGTTCATCCCGGAGGCTGATGCTGCTCGGATAGCGAGTCAGGGTGCGGTCGAAGGAAGCCCGGAGGGAGTCCGGTATCTGTCCCACGATCCGGAGACTGCAGTCGGGGAGATCGGCGTAGGCGAAGACCTTGAGGGGCGCCTCGTACGCTGCCGGGACGGCGGAAGGAGAAATGAAGAGAAGGTGTCCGGGCACCGATTCCCCGCGCGGGTAGCCGAGGAAGCGATCCCGTAGATGGCTGTGCCGGATCACGATCGCCTCGCTCGGGGTGCGGGTCGTCGGGCTCAGAGCGATGAACGACGTGGTCGCGCCGTCGAGGATGGCTTCGGCTCGCGATGTCGGCCGCGCGCCGGCCGTGTCCTCGTTGTGCAGTGTTCGCACGAGCGCCACGCCGTTGCGCTTCAGCGCCTTCGCGAATTGCGTGGCACGCCTCACCTGCTCGGCCTCCGAGGTGCTGCGTTCGCCGATCACCGCGCTGGCCGACGTCAGGTGGATCACGTCGACGTCCGCGGCCGGACGCGGCCGGGCGCGGAACTCGTAGACGACCCCCGTCGGTCCGTTGCCTGCCGCGTTGTCGCCGATCAGCTGGTCCACGTAGGCCACGCGATGCGACGGCGGTCGCGAGGCGACAACCACACGCAATGGTGCGAGTTTCGGTCCCCCGTGAGCGCTGTCGCCGGCGTCTCCGCGCACGCCGAACGACGGAGACGAAGACGGCGAAGACACGCGCTAAGAATAGACTGGGGCGCGGTGAATAGGAAAACGACTCAGAACGTCTTCGCGCAGCTGAGCGGGCAAGACGACAATCTCGGAGACTCGGCTCTCCGCATCGCTTACCTCGACGCGCTTCGCGGACCGGGTCGGCATGTCCACGTCTATCTGATGAACCCGACGACGGACTACACCGCCGGCTTCACAAAGGCTCCGGATGTGACGTTCTACGACGACTGGGGACCGTGGATCCGCGCGCAGAACGAGTCGATCCGACCGGTGCACGCGATCAACGCCGGTGAGATCAATCCCGGGGCGGGAGTGTTCCCCGGTCCCCGCCGCTCGGCCGAGTGCGCGCGAGTCGTGGCCGCCGGCGGTGCGGTGATCGTCGCCGGCATCGGTCTCCGCAACGTCGAGAGCGCGGCTCAGGTCACCTTCGACCGAGCGTTCCGCGACGCGTCGGTGGTGTCCTGGAGGGACCAGGGATCGCGTGACGCCGCCGGATTCGGCGACTACGCGCCGGACTGGGCGTACTCGGAGGGGCCGCCATCGTCGGCGTGGACGGATGCCGGGGACCGCTCCCTGCTCGCCGTAACGCTGCGATTCGACCGCCCCTGGCCCGGCCAGGAGTGGATCTCGGCGACGCGCGCATTCGCGGCGAAGACCTCCACTCGCATCGTCACGGTCGCGCAGGTTGCGCGCGACGCGCCCCGCGCGGTTCACCTTGCAGAAGCCCTCGGCGGTGAGTACCTCCCTGCGCGGAGCATGCGACACGACGACCTTGACGCCCATGTCCGCGGTGTATACAGCCGGTCGCTCGCGGTTGTCAGCGACCGTGCGCACGGGCTGATCATGGGGGCTACGGAGGGTGCGTATCCGATTGGATCCGGTAGCGATCCGCAGAAGATCTCTCGCCTCCTTGCGGCGGTCGGCCTGGGCGGGCTGATCGGCCGCTATGACGAGCTCTCAGAGTTCTCCGACCGCTTCGAGGCTCACCTGCCGAGCCTTGCGCCGGCGATCGACGCGGCCAGGGCCGATGTCGCCGACCTGACCGCACGCATCCGCGCCGCGATGGACGCGGTCGCCTGACACGCCGACGACCGGACTCGATGCGGGGCCGGCCCGTCACAGCTCTCTCCCGGGCTCCGCTCGGGAGCCGAGGTATCATCACATGGGCTGTGCGCGGGACGGTCCCACGAAGTAGGTGACGGTCAGAGAGGTAGCGAGTTCCTTGGTGGATGCACGCCTTCGCGCCCCGGCCGACGGCCTCTACGAGGTCGGTCGCAGGCCGCCCTTCGGTGCGTACCTCAAAGAAGCATGGCGTCGCCGCAGCTTCGCGTTCACGCTGGCCGGATACCGTTTGATCGGCGGGCTGCTGCAGAACCGCCTCGGGATCCTGTGGATCGTTCTCAAGCCCGTCCTGACCGCCATCATCTACGGGACGATCTTCGGCTTGATCCTCTCCCACTCGGCTCGCCCCGCCGACTTCGTGCCCTACGTGCTGACGGGCGTCTTCGTGTTCGAGTTCTTCACGGGCTGTCTGTCCGGTGGCTCGCGCGCCATCACCGGGAACGCACGCCTCGTCCAGAGTCTGGGATTCCCACGCATACTGCTGCCCGTCTCGGTCGTGATCGAGCAGGCGATGCGGATGGTCCCGACGACCGTCCTGCTCGGCATCCTGCTACTGGTCTTCGGGGTGCCGATCAGCTGGTCGTGGCTCCTGGTCATCCCGATTCTCGCGCTCATGGCGGTCTTCAACTTCGGTGTCGCGCTGATCGTCGCCCGTATGTCCGTCTGGACTCGCGATGTTCAGCAGTTCATTCCGACCGTCAATCGTGTGCTCTTCTATGCGAGCAGCGTGTTCTTCCAGGTCGACCTCGTGTTCGCCGACAACCCGGTGATGCTCACGATCGCCCACAGCATCCCCACGTATGACTTCATCGCGCTCGTGCGCGGTGTGATGCTGGTCGATCATCCGACGCCCATGCTCGCCGCGATCCTGGCGCCCGTGTGGGCCGTGCTGGCCATCGTGGTCGGCGTCGTCTACTTCTGGAGAGCGGAGGCGAGGTATGGCCTCAGTGAGTGAGTCGGCGCGGCCGATGATGGTCGTGGACGACGCGCACGTCACCTACCGCGTGTACGCGTCGGGCAAGCGGATGAGCGCGCGCGACACGATGTTCAGCATGCAGGCGCTGCGCGGTGGACGCGGCCTGAAGACCGTTCCCGCACTCAGGGGTGTCACGTTCTCGGCCTCGGAGGGCGAAACAGTCGGGGTCATCGGCCACAACGGATCCGGCAAGTCGACGCTGTTCCGCGCGATGAGCGGACTGATCCCCACCTCGCAGGGGACCATCTGGGCCGCCGACCGTCCGGTGCTGCTCGGCGTCAACGCCGCACTCGTTCCGGAGTTGTCGGGAGAGAACAACATCAAGCTGGGCCTTCTCGCGATGGGATTCACGCCCGAAGAGGCTTCCGCTCAAGTGGATGAGATCGCCGATTTCGCCGAGCTGAACGAATTCATCCATCACCCCATGCGCACCTACTCGTCGGGAATGGGCGCACGGCTGCGTTTCGCAATCGCCTCAGCGAAGGCCCACTCGATCCTGCTGATCGATGAGGCGCTGTCCGTGGGCGACCGGCGATTCAAGCTCAAGAGCGAGCAGCGCATCCGCGAACTCCGCGACAGTGCGGGCCTGGTCATGATCGTGAGTCATTCGGCGAGCTCGCTCCGTGACACGTGCGAGCGGGTGCTCTGGGTGCACAAGGGGGAGTTGCGCGCCGACGGCCCCTCCAGAGACGTCATCAACGACTACGTCAAGTGGACCAAACAGGGAACCACCGCCGTCGGGGCGGCATCGACGTCCAAGACGGCATCGAAAGCGAAGACGGCCTCCGCCGCCCGGCGGATGCAGGCGAGGGTCGCATACCGTGCGGCGGCCCAGGCTACGGCTGCTGCAGCGGCACCCGCGAACGCCGCACCCGCAGCGCCGAGAACGCCGACCGGACCGGTCGCTCACGCGACCTCGCCCGGGACCGTTCGCCGTCGGCGGTTCTACCAGTCCGTGCGAGAGCGCAGCCGCCGCGAGATCACCGCGCTCGCGATCACCGGTGCTGCGATCCTGCTCGCGGTGGGCGCCGGGGCGGCGATCGCGGTGGTGACACTCCTGCCCTGAGGTGCCGGTCTCCGGGGCTAGCTGCCGTGCAACCACTTCTTCGCGCGATTCGCAACGGGGCGCAGGCCAGGCAGGCGCCTCAGTGCCGCCTTGCCCACCGGTGTGGCCGACTTCCAGAGCCGAGCGCCCACTGACGCATCCGACCCATTCGCTCGACCCCGCCCCCGCGACCGTTCGGCGAAGAAGACCATCAAGCCGAGCAGTTCTCGCGCATCAGCGAGCGTCGGCTCGGGGGAGAAGCCGGGGGGCAGAGTGCCGGTGACGACCCCGCGGTACAGCTCCGCGAAGTCGAACGAACTCGTCCGCTCGGCCGCCTCCACAGAAGCTCGGGAGAGCGCGGTGTACCGCTCCGGATGGTCGAGCAGATCGGCGATCTGGCGGGCGAGGCCGCGCGCGTCGGCCTGCGGCACGGCCACGATTCCTTCATTGTGCTGCGCCAGGGTGAGCCACGGAAGCTCGTACATGAACACCGGCAACCCGCGAGCCTGAGCCTCCGCGATCGTGAGCTGGAAACCCTCGATGATGCTCGTGGAGACGAAGGCGTCAGCGGCGTCGATGGCGTCGATCAGCCGTGCGCCGCGCAGAGGACCTACGGCAACGACGTGGTCGCCGACACGACGCCGGTGCGCCTCGCGGTTGAACTTCTTCGCGGTCATGTGGTCCCAGTCCGGACCGATGACCTTGAGGCGGAAGTCGACCGACAGCCTGCGGAGCTGAACCCCCACCTCGATGAGTTCGCGCACCTGCTTCGTGTGCTGGTCCAGGCGTCCCCACCACACCAGCTCGATGCGACCGGCGGGCGGCGTTCTGGCTACCGGATGCGACAGCGACTCCAGCAGCAGCGGCGAGGGCGGATTCGGCACGTATACGGTGTGTGTCACGCCGCGAAGCTTGAAATACGCGACATCCAAAGGAGACAACACGACGAGTTCGGCGAGCGTGTTGCTGCACCGTTCGATGAGCGAGAGCCGGTCGTTGCCGTCGTAGATCGGCCGTCCGACGAAATTATGCACCCAGCCGATGGTCGAGGCGCCCTCGGCGCGCGCCATGAGCGCGTACTCGGGCCAGTGCGGCGTGTAGAGAATCTGATGGTCGATCACCACGTCGACCTCGTGCGCGCGGCAGATCTCGGCCCACTCGTCGAGACGCTCGACCAGGTCGCGCCCGGCCAGCTCGACGAATGCCGCGCCCGCCGGGACGACGTCTCTGTCGCTCCCGCTCTTGCGGGCGACGATCGTCACACGGAAACCCGCGTCGAGCAGGTAGCGCGCTTGCGAGGCGAGGACGGCCGACACGCCTCCGGTGCGAAGCGTGGAGGTTGTCAGCAGGATGCTGCGGACCGGCCGGTCACCGATGCCGTGCCACGTGGCGTGGAACTTCAGCGTCTTCAAGGTGGCGGGGTAGAACCTGGCGGCCGCGATCACGATGTCGTGCGCCGGCGCCAGCGTGTGGAGATGTGCGAGTGCGGCGTCGAGCACCGCGCTGTCGCTCCGCTCTATCAACTGGAAGCACACATGTCCGATCATCGAAAGCCGGGCGGACGCGTACGTGTCGAGTAACAGCAGCCCGTCCGCGCCCGTGCCGGCGAGTTCGTGCACCGCAGGGCCGATGCTGTCGATCGATCGGATCGCAGACGCGTAGAACTCCGCTCGTTCCACGGTGTCGACGACGTGACCGCTGCCACCCCGCCCGAAGTGGTATCGGTACAGCTTGTCGTCGATCGAGACATACGTCGTCGCGAGGGCGGCGGTCAGAAACATCAGCGGGAGGTCGTTCACGCGGGCGAGCATGAGGTCGTCGGGCAGCAGCGCGTACGCGTCGCGCAGGAGGCGGGTGCGGAAGAGGTATCGCCACAACTGGCCCTGGGCGGCCTTGCCGATCGGGAACAGCCCGCTCAGCACCGCCGTCCCGTCGAGGGAACGATGCGGGGGTTGCAGCCGGCTCTCGTACGCGCCGCCGGTGCGGCCATCTCGCTCCACGACGGTGACGCCGAAGCCGACAAGGTCGGCCCCGGATGCATCTGCCTTCGCGAGTGCCTTCTTCGCGGCATCCGCCACCAGTTCGTCATCGCCGTCGAGGAAGAGCACGTAGGCGGCCCGCGCGGCCAGGATGCCGGTTCTCCGGGACTGGAAGGCGGATCGATTGGTCTCCTGACGGATGAGACGAACGCGGGGGTCGCGGGCGGCGAGGCGCTCGATCACCGCGGCCGTGCCGTCAGTCGACGCATCATCGACGCAGATGATCTCGATGTCGTGGACCGTTTGACGGAGCGCGCTCTGGAGTGACGAAGCGACCGTCGCCTCGTCGTTGAAGACCGGCATGACGATCGAGAGAAGCGGTGCCGAACCCATCGCGCAATTCTATTGTGCGCAGTACGCCCGCCGATTGGGAGCAGTCCGCGGGCACGGATACCCTTACGCAATGAAGATCGCCATCGCCGGCACGGGCTATGTGGGCCTTTCGAACGCCGTCGTCCTCGCCCAGCACCACGAAGTGGTCGCCGTCGACATCGACCCCCACAAAGTCGAACTGCTCGAGAAGCGACGCTCGCCGATCATCGATCTCGACCTCGAAGAGTACCTCGCCACGCGCGAGCTCAATCTGCGCGCGACACTCGATCATGCGGGCGCGTACCGGGATGCCGACTTCGTGGTCGTCGCCACACCGACGAACTATGACGAGGTGAACAACTTCTTCGACACCTCATCGGTCGAGGGGGTGATCGACGACGTTCTCGCAGTCAACCCCGGCGCCGTGATCGTCATCAAGTCCACTGTTCCGGTGGGCTTCACGGCGAGCATGGTCGCGCAGCATCCGGATGCAACCATCATCTTCTCGCCCGAGTTCCTGCGGGAGGGGCAGGCGCTCTATGACAACCTGCACCCATCGCGCATCGTCGTGGGTGACAGTGGGCCCGCGGGTCAGCGGTTCGCCGCGCTGCTGGCCGAGGGCGCTCTCGACGACGACGTGCCTGTGCTGCTCACGGGATCGACCGAGGCCGAGGCGATCAAGCTCTTCGCCAACACCTACCTGGCCCTGCGCGTCGCCTACTTCAACGAGCTCGACACCTACGCAGCCGTGCACGGCCTCAACTCGCGGCAGATCATCGAAGGCGTCGGACTCGACCCGCGCATCGGCACGCACTACAACAACCCGTCGTTCGGCTACGGCGGGTACTGCCTGCCGAAAGACACGAAGCAGCTGCTCGCGAACTACTCCGAGGTGCCGCAGAATCTCATCGCCGCGATCGTCGACGCCAACAGCACCCGCAAGGACTTCGTGGCCGCCGACATCCTCGCGCGGAGGCCAGAGACGGTGGGGGTCTATCGGCTGGTCATGAAGTCGGGCTCCGACAACTTCCGGGAGTCGTCGATCCAGGGGATCATGAAGCGCATCAAGGCGAAGGGTGTGAACGTCATCGTCTACGAGCCCTTCCTCGAAGACTCCGACTTCTATCACTCCGAAGTCGTGCGCGATCTCGACGACTTCAAGGCCCGCGCCGACGTCATCATCGCCAATCGGTCGACCGATCTGCTCTCGGATGTGGCTCACAAGATCTACACGCGCGACCTCTACGGTCGCGACTGAGCTGTGCGACTCTCCGCGGGCCGAGAACGGCTTCGTAGTAGCCTGGAAGACGACCCCCGACCACTCCGAGTGCAGTTCGGGGCACATGTATGCAGTCGACGGAGCGGGTGCTGTGACTAGGCCGAGCGAACGGGCGAGCGAGTCCAGACGGCGCTCCCCGTCCCCGGCGGTCGGCGTCGATGCACCCGGTTCCGGCTCATCGGCCGACACCACCCGCCCCCAATCGGCGGCGCCCACGCTGAACGCCGTCGACGCCGGCAAGCGCCGCGAACCGCCGTGGGTTCGCCGCTACGCGAGTCGCCTGTTCTACTCCGACGCAGCGGTCGTCGCCGGGACTCTGCTGGCCTATGCGCTGATCGCGCTGGACCAGCTCACCCAGCCGGTGTCGTGGCCGGACGGCCCGAGCATCCCCTATTGGCTGCTTCTCACTCTTCTCGGTGTCTTCTGGCTGCTCGCGCTGGATGCACTGGACACCCGCGATAGGCACATGGTCGGACACGGCATCACCGAGTACCGACGGATCGTGAACGCGACGCTGACGGTGTTCGCCGTCGTCGTCGCAGTGGCGTTCTTCGTGAGGATCGACATCGCCCGGTCGGTGTTCATCGTGGCGCTGCCGATCGGATTGGTCGCTCTGCTTCTGTCGCGATGGTTGTGGCGTCAGTGGCTGCGGCGGCGACAGCGCCGCGGGAGCTACGTCTACCGGGCGATCATCGTGGGCGAGCGCTCCAAGGTCGCGCACATCGCTCAGCAGATCCGGCGCGCGCCGGACTCCGGCTACGTCATCGTGGGCGCGCTCACCAACGGTGACGATGAGTCCGTCGCCGGTATCCCGATTCTCGGCGACTTCGCGGCGGCGGGCGATGCGGTCGACGAAGTGGGTGCAGACACCCTCATCGTCGCCGAATCCGATCAGCTCGATCCGGTGACGATGCGTCGCCTCGGCTGGGAGATGGCCGACCGGGACGTGAACTGGGTGGTGGCCCCGGCGCTCACCGACGTGGCCGGTCCGCGCATCCACGCCCGCCCGGTCGCCGGCCTCCCGCTCGTCCATGTGGACTTCCCGACCCTCGAGGGGTACAAGCGCTTCGCGAAGCGCGCCTTCGACATCATCGGCTCATCGCTGCTGATCCTCTTCTTCTCGCCGGTCATGGTGGTCACGGCGATCGCCATCCGGATCGACGGCCCTGGGCCGATCATCTACCGCCAGCTGCGGATCGGTCGTGGCGGGCGGGAGTTCGGCATGGTGAAGTTCCGTTCCATGGTGGCGGACGCCGACGATCAGCTGGCGAGCCTTCTCGATGTGCAGGGCACCACCGATGAGCCGCTCTTCAAGGTCACCGACGACCCGCGCATCACCCGGGTGGGACGCGTGCTGCGCAAGCACTCGATCGACGAGCTGCCGCAGCTCTTCAACGTCTTCGTCGGCCAGATGAGCCTCGTCGGCCCCCGCCCCCAGCGCGCCGCAGAGGTCGCGCTCTACGACGACGACGCCCACCGGCGCATGCTCGTCAAGCCGGGTATGAGCGGGCTCTGGCAGGTCAGTGGAAGGTCCAGGCTCACCTGGGAAGACGCACTGCGGCTGGACCTCTACTACGTGGAGAACTGGTCGTTCACGCAAGACATCCAGATCCTCTTCCGGACGATCGGAGCCGTCGTCGCGCCCGGCGAGTCGGCGCACTGAGCGTGCCTCTCGGGATGATCCCAGCGTCGTCCCGCTAGCATCTTCAGGTGCCCCGCAAGCAGACCCCCGGCCGCTTCCGACACGGTCGGGCAGGCAACCATGCGCCCGCGCCCACGCGCCGGCGCCGCTGGCCGTGGGTGCTCCTGGCAGTGTCGGTGGTGATCCTCGCTCCTGCTGCCATCGTCGGCGGCATCTTCGCGTCGCAGGCGCTCGAAGTGCGCGACAACCTCATGCTGGCCAAGAGCAAGCTGGCCTCGATCGTCGACCTCGTGCAGGAGGGTGACCAGGAGGGGATCAAGGCCGCGGGTGCCGATGTCAGCCGGCTGACCGCCGAAGCTGCGACGATCGTTGAAGAGCCCCTGTGGGACGTCGCGGTCGACATCCCCGTAGTCGGCGCGAACGTCGAGGCTGTACGGGCGGCGACGCACGCGACCGACACCCTGGTCGTCGAGGCGATGCCGCCGGCGCTGCAGCTGCTCGCGACGATCCAGATCGATGAGCTGAAGGTCGAGGGCGGCGGACTCAACCTCGAGCCGTTCACCGGTGCCGCCGCCATCGTCCCCACCGTGCGCACCGCCCTCGCCGACGCCCAGGCCCAGGTCGCCCACGTCGACCGCAAGGAGCTGCTCCCAGTCGTCGACGACGCGGTCGGTCAACTCCTCGACGTCTTGGATCAGGCCGGCCCCGCCCTCGACATGGTCGAGAAGTACGTGCCGACACTGCTCGCGCTGGCTGGCGCGAACGAACCGCGCACCTATGTCGTGCTCTTCCAGAACAACGCCGAGATCCGTGCCACCGGCGGCAACGCCGCGAACGGAACCATCGTCACTGTCGATGCCGGCAAGATCGAGATGCGCAAGGACGAGGCGACCGACGCCTTCCACAATGCGGGTTACGACGGTCTGCTCCAGTACGAGATGCCAGAGTCGACGCTCTCGATGTACGAGTGGGAGTTCGATGCGTACTCGCAGAACTTCACGAGGACCCCTGACTTCCCGACGACGGCCGCCATGTACCGCTCCCTCTGGCAGACGACGAACGGCGGCGACATCGACGGGGTGATCTCCATCGACCCGGTCGTGCTCTCCTACCTGATGGTCGCAACCGGACCTATCGCGTTGGAGGATGGCACAGAACTCACATCCGAGAACGTCGTGCAGGTGCTGCTCAGCGACACGTACGAGCGGTTCGGGGTGGACGGGGACGCCGCCGACGAGTACTTCGGGGATGTCGCGGGCAAGGTCTTCGACACCGTCGCGGCCGGCGACTGGGACCCGAAGGAGATGCTCCTCCAGCTCCAGAAGTCGATGCTCGACGACCGCGTCTACATGTGGTTCCCCCGTGAGGCCGAGCAGGAGTTCGCTCAAGAGCTCGAACTCGACGGCGCGCTCGCCACCGACAATGTCGAGGCGACCGAGGTCGGCATCTGGCTGAACGACGCCTCGTACAGCAAGCTCGAGTACTACCTCAGCACCAAGATGGACATCTCGTGCGACCCTGCGGCGCGCACTGTGACATCCACGGTCACCCTGACCAACTCCATACCGAGCAGCGATCTCAGCCAGTACACCCTGGCCTGGCGCAATCCCAGCCTCGGACTCGCTCGCACGACGATGATCCTCGACGTGCTGTCCTACGCGGTGCCCGGCGGCACTCTGACGTCCGACCCCGAGTACGGCGACTTCGCCGACTGGACGCGCACGGGTTCGGAAGCGGGCCGCGACGGCCGGAGCATCACCATGCTTGTGCCCATGGGCGAGACGAAGACCGTCTCGTTCACGAGCACGCTCCCCGAAGACGAACTGGGCCCGCTGGCGGTTCGTTACTCGCCGACGGTGACGAAGACGCCGGTGACGATCGCGGATGCCTGCACCTCGCTGTTCCCGGAGGCCGAGCCGGGCCTTCTCGAGTCGCTCCCGCTGCCGACCCCGTCGGCGACGCCCACGCCCAAGCCCACTCCCTGATCGCAGTCCTCTCCTGCGGGCGATCGCCCGCAGGTTCTTCCCTCTGCGCGCGTTCACCGCAAGGATGGTCGGGTACGCCCGAGCGGGCACCGAAGGAGTGGGATATGGGTATCGACGACCTGGTGAACCAGGGCAAGGACTTCCTCGAGCAGAACAAGGACAAGATCGACGACGTCCTCAAGTCCGACCAGGCGGAGGACGTGAGCGACAAGGCCCTCGACGCGGCGGCCGACTTCGTCAAGAAGGTCGCTCCCGACAGCATCGACCAGCACGTGGACGGCGTGCGCGACAGCATCGACAAGTCGGTCGGCAACGAATAGGACTACCGCCGGTACAGGCGACGAAGCGGCTCGGATGCTCCGGGCCGTTTCTTCGTGCGCGGGGGCAACGCGACCTCGCCGGTGTCGTTCCGCCTCGGCGGAGCATCCCTCCCCCTGAGAACCTGCCGAGCATACTCGCCGCGCGACACGCCCGAGTTTGCGACACGCCCGGGCGGCACGTAGACTAGCGAGGTTCCACATTCCGGTGCGCCTTTCGGCGCGCGCAGGATCACTGCCAGGGCAGTGCATAGGCGGCGCGAGAGCGCAGGGTCCTAGGCCGCGGGCAGCAGAACCACCACATCTCAAACCTCCTTCAGCTCGAGAGCGCTGCTCTCGTGCGCGGGCAGGTGGCGGATGCCGGGAGCGGCGCTTCGGCGCGGCATCCGGATTGACATCAGAACAGCGGTGCAGCAACGCACTGCGCAAGCGGTGCAGAAGTGCCATGGCGCGCGAGCGCCACCGTGCGTCCAATGCCTCCGGGGAGCCCGGAACGGTAAGACGCGAGAAAGAGAGTGAGCAGACAATGGCGGGACAGAAGATCCGCATTCGCCTGAAGTCGTACGACCACGCCGGCCTCGACAGCTCGGCGCGCAAGATCGTCGACACCGTGACCCGTGCGGGCGCGACCGTCGTGGGCCCCGTGCCCCTTCCGACCGAGAAGAACGTCGTGTGCGTCATCCGGTCGCCCCACAAGTACAAGGACAGCCGCGAGCACTTCGAGATGCGCACCCACAAGCGTCTGATCGACATCATCGATCCGACGCCCAAGGCCGTCGACTCGCTGATGCGCCTTGACCTGCCGGCCGACGTCAACATCGAGATCAAGCTCTGAGGTTCGACATGGCTGACATCAACAACAAGATTTCCAAGGGCCTGCTCGGCACCAAGCTCGGCATGACCCAGGTATGGGATGAGAACGGCAAGCTCGTTCCCGTCACCGTCATCGAGGTCGCTCCGAACGTGGTCACCCAGGTTCGCACGCCCGAGAAGGACGGCTACAAGGCCGTCCAGATCGCGTACGGCCAGATCGACCCCCGCAAGGTCAACAAGCCCCTCACGGCCCACTTCGAGGCCGCCGGCGTGACCCCCCGCCGCCACCTCACCGAGATCCGCACCGCGGACGCTGCTGACTACTCACTCGGTCAGGAGCTCACGGTGGACGGCGTCTTCGAGGCCGGCCAGCTGATCGACGTCGTCGGCACCAGCAAGGGCAAGGGCACCGCGGGTGTCATGAAGCGCCACAACTTCAAGGGTGTCTCCGCCTCGCACGGTGCGCACCGCAACCACCGCAAGCCCGGTTCGATCGGCGCATCGTCGACCCCGAGCCGCGTCTTCAAGGGCATGCGCATGGCCGGCCGTATGGGTGGCGAGCGCGTGACCGTCCTCAACCTCAAGGTGCACGCCATCGACGCCGAGAAGGGTCTGCTGCTCGTCAAGGGCGCCGTCCCCGGCGCGCGTGGCCGCATCGTCTACGTCCGCAACGCAGTGAAGGGTGCCTGAGCACATGGCTGACTCGACTCTCGCGCTCGACGTCCACAAGGCCGACGGCAAGAAGGCCGGCTCTGTCGAGCTGCCCGCCGCGCTCTTCGACGTCAAGACGAACATTCCTCTGATCCACCAGGTCGTCGTCGCGCAGCGCGCGGCGGCTCGCCAGGGCACCCACTCGACCAAGCGTCGCGGTGAGGTCTCGGGCGCCGGCCGCAAGCCCTTCAAGCAGAAGGGCACGGGTAACGCCCGTCAGGGCTCGATCCGCGCGCCGCACATGACCGGCGGTGGCATCGTCCACGGCCCGAAGCCGCGCGACTACGCGCAGCGCACGCCCAAGAAGATGATCGCGGCCGCCCTCCTGGGCGCGCTCAGCGACCGTGCTCGCGGCGACCGCCTGCACATCGTCGACTCGTTCGGCATCGAGGGCGCCCCGTCGACCAAGGCTGCCGCCGCGGTCCTCACGGCCCTCGCCCCCACCAAGAACGTGCTGGTCGTCATCACGCGTGACGACGAGCTCAGCATCCTGAGCGTGCGCAACCTCGCGTACGTCCACGTGTTGTACGCCGACCAGCTGAACGCATACGACGTGCTCGTCTCCGACGACATCGTCTTCACCAAGGCCGCCTACGACGCGTTCGTCGCGTCGAAGACCGGCGCCACCGAGGAGGTCTCGGCATGACCGCCGCGAGCATCAACGGCCAGACAGGCCGATCTGTCCCGGTAAACAAGGACCCGCGCGACATCATCCTGAAGCCGGTCGTCTCCGAGAAGAGCTACGGGCTCATCGACGAGGGCAAGTACACGTTCCTCGTGGACCCCCGTGCCACGAAGACCGAGATCAAGCTCGCGATCGAGAAGATCTTCGGCGTCAAGGTGGCTGCGGTCAACACGATCAACCGCGTCGGCAAGGCCCGCCGCACCCGCTTCGGCACCGGCAAGCGCAAGGACACCAAGCGCGCCATCGTGACCCTGAAGTCGGGCACCATCGACATCTTCACGGCAGTCGGCTGACGGTCGGGATAGAGGACTAGAGATATGGCTATTCGCAAGTACAAGCCCACGACCCCGGGTCGCCGCGGCTCGTCGGTGGCCGACTTCGCCGAGATCACCCGATCGACGCCCGAGAAGTCGCTCCTCCGCCCGCTCGCCAAGACCGGTGGTCGCAACAACCAGGGTCGCATCACCACGCGCCACATCGGCGGTGGCCACAAGCGTCAGTACCGCGTCATCGACTTCCGTCGCAATGACAAGGACGGCATCGACGCCAAGGTCGCTCACATCGAGTACGACCCCAACCGCACGGCGCGCATCGCGCTCCTCCACTACGCGGACGGCGAGAAGCGCTACATCATCGCGCCGAACAAGCTGTCGCAGGGCGACATCGTCGAGTCGGGTCCCTCGGCCGACATCAAGCCCGGCAACAACCTGCCGCTGAAGAACATCCCCACCGGTACCGTGATCCACGCGATCGAGCTCCGTCCCGGCGGCGGCGCCAAGCTGGCCCGCTCGGCCGGCGTCTCGGTGCGTCTCGTCGCGAAGGACGGCCCGTACGCCCAGCTGCGTCTCCCCTCGGGTGAGATCCGCAATGTGGATGCCCGCTGCCGCGCGACCATCGGCGAGGTCGGCAACGCCGAGCAGTCGAACATCAACTGGGGCAAGGCCGGTCGCAACCGCTGGAAGGGTATCCGCCCGACCGTCCGCGGTGTCGCGATGAACCCCGTCGACCACCCCCACGGTGGTGGCGAGGGCAAGACCTCCGGTGGTCGTCACCCTGTTTCGCCGTGGGGCCAGGCCGAAGGCCGCACCCGCCACGCGAACAAGGAAAGCGACAAGTACATCGTTCGCCGTCGCAACGCCGGCAAGAAGCGCAAGTAGGAGTAGAGGAAGATGCCACGCAGTCTCAAGAAGGGCCCCTTCGTCGACGAGCACCTGCTCCGCAAGGTCGTCGTACAGAACGAAGCCGGCTCCAAGAACGTCATCAAGACCTGGTCGCGCCGCTCGATGATCGTCCCGGCCATGCTGGGCCACACGATCGCCGTGCACGACGGTCGCAAGCACATCCCCGTGTTCGTGACCGAGACCATGGTCGGCCACAAGCTGGGCGAATTCGCGCCCACCCGCACCTTCCGCGGCCACGTGAAGGACGACAAGAAGGGCCGTCGCCGCTAAGGCGGGGACGAAAGAGGAGAGAGAAATGGTGGAGTCCATCGCACGTGTGCGACACATCCGCGTGACCCCTCAGAAGGCTCGTCGTGTCGTCGCCCTCATCAAGGGCAAGCAGGCTGAGGAGGCCCTGGCCATCCTCAAGTTCGCGCCGCAGAGCGCGAGCGAGCCGATCTACAAGCTCGTCGCTTCGGCGATCGCGAACGCTCGCGTGAAGGCCGACAAGGATGGCGAGTTCCTGGACGAGCAGGACCTGTACGTGGCCAACGCGTACGTCGACGAGGGCACGACGCTCAAGCGTTTCCAGCCCCGTGCCCAGGGTCGTGCGTTCCAGATCAAGAAGCGCACGAGCCACATCACGGTCGTGCTCTCGACGCCCGAGGTCGCTGAGGCGGCCCCGGCTGCCAAGACGAAGAAGGCGAGCAAGTAATGGGCCAGAAGGTCAACCCGTACGGCTTCCGCCTCGGCATCACCACGGACCACGTGTCGCGTTGGTTCTCGGACTCGACGAAGCCCGGACAGCGCTACGCCGACTACGTGGCCGAGGACATCAAGATCCGTCGTCTGCTCACGACGTCGCTCGACCGCGCCGGCGTCAGCAACATCGAGATCGAGCGCACGCGTGACCGCGTCCGCGTCGACATCCACACCGCCCGCCCGGGCATCGTGATCGGCCGCCGCGGCGCCGAGGCCGAGCGCATCCGCGCCGACCTCGAGAAGCTCACCGGCAAGCAGATCCAGCTGAACATCCTCGAGGTCAAGAACCCCGAGGCCGACGCTCAGCTCGTCGCACAGGGCATCGCCGAGCAGCTCAGCGCCCGCGTGGCCTTCCGCCGCGCCATGCGCAAGGGTCTGCAGGGTGCTCAGCGCGCCGGCGCCAAGGGTGTCCGCATCCAGGTCTCCGGCCGCCTCGGCGGCGCCGAAATGAGCCGTTCGGAGTTCTACCGCGAGGGTCGTGTGCCGCTGCACACGCTGCGCGCGAACATCGACTACGGCTTCTACGAGGCCAAGACCACCTTCGGCCGCATCGGCGTGAAGGTGTGGATCTACAAGGGCGACCTGACCAACAAGGAGCTCGCTCGCGAGCAGGCCAACGCGCCCAAGTCGGACCGTCGTCGTGACGACCGCCCGCGTCGTGGCCCGCGCAACGAGGCCCCCGTCGCAGAAGGAGCATCGGCGTAATGCTTATCCCCCGCAAGGTCAAGTACCGCAAGCAGCACCACCCCAAGCGCGATGGCCAGGCCACCGGCGGCACGAAGGTCTCCTTCGGCGAGTTCGGCATCCAGGCCCTCACGCCCGCGTACGTGACGAACCGTCAGATCGAGTCCGCTCGTATCGCGATGACCCGTCACATCAAGCGTGGCGGCAAGGTGTGGATCAACATCTACCCCGACCGTCCGCTCACCAAGAAGCCGGCCGAGACCCGCATGGGTTCCGGTAAGGGTTCGCCCGAGTGGTGGGTCGCAAACGTCAAGCCGGGTCGCGTCCTCTTCGAGGTCGCCGGCGTCAACGAGGAACTCGCTCGTGAGGCCCTGACCCGTGCCATCCACAAGCTGCCTCTCAAGGCACGCATCATCAAGCGCGAGGAGGGCGACGCGTAATGGCGATCGGCACCAAGACGCTCGCTCCCAGCGAGCTCGACACGTTCGAAGACCAGCGCCTCGTCGAGGAGCTGCGCAAGGCCAAGGAAGAGCTGTTCAACCTGCGCTTCCAGTCGGCCACCGGCCAGCTCGAGAGCCACGGCCGCATCCGTGCGGTCAAGCGCGACATCGCGCGGCTCTACACGGTGATCCGTGAGCGCGAGCTCGGCATCCGTGCCACGCCCGCGCCGCTGGAGACCGCGACGAAGGCGAAGAAGACGAAGGCCAAGAAGGCGGATGCCGCTGACGAGGCCGTGAAGGAAGAGGCCGAGTAATGGCTGAGACCACCGAGAAGAAGGCCCCCGCGAAGAAGGCCACGGCTGCCAAGGCCGAGGTCGTCGAGCAGGTCGCCGGCCACGAGTCCGCCGAGCACGATGTGCGCGACGCCGACGCCCGTGGCTACCGCAAGTCGCGTCGTGGCTACGTCGTGAGCGACAAGATGGACAAGACGATCGTCGTCGAGGTCGAGGACCGCGTGAAGCACCCCCTCTACGGCAAGGTCATCCGTCGGACCTCCAAGGTCAAGGCTCACGACGAGGGCAACACCGCCGGCATCGGCGACCTCGTCCTCATCAACGAGACCCGTCCGCTCAGCGCCACCAAGCGCTGGCGCCTGGTCGAGATCCTCGAGAAGGCCAAGTAAGCCTCGGGCTTGCCTGGTACCCAAGGAGTAAGAAGTGATTCAGCAGGAATCCCGCCTCAAGGTCGCCGACAACACCGGCGCCAAGGAGCTGCTCACGATCCGCGTGCTCGGTGGCTCGCACCGCCGGTACGCCGGTCTGGGCGACACCATCGTGGCCACGGTCAAGGATGCGATCCCCGGCGGCAACGTCAAGAAGGGCGACGTGGTCAAGGCCGTCATCGTCCGCACCAAGAAGGAGACCCGTCGTCCCGACGGCTCGTACATCAAGTTCGACGAGAACGCCGCCGTGATCCTGAAGAACGACGGGGAGCCCCGCGGCACCCGCATCTTCGGACCGGTCGGCCGTGAGCTTCGCGACAAGAAGTTCATGAAGATCGTCTCGCTCGCACCGGAGGTGATCTGACCCTCATGGCCAAGATCAAGAAGGGCGACCTGGTTCAGGTCCTCACTGGCAAGAAGCAGGCCAACGGCGGAGACCGCGGCAAGCAGGGCAAGGTCCTCGAGGTCCTCGTCGAGCAGAACCGCGTCATCGTCGAGGGCGTGAACTACGTCACCAAGCACACCCGCGTCGGCCAGACCCAGCGCGGCACCAAGACGGGCGGTCTCGAGACGTTCGAGGCTCCCATCCACATCTCCAACGTCGCCCTCGTCGACCCCTCGACCAAGAAGCCGACCCGCGTCGGCCACCGTGTCGAGGAGCAGACGAAGGACGGCGTGAAGCGCACCGTCCGCGTGCGCTACGCCAAGAAGTCAGGCAAGGACCTCTGAACATGAGCACCGCCACTGCCGCGGAGGCTGGCAAGATCCAGCCCCGCCTGAAGCAGAAGTACAACACCGAGATCAAGAAGCAGCTGCAGGACGAGTTCGGCTACGCCAACGTCATGCAGATCCCTGGTCTGGTCAAGGTCGTCGTGAACACCGGTGTCGGCGAGGCAGCTCGCGACAGCAAGGTGATCGATGGTGCGGTCGAGGACCTCACCAAGATCACCGGTCAGAAGCCCGTCGTCACCAAGGCCCGCAAGTCCATCGCGCAGTTCAAGCTGCGCGAGGGCCAGGCCATCGGCGCGCACGTCACCCTCCGCGGCGACCGTGCGTGGGAGTTCGTGGACCGTCTCGTGAACCTCGCGCTGCCCCGCATCCGCGACTTCCGTGGTCTGTCGGCCAAGCAGTTCGACGGTCACGGCAACTACACCTTCGGTCTCCAGGAGCAGTCCGTGTTCCACGAGATCGACCAGGACAAGATCGATCGCGTTCGCGGGTTCGACATCACGGTCGTGACGTCGGCGAAGACGGATGCCGAGGGCCGTGCGCTCTTGCGTCACCTCGGCTTCCCGTTCCGCGGCGAGGACGCTCAGGCCTGAACGGCCGACTCCCCGGGAGCCCACCGGCTCCCGGGGAACTCATAGAAGGTCGGCTGTCGTGTAACGGCAGTCGAAACCTCTTGAACGAAGGAAACAAGAAATGACAATGACAGACCCGGTCGCAGACATGCTGACCCGTCTGCGCAACGCGAACTCGGCGCACCACGACACCGTGTCGCTGCCGAGCTCCAAGCTCAAGACCCACATCGCCGACATCCTCAAGCAGGAGGGCTACATCGCGGGCTGGGAGGTCTCCGATGCACGCGTCGGCCAGACCCTCACGCTGACGCTCAAGTACGGCCCGAACCGCGAGCGGTCGATCGCCGGCATCAAGCGCGTCTCCAAGCCCGGTCTGCGCGTCTACGCGCGCTCGACCGAGATCCCCACGGTCCTCGGTGGCCTCGGCGTCGCCATCCTCTCCACTTCCTCTGGCCTCCTCACGGACCGCCAGGCTCAGCAGAAGGGCGTGGGTGGGGAAGTCCTCGCCTACGTGTGGTGATCTGACATGTCGCGTATCGGACGTCTCCCGATCGACATCCCCGCCGGTGTGACCATCACGGTCGACGGCCAGGATGTCGCGGTCAAGGGCCCCAAGGGCGAGCTCACGCTCTCCGTGGCACGCCCCATCGAGGTCAAGGTCGAAGAGGGCCAGGTCGTCGTGACCCGTCCCGACGACGAGCGCGAGTCGCGCTCGCTGCACGGCCTGACCCGCACGCTCATCAACAACAACATCATCGGTGTCACCCAGGGCTACACCAAGGGCCTCGAGGTCGTCGGCACGGGTTACCGCGTGGCGCAGAAGGGCAGCTCGGTCGAGTTCGCCCTCGGCTTCTCGCACCCCGTCCTGGTCGACCCGCCCGCGGGTATCACCTTCACGGTCGAGGGCAACAACAAGCTCACCGTGAGCGGCATCGACAAGCAGGCCGTCGGCGAGGCGGCTGCCAACATCCGCAAGATCCGCAAGCCCGAGCCGTACAAGGGCAAGGGTGTGCGCTACGCCGGCGAGGTCGTGCGGCGCAAGGCCGGAAAGGCTGGTAAGTAACCATGGCTGTGAAGTCGAAGACCGACGCACGTTCGCGTCGTCACGCCCGCCTTCGCAAGAAGGTCGTCGGCACCGAGCTGCGTCCCCGCCTTGTCGTCACGCGTTCGGCCCGCCACGTCTTCGTGCAGGTCGTGGACGACAGCAAGGGCCACACCGTGGCCTCGGCCTCGACCCTCGAGACCGATCTGCGCACGTTCGACGGTGACAAGACCGCCAAGGCCCGCAAGGTCGGCGAGCTCGTCGCCGAGCGTGCGAAGGCCGCCGGCGTCTCGGACGTCGTGTTCGACCGCGGTGGCAACCGCTACGCGGGCCGTGTCGCGGCGATCGCCGACGGCGCTCGCGAAGGAGGTCTGAACCTGTGAGCGAAACAACCAACAACCCGGAGAACGAAGTGACCGAGCAGGCTGCTGCCGCCACGACCACCGAGGCGCCCGCCGAGCGTGAGCGCGAGCCCCGCCGCGGCGGTCGCGAGCGCAACGCCAACCAGCGTGACCGCGGTTCGCGCGATGCCGACAAGAGCCAGTTCCTGGAGCGCGTCGTCACGATCAACCGCGTGTCGAAGGTCGTCAAGGGCGGTCGTCGCTTCAGCTTCACCGCGCTCGTGGTCGTCGGTGACGGCAACGGCGTCGTGGGCGTCGGCTACGGCAAGGCCCGCGAGGTGCCCCTGGCCATCTCGAAGGGTGTCGAAGAGGCCAAGCGCAACTTCTTCCGCGTTCCGCGCGCCGGCTCGACCATCCCGCACCCCGTGCAGGGTGAGGCCGCTGCCGGTGTGGTGCTCCTGCGCCCCGCCGGTGCCGGTACCGGTGTCATCGCCGGTGGTCCGGTCCGTGCCGTCCTCGAGTGCGCGGGCATCCACGATGTCCTCTCGAAGTCGCTCGGCTCGTCGAACACGATCAACATCGTCCACGCGACGGTGGAGGCCCTGAAGCAGCTCGAGGAGCCCCGTGCGGTCGCCGCGCGTCGTGGCCTCGAGTTCGACCAGGTGGCCCCCGCCCGTCTCGTCCGTGCCGAGGCCGAGGCCGCGGCTGCTGCGAAGGCAGGTGTCTGATGGCCGCGCGCCTGAAGGTGACCCAGGTCAAGTCCAAGGTGAGTGAGAAGCAGAACCAGCGTGACACGCTGCGTTCGCTCGGTCTCAAGCGGATCGGCGACTCGGTCGTCCGTCCCGACGACGCGCAGACGCGCGGCTACGTCAAGACCGTCGCTCACCTCGTGAAGGTTGAGGAGATCGACTAATGGCTGAGAAGGCCGAGAAGAACGACGCCGTCGAGGAGAAGGCTTCGAAGAAGCCCGCCGCTTCGAAGGCTGCTGCCGCGAAGGCTCCGGCGAAGAAGGCGACCGCCAAGGCCGCCGACAAGCCGGCTGCCGAGAAGAAGGCGCCCGCCAAGACCGCTGCTGCCAAGGCCGACAAGGCCGACGCTGCGGAGAAGGCCGAGAAGGCGCCTGCCGCCAAGAAGGCTGCTCCGAAGGCCGACGCTCCCGCGTCGCGCCCCGGCGTGCTGAAGGTGCACCACCTGCGTCCCGTCCCGGGCGCCCGCACCGCCAAGACCCGCGTGGGTCGTGGTGAGGGCTCGAAGGGCAAGACCGCTGGTCGTGGCACCAAGGGCACGAAGGCCCGCTACCAGGTCAAGGTCGGCTTCGAGGGCGGCCAGATGCCGCTGCACATGCGCACCCCGAAGCTGCGCGGGTTCAAGAACCCGTTCCGTGTCGAGTACCAGGTCGTGAACCTGGAGAAGCTCGCCGAGCTGTACCCGTCCGGTGGCGACGTCACCGTCGGCGACCTGGTCGCCAAGGGCGCGGTTCGCAAGAACGAGAAGGTCAAGGTGCTCGGCACCGGCGACATCTCGGTGAAGCTCAACGTGTCGGTCGACAAGGTCTCGGGTTCCGCCGAGCAGAAGATCGTCGCCGCGGGCGGCACCGTCAAGTAGTACACGCAGTGGGGGTCGGAGCATTGCTCCGACCCCCACTGGGTTACCCTGGACGTCGGCGCGTCGTCGTGCGTGCCGGCATCCCCTCTGGAGGCATCCACTTGTTCAGCGCCATCGCGCGGGTCTTCCGCACACCCGACCTTCGGCGGAAGATCGCATTCACCCTGGCGATCATCGCCCTGTACCGCTTCGGTGCCCACATTCCGGCGCCGTTCGTCGACTTCCCGAACGTGCAGTCCTGCCTGTCCGCCTCGGCCGGCACGCAGGGGCTGCTCTCGCTCGTCAACCTGTTCTCGGGCGGCGCCCTGCTGCAGCTTTCGATCTTCGCGCTCGGCGTCATGCCGTACATCACCGCGACGATCATCGTCCAGTTGCTGCGCGTCGTCATCCCGCACTTCGAGACCCTCTACAAGGAGGGCCAGTCGGGCCAGGCGAAGCTCACCCAGTACACGCGCTACCTCACGATCGCACTTGCACTGCTGCAGTCGACGACCCTCGTGACGGTGGCCCGCAGCGGCCAGCTCTTCGGCACCACGGGCATCCCCGAGTGCGAGCAGCTCCTCACCAACGACGCGTGGTGGGCGCAGCTCCTCATGATCATCACGATGACCGCCGGCACCGGCCTCATCATGTGGTTCGCCGAGCTCGTCACCGAGCGCGGCATCGGCAACGGCATGTCGCTGCTGATCTTCACGTCGATCGCCGCAGCCTTCCCGGCGTCGATGTGGGCCATCTGGCAGTCGCGCGGCTTCGAGGTCTTCCTCCTCGTGCTGGCCGTCGGCATCGTCGTCGTCGCCCTCGTGGTCTTCGTCGAGCAATCGCAGCGACGCATCCCGGTGCAGTACGCCAAGCGCATGGTCGGGCGTCGCACATACGGCGGCACGAACACGTACATCCCGATCAAGGTCAACATGGCCGGCGTCGTGCCCGTCATCTTCGCCTCGTCGCTGCTGTACATCCCGGCGCTCATCGCGCAGTTCAACATGCAGCCGAACGCCGACAACGAGATCCCGGGCTGGGTCTCGTGGATCCAGCAGTACTTCACCAACGGCGATCACCCGATCTACATGCTGGTGTACTTCCTGCTCATCGTCGGGTTCACCTACTTCTACGTCGCGATCACGTTCAACCCGGTCGAGGTAGCCGACAACATGAAGAAGTACGGCGGGTTCATCCCCGGCATCCGTGCCGGTCGTCCCACCGCCGAGTACCTCGACTACGTGCTCACGCGCATCACGCTGCCCGGCTCGCTGTACCTCGGCTTCATCGCCCTCCTTCCGCTCATCGCCCTCGCGACGGTCGGTGCCAACCAGAACTTCCCGTTCGGAGGCGCCTCGATCCTCATCATCGTCGGCGTCGGCCTCGAGACCGTGAAGCAGATCGACGCTCAGCTGCAGCAGCGCCACTACGAAGGGCTCCTCCGATGACGCGCCTGCTCATCGTGGGGCCCCAGGGCTCGGGCAAGGGAACGCAGGGCGTGCGGATCGCCGAGGCGTTCGGCGTCCCGGCGATCTCGACGGGCGACGTGTTCCGTGCGGCCGTGGCCGAAGGAACCGAGCTCGGATCCCAGGTCAAGGCGATCATCGAGGCGGGCGACCTGGTGTCAGACGAGCTGACGAGCGCGGTCGTGCGCGAGCGCCTCTCGCAGGACGATGCCGAGGGCGGGTTCCTGCTCGACGGCTACCCGCGCAACGTGACGCAGGTCATGCACCTCGACGAGTTCCTCGAGGGCCGCGGCGACGAGCTCGACGCCGTGATCGAGCTCAGCGTTCCGCGTGACGAGAGCATCGCGCGGCTGTCGCTGCGGGCGCAGGAGCAGGGACGCACCGACGACACCGAAGAGGTCATCGCGAACCGTCTGGCGATCTACGAGCGCGAGACGGCGCCGATCCTCGGCGTCTACGGCGCGCGCGGGATCGTCGTGCAGATCGACGGCGTCGGCTCGCTCGACGACATCACCGCGCGCATCATCTCGGCGCTCGAGGCCCGCGGCCTCAACCGCTCCGCTGCGGCCTGAGTCCGTGTCCTTCCGCCGCTCGATCTACAAGACGCCCGCCCAGCTGCGCGCGATGGTGGAGCCCGGCCTCATCACCGCAGCCGCGCTGGACGCGGTCCGCGCGCTGATCGCGCCCGGCGTGACGACGGGGGAGCTGGATGCCGCGGCATCCGCTCTCATCACCGCTCGCGGCGCCAAGTCGAACTTCCAGATGGTCCGCGGATACCGCCATACGATCTGCGCGTCGGTCAACGAGCAGGTCGTGCACGGGATCCCGGGTAACCGCGCCCTCGAGCCCGGCGACATCGTCTCGATCGACGCCGGCGCAGAGTTCAGGGGCTGGAACGGCGACTCGGCGTTCACCGTCGTGCTCGACGACGCATCCCGTCCCGACGTGGTCGCCGAACGGCGGCTGCTGTCGGAGGTGACCGAGGGCTCGCTGTGGGCGGGCATCGCCTCGCTCGCGACGGCTTCGCACATCGGCGAGGTGGGCGGCGCGATCCAGGGTCACATCGAGGCGAACGCGCCTGACGGCGGATACGGCATCCTGCGCGAGTACGTGGGCCACGGCATCGGGCGAAAGATGCACGAGGCTCCGTCGGTGTTCAACTACCGCGTGTCGGACCCCGGACCCGAGGTGCGCCCCGGTCTCGTCCTGGCGATCGAGCCCATGGTCGTCATCGGCGATCAGGCGACCTTCGTCGAGGATGACGGCTGGACGGTGTCGACGACGGACGGCACCGCGGGCTCCCATTGGGAACATAGCGTCGCCGTGCACGATGGAGGCATCTGGGTGCTGACGGCACCCGACGGCGGCGCCGCGGGGCTCGCCCCGTTCGGCATCACGCCGGTGGAGATCGCGTAGGAGAGGTCATGGCCGAGGGTTCGCGCAGGGTCAACTGGTTCGCCATCTGGGTGAGCGTCGGAGTGGTCATCGCTCTCGTGCTCGTCGCCGTGCTGGTCGTGAGCCTGAACAACCAGGGCTCGAACCCCGAACCGGGGCAGACACCGACCGCGTCGAACATCGACAGCGAGACCGGCGCGATCCTGGTGGGCGAGGGCGAGGACCGCCTCGACACCTACATCGATTTCATGTGCCCGATCTGCAACCAGTTCGAGCAGGTCTTCGGCGCCGAGATCCAGGGGCTCGTCGACGACGGTGCGATCACCCACGGCATCCACCCGATCTCGATCCTCGACGGCCAGTCGCGCGGCACCGAGTTCTCGACCCGGGCGGCGAACGCGATGTACTGCGTGGCGGTGGCGGATGCCGACGCATCCGTCCCCTTCATGAACGCGATGTTCGCCGGCCAGCCCCAGGAGGGCACGTCGGGTCTCACCGACGACGAGATCCTCCAGATCGCCGCGTCGGTCGGCGTGACGGGCATCGACGCGTGCGTGAACGATGGCACCTACGCCGACTACGTGACCGCGATCACGCAGGACACCCCGGTGCAGCCGGGAGCCGGCGGCATCGGCACGCCGACGATCGCGGTGAACGGCGAGGTCATCGCCAACTCGACGCTCCCCGAGCCGGGCCAGCTCGCCACGCTCTTCGAGTAGGCGCCGCGCTCTGCCGGCTGCCCGGACGCTCGGCGCGGCGCCCGGCGTCCCGGCGCCCCGGCGCCCCGGCGCCCCGCGTCCCGGGCGAGACGTTCGCCGGTGAGACCTCGCGGGCGAGACGACGTATTCGCGACGAGACGTCAGCCGCCGGACGCCGTCTCGTCGCGTTCGCGATGTCTCGCGACCTGGGGGAGGGACCGCGGGTTCGAGCGCATCGGCGTGCTGGCGCCCGACCGCCCGGCCGGGCGTTGTTCGCCGGTGAGACGACGTATTCGCGACGAGACGTCAGCCGCCGGACGCCGCCTCGTCGCGTTCGCGATGTCTCGCGACCTGGGGGAGGGACCGCGGGTTCGAGCGCATCGGCGTGAGGAGCCCGGTGCGCGGAGCTGCGACGCGGCGAACGCCCAGCCGCACGAGCTCGGTCAGGACCGGCGCCACGGCCACCGCCGCCGCCATGTCCCACCGGCCGAACGCGGTGCACTGCCGCCGTAGGCGGTCCTCGCGCTTCTTCTCCGCGATCACGCGCTTCGCGGACTGGTCCGGCGTCTGCGCGACGTACTTGTCGTACCCGTCGGACTCCGCGATCGCGTCCGCGCGCACCCAGAAGAGATCGACGCGGTCGACGAACCCCGGCGAGCGGAACTCGACCTGGAGCTCGGGCGGCTCGAATCCCGACCAGATCACCACACCGCGGCTCACGCTCTCACCGACCGACTCCGACCGCGCATCGAGCGCCGCCGTCGTCAGGCGCAGCACCCGGGAGCTGCGCGAGTCGGCGCGGCTGAGCGCGAGCTCCCGCAACTCCGACGCCTCGACGTCGCCACCCTGCACGGGCGAGATCGCCGTGTCACCGACGGCGAGACCGAACGGCGCAGGGAGCACCCGCATGAGGTCGACAGCGGTATGGCTGCGCGAGGTCAGGCGGTAGCCGCTGCGCTCGACGATCTCGCGGTCGTCGACGCTCGCGTGCACGAAGACGTCACCGAACCGCCGCGACCGGGCTGCGCCCGGCGCGTGCAGATGGATGTGGCGGGCCTCGCCGAACAGCGGCAGCCCGTGCAGCGCGGCCGCCGACTCGAGCGCGAAGACGGCATCCGGGTTCACCAGGGCGTAGGCGTGCACGCGTGCCAGGTACCTTCCCCACGGCGGGAGCCGCTCCCACTCGGCCCGCGGCGCATAGACGCCCGGTCGGACACGGTGGAAGAGCGCGGTGTTGCGCAGCGCGTGGGATCCGGACACAGCGTCGCGGGCACGCACGAGTTCGACGGGCGACGGATGCACTGCCGAGGAGAGGAGACGGATGCCGGGCACCCTCCGATGCTGGGTGGCCGAGGCATCCGCTCGCCCGCCGCTCCCGAAGGATGTGCACACCGTGCCGCGCCCCCGGTGTGTGGAGGAGCCCCGCCAGTCCCGCCCTGCCCCGCACTGCCCGCCCCCGCCGCCTGCCTCGCGCCGCGACGCCGCTGGCGAGACGACGCGTCTGCGACGAGACGTCGTCCGGCGCACGTCGTCTCGTCGCATCTGCGCTGTCTCGCCGCAGCGCCAGCCCCCGACGCCCTCCCCGCAGCGCCATTCACCGCACCTCCTCCGCCGCAGCTCCCTCGCCGCCCTCCCCCCGCCATCTGCCTCGCGCCGCGACGCCGCCGGCGAGACGACGTGTCTGCGACGAGACGTCGTCCGGCGCACGTCGTCTCGTCGCATCTGCGCTGTCTCGCCGCAGCGCCCTGCCGCAGCGCCAGCCCCAGCGCCCTCCCCGCAGCGCCCTGCCGCAGCACCTTCCCCGCAGCACCTTCCCCGCAGACCTTCCCCGCAGACCTTCCCCGCAGCGCCTCCCCGCAGCGCCGCGCGGACGAACCACAGGCGTGGCGCACCTTCTATCGCCGCGCTAGCCTGTGGCGAGTCGAGGGTGCGAAGGAGCCTGATGAGCCGTCCACGCCGCAGTACACGCCGCTGGGTGGCGCTCACGGCCGCGTTCGGGCTCGTCGCGGGAGCAGGGCTCACCGTCGTCTCGGCCCTCCGCACCGCCGACCCCGCGGCCGCCGTGCTCGGCGAGTGCCCCGACGGGACCATCCCCGGCCCCGGCAACAACAACCCCGTGTGGACCGACAACAACGTCGCGATCTATGCCGGGGGCGACTTCCGGGCCGAGAACGCCGCGGCCGAAGCCGAAGGACTCGTGGTCGTGCAGGGCGACGCCGACTTCACCAAGACCGGCGGCGGCACGTTCAACGTCGGCTGGGTGGGGGTCGGATCCTGGGTCGTCCCGAGCCCCGGCGAGATCATGCTCGCCGTCGGCGGCGACCTCTCGGTCGGCGCGGGCACCGTGCTCGACGTCGGCGCCAACGCGCGCGACGCGGGCGGGGCGCTCCTGGGCGGAAACGTCGACGTCGGAGGCATCACGACCCCGGACTACGAGGTCGACGGCTCGCGCTACCGCCTGAACAACGGCACCCTCGAGCAGGGTCTCGACGCCGCCGCGACCGCGCCCTGGGCCAGCTGGGGGGCGACGCTCACCTCCGAATCGGCCGGCTTCGCGGCGCTCGCGCCCACCGGCACCGTGACACCGGGAGCGACTTTGACCTTCACCGGCGCTCCCGGCGCCGATCCACAGGTCTTCACCGTCGACGCCGCCGTGCTGGCCGCGAACCCGGCGATCACCTTCCTGGGTCTCGCCGACGACGTGCCCGTCATCATCAACGTCACGGGCGGGCCTGCGGTCACGTGGGCACCGAACTACATCGCCGACGAGACGGGGCGTGTCGACGTGTCGACGTCCCCGCGCTTCGGCGTCGTCGCCTCCCGCACCCTGTTCAACTTCGTGGACGCCACTTCCGTGCACCTCGCGGGCACCTCCAACGTCATGGGCACGATCCTCGTCCCCGGTGCGAACCCGACTCCCGGCGAGCCGACCATCCGCGTCACCGCACAGACCAACGGGCGCCTGCTGACGAACGGCACGATCGTCATGGACGGCGTCGGCAACGAGCACCACAACTACCCGTGGATCGCCGCGCCGTTCGAGTGCATCCCGACCCCCGTCGAGCCCACCGCGGTCGGCAGCGTATCGATCGCGAAGGCCCTCGCCCCCGAGGACGCCGGCCTCGTGCCGCCGGACTTCGTCTTCCACGGCGTGGTGGTGTGCGAGGCCGGGTCGAGCCAGCTGGTCGCGGAGTGGTACGTCGCCGCGGGCGAGACCGTCGTGGTCGACGACCTGCCGGTGGGGGCGCCATGCGCCATCATCGAGTCCCTCGGTCCTGCTGCCCGTGCCGTCGCCCCGCATCCCGAGGGGCGCACGCTCGTTCCGACCCAGATCGCCTGGCAGACCCCGGTGTGGGATCCATCGCCGCCGGAGTTCGTCGTGCCCGCCCCGACCGATCCGCTCCAGCTGACGTTCACCGTGACCAACGCCCTGCAGCGCGGGTCCTTCGCGATCGAGAAGGTCGTGACGGGGGAGGGTGCGCCCGACATCTCGTTCAGCGGCACGTGGGCGTGCACCGCCGGCGCGACGGCGGTCGACGAGGGCGTGTGGACCCTCTCCGCAGGCCAGGCGACGGCACCCATTCCGGCTCCCGTCGGCACGACCTGCACGGTCAGCGAAGCAACCCCCGTCGACCCGCCCGAGGGAACCTGGTCCGCCCCCGTCATCGACCCCGCCTCCGTCGTCATCACCACCGACTCGGCGCAGACCCCACTCGCTGTTCTCGTCACGAACACGTTCACGGCCGCACCCCAGCTGGGCGGCTTCGACATCGTGAAGGTCGTGAGCAATCCCGACGGCGTCGCGTTCGACGACTCGTTCAGCGGCACGTGGTCCTGCACCGTCGAGGGCAGCGAGGTGGCCGGCGCCTCCTGGACGGCCACCACCGCGCAGCCGCACGCGGTCGACGGCATCGCGCTCGGAGCGGTCTGCTCAGTCTCCGAGATCTCGCCGGCCGATCCCGCCGGCGGGTCGTGGGGGGTGCCGCGGATCTCTCCCGAGACCTTCACGGTGACGGATGCCGCGACCCGCGTCCTGGTGACCGTCACGAACACCCTGACCGGCGACGAGGACCCAGACATCGGCGGGGAGACGCCGGGCAACGGCGGGCTGCCCGCGACCGGCGCCACGGTGCCGTGGTGGGCGATCGCCGCCGGCGGCACGCTCCTCGCCGGAGGAGTGATCGCCGTCGGGGTGTCCCGAGCCCGTCGCCGCAGCGGCTGACGCGGCGGAAACGGGCGCGGGCCGGCCCTGGCCCCGGGCTGCCGCCCCCGCCGCAGTCGGTTTGCCGAGGCATCCGATATCACGTATGCTTGATCTTTGGTGCGTTGCGCCTTCATCGGCGTGTCCAAGCACCACCAATCCCATCCACCGCAGACCGACCGGCCTGCAAAAGTGATAGCGAGCGTATGGCGAAGAAAGACGGTGTCATCGAGATCGAGGGCGTCGTGTCCGAGGCTCTTCCGAACGCGATGTTCCGCGTCGAGTTGAGCAATGGACACAAGGTCCTCGCGACGATCTCCGGCAAGATGCGGCAGAACTACATCCGCATCATCCCCGAGGACCGTGTGGTCGTGGAGCTCAGCCCCTATGACCTCACCCGCGGGCGCATCGTCTACCGCTACCGCTAGACCGGTCGAGAAGTAACGCCCCGCGCTCACGCGCGCCCGGCGAAGACAGCGAAACAGGAAATCATGAAGGTCAACCCCTCCGTCAAGCCCATCTGCGACCACTGCAAGGTCATCCGTCGCCACGGTCGCGTCATGGTCATCTGCAAAAGCAACCCGCGTCACAAGCAGCGCCAGGGCTGATCGGATGCTGCGCCCCGGCGCAGCCCGATCCTGACAACTGAACACCCGCGTCTCGGACGCGGACACACAAGGCAGGACCAGAACCCGTTCGCGGGGGACACCTCGGGCGGAGGCCCGGGCACCGGCCCTGCTCCACACCTCCACTCACTCCTTAGGAGAACCGCATGGCACGTCTTGCCGGCGTTGACATCCCGCGCGACAAGCGCGTCGTGATCGCCCTCACGTACATCTACGGCGTTGGCCGTACCCGCTCGAACGAGATCCTCAAGGCGACGGGGATCGACGAGAACATCCGCGTCAAGGACCTCAGCGACGACCAGCTCATCGCGCTCCGCGACCACATCGAGGCCAACTTCAAGGTCGAGGGTGACCTCCGCCGTGAGGTTGCCGCCGACATCCGCCGCAAGGTCGAGATCGGCTCGTACGAGGGTCTGCGCCACCGCCGCGGCCTTCCGGTGCGCGGTCAGCGCACGAAGACGAACGCTCGCACCCGCAAGGGCCCGAAGCGCACCGTCGCCGGCAAGAAGAAGGCGCGCTAAGGCGCGGCCCCCAGGGTTTAGGAGAGCAAAGCAATGGCACAGGCCAAGACCGCCGCGCGCAAGCCGCGTCGCAAGGAAAAGAAGAACATCGCGCTGGGCCAGGCCCACATCAAGTCGACGTTCAACAACACGATCGTCTCGATCACCGACCCCTCGGGCGCTGTCATCAGCTGGGCCTCGTCGGGTGGCGTGGGCTTCAAGGGCTCGCGCAAGTCGACCCCCTACGCCGCCGGTATGGCTGCCGAGTCGGCTGCCCGCCAGGCGCAGGAGCACGGCGTCAAGAAGGTCGACGTCTTCGTGAAGGGCCCGGGCTCGGGCCGCGAGACCGCGATCCGCTCGCTGCAGGCCGCCGGCCTCGAGGTGGGCTCGATCCAGGACGTGACGCCGCAGGCCCACAACGGCTGCCGTCCGCCCAAGCGCCGCCGCGTCTGATCTTCCGGAGCCGGGGCACCTCGCGGTGCCCCCGGCTACCGCACGCTTCCGGCATCCGCCATCTCGATCCGCGGCTGCCCTGAGAAAAACTCAACACCTCACCCACCGCACGTGTCATATAGCGGGCACGTGATCGAAAGGAACACATAGTGCTCATCGCACAGCGTCCCACTCTGACCGAGGAGAAGATCGGGGAGTTCCGCAGCCGCTTCGTCATCGAGCCGCTCGAGCCCGGCTTCGGCTACACGATCGGCAACGCGCTGCGTCGCAGCCTCCTGTCGTCCATCCCCGGTGCAGCAGTGACGTCGATCCGCATCGACGGCGTCCTCCACGAGTTCAGCACCATCCCGGGTGTGAAGGAGGATGTCACCGAGATCATCCTCAACATCAAGCAGCTGGTCGTCTCCAGCGAGCGCGACGAGCCCATCACGGCGTACCTCCGCAAGACCGGCGCCGGTGAGGTCACCGCCGCCGACATCTCGGCTCCGGCCGGTGTCGAGGTGCACAACCCCGAGCTCGTCATCGCGACGCTCAACGACACCGCGAAGTTCGAGCTCGAGCTCACTATCGAGCGTGGCCGCGGCTACGTGTCGGCGACCCAGAACCGCAACGAGTACGCGGAGGCCGGCCAGATTCCGGTCGACTCGATCTACTCGCCGGTCCTCAAGGTGAGCTACCGCGTCGACGCCACGCGTGCCGGCGAGCGCACCGACTTCGACAAGCTCGTGCTGGACGTCGAGAGCAAGCCCTCGATCGCCCCGCGCGACGCCGTCGCGTCGGCAGGTCGCACCCTGACGGAGCTCTTCGGCCTGGCCCGCGAGCTCAACGTCGAGGCCGAGGGCATCGAGATCGGCCCGGCGCCGGTCGAGACCGTCCTCTCGAACGAGCTCTCGATGCCGATCGAGGACCTCGACCTCTCGGTCCGCTCGTACAACTGCCTCAAGCGCGAGGGCATCAACACCGTGTCTGAGCTCGTCGCCCTGTCCGAGACGCAGCTCATGAACATCCGCAACTTCGGTCAGAAGTCGGTCGACGAGGTGCGCGACAAGCTCGTCTCGCTCGGCCTGTCGCTGAAGGACTCGGTGCCCGGGTTCGACGGCGCGCACTTCTACGGCGGCTACGACGACGAGACCGTCTGAGTACCGGTACCCGACCGACTTTTCACACTGGAGTAACTGAGAATGCCTAAGCCCACCAAGGGTCCCCGCCTCGGAGGCGGTCCCGCCCACGAGCGCCTGCTGCTTGCGAACCTCGCCGCTGCGCTGTTCACGCACAAGTCGATCAAGACGACCGAGACCAAGGCCAAGCGCCTGCGTCCGCTCGCCGAGCGCCTGATCACGTTCGCCAAGCGCGGCGACCTGCACGCGCGTCGTCGCGTGCTGTCGGTCATCGGTGACAAGGAAGTCGTGCACGTCCTGTTCACCGAGATCGCTCCGCTGGTCGCCGACCGTGAGGGCGGCTACACCCGCATCACGAAGGTCGGCAACCGCAAGGGCGACAACGCGCCCATGGCCGTGATCGAGCTCGTCCTCGAGCCCGTCACGCCGAAGGCGAAGTCGTCGAAGAAGGCTGCCGCCAAGCCCGCCGCTCCGGCTGCGGACGAGGCTCCCGAGGCCGACGAGACCCCCGCCGCCGACGAGGCCGCCGAGGCCGGCGCCGAGTCGCCGGAGGAGGGCGCCGCCGCCGAGGCTGCGGCCGAGGACGCCGTCGAGGCTCCCGCCGAGGAGAAGTCCGAGTAGTCGGGCCGCCGGGCGCAGCAGCCCGGCAGGTCGCGCCGCGCGCGACCACCCTTGCACCGCGAGACCCGCGTGCCCTTCGGGGCCGCGGGTCTCGCTGCGTCTGCGGGTGGGCACGGTGTGTGCCTCCCCGGGTGCGTGCGCGGGGGCCGCGGGTGCGTGCGGGGCTGGGTGCGTGCGGGGCTGGGTGCGTGCGGGGCTGGGTGCGTGCGGGGCTGGGTGCGTGCGGGGCTGGGTGCGTGCGGGGCTGGGTGCGTACGCGCGGCGCCCGGGGCGCCGGGGCGCGAGACGGCGCATCTGCGATGAGACGGCGTCGCAGGCACGGCGTCTCGTCGCGAATGCGTCGTTTCGGCGGCGTCGAGGGTGGCAGCAGGGCGGGCAGGGCGGATGCCGCGGCATCCGCCCTCCGCTGCTGTCCGAGCTCCGCACGCCCGGGCGCGTCCCCGAGGGCCCGGGTGCGAGACGGCGCATCTGCGATGAGACGGCGTCGCAGGTATGGCGTCTCGTCGCAAATACGTCGTCTCGCCGGCGAAGACAGGCGGCAGCAGGGCGAGGCGAGTGGGCGCCGCGGCATCCGCCTTCCGCTTCTGCCCGTGCCGCCTGGCTCACGGCACGTGCCCGCGGCCCCCGGCGCGTGCCCGCACACCCCGGGTGCGAGACGGCGCATCTGCGATGAGACGGCGTCGCAGGTGCGGCGTCTCGTCGCGAATACGTCGTCTCGCCGGCGAAGGCAGGTGGCAACCAGACGCGGAGGGCGGATGCGTGCGCCCTCCGCGGCTCACTGCGCGATCGGCAGCGGGCGGTGCGTGAGCCGCTCGTACAGGCGCAGCTCGCGCTCGTACTGGTCTTGCGCGCGCTCGCGTTCCACGGCGTCGACGCTGCGCGCGACCAGCTCGGCGAAGACGGTCGCGCCTCCGGCGTCGGGGTGGATGGAATCGCCCGCGAGCAGGTCGGTGCGCGAAGAGATCGCCGCGGACCAGTCGGCGACGACGACACCGGGGCGCGACTTCGCGAAAGCCGCGAGATCCGCGTTCACCCCCGGAATCCAGTCGCGGGGAGCGTAGGCGTTGACCAGGATGAGGTGCCGGTCGGGGCCGGTGATCTCCGCCATGCGCTCGAGGGCGTCCTGATCGACGGGACCGTTCGTGCCGAGGGCGACCACCACGTAGGGGCGCAGGTCGCCGCGGGCGGCGAGTCCTTCGAGGATGCCCGGCCCCGCCCAGGTCGAGCGTGACACCTCGGCGTCGACCTGGATGCCGGGGAGTCGCTCGAAGAGCGCGGGCACCGAAGCGAGCATCACCGAGTCGCCGACCGCGCTGATCTCGCCGCCGACGACGGGCGTCGGCTGCGGGATCGGCGAGGGCTTCGTGGTGAGGGGCCCGCCGGTCGGCGCGGGGTCCGCGACCACGGGCGCCGGGGTCTGGGAAGCCGGCGTCGCCGTCGGCGTCGGAGTCGCAGTCGACGTGGGGCGACGGCTGGCCTCGTCGAGCGCGGCCTGTCCTGCGGCGACGGCGCTCTCGCCCGACGACTCCGTGGGCGCGGCCGCGATCGCCGCCGACGTGCCGCTGAGCACGAGCACGCCGGCCGCGACCACGCCGATCGCGCGCAGGCGCCCGCGACTGTCGGCGCGCACCAGGTCGCGCAGTCGTCGGAGCGACGCGAGGAACCCGAGGCGGCGCACCGGGGTCTCGACGAAGCGGAACGACGCCTCGGCGGCGACAAGCGTGACGGCGAGCACTCCCAGCCCGATCCACAGCGGGGCCGTGGTGCCCGACGCCGGCAGAGCTGCGGTCGCGAGCACCAGCAGCGGCCAGTGCCACAGATAGATGCCGTACGAGCGGTCGCCGACCCACTTCAGCGGGCGCACGTCGAGGGCAGGACCGAACCACGAACCCGGCCAGACCCCGGCGACGATCGCGAGGGCCGTCAACACGCTCGCCGCCAGGAGCGCACCCGGGAAGGTGGCCGCCGCGTCGCCCGCCGGCAGCGACGCGCAGACGGCGATCCCCGCAAGCGACAGGATGCCGAGCCAGCCGGTGACCGTGCGCGCCGCTTTCGAGTCGATCCACGCCGCCCGGGTCGCCGGCGCGGTGCGCAGCGACGAGGGCAGCACGATCGTCCAGCCCGGGGGCGGGGTCACGGCGGGGAGTGACGCAGCGGCGACCTCCTGCCTCGGGCGCCGGAGCAGCCCGTCCAGGAGGAACGCGAGCGCGACGCCGAGGAGGATCCCGAACGAGTGCGTGTCCGTGCCGAAGTACGCGCGGGTGACGTCGCCGCCGGCGGCCACGAGACCGGCCATCCACGCGGCGGAGGCCGCCGCGAGGCCCACCGCGGCCGCCGCGCGCGCCGCGCCGCGGGGGAGCAGCAGGAACAGCGGCAGCACCAGCGGCCACAGCACGTAGAACTGCTCCTCGACTGCCAGCGACCAGAAGTTGCGGAACAGCTCGGGCGCGGCAGACCCGAAGTAGCCGACGTCGCCGCTGATCGATACCCAGTTGTAGCTGAAGGTCGCCGCGCCGAACACCTGCTCGCCGAGGCGCAGCAGCACGTCGCCGCCGATCAGCCACGCGATGGACGAGCACACCGTGACGACCAGCGCCATCGCGGGCAGCAGGCGTCGCGCGCGGCGCACCCAGAAGGCCCCCAAGCGGATCCGCCCGGTGCTGTCGTGCTCGCGCAGGAGAAGGCTCGTGATCAGGAAGCCGCTGATGACGAAGAAGACATCGACACCGACGAAGCCGCCCGGAAGCAGCGCCGGCGGGAAGAGGTGATAGACGAGCACCAGGGCGACCGCCACCGCACGCAGACCGTCGAGGCCCGCGTAGCGGGATGGAGGTGGTGCGAGCGCGAGGGACGTCATGAGTTTCGTGGGGCGAGATGCCATTCTAGGCCGGGTTCTCGCGCCGTCCGGAAGTATCTGCGCGGGTCCTCTCGAGCTCTATCCCACGAGCGAACGCGAGCGCTAGTCTGGGCGCAACCTCGGGGCAGCGGGGGTACTGGGGATTGCTTCCTGCGCCGGGGGCGGCGCACGAGGGGGACGACGTGTCCGAGCAGGCGACGCCGACGGTGGCACCCACCGAGTGGGTGGGCACACCCCGCGCTCGCCGGCGGGCCGGCCTCTCGATCTACTCGATCCTCCTCATCATGCTGCTCTCGGTGAGCGTGCTCTCGAGCATCGTCGTCGGGGTCATCGGCTACGTCAACGGAACCGAGGCGCTGCGCACCATCGCCTACGAGAAGCTCGTCGAGATCCGCGAGAACCGCGCCCGCGAAGTCACGCAGCTGTTTCGCTCGATCGAGAACGCGGTGCGGCTGAGCGCCATGAACGAGACGAGCCGACAGGCGGCGCGCGCGTTCACGGCCGGCTTCGCGGAGCTGGATCAGCAGGAGACGGATGCCGCGGCATCCGCTCTCGTCGACGAGTACTACCGCGACACGTTCGCCGCCGACCTCGCCGAGGCGACCGGAGAGTCCGTCGACGGCTCGTCGTTCGCCCCGCGCGGTGCGGCGCAGACCTATCTGCAGCACCAGTACGTGATCCCTTATGACGACTGGGAGGACGCGATCCTCACCGCGGACGCGGGCGACGGCAGCGCATGGTCGCAGGCGCACGCGCGCTACCACCCCTACTATCGCGCGATGACCGAGCTGCAGGACTTCGAAGACGTCCTCATGCTCGACACCGAGGGGAACGTCGTCTACACGGCCTTCAAAGGGGTCGACCTCGGCACGAACCTCTTCGACGGGCCCTACCGGCTGTCGAACCTCGCGGTCGCGTATCGCGAGGTGATGGACCGCAACATCATCGACGACGTCGTGGTCGCCGACTTCGCGCCCTACAGCCCGAGTCTCGCCAATCCCGCGGGGTGGGCGGTCACGCCGATCGCAGACGACGGCGAGGTGATCGGTGCACTCGCCATCGAGCTGCCCATCGATCGGATCAACGAGGTCATGACGGTCGGCGGCGAGTGGGAGATGAACGGCCTCGGCGCGACAGGCGAGACCTACCTCGTCGGACGCGACCTGCTGATGCGCTCGATCTCCCGGCAGCTGCTCGACGATCCCGAGGGGTACGAGCGCACCTCCGTGGCCGCCGGCCTCGCGCCCGCGACGGCGGCGCTCAGCGTGCAGAACGGCAACACGCTCATGCAGCAGACCATCGCGGGCGAAGCCGTCACGCGCGCGCTCGCCGGTGAGCAGGGCACTCTGATCGAGCGCGACTACCTCGGTCGCGACAGCCTGGTGGCGTTCGCGCCGCTCAACGTCGACGGCCTGAACTGGGTCATCGTCGCGCAGGAGACCTCGGCCGAGGCGCTCGTCCCCGTCGAGGACTTCACGCGCAACCTCATCCTGTCGACGGCGGGCATGATCATCTTCGTCTGCCTGCTCTCGCTGGTGCTCGCCCAGGTGTTCGTGCGTCCCCTGCGCCGGCTGAAGGCCGCCGCACAGCGCATCGCCGCGGGCGACGAGGGGGTGCAGGTCGACGCCGGCTCGAGCGATGAGCTCGCCGACGTCGCCCACGCGTTCAACGACATGAGCCGCAGCCTGCAGGTCAAGTCGCAGCTCATCGAGGAGCAGGAGAAGGCGAACGAGCAGCTCATCCTGTCGTTCATGCCCGAGGGCATGGCGGATCGCTACAAGCATGGCGACGACGCGATCACGCAGGACAGCGATGATGTGACGGTGGTCTTCGCCGACATCGTCGGCTTCGAAGAGCTGGCCCTGACGATGTCGTCCGAAGAGGCGGTGGCGCGCTTGAACGACCTCGTCCGCTCGTTCGATGAGGCAGCCGAGCGGCACGGCGTCGAACGCGTGCGCACCACGCGCCAGAGCTACCTCGCGAGCTGCGGATTGGCCACGCCGCGCGTCGACAACGCGCGACGTGCCGTCGAGTTCGCCCTCGAGCTCGACTCGATCCTGGAGCGGTACTCGGCGCAGCAGGGAGTGAAGCTGGGCCTGCGCGCGGGCCTGGACGCGGGGCAGGTCACGAGCGGACTGATCGGTCGTGCGCGGGTCGTGTACGACATGTGGGGGGATGCCGTGAACCTCGCGTTCCGCGTGCAGGGAGACTCCGACGAGCCGGGCATCTACGTGACGCAGCGTGTGGCCGACCGCCTCCCCGATTCGATCCCCGTGCACCCCGCCGGCGACATCCAGACGCAGAGCGGTGCGCAGCGCGTCTGGAAGGTCGAGGCCCCCGTGGTGACGGTGGAGGGGTGAGACCGCGATGGCCGACATCGTCTCGCAGCCGTGGTTCTGGCCCGCCGTCATCGTCTCGGTGGGGCTTCCGCTCGCCCTCATCGGCCTGACCGAGTTCCACAATGCCCTCGCGCGCCGCGGCAGCCGCGCGGCGCCGATCGTGCTCATGGTGCGCAACTACCTCGTGCCGGTCGCGGGCATCCTCGTGCTCATCAGTCAGCCCGGCGCCTGGCAGGGCGGCGGAACCTGGCCGCGCGTCATCTGGACGGTCTTCGGGCTCCTCGTGATCGTCGTGACCATCAACGCGATCAACCACCTCGTGTTCCACCGGGCTGAGAAGGGCTCGTGGCGCGACCGGTTCCCGACGATCTTCAGCGACCTCATCCGGTTCGTGTTCATCATCCTCGGCATCGCGGCGGTGTTCTGGTGGGTCTGGGACGCCGACGTGGCCGGTGTGTTCGCCGCCCTCGGCATCACCTCGATCGTGGTCGGGCTCGCGCTGCAGAACGCGGTCGGCTCGGTCGTCTCAGGACTGTTCCTGGTCTTCGAGGCGCCCTTCGAGCTGGGCGACTGGATCGAGACCGGCGGCACGCGCGGACAGATCGTCGAGGTCAACTGGCGGGCGATCCACCTCGATACCGGGAACGGCATCGTCGTCATGCCGACCGCGGAACTCGCCGACGGGTCGTTCGTGAACCTCTCGCGCAGCCCCGACCCGTACGCGGCGGTGGTCGAGCTGTCGTTCGGCAGCGACGACCCGCCGGGGCGCGTGCGCGAGCTCCTCGTCGCCGTGGCGCGCGACATCCCGCTGATCGCACTCGACCGCGAGCCGACGGCGACGACGCTGACCGGCGGTCGGTACGCCGTCGCGATCCCGCTGCGCACGCCCGGCGATCGCGACGCCGTCCGCGACGCCTTCGCGACACGCGTCTGGTACGCGGCGAGGCGTGCCGACCTGCACCTGGACGGCGACCTCAGCGACGACTGGCGCACGCCCGCGCATCTGCAGGACGCCCTGAGGAAGATCGCGCCGGCGCTGAGCCTCAAGACGGGAGAGGTCGACGCGCTCGCCGGGCATGCGCGGCTCGAGCGCTACTGCGCGGGCGAGTCCATCCTGCGTCCGGGCGTCGTGCCGACCGAGACCCGCTTCATCCTGGCGGGCAGCGTCATGCTGGGCATCCCGACCGACGACGACGGCTTCGTGCAGATCACGGTCCTCGGGCCCGACGACGCGATCGGCCTGACGGCGCTCTCGCGCACCCAGACCATCTCGCGGGCCGTCGCGCTGAGCGAGGTCGACGTCGTGGTGGTTCCGGTCTCGGTGCTCGATGAGATCGTGCGGCAGCATCCCGTCGTCGCCCGTGAGATCGTGCGCGAGAGCGAGAACCGCGTGCGGCTGGCTCGCACGGCGCTGCAGGCGGCAGGCGGGAACTTCCCGCGCGGGCGGCACGTGCTGGGGTGACCTCTCATCACGGGCGCCGCGGCGCCGGTGACCTCTCGTCACGGCCGCCGCGGCGCCCGTGATGACGCAGCCTTCGGACGTCGACGCCTAAGCTGGGGCCGTGCGGATCCGCCTCGACATCGCCTACGACGGCACGCACTTCCGGGGCTGGGCTCGACAGCCCGGGCTCCGCACGGTGCAGGAGACCCTCGAGAGCGCGCTTGCCCGGGTGCTCGGCGGCGATCCCCGCCTCGTGGTCGCCGGACGGACCGATGCCGGCGTGCACGCGACCGGTCAGGTCGCCCACGTCGACCTCGACGAGGCGCAGCGCGAGCGGCTGTTCTCCCGGCGCCCGCGCGCGGGCGCAGCCGCCGACCCGGTCGGCATCCTCGCCGCGCGCCTGAGCGGGGTCGTCGGGGCGTACTCCGACGTCGTGGTCACCCGCACGGCCCTCGCCCCGGAAGGATTCGACGCCCGCTTCTCGGCCGTCTGGCGCCGCTACGAGTACCGCATCGCCGACAGCGTGTCGGGGTACGACCCGCTCGAGCGCCATCGCACCACCACGGTGCGCGCAGTCCTCGACGGAGAGGCGATGGATGCCGCGGCCCGGTCGCTCATCGGACTCCACGATTTCGCCGCCTACTGCAAGCCGCGCGAGGAGGCGACGACCATCCGGACGCTGCTCGAGTTCGACTGGCGCCGCGACCGCGACGGCGTGCTCCTGGCACACGTGAAGGCCGACGCGTTCTGCCACAGTATGGTGCGCGCGCTCGTCGGCGGCTGCGTGGCGGTGGGCGAGGGACGCCTCGACCCCGGCGACCTGCTCGACATCCGCGACGGCCTGGAGCGCGTCCCCGAGGTGAAGGTGCTGGCGGCGAGGGGCCTCACGCTCACCGCGGTCGGGTATCCCGACGACGAGCTGCTGGCGCAGCGCGCCGAGCAGACCCGTGCGCGGCGCGATCGCGAGTGAGCGCGTCGGCGCGCCGGGTCAGGATCGCTGCAGCGGGTTGAGCAGGCGGTCGGTCACCGTGACGCCCACGCGCTCCCACCGGTCGCCGCCGTTCTCGCTCGCCAGAGTGGCAGCCTCGCGCCCCATGTACAGCAGGGCGTCGAGGTCGTAGCCCACGACGGAGACGGGCGCCCATCCCGCGCTCGCCGAGGGGCGGATGGGCAGCGAGACGTCGACGTCGAGGCTCGAGATGCGCTCCAGCACCGTCCGCAGATGATCGCGGACGGCGGCGTCGCTGCGGGGCAGCAGCACGACCGCCGTGCCCGGTGTCGGCGATGCGACGTCGGCCTCGGCCGGGAAGACCGACCGCACGGTGTCGAGGAACCGCCGGGACAGCTCGCCGAGCACGGTCGCGCCGCCCATCTGGCGGATCTCGGCTGCATCGTCCAGCTGCAGGTACACGACCGACCACGGCTCGCCCGACAGCTGAGCACGGGAGAGGCGCTCGGCCGCGGTGAGCTGGAAGCGCTGCCAGCCTGCAGGCGCCTCGGAACTGCGGGCGAACGCGGTGTCGCGCGTCGAGAGGCCGATCACCGCGACGAGCGCGCAGGCCGTGTAGGCCAGCATCCCGATCGAGGTGACGAGGCGGACGAGCGCCAGGTCGTCGCCCGTGGTCGCCGGGAAGACGAAGCCGGCGAGGCCGTTCGCGGCGCCGACGGCGAAGAAGGCGAGCGACGTGATCGCGAACGGGAGTGCGACGCGATCGCGCCGCGCCGGAACCCGCACCCAGTCGACGAAGAACAGGCCGGCGCACACCGACGCGGCGAAGAACACCACGCGGTACGCCGGGCTGAACCAGATCGTGTCGCCGGCGGCGACGAGCAGGGCCGCCGATGCGGCTCCGACCACGGGGCCGACCCAGGAGAAAGCGCGCACACCCCAGAACGCGCGGAAGCCCGACCACAGCAGGGCGGGTGCACCCATCAGGACGCCGAGGAAGATGCGGCGGACCGTTTCGGCCTCGGCGGCCGCGCCCGCCGCGACCCCGAACGTCGACACCATGGCGAGAGCGAAGGCGAACGACCAGAACAGTGTGGCGCGCGAGGGTTTGCCGAGGAATGCGATGCCGATCGTGAGCATCGTCGCCAGGGTCGCGATGGCGGCCTGGGCGATGCCGAGACCAACGGCGATGTCGACGTCGTTCACGAGTCTTCCTTCTCTGCGCCCTGCGGTGCGGGCGCGAACCTCGGCAGCCGCACGGTCACCGTCGTGCCCGATCCGAGTTCGCTGTCGATCGCGAGGGTGCCGCCGTGCGCGGTGATGATCTCGCGGGTGATGCCGAGCCCCAGACCGGTTCCGCTCGCCGTGTCCTTCGCGGCGTCGGTGCGGAAGTAGGGCGTCATGATGCTCGGCAGGTCGTCGGGTGAGATGCCGATCCCCGTATCGGAGACGGTGAGCGTGACCATATCGGCATCCATGGATCCGGCGATGCGCACATCGCCGTCCCGCGGCGTGTACTTGATCGCGTTGCTCACGAGGTTGTCGATCACCTGGCGCATCCGGAACCCGTCCGCCGTCGCGGGCAGAGGCTCGGTCACATCGAGCGCGATCGTCACGTCGTGGGCGGTGGCGGTGGGGCGGAACGAGTCGACGGAGTCCACGACGATCTGCCTGACGTCGATGTCGTCGTACGACTCGCGACCCTCGAACGCGGTGCGCGACGACTTGAGCATGCTCGACGTCATCTCGAGCACGCGCTCGCTGGCCCGCAGGATGGTCTCGAGGCGCTCGCGGATGCGAGGGCTGAGGTCGGGGTCCTCCAGTGCCAGGTCGGCGTTGCCGATCATCACGGTGAGCGGATGCTTCAGCTCGTGCGAGGCGATGGCAGACAGGCGCTCGCGCTCGCGCTGGGCGTGGGTGATCGCGGTGACGTCGTAGGCGAGGAGAAGCATGCTGGCGTCTTCGCGGTCCAGCCCGCTGAGCCGCTTCGAGCTCACGGAGAGCACGCGCCACTCGCCACCGGCCGTGAACACCCACACGCGGGCGTCGGTGAAGATCTCCCCCCGCGCCGCACGGGCGAGAGGTCGCTCCGAGAGCGGCACCGGCATGCCGCGCAGCCCGGTGTATTCGACCGACTTGGCGGGCTGGGTCACGTCACGCGGATCGAGCCCGTACAGGCGGGCGAACGCGTCGTTGACCATCAGCAGCGATCCGGACAGCGAGACCCGCGCCACCCCGGCATCGACGCCGTTCAGGATCTCGTTTGTACGGCGTTCCTGTCCCGAGCGACGGTCGAGCGTCTCGGAGAGGCGGCGCGCCTGACGCTGCAGCACGCGGCGCAGCGCCCGCATCTGACGCATCGCGAGGTGGGCGGTGATGCCGATGAATCCGAGCGACAGCAGGACGATGAAGATGCGCAGCGCCGCGTTGCTGTCGGGGTTCGATGTCGAGTCGAGCAGGAGGATGACGCCGATCGTGGCGAGCACCGCGCCCAGCATCGTCGCCGGGAAGTACATCGCCACCCACATGACCGGGAACACCCAGAGGTAGCCGAAGCGCAGTTCTGTGTTGCTGGCCATCAGGCCGATCGCAAGAGTGTCGAGGAACACCACGACCAGGACGGACTCTCGGGGGAGGCGCGCCCACGGGACAGCGAGGGTCGCGACCGTGACGACGATGATCGCGAGGATGCCGACGACGAAGTTCCACACACCGAACAGCGAGGGCCGAAGGGCGACGACGAGCACCCCGATGATGACGACGCTCGCGGCGAGCACGAGCTGGGTCAGCCAGATCGACCGCGTGCGCGTGTCGGGGGCGGAGAGCGTCTGGTCGTCCGCCAGCACCGGCGGGGCCTTCGATGTGGACGCGACTCTCTTGAGCGTCATCGGCGCCGCCCCCCGATCGCAACGGGCCGGCCTTGCGCATTCCTTGCGCGAACCTTGCGCAAGAAGGAGGCGTACGTCGACCTCCGTCGCAGGACCGCTTGCGGTCGGGCGGGCAGAGTGGAGCCCACAAGCCAGCCCCCGACGAAGGACTCGAGATGACCGCCGCCCTTGCCCGCATCACCGCCGACAGCGCGGTGGATCGCGCAGTCGCGGGCCGTGCGACGATCGGCTGCCTCATCCTCGCCCGCGACGCCGCCGAGTCGGTCGCCGGCGTGATCGAATCGCTCCTGCACCAGACCCGAGTGCCCGACGTGATCCACGTCGTCGTCAGCGACACCTCCGACGCCACGGTCGAGATGGCCTCCCGCTACGCCGGGCCACGTGACGTCATCACGGCGCTGGGCGCGCAGGCCACCCGGGTGTTCGTCCACGACATCGGCCGGAGCCACGACGCGCCGGCGAGCGCACTCGACTACGGCTGCACGCTGGTGGAGGGCTACGACTATCTTCTCGGCGTCGACGGCGACACGATCGTGGGCGAGCGCGTGATCGAGCACCTCGAGTCCGAGGCGATGTCCGACACGAGGACGCTCGGCATGTTCTTCACGCTTATCCGTCATGAGAGCGGAGAGAAGGTCTGACGCGGACCCGAAACGCGTCGGATGCCGGGGCTGGGGAGTCCGGTGGGGGAAGTGACGGGGCCATCCTCTTGGGGAAGGATGGCCCCCTCACTGATCACGCCCGTCATGCGTCGGACGTGAGCCGGTAGCCCACGCCGCGAACGGTCTCGATGTAGCGCGGATTCGTCGGGCTGTCGCCGAGCTTGCGTCGGAGGTTCGTCATGTGGGCCTCGATCGCGCGCTTGTCGGCGTCGCTGACGTAGTAGCTCGTGACGTACGCTTCGCCGCGCAGCACGAGCGTCAGATCGGCCTTGCTGCGGACGCGCCGCTTCGACTCGAGCAGCGCCGCCAGCAGGTCGAACTCGGTGCGGGTGAGGTCGAGATCCTCGCCGCCGACGAGCACGATCCGGTTCTCGGGGTGCAGGCTCAGGTCGCGGTGGACGAGCCACTCCCCGTCTTCGGCTGCGACGCCGGACGCCGCGTCGGCGACGCCTGCGTCGGCTGCGGCGGGCAGGGCTGTGACGGGTGCGCCGGACGGCTCCACCGCCTCCGCAGGCGCACCCGCCTGCGCCGGCGCGGTGCGCGCGCGACGCAGCAGCGCCTCGACGCGGGCACGCAGCTCGCGGGGGCGGAAGGGTTTCAGCAGGTAGTCGTCGGCACCCGCCCCCAGGCCCGCGATCACGTCCGCCTCGTCCTGGAGTCCGGTGAGCATGATGAGATACGTGTCGGAGCGGGCGCGGATGCGCCGCGCGGCTTCGAAACCGTCGATGCCCGGCATCCGGACGTCGAGCGTCGTGAGCAGGGGGCGGTACGTCAGCACGGCGCGGACTCCGTCGACGCCGTTGCCTACGGCGACCGTGGAGAAGCCGGCCGATTCGAGCACTTCGGAGAGGATGAGCCGGATCTCCGGATCGTCCTCGATGATGACCGCGGTCTTCACGGCATCGGCAGTAGGGCTCATGTCGGCGCAGGCCTCTCGCATCAGAGTTTCGTTCGCCCCAGCGGCTCCCCAGCCGTCCGCGCGCGCGCGGCTATCCGATGCTACACACCACGCACCTCCTCGAGCCCTAAGATTCTCGGCCTGCCATGAGTGTGCTGTGCGTTCGCCGTCGGCACGACGACGAGGACGCCGATCCCTCGTATCGTGGTCCTCACATGAAGGTCATCTCGTACAACCTCCGGAAGCACCGCGCCGTGGGCGAGCTCGTCCATCTGGTCGAGCGCCACGGCGCGGACGTGCTGTGCCTGCAGGAGGCCGACACCACCGACATCCCCGACACCATCTCGGGCCTGCGGCTGGCCGACGCCACCCAGCGCAATCGGCTCGGGCTGGCGGTCTACTACCGTGAGAACACCTACCGTGCCGTGGACGTGCGCTCGCTCGCGCTGAAGAAGTCACTGCACGACCGGGTGCTGAAGCCCGCTGAGGAGCGACTCCTGGGCGTGCGCCTGCACGACATCGACGACGGGCGAGAGCTCATCGTCGCCTCGTTCCACGCTGCCCCGCTCACCGCCCTCAACTCGCTGCGGCGTCACCAGATCCGCACGGCCCTGGCTGAGCTGCAGAGCCTGGGCGACGGCCTCCCTGCCCTCATGGTCGGCGACTACAACTACCCCGTCTTCAAGGAGCACCTCGGCCAGAAGGTGCGCGAGCAGGGGTATGAGCTGAACCTGAGCGACTCCCGCACCTACACGCGGTACCGGTTCTTCCGCGGCCACTACGACTTCGCGACGTCCGTCGGGTTCGAGATCGACCGGGTGCGCACGCTGCCGCAGGGCCTCAGCGACCACCTGCCGATCCTCGTAACGGCCCGGCCGCTGACCGGCACCCCGCGGGCGCTCGAGGTGCCGCCGCGGGCCGAGGCGTCCTGAGCCGCGACAGCGACGTCGGACGCTCCGGATGCGACGAAATCACGCGGAGCGGGGGAGAGCGGATGCCGCGGCCCGGGTCCCCGTGGTGTCGGCCGTCACGCGGCTCAGCGCGCGCTGGCGGCGAGGCTCGTCGGCTGACGAGAACGTCTGCTCGATGGCACCGTGCACCGAGCGCAGCTCCAGCGCGTCGGCGACCGTGAGGGCGGCTTCGGCGAAGGCGCGCGCGTCGGCGAGGGCGGACTGCTTCTCGGCCACGTCCGTGTCGGCGGACGCGTAGGCGGCCCGCAGCCGTGCGCGCTCGGCCTCGTCGAGCGTCAGCGGGTGGACGTGCTCTTCGAGGTCGCGTGCCGCCCGGGCGCGGGCGACGCGACTGCGCCCGAGCGCGCGCTCGGCGCGGGCGATCTCCTCGCCGGCCTCGACGACCGCGGCGCGCAGGGCCGCCTGGAGGTCGAGGGGAGCGGGGTTCAGACCGTCGTCGGCGGTGGCGATGACGGGCGTGGTGCGGACGATCCGTCGCGGACGGCGCGGCGACGTGGGCGATGCAGGCATCGGGGTCTCCTCGATCGAGATGAGCATGCCTCGTCGCCGGGTCGACGACAGGCCTTGTTCGTGAGGAGCACCGAGGGCGGTTTTTCGTACATCGATCGGGGGATGCGTCAGCCCCGCGCGATCGAGGGGTCGGCGTCGTCCCACTTCTCGATGCCCTGCACGACCCAGAAGGCGAAGAAGAGGAGAAGCGCCGCCGCCTCGGCGAGCAGCACGATTGGCAGGCCGCGGGCGTCGGCCTGTGGAAGCAGCACCATGTACGCGACGAGCACGCCCGCGAGCGCGACGGCGATCACGATGTAGAGGCCGCGGAAGACGGGCGCCGGGGGAGCGCCGCGGCGCGGGAAGGCGTTGATCACCGCGACCGCGGCGAAGAGGCCGAAGAACGCGATCGTGGCGACGAAGTGGCCGTGCGCGAGGAAGGCGTCGCGGGCGAACAGCCACGTCGCAGCGACGACCATCAGCACGGCCGTCGTCACGATCAGCGAGAACCCGACGGTGGCGAGGTCGAGCTGCTTGAGGATGGCGAGAAGGAGGGTGACCAGCACGGTGAGTGCGCCGACGATGAGGTACGTGATCACGCCGTTGGCGGCGAGGCCCTCGTAGGCCGGCGGGAAGCAGCGCGTCGCGCACGGTGCGACCACTCCGGGGATCGCGCCGGGGGCGAGCGTGGTGGGGACGAGCGCGATGAGTGGGGCGAACAGTGCGGCCGCGTCGAGGAGCGCCCGCTCGGCGCCGCGCCCGGACAGCGCGACGAGGGCGAGCGCGACGGCGATGAGGGCGCCGACGAAGGACGCGCGCGCCGGCGTGTAGAAGTAGTCGCTCACCGAGGGCAGCCAGCCGACGGTGGTGGCGGCGACCGAGACCGACGTGAAGATGACGACGACCGTGCCGGCGATCCCGAGGCGCAGGTAGCGGTAGGTGCGCTGCGATGAGGTCGACGCGGCCATGGAGGCACCATAGCTGGGCGCCGCGACGTTCGCGCCGGAGCGGGACTCGATGGGTGCCGACGGCGGGGTGCGGAGCCCGACACCCGCAGACGTGCCGACGCACCGTCGCGAAGAGTTGAGTTCGGCCGCAGAGGTGCACTACGGTCGGGATTGCTGTCGCCGATCCTGGCACCCGTACCCGAAACCGCCGGTGCGCGCGGTCGAGACAGCGAACAGAGGGTGGAGCCCGCGCACCGTGGGGGTGCGATGGGTTTGGGGCCGCCTTCGCAGAGATGCCTCTGGGGGCAGCGATGCGCAACCATGCTTCGACGCGCGGGGGAAACCGCGACGTCGTCCGACTGGACGCTCACCACGGCTTGCGCCGGTGACCGCACCTTGACCGACGGCGGCGAGGGACCGCCCCCCTTCCCCTCGCCGCCGTCCTCCTCCGAATGCCGGTTTGGCTGAGGCATCCGCGTGTCGTAGTATTGATCTTTGGTGTTCGGCTCAGCTGACCCGGCACCACGAACGTGAGCCCTCCACTGGCGTGTTCCTCGGCCTTCGGCACGGAGAACCACCCCGGAGTGGGATTCACGAACCTCTCCGTTCGATCAAGAAAGCAGCACTACTGTGACGCGCACTTACACCCCCAAGACTGGCGAGATCCAGCGCGAGTGGCTGGTCATCGACGCGACTGACGTCGTCCTCGGCCGTCTCGCCTCGCACGCCGCCCGTCTCCTTCGCGGCAAGCACAAGCCCACGTTCGCGAACCACGTCGACACCGGCGACTTCGTCATCATCATCAACGCCGACAAGGTGGCCCTCACCGGTCAGAAGCTCGAGAAGAAGAAGGCCTACCGCCACTCGGGCTACCCGGGCGGCCTCACCGCCGTCACCTACGACGAGCTCCTCGCGAAGAACCCGGAGCGCGCCGTCGAGAAGGCGATCCGCGGCATGCTGCCGAAGAACAGCCTCGGCGCGCAGCAGCTGCGCAAGCTGAAGGTCTACCGTGGCGCCGAGCACCCGCACTCGGCCCAGCAGCCCAAGACGTACACCCTCGACCAGGTCGCCCAGTAAGCACCGCAGAGAATAAGGACACACTCGTGGCGAACATCGAAGACTCCACCAACTACTCCACCGAGACCCCGGTCGAGCAGACCGACGCCGTCACCGAGCGCCCCGTGCTCTCGGTCCCCGGCGCCGCTGTCGGCCGTCGCAAGCAGGCCATCGCCCGCGTGCGCCTCATCCCGGGTTCGGGTGTCATCACCGTCAACGGCCGTGAGTTCGAGGACTACTTCCCGAACAAGCTGCACCAGCAGCTCATCACCGACCCGTTCACGGTGCTCAACCTCACCGGCGCGTACGACGTCATCGTCCGCATCTCGGGCGGCGGCCCCTCGGGTCAGGCCGGCGCGCTGCGTCTCGGCATCGCCCGGGCGCTGAACGAGATCGACGCCGAGAACAACCGCCCGACCCTCAAGAAGGCCGGCTTCCTCTCGCGCGACGCCCGCGTCATCGAGCGCAAGAAGGCCGGTCTCAAGAAGGCCCGCAAGGCGCCTCAGTACTCGAAGCGCTGATCGGCTTCTCCACCGCATGCCGATCTTTGGCACGGATGGGGTGAGGGGGCTGGCCAACGGCCCCCTCACCGCCGATCTTGCACTGTCCCTGGCCCAGGCGACTGCCGTCGTCCTGGGCCAGGGCCGTTCTGCGGACGCGCGGCGCGCCGCGGGCAAGCGCATCACCGCCGTGGTCGCGAGGGATCCCCGCGTGTCGGGAGAGTTCCTCTCCGCTGCGGTCGAGGCCGGGCTCGCGTCCTCGGGCGTCGACGTCTACGACGCCGGCGTGCTGCCGACACCGGCGACCGCGTTCCTGATCGCCGACATCGACGCCGACTTCGGGGTCATGGTCTCGGCGTCGCACAACCCCGCGCCCGACAACGGCATCAAGATCTTCGCCCGCGGCGGCGTGAAGCTCCCCGACGTCGTCGAGGAGCGCATCGAGCACGCCATGGCCGGGCCTAAGCTGCAGCCCACCGGCGCCGGAGTCGGTCGCATCCGCCGCTTCGCCGACGCGGAAGACCGCTACGTCGTGCACCTGCTCGGGTCGCTGCCGCACCGGCTCGATGGCATCCACGTCGTGCTCGACTGCGCGCACGGCGCGGCGTCGGGCGTCTCGCCCGAGACGTTCCGCGATGCCGGCGCCCAGGTCACCGTGATCGGCGCCGATCCCGACGGCCTGAACATCAACGACGGCGTCGGGTCGACGCACCTCGACAAGCTCGCCGAGGCCGTCCTCGCGCACGGCGCCGATGTCGGAATCGCCCACGACGGTGACGCCGACCGCTGCCTCGCGGTCGACGCGGACGGCCGCGTCGTCGACGGCGACCAGATCATGGCGATCCTCGCCGTGGCGATGAAGGAGCGCGGCACGCTGGCCGACGACACTCTCGTCGCCACGGTGATGAGCAACCTCGGGCTCCACCGCGCGATGGCCGAGAACGGCATCCGCGTCGAGCAGACCTCCGTCGGCGACCGCTACGTGCTGGAGCGCATGAACGAGGGCGGCTTCTCGCTCGGCGGCGAGCAGTCCGGCCACGTCATCATGAGCGAGTTCGCCACGACCGGCGACGGGCTGCTGACCGGCCTGCACCTGCTCGCCGAGATGGCGCGGCAGAAGAAGTCGCTTGCGGAGCTCGCGTCGGTCATGACCGTGTTCCCGCAGGTGCTCCTCAACGTCAAGGGCGTCGACCGCTCTCGCGCGAACAGCGATGAAGGCGTGTCGGATGCCGTCGCCCGGTCGGTCGCGGAGCTCGGTGATTCGGGCCGCGTGCTGCTGCGTCCGTCGGGCACGGAGCCCCTCGTGCGGGTCATGGTCGAGGCCGCCTCCGCCGAGGCCGCCCGTGCGCATGCCGAGCGTCTCGCCGATGTCGTCCGCGAGCGTCTCGCGCTCTGACCTGATCGATCGACCCCGATCGACTGACGGCCCCGCCTGAGAAGGCGGGGCCGTCGTCGTCTCCGGTGCTCAGGCTGCCGTCGCGCTCCACGACAGCGATTCGATGTATCGCAGGAGCACGCCCTCGCGCAGGGCCCACGGCGACACCTCCAGCTCATCGACCCCGAGCGCGCGCATGGCCTCGTCCAGCACCACGGCTCCGGCCACGATCTGGAACGTGCGGTCGGCGGTGATGCCGGGCAGCTCCTGGCGCACGGGCGCGGGGATCTTCGCCAGCCGGGGGATCCACGAGGCGAGCGAGGCGCGGGGGAGCAGCATCCGCTCGCTTCCCGGCCAACCGGGAACCGGACGGCCGGCGAGCTTGGCGAGCGACCGGATCGCCTTCGACGACCCGACGATGTGATCCGGCGACTGGAGCTGCCCGAAGCGCTCGGCGATCGGCGCCAGGGTGGACTGCGCATGCGCCCGCAGCACGTCGATGGCGTCTTCGCCCGGAGGGTCGTGCGGGAGGAACTCCACGGTCATGCGCCCGGCGCCGAGGGGGACGGAGGCCGCGAGCTCGGGCAGTTCGTCGGGTCCGGCGGCGATCTCGAGCGAGCCTCCGCCGATGTCGAGCAGCAGGATCTGCCCGGCGGCCCAGCCGAACCAGCGGCGTACGGCGAGGAAGGTGTAGCGCGCCTCGGTCTCGCCGCCGAGCACCTGGAGCGGTTGGCCGAGCGCCTCTTCTATCAGCGCGATGACCTCGGGCCCGTTGGTCGCCTCGCGGACGGCCGACGTCGCTGTCGCGAGCAGTTCGACGACGTTCTCGGATGCCACGACCGTCCGCGCCTCGGTCACCGCCGAGATCAGGGCGTCGACGCCTTCCTGCGTGATCTCGCCATCGGGACCGAGATAGCGCATGAGTCGCAGGACCGTCCGGCGGCTCGTGGTCGCGAGCGGTCTACCCCCGGGGCGGACGTCGGCGATGAGCAGGTGGACGGTGTTCGATCCGATGTCGAGGACTCCCAGGCGCACGGGTCGACAGTACAGGTGCGCTCGGATTGCACGACCGAGGGGCTCACCGCGGATGAGCGCAGGATGAGAACTGGCCTCGTTCGCTACCGTCCCCGGAATCGCCCGTCTAGCCTCAGCGCCAGGGTGCCGATCCGGCATCCGTCCCCGCGCGCGGACACCTCAGGAATAGCCCGTGCGCTAGGCGCTCGACGATGAGCGCTCACGTGAAGGAGAGAACATGAATCGATCCCGCATCACAGGGAGAGGCGGGCTGGCACTCGCCGCGTCCGCCGCGACGGCCGTGGCACTCGCCATCGCTCCGGTGTCGGCGGCGACAGCCGCACCCGCCGCGAAATGCGACAACCGCAACAACAACACGATCGCCAAGCTGCTCGAGTGCGTCTCGGCGGAGGGCGCGATGGAGCACCTCGAGGCGTTCCAGCAGATCGCCGAGGAGAACAACGGCAACCGCGCCGTCGACACCACGGGCTACGAGGCCAGTGTCGACTACGTCGTCGAGACGATGGAGGCCGCGGGCTGGACCGTGTCGATCGACGAGTTCGACTACTTCGTGCCGATCCCCACGGTTCACCAGCTCACGCCGCAGGACGTCAACCACCCTGCGGGCTACTTCGTGACCGGTTCAGCCGAGGGCTCGGTGACCGGAAACGTCATCCCGGTCGACCTCGCCCTGGGCACCCCCGGTGGAGGAACGAGCGGCTGCCAGCCCGAGGACTTCGACCTGACCCTCTTCGAGGGCGACAACGACATCGCCTTGATCCAGCGCGGCGCATGCGAGTTCGGCATCAAGGCGCGCAATGCACAGAACGCCGGCGCCGAGGCCGTCATCATCTTCAACAACGGCACCCCGGGCAACACCGGCCCGATGAGCAACGTCACGCTCATCGGTGCGAACCCGACCCCGCTCGACATCCCCGTCGTGAACACGTCGTTCGCCGCCGGCGGCGCGCTCGCCGTTCCCGGTTCGACCGCCACGGTGTCGATGTTCATCGAGAACCACCCGCAGCAGAACGTGATCGCCGAGCTGCCCGGCCGCAACGCGAACAACGTCGTGATGGCCGGCGCCCACCTTGACTCGGTCCCGGCCGGTCCCGGCATCAACGACAACGGCTCGGGCTCCGCCGCGCTGCTCGAGGTCGCCGAGAGCATGAGCAAGGTCAAGCCGCAGAACACGGTGCGCTTCGCATGGTGGGCTGCCGAAGAGGTCGGCCTCGTGGGCTCGCAGGCCTACGTCGACGGGCTCAGCCAGGCTGAGAAGGACCGCATCGCGCTGTACCTCAACTTCGACATGGTCGCCTCGCCCAACTACATCTTCATGGTGTACGACGGCGACGAGTCGACGTTCGAGGCCCCGGTCGTGGTGCCGGAAGGCTCGGTCCAGATCGAGGACATGTTCGAGAGCTACTTCACGAGCGTGGGCGTGCCGTACGACGACGCCGAGTTCAGCGGCCGCAGCGACTACGAGGCGTTCATCCTGGCGGGCATCCCGGCAGGCGGTCTCTTCACCGGCGCCGAGGACGAGAAGACGGCGGAGCAGGCCGAGATCTGGGGCGGCATGGCGGGCGAGTGGCTCGACCCGTGCTACCACCAGGCGTGCGACGACATCGACAATGTCAGCATGGACGCGCTCGACACGAACGCCGACGCGATCGCACTGTCGGTCCTGGCGTACGCGTACTCGACCGAGGCGGTCAACGGCGTCCGCGGGGCCAACGTGCCCGGCGGCCTGAAGCTGCCCGCGCCCGCCGGTGCCGAGGGCACGTGGGCCGGCGGCGGCGGTGGCCTCCACCCCGACCACGGTCACCACTCGGCGAGCTGACGCCGATCGTCCGGCGGCGGGCCCGTCCTCTTCGGGGGGCGGGCCCGCCTCAGTTGCACATCCCGCACAGGTCGGTGGCGGCATCCGTCCACCCGTTACGATGAGCGGGATGTCCGCAGACGAAGCCACCATCGCCCCGGCGCAGTCCCTCTACCGTGAGATCGGCCGCGGCGAGTGGGCGCGCCTCGCAGCGGGCATGGCGCAGCCGCTCTCCGAGACCGAGATCGTGCAGATCCGGGGTCTCGGCGACCGCCTCGACATGGCCGAGGTGCAGCAGGTCTACCTGCCCCTCTCGCGGCTGCTCTCGCTCTACGCGAAGGCCACCAAGCAGCTCGGCGCCGAGACCAGCGCGTTCCTCCACGACGAAGACTCCACCACGCCGTTCGTCGTCGCCGTCGCGGGCTCCGTCGCCGTGGGAAAGTCGACCATCGCGCGTCTGCTGCGCGAGCTCATGAGCCGCTGGCCCGACACGCCCCGAGTGGAGCTCGTCACCACCGACGGGTTCCTCTACCCGAACGCCGAGCTCGAGCGCCGCGGCATCATGGCACGCAAGGGCTTCCCCGAGTCCTACGACCGCCGCGCCCTGGTCTCGTTCCTCACCGAGGTCAAGAGCGGAGCGCCCGAGGTGAGGGCGCCGTTCTACTCGCACATGCGGTACGACATCGTCCCCGACGCGCACGTCACGGTGCGCCGCCCCGACGTCGTGATCGTCGAGGGGCTCAACGTGCTGCAGCCGCCACCCGCCCCGCACGACGTCGCGGTGAGCGACCTGTTCGACTTCTCCGTCTACGTCGACGCCGATCCCGCGCACATCGCCCAGTGGTACGTCGAGCGCTTCATGGCCCTCAAGACGGGCGCTTTCTCCAACCCCAGCTCGTTCTTCAACGTGTTCTCGCACCTGAGCGACGAAGAAGCGGTGCAGACCGCGCTCGGCTACTGGAACGACATCAATCTGCCGAACCTCATGGAGAACGTGCTGCCCACGCGCGGGCGCGCGAGCCTCGTGCTGCAGAAGGCCGCCGACCACACCGTCGAGCGAGTCCTGCTGCGCAAGCTCTGACCTTTTCGTTCAGGCTCCTCGCATAACCCTCCGCCTACCATTGGAGGCATGTGTGGAATCGTCGGATACGTGGGCCCGCGGCAGAGCCAGGCCGTCCTGATCTCCGGGCTCTCGCGCCTCGAGTACCGCGGCTATGACTCGGCCGGCATCGCCGTCATCGACGGCGACGGCGGTCTCGGCATGCGCAAGCGCGCCGGAAAGCTCCAGGTGCTGCGCGACGACCTCAGCGCGCACCCCCTCGCCGACGGCACGACCGGCATCGGCCACACCCGCTGGGCGACCCACGGCGGACCCACCGACGGCAACGCGCATCCGCACCTCGCCGACGACGACAAGCTCGCGGTGATCCACAACGGCATCATCGAGAACTTCTCCGAGCTCAAGGACGAACTGCTCGCCGACGGGTTCACCTTCCGCAGCGAGACCGACACCGAGATCGCCGCCGTGCTCCTCGGCCGTGAGTACCAGCGCAGCGGCGACCTCATCACCGCGTTCCGGGCCACCGTCTCGCGTCTCGAGGGTGCGTTCACGCTTCTCGCGATGCACGAGGACCAGCCCGGCCTCGTCGTCGGCGCGCGCCGCAACTCGCCGCTCGTGATCGGCCTGGGCGAAGGCGAGAACTTCCTCGGCTCCGACGTCGCCGCGTTCGTCGAGCACACCCGCAACGCCCTCGCGATCGGCCAGGACCAGATCGTGGCCATCACCCCCGAGGCCGTCACCGTCACCGACTTCGACGGGAACCCGGTCCAGGTCGAGCCCTTCGAGGTGACGTGGGATGCGTCGGCCGCCGAGAAGGGCGGCTGGTCCTCGTTCATGGCCAAGGAGGTCTCGGAAGAGCCCGAGGCCGTCGCCAACACGCTGCGCGGCCGCATCCGTGACGGTGAGGTCGTGATCCCCGAGCTCGACGGGCTCGACGACCTGTTCACCGGCATCTCGCGCATCATCGTCATCGCGTGCGGCACCGCCGCCTACGCCGGCCAGGTCGGCAAGTACGCCATCGAGCAGTGGACGCGCATTCCCGTCGACGTCGAGCTCGCCCACGAGTTCCGCTACCGCGACCCCGTGATCGGACCCGACACGCTCGTCGTGTCGATCAGCCAGTCCGGCGAGACCATGGACACGCTCATGGCCGTCAAGTACGCGCGCGAGCACGGGGCGAAGACGCTGTCGATCTGCAACACGCAGGGCGCGACGATCCCGCGCGAGTCCGACGCGATCGTCTACACGCACGCCGGCCCGGAGGTCGCCGTCGCCTCGACGAAGGCGTTCGTCGCGCAGGTCACCGCGCTCTACCTGATGGGTCTGCACATCGGCCGCGTCCGCGGTGTCGTGCCGGCCGACCAGGCTGCGGCCCACGTCGCCGAGCTCGAGGCGATCCCCGGCAAGATCACGCAGATCCTCGAGCGCGAGCAGCCCCGCATCGAGCAGTTCGCCCACTGGATGGCCGACACCCGTTCGGTGCTGTTCCTCGGCCGTCACGTCGGGTACCCGATCGCCCTCGAGGGCGCCCTCAAGCTCAAGGAGCTCGCGTACATCCACGCCGAGGGCTTCGCCGCGGGTGAGCTCAAGCACGGTCCGATCGCGCTCATCGAGCCCGGTCAGCCCGTGTTCGTCATCGTGCCCTCGCCCCGCAGGTCGGCCGAGATGCACAAGAAGGTCATCTCGTCGATCGAGGAGATCCGCGCGCGCGGCGCCCGCGTGATCGCTATCGCCGAGGAAGGCGACGCCGCGGTGCTGCCCAAGGCGGACGAGGTGCTGCGCATCCCGCTCGCCGGTCCGTTCTTCGAGCCGCTGCTCGCCGTCGTCCCGCTGCACATCTTCGCGATGGGTCTGGCGACCGCCAAGGGCCTCGACGTCGACCAGCCCCGCAACCTCGCGAAGTCGGTCACGGTCGAGTGAGAGCGACCGCGAGGCGTCCGCACACACCGCGATAGGGTGACGGATGCCGCGACCGCGGCGTGACGGGAGAGGTACGTGATCGTCGGGATCGGCGTCGACCTGGTCGACATCGCCCGCTTCGAGCGGACGCTCGAGCGGACGCCGCGGCTCCTGGTGCGGCTGTTCTCGGTCAAGGAGCGCGAGCTCAAGCCGCGTTCGCTCGCCGCGCGCTACGCCGCGAAAGAGGCGCTCATCAAGGCGCTCGGCGGGTCGGACGGCGTGCACTGGACCGAGATCGAGATCACGCCCGAGGCATCCGGCCGCCCGTGGTTCACACTCAGCGGCACGACGGCCGATGCCGTCGCCGACCGCGGCATCACCGCCCTGCACCTGTCGATGTCGCACGACGCCGGCTTCGCCACCGCGTACGTGGTGGCGGAGGCATCCGCTCCTCCTTCGCCCTTCGTCCCTTCGGCCTCTTCCGCGAGACAGCACGTCCGCGACGAGACGGCGCCTGGCGTCCGTCGTCTCGTCGCCGATGCGTCGTCTCGCGATGCGCACGAGGACGTGGAGCGCGACGAGGACGGGGAGCGCGGCGCGGACGGGGCGGGAGCACGATGACCAGGCTCCCGGCAGGCGTCATGCGCGAGGCCTCCATCGACGTGGGCGCCATCGAGGACAACGTGCGCCATCTGCGCCGGCTGACGGGGTCCGAGGTCATCGCGGTCGTCAAAGCCGACGGGTACGGTCACGGCGCGGTGCGGTCGGCGGTCGCCGCGCTCGCCGGCGGGGCGACCCGCCTCGGTGTGGCCGACATCACCGAGGCGATCGCGCTGCGGCGTGCGGGCATCGACGCCCCGATCGTCGCGTGGCTGCACGCCCCGGGTACGTCGTTCGCCGAGGCCGCGTCGCTCGGCATCGAGCTCGGCATCTCGAGCTTCGATCAGCTGCTGGCCGCCGCGGGCGCGGCATCCGCCGACCGTCCCGTCGGCGTGCACCTCAAACTCGAGACCGGGCTCTCCCGCAACGGCATCGCCCCGGAGGACCAGCGCATCGTGTTCGCCGAGGCCGCGAGGCTCGAGCGGATCGGCAAGCTCCGCGTCATCGCACTGTTCAGTCACCTGTCCAACACCTCAGCCGACGACGACCGGGCAGCACTGCGGGCCTTCGAGAACGGCATTGCGCTGGCGGCGTCACTCGGGCTCGCTCCGCCGCTGCGCCACCTGGCCGCGACGCACGCGGCGATCGCGCTGCCCGAGACGCGCCTCGGCTGCGTGCGCATCGGCATCGGCATCTACGGACTCTCCCCCTTCGCGGACCGCACTTCTGCCGACCTCGGACTGCGTCCGGCGATGACGCTGCGCGGAGCCGTCGCCGCCGTGCGGCGCGTGCCCGCCGGCAAGGGCGTGTCGTACGGCTACGCATTCCGCGCGGAGCGCGACACGACGCTCGCGCTCGTGCCGCTCGGCTACGCCGACGGCGTGCCGCGCCAGGCATCCGGAGCCGGTCCCGTTGTCATCGGCGGCCGCCGGTTCGAGGTCGCGGGGCGCATCGCGATGGACCAGTTCGTCGTCGACGTCGGCGACCACCCCGTGGCGGTCGGCGAGGAGGTCGTGCTCTTCGGCGACCCGACCCTCGGGGCGCCTGCCGCCGACGACTGGGCGCGTGTCGCCGGCACGATCAACTACGAGGTGGTCACGCGCATCGGGCCGCGTGTTCCGCGACGTCAGGTCTCGGCGTGAGTGGGAACGCCGACGGCGCTCCGGGCGTTGACTCCGACGTGGAACAGACGCTCACCGGACTCGACCCCCTCCTCGGCACCCGCGAGATCGTCTCACCCGAGGCGATGGAGCAGCTGGGCGAGCAGATCGGACGGATGCTGCGCCCCGGCGACCTCGTGGTGCTCACCGGTCCGCTCGGCGCCGGCAAGACGACGCTGACGCGCGGCATCGCCCGCGGGCTGGAGGTGCGCGGTCCGGTGCAGAGTCCGACCTTCGTGCTCGCGCGCACGCACCCGTCGCTCGTCGGCGGAACGCCGCTCGTGCATGTGGACGCCTACCGGCTCGGATCGCCCGCCGAGCTCGACGACCTCGACATCGACTTCGACCGGTCGGCGGTCATCGTCGAGTGGGGCCGCGGCATGGTCGAGGGGCTCCGCGACACGTGGTGGGAGATCGAGCTCGACCGCGAGTGGCACGGCCGGGGGATCGACACCGCGTGCGGCACGTCGTCGCGCGTGGCCGAGGACCTCGACGCCGACACGCCGCGCGCCGTGACGATCAACCGCCGGCCCTGAGGAATCGGGCGGTCGCCGGGGCGCGCGAGGCGGCGACTACCCTGGGAAGGGTGATCCTCGGCATCGACACGTCTCTCGGCACGGCCGTCGCGGTCGTCGAACACGACGGCGTCGTGCGGTCTCAGGTCGAGAGCGTCGACCCTCGCGGCCACGCCGAGGTGATCGGCTCGCTCATCGAGCGGGCGCTGGCCGAGGCATCGCTCACCGCCTCCGACATCACGCATGTCGCCGTCGGCATGGGCCCGGGGCCCTTCACCGGGCTTCGCGTGGGCATCGCCGCAGCGCGGGCGTTCGCCCTCGGGCGCGGCATCCGGGTCGTGCCGGTCGTAAGCCACGATGCGGTCGCCATCGAGCTGCTGCTGCACGACGCGCTGACCGGCGGCCTCGACCGCGACGACCTGCCGTTCGCCGTCGTGACCGACGCCCGCCGGCGAGAGTTCGCCTACTCGGTCTATCGCGGCCTCGACGACGACGGGCTGCCCGTGCGCGTCGCCGAGCCCGCGCTGGCGCCACGCGACGACCTCGACGCCGTGCTCGCCCGCGACGGCGTGATCCGGCGTGACGCCGACCGGGTGCCCGGTGCGCTCCTCGCGCTGTGCGCGGCGCGCGCCCTCGCGGCCGGCCGCGCGATCGCCTCGTCCGACGCACTGTACCTGCGCTCACCCGACGTGACCCCGCCCGCCGCGCGGAAGCGGGTCGGCACATGACGGTGCGTGCGGCCGGGCCGGCCGACGTCGAGGCGATCATGGCGCTGGAGCGGGCGTCGTTCCCGACCGATGCCTGGTCGGACGCGATGATGCGCGAGGAGATCGCCTCGCCGCACGGCTGGTACATCGTCGACGAAGAAGCAGGGCGACTGGTCGGCTACGCGGGCCTGCGCGCCGTGCGCGGAGCGCAGGACGCCGACGTGCAGACCATCACCATCGCCGAGTCCGCGCGGGGCAGAGGCCGCGGCCGCACGCTGCTCCGCGCACTCCTGGCCGAGGCCGCCGACCGCCACGTGCACGACGTGTTCCTCGAGGTGCGCGCCGACAACCCGGTGGCGCAGGCGCTCTACGTCTCGGAGGGCTTCCTCGAGATCGGCCGCCGCCCGCGCTACTACCAGCCCGACGACGTGGACGCCGTCGTCATGAAGCTCGACCTGCGCGGATGGGCCGCGCGGGATGCCGCGTCCGCCGACGACGCGGGAGTGTGCACGTGAACCGGCCTGAGCCGCTGATCCTCGGGATCGAGACGAGCTGCGACGAGACCGGCATCGGCATCGTGCGCGGGCGCACGCTGCTGTCGAACACGATCGCCAGCTCGATGGACGAGCACGCCCGCTACGGCGGCGTCGTGCCCGAGGTCGCCGCCCGCGCGCACCTCGAAGCGCTCGAGCCGGCGATCCACGCGGCGCTCGCCGAGTCGGGCGTCGCGCTGTCCGACATCGACGCTGTCGCCGTCACGTCCGGACCCGGCCTCGCGGGCGCGCTCATGGTCGGCGTGGGCGCCGCCAAGGCGCTCGCCGTCTCGCTCGACCGACCGCTGTACGCCGTGAACCACCTGGTCGGGCACATCGCCGCCGACATCCTCGATCCCGACGCCCCGCCGCTCGAGTACCCCACCGTCGCGCTCCTCGTCTCGGGCGGCCACACGTCGCTGCTGCTCGTGCGCGACCTCACCAGCGACGTCGTGCTGCTCGGCGAGACCGTCGACGATGCCGCGGGTGAGGCGTTCGACAAGGTCGCGCGCCTGCTCGGACTGCCCTACCCTGGCGGCCCAGAGATCGACCGGGCCGCGGCGAGCGGTGATCCCGACGCGATCCGCTTCCCCCGCGGGCTCTCGCGCCCGGGCGACATGGCCTCGCATCGCTACGACTTCTCGTTCTCGGGGCTCAAGACCGCGGTCGCGCGATGGATCGAGCAGCGCGAGGCGGCCGGCGAGCCGATTCCGGTCGCCGACGTCGCCGCGAGCTTCCGCGAGGCCGTGGTCGATGTGCTCGTCACGAAAGCACTCGCCGCCTGCGGTGATCACGGGGTGCCGCGGCTGCTGCTCGGCGGCGGCGTCATCGCCAACCGCCGTCTGCGCGATGTCGCGCTCGAGCGTGCGGCCGCGGAGGGCGTCACCGTGCGCATCCCGCCGCTGTCGCTGTGCACCGACAACGGAGCGATGATCGCCGCCCTCGCGTCGGAGCTCGTGATGTCGGGCCGCCCGCCGTCGACCCTGGAGTTCGGCGCCGATTCGACCCTGCCGGTGACCGAGATCCAGGTCGCGGAGGCGGTCGCGTGAGCGACGACGAGCGGATGCCGCCACCCGGCGAGCCCGCGGCGGGCGCCGAGGCCTCTCGGCGCGCGGAGCAGGCGCCGCCCGCGCCGCAGGCCGAGCCCGCCCGGCGCGCGAAGCCGGTCCCACCCGAGCCGGCCGTGCCACCCGCGCCGCCGGCTCCGCAGCCCGCGGTCGAGCCGCCCTCGCCCGACGTGTCGCTCGCGGACGAAGCATCCCCTCTCCCCGGCGCGCACCGCGGCGGCTTCCTGCGACTGCCGACCGCGCCGGTCGCGGTGACGTCCCAGTCGGCGCCGCCCGAGCCCGGCACGGAAGAGCCGGCAGCGACCGCTCAGTGGCTGATGCCGCCGACCGACCCCCCGCACCGCGGCTTCGCAGGGTGGGCGCTCGCCTCATCGATCGCGGGGCTGGTCGTGTCGCTCTTCGTCGGCTGGGGCTTCCCGATCGGCCTGGTCGGGGTGGTCACGGCCATTCTGGCGCTGCGCCGGCCGCTCGAGAGTCGCCCGGTCGCGATCTGGGCGCTCGTGCTCGGCGTCGTGTCGATCCTCTACAGCGCCGGTTGGCTGTTCTACGCGGCCGCCCAGGCGTCGATCATCGGCTGACGCGGTCGGCGAGGATCGCGAGCCGCCGGCTGCCGACGCGGGTGAGGAAGAGCGTCGCCTCGCCGTCGCCGCGCAGCGTGAGCTTCTTGCGGAACTGGGCGGGGTCGATGTCGACACCCCGCTTCTTGATCTCGAGGCGGCCGACGGCTCGGTCCCGCAGCGCCGCGTTGATGGTCGGGATCTTCGCGGGCATCGCCTCGTCGACCCGGAAGGTCGACACGAACGGGCTCGTGACGGCGGCATCCGATGTCAGATAGGCGATGTGCTCATCGAGCATGCCGGCCTCGAGGGATCGCGCCACGTCGCCGATGAGCCGCGCCCGGATGACCGCTCCGTCGGGTTCGTGCAGGAACGCGCCGAGCTCGCGAGCCGGCTCGTCGGGCGCGTCGGCGGCGCTGGTGAGTTCGTGCGCCTCGTCGCCCCGCAGCACGAGGGCCGCCCGTCGCACCCCCTCCCGGGCGAGGCCGCGCGACCACAGCACGAGCTCGACCGTGGAGCCGTCGGCGCTGATCCACTGCGCCTCGACGTCGTCGGGGATGAGGTCGCGATCGAGACCCGGGCCGAGCTTGATCCCGGTGGGGAGGCGCGTCGCGAGATCGAACGCCCACTCCAGCGACGGCGACCAGTCCTCGGGACGCGTGCGCTGCGTCTCGGAGTGCCCGATGGTGCGGCGTGCCGGATCGAGCCAGACGGCGTCGACGTCTGCGAGGTCCGCCTCTTCCGCGGTGCCGTGGGTCACGGTGACGGCGTCGCCGAACGGCGCGAGGTTGTAAGCGGCGATCCCGGCGGTGACCTCGTCGGCATCGACGGCGGTCACGGCGAGGCCGAGTCCCGCGAGACCGAGGGCGTCGCCACCGATGCCGCAGCCGAGGTCGGCGACGCGGCTGAAGCCGGCCGCACGGAACCGTCCGGCATGCCGGGCCGCGATCTGCAGTCGTGTGGCCTGCTCGAGTCCGGCGCGCGTGAACAGCATCCGCTCGGCGAACCCACCGAACTTCGCCGCAGCCCGGGCTCGCAGGCGCGACTGCGTCACGACTGCCGAGACGAGGTCGGGGGAGTACCCCTCCTTGCGCAGCCGGGTGACCGTCCGCGCGACGTCGTCGGCCGACTCGGCGGCCGGGAGCGCATCGAGCAGACGGAGTCCCTCCGGGGTCAGCAGCGCGGTCAGCTCGGCCATCTGCATCCGGCCAGCCTACGGGGACCGTGATCCGCGCGCTCGCCCAGCCGTACCCCCTACCGGCCTCGGGGAGTGCTGGGGAGAACCCCGCGTGCGGACGCGGCAGGCAGGTAGTCCTCCCCGATGTGCTCCACGGTGGACGCTCGTAGCGTTCAAGCCAACATCAGGATCGGGGAGCGCCCCGGGATAGGGAAGGGCTCATGCCTATCGACATCAACGACTTCGACGACTCGTTCAATACGCGCGTGCGTGACTCGTTCAACACCACGACCACCAACTCGGCGACGCTGGGAGTGGACCTCGACAACGTCGGCAACTCCGATGAATCCGTCAACGACAGCGGCAACGTCGATGTCGGCGTGACGGATTCGTTCAACGAGGATTCGCACGATGTCGACATGGACACGGACGTGGACATCGAGGATTCGTTCAACGACAACTCCGACAACTCCACCGACGACCACACGGACAACTCGACCGACGACTCCAACAACGACAACTCCGAGAACTGGGTGAAGGACTCGTACAACACCTTCACCGACAGGTCGACGGACGACCACTCGATGAGTGCGGGGGACCGCACCTACAACGTGGGCATGGGCGACGTGAGCCTCGGCGGGGCGGGAGGTGCAGGACTGGCGGCCGCGCGCGGCGCAGCCGGCGGAATGTCGGTCGAGAGCCACAACACGATCGTCGACCAGTCGGTGAACGCCAACGTACTCGGCGGGGGTATGCACGCGTACTCCGCGAGCGGGACAGTCGTCGCATCGGGAGACGAGTCGATCGCAGCCGGGGACGACGTCGACATCGAGACCCGCGTCGACAACTCGACGGTGATCGCGGGCGGAGGTGACGTCAACGTCGGGAATGAGACGACGGTGTCGAATGTCGTCGGCTCGTACAACTCATGGGAGGACAACTCCACCAACGAGGACAACTCGATGGACGTGGATATCGACGACTCCTGGAACGACTACTCCGACACCTACACGGCGACGGACTCGTTCAATGAGACGACCGACATGACGGCCACCTTCGATGTGGACGCCGACGTGAACGCCATCGTGGAGAGCAGCGACTCCGCCATCGTCGACGATCTCGACCTCGGTCTCTGATCCGTCACCCCGGCCCGGGAGCGTTCTCCGGGCCGGGCCCCACTGCTCGATCGGTGCATGCGCCGACGATGAGAGGAACACGACATGCCCTTCGGCATCGATGACATCGACGATTCGTACAACCTCCGGATGCGCGACTCGTTCAACTCCACGGCCGTCAACACCGCGGACATCACCGTCGGCGTCGACGACGCCGGCAACACGAACGCGTCGACCAACGCCAGTGAGAACACGACGGCGGATGTCGGCGGCTCATTCAATGAGGATTCGAACGACGTCGACGTCGACATCGACGCAGACATCGAGGACTCGTTCAACGACAACTCCGACAATTCGGTCGACGACCACACGGACAACTCGACCGAGGACTCCCACAACGACAACTCCGACAACTCCGAGGAGGACTCGAACAACTCGTGGACCGACGCGTCGGTCGACGATCACTCGCTCAGCGCGGGTGCCCGCACCTACAACGTCGGCATGGGCGACGTTGCGTTCGCCGGCGCGGCCGGCGGAGCTGGTGCGCTGAACGTCGCGAGCCACAACACGATCGTCGATCAGTCGGTGAACGTCAACGCCGCTGCCTTCGGCGGTGTCGGGCTGGGGGCGAGGAGCGACGCCGTCGTCGCGTCGGGCGACGGGGCGATGGCCGCCGGAGACGACGTCGACATCGACCAGCGGCTGGATGAATCGACGACCATCCTCGGTGGAGGCGACGTGAACGTCGGCAATTCCACGTCGATCGAGAACGTGATCGACTCGCACAACTCTGTGATCGACGGCTCCACCAACACCGATAACTCGTGGGATGTCGACATCGACGGCTCGTTCGACGACCACTCCGACTCGTACACGGCGACCAACTCCTTCAACGAGGAGCTCTCATCGATCAACGAGAGCGACTGGGACGTGGATGCCAACGTCATCTGGGACAGCGAGGACACCGTGATCGTGGATGACACGACCGTCGACCTCGACATGCCGGAGTGACGGTCCAGACCTCAGGTACGCGGGAACACCACTGGGGGAACATGCTCCGGGCCGGGTCGCCGGCCCGGAGCATTCCCGTCCTCGCGGGGGACCGCACGCGCTGGGAACGCGCTAGCGTGTGCACTGACGGACATACCGCCGCCGAAGGAGTCGAGGTTGACTCAGAGCCTGCCCGGGGAGCAAGATCACCACGCGTCCGCGTCGTCCGCGAGCGGGCGCGGTTCAGTGCTGGGGTCCGCCGACGCGCACGCCCTCCTCGACCTCGTGCGGCGTACACGAGCGCTCGCGGAGGAAGCCGGCCGGGCGGACCTGGCTCGACGCCTCGACGACGCGCGCGCTCGACTGGACGATCCGAATATACGAGTGATCGTCATCGGGCAGTTCAAGCAGGGCAAGAGCAAGCTGGTCAACGCACTCATCAATGCGCCGGCCTGCCCCGTTGACGACGATCTCGCGACGAGCGTGCCCACGGCGGTCGGGTATGCCGCCGAGCCGTCGGCCGTGGTCCTGCTGCGCAGGGAGCGCGCATCGGGGACCACGATCGAGCGGAAGCCGATCCCCATCGACGAGGTGGCGCAGTTCGTGTCCGAGGGCGGCGACAGAGCGGACGACGCCGAGGTGGTGGGCGCCGAAGTCATGCTGCCCCGCGAACTGCTGAAGGGCGGGCTGCGGCTCGTCGACTCGCCAGGGGTGGGTGGGCTCGAATCCACCCGCGCCCTCAGCACGCTCGCCGCGATCTCGACGGCGCACGCCGTGCTTCTGGTCTCGGACGCCTCGCAGGAGTACACCGAGCCCGAGGTGCAGTTCCTGCGCAATGCGATGCGGGTGTCTCCGAACGTCGCGGCGGTGCTGTCGAAGACAGACCTCTACCCCGAATGGCGGCAGATCGAGGAGATCGACAGGTCGCACCTCTCGGAGGTCGGCGAGATCCCCATCTTCCCGATCTCGAGCGACCTGCGGATCCTGGCCGCGGAGCAGCAGGACCGCGGCTTGAACGACGAATCCGGGTTCCCCTCGCTGGTGTCGCACTTGAGGCGCGACGTCATAGGCCGCGCGGCCGCGATTCATCAGCGTGCAGCGGTACACGACGTATCGTCGGTCGCGGACCAGCTCATGCTGGCGGTGAACACCGAGCTCAACGCATTACTGCATCCAGAAGACACACCGCGCATGATCGCCAGGCTCGAAGACGCCAAGTCGCGCGCGGACGACTTCCGTGGCCGGACGTCGCGCTGGCAGGTCACGCTGAGCGACGGCATCGCGGACCTCATCGCGGACACCGAGCACGACCTGCGGGATCGTCTTCGCAAGGTGCAGCGCGAGGCCGAGGGGGCCATCGACGAAGGCGACCCCGGACCCATCTGGGACCAGATCGCCAGCTGGCTCGATCAGCGCGTCGCGTCCGCCGTATCCGAGACGTTCGTGTGGATGAACGAGCGGTCGCAATGGCTCTGCGAGCAGGTCGCCGTCGAGTTCGCCGCCACGGAGTCGTCGCTGCCGCGCATCGACGTGGCGGGCACCGACGACGTCCTCGACTCCGTAGAGAGCCTGCAGGCGCTCGACGAGGGCCGGCTCGGGGCGGCCGAGAAGATCTACATCGGCGTGCGGGGATCGTACGGCGGGGTGCTGATGATGGGCTTGGCCACCAGTCTTGTGGGTCTCTCGCTGATCAATCCGCTCTCGCTGCTGGTCGGCGTCGTCGTAGGCAGGCGCGCCTACCGTGAGGATCGGTCGGCCCGATTGAGCCGTCGGCAGTCGGAGGCGAAGAATCTCGTGCGGCGCCATATCGAGGACGTCGTGTTCCAGGTCGGGAAGCAGCTCAAGGACCGGCTCCGGTTCGTCCAGCGGACGGCGAGAGACCACTTCGGCGGAATCGCCGACGAGCTCCATCGCTCGCTGGCAGACTCCGTGACGGCTGCCAAGCAGGCCGCGGCGACGTTCACCGCGCACCGGGACGCGAGGGTGCGGGAGCTCAAGGCGCAAGAGGCGAGGATCGAGGCCCTGCGAGCGGACATCCCCCAGCTGGCGCCCGCGCAGACCGTCGGGACGAGCTCCCCGTGACCGGCGGAGCGCTCGCCGACGCGTTCGAGGTGATCGAGCACGTGCGCGCGTCCGTCTCCCACGATGGTTCAGCAGCGGAGCTGCTCGAGGCGTGCGACCGGAGACTTCGTGAGCCGTTGCGGATCGGGATCGCGGGAATGGTCAAAGCGGGGAAGTCGACTCTGCTGAATGCGCTGATAGGCGAGGAGATCGCGCCCACGGACGCCGGGGAGTGCACCCGCACGGTCACCTGGTACCGGCACGGGACGACCCCGAGCATCACCGTGCATCGCCGCGATGGTGGAACCGAGCGGATGCCGGTCCGGCGACGGGATGGCCGTCTTTTCCTCGATCTCGGCGCACTGCGCGCCCCGGATGTCGACTGGATCGACGTGGAGTGGCCTTCGGAGAACCTCCGGTCCACCGTCCTCATCGACACGCCGGGCATCGCCTCGCTGTCGACCGACGTCTCGGCGCGGACGGCGTCGTTCCTCACGCCCTCGCGTGCGCCGTCCGCTGCGGACGCGATCATCTATCTGCTGCGTCACGTGCACGCATCCGATCTCACCTTCCTGGAGGAGTTTCGCGACACTGCGGCGGGGGAATCGCAGACGGTGAATGCGCTCGCGGTCCTCTCCCGTGCCGACGAGATCGGCTCGGGTCGCATCGACGCACTGATCTCGGCGTCGAAGATCGCCGGACGGTACCGGCACGACGGCGAGCTCCGAGCGCTCGCGCTCGACGTCATTCCGGTCGCAGGACTTCTTGCCGAGGGCGCCCGCACCTTGCGGGAGCGCGAGTACGCCGCCTTCCGGGTGCTCGCCGACCTTCACCGGGACCTCCGCTCGCGCGCGCTCGTCTCGGCTGACCGGTTCCTCGGTGAGAACTCCGGCATCCCGCTGGACCTCGAGACTCGGCGTGCGCTGCTCGCGCGGTTCGGCGTGTTCGGCATCCGGCTGGGGACGGCGATCGTGCGCGCAGGAGCGGACTCCTCCACCGAGCTCGCGGAGCGCATGGTCCGACAGAGTGGGCTGGTCGACGTTCAGCACTTCGTCGAGGAGCAGTTCCGCAGCCGCGCCGGCGCGTTGAAGGTGCGCGGCGTGGCCCAGGAACTGGAACTGCTCGTGCGCCGCAGCAGCCGTCCGGAGCGAGCACGCCTGCTCGCCGAGGTGGAGCGGCTGTGGGCCGCCACGCACGATCTGCGCGAGCTCGCCCTGCTCGCACGCCTCCGCACCGGAGTCACCGGTCTCTCGGCGGGCGACGCCGCCGAAGCCGAGCGGATCGTCGGCGGAGCGGGCACCTCGGTCCACGCGCGACTGGGCTTGACCGACGCAGCTGATCGTCGCGACTTGCGTGAGCGCGTTGCCCGGCGCCTCGATCACTGGCGAGGGGTCGCGGAGTCCCCGCTGAGCGACCAGACGACCGTGCAGATCTCTCGCACAGTCATCCGCAGTATCGAAGGAATGGCGTCACAGATCCCCGCTGCCCACCGTTCCCATCGAGGGGTTGCGGACGTCATGGCGGCGCGCGGTCCAGCGCAGGGCGGGAGGTAGCACGCTGAAGAGCAGCGCGACGACGCCCAGAAGGAGCTGTGCCCGCAGCAGCTGGTGGAGCGGAGCGCCGCGCTCTCCCATCGCAACGAGCTCCTGGGCTACGAGGTATACGCCCGTCTGCACGATCAGCGAGCCGAACAGCCACCACCGCGTGTTCGGTCGGCGATTCGCGAAGGATACGAGGAAGACGATCTGGAACGCGATGAGCGCGACGGTCACCCCGAACACCGACCAGAAGACGATGTCCGCCGCGATCGCGTACGTCTGCTCGGCACGCGTTGCGTCGACGGCACGTACGCGCTCGACGATGGCCGGGTGCTGCGGCAGGCGGATGACGAATAGGTAGACCACGGCGGCGGCGCCCGCCACGAGGCTGAGAACCCAGAACAGCTGGCTCATCCGGACGGTGAAGGGCGGCGGAAGCTTCACCAGCACAGGCGCGGCCGCCTTGTCGGTCAGCGTCGGGCGTGGGGGAGGCCCGTCACTGCGGACCGACGGCGACCGCGCCTGCGGAGTGGACACGGCGTCGCGCCGCTGCCTGTCGGCGGGTGTGAGCTCAGAACTCGTCATCGGCGGCCGAATCGTCGACGAGTGAGGTCTCCGTGGACTCGAACGCGCCCGCGGTGTCAGACTCGGTCGTCTCGGCGTAGGTCGTGACGGTGGACTCGTACGTGTCGTCCGCCACGGGTTCAGGCTCCGCCACAGGCTCAGGTTCGGCGACCGGCTCGGCCGCGGTCGTGGCCGTCGGCGTCGTCGCGGAACTCGCCGTCGCGGCGTCCGTGAACGAGTCCGTCACGACGACCTGAGTCGACGAGTCGGTCGACGTCGACGCGTCGGTCGATTCGTTGTACGAGTCTTCGATGACCGTCTCCGTCGACTCGTTGCCGACGTTCGCGTCATCGCCGGCCGTGATGGTGGTGGAGCGGTCCTGCGTCTGCTCGATCGACACGTCGTCGCCCGCGGCGACGGCTTCATCGCCGGATGCGACCACAGCCTCCTGATCGAAGACCTGAGTCACATCGCCGTCGGCCCAGATGTTCTGATTGACCGATTGGTCCACGACGGTGTCGCTGTCGTCGATCCAGGCGAAGTTGTGGACGATGGTGTTGATCTCGCGCACCACGGGGTCACCCGACTGCGCACCGCCGGCGGCGGACGACGGGTGTGGATGTGGAACGACCGTGACGCGTTCGACGACCACGGGGGTCACGGCCGCGACGTCCGCAGCTGTGGTCTGACTCAATCCGCGGCTCGCGAGCGCACCGTGCGGATCTTCCTCGAACTCGGCTGCGGCGGCGGGATCTCGGAGGAGGCTCAGGATGAATTCGATCAGCGCCTCGGCGATCGTCGCCAGCGTCACACTCATAGCAGTCTCCTCATCCTAAAAATCTGATCTGACGGTAGAGCGATCTCTTCCGTTTCGCGTCGGGGAATGGCCCCCGCAAACGGCGGGCAGAGTAGGGGAGACCCACCGTCGCGATCCCGCTCGGCGCTCTCGGTGCGAGTCAGCAGGGGGATCATGCGATCTCCCTCCCAGCCGGCCGTCGTCCGTCAGCGACCTCGTCATCCAGGACGAGGCGCAGCTTCGCGATCAGGTCGGAGCGAGAGGTGGCGCCGAGCCGGCGCCGGATGCGCGCGATGTGGTGCTCCGCCGTACGCGGAGAGATGAAGATCGATGCTCCGATCTCGCTGTAGGTCTTGCCCTGGAGGACGAGCAGAGCGACTTCGCGCTCGCGAGCGCTCAGCATCGCGTCGCCCCGGTCGGCGGACGAGTCGAGGGCGACGTCGTCGGCACCGGCTGTGACGTGGTCGCGGGGATGGAGGCGCCGGGCACAGGCCAGAAGATTCGTGATGTCGCGCCGATCGTCCGAGCGTCCTGCGCCGTGTCCCGCCAGCCTCGCCCCGTCCCAGGCCAGTCCGATCTCGGCGAGACCCAGAGCCGCCTGCTCGACCTCGGCCGCGTCGACGGAGCCGCTGAGGACGGAGGTCCAGACTCTGCCGGCTCGCGCCATGTGCTCGGCGACTCTGCTGCGCGAGGATGCCGCGACGAGAGCACGGGCATGCGGCCTCAGCGCAGCGGGATCGTTCGTGAGGATCCCCTGCTGGATCCCGGCCCAGTGGACGTGGGCGGACCAGACGGGCGGGGCGCCGAGCGCATCGAGCCTCGCAATGGCCCCCATGAAGTGGGAGGTCACTCGCGTGCTGTCCCCTGCGCGTGCGGCCACGGTCACGAACTCCGCGAGCGGAAGGAGAGTGAAGACGTCGAACTGCGCGTGAAGGAGAACGTTCCTGGCGCGACGCCACGTGGCCATCATCGAGGTCTTGTCGTGGTATCGGCGGGCCACGGCGACATCGATCGCCTCCCAGAGGACCCGGTCTCGCGGGGTCCTCGGCCCACCGGCGCTGCGGACCACGTCGAGAGCCGCACGCACCTCCTGGGGGCGGTCGCGCTGCACAGCGACCCACGCTTTCCAGAGGGCGAGGCGATCCCGCGCCGCGGGACCGCCCTGATCGCCATCCCGCGCATCCGTCAGGATCGAGTCCGCCACCTCGAGCTCGCCGAGGTTGATGGCGACGACGGCGGCGATGACAGCGGGAAGTTCGGGGATGGGATCCCGCGCCCCTGCCGCCGTGTACATCTCACTCGCCTGGACCAGGTTCTCGAGCACGCTCCCCGCAGCCTCGACGAGCGTCGATCGAAGCCCGCGGACGAGAAAGCCGAGCGAGATATCGAGAGTCGAAGGGATGGCGCTCGGAGCCCGCGGCGCTGCCTGCGGCGACACGGACGTTGACGCGCGTCCATCTCCCGCGGCGATCGCGGCGATCGTCGCGCGGGCTCTCTGTGCGGGTCCGACGGATTCGCCCGCAGCCGCGTAGACGCCGCGCGCCGTGTCCATCGCGCACCGCGCCGCCCAGATCGCCGCAGAGAGATCGATCGCCAGATCTCGATCGGCATGCCGGTCCGGGACGATAGTCGCGTCCAACTCGGCCGCTGCGCGATCGACATCGCCGAGCGCCCAGAAGGCCTCGGCCCTGCGGACCGCGACCGTCACAGCATCCGCCCCGCACTCTCCAGCTCGCCGGTAGAGCTCGCCGGCATTCAAGGGGTCGGCGTGAAGCGTCGACGCCGCCTCCCGCAGCAGGGCATCGGCCAGGCGTGCATCGCGGATGCCGCGGAGCGACCGTGTCCGGTCGTCGTCGGTCCCGATGGCACCGGCTTCCAGAAGCCGATCGACAGGGGTGATGGCGCGGACCGCGGAACGGACGACGGGCACGACCTCGCCGTTCTGGAGTAGGAGCCCTTCCGCATGAGCCGCCAGAACCCGCGCGCGGACCTCCGGTGTCCATGTGGCCGACCTCGGCGCGCGGAGGCTCAGGGACTGGACGATATCGCGGATCTCCGGCTCGAGCTCGAGCAGGCGGTAGGCGATCACCTCGCCCAGCGACTCGATGATCTCGCCGTGGTCCGGTGCGCTCACGCAGCGGGCATCGTCGTGGATGGCGAGTGCTTCGGCCACGAGCCATGCCGTTCCGCCGGTCAAGGTGAGGATGCTCTGTACGCACGCGCTGTCCCGGGCGGGGCCGCCGGGCCACGCATCTCGCAGGTCACCGGCGACGAGGTGTCCGAGAACGATCGGCGGCTCGGAGCGCTCCAGCGCGCGGGTGATCTCGTGAAGCCGCTCCGAAGGGGGCCACGGTCGTCGGGCGACGACGATGCCTGCATCCGGGTCGTCGACCCGGTCGGCGATCCACGCCAAGGCACCGTCGTCGAGAAGGTGCGCATCGTCGACGAGAACGACCGTCTCCGGCGGCGTCTCGTCCGAAGGGCGGCGCGACGCAAGCGCCAGAGTCGTCGTCCCGCGGTGGGCGAGGGAGCGGTGGAGATGGTGCAGAAGCGCTGTCTTGCCGGACCCCGCGGGTCCGATGACCAGTCCCCGGATGGGCCGGCCCGTGTGGGCGACGATGGTCTCGACTCGGGTGACGGCGAGTCTCGGCCATCGCCCTGGTGCGTTCGGGAGCAGGGGTTCGGGGATCGGCGTCTGGGACATGGGCTCGGTCGGGGGCTGGCGTCATGTCAGGGCGGGAGTATGCCGGAACCACCGCCACCGCGAGGCCGGCGCTGCCGCCGGCGCAGGGGGTGGCTCTTCGACCGGACGGCTGTCGGTCCCGGTGTCGACGACCTGGGAGCTGTCTCCGCGCAGACGCAGCTCGGCCGTGCGGTGCGCGGCGCCGAGAACTGCGGCCGCCTTCGGATCGACGTCGACCGCGAGGGGGCGGTCGAGGCGTTCGGAGAGGAGCTGCGTGATACGCGGGATGCGGGACGAGCCGCCGATCATCAGGATCGCGTCGACGTCTTCGACATCGAGCCCGGAGCCCTCGAGCGACCGGGTCAGGGCCTCGACTGTGCGCACCACCCCGGGTTCGATCATGGCCTCGAACTCCGCCCGGGTGAGTCGCACCGAGACGTGATGACCTTCGACGAGGACGGGTATGGTCGTCTCGCTGTCGAACGAGAGCGCTTCTTTCGCATCGGTGCACTCTCGCCGCAAGGCCTTCAGGCCGAGCATCGAGCCCTCGCCCAGCATGTGCGTCTCGACACCGGCAGCGGTGATCACGTGCTGGAAGACCGCGTCGTCGAAGTGCGAGCCCCCGAAGTCGTCGAAGCTCGTCGGCTCTCCGACGGTGGCGACACGGTCATCGCGATCCTTTCGCACGACGACGGCATCGAACGTTCCGCCGCCGAGGTCGTACACGGCGATGGCGTGGTCGGCAGGCAGCGGATGTGTGGTCTCGTAGTGGCGCGCCGCAGCCTCAGCGACCGGGAGCACATCCACGTGCGGCCACCCTTCCCGCACCAGAGAGGCCGCGATGAGCTCGTGGCGGTATGAACCCCATGCCTGGGGCGCCGTCACAGCCAGCGCTGCGGGCGCCGTGCCCTGGCGCTCCGTCACCGCATCGACCACCCAGGAGATCACGCGGGCGAAGAGCTCGTCGGCCCGAACGCGTCGATCGCCCACGAGGAAGGGGACGTCATCTCCGATCCGGCGGACGAATCCGCGGAGGAGGCGACCGGGATTCGTCAGGCCCCGTCGGTCCGCGGCGTCGCCGAACACGAGCTCGCCTTCGGTGACGAAAGCCGCGCTCGCCGCAGTGTCGGCCGCGCGTCCCAGCCGGAACGGGGCGACCCGGACATCGCCCACCGGCGAGACGTGCGCAGTCGCGGCCGCGATGCGGCTGGTTCCCACGTCAACTGCGACACAGTACGGCGCTGTCATTCGAGTGTCCTGCCCCCAGGTTCGGACGCGGGCCCCTGGGGCCCAGCTCAGGTCTACCACCTCGTCCCGGACTTCGCGAGGGGCCCGACCGTCACGTGGTTGGCACTCACGTTGCGTGAGTGCCAGCGCATCCCTAGACTTGAAGTAAGCACTCTCACCATCAGAGTGCTAACGAGTCTTCAGTCTCAAGGAAAGAAGAGGTAGACCGTGTCGGTTTCCATCAAGCCGCTCGAGGACCGCATCGTCATCAAGCAGGTCGAGGCCGAGCAGACCACCGCGAGTGGCCTCGTCATCCCCGACACTGCCAAGGAGAAGCCGCAGGAGGGCGAAGTCGTCGCCGTCGGCCCCGGCCGCATCGACGACAACGGCAACCGTGTTCCGCTCGACGTCGCCGTCGGTGACCGCGTGCTCTACAGCAAGTACGGCGGAACCGAGGTCAAGTTCGGCGCCGACGAGTTCCTCGTCCTGTCTGCTCGCGACGTCCTGGCTGTCGTCGTCCGCTGACATCGCGTACATCGCACAGACGAGAGGGTCGGATGCTTCGGCATCCGGCCCTCTCGTCTTTCCGTGTGACAGCCGCGGGTGGCAGGAATCCGCCGGAGGTCGGCAGGCCGGCGTGGGCGCCCGACCCGCGCAGCGGACCGGGCGCGATCCGTGCGGGCATAGGCTGAATCGGTGAGCCACGAGTCGTCGTCCCCGTCCGGTCGCGACGTGGCGGAGCCGCTCGACGACTCGACCGCGCTCGACCTCGGCGTCACGACCGGCAGCCACGGCATCGCCGCCGCCGCAGCCCGCGAACGCACGCTCGGCGGCGCCTACGCCCTGGGCGCGTACGCGCTGTGGGGCTTCCTTCCCCTGTACTTCCTGCTCCTCGCGCCCACCGGGCCGTGGGAGCTCGTCGCTTGGCGCATCCTGCTCTCGCTCGTCTTCTGCGCGTTGCTGCTCACGGTCACCCGCACGTGGCCCCGCCTTGTGGCGATCATGCGGCAGCCCCGGCTGCTCGGACTGACGGCGCTCGCCGGCGCCCTGATCTACGTCAACTGGCAGGTGTTCATCTACGGCGCCCTGACCGGGCACGTCATCGAGACCAGCCTGGGCTACTTCATCAACCCGATCGCCACGGTCCTGCTGGCGGTGCTGGTGCTGCGGGAGCGACTGCGGCCCACCCAGTGGGTGGCGATCGGCATCGCGGCGGGGGCCGTGCTGGTCATCGTGCTGGGCTACGGGTCCTTCCCGTGGATCGCTCTCGTGCTCGCGGCATCCTTCGGCACCTATGGGCTCGTCAAGAAGAAGGTCGGCCCGTCCGTCGACGCGGTGAGCGGGCTCACCCTCGAGACGATGTGGCTCACGCCGATCGCCGCCGTGATCCTCGTCATCGTCGGCGTCACCGGCGGACTCACCATGGGAGCGTACGGCTGGGAGCACGCCGTGCTCCTCAGCCTCACCGGCGTCGTCACCGCCGTGCCGCTGCTGCTGTTCGCGGCCGGCGCCCGGCGCGTCTCGCTCACCACGATCGGCCTGCTGCAGTTCGTCGCGCCGGTGATGCAGTTCCTCTCGGGTTGGCTCGTGCTCGGCGAGCCCATGCCGCTCGAGCGCTGGATCGGCTTCGGGCTCGTGTGGCTCGCGCTGATCATCCTGACGGTCGACTCCGTGCTCTACGCACGCCGCGTGCGCGCAGTGCGCTGACCGCCCGATCTGATCGTGGCGAGCCGGTGGGCTCAGCGGACCAGGCGCGCGATGGCCTGGGTGGCCTCGGTGATCTTGGCGTCGGCCTCAGCGCCGCCCAGCCGCGCGGCGTCCACCACGCAGTGACGGAGGTGGTCGTCGAGCAGGCCGACGGCGACCGCCTCGAGCGCGCTCGTCAGGGCGCTGATCTGCGTGAGGATGTCGATGCAGTACTTCTCGTCCTCGACCATCTTGTGGATGCCGCGGGCCTGGCCCTCGATGCGACGCAGACGGTTGAGGTACTTGTCCTTGTCGGTGATGTAGCCGTGGTGCGCGTGGTCGGCGGCGGCGACGGTCTCGATCGTGTCAGGCGTGGTGTTCACGGTGCACCTCCGGATGCGGGGCGGGGCGGGTGGAGTCGAGGGGAGCGGATGCCGCGGCGGCACTCGCGCGGCTGCGGAACGACCGCAGCCGCAGGCTGTTGCCGACGACGAAGACGCTGGACAGTGCCATCGCCCCGCCGGCGATCATCGGGTTCAGGAGTCCGAGTGCGGCCAGCGGGATCGCGGCCACGTTGTAGGCGAACGCCCAGAACAGGTTGACCTTGATCGTGCCGAGCGTCGCGCGTGACAGGCGGATCGCGTCGGCGGCGCTGCGCAGGTCGCCGCGCACGAGGGTGAGGTCGGACGCCTCGATCGCGGCATCCGTCCCCGTGCCCATGGCCAGCCCGAGGTCGGCCTGCGCGAGGGCGGCGGCGTCATTCACGCCGTCGCCCACCATCGCGACGACGCGCCCCTCGCCCTGCAGCTGTGCGACGACGGCCACCTTGTCGTGCGGCAGAACCTCGGCGATCACCTGGTCGATGCCGACCTCGTCGGCGACCGAGCGGGCGACGGCGGCGTTGTCTCCGGTGAGCAGCACGGTGCGCAGTCCGAGCGCACGCAGCTGCGAGACGGCTTCCCGGCTGGTCGGCTTCACCTCGTCGGCCACGACGAGCACGCCGTGCACCTCGGCATCCCAGGCGACGAGCACCGCGGTGCGTCCTCCCGCCTCCGCCGCGCGCTTCGCAGCCCCGAGTTCAGCCGGCAGCTTCAGCGCCCAGTCGGCGAGCAGAGCCTCGCGTCCGACGATGACCGCGCGCCCGTCGACGACACCCGTCACGCCCTTGCCGGGAACGCTCTGGAACGACTCGACGGCCGGGAGGTCGCCCGCTTCGGCACGCGCGTCGCGGGCGATGGCCTGGGCGATCGGATGCTCGGAGGCATCCTCGAGGGCTCCGGCCACCCGCAGGATCTCGGCGCGGCCGACCCCCTCCGCCACGGCCACGTCGACGAGCGCCATGCGACCCTTCGTGACGGTGCCGGTCTTGTCGAGCACGACGGTGTCGACCGAGCGGGTCGACTCCAGCACCTCGGGACCCTTGATGAGGATGCCGAGCTGGGCGCCGCGTCCGGTGCCGACGAGCAGGGCAGTGGGGGTCGCGAGGCCGAGCGCGCAGGGGCACGCGATGATCAGCACCGCGACGGCCGCCGTGAAGGCCATGGCGGCGTCGTAGCCGAGTGCCAGCCAGGTGACGAGCGTCGCGATCGCGATCAGCAGCACGATCGGCACGAAGATCCCGGAGATGCGATCGGCGAGGCGCTGCACCTCGGCCTTGCCCGACTGCGCCTGCTCGACCAACCGCGCCATCTGCGCGAGCTGAGTGTCGTCGCCGACGCGTGTGGCACGGACGACCAGGCGACCGCCGGCGTTCACGGTCGCGCCCACCACTGCGTCGTCGGGGCCGACCTCGACCGGCACGGACTCGCCCGTGACCATCGATGCGTCGACGGCGGACGTCCCCGACGCGATGACGCCGTCGGTCGCGATCTTCTCGCCCGGGCGCACGACGAACTCCTCGCCGACGCGAAGGTCGGCGATCGGGATGCGGGCTTCCGAGACCGTGCCGTCGGCGCGTCGGCGCAGCACGGCGACATCTTTCGCGCCGATCTCGAGCAGGGCGCGCAGGGCGGCACCGGCCCGGCGCTTCGAGCGCACCTCGAAGTAGCGCCCGGCGAGCACGAACATCGTGACCCCCGCGGCGACCTCCAGGTAGATGTCACCCGCACCGTCGCCCGGCTGGACGGTCCACTCGAAGGCGTGGGTCATGCCGGGCATGCCGGCATCACCGAAGAACAGCGCGTAGAGCGACCACAGGAACGCGGCCGACACGCCCAGCGAGATGAGGGTGTCCATCGTCGCGGCGCCGTGCCGGAGATTGATCCACGCCGCACGGTGGAACGGCCAGGCACCCCAGACGACGACGGGCGCGGCCAGAGCGAGCGATGCCCACTGCCAGTACGTGAACTGGAGGGCGGGGATCATCGAGAGGAGGATCACCGGAACGGCGAGCACGATCGACCCGATGAGCCGCTGGCGCAGGGTCAGCAGCTCGGTGTCGGGCAGGTCGTGATCGCGACCATCGTCGTCGGCCGCCGGCGGGGCCGGGAGCACGGCGGTGTAGCCCGTCCTCTCGACCTCCTCGATGAGGGTCTGCGGATCGAGCGTGGCGGGGCCGCTCACCGTCGCCTTCTCCGTCGCGTAGTTGACGGATGCCTCGACCCCCTCGAGGCGGTTCAGTCGCTTCTCGATCCGGGAGGCGCAGGACGCGCAGGTCATCCCGCCGATCTCGAGCTCGATGCGCGCACCCGCCGGGGGCAGCGCTGCGGAGGTCATCAGGCGCGCGCCGCCTCGTAGCCGGCCTCATCGACGGCGGCGAGCACGTCGACGTCGGACAGCGGGGCGGTGGAGTCGATCACGAGGCTGCCCGATGCGGCGTCGACGGCGACCGTCTCGACGCCGGCGATCTTCGACACCTCGGTGCGCACGGCGGACTCGCAGTGGCCGCACGTCATGCCGGTCACGGTGTACGCGGTCGTCTGAGTCATCTTGGAATGCCTTTCGCTGAGCGGAAGAAATACCCCAGAGGGGTACAACTCGATCCAGTTTATACCGGTGTGGGGTATTCGAGCGCCGTCCGCGGATTTGCGCTCGCATATCGCACCGCGGCCGACGTCCACGATGCGTTACACATCGTTAACGAATGGCAACATTGCGGAGCGCTCCGGATGGTTAGGTTAGGGACACTGGGTCGGCCCCCGAGCCTTCCCGTCGTTCATCCACAGCAAGGAGCAACATGAGCGTCTTCACCCGCTCGCGCAAGTCCGCCCTCGCAGGCGTTGTTGCGCTCGCCGGCGCCAGCGCCCTCGTCCTCGCCGGCTGCGCCGGTGGCGGAACCGGAGGAGGAGAGACCAGCGCCCCTCCCACCGAGGAGCGCGACCTCACCCTCAAGATCGGCACGATCCTGCCCCAGACGGGCAACCTGTCGTTCCTCGGCCCGCCCGAGGAGGCCGGTGTCGGTCTCGCCGCCGCAGACGTCAATGAAGCGTCGGGCGACACGGGCCTCACGATCGACGACATCGTCTGGGGTGACTCCGGCGACACCGACAACAAGGCGTACGCGACCACCATCCAGACCCTGATCTCCGAGGGCGTCTCCGCCGCGATCGGCGCCGCGTCGTCGGGCGTGACGAAGCTCTTCCTCGACGACGCCGTCGCCTCGGGCATGATCGTCTTCTCTCCGGCCAACACGTCGCTCGACTTCACCACGTGGGACGACGACGGCCTCTACTGGCGCACGGCTCCGTCCGACACCCTCCAGGGCGAGGTGCTCGGCAACGTCGTGGCCGAGGACGGCCACGAGAACGTCGCGGTCCTGTACCTCAACGACTCGTACGGCACCGGCCTCAACGCGGTCTTCCAGGAGACCTTCACGGGCGCCGGCGGCACGGTCGTCGAGGAGCAGTCCTACAACACCGGTGACACCTCGTTCGACGCGCAGATCAGCGCGCTGATGGCCTCGAACCCCGACGCCATCGTGCTGATCACGTTCGACGAGATCTTCACCATCGGCCCGGCGCTGCTGTCCGCGGGTTACCCCGCCGAGCAGCTGTACCTCGTCGACGGCAACCTGAAGAACTTCGGTGCCGACGCCAAGTGGCCGGCCGACATCAGCATGGAGGGCGCGAAGGGCACCACGCCCGCCGGCCCGATCGAGGCTGACACCACCTTCCAGGAGCGCCTCAACGAGTGGTGGACGGGTGAGGGCAACAGCGAGCTGACCGACTTCTCGTACGCCAACGAGTCGTACGACGCTGTCGTCCTGCTCGCTCTCGCGTCGCTCGCTGCGAACTCCACGGACCCGGCCGACATCGCCGGAAAGCTCCAGGAGGTCTCGGGCGGTTCCGGTGAGGGCGAGAAGTGCGACAACTACGCCGACTGCGCCGAGATCATCCTCGGTGGCGGCGTGGCCGACTACGACGGCTTCTCCGGCCCGATCACGTTCGATGAGAACGGCGACCCGACCGAGGCCACGGTCGGCGTCTTCCAGTACGGCGCGGACAACAACTTCACGCGCATCGGCTGAGTCGATTCCATAACGCGAGAGGGCCCCGGAGCGATCCGGGGCCCTCTCCCGTGCGCGGCGCGGCGGTGTGCGCGGGCTCACCTGTCACAAATGGCCGGGCCACGCGGCGCGTCGTGACAGGTGAGCACAGGCGTCGCGAGTGCGGAGCGCCGTCGAGCGCGCGCGGCGGGACGAGACGCGCCAGCGAGCGCGGGGGGACGCGACCCGCGGTCAGCGGGCGCGGCGGGACGGCGCCGCCACGGCCGCGCGCACGGCTTCCACCAGTGCAGGACGCACGGCATCGGGGGTGAAGCCGCCGGCGACCGAACGCGCGTGCGCGGCCAGTTCGGCGCGGCGAGCGTCGTCACGCAGCAGTGCGATCACGGCGTCGGCGAGTCCGTCGAGGTCGCCGGGTGCGACGAGCACACCGGCGTCACCGACCGCCTCCCGCGGCCCGTACCGGGCGTCGAACGACACGACGGGCACTCCACGCGCGAGCGCCTCGGCGATCGCGAGGCCCTGGCCCTCGAACGCCGTCGACACCAGGAACAGCGCCGCACGGTCGAACTCCCCGTCGGGGTCGTCGGTCGCGCCGTGCACCTTCACCGACTCGCCGAGCCCGAGCTCGTCCACCAGGCTGCGCAGGTCCTCGCGGAGCGGCCCGTCGCCGTAGATGTCGAGCCGCGCGTCGGGCACGGCCGCAGCCACGCGCACCCATGCACGGATCGCCAGGTCGACGCGCTTCTGGTCGGCGAGGCGGTTCATCATCACGACGCGGCGAGGGTCGCGGGATGCCGCGTCCGGCGGCTCCTCGCCGAGGTCGATGGTGTTCGGCACGACGTGGAAGGTGCCGGGGTCGCCGAAGCGCGCGGCGATCTCGTCGCGCTGCGCCCGGGTCGGCCAGACCACGGCGTCGTAGCGGTCGAGGGTCTCGAGCCACCGCTTCCACAGCCCGGTGACCGGGGCGTCCGGGTCGTCGTACGGCTCGGGAAGGTGCGAGTTGTGCACGGTGTGCACGATGCGCACGCCCGGGTCGTCCCAGTCGACGAGCGCCTCGCCGATCTGCCGTGACTCGCAGATCACCACGAGCAGACGGTCCGGGGCGCCGGCGGCCGCGCGTCGCTGGTCGGCGAGGTGCGTGAGCCACGCGATGTAGAGCGCGCGGAACCCGCGGAGCCAGCGGTGACCCCCCGGCGTCGGCACGACGATCGGCGCATCAGCCAGGTGCCACAGCGGGTCCTCGAGCACCGGGAGCGACAGCACGGTGCGGCCCGCGGCATCCGTCACCTCACGACGCGCGCCCTCCGGAACCTCCCCCTCCGCGGGCTGGGCATAGGGCCACAGCCACGACGGGTCGGCGACGAGGTCGTCGAAGAGGTTGCGCGCCGAGGCCGCCGTCTCGAGGAGCCCGGCGTCGACGAACGTCTGCCGCTGTGCCGCGTGCACGTCGGGCGACGCTGCGTCGACGCTCAGCATCAGCGGGTCATGCGCACCGGCGGACGCGAGCAGCCGCAGGCGCCGCGGCACCGCCACGGCGAATCCGCCGTCGAGCCCGAGCGCGATCCGGCTGCCGAGGAGCAGATAGTCCGCGTCGGGCAGCCCGGCGGCGCCGGTCACTCCCACTCGATGGTCCCCGGGGGCTTCGACGTCACGTCGAGCACCACGCGGTTCACCTCGCGCACCTCGTTGGTGATGCGGTTGGAGATCTTCGAGAGGACGTCGTACGGCAGACGCGTCCAGTCGGCCGTCATGGCGTCTTCGCTCGACACCGGGCGCAGCACGATCGGGTGGCCGTACGTGCGGCCGTCGCCCTGCACGCCGACCGAACGCACGTCGGCCAGCAGCACGACCGGGCACTGCCAGATCTCGCCGTCGAGGCCGGCCTTCGTCAGCTCCTCGCGGGCGATGGCGTCGGCGTCACGCAGAATCTCGAGCCGGTCAGCGGTGACCTCACCCACGATCCGGATGCCGAGGCCGGGGCCCGGAAAGGGCTGGCGCGCGACGATCGCCTCGGGAAGACCCAGCTCGCGGCCGATGGCGCGCACCTCGTCCTTGAACAGGGTGCGCAGGGGCTCGACGAGCTCGAACTGCAGGTCTTCGGGGAGCCCGCCGACGTTGTGGTGGGACTTGATGTTCGCCGTGCCGGTGCCGCCGCCGGACTCGACGACGTCGGGGTACAGGGTGCCCTGCACGAGGAAGCGGATCGGCTTGCCGTCGGCCGCGGCCTCCGCCACGAGCGCGCGCTCGGCGGCCTCGAAGGAGCGGATGAACTCGCGGCCGATGATCTTGCGCTTCTGCTCGGGGTCACTGACGCCCGCGAGGGCATCGAGGAACTGCTCGCGCGCGTCGATCGTGATGAGGCGCACGCCGGTCGAGGCGACGTAGTCGTTCTCGACCTGCTCGCGCTCGCCCTTCCGCAGCAGCCCGTGATCGACGAAGATCGCGGTCAGCTGGTCGCCGACGGCCTTGTGCACCAGGGCGGTGGAGACCGCGGAGTCGACGCCGCCCGACAGTGCGGAGATGACGCGGCCCGAGCCGATCTGCGCCCGGATACGCTCGACCTGCTCGGCGATGACGTTGCCGCTGTTCCAGTCCGCGGGCAGGCCCGCTGCCTTGTGCAGGAAGTTCTCGATGACCTGCTGGCCGTGGTCGGAGTGCTTCACCTCGGGGTGCCACTGCACGCCGTAGAGGCGCTTCTCGTCGCTGCCGAACGCCGCGACCGGCGTGGCCGACGTCGAGGCCAGCACGTCGAAGCCCTCGGGTGCGCGCGACACCTGGTCGCCGTGGCTCATCCACACGTTCTGGTCGACGGGCTGGCCGCCCAGCAGCACGCCCCCATCGCCTGTGACCGCGGCATCCGTCGCTCCGTACTCGCGCAGACCGGTGTTGGCCACCTCGCCGCCGAGCGCCTGGGCCATGACCTGGAAGCCGTAGCAGATGCCGAGCGTGGGAACGCCGAGGTCGAAGACGCCCGAGTCGAGCGACGGGGCGCCGTCTTCGTACACCGACGAGGGGCCGCCGGAGAGGATGATGCCCACCGGGTTCTTCGCCGCGATCTCGTCGGCCGACGCCGTGTGCGGGACGATCTCGCTGTACACGCCGGCCTCGCGCACGCGGCGCGCGATGAGCTGGGCGTACTGCGCCCCGAAGTCGACGACCAGGACGGGACGCTGGGAGGTTTCAGTCTGCTCGGTCAACGCTGGTTCTCCGTGGGGATCGCGTGGGTGAGGGTCGAGTGCTCGGCGCCGGAGTGCAGCTCGGCCTGTTCGCGCTCGGTGAGGTACTGCTTGACCTCGCGTGCGACGCGCGCCTCCATGAAGAAGGAGAGCAGGGGCACGATGCCGCCGGCCGCGAGCATGGCCAGGCGCAGGAGGTTCCAGCGCATCAGGCTCCACACGCGGAAGCAGGAGATGAGGTAGACGACGTAGAACCAGCCGTGGGCGACGAGGATGCCGAGCGACAGGTTGAACCCGTCGCCGGTCGACTCCGACCCCTCGGGGCCTTCGACCACGGGCGCCCACCAGAGGAAGCCGCCGGATCCGCCGAGGAAGAGCTCGAGGCTGAACGCGTACTTCATGACCATCTCGCCGACCAGCAGCAGCAGCATCGTACCGGTGATGATCGAGCAGATCTGGTAGAACTTCAGGGCTCCGCGGATCGCCGGAAAGGTAGCGAGCTTCGGGGGGCGGGGCATGGACCCAGTCTACCCGCGTGATTCCGCGGCGCCGTCCGGCATTGCGGCCGGCCGGGCCGCGGCATCCGCTTCGTCGTGGTCGTCCTCGAAGTCCTCGAGCTCCTTCTCCCACGCGTCCTTCGCGAGGCGGTACCAGAGGTAGAACGCGAAGCCCGCGAAGATCGCCCACTCCACCGCGTAGAAGATGTTGAGCCAGTTGACGTTCGACGACTCGTCCGGCGCAGGCGACGCGATGTCGACGAGCGGCGCGGGAGCCTTCTCCGACGCCAGGTACGGGCGGTACACGTCCACGCCCTCGACGTCGGTCCACTGGCCGAGGAGAGCGGCCGGCGACATGCGGGTCATCGTCTGAGGGTCGGCGTCGGCGGGCGGCGGCACGGGTCCCTCGTCCGAGATGAGCCGCCCGGTCACCGTCTCGGGCGTCTTGACGGGGGAGGAGGTGGCCGCATCGAGTGCACGGACGGCGTCCTGCGCCTCGTCGAGCGTCGGCGCCCAGCCGAGCGCCACAGCGAGCGAGGTCGGCTCGTCGGTTCCCGCGAGCCGCAGCTGGCCGGTGACCCAGTACCCCTCGACGTCGTCGTTGAAGCGGGACGACACGATGAGGAAGTTCCCCGGCATCCAGAACCCGTCGACGCTCACACGCTGGCCGACCAGCGGCTCGGGGAGGTACGCGCCCGGCTCAGCCACCTCGGCGATCGGGCGGACCACCTCGGTCGCGCCGGCGGGCGGAGGGTCGGTGTCGATCGCGCGGCTCAGCTGCCATTGGCCGAGCCACGCGAACACGCCCGCGACGACGAGGCAGAGCAGCAGCATCCCGATCCATTGCGGACGCAGCATGACCTCGCGCAGGGTCGGCGGGAAGACATCGGGAAGGGATGCCGCGGCCGACACTCGCGCAGGGAGCGAGTCGCCGGGCGCGGCGTCGGCTTCGGTGCTCTCCGTCGCGGCGCGCTCGTCCGACGACCCGGGGTCGGGCTCGGTCATCCGGCGCTGTAGGGCGCGACGACGACCTCGACCCGCTGGAACTCCTTGAGGTCGGAGTAGCCGGTCGTGGCCATCGACTTGCGCAGCGCCCCGATGAGGTTCGCGGTGCCGTCGGCGACGGGCGCGGGTCCGTACAGGATCTCCTCGAGCGAGGCGACCTGGTCGACCTTCACGCGGCGGCCGCGCGGCAGCTTGGCGTGGTGCGCCTCGGGCCCCCAGTGGAAGCCCTTGCCGGGGGCATCCGTCGCCCGCGCCAGCGCGACGCCGAGCATGACGGCGTCCGCGCCCATTGCGAGCGCCTTGACGATGTCGCCCGAGGTTCCGACGCCGCCGTCGGCGATGACGTGCACGTACCGGCCGCCCGACTCGTCGAGGTAGTCGCGGCGCGCGCCGGCGACGTCGGCGACCGCGGTCGCCATCGGCGCGTGCAGACCGAGGGTCGCGCGAGTGGTGGATGCCGCGCCCCCGCCGAATCCGACGAGCACGCCCGCCGCGCCGGTGCGCATGAGGTGCAGGGCGGCGGTGTAGGTGGCGGCGCCGCCGACGATCACGGGGACGTCGAGGTCGTAGATGAACTTCTTGAGGTTCAGCGGCTGGTCGACCGACGAGACGTGCTCGGCCGACACCGTGGTGCCGCGGATCACGAAGAGGTCGACGCCGGCGGCGACGACGGTCTCGTAGAGCTCCTGGGTGCGCTGCGGCGTGAGCGCGCCCGCGACGGTGACGCCCGCGGCGCGGATCTCTGCGAGGCGGTCGCGCACGAGCTCCGGCTTGATCGGCTCGGAGTACAGCTCCTGCATGCGGCGGGTCGCGGCCGCCTTCTCGAGCCCGGCGATCTCGGCGAGGAGCGGAGCGGGGTCGTCATATCGGGTCCAGAGGCCCTCGAGATCGAGCACGCCGAGGCCGCCGAGCTGGCCGAGCATGATCGCGGTCTGGGGGCTGACGACGGAGTCCATGGGGGCGCCGAGCACCGGGATGTCGAAGCTGAACGCGTCGATCGTCCACGTGGTGGAGACGTCCTCGGGGTTTCGGGTGCGCCGCGACGGCACGACCGCGATGTCGTCGAACGTGTACGCGCGGCGAGCGCGCTTGGCGCGGCCGAGTTCGATGTCCATGCTCACGCCCTCAGCCTACCCGCCGGGCTTCTTGCGGCCTCATCCCGCTCAGCGGTCGCGGGCGACACGGGCCTCGTCCCAGACCGGCGCATCCGACTCGAACACGCGTCCGTCGGCCCCGAAGACGAGGAACCGGTCGAACGACTTCGCCAGCCAGCGGTCGTGCGTCACCGCGAGCACCGTGCCCTCGAACCGGGCGAGCGCGTCTTGCAGGGCCTCGGCCGAGACGAGGTCGAGGTTGTCGGTCGGCTCATCCAGCAGCAGCAGCGTGGCGCCGGAGAGCTCGAGCAGGAGGATCTGGAACCGCGCCTGCTGCCCGCCCGACAGGCTGTCGAACGTCTGCTCGGCCTGGCCGACGAGCCCGTACCGGTCGAGGGCGCTGCTCGCGGCATCCCGCGGCAGTCCTGCGCGGGCATCCTCACCGCGGTGGAGGATGTCGAGAAGGGAGCGGCCGGTGAACTCGGGATGCCGGTGGGTCTGCGCGAACCAGCCGGGCACCACGCGGGCGCCGAGCACCGCACGGCCGGTGTGGTCGACGAGCGGAAGCCCCGCCCCGGTCGTCGTCAGGTGCCCGAGGCGTCCGTCGGGGTCGGTGCCACCGCGAGCGAGCAGCCGCAGGAAGTGCGACTTGCCCGAGCCGTTGGAGCCGAGCACCGCGACGCGGTCGCCGAACCAGACCTCAAGGTCGAAGGGCTTCATCAGGCCCGTGAGTTCGAGCTGCTCCGCCACCACTGCGCGCCGGCCGGTGCGGGCGCCGCGCAGTCGCAGCACCAGGTCCTGCTCGGGCGGGCGCTCCTGCGGCGGGCCGGCCTCTTCGAACTTGCGCAGTCGTGTCTGGGCCGCGCGGTAGCGCGACGTGAAGGAATCGTTCGCCGTCGCCTTCACCTTGAGCGTCGCCACGAGCGCCTTGAGCTTCACGTGCTGCTCGTCCCACCGGCGGCGCAGCTCGTCGAGGCGGGCCATGCGGTCGTCGCGTGCGCGGTGGTACGTGCCGAACCCGCCGCCGTGCACCCACGCGGTGCTGCCGGCGCCCCCTGCCTCGAGCGTCACGATGCGATCGGCCGCCCGGGCGAGCAGCTCGCGGTCGTGCGAGACGAGCAGCACGGTCTTGGTCGTTTCGCGCAGCTTCGCCTCGAGCCAGCGCTTGCCGGGCACGTCGAGGTAGTTGTCGGGCTCGTCGAGCAGGAGCACCTGGTCGGGTCCGCGCAGCAGCGCCTCGAGGGCGAGCCGCTTCTGCTCACCGCCCGAGAGCGTGGTCAGCTCGCGGAAGCGTGCGCGGGAGAACGGAATGCCGAGCGCCGCGATGGTGCAGGTGTCCCATACCGTCTCGTACTCGTAGCCGCCGGCCTCGGCGTAGTCGGCCAAGGCGCTGGCGTAACGCATCTGGGTGTCGAGGTCGTCGTGCTCGATGATCGCCGCCTCGGAGTCCTCGAGTTCGCGGGCAGCGCGTCGCACCCGGTCGGGCGCGACGGAGATCAACAGGTCGTGCACGGTCTGCCCGGCCTCGTCGTGACCCACGAACTGGTCCATGACGCCGAGACCGCCGTCGATCGAGACGACGCCCGAGAGCGGAGGCGTCTCGCCCCGAACGATGCGCAGCAGCGTCGTCTTGCCGGCGCCGTTCTGACCGATGAGAGCCGTCGTCGAGCCCTCGCCGACGCGGAACGAGACCTCGTCGAGGAGCGGCCGCCCGTCGGGGAGCGCGTACGAGACGGCGGCGATGTCGATGTACCCCACGGTGGTTCCCTGTCTGCTCCGTGCGGCATGCGTCGCCGTCCGGGGAGCCGATCAGCCTATCCGGCCCTCGGCCGTCGAGCGAACGAACGAGCCGGAACGCTCAGCACCCGCGAGCGAGTGCCGTCGCCCCACGCTCGACGGTGGGCACGCTCACGCGGCGGGAGCCGCGTACCGCCCCGACTTGATCGCCCGCTCGCGCGCCTTCGCCGCCTCGACCTCGCGGTTCTTCGGAGGGGCGACCGCGACGAGGTCGTCGAGCAGGTGCTGCGTGACGTGGGCGATCTCATGCACGGCGCGGTCGAACGCCTCCTGGTTGGCCTTCGACGGCTTCGTCGTGCCCGCGATCTTGCGCACGTACTGGAGTGCCGCGGCGTGCACTTCGTCGGACGTCGCCGCGGGCTCGAAGTTGTGGAGAGTGTGGATGTTCCGGCACATGGCCCCGACGATACGCCGGGCTCCCGACCAGGTCGAGATCGGTCAGTCGGGGTCCGTGCCCCGCAGCAGCCGCGTGAGAAGGCCGTCCAGCAGGAACAGCAGGAATGCCCACGAGCCGATCCACGGGGCGGTCACGACGACGAGGGCGCCGATGATGACGGCGCTGAGCGCGCCACGGCCGTAGGCGGCGGCATCCGCTCCGCTGAGATCCGGCAGCATCACCTCGCGGTTGCGGACGGCCCACTGCCACTGCAGCCAGCCGAAGAGGATCGCGAGGAAGAAGGTGAGCGGCATCGCCAGGCGCGCGGCGAGGAACTCGGAGTACTCGGTCGTCAGGTTGGTCGCGAAGGGCACGAGCACGATGAAGAGCAGTCGCCCGTTGTTGAGCCACACCATCGTGGCGTCCACGCGCGCGACGTGCTCGAACTGCTGCACGTGCACCATCCACAGCAGGCACAGCAGCACGAAGCTGAGCGCGAAGTTGGTGATCAGCAGCGACATGTCGCCGAGCGCCGCCCACATCTCGCCGTCGGACTCCACCTCGCCCAGCGAGTGCGTGGTGAGATCGAGCACGAGGAGCGTGGCCGCGATGGCGAAGACGCCGTCGGTGAAGGCCTCCAGACGCGTGGTGCGCTGGGTCGCCGCCGGGTGACGCCGCTGCCTGATCACGGCATCAGGGTAGCGACCGCGCCGCATCCCGGCGAGTGTCACGGTCGTGTGCCGGCGAGACGACGTACCTGCGACGAGACGTCGTGCGTGCAACGCTGTCTCGTCACCGATGCGATGTCTCGCCGACCGGCTCAGGGCGTGAAGGATGGGAGTATGAGCGAGCGCATTCCCTTCGTCGTGATCGGTGCCGGCGCGATGGGCCTGGCTACCACGTGGCAGCTGGCCCGGGGTGGCCATCGCGTCATCGCCCTCGAGCAGTTCGAGCGCGGACACACCCGCGGCGCCTCGCACGGCGCCACCCGCAACTTCAACAACGCCTACGGCGAGGAGCACTACCTCGACCTGCTCGCCGCGGCGCGCACCGGCTGGGACGACCTCGCTCGCGCGACCGGCGAACCGCTGCTGCGGCTGCACGGCCTCGTCACCCACGGCGACGACGCGCTCGTCGCCCACGTGCACCAGGCGCTGACGGCGCGTGGCGAACGGGCCGAGCTGCTCTCGGAGAGGGAGGCGGCGCAGCGCTGGGCGGGCATGCGGTTCGCGGGCGACGTGCTGCTGACGGAGGATGCGGGGGTCGTGCGCGCCGACGCCGCCCTGCGCACGCTCGAAGAGGCGGCGCGCGCGCACGGCGCCGACGTGCGCTTCGGTCACGCCGTCGTCGATGTCGCGGAGCACCCGGACGGCGTGACCGTGACGGTCGAGTCGGGCGGCGAACGCTACGTACTGCGCGCTGACACGGTCATCGTCACCGCCGGGGCGTGGACCAGCCGCCTGCTCCCGGCGGGGTTCCCGCTGCCGCGCCTCACCGTCACGGAGGAGAGCCCCGCCCACGTCGCGCCGCGTTCCCCGGGCGACGCGTGGCCGTCGTTCAACCACTTCCTCGGCGGAAGCGGCGCAGCCGGGCACGCTCCGCACCCGGGACAGACCTACGGCATGCCGACGCCCGGCGAAGGCGTTAAGGTGGGGTTCCACCACGTCGGCCCCGTCGTCGATCCGGACCTCCGCTCGTTTCAGCCGACGCCCGAGCTCGCGCGCGGCCTCGAGGACTACGTGCGTGACTGGTTCCCCGGTCTCGATCCGGCATCGGCAGAGCCCATCAGCTGCACGTACACCTCGACCGACACAGAGGACTTCGTGCTCGACCGCCGCGGACGCATCGTCGTCGGCGCGGGGTTCTCGGGCCACGGCTTCAAGTTCACGCCGGCCGTCGGCGGCGTGCTCGCGCATCTCGCCGTCGACGACACCGTGCAGGCGGCGGCGCCGTTCCGGATCGACCGCTGAGAACAGAAGAGCGGATGCCGCAGCATCCGCTCTCCTGTTCCCTCACTCGACGCCCGGCGAGACGGCGTTCTCGCGGCGAGACGTCGCGCGTGGCCATCAAAGGACGGCGAGACGGCGTATTTGCGACGAGACGACGTTCCAGTGGCGCTGTCTCGTCGCGAATGCGCTGTCTCGGCTTGCCCGCTGCTGCGCGAGCTCGCCCTGCTCAGCGCTTGTAGTTCGGCGCCTCGACGACGATCTGCACGTCGTGCGGGTGCGACTCCTTGAGTCCGGCGGCCGTGATGCGCACGAACTTGCCCTTGGCCTTGAGCTCTTCGACGGTGCGGGCGCCGACGTAGAACATCGACTGGCGCAGGCCGCCGACGAGCTGGTAGGCGACGGCGGAGACCGGTCCGCGGTACGCGACCTGGCCCTCGATGCCCTCGGGGATGAGCTTGTCGTCGCTGGGCACGTCGGCCTGGAAGTAGCGGTCCTTCGAGTAGGAGGTCTTCTTGCCGCGGGTCTGGAGGGCGCCGAGCGAGCCCATGCCGCGGTACATCTTGAACTGCTTGCCGCCCTGGAAGACGATCTCGCCCGGCGACTCGTCGGTGCCCGCCAGGAGCGAGCCGAGCATGACGGTGTCGGCGCCCGCGACCAGGGCCTTGGCGATGTCGCCGGAGTACTGCAGGCCGCCGTCGGCGATGATCGGGATGCCGGCCTCGCGCGCGGCGAGGTACGCCTCGTAGATCGCGGTGACCTGGGGGACGCCCACACCCGCGACGACGCGCGTCGTGCAGATGGAGCCCGGCCCGACGCCCACCTTCACGGCGTCGACGCCGGCGTCGATGAGCGCCTGCGCGCCCTCGCGGGTCGCGACGTTGCCGCCGATGACGTCGATGTGCTCGAACGAGGCGTCGGCCTTGATCCGGCGGACCATGTCGATGACGCCGGCGGACTGGCCGTTGGCGGTGTCGACGACGATGACGTCCACCCCGGCGTCGCGCAGCGCCTCGGCACGCTCCCACGCGTCGCCGAAGAACCCGATGGCCGCTCCGACACGCAGGCGGCCCTGCTCGTCCTTGGTCGCCAGGGGATACTTCTCGCTCTTGTCGAAGTCCTTGATGGTGATGAGGCCCGCGAGCGTGCCGTCCTCCTCGAGCAGCGGCAGCTTCTCGACGCGGTGCTGCGCGAACAGCGCGATGACCTCGCCGGCGCTGATGCCGACCCGGCCGGTGACGAGGTTCTCGCTCGTCATGACGTCGCGCACCTTCGTCGTCTGCCGCTCGAAGCCCGACACGAAGCGCATGTCGCGGTTGGTGACGATGCCCACCAGGCGGTTATCGGCGTCGACGACCGGGAGCCCCGAGATGCGGTACTGGGCGCAGAGGGAGTCGACCTCTTCGATGGTCGCGTCGGGCGTCGTGGTGATCGGGTCGGTGATCATGCCCGACTCGCTGCGCTTGACGCGGTCGACCATCGAGGCCTGCTCCTGGATGGACAGGTTGCGGTGGATGATGCCGATCCCGCCCTCGCGTGCGATCGCGATCGCGAGTCGCGCCTCGGTCACCGTGTCCATCGCCGCCGAGAGCAGGGGCGTGGCCACCGTGATGCGGCGGGTCACACGCGACGACGTGTCGGCCTCGCTCGGGATCACGTCGGTGTGTCCTGGCAGAAGCAGGACATCGTCGTAGGTCAGTCCGACGAAGCCGAAGGGGTCGTTGTGCTCCATGGTCCTCCTGCGCTCGCGGCGCGTTTCTCAGGTGGTCGACGACGGCCGGTGCGCGGGAACGCTCCGTACCCGATTCTAAGCGCCGACCGGAGCCATTTGTTCCCGCGCGACCGGACAGTGAGGGCGGCGACGGTCGCCGCCGCCGAGCGCCTTGGCTGGACCAATTCCGATCCGGTCACAGGTGGGTCGGAGTAACTAGGGGAAATGCGGCCGACACATTACAGTCGTACCGTCGTTCATCACGGCCGATGCGACCCGGGCCTCGGTTGTGCATCGTGCTGAACTGGAGGTTCTGTGGGTCCTACGACTGTGGCCACGAGGGGTTACCCCCGCTGGGTCGTCGTGCTCGTCGGAGTGCTGATGGCAGGAGCAATGCTGTTCCTCGCCTCGCCGTCCGGCGCGCACGCTTCTGCAACTGCACCGGACACCCCTGGGGGTGATCAGGAGCAGACCGACTTCTACTTCGGCGGAGTCATCACGTTCGACGGCGAGCCCGTCCCCGACGTGGTGATCTCGGTCGAAGGCGGCGGCTTCGACGCAGAGACGATCACCGACGTCGACGGCAAATGGCGTCTGTACGTTCCCGAGAAGGACGAGTACACCCTCGTCGTCGATGAGGACACCCTCCCTGATGGGGTCATCGTCGACCCCGCTCAGCTGCCCGAGGGCATGCAGCCGAACTCGGGGACCACGGCGGAGTTCGACGTGGAGTTCGGGGCGACCGGCACGAAGATCGTGAACCTCTTCCTCGGCGAGGGCGAGCGCGTCACGACGTCGTTCTGGGATCAGTTCAGCGAGCGCCTGATCAACGGCATCAACTTCGGTCTGCTGCTGGCGCTCGCCGCGGTCGGCGTCTCGCTCATCTTCGGTACGACGGGCCTCACGAACTTCGCGCACGCGGAGATGCTGACCTTCGGCGCCGTGATCGCGCTGGTGTTCGGGGTGAACTTCGCGATCCCGATGTGGATCACGATCCCGATCGTCGTCGTCGCCGGTGCGGCACTCGGCTGGGCACTCGACGCAGGCCTCTGGCGGCCGCTCAGGCGAAAGGGCCTCGGTCTCGTCCAGCTGATGATCGTCAGCATCGGTCTGTCGCTCGCGATCCGCTACACGTACCAGTTCTTCATCGGCGGCGGCACGTACCAGCTGCCGGGCGCCGGCGCACCGCGCGACATCCGGCTCGGCCCGATCGCCGTGTCGTGGATCGACCTGGTCTCGATGGGCATCTCGATCGTCCTCCTCCTCGCCGTCGCGTACTGGCTGCTGCGCACCCGCATCGGCAAGGCGACGCGAGCGATCTCCGACAACCCCGGCCTCGCCGCGGCCTCGGGCATCAACGTCGACCGCGTCATCCGCATCGTCTGGATCCTGTCGGCATCGCTCGCCGCCGTCGCCGGTGTGCTGTGGGCCTACTTCCGCCCCGGTGTGAAGTGGGACATGGGCGTGCAGGTGCTCCTGCTCATCTTCGCCGCCGTGACGCTCGGTGGCCTGGGAACCGCGTTCGGCGCCCTCATCGGCGCGCTGATCGTCGGCATCCTGGTCGAGCTGTCGACGCTTCTCGGCATCCCGCCGGACATGAAGTACGTCGGCGCGCTGGCGGTCCTGATCATCATTCTCCTGGTGAGGCCGCAGGGTCTCCTGGGTCGTAAAGAGAGGCTTGGCTAGGCCATGGATTGGGGACAGATTCTCAACAACACGGCTTACTGGCTGTTCAGCCCCGAGACGATCGCGTACGCCCTCGCGGCGACCGGTCTCGCGGTGCACTTCGGCTACGCGGGCCTGCTCAACTTCGGTATGGCGGGCTTCATGGCGCTCGGGGCCTACGGCTACGCGATCTCGATCCTCACCTTCGGGTGGCCCTGGTGGGTGGGCATCATCGTCGGATGCCTGGCCTCAGTGGTCTTCGCGATCATCCTCGGTATCCCTACGCTGCGCCTGCGCGCCGACTATCTCGCCATCGTGACCATCGCGGCGGCCGAGATCGTGCGACTGGCCCTCACGACGCAGCTCTTCGACGAGTGGACCAACTCGGCAGACGGCCTCGGTGGGTACCACGCCGGGTTCCGCGCGGCGAACCCGTTCCCGGAGGGCACGTACGGCTTCGGCCCATGGACGTGGACGGCGGACCAGCTGTGGGTGCGCGTGTTCGGCGCCATCCTTCTGGCGATCGCCGTCTACCTCGTCTGGGCGCTCATGCGCAGCCCGTGGGGCCGCGTGCTCAAGGGCATCCGCGAGGACGAAGACGCCGTGCGCTCGCTCGGAAAGAACGTCTTCGCCTACAAGATGCAGGCCCTGATCATCGGTGGCATCTTCGGTGCGCTGGGCGGCGTGGTCTTCGCGCTCCCGTCGGCCGTCGTCCCCGCCACCTACACCACCTCGCTCACGTTCTTCATCTGGACGATCCTCCTGCTCGGCGGTGCGGCGACCGTGTTCGGTCCCGTCGTCGGCTCGGTGATCTTCTGGGTGATCATGGGCTTCCTGGGGAACGTCCTCCCCGCGCTGGCGAACTCGGGCATCCTGCCCATCTCGTCGGTGCAGGCGGGCACCCTGCGCTTCATCCTCGTCGGTGTCGCGCTCATGCTCATCGTGATCTTCCGCCCGCAGGGCATCTTCGGCAACAAGAGGGAGCTGACCTTTGTCAAGTAACAGCACGCCTCCGGAGCCCGTGACGCCGGACGGCGAAACGCCGCCGGCAGCAGGCTCCGCGCCCGCTGACACGGGCGCGGTCACCACCGCGACCGGCAGTGTCCGTCGTCCCAAGACGACCGGGCTCGCGAAGGGCGACGCCGCCCCCGGCGTCGCCAAGAACGACCCCATCATGGTCATCGACAACGTGACGCGCCGCTTCGGCGGCCTCACCGCCGTCGACGTCGAGCATCTGGAGATTCCGCGCGGGGCGATCACCGCCCTCATCGGACCCAACGGTGCCGGCAAGACGACGCTGTTCAACCTGCTCTGCGGCTTCGACAAGCCCAACTCGGGCACGTGGTCGTTCGACGGTACGAACCTGTCGGGCATCCCGTCGTTCAAGGTCGCCCGCATGGGCCAGGTCCGCACCTTCCAGCTGACGAAGGCGCTGTCGCTGCTCACCGTGCTCGAGAACATGAAGCTCGGTGCGACGTCGCAGAAGGGTGAGCGGCTCTGGGCCAGCATCATCCCCGCGATGTGGCGCAAGCAGGACGACGACAACGAAGAGAAGGCGATGGAGCTCCTCGCGCGCTTCAAGCTCGACGCCAAAGCAGAGGACTACGCGGCTTCGCTCTCGGGCGGACAGCGCAAGCTCCTCGAGATGGCTCGCGCCCTCATGAGCGACCCGACCCTCGTCATGCTCGACGAGCCCATGGCCGGCGTCAACCCGGCCCTGACCGAGTCGCTGCTCGACCACATCCTCGACCTCAAGGATCTCGGCATGACCGTGCTCTTCGTCGAGCACGACATGCACATGGTCCGCCACATCGCCGACTGGGTCGTCGTCATGGCCGAGGGTCGCGTCGTCGCCGAAGGCCCGCCCGAGACGGTGATGAACGACGCCGCGGTGATCGACGCCTACCTGGGCAGCCACCAGGACGTCGACCTCGGCGTCGTCACCGGCCGCGTGGCCGGCGAGCACAGCGCGGCCGAGGAAGAGCTGCTCGAGGAGATCAAGGAGGCCGAAGAGGCCTCGATCGCCGAGGCCGAGGAGGAGAAGAAGTGAGCAACACATCGAGTGCACCCTCGACCACCGGATCGGGTTCGTCCGAGGCCGCGCGCACCGACCGTGTCGTGGTCGAGGTGAAGGACCTGTACGCCGGCTACCTCCCGGGCATCAACATCATCCAGGGCGCGAACCTCGTCGCGCGCAAGGGCGAGCTCATCGGCATCATCGGCCCGAACGGTGCCGGCAAGTCGACGCTGCTGAAGGCGATCTTCGGCATGGTCAAGGTGCGCTCGGGCTCGATCACGGTGAACGGCGACGACGTCGTCGGGCTGAAGTCCGACAAGCTCGTCACCCGCGGCGTCGGCTTCGTGCCGCAGACGAACAACGTCTTCCCGTCGCTCAGCATCGAGGAGAACCTGCAGATGGGCCTGTACCAGGCTCCGAAGCAGTACGCCGAGCGTCTGGAGTTCGTCACGGGCATCTTCGCCGAGCTCGGCAAGCGCCTCAAGCAGCGCGCCGGCTCGCTCTCCGGTGGTGAGCGCCAGATGGTCGCGATGTCGCGGGCCCTCATGATGGACCCCGCGGTGCTGCTCCTCGACGAGCCCTCCGCCGGTCTGTCTCCCGTCCGTCAGGACGACGCCTTCATCCGCGTCTCCGACATCAACAAGGCCGGCGTGACGACGATCATGGTCGAGCAGAACGCCCGCCGCTGCCTGCAGATCTGCGACCGCGGCTACGTCCTCGACCAGGGCCGCGACGCCTACGAGGGCACGGGTCGCGACCTGCTGAACGACCCGAAGGTCATCGGCCTGTACCTCGGCACCCTCGGGACCGACGCAGCCTGACCTGAACAGGAACAAGAGAAGAGGGGGTGGCGCGGCCTCCGCGGGTCGCTGTCGCGGGGGCCGCCGGGGGACCGCCCGGGGCGGGGCGGGGGGCGGGGGGGACGGGTGCCGCCCCCCCGCGCCCCGCGCCGGC